>NZ_CP097857.1:5172500-6676488 GCF_026428275.1 Pseudomonas sp. B111 | reverse complement strand
GGCAAGCCAGCAGCGCTGCGGACGATAATCGAAAAACTTCGAGAGCTGCCGGGCGGCGTACTTCCGAGGGCATGGGAGACGCGATTTGCACTGTGCGCTCGTCTACAATAGCCGACAAATCCAGCCGAGCTCATTCATGTCCGATACCGATGTCCGTGGCCTGCAGGATCTTCCCCTGGAAGAACTGGTTGCTTGCCATGAGTGTGATCTGTTGATGCGCCGGGAACCCCTGGGACCGGGCGAGAAAGCCAATTGTCCGCGCTGCGGTTTCGAGTTGGCCGCGCATCGCCATCAATGGAAACGCCGTTGCTTCGCGCTGGTTCTGACGGCGCTCTTCCTCTATATCCCAGCCAATTTCCTGCCGATCATGAATCTCAGCCTGCTCGGCCAGACCCGCAGCGATACGGTCTGGACGGGAGTGCTCGGTCTTTACGACAGTGGCATGCAGGGCGTCGCCATCCTGGTATTCCTGTGCAGCATGGTGATCCCGTTGGTCAAGTTGCTCTGCCAGTTGCTGGTGATGATCAGCGTGCGTTTCGGTATCGCCCGTCACATCGGCATGCTGCTCTACCGTGGCTATCACCATCTGCGCGAGTGGGGGATGCTCGAGGTCTACCTCATGGGCATCCTGGTTTCCATCGTCAAGCTGATCGACATGGCCGACCTCAGCCTGGGCGTCGGCCTGGCCTGTTTCGTGGCGCTGCTGTTCACCCAGGTCTGGCTGGAGGTCACCATGTCGCCGCACCAGGTATGGGAAGCGCTGGGCGGCGAGGACGACGATGCGCGCGCTTGATGCCGGAATTCTGGTGTGCGGCGAGTGCCACCAGTTGAATCGCGCCGACGGGGACGAGCATTCGCGTTGCAGTCGCTGCGGTGCGGTGCTGCACGCCCGGCGCCCAAACAGCCTCACGCGCACCTGGGCGTTGCTGATCACCGCGGCGATCCTCTACATACCCGCCAACCTGCTGCCGATCATGACGGTCAACCTCTTCGGCAGCGGAATGCCCGCCACCATCATGGAGGGCGTGGTCGAACTGGTGCATGCCGACATGTTCCCCATCGCCATGGTGGTGTTCGTCGCCAGTATCCTGGTTCCTACTTTCAAGCTGGTGGGCATCGCCCTGCTGCTCTATTCGGTACAGCGGCACCAGCCGATGTCGGCCCGCCAGCGTATCCTGATGTATCGCTTCATCGAATGGATCGGGCGCTGGTCGATGCTCGATATCTTCGTCATCGCCATCCTTGTGGCGCTGGTGAATTTCGGCAACCTGGCGAGCATCGAGGCCAACCTCGGCGCCGCCGCCTTCGCCAGCGTGGTGGTGCTCACCATGCTCGCCGCCGTGACGTTCGACCCCCGGCTGATCTGGGACAACACCAATCTGGATGACGAGAATGAGTGATCTGCCAAGTCCGAAGAAACACAAGACCTCGAACTGGTCGGCGATCTGGGTGCTGCCGCTGGTGGCCCTGGCCATCGGTGCCTGGCTGGCGTGGCGTGCCTTCGACCAGGCTGGCGTGGACATCCAGGTTCGCTTCGAGAGCGGCGACGGGATCCAGGCCAACAAGACCGAGGTGCTGTACAAGGGCATCTCGGTGGGCAAGGTGACCGACCTGCATGTCAGCAAGGACATCAAGGGCGTGGTCGCGACCATCGAGATCAAGAAGGAAGCCCAGGAATATCTGAGCAAGGACACCCGCTTCTGGCTGGTCAAGCCGCGGGTTTCCCTGGCTGGCGTCACCGGCCTGGAAACCCTGGTCTCCGGCGTCTACATCGCGGTCGATCCGGTGAAGGGCGAGAAGGAAGAACGCTACTTCACCGCGTTGAAGGAGCCGCCACCCCTTTCCGACAAGCTGCCCGGCCTGCACCTGACCCTCAAGGCCGATCGCCTGGGCTCCCTGGAGCAGGGCAGCCCGGTGTTCTACCGGCAGATCCAGGTCGGCCAGGTGAAGAGCTTCCAACTGGGCGATGACCAGAGGACCATCGAGATCAAGGTGCACATCGAGCCGGCCTACGCCGACCTGGTGCGCAAGCACACGCGATTCTGGAACGCCAGCGGCATCTCCATTTCCGGCGGCCTGTCCGGCTTCAAGGTGCACAGCGAGTCGCTGCTGACCCTGGTCGCCGGCGGTATCGCCTTCTCTACCCCGGAGAACCGCACCGACAGCCCGCCGACCGACCCGAGCAAGCCGTTCCGCCTGTACGACGACTACGACGCGGCCCAGGCCGGTCTGCGCGTGAAGCTGAAGATGAACGACGTCAGTGGTATCGATCCGGGCCGCACCCCGGTGATGTTCAACGGCGTGCAGGTCGGCCTGGTCAAGTCGATCGACATGGGCAAGGACTACAGCAGCGCCACTGCCGACCTGGCGATGGATCCGCGGGTCGAGGACATGCTGCTGGAAGGCACCGAATTCTGGACCGTCAAGCCAAGCATCTCCCTGGCCGGCATCACCGGCCTCGAGGCCCTGGTGAAAGGTAACTATATCGACGTGCGCTTCGCCAAGAGCGGCGCGCCGAGTCGCGAGTTCACCATCCGCCCGAAAGCGCCGCCGCTGAACACCGACGCGCCCGGCCTGCACCTGGTGCTGACCAGCGACAAGCTCGGCTCGATCGATATCGGCGCGCCGATCCTCTACCGCCAGGTTCGCGTCGGCAGCGTGCAGAGCTACCAGCTATCGCGCGACCGCCAGCGAGTGGTGGTGGGTGTGCACATCGAGCCGGAGTACGCGCACCTGGTGAATACCTCGACGCGCTTCTGGAACTCCAGCGGGATCACCCTGACCGGCAACCTCAGCGGCGTGCAGGTGAAGAGCGAGTCGCTACAGACCCTGATCACCGGCGGGATCTCCTTCGACACCCTCGATCCGAAGGCGCCGACCGTGACCAAGGTGCGGCGCTTCACCCTCTTCGACAGCGAGGAGGCGGCGATGGCCCGTGGCGTGGAAATCCAGCTGAGCATCGACAATGCCGACGGCCTGCGCGAAGGCACGCCGATCCGCTTCAAGGGCCTGGACATCGGCAAGATCGAAAGCGTCGAGCTGAACCCGGATCTCTCCGGGGTACTGATGAAGGCCCGCCTGACTTCCGCCGGCGAGCGCGTCGCCCGCAGCGGAACCCGCTTCTGGGTGGTGCGTCCGGCGCTCGGCCTGCTGCGTACCGAGAACCTCGGAACCCTGGTCAGCGGCCCCTACATCGAGGCGCTGCCGTCGAGCACGCCGGGCGAGCGCCAGGCACGCTTCCAGACTCTCGCCGAAGCGCCCAACCTGCTGGGCCGGGAAAGCGGCCTGCGGCTGACCCTCAGTGCGCCGCGCAAGGGCTCGATCAAGCCGGGCAACCTGGTGACCTACCGGCAGATCCCGGTGGGCAAGGTCGTCGACCTGGCCTTGGGCGAACAGGCCGACCGGGTGCTGATCGGCATCCTCATCGAACCGCGCTACGTACCGCTGGTGCGTACCGGCAGCCGTTTCTGGAATGCCAGCGGCTTCGGCGTCGACGCCAGCCTGTTCAAAGGCCTGTCGCTACGCACCGAGTCGATGGAGGCGCTGATGGAGGGCGGCATTGCCTTCGCCACCCCGAACAATGCGCAGATGGGCGAGCCCGCCAAGCCGGGGCAGACCTTCGCCCTGTTCGATTCGGCCAATGACGAATGGTTGGAGTGGGCGCCGAAGATTCCTCTGAAGGAAACCGCCCACCGCTGATTGTCGGACCGGCAAAAAGAAACGCCGCTTACCTGGGTAAGCGGCGTTTTCGTTCATGCATGCCTGCTGGGGAGTGGGTGTCAGTGAGTGCTGAGATGCGCCCGGGTGGTCAGCAGGTACACCGGCAAGCCGGAGATCAGGATCAGCAGCGCGGCGTAGGGTGCGGCGGCAGCGTACTCCAGGTTGGCGGTGTGCACCCAGACCGAGGTGGCCAGGGTCGACAGCCCGGTGGGGCCTAGCACCAGGGTGGCGGTCAGTTCCTTCATGGTGTCGAGGAACACCAGCACGAAGCCGGCGCCGATGGCTGGCGAGATGATCGGCAGGGTGATCCGCAGGAAGGCCATCAAGGGCGTCTGGCCGAGGGTGCGGGCGGCTTCCTCCAACTGCGGCGAGGCCTTTTCCAGGGCCACGCGGATCGGTGCCTGGGTCAGCGGCATGAACAGCAGGGCATAGGCGACCAGCAGCAAGCCGGTGGTCTGGTAGGTGGCTGGCAGGTAGTGCAGCGAGAAGTACACCAGCGAGAGGGCGATCACCAGTCCCGGTAACGCTTGCAGCAGGTACGGCAGGCGCTGGGTCCAGCGCGCCAGGGCGCCGGGGTAGCGCACCACCAGGATGCTTACCGGCAGCGCCAGCAAGCAACTGAGCAGCGCCCCGCCGAAGGCCAGCGACAGGGAGGAAAGCAGGGTCGAGGCGATTTCCATCAGCGGGAAGCTGGCCGAGGAACCTTCGTACAGCCAATAACCGAGCATCACCAGGGGGATACCGGTACCGATCAGCACCAGCGTCGCCAGCAGCGCCTGGAGCGGCCACTTGCCGAACCCCAGGCGGACCCGTTCGGCCCGCCGCGCGCTGCCCTGGCCGGTGCGTACCAGGCGGCTGCGGCCGCGCATGCGCAACTCCAGCCAGAGCAGCAGGAAGCACAGCGCCAGGAGTACCGAGGAGAGCATCGCCGCGGTGGCGTTGCTGAACTCCAGTTCGAATTCCTGGTAGATGGCTGTGGTGAAGGTCTGGTAGCGCAGGATCGACAACGCGCCGAACTCCACCAGCATGTGCAGCGCCACCAGTAGCCCGGTGGCGGCCAGGGTCGGGCGCAGCAGCGGCAGGGTGACCCGCAGGAACACCTGGCGCCGTGACAGACCGAGCATCCGCGCCGACTCCTCCAGGGAAGGATCGATGCCGCGCAGGGTCGCCGCTACCGGCAGGTAGACCAGCGGATACTTGGACATGGTCATGACCAGGATGGCGCCGCCGAGGCCTTCGTACATCGGGCTCAGCGAAACCCAGGTGAAACTGCTGACGAAGGCGGGGATGGCGAACGGCAGGCACAGCACCACGTTCCAGAAGCGCCGTGCCGGCAGGTCGCTGCGCTCGACGCACCAGGCCAGGGTCAGGCCGAGCAGGGCGCTGAGCAGGGTCACGCCGAACATCAGCCACAGGGTGTTGCCCAGCAAGCGGAATACGTAGGGGCGCCAGAGCAGTTGCCAGGCGCTGTGCCAGCCGGCGTCCCAGGCCTTGGCCGCGACGTAGAGCAGCGGCAGGCTGGCCAGCAGGGCGAGGAGCAGGACCGGCAGGAACAGCCAGAATGGCGTTCGCCGGCGCGAGCCCGTGCGCAGGCGCACGGGCGTGGAGGCGGCGCCGATCAATTCAGGCCAACGTCGCGTTCGAGGCTGAGGGCCTCGCTGGCCTCACCCAGGTCGGCCGGGGTCAGTTTCGGTGGGTCCAGTTCGGCGAACGGCTTCAGCGCCGGATCGGCCTGCATCCCCTTGCGCATCGGGTACTCGGCGGACTGGCTGAGGATCGCCTTCTGGCCTTCCTCGCTGAGCATGAAGGCGACGAACTGCTGGGCTTCCCTGGGGTGCTTGCTGGACTTGAGCACTGCGGCGCCGGAGACGGTGACCAGCGCGCCCGGGTCCTGGTTGCCGAAGTAGTGCAGGCGCGAGTTCAACTCGCCCTTTTCCTTCTTCAGGGTGTACCAGTAGTAGTTGTTGATCAGCGCCATGTCGACCTCGCCGTTCTCCACGGCTTTCATGGCGGTGACGTTGTTGGTGTAGATCGAGCCGAAGGCCTTCAGGCCGGTCAGCCAATCCTCGGCTTCCTCCTGGCCCTTGAGCTTGATCACTGCGGCGACCTGTTCGAGGAAGGCGCCACTGGTGGGCACGAAGCCGAAACGGCCGGACCAGGACGGATCGGAAAGATCCATCAGGCTCTTCGGCAGATCCTTCTCGTCGATCTTCTTCGGGTTGTAGGCCAGTACCCGGGTGCGGGCGGTGATGCCGATCCAGTCGCCGTTGCCGCCGGCGTGCTCCGGCTCGACCAGGGCCAGGGTCTCTGGCTCCAGCTTGGCCAGCAGGCCGGCGCTGGCCAGGCGGATCAACGGTGGCGATTCCTCGGTGTAGAGCACGTCGGCCGGCGAGCGCGCGCCTTCCTCGGTGATCTGGCTGGCGAGCTGGCCATCGCCGCCCTTGCGGATCTTCACCTGGATGCCGGTCTTGTCCTGGAAGGCCTTGGCGATGGCGATACCGGTGGCGGCGTGCTGGCCATTGTAGAGGGTAAGGGTGACGGGATCGGCCGCCGCATTGAGGGAAAGCGAACCGAGCAGGCACGCCAGGGCGGCGTGGCGGAAACGGTTGAGAAGTCGAACAGGCATGGATTCTCCCCGTGGGTTACAAATGCGAATGTAACCAATTATATCTTCGCGGGAGCTTCGGGCCTATCGGAAAAGTCCACGGCCCTGTCAGGCAGGGCCGTGGCAGACGCTTCACGCCGGTTCGCCGGTTTCCTCCGGCTCGCTGGCTGCGCGGGTTTCGCCGCTGGCGGCGGCATCCCGGCGACGGATGTATTTCCAGTCGGCTTCGTCGATATAGATGCCGTTCGGGCCGCTACCGCCTTCCAGGTCGATCGCCACGTGTGCGGAAACCTGCGGCTTCACGCTCGCCAGGATCGGCACGAAGCCCAGTTGCAGGCTGGTCTCCAGCAGCGCGGCCTGGTTGCGCTCGTCGATGTCCGCCGCCTCGTCCAGGTAGTAGGGCAGGCGCACGCGCCCGGCCTGCTCGCGGTCCATCAGGTGCAGCAACAGGTACATGTTGGTCAGCGCCTTGATGGTCATGGTGGTGCCGTTGGAGGCGGCGCCGTCGATGTCGGTGTGCATGATCGGCTGGCCGTTGACCTTGGTGATCTCGAAGGCCAGTTCGAACAGGTCCTTCAGGCCCAACTGGTTGTGGTTGGCGGCGACCAGGCGGGCCAGGTATTCCTTGGCCTCCTCGTTCTTCGCGTCCTGCTCGGCGCTCTGGGTCAGGTCGAACACCGAGAGGTTCTCGCCTTCCTCGTACTGGCCGGCGCTGTGGATGATCTGGTCGATGTGCTTGAGCGCATCCTTGTTCGGCGCGAGGACGATGCGGAAGCTCTGCAGGTTGGACACCTGGCGCTTGTTGATCTCGCGGTTGAACAGGGCCAACTGGTGTTCCAGGTTGTCGTAGTCGCTGCGGATGTTGCGCAGGGTCCGGGCGATGTCGGTGACCGCCGCGCGGCGCGCCTTGGCCAGCGTCAGGGCCTCGTCCTGGCGATGCGCGTAGGCGTTGATCAACAGCTTCAGGCGGCGCTCGGTGTCGTCTTCGCTATCGAACTTGGCGACGCCCTTCAGGCGCACCTGGGCGTACAGCGCCTCGATCTGCCCGTCGATGCGCTGCAGCGCCTGCCAGGTGTCCTGGTAGTCGTTGAGCAGCGGCAGCAGGTTGTCCAGCGAGTCGTCCACCGGCTCCATGAACGGCGTGCCGAAGGGCAGGTCGGCCGGCAGTAGCTGGCGGCGGCGCAGGGCATCTTCCAGGGTGCGCTCCTTGGCCTCCAGGTCGCCCAGTTGCCGGGCCACCAGTTGCAGGCGCGCGGAGAGTTGCTGGACGCGCTCGGCGAAGGCGTCGCTGGAGCGCTTGAGTTCGTCCTGGGACGCCTCCAGCTGGGCCAGTTCGGCGAGCTTCTCGGGCTCCTCGGCGGTCAGCGTCTGGGTGCGGCGGAAGTCTTCCAGGGCCTTCTGCGCATCCAGCACGTCCTGGTACAGCTTCTCTGCCTGGGCCTTGCTCGCGGCGCGGTCGGCGGCGACGCTCTGCTGGGTCTTGAGCTGCTTCAGCTCCTTCTCCAGGCGCTCCTTCTGGTCGCGCAGGGCGGCGCGGTCGGCCAGGGCCTGCAACGCCGGCGGTTCGATGTGCGACAGGTCGATGCTCAGGCCAGGGGCTTCGAAATGCTCGCCCTTGAAGTGGTCGAGGATGGCTTCGACGCTCTTCACCCAGACGTCGCCGTCATCCAGGTTCACCCCGTTCTCGCCGAGCGGCAGGCTGAACAGCGCGCCGTTGAACAGACGCATCAGGCGTTCCACGTCCTGCTGGCTGAACTCCTCGCGCAGGCGTGCGTAGCTGTTGTTGTCGGCGTGTTCGAGCTGCTGGCGGACGTTCTTCAGGCGTTTTTCCAGGTCGCGCAGGCGCTCTTCCAGGTCTTCGCTGGAGAACTGCCGCGAATGGGCCAGGGCGCCGGCCAGTTCGTCGTGGGCATCCTTGGCGGCGAGCAACTGCTGTTCGAGGACCTTGGCGTCGTCGACCAGGGCGAAGCGGGTCTTGAGCACCGACAGCTCGCCGAGCCAGCGCTGGATGCCGGCGATCTCGCGCTCCAGACGCATCAGCTCCTGGGTGCCGCCGCGCTGTTCGTTCTGCAGGCCGTCCTGCTCGGCGCGGTATTGCTCGTGCTGGATCAGCAGTTCCTCGCGGCGCGCCCCGGCGTAGTCGTGCCAGGTGCCGAGCAGGCTGTCGAGCAGCGGTGAAAGGCGGTGCATCTTGCCGCGCAGTACGTCGCGCTGGGTCACGCCGTTGGCCAGGGCTTCCACCAGCGGGCCGGCGGCGACCAGCGCCTGGTAGTCCTGCTCCATCCGCCGCACGTCGCGGAAGGCCTCCTCGCAGGCGGCGATGTAGTCGACGTTACCCGAGCGCAGGCTGTGCTCGAAGGCGTCGAGGAACAGCTGCTTGAGCTTGGCCGCGGTGATCTCGCGCATGTGCAGCAGGTTGATGAACAGCGAGCGGAAGGTCTTCAGGCTCTGCTCGCTGGTGGAGCGCAGCGGGATCATGGTCAGGTCGAGCGGGATCGACGTGTGCCCGCCGACCAGCAGGCGGCGCAGCTCTTCCGGCTTCACCTCGTAGGCCTTGATGCCTTCGCGCTCGAGGTTGGCGAACAGCTCGCGCTGGCGCAGGCAGGTACCGTTCTTCTGGTAGTGGTCCAGGCTCAGCTCGCCGGCGTAGGCGAAGAACTGGTGGCCGAAGCCGCCGCCCGGGCCGCGCCCGGCCACGCCGATCACGTGCGGACCGTGGGGCAGCATCAGTTCGAGGAGGATGTAGCTGGTGTCCGAGGCGAAGTAGAAGCGCCGCGACTGCTCCATGCTGTACTTGCCGAAGCTCATGTCCGACAGGCGGGCAAGGATCGGGAACTGCAGGGCGTTGATCGAGGCGCTCTTGCCCAGGTTGTTGGCGCCGTAGATCGACAGCGGGTTTTCCAGCGGGAAGATACCCAGGCTGTAGCCGGCGGTATTGAGCAGGGCGAAGCGGCGGATGCCGTAGCGGGTCTGGCTCATGCGTCAGCCTCCTGTTGCGCGTGTTCTTCGGCGATGGCACGGGCGAGGGCGTCTTCCTCGCTCTCTTCGGACAATTCTTCGTCGCTGGCCATCAGCGGTTCGATCTCGCCGTCATCGACCAGCACCGGCGTCTGCAACGGCAGGTCGGCGTGCAGGCTGGCGGACAGGTTGCGGTCCTGCTGCACCGACAGGCAGACGTCGAGGAAACGGTGCATCGGCGGCATGAAGCGGTACACGCCGCTGTCCTCGGAGGCGAAGCCGAGCTGGGTCAGGCGGCGCATGACCTTCTCTTCCAGTTCTTCCTGGGTCTGCACCTCGGCCTGGAGGAACAGGTCGCGGTATTTCTCCAGCAGCGGCGGCAGCTCTTCGCGGCCGATGCTGCCGCCGTCCAGCACGGACAGCGGGTCGCGGCCCTGGTCGGCGAGGTGTTCGACGAGGATGAAGGTGAACAGCGCCAGGCGTTGGGCGGTCTTGTTCACCTGGGCGCCGACCTGCTCCGGGACGAAGTAGTAGAAGCCGCGGGTATCGCAGACCAGCTCGAAGCCCATGGCGCGGAACAGGCCGCGGTACTGGTCCTGGTGCGAGGACAGCTGGGTGTACAGCTCGGGGTCGCGGTGGCTGATGTGGTAGCCCTTGAACAGCTCGCGGAAGATCGGCGCGAGCTGGGTCAGTTCGGAGAGATCAAGATGCATGGGTTTCGCTCGCGGAAAGGGTGTCTGCGTCCCTGGCCTGGCCCTTGTCCTTGGCGGCGGGGTTCAGGGCGAAGGAGCAGAGGCTGACGCAATGTTCGGTGGTTTCGTACTCGCGGCGTTGCAGGCGTTCGCGCTGGAAGCGCGCGTCGCGCGACAGCCGAGAGAACCAGTAGAGCAACTCGTCGGTGGCGCCGTCCGGTTCCTGGGCCAGCAGCCATTGCATGAGGTCCGGCAGCGGCAGCGCCGCCTGGCAGCGCTCGATCATTTCCCGCGCGGTCCGCGGTGGTCGCGCCGGCCCGTTGCTCTTGCGCGTGCCGCTGGACTTGGGGAACTGCGCCGGCTTCGGCTCGAAGCGGGCGAGGGCGAAGACGTAGCTCTCGACCTGCGAGGCGGTGCCGAGGAAGGTGCTCTGCGGCCGGGTGAACAGCGGCATCGCCGCCTGCGGCACGGCGTCCAGGCCCTTGCGCCGGATCGCCGCCAGCGCCAGGGCGGCGCCACGGGTCACCGCGTTGTGCCGGCGCGCTTCCTCGCGCAGCGGCAGCAATAATTCGCGGGCGCGGCGCAGGGTCAGCTGGGCGTTGGTCTGCATCTCGAGGATGCGCGCGTGGGTGCGCAGCACCAGGTCGTCGTCGACCAGGTGGCCGAGGCGCTGCTGTTCGCCTAGCAGGCGCAGCAGGACCTGTTCGACCCGCCGCACGCCCTGCTCGAAGGCGCCGTCGGCGCTGACCAGCTGGATCATCGGCTCGACGTACTCGTCCCAGGTCGCCAGGACCTCCGCGTAGCGCTGCGCCAGGGGAATCTGCCGGTCGCTGGTCTTGGCCCGCTCGGCCACGCCGATCAGTGCCTGCTCGTCATTGCCGAGCTTCTTCAGTACATCGCGCACGCGCATGTCGAGCAGTCGCAGCTGGCGCGCCAGGTCCTGGCTGTCGCGGGTCTCGAAGGCGTCCTGGATGTACCCGGCGAGGCGCTCCAGATGGCGCAGGTAGGCCTCGATCTCCAGGCACAGACCAAGGCGATGCTCGTGGCGCAGGTAGGCGAGGAAGTCGTGGATCTGCGCGTTCAGCTCGAAACGGTTGGGGCTCTTGGCCACCGGGACCAGGATATCCAGGCGGATCCACTGGTCGAGCAGGGCGGTGATTTCCGCCGGGTTGCTTTCCGGTAACTGGGTGTTCAACTGGCTGCGCAGTTCCGCCAGGCTCAGGGTGCCGGCATCGAAGCGCTCGCAGAGAGGCTCGAGCAGGGCCCAGTGTTCGGCAAGCGCACGCAGTACGCGTCGGGGGTCGATCATCGGGAGGGCCGGTCCGTGGAAAAAGCGCCGATTGTACTGCAAAGGCACGGGCGACGCAGACGCCGCCGATGAGTGCGATGCAGGCCGTCGACACGTCTGCGGCGCAGGTACGGGCCCGGTATCGGTGGATGGCATCTGGCTATCATCGAGGTGTCGAAAAGCGGCAGTTTATGACTGCGTAAGGACTTTCCTGCCCCGCCTGGTCCGGGGAATGGGGCTTCCAGGGGCTGGCACGCTTTCTGCTGAAGTCCCCTGGCCTGTCTATTCCAAATGAATGCCGACTCTTGAACGACGCCGCCTACGCCGAGGCCCGCTGGGCCGAACTGCAGAACCAGGGTGACCTTGCCTGGGACCTGGATGCCATCACCAACCGCAGCGAGGCGATCGCCTTCCTCAAACGTTTCGAGAACCGCCTGTGCATCTACTCGGCCTATGTCGAGAAGCTCTACAGCAACTACAGCTTCGTGATTCCCGAGAGCGACCATGGCGGCATCACCATCCTGCCCAGCGAGCAGGCCTGGCACGACACCTTCCACGATATCCCGCTGGCCGCGGTGGAGCCCACCGGGATCCATATCCTGCCGGGCGAGACCATGGGCTATCGCGGGCTCTACCTGAAGATTCCCGGCGAGCACCGCCTGGTGGCGTCGAAGGAATTGCCGTTCCAGGAAGGGTTGAAACTGCTGATCCAGCGTTACCAGGCTCACGACGACGTGTTCCTGCCGATCCTGGTCAAGGGCGACCTGCGCGAGTACGAAGCGCGCATGCCCTCGCTGCACCTGCACCGGATCAACCCCGCCCGCCTCAGCGCACACTCCCTGCTCAGCCTCAACGCCATCAAGGGTGCCATTGCCGACCATCTGATCGGCCTGTTCCGCCAGCAGTGAAGGGCTGACGTTACCCCCGTGTGACGATGGGTAACATCCATCCTGGCCGAGCGACCGCTCATCCGCTGCAGCGAGCGCGGCGACCGCGTCGTTCGGCGGTTTTTCTCGACTATGGGTCGGCCCCGATTCGCCCGGGGCTTTCTATAGTGACTACAGGTCGCAGTGTCTCTGCCGTCGGCCACGAGAAGAACAAGAGGTGAGCCCATGTCCCGTCGTCTGCCCTTCCTGCTGCGTTGCGCGCTGTTCTGCGGCGCCGGTCTGCTGGCTGCCACCGCCCAGGCGAGGATGGAGTCGCTGGACGACGACCAGCTTTCCGACGTGGTCGGCCAGGCCTTCATCAACCTCACCACCGACGCCGCCAACGGACTGAACTTCACCCGCATCAACTTCGGCGCCGACATCGAGACCCAACTGAACATGAAGAAGCTGCAGTTGGGCCAGTACAACCGCAGCGGCGAGCTTGCCGGCAGTGCCGACATCGCCATCGACAACTTCGCCCTGGGCACGGTCAACGACGCCACCGGCGCGATCAACCCGTTCCTCATCAGCAATCCCTACATCGAGTTCGCCTACGACGGCAGCAAGATGGTCGGCATCCGTATCGGTTTCGGCGAAGCCAAGGGCTACCTCTCGGGCGATATCAAGACCCTCACCGGCAACGTGCCGGTGGACCTGTACGGCACCGGCAGCCAGTTGGGAGGCAGCATTTCCTGCGGCCTGCTGGCCCTCGACTGCCTGGCGGCGAAGACCGCCATCACTCTCACCGGCAGCTCTCAGTACACCGCCCAGGCAGAACTGGTGAACAGCTCCGGCAACCCCGACCCGATCCGCGCTGCCATGATCGGCCTGAAGAACGGCACGGCCCTGGACATGCACGACAGCACCATCATCGGCAGCCTGGTGAACGTCCTGCTGCCCTTCCTGACCTCCAACGACTGCAAGCTGATGGGCGCCCAGACCTGCTTCAACCTGGCCCAGTACCAGTCGTTCCCGATCGGCACCGTGGATCCGAACAACGCGCAGAACTTCATCGACTCGTCGAAAGGCTTCTTCATCTCGATGCAGAGCCAGAACGTCCAGTGGCGCGACCAGCAGGATCCCTCCAAGCTGGTCGCCGCGCTGGCCGGTGCCTTCCTCAACATGTCGCGCAACGCCGATGGAACGGCGCCGATCAAGGTCGACTTCGGTCAGGCCTTCAATGGCATTCCACGGCAGGACACCTGCCTGGGCGGCCTGAACAAGGGCTGCTGAGATGAGTCGCGCCTGCCTGCTCGCGGCCCTGCTGGCCGCCCCCTTCGCCCATGCCGAGATGACAGCGCTCGACGACGAGCAACTGTCGGACGTGCAGGGTGCCGGCATCGGCTTCGTCCTCGACAGCGCCATGGTCGACGGCAACAAGGCCACCATCGCGATCAATGGCGTGACCAACACCGCCACCGGGCAGAACGTGCCGATCACGGTAAAGGAGCTGTACGTCGCCGCCACTGGCAGCAACAAGGGCAGCACCCTGGCGCCGGTGACTCTCGGCCGTCTCAACTTCCCGTTCAAGCTGAATCTGGCCAAGGGTTCGGTGCTGACCACCCAGCTCGACGACGGGCGGGTGGTCAGCACCTTGCCGGACACCGCGGACGTGATCGAGCTGGCTTTCCCCAGCCTGGTGAGCGGCGCCGGTGGCCAGCCGTGCATCGCTGGTTACGCCGGTGCCGGCAGCAACTGCTCGAGTCGGGCCAGCGAAAAGGTCGACGCCGGCATCCGCTTCGACTTCGGCGTCACTTCCACGCGCACCGATGTGCTCAACCTGGACTTCTCCGAACTGGCGATGGACGGTTCCTACCTGCGCTTCTGGGGCGCCAACGCGCGCAGCCAACTGGTTGGCGAGATGCGCCTGAACCTCTACGCCAAGACTTTCGAGATCATGTCCTGCGGTGCTGGCTCGCCCAGTTGCGTCAGCGCCGCCGAGCAGGCCGCGCGCACCGTCTACCTGACCAACGCCTATGCCAGCGTCGCGCTTGGCTACGGGAAGTCGCAGCCGTTGCTGTTCTCGGTCACCGCCGACGGCAACTTCACTTTCGAACTGCCCAAGCTGACCCTGGCCAACGCCGCCGACTTCTACGCCAATGCGCCGCGCACCAGCCTGGTGATCGAGAACCTCAACATCGGCGGTACCCGGCCAGGCTACGGGCAGGTACCGACCGGCGGCTACAACATGGGCCGCAACGAGATATCCGGGCTCAGCTTCAACTACCTGAAGGTGACGTCGCACAACCTCTGAGGTGGCGGCGCGAAACGAGGTACGCAGCACATGGCCAAGCAGACTCATCCACTGGCAGGCGGCATCGGCATCCTCGCGGCGCTGGCGCTGCTGTTCAGCGCTTCGGCCGGGGCCGAGTTGCGCTTGCTGGGCGATGGCGATCTGGACGACGTGGTCGGCCAGGCCGGGATCAGCATCAGCGCCTCGCTCAATCTCCAGGAAAATCCTTCGCAGACGCGCTGCGCCGGCGGCTGCGGCGCGCGCCTGGCGATCCAGCCGGCCGGCAGCGGCAACAACTACCTGGTGATCGACGATATCAGCGGCAAGTTCAGCTTCGACGAAGTCACCCTGGACGTGGTGACCATCAAGGACGGCTTCGGCGGCGACGGCGCTGCCTTCAACCGCCCGGTGCTGCGCGTCGGCCTGAAGGACACCAGCTTCCAGGACCTGCGCTTCACCATCGCTGGCGCCAACAAGGCGCGCGGTACCGATCCCGGGCTGGTGCAGACCAACCTGGTCAGCGCACGCATCGACGGCACCCTCAAGCTGCAGGGCAACGTCAACATCTTCACCGTCGCCCCGCGTTGAGGGCGAACCGTCGCATGGCGGGACAAAGCCGCTCCGCCGAGGTCGAAGAACCGCTATCATTGCCTGCCTGAACGCCGGGGGCGAAACCGTCCCCGCGCATCGCCTAATTGCCGGTGCCCGAGATTTGATCGAAGAACAGCGTCGCCGCGCCTTCCTGGGCGCGATGCAGATAACCAGTTGGCTGCCCCGCCAGCCGTTGCCGTTCGCCGCACCCTCGCGGCCGGAGTTGCTGGAGACCCCGCCCCGGGAAGAGCCGGCGGTGCCTGTGCGTGCGCGCGCCGCGATCGATGCGCCGCAGGCCCGCGTCCCGCAAGCCGAGGCGCCGGCCAGCGCGCCGAGCGTGGCTCCCGCCGCGCCCGTGGAAGGCCGGGGGATCCCGATCAGCCTGCCGAAGCCGGGCGCCCCGGCGGCGAAGAAAGCCGAGCCGGTCGCGCCGGTCGAAGAGGCCCCGGCCGAGCCGCCGGCGGTCCAGGCCCCGCCGCCGCGCTTCGCCTTGCAACTGCTGCAGGCGGGCTCCTGCACCCTGCTGGTCGAACTGCCCACCGGCGAACCCTTCGCCAGCCGCGATCCGGGTTACCTGCTGCTGCGCGACCTGCTGCGCGCCGCCGGCCTGCCGGACAGCCCGCGGCTGATCGGCGAACCGGTACGCTGGCCGCTGCTGGCGCGCGGCAACCTCGACCAGGGGCCGCAGGCGGCCCTGGAGTTCGTCCAGAGCTTCGTCGCCGCGCGCATGGAGGAGAGCGAGCGTAGCCGCTGCCTGTGGTTGGTCGGCCTGCCGGCGATCCGCTTCGCCGGCGAGGGCGACGAGGGCAGCCTGTTCCGCGAACTGCAGGTGGACGGTCTGGGCGCAACCTGGGCCGTGCCAGGCCTGGAAGCCCTCATGGAAGAACCCGCCCTCAAGGGCGAGCTGTGGCGCGCCATGCGCCGTGTCCGTCAGCGCTGGTCGAGCGAGATTCAATGAGCGATGCGATTTCCTTCCGCCCGATGACCGAGGCGGACCTCGATGCCGTGCTGAAAATCGAATATGCCGCCTTCAGTCACCCCTGGACCCGTGGCATCTTCAGCGAAGGCCTGAAGAACTACCATTGCTGGCTGATGTTCGAGGGTAGCCAGCAGGTCGGCCATGGCGTCATCCAGATCATCCTCGACGAGGCGCACCTGCTGAATATCACGGTGAAGCCCGAAAGCCAGGGGCGTGGCCTCGGTCTGCGCCTGCTCGAACACCTGATGCGCGAGGCGGCCGGCCACCAGGCTCGCGAATGCTTCCTCGAAGTGCGCGCTTCCAACCAGGCCGCCTACCGCCTCTACGAACGCTACGGTTTCAACGAGATCGGCCGCCGTCGCGACTACTACCCCGCCGTCGGCGGGCGCGAAGACGCCCTGGTCATGGCCTGTACCCTGTTCGACTGAGGCTTGCTCCGCTTCCCTGCCGGCAACTAGCTATCACTTGGAGTAGCTGGCTGGCCTTCTGGCACCGCCGTACCCTTACCAGCATTCCGATTCTCGCCTGCATACCGCAGGCAGGTCCCTTCATGCGGTAACCCTTCGCGGGAGTGCGAAGTCAGGTCGACAGCGGCCGGTGGCAGGATGCGCAGACTGGAGCCCCCCATGTGCGACACCCTGATCCTTCGCCACCAGGGCCAGACCTGGTTCGCCAAGAACAGCGACCGCGAGCCCGCCGAACCGCAGCGTCTGCTGCGCCTGCCGGCGGTGCGCAACGATCCGGAAGCGCGCTTGCGCACCACCTACCTCGACATTCCCCAGGCCGCCCAGCGGCATGCGCTGGTGATCAGCCAGCCGAGCTGGATCTGGGGCGCGGAAATGGGCGTCAATGAGCACGGCGTGGCCATCGGCAACGAAGCGGTGTTCACCAAGCTGACCCGTCAGCGCGGCACCGCGCTGCTCGGCATGGACCTGCTGCGCCTGGGACTGGAGCGCGGCGCCAGCGCCCGCGAGGCGCTAGAGGTGATCACCGGGTTGTTGCAGCGTTACGGCCAGGGCGGCCCGGCCGGCTACCGCGATAAGCGCATCCGCTATGACAACAGCTTTCTCATCGCCGACCCCGGCGAAGCCTGGGTGCTGGAAACCGCCGGCAACCTGTGGGTGGCGAAGAAGGTCGAGCGCTGGGCCATCTCCAACGCCCTGACCCTTGGCCACGAATTCGACCTGTGCAGCCGCGACCTCGAGGACCAGGCTCGCCGCCAGGGCTGCTGGGATGGTCGCGGCGACTTCCACTTCGCGCGGGTCTTCGACACCCGCCTGTTACCCTGGGTCGGCGGCGCGCACCGGCGCTGTCGGATCAACCAGCGCTTCCTCGACAGTCTGCCTGGCGAGCCGGACTGGCACGCGCTGTTCGCCGCGCTGCGCCACCATGGCCCGCGCGGGGACCACTTCCGCCGCCACAACAACCGCCAGGTATGCATGCACGCCGGCAGCTTCTGGCGGCCTTCGCAGACCACCGCCAGTCTGGTCGCCCGCTTGCGCGACGACGGCCCACTGTTGGCCGCCACCGGTACTTCGGCGCCGTGCCTGGGACTGTTCCAGCCGCTGTCCTTCGATCCGGCCTCCGGCGCCGCCGTGCTCAGCCAGCCGCGCGAGGCGGTACAGGAGTCTCCCTGGTGGCGCTTCGAGGCGGTGCACCGCCGCGCGCTCACCGACCGCGCCTTCCGCCGGCTCCTGCGCAGCGGCCGCGATTGGCTGGAACGGGAACTCTTCGCCGACCTCGAACAGCCCGACTGGCCGCGCCTGGCAGAGGACGCCGCAGCCTGGCACGCCTGTTGGCATGATCAGGTCGCCATGCAGCCGCTGGCGCAGCAGCGCTGGTGGCGTAGCCACGCCGCGCTGTGACGCTTGTCAAACGGGCATCGCCTTCCGTAAGGTGCTGCACCGGTCAAACGAGGGGCATGCCATGAGCGACTTGCAGCAACTGTTCGAGAACAACGTCCGCTGGGCCGAAGCGATCAAGCAGGAAGACCCGGACTTCTTTGCCAAGCTGGCCCGCCAGCAGACCCCCGAGTACCTCTGGATCGGCTGCTCCGACGCGCGGGTGCCGGCCAACGAAATCGTCGGCATGCTGCCCGGCGACCTGTTCGTCCATCGCAACGTCGCCAACGTCGTGCTGCACACCGACCTCAACTGCCTGTCGGTGATCCAGTTCGCCGTCGACGTGCTCAAGGTCAAGCACATCCTGGTCACCGGCCACTACGGCTGCGGCGGCGTGCGCGCCTCCCTGCACAACGACCAGCTCGGCCTGATCGACGGCTGGCTGCGCAGCATTCGCGACCTCGCCTATGAATACCGCGAGCACCTGGAGCAGTTGCCGACCGAGGAGGAGCGCGTCGATCGCCTCTGCGAGCTCAACGTGATCCAGCAGGTGGCCAACGTCAGCCACACCAGCATCGTCCAGAACGCCTGGCACCGCGGCCAGTCGCTGTCCGTGCATGGCTGCATCTACGGGATCAAGGATGGCCTGTGGAAGAACCTCAACGTCACCGTCAGCGGCCTCGACCAGTTGCCGCCGCAGTATCGCTTGAGTCCGCTGGGCGGTTGCTGCTGAGAGAGGCGGAAGCTCTTCCCTGCGCGTTCCCCTCTCCCTGGAGGGACAGGGGAACTGTCGAGGACGGCTTCAGAACTCCATGCTATACGTCAGGCTGTAGGTCCGCCCCCGTCCCTTGTAGTCGAACAGTCCCGCTGGTGCGAGCCCGCCGTAGTAGACCTGCGCGCGTTGTCCCCAGACCGTGGTGTAGTCCTTGTCCAGCAGGTTCTGGATGCCCGCGGTGAGGGTGCCCACCGGCAGCGCCTGGGTGCCGAGCAGGTCGAACAGCGCGTAGCCGTCGATCTTGTTGCCCGGCTCGTCGTTCAGGTTGAAGGTGCGCACGCCCTGCAGGCGCAGGCTGCGCTGGTCGTCCTTCCAGCCGACGAAGGCGCCGGCCTTGGACGGGCTGGCCGAGGTCACGTCCTGCTTCAGCCAGCGGCCGTCGACCTTCTCCTGGGAGCGGATGGCCAGGCCGTTGACGCCGACCTGCCAGTGATCGTCCAGCCAGTAGGTAGCCTGGCCCTCCAGGCCGTAGTTGCGCTTCTTGGTGTCCTGCTGCAGCACCGCCAGGGTCTTCGAGTCGTACTTGATGCTCTTGTCCGACCAGGAATAGAACGCCGCCACCTGGGTATCCAGGGCACCGTCGGTGTGCCGCCAGCCCAGCTCGACCTGCTTGGTCTTGATCCCGTCCAGCGGCGAGTCGTTCACGCTGACCCCCTGTAGCAGCGGGTAGTGGCCATTGCCGTCGGCTGCGCCGTAGCGTCCGAAACCGTAGTACTTGGCCGGGTCCGGCAGCTCGAAGCCTTCGCTGTAGTTGGCCCAGACCTGTTGTTGCAGGTTCAGCTTGTAGATGGCGCCGACGTTGACCAGGTTGACGTCGTAGTCCTTGCTCCCGCCCGGAACCGCGTCGGCGGTCTTGCCAAGGCCGTTGGCGATGAGGATCTGCTGGTTCGCCGCCACGAAGTCGCTGACGTCGGTGCTCATCGACTGGCGCCGCACGCCGGCGCTCAGGGTCAGGTCGTCGGTGGCCTTCCAACTGCCCTGGAGGAAGAAGGCGCGGCTGTCGGTATCGATGTCCGGGTAGCGGCCCAGCTTGGCCTGTTCACTGGCTACCAGCCCGCCGCTGGCGGCGGCGAGCGGCAGGTTGAAGAGCATCTGGTCGGACGTGAATTTTTCCCGGTCCAGGTCCACCCCGTAGGTCAGGCTGGCGCGCTCCCAGGTCTTCACCAGGGCCAGTTTCATCCCGTAGTAGTCAGTGTCCTGCTGCGAGGCCGAGTAGTAGGAAGTGCCGTAGTTGATTGCGCCACTATTGCTGTAGCGGATGGTGGGGAAGGGGTTGAAGGCCATCTTCTCGTTGCGGTAGTAGGCCTGCAGGTAGAGGTCGTGACCCAGCACTTCCGGCGCATGGTAGGTGGCGTTGAACTGATGGCGCTTGCTTTCCGGCTCGCGGTCGAGGTCGACGCCGCCCTTGATCGAATAGGGTGCCCGTCCGCGCAGGGCATCGAAGTTGCGCCCGAGATCGAGGCCGCGGTCGCCGTCGTAGCCGGAGTCGTAGTACTGGAGGCCGAGATCGAGGCTGTGGCCATTGGCGAAAGTGAAGCCAAGGCTGCCCATCAGGTCTACCGACCTGTTGTACTGCAGGTCGGTCTGGGTGATGTCCGTCAGTACCTGGTCGCCACTGCCGTCGTAGGCCGCGCCGTTCTTCTGGTAGGCGATGGCCAGGCGGCCGTTGAACAGGTCGTTGCCGCCGCTGATCGACTGCGCCGCGCGCAGGTCGTGATCCTCGTGGCTCTGGAAGCCGCTGCGGGCGCCAAGCTCGGTGTTGAAGCGAGTGTCGCCGCCGACGCCCTTCTTGGTCACGATGTTGATGATCCCGCCGGTGGCGCCGCCGCCGTACACCGCGCTGGCGCCGGACATCACCTCGATGCGCTCGATGTTGAATGGGTCGATGGAGTCGAACTGCCGGCTGATGCCCCGCGAACTGTTCAGCGACACCCCGTCGATCATCACCAGCACGCTGCGTCCGCGCAGGTTCTGCCCGTTGTTGGTACGACCCTGGGAGCCGATATCCAGGCCCGGGATCAATTGTCCCAACGCCTCCTTCAGCGGCACGCCGGCCTGGGTCTGCTGGTCCAGTTGCTCGCGCTCGATCACCCAGACCGTGCCGGGCAACTCGCTGATGCTGGTCGGCGCGCGCGAGCCGATCACCACCATCTGCTGCTCCACCGGATCGGCAGCCAGCGCAGGAGCGGAAAACGAAGCGAAGAGGGACAGGGAAAGCGCCAGGGGAGCCGGGCGCGAAGGGATGGAGCGGGGCATGAGGAGATGTCCGAGTTGCTGTTGTTTTGATGGGCGGCAAAGCTAAACAAATCGATAATGATTATCAAATGATTCGAACTGTTTCAATGAGGCATGCCTGGCTTCCAAAGCAAGATGAAATGCCTGACACGGGGCGCTGCGCATGGCGTGGCCCTACAGCGGATCCTCGGGCATTCCTCGATGCGGTATGCGCACCTAACGCCGGAGCACTTGGAATCGGCGATGCGCTTTTCTCCGATTACTCAGTCTGGCTACAAATTGACCACATGAGGATCTGTGGTAATCTGTAGTGAAGTTAACGCTTAACGTTAAGGGTTAATGAATGATTCTGACCTTTCGCTGCGACGAGACTCGTCAGCTTTTTGAGACGGGTCTTTCGAGGCGGTGGGGAGCGATCCTCACAGTCGCTACGCGTAAGCTCGCAATGCATCATGCGGCTACGGAGCTTCGAGACTTGCGCTCTCCACCTGGAAACCGGTTGGAGCCGTTGCAGGGAAAGCGGGTGGGCCAACATAGCATCAGGATCAATGACCAGTGGCGTGTCTGTTTCGTCTGGACGGATGCGGGTCCCGAAGAAGTCGAAATAGTTGATTACCACTGAGGAGGTGGACCATGGCTACCAATGGTATGCGCCCCATCCATCCTGGGGAAATATTACGCGATGAGTTTCTGATGGAGTTGGATATCTCTCCAGCTGCCCTAGCACGCGCTTTGAAAGTCTCCGCTCCGACAGTGAACGATATCGTTCGTGAGCAGCGTGGTATCTCCGCAGATATGGCGATTCGTCTGGGGCGTTACTTTGATACGTCCGCTCAGTTCTGGATGAATCTCCAGAGTGAGTACTCGTTAGCAACTGCTTATGCGGCGAATGGCGAGCAGATCGAACATGAGATTGAGCCGCTGCTTGCTCACGGATAGCGGTGACGTTGATCGTAGAGCCCCGCAGATGCGGGGCTTTTTCATGCGAACCGTAAATCGGTAAAGGGGGCGTAGACGGTTTGTAGTCGGTTTGTAGTCTGCCGACCAAAACAAAAAGGGGTTAGCTTGCGCTAACCCCTTGAAAAATATGGTGGCTACACCGGGACTTGAACCTGGGACATCAGCATTATGAATCGCATGGAGTGACTATCGTTCACCCTCAGAGGTCCATATTTCGGGGCTTTTAGAGCGGCTATTAGCTTGCTTGGACTCACTAATTCATACTGGTGCTGTAATGTAGTCACCTCTTGTTCGGGTGTTGTAAGGAGTGAAGCCAAAGGTCTGCTCCGTATTGCTAGGATACTTAAAGTCTCATGTAGTGTGGTATTCAGATACGATTGAGCTGAGCCAAAACACCTTGCAGTTTTCGCTCTATTTTTTTGGTTTCGCTATTTCTCCAAGTGCTGGCAGAGTTCATTGGCTGCTGTACATTTTGCTCTGACAGTTTCTAGGTTTTCAGCGACTTTTTCAGCGTAGGATTTATAGAGACTTTCTTTTTTTGAGAGGCGGCGCGTGCCATTTACTCTTTTAGATTTGTACCCGAGCCTGATTAATCTAGCCTCTACGTCTGTTACTTCCTCATAGTCGAAGTTCTGAGGAAGATCCGCGAAAACGGGATCAGTATTTGAGTGTGTCGCCATTATCCATGCTTCTAGTGCATGGCTTGTAATGGCTAGGTACATTTGAGGTTCTAGGTTTTCATCGTTTAGCCAAAATCTAATCGCACCGTCTAAGTATTCTTTTCTATGTTGTGCTTTAGGATCAAATGCGGGGAAGTCTTTTATCTGTTCTGCAATGTCTGCATCTATTTGAAGAATGATTCCATCGGCATTTTCAAACTTGAGTAGCGCTTGCCAGTTTTTTCTGAGCGCCGCTTCCCTAAGTTTTTGAGGAAGTGGGGCTAGTTCTGCGGCTGTTTTCTTTCCATATAGTCGACACCAGTTTCTGATTGCGGTCCATCCATGTTGAGGCCAAGTGCCGGTCGTTGCATCTTGCTGGGGGGAGAGTGGGGTAATGATTACCTTTCTTCCAATATTGTTAGATATGGATTTAGATATTTCGTTTATTACAAAATAATCTGTTTGTCCTTCGCAGACCAATAGGTACTTTTTGTCCATTTAGAATCCTATAGGCATCCCGCCAATTGCGCCTGAAAGCCATATCTCAGAAAGTTTCATGCCGAAGTATTTTTCTTCCCAGTCTTTCTTTGTCATTCCCTCTGGAGGAGCGATTCTCCGGCATTTTGTATGGCCCTCTTCGTTTCGCTCAACGATGAAGAGTCTATGTTTTTCATTAAATATATCTAGTCCGTCTAAAGTAGAAGGGTTGTGTGTGGTTAGAAAAATTTGTTTTTCTTCGTGATCTTTTAATATTTGGACAATATGTCCCATTAGACTCCTGACTAGACCCGGGTTTAGAGCGTTGTCGATGTTGTCCAATGCAAAAATTGGTGGAGAATCTTTGTGTATTAAAAGAACGAGTACGAAAAGGACAAAGAGAGCGCCCTCACTGACATCATAGGCATAGAGTTTGTTGAAGGTGCTTTTCATGTATTTGTCTTCATATCTAAGCTTTAGTCTGCCTAAATTTACGTGCTCAGATATAAGTTCTTGCTCTGTTTCTTGGGTTGTGCCTATTTTTTTAAACCAATCTAGAAGTCTAAAAAATCTACGTAGATCAGTTATCGAGTTTTTCTCATTAATAACCTCGTTGAGTGCTTCGGCAAGTCTCCCACCATAGATTCCCAATGGGGATTTTGAGCTTGAGTCTGTGGCGATACCCCTTAATATTGGTGTGGACGGAGAGTAAATAGCAAATTTTTCGACCGTTGAAAGAAGATCGGCTGGGGTCTTTTTATTTTCGGCTAACTCTTTGGGCCTCAATGATTGTAGAAAAGGGAATATGCTCCTTTTTTGATCTAATTTGCTGTCGAATGGAACTCCTAATAGAGTTGATCCATTATGGGAGCGCCCGGCTATGGTCCTATTCTTGTAGCGAACTGACTCTGAGAAGTATGAGAATGAATTAACTGAGCGTACGCTCATGTTGTAATTGACGCCGCCGACACAGACTTCGATTTTAAATGTATGTCTTCTATCTTTTCCTTTGAAAGCGCTCCTGAATATTTCTGGTGAGGAAAGGCGTGAGCCTCTCCTCGCTAGCCTTTCATAGTCTATGCCTCCTTCAAGAGAGGATGACACCATTGCAATCGCTTCCAGTAGGTTGCTCTTTCCTGCACCGTTGGTCCCGAGAAATATGTTGAGTTGGCCAAGTTCTATGGACTCGTTCCATATGGACTTGAAGCCGTCTATGGAAATTTTCTCTATAATCGCCATTTACTAATTTGCCTTTTGAAAGTCTTTGAGCCTTGGCTTGCTGTAAATATACACTTTGCTTTTTCTTTAAATATTTTTTATGGAGCCGGCATGAGGGGCTCGTTTTCTTTTTATAAAGGCAGTAGTTTCTCTACCGCCTTTCCAAAGATCGTTCACCACGATCTCTCCATAATACCTTCCACACATTCTTTTACGTCTTCGTCTATGACGTTTCCCGGCTTAATACATTCCTTCATGGTCTTCCGCACGCTTCTGTTTGCTTCCCTGTCGCGTTTGTCCTGCATCTTGAGGTTTTTCCTTGCGGCGTCCCCTACCATGCCATCTGTACCTGCCATGAACTCGGTCATTATGCGGCTAAACCCTGATCCGATAGCCTCCGCGATTGGCGCTGTCGCCTCACCGGCCTGGGTTGCTAAAGGCTTGGACTCTTCTGCGTATGCGAAGCCGCATAGCGTCAAAAGTACGATGGTGGATGCAACTGCTCTCATTCCCTTTCTCCGATCCTTGAAGCGAACCAGCGTTCCGCTGCTCTCCTGGTGATCGCTATCCCGCGTTGGGACTGCTCAAGTTTTGATTGGCCTCGTCGTATTCGGGGCTGGTTTGCCCGCTTTCAGGGGCGATGTTGCCGGTCACTAGCCAAAGTGCGTACTGCGGAAAAATCTGTATCACCGCCTCGATCTCGGCGTCGGTGATTCTGGCTTTCCCGTTTCGGACATTGCCCCACCGATAGCGATCAATCCCGGTCTGCTTTTCAAACCAGACGCTTGTTCGCTCCTTGTTAAACAAGGTTATAAGGCGGTCTTTTATCATGCCTAAAAATTCTACTTAGTAGATTGTACTTAGTAACAATCTGAGTGTAATGTTGCTCTACTTAGTAAGAATTACTCAGTAAGCGTGATTTTCATTATAGGGCAAAACCATGGAAGAGTCTGGAATAGTGGGGTTCACCGTCACAGGTGCTGTGGAAAAGGTCACGGACTTCCGCACCGCGCCGTTCTGCTCGCAAGCGGTCTTCGCGCAGATGCTGGGCCTGGAAGACATCACGGAAGACGTGGTGCGGGGCTGGGTGGAAACCAAGACGATCCCGACTGCCAAGATTGGCCGTCGCCGCGTGGTGAACCTGCACCGTATTCGCCGTGACCTCGACCGGGGCAAATCGATCTTCTGCCAGGGTGATTACGATGCCGAGTGATCGCCCAGTGCCGATGGAAACCTTCCAATTCTGCTTCGCGGGCATCGTCGGCAATGTTTCCGGCAGGGTCGTGACCTGGGGCGGCCTGACTGTCGATATCGACCAGATCGAGAATGCTTGGCTCCGTCAGGCGATTGAAGACTATCGCTGTGGTCGTAGGGGGCAGAAATGAGCCATGGCCGCCAGTCCCTATTACCTACGCCAAACCCACGCCCCGGACTGCGCCTGCTCTGTGTGCTGGTCCGCAAGGCAGGCCATCCCATTGCACAGCCCGTCGCCGTGTCCGGACTGCCGGCCCCCTGGGCTGCCCTATCGGGAAGATGGCCGCTGGCTCTGCCGTCCCCGTTCCTTCTGCGCGAAACACGACCCGTCCCGGCGTCCGCCGAAGTACTGGCACGTTGTGTACGACAGCGGGAAACCCACGCCCTTCGTGCCCGTGCGCGAAGCATTCCAGCTGGAGGGCTGACCCATGCTCGCTAACACCCTGAAAGCGCTGCTCCTGCTCTGCCTGATCCAAGCCGCCCGCACCGTGGCCGATCCGGTCAAGGGCCGCGCTCCCGGCTCGTCGGAACAGCCTCACCGTTCCGGCGAACGGAAGCACGGGCGCAGCGCACCCTTGAACGCCTCTCCCCTGAAACAGCCTCCGCTGGGGAGTGTGGGGCAGCTTCTCCGCCCCGCGCTCCCGAGCCCTCTGCGGCAAGAGCGGGATGACAAGGGCAGAGCCCTTGGTGTTGCTCTGCGGGTTCCAAGGGGAAGCGTTCCCCTTGGCCGTCGGCGACGACGTTGCGATAGGGATCGTTACTCGAATGGGCTGAGACGAACGCCCGTGGTTGGCTTGGTTCGCTAGCGAATAGAGCCCGGCCCGAAGGGATCGCCCGACAAATCACTTTCACCCAACACCGCTGAATGAAGGCGAAACAGCCGAATTTGCAGCAGCGGGACAACTCACGCCGAAAAAGGCGAATTGAAGGAGAAACACCGATGAACATGTTTGCAACCCAAGGCGGCGTCGTCGAACTGTGGGTCACCAAGACCGACACCTATACCTCGACCAAGACCGGGGAAATCTACGCCTCGGTCCAGTCCATCGCCCCGATCCCGGAAGGCGCCCGTGGCAACGCCAAGGGCTTCGAGATTAGCGAATACAACATCGAGCCGACCCTGCTGGACGCCATCGTCTTCGAAGGCCAGCCGGTGCTCTGCAAGTTCGCCAGCGTGGTCCGCCCGACCCAAGACCGTTTCGGCCGGATCACCAATACCCAGGTCCTCGTGGATCTGCTGGCCGTGGGCGGCAAGCCGATGGCGCCGACCGCCCAAGCCCCGGCCCGCCCGCAAGCACAGGCCCAAGCCCCGCGCCCGGCCCAGCAGCCGCAGGGCCAGGACAAACAAGACAAGTCCCCGGACGCCAAGGCGTAAGCCGTAGGAGGCCGCGATGCTCCGCTATCTCTCGCTGTTCGCGGTAGGTCTGGCCACCGGCTACGCCTGGGGCTGGATCGACAGCCTGGCGGCCTCCCTGGCTGTTTGAGGACTGATCGCTATGTCAGGCGTTGTCGCTGTGCAGGTGTGTACCGCGTGGACCTCGACCCCCGAGGGCTTCATGGCGTGTCGCGAACTCGCATGGCAACAGGCCTACCTGATTCCGCCCGAGGCCGCTGGATACGTGGACATCCTGGTCAACGGTGGTTTCTCCCCGGAAGCCTTTGGCATCGGTGCCGCAGGCGTCCTGGGATCGTTCGTGACGGGGCTTTTGATTGGCTGGGTCGCGTCACTTCTTCGTAAAGCCAAGTAGAGAGGAAACACCATGAAAGCAATGAAGCAACGCATCGCCAAGTTCAGCCCGGTCGCCTCGTTCCGCAACCTGTGCATCGCCGGTTCCGTCACTGCCGCGACTTCGCTGCCGGCCTTCGCCGGGGTGATCGACACCAGCGCGGTGGAATCGGCGATCACCGATGGCCAGGGCGATATGAAGGCCATTGGCGGCTACATCGTCGGCGCCCTGGTGATCCTGGCCGTTGCCGGCCTGATCTACAGCATGTTGCGCAAGGCGTAACGGGTGCTCTGGTCGGTGTGGTTGGGGGCGTTCTTCGCCGGCGCCTTCATCACCGGGTACCGGACCGGCGAATTCTTCTAACCGAACAGACCGAGGCGGAAGCCCCCTCCGGAGTTTCCGGCAGGGGGCTTTTTGTTGCTTGAGGGAAGTGTCATGAGGATTGAAAAGCGTGCGCGTTGGTTCGCCCTGGTGCGCCAGGTCTGCGCCGTGTTGCTGGTGTTGTGTAGCTGGAGTGCCTACGCGGAGCCTTATTACTGGCAATTAAACGGCCCGACTGCTCCTGACCGGTTTACCAGTCCTAGTGCGGCTTGTGAGGTCGGGCTGGGAATGTATAAGGCTCAATATCCCGCGGTTGAAATGGTGATCGATTCGCGGGAGATGAGGGGCTCGACCAACTATGTGTGCACGGTGTTTCGTTATTTCAACGGGAATCGTATTGAGCCGAATTTCACTATTTCCGTCATGCGCAAGGGCACCGGTTGTGCTGAGGGCTCCACGTATAACGCGCAAACGGGAGTGTGTGAAACGCCGCCGGAAAACAACTGCATCAAAGGGCTGACGGATCTGTTCAGTTCACCGCCCTCGAACATCTTCGTGTCGGGCGGCAGAAACTTCGTGAATAGCTCGCCGCCCACTGGCTGCAAGAATGGATGCCAGTACCTGCCGACCACCTCGAAGACCACCAGTTGCTATCGCTATCCCGGCAGCGACAACCAAGGCTTCTGCAACTACGTGTTGATGACGGACGGTAGTGCCTGCGCCGCTGACTCCGGCAATCCCGGCATGACCGGTCCCTCGTTGAACGACACCCCGCCGACCAATCCCGACGAACCGCCGTCCGACCCGAATGACCCTAGCTGTCCTCCCGGCTATAGCTGGTCCGGGACGACTTGCGTCAAGACGCCCACGGATCCGACTGAGCCGGGGGGCGATGGCGGTGATGGTGGTGATGGCGGTAACACCGGTGGCGGCGATGGCGGGGGCGACAACGGCGGCGGCAATGACAACGGGGGTGGCGACGGCGGCACCGGTGGCTCCGATGGGAGCGGCGGCAATGGGGAGGGCGGCGGCGATGGAAGCGGGGGAGGCGACGGCAGCGGCGGCGGAACCGGTGGCGGCGATGGCGGCGATGGCGGCAACTGCGACCCGGCGAAACAGGACTGCTCCCCCGGTCCTGCCGGCCCCGGCGGCGAACTCAAGGAACCCAAGCCCGGCACTTGGGATGACGCCATCGCCACCTGGGAACAGAAGGTCGAGCAGGCCAAGAAAGAACTCAAGGACAAGGTCCGGGCCAACGTCGATCAGATGAAGGGCGCGTTCGACCTCAACCTGGCGGAAGGCGGCGGCCAGCTTCCCTGCGAGTCCGTGACCATTTGGGGCCGATCCTACTCCCTCTGCGTCGCCGACTACGCCGACCAGCTCT
The DNA here is from genome assembly GCF_026428275.1 of Pseudomonas sp. B111. Classification (NCBI taxonomy): domain Bacteria; kingdom Pseudomonadati; phylum Pseudomonadota; class Gammaproteobacteria; order Pseudomonadales; family Pseudomonadaceae; genus Pseudomonas; species Pseudomonas sp. B111. The sequence goes on along the minus strand of NZ_CP097857.1, from coordinate 6,647,645 downwards.
CCAACCTGCGTGTGGCGCTGCTGCTGATGGCCGCGCTGATCGCCGCTTTCATACTGCTGAGGGACTGACCCTATGGAATGGCTCTCCGGTTTTCTCGATCAGATCATCGCCTTCTTCCAGTGGATCTGGGATTTCTTCGCCCAAGGCATCTATGACTTCGTGCGCGACGGCCTGGTGGTCGCCACCAAGGCGTCGATGTACGCCGCGCTCCAGACCCTGATCCTGCTGATCGATGTCAGCTACACCGCCGCCCGCGAACTGATCGACAGCCTCGGCGTGCCGCAGATGATCCGCAGCATGTACGCCGCGCTGCCGGGTCCGATTGCGGCGGGGCTGGCCTTCTTCGGCGTGCCGCAGGCGCTGAACATCATCATGGTCGCGGCGGCGACGCGCTTCTGCATGCGCTTCGTGCCGTTCATTGGGAGGTGATCCGTGTCGATCAAGATCCACCACGGCCCCAATGGCTCCTACAAGACCTCAGGCGCGATCCAAGATGACGCCGTGCCCGCGCTGAAAGACGGGCGGGTGATCATCACCAACGTGCGCGGCTTCACCCTGGAGCGGGCCTATCAGGTCTTCCCGGACCTGCCCAACACGGCGGAAATCATCAACCTCGATCTGGAGTCGCTGGAAGACCTCGAAAAGATGCGCACGTGGTTTCAGTGGGCGCCCCGCGGGGCCTTCCTGATCTTCGACGAAACCCAACTGCTGTTTCCCAAGTCCTGGCGGGAAAAAGACCTCGAGCGCTTCGACTACCCCGGCGGACCGGAAGCGGCCCACGCGGCCGACCGCCCCATGGGCTGGCTCGACGCCTGGACCCGGCACCGGCATTTCAACTGGGACATCGTCCTCACCACGCCGAACATCTCCTACATCCGCGACGATATCCGCATGACCTGCGAGATGGCCTACAAGCATTCCAACCTCGCGGTGATCGGCATTCCAGGCCGCTACAAGGAGGCCCAGCATGACGCCCAACTCAACCGTCCGCCCGCCGATGGCACCATCATCGAATACAAGCGGATCCGAAAGCAGACCTTCGCCCTCTACCAGTCCACGGCCACCGGCAAGACCCAAGACACCAAGGCGGGCAAGAGCCTCTTCCGGTCGCCTAAGCTGGTTCTTCTACTGGCATTGCTGGCCGGCACTATTGGCTTTGTTAGCTATATGGGGCCAATGCGGGTTATTGGTGCTAAGCCTGATCCGGCGGCTTCCGCGCCTACTCCTAAGCCTCTTCCGACCGCTACTGCGCCTGCTGCTGTGGCTGCTCCAGCGCGTCCTGCTGCGAATAGCTTTCTTCCTCCTGGGCTTGTACCTGATGGGCCTGCTGCTGCGCCTGTTGATCTGAACGCCCATCCCTTCGCCGATCGGCGGATTTCGATCCTCGCCCACGCCTACATGCCGTCGAAGGGCGATATCTACATGTTCGCCCTGGATGACCCTGCCGGCCGGCACCTGGAACTCACCAGTTGGCAACTCGTGGGATCCGGCTACGCGATCAAGCCACGCGGCGAGTGCGTGGCCGAACTGCTCTACGGGGAATGGGAGGGGACCGTCACCTGTGCCGGCTCCTCGGTCCGGCCGGTGGCGGTCGCTGGCGTGCCGCCGTTGCTCAACCTGCCGCCATCGGCAGCGGGCGCCCGCGAACCTGACAAGGTGCCGCTGACCATCGTCCCCGATTCCGAATACGCCTCGCGGCCCTGGAGGCAGAAATGATCGATTGGGAATTCCTCGTTCCGGTGGCGATGGGCTGGGCGCTGCATCACTGGTGGTCGGTGATGACGGCGCTAGCGGCGGTAGGGGTGCCGCCATGAGGGGCGGGCCGCGCCGCCGGCCGGGAGCGGAAGGCATGAGCGATAGGCCGAAGGCGCGGCCGACGCCCCTGTAACACGTCAGATAACCCCCGATCAGCAACCCCATAGAACCTCATTAACGGGTAAAGAACATGAAGACTCCGATCCATCCAACCCGACTGGTCCTCGAAGAAAACGGGGATTTCCACAAGTCCCCGAAGGGGATGCTTTTCATGGACCCGCTCAATGGACAGTTCACCGACCTGTCAGGCGTGCGGATCCTGCGGTGTGGCGTGGACACCGTGCGGCAGTTGTACAACGGCAAGCTCCGGCCGGAAGTCATGGCGCTGTTTGATCTGTCGGTGGATGTGGTCGAGTTCGCCGGTTACGAATGGTCCAAGGGCCGTATTGGTCGCGACTCTGGCTATCAGTACCGCCTGCAGAACGCCGAAATGGGCCTGATCCTGCTGATCAAGAACCACAACATCAAGGTCGACACCATTGGCTCGCACCTCAAGATCGAGGTGTCGCCCCACGCCATTGACGGCGCCGACCCGCATATCCTCCAGGGCGTGCTGGATGACCTGGCCGCAGCGGTGCTGAGTCACTGCGAGACCAACCAAGCAGCCGTGCATATCGCGCTGGATGTGCAGGGCTGGACGCCTCTGGCTGATCTCGTTGATCGCATGCACTGCCGCTCGCGTCGGGTACGGCAAATCAGTGGGATCGAGCGGATCGAGTTCGACGGCAACGCCTCGGTCTACGGGCGTGGCGAGACGTACATGTTCGGCTCGGCCAACGGCCTGCAACTGTCGATCTATAACAAGACCCTCCAGGCTCGGGCCACCGACAAGCTCGACTATTGGGAAAGCGTGTGGGCGACCCTGAACGGGGATCCGTTCGGCGATGGCGACCCGGCCTATAACCCCCTGGAAACGGTGTGGCGGATCGAGTTTCGCTATCACCACTCCATCGTCCAGCAGTTCTCCGAAGGCTCACGTATGGCCTCGGGAGAGGTCATCGGCTGCCGCACCTACGAGGGCCTTTGCCCGCACCTACAGGGGCTGTGGAACTATGCCTGCGAGGCATTCCGTGTGCTCTCTCGGGAGGGCATGTATGACGCCTTCTGGAGCCTGATCAGCCAGGATGCTCGCGTCCAAGTCGAGTGCGATCCGCTGATTGAGCGCACCGAGTATCGGCGCTATTACAAGACTGCCAAGGGTTTCAGTGGACGTAACTGCGAGATGTTTCTCGGCCAGTTCGTGAGCCTGATCGCGCGGGAGCGTGTCCCGGCAAAAAAGGCTATTGAGTCCGCCCGCAAATTGGAGTTCTGGCACGTTATCGAAGACCACTATCTCGCCAAGGGTTGGACTCGTCGCGATCTGGAAAGGCATATACACAAGCTCATGTGTGATCGCTATCTGCGCAAGGGATATGCGATATGACGGTACGCAAGGACGGCAAGACGTGGACGGCTGACTTCTATGAGAATGGTCGTTCCGGGCGCAGGATTCGCAAGAAAGGCTTCGCCACCAAGTCTGCCGCGATTCGCTATGAGCAGGATTTTTTTGCCGTGAAGGGCGAGACGGGCCGACCGCTGGATGACCGTCTCTCCGATCTGGTGAAGGTCTGGTATGACCTCCATGGCTGCACCTTGAAGGACGGCAAGCAACGCTTGGCGCGCTGCGAGGCGCTGGCGAAGCGGCTAGGGAACCCTCTGGCATTCGAGTTCGATTCGTTGGCGTGGGCACGCTACCGGCAACGTCGCTTGACCGAGGTGAAGCCTGAGACGGTCAATCACGAGCAACGCTACTTGTCGGCGGTCTTCTCTGAACTGATTCGCCTGGGCTCCTGGCACAAGGAAAACCCGCTGGGCAAGGTCCGGCAAATCAAGACGGATCAGGTCGAACTGACGTTTCTGTCCCTGGATCAGGTCGCTCGATTGTTGGAAGAGTGCAAGGCCAGCACGAACAACCATACCTATCCGGTCGCGCTGTTGTGTCTCGCCACGGGAGCCCGCTGGGAAGAGGCGGAAAGCCTGACACGGGGCGCTGTGCATGGCGGCAAGGTGCACTATCACCGGACCAAGAATCGGCAGAGCCGATCAGTGCCGATCCCGGACGAGTTGGAGAGGTTGATATTCAAGGTGGGCATGCCTGGATCTGGCCGCCTGTTCATGTCTTGCCGCGCCGCGTTCCGCTGCGCCTATCAGCGTTGCGGGTTCCAGACGCCGGGCCAGATGACCCACATTCTCCGCCATACCTTCGCCAGCCACTACATGATGGGGGGAGGGGACATCCTGACCCTACAGCGGATCCTCGGGCATTCGTCGATCACCATGACTATGCGGTATGCGCACCTATCGCCGGAGCATTTGGCCTCGGCTATGAGCCTGTCCCCGCTGTATCAGATAAAGCACTTCGCTAGTCAGGTACACCAGTAGAAGCCTTTTCAGGCTGGTCCAGGGAGCTATCAATACGGTTGAGGAGGTTTCGCTCCTGAACGACCCAAATCTTCGGAGCGGCATAACCCACAACGAAGGATAGAGCCCATATCTTTGCAAAAACTGCTGGTGTCTCTTGTAGCGCTCCAACGAAGTACAGCCCAACAACGAAACCCAATACGCCCCCAACGAAAAGTCGCAAGAATAGCCACGCTGAGCGCATTTCTTGTAGCTGGGGAGAGGCGGACTTCATTTCACCTTCCTTACGAGGAAGACTATTCAGGTTGTAGTTTGCGATGATTGTCTGAGCCAGACTGCCGAATATGGCGCCGATAGTGCAGGCAATGGGAAGAAGTACATCAAAGTTAGAAAAGCCGAGTTCGCTGAACATGTCCCTTGTCTCTACTGGCTGATGACCGAAGGGTAGGGCAGAGGCAGGGGTGAGGGAAGAGGTAGACACGCTGTAGTCACTTTGTAGTCACCACAGGCAAAAGAAAAGGGGTTAGCTTGCGCTAACCCCTTGAAAAATATGGTGGCTACACCGGGACTTGAACCTGGGACATCAGCATTATGAATGCTGCGCTCTAACCGACTGAGCTATGTAGCCGAGTGGCGCGCATTTTCCGTATCTCGGGCGGGGCTGTCAACCCCTGGGCCTAGATAATTTTCTGATCTTTCAATCGTTTAGACGGAAGGGGTCGGATCGCCGGAGAGAGGGCGATGGGGAGGGGCAGGAACGAAAAGCCCCGGCGCTTGGCCGGGGCTTTCCTGGGACGGGAAGGGGATTACACGTTGAAGCGGAAATGCATCACGTCGCCGTCCTTGACGATGTAGTCCTTGCCTTCCAGGCGCCACTTGCCGGCTTCCTTGGCGCCCTGTTCACCCTTGAACTGGATGAAGTCGTCGTAGGCGACCACTTCGGCGCGGATGAAGCCTTTCTCGAAGTCGGTGTGGATCACGCCGGCGGCCTGCGGGGCGGTGGCGCCGACGCGGACGGTCCAGGCGCGGACTTCCTTCACCCCGGCGGTGAAGTAGGTCTGCAGGTTGAGCAGGCCGTAGCCGGCACGGATCACACGGTTCAGGCCGGGTTCCTCGAGACCGAGGGACTCGAGGAACATGTCCTTCTCTTCGCCGTCTTCCAGCTCGGCGATCTCGGCTTCGATCTTGTTGCACACCGGCACCACCACCGCGCCTTCTTCCTCGGCGATGGCCTTCACCACATCCAGGTGCGGGTTGTTCTCGAAGCCGTCCTCGGCGACGTTGGCGATGTACATCACTGGCTTGCTGGTCAGCAGGTGGAAGCTGCGTACCAGGCGCTTCTCCTCGTCACCGAGGTTCTTCAGCAGCGAACGCGCCGGCTTGCCTTCGGTGAAGTGGGGGATGAGCTTTTCCAGCAGGGCCTTCTGGGCCAGGGCTTCCTTGTCGCCGCCCTTGGCGTTGCGGGCGACTTTCTGCAGTTGCTTCTCGCAGCTGTCGAGGTCGGCGAAGATCAGTTCGAGGTCGATGATCTCGATGTCGCGCTTGGGGTCGACGCTGTTGGACACGTGGATCACGTTGTCGTCTTCGAAGCAGCGCACCACGTGGGCGATGGCGTCGGTCTCGCGGATGTTGGCGAGGAACTTGTTGCCCAGGCCCTCACCCTTGGAGGCGCCCGCCACCAGGCCGGCGATGTCGACGAATTCCATGGTGGTCGGCAGTACGCGCTCGGGCTTGACGATCTCGGCCAGGGCGTTCAGGCGCGCGTCGGGCATCGGCACGATGCCGCTGTTCGGCTCGATGGTGCAGAACGGGAAGTTTTCCGCCGCGATACCGGATTTGGTCAGGGCGTTGAACAGGGTGGACTTGCCGACGTTGGGCAGGCCGACGATGCCGCAGTTGAATCCCATGCTATGTCCCTCGCGCTCAGACAGGCGCTAGAAAAGTGGTTCAGGCCTTCTGGCTGTGCAGCTTCTGCATCGCCCGGGTCCAGTCCCCGGCGAGCATTTCCGGCAACACGCCGAGGGCGAAGTCGATGCTGGTGTCGAGCAGTTCCTGCTCGCTGCGCGGGGCGCGGCCGAGCACGTAACCGGAAACCAGGCTGCTGTGCCCCGGATGGCCGATGCCAAGCCGCAGGCGATGGAAAGAATTCTGATTGCCGAGCTGGGCGATGATATCGCGCAACCCGTTGTGCCCGCCGTGTCCACCGCCGGTCTTGAGCTTGGCGACGCCAGGGGGCATGTCGAGTTCGTCGTGGGCCACCAGGATGGCGTCCGGGGCGATCCGGAAGAATCCCGCCAGCGCCGCCACGGACTGGCCGCTGCGGTTCATGTAGGTAGTCGGGATCAACAGACGAACGTCCTTGCCCTGGTGGCTGAACTTGCCGACCAGGCCGAAATACTTGCGGTCAGCCACGAGGCTGACGCCCTGGGCATGCGCCAGGCGCTCAACGAAAAGGGCCCCCGCGTTATGCCGGGTCTGGTCGTATTCAGGACCCGGGTTTCCCAGGCCAACGATCAGTTGTACGGCAGTCACGACGGGAGCCCCTCTCTATAAAAAGGCGATCGAGTAATGAATTACTCGGCGGCGCCTTCTTCGCTACCTTCTTCCTTCACCACGCGGGAAGCGTGGATGTTGGCAACGGCCAGATCGTTGCCGTGGGCCAGTTGTACCAGCTCGACGCCTTTCGGAGCCTTGAGGTCCGACAGGTGAACGATCTGGCCCAGCTCGACCTTGGCCATGTCGACTTCGATGAATTCCGGCAGGTCTTTCGGCAGGCAGGAAACTTCGACTTCGGAGATGGTGTGGGAGATCTCGCCACCGGATTGCTTGACGCCAACGGCTACTTCTTCGTTGATGAAGTGCAGCGGTACGTGGGCGGTCAGCTTGTGGTCGGCGACCACGCGCAGGAAGTCGGCGTGCATCACGAAGCCTTTCGCCGGATGGCGCTGCAGGGCTTTGATCAGTACGGTTTCCTTGGCGCCGCCAACGTTCAGGGCGATCACGTGGCTGAAGGCAGCCTCGTTTTCCAGGAGCTTGGCGATTTCGCGCAGTTCCAGGGTTACGGACTGGGGCTCTTTGTCGCCGCCGTAAACGACAGCAGGAACCAGACCGGCGTTACGACGCAGGCGGCGGCTCGCACCTTTCCCCAGATCGGAACGCACTTGGGCATTCAGAATAAAGTCGACCATTGTGTATCTCCAAAAATAACAATGCGCCCGAACGCTTGCGACCAGCGTTCGGGCGATTTCAAAGGCCCCGCCGGAGCGGGGCGTTTTCGTTCAGGCGCGTTCGCCGAGGCTGGACCTCAGCGGAACATCGCGCTGATCGATTCTTCGTTGCTGATCCGGCGCATGGCTTCCGCAACGACCGGAGCGATGTCCAGCTGGCGGATGCGGCCACAGGCCTGGGCAGCGGCGGACAGCGGGATGGTGTTGGTCACCACCAGCTCGTCCAGTACGGATTTCTCGATGTTCTCGATGGCACGGCCGGACAGCACCGGGTGGGTGCAGTAGGCGATGACCTTGGCGGCGCCGTGCTCTTTCAGTGCCTTGGCGGCGTGACCGAGGGTGCCGGCGGTATCGACCATGTCGTCTACCAGTACGCAGGTACGGCCTTCGACGTCACCGATGATGTGCATCACTTCGGACTGGTTGGCCTTGGGACGACGCTTGTCGATGATCGCAAGGTCAACGCCCAGGGACTTGGCCACGGCGCGCGCGCGCACCACGCCGCCGATGTCCGGGGAGACGATCATCAGGTTCTCGAAGCGCTGGTCTTCGATATCGTCCACCAGCACGGGGGAACCGTAGATGTTGTCTACCGGGATATCGAAGAAGCCCTGGATCTGATCCGCGTGCAGGTCGACCGTGAGGACACGGTTGACCCCGACGACGGTCAGCATGTCGGCCACTACCTTGGCGCTGATGGCCACGCGGGCGGAGCGCGGACGGCGATCCTGGCGGGCATAGCCGAAGTAGGGGATGACAGCGGTGATACGAGTGGCCGAGGAGCGGCGGAAGGCATCGGCCATCACCACCAGTTCCATCAGGTTGTCGTTGGTCGGCGCGCAGGTCGGCTGAATCAGGAATACGTCCTTGCCGCGGACGTTTTCGTTGATTTCGACGCTGATTTCGCCATCGGAGAATTTGCCAACTGAAACATCGCCAAGAGGAATGTGCAGCTGACGCACGACGCGTCGTGCAAGATCGGGGTTAGCGTTCCCCGTGAAGACCATCATCTTGGACACGCTACAGGTACCTGTGTCGACCGAAGGGATCCGGATGAAATACAGAAGAGGAAAATGGCAGGGGCGGCTGGATTCGAACCAACGCATGGCAGGATCAAAACCTGCTGCCTTACCGCTTGGCGACGCCCCTGTGGTATTGCTCGAATGCCGTTTCGGCATTCCTTTCTCAGACCAGAGTTTCCAGCTTCCGGTGCAACATCGAAACGTTGCTTCCTTTGGCGACGAACCTCTGAAGGTGGTCTGGAAGAAGGGCCGAGACTTTATCAGCTTCAGCTTTGTTTGGGAAGCTCCCAAACACACAACCTCCAGTGCCGGTTAATCTAGCTGAAACAAATTTGTTTAGCAAGATCAAAGCGTTACGAACTTCTGGGTAACGCCTCTCGACTACCGGCTGACAGTCGTTTCGGCTGTCCCCCTCGAGAACGGTGCGCACTTTAATGGCGGGAGAATCGCGTGTCAACAGTGGATCTGAAAAAATTTCTGCTGTGCTGACAAGTACTTGCGGAACCAAGACGAGATACCAGGGCTCCGGGATGTCCACCGGGGTGAGCTTTTCGCCCACGCCCTCGGCGAAAGCCGCGCGTCCGCGGGTGAAGACCGGCACGTCGGCGCCCAGGCGCAGGCCCAGGGCGGCGATGCGGTCCTCGTCCCAGCCGAGTTGCCAGAGATGGTTCAAGGCCAGGAGCGTCGTGGCGGCGTCGGAGCTGCCGCCGCCGATGCCGCCCCCCATGGGCAAGCGCTTGTCCAGCCAGATGTCGACGCCTTGCAGGCTGCCGGAGGCTTCCTGCAGCCCGCGCGCGGCGCGCACGATCAGGTTGCTGTCGTGCGGCACCCCGGCGATTTCCGTGTGCAGGCGTACCTGGCCGTCCTGGCGGGCTTCGAAATGCAGCTCGTCGCCGTGGTCGAGGAATTGGAACAGGGTCTGCAACTCGTGATAGCCATCGTCGCGGCGGCCGAGGATATGCAGGAACAGATTGAGCTTGGCCGGGGCAGGCAGGCTGAGGCGCACGCTCATGTCAGCGGCCGAGCTGGCGCGGCTGCCAGTCCTTGATCACCAGGGTGACGTCGAGGTCCTGGCCGTGCAGCTTCAGGCGCTCGGGTAGCCAGTAGCCGTTCTGTTCGGCGTAGCGGGTGTATTCGATCTGCCAGCCGTCCTGTTCCAAGCGCGCCAGGCGACTGTCGGCGTCGAGGGTCAGGCGGCTCTTGCTGTCCGGCGCCGGGAGGCCGCGTACCCACCAGAGCAGGTGCGAGACCGGCAGGCGCCAGCCTAGTTGTTCTTCCAGCAGGGCTTCCGGGGACTCCGCCTGGTAGCGGCCCTGCCCGGCGACCTCCAGGCTCACCGCGCCTTCACGCCCGGTCAGGCGTGCTGCGCCGCGGCCGAGCGGGCCGGACAGGCGGATGTCGTAGTAGCCCTGGCGCTGCAGCCAGAACAGGGTGCCGCTGCCGGAGTCGCGCGGGGCGCGGATGCCGACCTTGCCGTCGATCTGCCAGGCATCCAGCTCGCTGAGTTGCTGCTTGTGGGTTTTCCAGGTCTGCGCATCGCCCTGGCCTTCCAGGGCTTCGTGGGAGGTCAGGCCGGCGCAGCCGCTGAGCAGGGCCAGCGCGGAGGCGGCGAGGAAAAGACGTAGACGCATGGTTTCAAGGAGTCTCGGCGCCGGTCAGGCGCTTGATGGTGCGGCGCAGCACGTCGCTGTCGGGCTGCTTGTCGAGGTATTCGCGCCAGATGGCCCGGGCGTCGTCTTGGCGCCCCTGGGCCCAGAGGACTTCGCCCAGGTGCGCGGCGACCTCGTGGTCGGGGTAGCGCTGCAGCGCCTGGCGCAGGTAGCGCTCGGCGTCCGCCAGCTTGCCCTGGCGATAGTTGATCCAGCCCATGCTGTCGAGGATCGCCGGATCGTCCGGGTTCAGCTTGTGCGCCTTGAGGATCAGCTCGCGCGCTTCGGTGTAGCGGGTGGTGCGGTCGGCCAGGGTGTAGCCGAGGGCGTTGAGGGCCATGGCGTTGTCCGGCTCGCGGGCGATGACGAAGCGCAGGTCCTTTTCCATCTGCGCCAGGTCGTTGCGCTTCTCCGCCAGCATCGAGCGGGTGTAGAGCAGGTTGAGGTCCTCCGGGTACTGCTTCAGACCCTCCTGGATGGCCTGCCAGGCCTTTTCCTGCTGGTCGTTGTTGGACAGCGCCTCGGCTTCGATCAGATACAGCTGGATGGCGTAGTCGGGTTGCTCGCTGCGCGCCTTGTCCAGGCGCTGGGCGGCTTCGTCGACGCGACCGGCCTTGAGCAGGACGTCGGTCTGGCGCAGTTGCGCCGGGAGGAAGTCATTGCCCGGGCCGACCTGGGCGTACTCGTCGAGGGCGCGCGCGGTGTCCTTCTGTTCCTCGGCGAGGCGGCCGAGGTTGAAGTGGGCGGCGTCGACGTGGCTGTCGCGCTCGACCAGTTCTTCCAGGTAGATCCTGGCTTCGTCCCAGGCCTGGGCTTCCAGGCAGACCAGCGCCAGGGAGAAACGCAGGTCGTCGTCGTCGGGGAATTGCTGGACCAGTCCGGCGAACTCGGCCTTGGCGTCGTCCAGGCGATTCTGCTCCACCAGCAGGCGCGCGTAGGCGAGGCGCACGCGCTTGTCGTCCGGGTGTTCCTTGATCCCGGCCTTGAGCAGCGGCAGGGCCTCGTCGCTGCGCTTCATGCTCTGCAACAGGCGCGAGCGGAGCAGCAGCGGGGCGACTTCGTGGCGGCTTGCGGAGTTGTCCTCGAGCAGGGTCAGGGCTTCGTCCGGGCGGCCGTCCTGTTGCAGCAGCAGGGCCTTGCCGAACAGCAACTGGCCGTTGTTCGGGTATTTCTTCAACAGGTGGTCGAAGCTCTGCAGCAGGCCGGTGCGGGTATCCGGGTCGGTCTCCGCGGCAGACAGGGCGAGGAAGTCGAAGTGCGTGTCGCCCTGGCCGTTGAGGACCTTCTCCATGTACACCATGGACTCCTCGTAGCGCCCGGCGCGGGCCAACTGGATCGCGGCGGCGCGTTGGGCATCGAGGTTGTCCGGCGCGCTGCGCGCCCAGAGCAGGGAGGTGTCGAGGGCTTCCTGGTCGGCGCCGAGGTATTCGGCGATGCGGAAGGCGCGCTCGGAAACTCCGGGGTCGCGGGTTTTCTGCGCCTGCACCACATAGTTGCTCAGGGCGATGTCGAAGCGGTTGCGCTGCCCGGCCAGTTCGGCCACCAGCAGCGAATACAGGCTGTCCTCGCTGAAGGAGCCGTACTTTTCCGGCTTGGCCTTGGTCTCGACCGCGGTGTCTTCCACCGGCGGGGTGCCATCGGGAGTCTTGTGGATAAGTGACTGGCAGCCGCCGAGCAGCAGCGTGACGGTCAGCAGCGCGAGGGATTTGTTCATAGAGGAAGAAAGCCGGCCTTGAACCTGCGAGGGTGGCGCCATCATGACATAAGCCGTCCGGCAAGCCCAAGGGGGCCGGGACGGGCGTCGACGAAGCTGTCTATGGGGTCAATACATCGGCAATGGTTGTCCTGCCCTTGGCGAAGTAGGAGAATTGCGCGTTTCCCCGATTAGCTCAGCGATCCTGCATGGCCTTCATTGCCCTCGGCATCAATCACAAGACCGCCTCGGTGGCTGTCCGCGAGCGCGTGGCTTTCACTCCGGAACAGATGGTCGAGGCGCTGCAGCAGCTCTGCCGCCTGACCACCAGCCGCGAGGCGGCCATCCTGTCGACCTGCAACCGGAGCGAACTCTACCTGGAGATCGACCATCCGACCGCGGACGACGTGCTCGCCTGGCTGGCGGACTACCATCGTCTGACCCTCGACGAGTTGCGCGCCTGCGCCTATGTGCACCAGGACGAAGACGCGGTGCGCCACATGATGCGCGTGGCCTCCGGCCTCGACTCGATGGTCCTCGGCGAGCCGCAGATCCTCGGCCAGATGAAGTCGGCCTACGCCGTCGCGCGCGAGGCCGGCACCGTCGGTCCGCTGCTCGGCCGCCTGTTCCAGGCCACCTTCAGTACGGCGAAGACCGTCCGCACCGATACCGCCATCGGCGAGAACCCGGTGTCCGTGGCGTTCGCCGCGGTGAGCCTGGCCAAGCAGATCTTCAGCGACCTGCACCGCAGCCAGGCGCTGCTGATCGGCGCCGGCGAGACCATCACCCTGGTCGCGCGCCACCTGTTCGAGCAAGGCGTGAAGCGCATCGTGGTGGCCAACCGCACCCTGGAGCGCGCCAGCCTGCTCGCCGAGCAGTTCGGCGCCCATGCGGTGCTGCTTTCGGAGATACCCGAGGAACTGGCCAACAGCGATATCGTCATCAGCTCCACTGCCAGCCAGTTGCCGATCCTCGGCAAGGGCGCCGTGGAGCGCGCGCTGAAGCAACGCAAGCACAAGCCGATGTTCATGGTCGACATCGCCGTGCCGCGCGACATCGAGCCGGAAGTCGGCGAACTGGACGACGTCTACCTCTATAGCGTCGACGACCTCCACGAAGTAGTGGCGGAGAATCTCAAGAGCCGCCAGGGCGCTGCCCAGGCCGCCGAGGAACTGGTCGGCAGCGGCGTCGCCGAGTTCATGCAGCGCCTGCGCGAACTGGCTGCGGTGGACGTGCTGCGCGCCTATCGGCAGCAGGCCGAGCGCCTGCGCGATGAAGAACTGGGCAAGGCCCAGCGGCAACTGGCCAACGGTGCCGACCCGGCCGAGGTGATGGCCCAGTTGGCCCGCGGCCTGACCAACAAACTGCTGCACGCGCCCAGCGTGCAGATGAAGAAAATGTCCGCCGAGGGCCGCATCGACGCGCTGGCCCTGGCCCAGGAGCTGTTCGCCCTCGACGAGGGCGCGCCGCGCCACTGACCGGTACCTATGCCTGCATGAAAGCTTCTCTGCTGAAAAAGCTGGATGTCCTCAGCGATCGCTACGAAGAACTGACGGCGCTGCTCGGCGACGCCGAGGTGATCAGTGACCAGACCCGCTTCCGCGCCTATTCCCGCGAGTACGCCGAGGTCGAACCGGTGATCCTGGCGTTCCGCGACTACCGCAAGGTGCAGGCCGATCTCGAGGGCGCCCAGGCGTTGCTCAAGGACAGCGACCCGGAGTTGCGCGACCTCGCCGAGGAGGAGGTCGCCGAAGCGCGCGGCCGCCTCGCCGCCCTCGGCGACAGCCTGCAGCGCATGCTGCTGCCGAAGGATCCCAACGACAGCCGCAACGTGTTCCTGGAGATCCGTGCCGGCACCGGTGGCGACGAGGCGGCGATCTTCTCCGGCGACCTGTTCCGCATGTATTCGCGCTACGCCGAGCGCCAGGGCTGGCGGGTCGAGACGCTGTCGGAGAACGAGGGCGAGCACGGTGGCTACAAGGAAGTGATTGCCCGGGTCGAGGGCGACAACGTTTACGCCAAGCTCAAGTTCGAGTCCGGCGCGCACCGCGTGCAGCGGGTGCCGGAAACCGAATCCCAGGGCCGGATCCACACTTCTGCCTGCACTGTCGCGGTGCTGCCGGAGCCGGACGAGCAGGCAGCGATCGAGATCAACCCGGCCGACCTGCGGGTGGACACCTACCGTTCCTCCGGCGCCGGCGGCCAGCACGTCAACAAGACCGACTCGGCGGTGCGCATCACCCACATTCCCAGCGGCATCGTGGTCGAGTGCCAGGAAGAGCGCTCGCAGCACAAGAACCGCGCCAAGGCCATGGCCTGGCTGGCGGCCAAGCTCAACGACCAGCAGCAGGCCGCGGCGCAGCAGGCGATCGCCAGCACGCGCAAGCTGCTGGTGGGCTCGGGCGACCGCTCGGAGCGCATCCGTACCTACAACTTCCCGCAAGGGCGGGTCACCGACCATCGCATCAACCTCACCCTGTACTCCCTGGGCGAGGTGATGGAGGGCGCGGTGGAACAGGTGATCGAGCCGCTGCTGCAGGAATACCAGGCCGATCAACTGGCGGCCCTGGGCGACTGACATGACCACTATCTGTACCCTTCTCAAGGATTCCCAACTGCCCGATTCGCCCAGCGCCCGGCTCGACACCGAGTTGCTGCTGGCGGCGGCGATGGGCAAGCCGCGCAGCTTCCTGCGTACCTGGCCGGAGCGCATCGTGCCGCGCGAGGCCAACGAGCTGTTCGACGACTGGATCGCCCGTCGGCGCAACGGCGAGCCGGTGGCCTACATACTTGGCCACCAGGGCTTCTGGAGCCTGGACCTGGAGGTCGCGCCACACACCCTGATCCCGCGCCCGGACACCGAACTGCTGGTGGAAACCGCGCTGGCGACCCTCGCGGCGGACACCGCTACGGTGCTCGACCTGGGCACCGGCACCGGCGCCATCGCCCTGGCCCTGGCCAGCGAGCGGCCGCTATGGACAGTGACTGCGGTGGACCGTGTGGAAGAGGCCGTGGCGCTGGCCGAGCGCAATCGCCAGCGGCTGCTCCTGGAGAACGTCGAGGTGCGCCGCAGCCACTGGTTCTCCGCCCTCGATGGCCGGCGCTTCCGGATGATCGTCGGCAATCCGCCGTACATCCCTGCCAGCGACCCGCACCTGAGCGAGGGCGACGTGCGTTTCGAGCCGAAGAGCGCGCTGGTCGCGGGTAGCGATGGCCTCGACGATATCCGCCAGATCGTCGCCCAGGCGCCGCGGCATTTGCTGGACGAAGGCTGGTTGCTGCTCGAGCACGGCTATGATCAAGGGGCGGCGGTGCGCGAACTGCTCGGCGCCCGCGGCTTCGCCGGGGTACATACGTTGCGCGACCTCGGCGGCAACGAGCGGATCACTCTCGGACAATGGGCATGCTGAGCGACGAGGAACTGCTGCGCTACAGTCGCCAGATCCTGCTGGCGCAGGTCGACGTCGAGGGCCAGCTGCGCCTGAAGCGCAGCCGCGCACTGATCGTCGGTCTTGGCGGTCTGGGTTCGCCGGTGGCGCTGTACCTGGCCGCGGCTGGGGTCGGCGAGTTGCACCTGGCGGATTTCGATACGGTCGACCTGACCAACCTGCAACGGCAGGTCATCCACGATGGCGCCAGCGTCGGCGTCGGCAAGGTGGAGTCGGCGATGCGCCGGCTGGGCGCGCTGAATCCGCAGATCCGCCTGGTCAGCCATAGCGCCGCGCTGGATGAGGACTCCCTCGATGCCGCCGTGGCGGCGGTCGACCTGGTGCTCGACTGCACCGACAACTTCGCCACCCGCGAGGCGGTCAACGTCGCCTGCGTGCGCGCCGGCAAGCCGCTGGTCAGCGGCGCGGCGATCCGTCTCGAGGGCCAGCTTTCGGTATTCGATACCCGCCGCGACGAAAGCCCCTGCTACCACTGCCTCTACGGGCACGGCAGCGAGGCCGAGCTGACCTGCAGCGAGGCCGGCGTGATCGGTCCGCTGGTGGGGCTGGTCGGTAGCCTGCAGGCGCTGGAGGCGGTCAAGCTGCTGGCCGGTTTCGGCGAACCGCTGGTGGGCCGCCTGCTGCTGGTGGACGCCCTCGGCACGCGCTTCCGCGAATTGCGGGTGCGTCGCGATCCTTCCTGTGCCGTCTGCGGGCAACGCCATGGCGGTTGAGTCGGCCGCGGTCGGCGTTTTCGATTCCGGGGTCGGCGGGCTCAGCGTATTGCGTGAGATTCGTGCGCGCCTGCCATCCGAATCGTTGCTCTACGTCGCCGACAACGCCCATGTGCCCTACGGCGAGAAGAGCGCGGAGTACATCCGCGAACGCTGCGAGCGGATCGGTGATTTCCTTCTGGAGCAGGGCGCCAAGGCTCTGGTACTGGCCTGCAATACCGCGACGGCAGCGGCTGCGGCGGAATTGCGCGAACGTTATCCGCAGGTGCCGCTGGTGGCCATGGAGCCGGCGGTGAAGCCGGCCGCGGCGGCCACCCGCAACGGTCGGGTCGGCGTCCTGGCCACCACCGGAACTCTGAAGAGCGCGCGTTTCGCCGCCTTGCTCGACCGCTTCGCCAGCGACGTACAGGTCTTCACCCAGCCCTGTCCGGGGCTGGTCGAGCGCATCGAGGCCGGCGATCTCTATGGGCCGCAAACCCGGGCACTGCTGGAACGCCTGCTGGCGCCCATCCTCGAACAGGGCTGCGATACGCTGATCCTCGGCTGTACTCATTATCCCTTCGTCAAACCCCTGCTGGCCGAGCTGATCCCGGCGGAGATGGCAGTGATCGATACGGGAGCGGCTGTCGCCCGGCAACTGGAGCGCGTATTGTCGGCGCGGGCGCTACTGGCCTCTGGCCAGGCCGCGACGCCGCGTTTCTGGACCAGCGCGCTGCCGGAGGAGATGGAAAGGATCCTGCCGATCCTCTGGGGAAGCCCGGAAAGCGTAGGAAAATTAGTCGTTTAGTCGTTCCTGGCAGACGTGACAGCGATTTTTTGAACTAAAGCGTTTGGTCTAGTATCTGCTTTAGTAAGTGCGCTCTTATAATGCGCAGCTTGAATGCGGGGGCTTTCATGCAACTTTCGAAAAGGACGTTTCAATGAAGAAACTACTTCCGCTGGCCGTTCTGGCCGCACTTTCCTCCGTCCACGTGGCTTCCGCCCAGGCGGCGGACGTCTCGGCCGCCGTCGGTGCGACCGGCCAGTCGGGCATGACCTATCGCCTGGGCCTGAGCTGGGATTGGGACAAGAGCTGGTGGCAGACCTCCACCGGGCGCCTGACCGGCTACTGGGATGCGGGCTACACCTATTGGGAAGGTGGCGATGAAGGCGCCGGCAAGCATTCGCTGTCGTTCGCTCCGGTATTCGTCTATGAGTTCGCCGGCGACTCGATCAAGCCATTCATCGAGGCCGGTATCGGCGTGGCGGCGTTCTCCGGCACCCGTGTCGGCGACCAGAACCTGGGTTCCTCCCTGAACTTCGAAGACCGCATCGGCGCCGGCCTGAAGTTCGCCAACGGCCAGTCGGTCGGCATTCGGGCGATCCACTATTCCAACGCCGGCCTGAAACAGCCGAACGACGGTATCGAGTCCTACAGCCTGTTCTACAAGATCCCGATCTAGTCGGCACGGTCGAAAAAAGCCGGGTTCATCCCGGCTTTTTCATGCCTGCGATTCTTCCACCACGCCGCACCGCCCCATGGAAAGAGCGAGCCATTTGGCGGGAGGCGATAGCTCGCTGACGCGCCCTACGCGCGACCATCGCGCGGCGGCAGGTTGCGGAAAGCCGCCAGCGCCCGTTCGCGGCTGGCCTTCAGGTCGACCATCGGCCGTGGATAGTCGACCCCGGCGAACAGCCCCAGGCTGGACGGATCGTGGATCGCCTTGCGCTCCAGGCCGGCCAGTTCCGGCAGCCAGTGGCGGATGAACTCGCCGCGTGGATCGAAGCGTTCGGACTGCGAGAGCGGATTGAACAGGCGGAAGTAGGGGACGGCGTCGGTGCCGGTGGATGCGCTCCACTGCCAGCCACCGTTGTTCGCCGCCAGGTCGCCGTCGATGAGGTGGCGCATGAACCAGCGTTCGCCTTCGCGCCAGTCGATCAGCAGGTTCTTGCTGAGGAACATCGCTACCACCATCCGCAGGCGATTGTGCATCCAGCCGGTGGCGAGCAACTGGCGCATTGCTGCATCGATGATCGGTATGCCGGTGCGCCCCTGTTGCCAGGCTTCGAGTTCCGCCGGGGCCTGGCGCCAGCGCAGGGCTTCGGTCTCCTCGCGGAAGGGGCGGTGCCGGGAGACCCGTGGGTAGCCGACCAGGATGTGCTTGTAGAACTCGCGCCAGAGCAGCTCGTTGATCCAGGTCGCGGCGCCTTGCTGGCCGCCGCTGAACTCGCCGCGGTTGGCAACCAGCGCGGCGTCCAGGCATTGCCTGGGCGAGAGTACGCCGGCGGCCAGGTAGGGCGACAGTTGGCTGGTGCCGGGAAGCGCCGGGAAGTCGCGCCGTTCATGGTAGTCGGCCAGGTGCTGGTCGGCGAAGTCGCGCAGGCGTTCCTGCGCTACCTCTTCGCCTGCCGGCCAGAGGCGGCGCAAGCTATCGGCCGGCCGCGGGAAGGCGGGCACGGCATCCGGCAGCGGGTCGCTGGCCAGCGCGTGCGGTGGTTGGGGCTGCGGACGCGGGCGGACACCCGGTAGGGCCTGGTACAGCCGTTCGTGGCAGACCTTGCGGAACTGGCTGAACACCTGGAAATAGCCGCCAGTTCGGGTCAGCACCGAGCCGGGGGCGAAGAACAGCTGGTCGAGGTGGCTGTGGAAGGCCACGCCCTGTTCGCGCAGGCGTTGGCCGACGGCCTGGTCGCGGCGTTCCTCGTTCACCCCGTATTCCTGGTTGACGTGTACCGCGCCGATTCCCAGCTCCCGGCAGAGCCGGCCGATGACTTCCGGGGCTTGCCGCCAGTGGCCGCAGTCGCGCACCAGCAGCGGGATGTTCAGCGCGGCGAGCTGGCGTTGCAGCTCGCCCAGGTTGCGCAGCCAGAAGTCGACCTTGCAGGGCGCATCGTCGTGTTCCCGCCACTGCGCCGGGCTGAGCAGGTAGAGGGCCACGCAAGGGCGCCCATCGGCGGCGGCGAGGAGCGCGCTGTTATCGGTGGTTCGCAGGTCGCAGCGAAACCAGATCAGGTTCATCGGAAGTCCGTTCATGGGTTCAACAGGCCTCGTTCGCCGAGCAGGCGGCGGGCTTCCAGGGGCGTGCTCGCCAGCAGCAGGCCGGCTAGCGCCAGGGTTTCGAAGGCTTCGCGCTGGATCTCCACGGCCGGTCCGACCAGCACCACCGGGCAGCTCACCCCTGCCAGCAGACGCGGCAGGTGCTCCGGGTTGAGGCGATGACTGGCGTACAGCAACACGCCGCGAGCTTCCAGGCGTTCGCAGGCCAGGGCCAGTTCGGCCGGTGGCAGCGGCCAGTCGAAGACCTGCAGCGGCACCTCGCCGCTGCCGAGCAACCAACTGCACAGCCAGAGGTTCGGTTCCAGCGACAGCTCGGACTGGTTGACCAGCAGCAGCGGCGCGCCCTGTTGCAGCCGCTGCTGGTGATAAAGGCGGGCGCCCAGCTTGCTGCGCAACCAGGAGAAGAAGAAGGCCCGCTCCATGCGCGCGCCGAATTGTCCCTGCCAGCGTCGTTCGAGGTGCTGCAGCAAGGGTTGCAGAAGCTTTTCGCAGAGGGTCGCTACCGGATAGAGCGACGCGGCCTGGTTGAACAGATCGTCGAGGCGTCGCTCGGCCAGCGCGGCGATGGCGTCCAGCAGTTGTTCGTGCAGGCGTTCCCAGGGGGATTCGACATCCGCCGCCGGGGTTTCCTCCGGACGCTCCAGCAGCGCGCGCACCTGGCTGATGGCGACGCCACGCTCGAGCCAGACGAGTATCCGGCGGATGCGCTCGACCTGCTCTTCGCTGTAGAGCCGGTGACCCTTGCCGGTGCGTTGCGGCACCACCAGGCCGTAGCGGCGCTCCCAGGCGCGCAGGGTGACCGGATGGACGCCGGTCAGACGAGTGACTTCGCGGATCGGCAGGCCGCCGCGTTCGAGGTGGGGCGAGTTCATCGGGAAATCCTAGAGCGCGTTGCGCAGGCCGAGTTCGGTCGGGTGCGGTTGCAGGTAGGTCTGCTGGGCGATGTATGCATGCGGGTGGCGACGGAAGTGGTGCTTTAGCAGGGTCAGCGGTACCACCAGCGGCACGCTGCCATGCCGGTATTGCTCGATCAGCTCGCGCAATTCACGCCTGTCTTCGGCTGCGAGGTCGCGTTTCAGGTAGCCGCTCAGGTGCAGTAACACGTTGCCATGGCTGCCGCGGGTCGCGCAGCGGCGCAGGCCCTGCATCAGCTCGCCGAAGTAACGCGTGCCGAGGGCTTCCGGCTGGTAATGGCCGGCTTCGCCGAGCAGGCGGCCGAGACTGCGGTAGTGCTCCGGCGAATGCGCCAGCAACTGGTACTTGTAGCGGCTATGGAAGGCGACGATGGCCGAATGGCTGAGGCCGCGCTGGCACAGGGCCTGCCAGTGGGCATGGGCGAACACGCGGGTGAGGAAGTTCTCCCGCAGGACCGGATCGTGCAGCCGGCCTTCTTCTTCCACCGGTAGCTCCGGCAAGGCTTCGCAAAGGGCTGCGGCGAAGCGTCCACGGCCTTCGGCGCGCGGCGCGCCGCCGCCTTCTGGATAGACCTTGACCCGTTGCAGCCCGCAGGACGGCGAACGTTGCATGAAGATGAAACCGTCCAGCGTATCCGCCCGTTGCGCCACCCGCCGCGCATATTCGGCGAGCGCTCCGCCGACCGCCAGGCCGTCGCGGCTCCGCGCCTCGGCGGCTTCCGGAGTGCCTTCCAGGCGAATCGCCGGGCGCGGCGTGCCCAGGCCGATGGCCTGTTCCGGGCAGAAGGAGACGAACTCGACGTGCCGCGCCAGTTCCTCGCAAAGCGCGGATCGCTTGTGGCCGCCGTTGAAGCGCACCGGTTCGCCGAGCAGGCAGGCGCTGATGCCGAGTCGGGGCGTCAGGGAAGGGTGAGATTCGTGCATCGGTGTCGTCTCCCGAGGGGAAAGGAGGTTCGCGCGCAGCTCGACAGCCAGGCGGTCATACGACACATCCTAGAACTTATCTTGTACAGGTCAATGTATTTGTATAGGTATTTTCTTGTCACATCGGGCCGCCAGGCGACGGCCCGATCCCCTCAGAGATGTTCCAGCAGGCGCCGCGCGGCTTCCTGGCCGCTGAGCCAGGCGCCTTCGACGCGGCCGCTGGAGCACCAGTCGCCGCAGGCGTAGATGCCCAGGTCGGGATCGCCGAGGGCGCCCCACTGGTGAGCCTCCGCGGGGCGTGCATAGAGCCAGCGGTGGGCGATGCTGAAGGCGGCTTCCGGTACGGCGCAGCCGATCACTTCGGCGAAGGCGCAGCGCAGGTGCTCGACCACGTCCTCCTTGGCCATGTCGATGTGCTGCCGGCTCCACTGGCTGGTGGCGTGCAGCACCCAGGTGTCGAGGGCGGTGTCGCGCCCCGGCTTGCTGCGATTGCAGGCCAGCCAGGCGATCGGACTGCCGTGCACGAAGCAGCCCTGCACCGGGGTGTCGAGTACCTCGCGGAAGCCCAGCGCCACCGCCCAGGTCGGCTCCATGACCACGCTCGCGGCGGTGGCCGCCAGTTTCGGCACGCTGGCCAGCAGCGGCGTGGCCTGGGGAGCGGGGATGGCGATCAGGACCTGGTTGAACGGACCGTGGTTCTGTCCCTCGGCGTCCTGCAGGTGCCAGTGCTGCTTGCCGCGGAAGACCTCGGTGATGCGGCAGGAGAAGACCACTTGCAGATCGGTGAGCAGGGCGCGGGTGATCGCACTCATCCGTGGGATGCCGACCCAGCGTGGCTGCTCGTCCGGGGAGGGGCTCAGCTGGCCGTCGCGGTATTGGTAGAGAGCGGGTTTCCACTCGTCCACCCAGCCTTCCTCGCGCCAGTGTTGCAAGGCGTCGAGGAAGCGCCGGTCGCGGGCGGTGAAGTATTGCGCGCCGAGGTCCAGCGTGCCGGCCTCGCTGCGCTTGCTGGCCATGCGGCCGCCGCTGCCGTGGCCCTTGTCGAACAGTTGTACGGTCTGGCCGGCGGATCTCAATGCGTGGGCGGCGGAAAGCCCGGCGATGCCAGTACCGATGATGGCGATGGGGACGCTCATGACATGCCTCTCTGGTTGTGTAGCGTCTGGACAGGCGAATCAGGTTTCTTGTACAAGCTTGATTTAATGTACAGTGTTGCGCGTGCTTCGAGGCGCACCTTGCGTCGCGCCGATGGCGCGCTTCCTGGCCTGTCGAACCTTCAGACGTTCCGTTCGGAAGTATCAACCGAGTTATCTGAAGAATAGACGGCTGGCGCCGTTCACTAAGGCACCAATGCGATGCAAGCCCTGTTCCTTGGCTGAGTCGAAAACGACGCCAGGGTTCCCTGGCCGGAGCCGACGGATCTTCCATTCACAGGATAACGCCGGAATGGGGGGAGGATGCACGGTCATCGGGCAGATCGATGTCCAGGGTCCAGACTGAAAGGGCACGCAGGCAAAACGAGGAGACAGCCATGCACATTCTCTTGACCGGCGGTACCGGCCTGATGGGTCGCCGCCTGTGCGCCCGCTGGCGACAGGCCGGACACCGGCTGACCGTGTTCAGCCGGCGGCCGCAGCAGGTGGAATCGCTGTGCGGCGTCGGCGTGCGCGGCATCGATCGTTTCGACGAGTACGGCGACCAGCCGCTCGACGCGGTGGTCAACCTGGCCGGCGCGCCGATCGCGGACAAACCCTGGAGCCACAAGCGCAAGGCGCTGCTGTGGGAAAGCCGGGTACGCCTTACCGAGCGCCTGGTGGAATGGCTGGACGCTCGTGAGCAGCGCCCGGACCTTCTGTTATCGGGTTCTGCGGTGGGTTGGTATGGCGACAGCGGCGAGCGCCCGGTGACCGAGGAGGGGGCGGCGGCCGGCGAGGATTTCGCCAGCGAGCTATGCCTAGCCTGGGAGCAGATCGCCCGCGAGGCGGAGAAGCTCGGCACCCGTGTCGTGCTGTTGCGCACCGGCCTGGTGCTGGCCCCCGAGGGCGGCTTCCTCGGGCGCCTGTTGCCGCTCTACCGGCTCGGCCTGGGCGGACCGCTGGGTGACGGCCGGCAATGGATGCCGTGGATTCATATCGAGGATCAAATCGAGCTGATCGATTTTCTTTTGCGGCGGCCCGATGCCAGCGGTCCCTATAATGCGTGCGCTCCCAACCCGGTGCGCAACCGCGATTTCGCCAAGGCCCTGGGCCGGGCGCTGCACAAGCCGGCGCGGATACCGACCCCCGGGTTCGTCCTGCGCCTCGGGCTGGGAGAAATGTCCGGATTGCTGCTCGGCGGCCAGCGAGCCTTGCCGCAACGCTTGCAGGACGCCGGCTACCGTTTTCAATTCACCGACCTGGACGTGGCGCTGGCCGATGTCCTGGACGCCCGACGAAAGGATCAGGCATGACCGAGAATGCCCTGCTGTTGCTCAACCTGGGCTCCCCGGATTCGACCCGGGTGGAGGATGTCCGCCGCTATCTCGACCAGTTCCTCATGGATCCCTACGTGGTCGACCTACCCTGGCCGCTGCGGCGCCTGCTGGTGTCGCTGATCCTGATCAAGCGTCCGGCCGAATCGGCGCACGCCTACAGCTCGATCTGGTGGGACGAAGGGTCGCCACTGATCGTCCTCAGTCGTCGCCTGCAGGAAGCGATGAAGCCGCACTGGCCGCATGGACCGGTGGAACTGGCGATGCGCTACGGCCAGCCGGCCATCGAGAAGGTCCTGCTCGACCTGGCGCGCCGTGGTATCCGGCGGGTCACCCTGGCGCCGCTGTATCCGCAGTTCGCCGACAGCACTACGACCACCGCCGAACAGGAGGTGCGCCGGGTGATCGCCGCCCATCGCCTGGGCCTGGAGGTCAGCACGCTGCCGCCGTTCTACGACCAGCCGGTCTACCTCGATGCCCTGGTGGAAAGCGTGCGTCCGTACCTGCAGCAGCCCCACGACCATCTGTTGCTGAGCTTCCATGGCTTGCCCGAGCGGCACATCCGCAAGCTGGTGAAGGATCCTGCCCACGACCTGCTGGCCGAGAACAGCCGCAACGTCAGCCCCGAAGCCCTCGCCCTCTGCTACCGCAGCCAGTGCCTGCGCACCGCCGAGGCCTTCGCCGAGCGCGCCGGCCTGGAGCAGGGGCGCTGGTCGGTGGCGTTCCAGTCGCGCCTGGGGCGCGCCAAGTGGATCGAGCCCTATACCGACGCCAAGCTCGACGAACTGGTGCAGCGTGGGGTGAAGCGCCTGCTGGTGATGTGCCCGGCGTTCGTCGCCGACTGCATCGAGACTCTGGAGGAAATCGGCATGCGCGGCCGCGAGCAGTTCATCAGCGCCGGCGGCGAGGACCTGGTGCTGATTCCCTGCCTCAACGACCACCCCGCCTGGGTCGGCGCCCTGGCCGAGATGAGCGGGCGCCTGGCCAGGCCGCTCTGAGAGCCTGTTCATGATCCGCTGCGCGGCGCGGTATGAAGGCTTTGAAGCGCTCATTTGCCGCTCGTCAGCTCCGCTTCCCCGCCCAGCTCGCGAGATGCTGGACAGGCTCTGAGCGCACGCGGCGGCGCATGACCTGGCGGTCATTCGCCGGAACCCGCTTCCCGCATTCAGCAGTTCTATAGTCCCTTGCCCTGGGTATAAGCCCGGATGTTGCCGGCTTATCCTGCCTGTCGACCCTCCCTTCGCATCCGCCGCTTCGGCGGCGTCCAGGAGTTCGGCATGCATAACAACAATAACGGCTATCCCTCCAACCTTGCGGCCTGGACCACGGTGGCGATCCTCATGGTCGCCTATGTGCTGTCCTTCATCGACCGGCAGATCCTCAACCTGCTGGTCGGCCCGATCCGCCGCGACCTGGCCATCAGCGACACGGAAATGAGCCTGCTGATGGGCTTGTCCTTCGCCCTGTTCTACACCCTTTGCGGTATCCCGCTCGGACGCATGGCCGACAACCGCAGCCGGCGCGGCCTGATCCTGTTCGGCGTGCTGGTGTGGAGCGCGATGACCGCGGCCTGCGGTCTGGCGCGCAGCTATTGGCAATTCCTCACCTTCCGGGTCGGCGTCGGGGTCGGCGAGGCGGCGCTGTCGCCAGCGGCCTATTCGCTGATCGCCGACAGCTTCCCGCGCGAGCGTCGGGCGACGGCGATCAGCGTCTACTCGATGGGCATCTACCTGGGCTCGGGGCTGGCCTTCCTGCTCGGCGGGCTGGTGATCAAGTTCGCCTCGGCCCAGGGCGACGTGCACCTGCCGCTGTTCGGCGAGGTGCGCCCGTGGCAACTGATCTTCCTCATCCTCGGCGCCGCCGGCGTGCTCTTCTGCCTGTTGCTGCTGGCGATCCGCGAGCCGGCCCGGCGCGGAGTCGGCGCAGGCGTGGCGGTGCCGCTGGGCGAGGTCGGCGCCTACCTGCGGGCCAACCGCAAGACCGTGCTCTGCCACAACTTCGGTTTCGCCTGCCTGTCCTTCGCCGGCTACGGCAGCGGCGCCTGGGTGCCGACCTTCTTCGTCCGCACCCACGGCTGGGACGCCGGTCATGTCGGGGTGGTCTACGGCAGCATCGTCGCGGTGTTCGGCTGTCTCGGCATCGTCTTCGGCGGGCGCCTGGCCGACTACTGGGCGAAGCGCGGGCGCAGCGACGCGAACATGCGCGTCGGGCTGCTCGCCGCCTGGGCGGTGATTCCCTTCACCCTGGTCTACCCGCTGCTGGACAACGCCAGTTGGGCGGCGGCGCTGATGGCGCCGACGGTGTTCTTCCTGAGCATGCCTTTCGGCGTGGCCCCGGCGGCGATCCAGGAGATCATGCCCAACTCGATGCGCGGCCAGGCCTCGGCGATCTACCTGTTCGTGGTCACCCTGTTCGGTCTCGGCGTGGGCCCGACGGCGGTGGCGCTGGTCACCGATTTCGTCTTCGCCGACGACATGGCGCTGCGCTACTCGCTGCTGCTGGTGACCCTGGCCGCGGTGCTCGGCGCGGTGGTCCTGCTGGGGATCGGCCTCAAGCCCTATCGCGCCAGCCTGGAGCACCTGAAGGACTGGAGCCTGCGACGGGAAGGCGAGGGCGGCGAGGATTGGAAGGCGTCCCGGCAGCCGGCCTGACTCAGTAGGTGAGGATGACCCGCACGGTATCGCTGTAGGTACCGGCGGGGACGTTGCCCTGTGCCGGGTTGACGATGGCCCGGTACGGCACGTTCTGCGCGGCGCCGCTACCGGTGCCTGCCTGGGTGTTGCTGGTGGTCCAGACCGTCGAGTCGCCCGGTTTGTAGAGGTTGTACTGGATCGCGTTGGTGCCGCTGAGCATTCGCCGCCAGCCGCCGCTGAAGTTGTTGCCGTTGTCGAAGCCGATGGTATAGGTGGCGTTCAGGGTGCAGCGCACGCCAATGTTCTGGTTCACCGCGGTGAAGGCCGAGACCAGCGCGGCGCTGCCGAAGCTGAGGTCCGGAGCGCTGTCGATGAAGCAGTCCTTGAGCACCGTCAGGGTAACGTTGACGCTGCTGCTGGCGGTGCCGTCGTCGTATACGCAGACTGGGCCGATGCCCGCCGCGCACAGGTGCCAGGCCCAGTTCAGGCCGATGGTATCGGTATAGGTGCCGGCCGGCAGGGTCACCCCGGTGGCGGTGCGCAGGTACAGCGGCAGGCTGCCGTCGGTGGCGTTGAACAGGCCGAGGATGCCGAGGAAGGTGGTGCTGCTCCAGCGTACCGTCGAGCCGACGTTGTAGACGGTGCCGCAGCCGTTGTCCTTGCAGATGCTGTAGGGCAGGTAGGTGCCGCTGGCGGCATTGTACAGCCGCGGCGTGGTGCCCAGCGGATTGGCGGTGCTGGCGATGGTCGCGTCGATGGTGTTGGTGCTGAGGATCGACAACAGGCTGCCGGTGCACTTGAAGCCGGTGGTGCCGGTGATGGTCTGTGCGGTGCTGGCCACGGTGAACGAACTCAGGCTGCCGAAATTGCCGGTGCCGGAGCTGGTGGTGCAGGCGGCGAGCAGCAACGGGCTGGCGCAGAGCGTAGCGAAGCCGAGCAGGCAGGCAGACGTGGAGTGGCGGCTCATGGCGTATCTCCGATGGGGGCCGAGCAGGTCAGCGGGCCGACCTGGCTGACGGTGGGTTTGCGCGTGTCCAGGCGGAAGCGTGCCTGGCAGGCCCGGCCGTCGGGGCGGACCACGCGTAGCTGGTTGTCGCTTTGCAATCCTTCGAAATAGACCTGGCCGTCCCAGCCGACGCTGGCGCGCTGGCCGCTGCCGGTTTCTTCGGCCCGGCTGCCCAGCGGCAGCGGTTCGCCGCGCTCGTCCACCAGGCTGATGCTGGCGGCGACCACGGCACGGATCGGGAAATCCAGCAGCAGGCCGCTGCCCTGGCGTACCGCCACGCGCTGCTCGACTTCGGGCGCGCTGACGTTGGCCGGAAGGTCCAGCGGCTCGATCTGGAACTTCGCCGGGTAGTAGGCCGCGACCCAGGGCACCAGCAGGTGGCCGTTGTCGTCGGTGCTGCCCATCAGTTGGTTCTCGTAGCGGATCGGCACCTGTGGATAACCCTTGGTGCTGACCAGGACGAAGGCGTCGTTGATCCGGTTGCTGGCGAACACGGCGTTGTCCATCCATACCAGCGAGCCGCTGAGATCGGCCCAGCGCGTGTAGTTGCCGGTCTCGCCATAGAGGCCGCCCTGCAGTTGCACGTTCTGCATGCGCCAGGTCAGGTCGGCCTGCTGGTAGCGGCTGGCGCCGCCGCCATAGCCGAGGTTCCAGCCGAGGCCGCCCTGGCTCGGCGTGGAGCGGCTCCAGATCACCCGCTCGCTGTAGCGCCGGTCGCTGTCGCGGGTGACGCCGATGTTCAGCAGGCCGTTGATGTCGAAGGGAATCACCAGTTGCATCAGCGCGCTGTAGCCGTCGCCGTCGAGATCCTTGTTCAGCGCCAGGTAGACGCTGCTACGGCTGTCGATCGGGCGGCTGTAGGAGAGGTTGGCCAGGCGCGTGCGGCTGCCGTCGCGGGCGCGGATGTCGAAGTAGCCGGTACCGATGGTGCCCTGCTCGTCGAAGGTCAGGCTGGCGGTAGCCTGGTCGGTGCGCCGGCTCAACTGGTACTCGCCGTCCAGGGTGCCGAGGTCGCCATAGCCGGCGCTGCGCTCGATGTGTTGCAGGCTGAGGCCGAGCCGTCGCGAATAGTAGGAGTAGCCGAGCAGGTATTGCTGGCCGCTGTCGCCCTGGCCGTCGCTGCCGCTGGCCGCCAGGCTGAGGGTGCCGAAGGTGGCCACGGCGATGTCGCCGCCGATGCCGAGCAGGCGCAGGTCGCTGGCGGCCTCGGCGTGGGTGGAGAGGGTCAGGCGGTCGCTGACGCCGTAGCGGTAGATGCCGCTGGCGGCATTGTCGGCATAGGAGAAGTTGCGCAGGCCGTAGTCGTCGCGCAGACGCCCGACGGACAGGTCGAAATCGCTCAGGCCGCGCGCCAGCAGGGTGTTGGATACGTAGAACGGCAGGCTGGTCACCACTTGTCGGCCCTGGGCGTCGGTGGTCACCACCGTGGCTTCGCCGGCTCCGTTGATATACGGCACGTTGCTGATGGCGAAGGGACCGGGCTGCAGGTCGGCGCTGCTGGCCTTGTAGCCGTTGATGAACAGGTCGACGGTGCTGGGTACGGCGGCCTGGCCGTCGAAGCGCAGCAGCGGATAGGTGACCAGGTCCGGACGTACGCCGAAGTTGCGGGCGAAGCGAAAGCCGCCCATGCGTACCGGGGTGGTCCAGTTCAGCGCGCCGTTGACGTAGTCGCCCAGTTGGTAGCTGTGCATGTTGCGTTCGTCGTTGTACAGCCAGTAGGTGTCGTAGCGCAGGTAGCGGCTGTCGAGGTTGTCGGCGTCGCCGAAATAGCGGGTGTAGACGCCGGTGTTGGAGATCACCCCGAAGCCGTCGAACAGACGTTGCTCGAGCAGCGCGGAAAGCCAGGGCGTGGCGCCGTCGGCGGGGGCCGAGTAGTACAGGTCGTAGTTGAACAGCGCGCCGAGGCTGCTGCGCGCCGGGGCGCGGGCGACCAGTCCGGGATCGTCGAAGCGCTGCTCCGGCAGCCAGTCCGGCGGCACTTGCAGGTGCAGTTGCTGGCTGGCGCTGTCATAGTCCGCCCGGACCTCGGGCAGGGCATCCACCGCGACCTGTCCGGCGGGGTTGCCAGGCAGGCGCACGCCGGCTTCGCGCAGGGCCGCGGCGTCGAGCAGGTAATGGCCATCGGCGGCGTTGACCGGCACCACCTGGCCGCTGTCGCGGCCGTTGATCACCAGTTCCAGGTAGTAGAGGACGTTGCCGCCGCCGCCGGACGGAGCGGGTTGCGGCGGCGGCAGTCCGGCCAGGTAGTCCGCCGCATGGACAGGGGAGAGCAGCGCCAGGCCGATCAGTAGCGAGCGGTGGCGGCGAGAGCGCCGCTGACACGGGCGAGGCACGGGACCGACGTCCGCCTCAGTACCCGGGAACGCTGATCGGCGCGTCGTTGTCCGCCAGTTGCAGTTTCAGGGTCATGCCGGCGTCCGGCAGCAGCCCCGGCGGCAGCGGCCAGCGCATCTGCTGGCCGGGCAGCACGTAGCCGAGCAGGCCGTCCAGCAGCGCCAGGCTGCGGCCGTTGCCCTCCCAGCGGACATGGCTCAGGCGGGCGTGCACGCTACCCTCGTTGCGCACCTGCAGGTAACGCTTGCCCTGTTCCTCGACCAGCCGCCAGGCCAGCTTCGGCCGGGTCGCGTCGGCCGGGTCGCGCTCGACATCGCTGCGCGGCTGGGTCCAGACGCCGTCGGCGCTGACGAACAGCGGTACCGAATAGCGCATCTGGAACTGCAGGGCGAGACCGGGGCTTCGTTGCGTCTGCCCCGCGCTGCCGTCGGGCACTTCGTCGATCAGCACCCGGTAGGCGTCCTCCGGCGTGCTGGGCTGGCCGCCCTGGCGGATCAGCCGGACCAGTTGCCGGCGGCCCGGCTCGACCTTGACGAAGGGCGGGCTGGGAATCACTGCCTGCTGGTTGCGATAGACGTCCTGGAAATCCGCCTGGGACCAGCCGAGCACGCGCACCTGCAGGACCACCGGTTGCTTGCCGCGATTCTCCAGCCACAGCGCCGTGGCCGGTTGGTCGGCTTCGATGGCCGGGTTGATCGGCCAGATCAGCACCGCACTGGCGGCTTGTGCCGGGCCGCCCAGGAACAGCGCCAGCAGCGCCGCAAGCCAGCGGCCGGGGCGGAGAGGTAGGTGTGGACTGGGCATGTGATCCTCCATGACGGCTCAGAACGAAAGGGTGACGGTGACGGTATCGCGGTAGTTGCCGGCGGACGGCAGGCTGCCGACCGCGAACAGGCGCGCGTATACCGTGTAGGTCTGGGTGCTGGCGGGAAAGTTGGCGATGGTCCGCGCGAGTGCCCCGTTGCCCCAGACCTGGGAGTAGGCGGCATCCTGGTAGAGCTGGTAGGCGAGGGTCTCGTTACCGCTCACCCGCTTCAGGTAGCGCTGGTTGCTGCTGCCGCCATTGATCCCGTAGTCGAGGGCGACGGAGACGGTCATTCCCGGAGTGCAGGTCAGGACGATGGAGCCGGCCCCGGAGCTGCTGGCGACGTTAACCGGACTGGCCAGGTTGCCGAGGGTGCCGAAGCTCAGGGTGCCGAGGTCATAGGCGTTGTCGCTGATGGCGGTGCCGAAGGCGCAGCCGTTGGCGACCACCGCCTGGACCTGGAAGGCGCGGCTGATCGGCGATGGATCGGCATGCGCGACCAGGCTCGGCAGCGGGAGCAGGAGAAGCGACAGGAGTAGATGCCGGCTGGACATCGGCATCACCAGCTGATGGTCACGTTGACGGTGTCGCGGTAGGTCCCGGCGACCGGCGTGGTCTGTGCCGGCACCAGGCCGTAGATGGGGTACCACTGGTCGTTGCCGTTGCCGGTGGCGGCAACGCCGGTGGTGTTGTCCCAGACGATGCCGCCGGGGCGGTCGCTGTACAGGTTGTAGGTCAGGGTGAGGGCGGTGTTGGCGATGTTCGCCATGCGCCGCGTGGCGACGCTGCCGTAGAGCCCGCCGTCGAGCGTGATCGCATAGGTCTGGCCGCTGACGCACTTGACCCGGATGGAGCCTGCGCCTTGCTGGCTGGTGGCGCTGATGGCGTTGTTCAGGGAGGCGTACTGGCCGAAGTCGAGGGTGCCGAAGGTGATCGCGCCGCCGCTGCCGACGCTACCTGCCTCGCAGGCCGGGAGCAGCGTGGCGCTCAGGACGATGGTGGCGGTCTGCGCGTTTGCCGGGTTGCAGCCGAGCAGGCAGAGCAGTCCTCCGGTGAAGTAGCGGTTCAGGCTCATCGGTCCCCCCAGGACCATGCTGCCCGGCGCCGCGCCTGGCGGCGCGTCTTACCAGGCGATGGTGACCAGCAGGGTGTCGGTGTAGGTCCCCGCCGTCGGCGTGGGCGTGCTTTGTCCGGTGGGCACCACGCGGCCATAGAGGGGGATGTTGACCGCGGTGCCGGTGGAGACCGAGGAGATGTCCACCGGTGTGTTGGCCTGGATCAGCGCGCTGCGCGCGGCGTCCGAATAGATGTTGTAGGCGATGGTGCTGCTGCTGGTGGTGGTGTTCTGCATGTAGCGCTGGCCGCCGCTGGCGTGCAAGCCTGCGTTCACCGTCAGGCTCGGGGTCAGGCCGGTGCTGCACTGGATCTGGATATTGCCGCTGGTGCCGACGGTCTGCGCGTCGACCACGTTGGTGAGGTCGGAATGGCTGCCGAAGTCCAGGGTTCCCC
This sequence comes from Pseudomonas sp. B111, assembly GCF_026428275.1. Taxonomy (NCBI): domain Bacteria; kingdom Pseudomonadati; phylum Pseudomonadota; class Gammaproteobacteria; order Pseudomonadales; family Pseudomonadaceae; genus Pseudomonas; species Pseudomonas sp. B111. The sequence continues at coordinate 6,616,045 of NZ_CP097857.1, read as the reverse complement.
ACTGGTTGATACCGCCGCTGACGCTGCCGTTGATGATGGTGCAGCCGGCACCGATGACCATCTGCACGCCGACCTGGCCGATTAGCGTACCGGCGGCCTGGGCGGTGCCCAGCAGGCTGGCGCAGGCACAGAACAACAAGACTGCCGGAGTGCGTTTATTCATCTCTAACTTCCTGTCGATAATGAATGTCGGTGGCGCAGAAGGACGTTGGCGGATAAATAAAGTTCCCACGACTTTAAATGATCGGCCTTATATATCCGCCAAACTCGAAGTTCATGGCTGACGACGCGCCGGGTGCGGCGCAGAGCGGCTAGTCAGTCATGTTTGACTGGCTATATAGCAGCGCGAGTAAATCTCTGCTAGTCAGATGGCGTGGTTATTTGGGAAATGCAAGGAAGTTTAATTACAAAGTAGTAAGCGATTGACTACATGATTTGAAAATAACGAGGCGGGTGGAATACGGACGGAACAGCGAAGTGTTCCGCCCGTTGGTTTCAGTGCGAATCCTTGTGCTGTTCGTCGAGCGCCTTGTTCTGCCAGCCGTCGTTGCCCGGCAGCAGCAGGTTGAGGACGATGGCGACGATGGCGCACAGGGCGATGCCCTTCAGGCCGATGTCGTCGGGACCGGTACCGCTGCCGATCAGCACGCCGCCGATGCCGAACACCAGGGTCACCGAGACGATCACCAGGTTGCGCGCTTCCGAGAGATCGACCTTGTGCCGGATCAGGGTGTTCATGCCGACCGAGGCGATGGTGCCGAACAGCAGGCAGAGGATGCCGCCCATCACCGGTACCGGGATGCTTTGCAGGATCGCGCCGAACTTGCCGACGAAGGCCAGGGTGATGGCGATCACCGCCGCCCAGGTCATGATCTTCGGGTTGTAGTTCTTGGTCAGCATCACTGCGCCGGTGACTTCCGCGTAGGTGGTGTTGGGCGGTCCGCCGAACAGGCCGGCGGCCGAGGTGGCCAGGCCGTCGCCAAGGAGGGTGCGGTGCAGGCCGGGCTTCTTCAGGTAGTCCTGGCCGGTGACGCCGCCCACCGCGATGACCCCGCCGATATGCTCGATGGCCGGGGCCAGGGCCACCGGGACGATGAACAGGATCGCCTGCCAGTTGAATTCCGGCGCGGTGAATTTCGGCAGTTCCAGCCAGGGTGCGGCGACGATTGCGGCGGTGTCGACCACGCCGAAGACGAACGACAGGGCGAAGCCGACCAGCACGCCGGCGATGATCGGCACCAGGCGGAAGATACCCTTGCCGAATACCGCCACCACCAGGGTGGTGAGCAGCGCCGGCATCGAGATCATCATCGCGGTGCGGTACGGCAGCAGCTCGCTGCCGTCGCCGGCCTTGCCCATCGCCATGTTCGCCGCGATCGGCGCCATCGCCAGGCCGATCGAGATGATCACCGGGCCGATCACCACCGGCGGCAGCAGTTTATCGATGAAGCCGGTGCCCTTGATCTTCACCGCCAGGCCCATGAAGGTGTAGACGAAGCCGGCGGCGACCACCCCGCCCATGGTCGCGGCCAGGCCGAACTGGCCCTTGGCGAGGATGATCGGGGTGATGAAGGCGAAGCTGGAGGCGAGGAACACCGGTACCTGGCGCCCGGTCACCAATTGGAACAGCAGGGTCCCGAGGCCGGCGGTGAACAGCGCGACGTTGGGATCCAGACCGGTGATCAGCGGCATCAGCACCAGCGCGCCGAAGGCGACGAACAGCATCTGCGCGCCTGACAGCACCTGGCGCCAGAGCGGCTCCTGGAAGGCATCGCCCATGTTCAGGCTTCCTTCTGCTTGGTACCGAAGATCTTGTCGCCGGCGTCGCCCAGGCCCGGAATGATGTAGCCGTTCTCGTCGAGCTTCTCGTCGATCGAGGCGGTATAGATGATCACGTCCGGGTGGGCCTTGCGTACCGCCTCGATGCCCTCGGGGGCGGCGACCAGCACCATGGCGCGGATTTCCTTGCTGCCGGCCTTCTTCAGCAGGTCGATGGTGGCGACCATCGAGCCACCGGTGGCGAGCATCGGGTCGATGATCAGCGAGCGGCGCTCGGCGATGTCCGGCGCCAGTTTTTCCAGGTAGGTGCGTGCTTCCAGGGTCTCTTCGTTGCGGGCGACGCCGACCGCGCTGACCTTGGCGCCGGGAATCAGGCTGAGCACGCCGTCGAGCATGCCGATGCCGGCGCGCAGGATCGGCACCACGGTGATCTTCTTCCCGGAGATCTTCTCCACCGTCACCGGGCCGGCCCATCCGGGGATTTCGTACTGTTCCAGGGGCAGGTCCTTGGTCGCCTCGTAGGTCAGCAGGGCGCCGACTTCCTGGGCCAGTTCGCGGAAGTTCTTGGTGCTGATATCGGCACGGCGCATCAGGCCCAGTTTGTGGCGGATGAGGGGGTGGCGGATCTCATGTACGGGCATGGGCGACTGTCTCCAACGGGGGCGGGCAAAAAAATTGCGCTAGCGTAATGCATTCCGCACAGTCTGGACCATTATTCTGATTCGCACTCGACCGCCGGGGGTTGCCCGATGGCGACCGGATGAGTACCTTTGCCGACTTTTTCTCAGCCCAGCCAGGGAGAAGCACCATGTCCGTCGATCTCGCGCACATCCGCCAAGTCATGGCGGAAGCCGACTGCCTGTTCAACAACGACGAGGTCGAGGCAGCCATCGGTCGCGTCGCCGAGGCGATCAACCGCGATCTCGGCGAGACCAACCCGGTGGTCTTCTGCGTGATGAACGGCGGCCTGATCTTCTCCGGCAAGCTGCTCCCGCTGCTCGACTTCCCCCTCGAACTGTCCTACCTGCATGCGACCCGTTACCGCAACGAGACCTCCGGCGGCGAACTGTTCTGGAAGGCCAAGCCGGAAATCTCCTTCATCGACCGTGACGTGCTGATCATCGACGACATCCTCGACGAAGGGCACACCCTCTCGGCGATCATCGACTTCTGCAAGCATGCCGGCGCACGCGCGGTGCACACCGCCGTACTGGTGGACAAGGAACATGAGCGCAAGGCCCGGCCCGACCTCAAGGCCAGCTTCACCGGCCTCTACTGCGCCGACCGCTACGTGTTCGGCTACGGCATGGACTACAAGGGCTACTGGCGCAACGCCGCGGGCATCTTCGCGGTCAAGGGGCTCTGAGATGGCCGGACCGCGCTACCTCGACCAGCAATTGTTCGCCGAACTGGCGAGCGGGGCGGGCAACGCGCCGCGTGGTCGCCAGCATCACAACTTCCACCGCATGGAGGAGCCCTGCCACCGCATGGCAGTGGGCCTCCAGCCGAATACCTACATCCCGCCGCACCGGCACCTGGATGCGGGCAAGGCCGAGGCGCTGATCGTGCTCAAGGGCCGTCTCGGCCTGCTGGTCTTCGCCGAGGACGGGGAACTCCTCGACAAGCGCGAGTTGAGCGCCGCTGGGGACTGCCCCGGTGTCGACCTGCCGCCCGGGGTGTTCCATGCCCTGGTGGTGCTGGAGCCGGACAGCATCCTGTTCGAATGCAAGGCCGGGCCTTACCGCCCGCTCGGCGAAGGCGAGTTCGCCAGTTGGGCGCCTGCCGAAGGCAGCGCCGATGCGCCGGCCTACCGGGACTGGATGCGCGCCCAGTTCGCCTGAGCGCTTCGGCGGCGGGTCGGCAGCCATGCTAGAGTGCCGGCTCGCCCTGTCCGGAGGTCCCGATGTTCGCCCGTAGCCTGTGCGGCTCCCTGCTCCTGTTCGTCAGTCTGGCCGGCCTGGGCGCCGAGAATCCCCCGATGCACGCGCGCTTCCTGCCGCCCGACGACGGCCAGTTGCGCCAGGAGGCGCCGGAGCAGCAGCAACTGATCCAGATCACCGAGTACAGCGTGGTGCTGGGCAACCAGCGGCAGTCCAACCAGCAGCCGATCCCGATCACCACGCCGACCCTGCTGCGCCTGAAGGGCAAGCCGCTGAGCAAGGGCGCGACCCTGGCCCAGGTGCTGATCCAGTTCGACAGCGAAGGCAAGAGCCTGAAGAAGCCGCTCTACGATGCCGGGACCCGCACCCTCACGCTCAACTACCCGCTGGCGCAGTACCCGGCGTTGCTCGACCTGCTGCGCAACCAGACGGTCTATTGCCAGTTCCTCGCCTATCCCAACGGCCATGTCTGGGCCGACCTGCACACCGGCGCGGTACGCGCGCGTTGAGCCTCGCCGCGCGCCGGGAGTAAACTGCCTGGCCTTATCCCGCGCCGGGCGAGCCCGGCCCCAGAGCCGTTGAGAGAAAGCGATGCGCAAAGACAAGAAACAGATCATTGGCGAAGAGATCAGTGACGAGTCGATCAAGCTGTTCCTCGGCGTCGAGCCGGCCGACGACACGCCCCCCTCGCTGCACAAGCTGATCAAGGCCTATCGCGGCCTGCGCATCGACGACTTCGAGCGCTTCCTCACCTTCTTCCGCGAGGCCGGCTACGATCTCGATGCGCGCGACGCCAAGGGCAACGACTTCGTCGCCCTGGTCGCCGACCAGCGCCAGGCCGCGCCCTACATCGAAGCGCTGCAGGCGGCCAAGGGCGCCTGAGCCGGCCATGCGGTGAAAAGCCCGCCCTTCGGCGGGCTTTTTCGTTGCGCGGCCCGCCGAAGAATCCCACCCGTCGGCGAACGCCAGCACCCGAATGACGGCTGGCGGTGGCAAGGGACGATAGGCAACGGGCCTTCTCGCATTGCGGAGCGCCAGGGAGACAGGGGGGGGCGAATGGCCAGGACTGCTTTATTCGCTCTGCGAGAGGCTGCTGCTTTTCTACACTCACAGGAAAAACAGCCTGCCGAGGTTCCCATGTACGTCCAGCCCTACGTCTGCTTCAACGGCCGTTGCGAAGAGGCCCTGCGTTTCTATGAACACGCCATCGGTGCCAGGGTGAGTTTCCTGTTCCGTTTCGACGAGGCGCCCGGTCCGGTGGTGGTGCCGGAAGGCTGGTGCGACAAGGTGATGCACGCCAACCTGCAGATCGGCGACAGCCAGATCATGGCCTCGGACGGGCACGGGCCGGCGTTGCAGCCGATCTCCGGGATTTCCCTTTCACTGAATACCCGCGACCCGCAGCAGGCGCGGCGCTGCTATGACGCCTTGCTGGAGGACGGCGGGCGGGTCGAGCTGGAGTTGGGCAAGACCTTCTGGTCGCCCTGTTTCGGTACCCTGGTGGACCGTTTCGGGGTGTCCTGGATGATCAATTGCGAGGCCGGCGCCTGACTCCGCAAATGAAAAAGCCGCCCGAAGGCGGCTTGTTCCGTAGCGCGCGGCTCACTCGGCGTTGACCGGGGCCTGCACGTCGTTCTTCGCGGTCAGTTCCAGCACCTCGCTGCAACGGCTGCTGACGCTGCGGTACAGCTCGGCGTCGCTTTCCAGCTCTTTCTCGCGAGCCGGGAAGATTTCCTTCAGCTTGGCGCTCCACTCCGGCGAGCGGGCCTGCTCCGGGAAGCAGCGCTCGATCAGGCCGAGCATGATCGAGACGGTCACCGAGGCGCCCGGCGAGGCGCCCAGCAGGGCGGCGATGGAGCCGTCGTGGGCGGCCACCAGCTCGGTGCCGAACTGCAGGATGCCGCCTTTCTTCGGATCTTTCTTGATGATCTGCACACGCTGGCCGGCGACTTCCAGGCGCCAGTCCTCGGCCCTGGCTTCGGGGTAGAACTTGCGCAGGGCTTCCAGGCGCTGTTCCGGCGACTGCATGACCTGGCCGATCAGGTAGCGGGTCAGGTCCATGTTGTCGCGGGCCACCGAGAGCATCGGCAGGATGTTGCCCGGGCGTACCGACAGCGGCAGGTCGAGGAACGAGCCATGGCGCAGGAATTTGGTGGAGAAACCGGCATAGGGGCCGAACAGCAGGGATTTCTTGCCGTCCACCACGCGGGTGTCCAGGTGCGGCACGGACATCGGCGGCGAGCCGACCTCGGCCTGGCTGTAGACCTTGGCCTGGTGCTGCTTGACGATTTCCGGGTTGTCGCAGCGCAGCCACTGGCCGCTCACCGGGAAACCACCGAAGCCCTTGCCTTCCGGGATGCCGGAAAGTTGCAGGAGCGGCAGGGCGCCGCCGCCGGCGCCGAGGAAGACGAAGCGTGCCTGGATCTCGCGGTCGCCGCCGTTGCGGGTGTCCTTGACGGTGACCCGCCAGCCGTTATCGGCGCGGCGCAGGTGGGTGACCTTCTGGTTGTAGCGGATCTGCGCGCCAGGCTGTTGCGCCAGGTGTTGCAGGAGCTGGTTGGTCAGGGCGCCGAAGTTGACGTCGGTACCGCCCTCGACGCGGGTCGCGGCGATCGCTTCGTCGGCCGGACGACCCGGCATCATCAGCGGCATCCACTCGGCGAGGGTGGCCTTGTCCTCGGAGTAGACCATGGTCTCGAAAGCGTGGTGCTTGGTCAGCGATTCGAAGCGCTTCTTCAGGTAGGCGATGCCTTCGCTGCCGCGCACGAAGCTCAGGTGCGGTACCGGGTTGATGAAGGTCTTCGGCGAGCCGAAGGTGCCCTTGGCGACCAGGTGCGACCAGAACTGCTTCGACACCTCGAACATGGTGTTGATGCCCACGGCTTTCTTGATGTCGATGCTGCCGTCGGCCGACTGCGGGGTGTAGTTCAGCTCGCACAGGCCGGCGTGGCCGGTGCCCGCGTTGTTCCACGGGTTGGAGCTTTCGATCGCGCCGGACTCCTGGAGTTCGACGACTTCCATCTTCAGGTTGGGGTCGAGTTCCTTGAGCAGGACCGCCAGGGTCGCGCTCATGATGCCGGCGCCTACCAGCAGCATGTCGACTGTTTCGTGATCGTTTTGCGCCATTAACGCTTCTCCAAAATCTTCAGCACCAAATTGACGACAGACGGGGCAGGGCCGAGGCCGGTACGGGCCGGCAGGCAGCGGCGGAGGGAGCCGTCATGTCCGATTCTTCGCAACAACGGCGGGACGCCGGGCGTCATCGCCTATGGATGCCGGGCGCGGGGCTGGCGATCTGGCAGCCTGGCTGGCCCATGCGGGCATCCGGTCGTGCAAGCACATTCGCGACGGAACGGGCCGTCAGGCTCTGGTCATGAGGTATCCGCTGCGGTCGCGTCTGCGGGGGGCTGTTTCAAGCGCTAATGGCGCACTTACCGACGCAAAACTCTTCATTGCTCGCCACACTCTCGTGAAGTAGTGAAATACCTTCGATCCACGCTCTTTTGGAGACATGGGCCGGAAGGGCTCGTCTGTCGCGGGCATGCCTTCGCAGAATCGTGCGGGGTCATGCGGCATTCCTTGCCGAAAAACTCGCTACAGGCGTTTCAGGGCGTCTGCCTCATGGGGCAGCGCTCTACTGGCGGCTCTCTGTGGGGGGATGGCGCGGGGGCCGGAACCCGATCAGGAGGCGTCCTTATAATCGGGGGGCGATTATAACGGTGAAAATCAAAAAATACCCCGCTCCTTAGACTTTTTTCCCATTCCCGGTCACGAAGTGCCCGCCGGCGAAAGCCCCCTGGGACAATCCGCCGCGCCGTATCTGCCAAACGCCGGGCATGCGTGCCCTGCGCCACCTGCCACAGGCGAGGAACCGCGCCCCGTGGCGAACGTCCAAGGCAATGCTGCGGTGCCTTCGCGGCGCCGTTATACTGCCGGCCATTCGTGCCCAACCCATGGAGAGATGAGCATGCTGCATCGCCTGTTGCTCAGCCTGATGACCGCAAGCGCCCTGGTTCTCGGCGGCTGCGCCCTGAGCCCGCAACAACTGGACCCGCAACCGGTCCTTAAAGGACCGTTGACCGCCGTCGGCCATGGCCAGCCGGTGGTGGTCAAGGTGGTCGATGGCCGTCCCGGCCCGTCCCTGGGCACCCGCGGCGGCCTCTACGCCGATACCAGCACCCTGACCGTCCGTAGCGAGGACGTGGTGCCCAAGCTCCAGGCCCAGGCCGAGACGGCCGTGCGCCTGCTCGGCTACACGCCTTCGGCCAACGCCTACAACGCGCCGCAACTGACCCTGACCCTGGCCGAGCTGAAGTACCAGTCGCCGAAGGACGGCGTCTACGTCACCCAGGCCGACATCACCGCAACCTTCCGCGCCGACGTGCAGAACAGCAGCCGGCGTTACACCGGTCGCTACGGCGCCTCGCTGAACCAGCGCTTCGGCATGGCGCCGAACCAGGCGACCAACAGCAAGCTGGTCAGCGAGGTGCTCAGCGACGCCCTGACCCGCGTGTTCAAGGACCCGACCATCGCTCAGACCCTCGGCCAGCAATGAGCCGGCGGTAACGAGAAAGCCCGGCGGATGCCGGGCTTTTTCATGCGCTCGGGAAACTCAGGCGGCCTGGTGGAACGGGTCCGGCTCGCCGATGCTGATGCGTTCGTCGGTCTCAGGCAGGTCGAGGTGTTCATGGCCGCAGGCGGTGCAGTACACCAGCCAGCGGTCGTCCTGGACATTGAAGGAAAGATCGACGATCACGGCCTCGATCTCGTCCAGGTGGTCGATCAGATAGTTATGTTCGTGGGGTGCGGTTTCCAGCATGACGACTCTCCTGTGTTGTCGTTTGCCTGGGTGGGGTTCTGTGACCGGCAAAGCACTTTCAGACTAGCCGGTCACGCTGGCGAGGCCGCGCCTTTTTTAGACGGATTGCTGCTAACCGCTGCGCTTCGTCGCGACAACCCGGTCGTCGCTGGCCGTCGCTCATGCATTCTGGATAGAATTCGACCAGTCCTTCCCCGCCGTCCCCGACGGTCCGTCCTGTCATCAGCTCACCCAAGGCGTTACTCGGTAGCCCCGGCGTGTTGTCCTGTTGCGGAGGTTATCGATGTCCTTGCAAGCCTTGTGGGCGCTGTTCCTCGCCCATCCCGCGCAGGCCGTGAACGGCCTTGCGCTGTTCTTCGGTGTCGCCGGCGCCTGGCTGCTGCTGGCCACCCGCGCACGCGAGCGTCGCGCCCTGGCGCGCTGGGCCGCGGAGGGCGAGGCGGGGGAGGAGGCATTGCCGATGGACGAGGCGATCCTGCGGATCAACCTGTTCTTCTACCGATTCGGCGCCGCCTGCCTGGGCCTGGCGCTGCTGGTCAGCTGGGCCAGCACGCGGTTCTGAGAGGGCCTGCCTCGGCGAGCCGAACCGCACGCGGATAACCGTCTGCGGGTTCGAAGCCGTTGCCCGATGGAGAAGCCCGGCGGCGCCGGGCTTTCGTCTTCAGGATTGCTGCTTGATCCGGTATTGGTTGAGTACCGGGTTGGCGTATTGCAGCACCAGCCAGGGGCGCTGCTCGGCCGGGCATTGCTCCAGGCGGCGGTTCCATTCCTTGCGCGCCTTCTCCAGTTCTTCGCTGCCGAACAGGCTCTCGGCCGTGGGGACGGCGAGGTCCGGGTCGCGGTTCTCGCTCATCTCGTAGGCCAGGTAGTGCACCGGGAACAGACGGTAGTTGCCGAGGATCTGCCGGTCCAGTTCGGCGGCCAACTGCTTGGCGTCGCTGAACTCGCCCTCCAGTTCGGCGCCGAAGTTGATGTGCACGCGGCCCTTGTAGCCGGTGATGCCCAGGGCGATGCTGGCATCGTCCTCGCCCGGCGCCTTGCGGTATTCGCCGGTGCTGGCGCGGGTGTGCAACTCGCGGGCCTTGGCCAGGTCGCAGGGGTCGTATTCGTAGCTGATCGACACCGGGATGAAATGCAGGGCGCGCACCATTTCGGCGAAGGGTTCGTCCTTGCGGCTCATGTGGAACATCTTGAGGATCGCCGAGTCGGTACGGTCGTCGCCGTCCTTGGCCCGCCCTTCGGCCTGGGCGATCCACACCGACTGGCGGTCCTCGCGGATCGAGTGGTTGATGTAAGCGGAGAGCGTCTGGTAGGCGGCGAGCTTCTCGCGCCGGCCGCTCAGCGAACGGTGCACGATGAAGCTCTTGTTCAGGCGCATCAGGTCGCTGACGAAGGATTTCTGCAGCAGGTTGTCGCCGATGGCGATGCGCGGGGTCGGCAGGCCGGCGTGGTACACGGCGTAGTTGACGAAGGCCGGGTCCATCACGATATCGCGGTGGTTGGCGATGAACAGGTAGGCGCAGCCTGGCTTGAGGCGATTGACCCCGGAGTAGGTGACGCCATCGGTGGCCTTCTCGATGGTGTGGTCGACGTAGGGCTCGAACTTGTCCTGTAGCGTGGCCACGCTGCGGATGCCGGTGACCTCGCGGGCCAGGCGATGGGCTATAAGAGGTTTGAGCAGCCAACCGAGGGGACCGGCCAGGCGCGGGAAGCGGTAGCGGACCAGGGCGCCGAGGAAGGCGTCGTCGCTCAGGAGGCGTTGCAATACCGCGGGGACTTCGGCGTCACTGTAGGGTCGGATGGCTTCGAACTCGCCCATCATGCTTTCTGGTTCCATATGGATGCTGCGAAGGCCGCCCAAGGGGGTGGCCGAAAATTGAACCGCGCGATTATAAACGGAACTCATAGGGGGTGCAGCGATGCTCGAAAGCCAGGCCTATAGCTGCCCTTACTGCGGGGAACCGGCCGAGGCGCTGCTCGACCTGAGCGCCGGCGACCAGCAGTACTACGAGGACTGCCCGGTGTGCTGCCGGCCGATCCTGTTCGACCTGCGCACCGATGGGCAGGACTGGTCACTGAACGTCCGCCGGGAGGATGACTGATGCAGCGCGTATATGAGCCGGCCGACCTGCTGGAGGCCGAGATGCTGGTAGGAATGCTCGCCAGCGAAGGGATCGCCGCCCATGTCAGCGGCCGCCACCTGGTCGGCGCCATCGGCGAACTGCCGCCTGGCGGACTGCTGGCGTTGTTGGTGGCGGACGAGCAGACGGAGCGGGCGCGGGAACTGATCCTCGCCTACAACGCCGCCGCCCCGCTGGCCGAGGAGCCGCCGGAGCCCTGCGGCCCCGGCAGCCTGTTGTGTTGAGGCGGCCGCCGCTCAGTCGGCCGCCAGTTCGAAGACCTGCCAGCGCACCGAGCTGACGCCCTTCTCCAGGCTGACCCGGCTGACCAGGCGTTCCAGCTGCGCCGGAGCCTCGGGAGTACCGAGCAGTTCGGCGCGGACTTCCAGCTTGGCCGGGTTGTCCAGATCCTCGCTGTGCAGCGATTGCAGGCGCAGGTCGCTGCTGCCGAGGCTGTGCAGCATCAGGCTGCGTACCTGGATCTCGTCCTCGGCGCGGCAGACGATCTGCACTTCGTAGCGTTGCTCGGCCTCGCTGGCCGGCAACACGTCCTGGCGGTTCAGGCGTTGGGCGATGTCGCGCAACAGGATGTTGGCGCAGAGCACCACCAGGCTGCCGAGCGTGGCCTCCAGCAGCAGGCCCATGCTGCACAGCACGCCGATGGCGGCGGTGCACCAGAGGGTGGCTGCGGTGTTCAGGCCGCGCACGTTGAGGCCGTCGCGCATGATCACGCCGCCGCCGAGGAAGCCGATCCCGGAGACCACGTAGGCGGCGATCCGCGAAGCGTCGCCGGCCAGGCCGGGCACGCCCTGGGTCATCAGCACGAACAGGCAGGCGCCAGTGCTGACCAGCGCATTGGTGCGCAGGCCGGTGAGGCGTTGGCGCAGCTGGCGTTCGGCGCCGATCAGGGCGCCCAGGACCAGCGCGACCGCGACGCGCAGGAGAAATACTTTCCAATCCATGTTTCACCTCGTTGCCGGCCGACGGCCGGAGCTGGCGCGGGCCGTCGGTCCGCGCGGATAAAGGACGATGGATTGCGCAGGACCGCGGCTTCCCGCTGCGCGGATGGCGCGAGGGAAGGGACACGAAGGGAAAATGGGGATGCGTCATCCCGGACGGGATGCGGATCGCCACTGTCCGCCATGTTCGGCGAGGCAGTGGCAGAGGGTTCTGCTGGACTAGCTCGCCGGATGGACCTGTCGCAATCGACTAGGGCTGTTGTCCAATGCAGGACTCCTGTGTGGGTTACAGAATGCGGGCGGCACCATAAGCCTGGAGGATAGGCGCGTCAAGTTAAGATTGGGTTTCATTCAGCTTGCGTTCGGCAAGGCCAGTGTGGCGCTTCGGGTTACACTGTGCGGCTTTCCCTCACCAGGCAGTGCCAAGCATGAGTGGTCGTTACGCCCTGTTCCGCTGGAATCCGTCGCTGGCGGCCCTGCCGGGCTTTCCGGCGGATTGGCGGGCGCACTGGAACATTTCTCCGGCGAACCAGGTGCTGATGGTTCGCGAGGACGCCGGTGCGCGCCGCGCCGACCTGGCGCGCTGGGGGCTGACCCCGGCCTGGCTCACCGACCTGTCGCGTACGCCCAGCCACGCGCGGGCGGAAACCCTCGCCGAGCAACCGATGTTCCGCGAGGCGTTCCAGCAGCGCCGCTGCCTGCTGCCGGCCAACGGCTTCTATGAATGGCGCGGGGTGCGCAAGCGTCCGTACTGGGTTTCCACCGGCGAGCGCCTGTTGTTCTTCGCCGGCATCTGGGAGGCCTATCCGGTGCAGGGACAGACCTGGCTCAGCGTGGCCCAGGTATCCCAGGCGGCCGCCGAGTTCCGCCGGCCGCTGCTGCTCGACGAGGCCGAGCAGGATACCTGGCTGGCTCCGGACACGCCGCTGCCGGCGCTGATCAGCCTGCTCGCCAAGCCCCAACCGAACCTGCGCAGCGTGGCCCTGGCCGGCTTCGTCAACAAGCCTGAAACCGACGGGCCGGAGTGCCTGACCCCGGCCTGACGCTAGACCCTGAACTGATTCACCAGGCGCCGCTGCTGCTCGGCCAGGCGGGTCAGCTCGGCGCTGGCCTGCGAGGCCTCGTCGGCGCCGCCGGCCACCTGGTTGGCGACCTGGCCGATGTTGGCGACGTTGCGGTTGATGTCCTCGGCCACCGCGCTCTGCTCCTCGGCGGCGCTGGCGATCTGGGTGTTCATGTCGTTGATCACCGATACCGCCTGGGTGATCGACTCCAGCGCCTCGGCCGCCTGGCGCGCATGGCGCACGCTGTCGTCGGTGCGGTCCTGGCTGTCCTGCATGACCTTCACCACGTCGCGGGTGCCCTGCTGCAACTGCTGGATCATGCTCTGGATTTCTTCGGTGGCCTGCTGGGTCTTCTGCGCCAGGTTGCGTACCTCGTCGGCCACCACCGCGAAACCGCGACCCTGCTCGCCGGCGCGGGCGGCCTCGATGGCGGCGTTGAGGGCGAGCAGGTTGGTCTGCTCGGCGATACCGCGGATCGCCACCAGGATCGCGTTGATGTTTTCGCTGTCCTTGGCCAGGTTCTGCACCACGCCGACCGCGCGGCCGATCTCGCTGGCCAGGGCCTGGATCGCCGCCGAGCTGCTTTCGACGATCTGCTTGCCCTGGTGCGCGGCCTGGTCCGCGTGGTTGGCTGCCTCGGCGGCGTGGGTGGCGTTGCGCGCCACGTCCTGGGCGGTGGCGGTCATCTCGTGGACCGCGGTGGCCACCAGTTCGATCTCCGCCAGTTGCTGCTGCACGCCCTGGTTGGTACGGATGGCGATGTCGGCGGTGTGCTCCGAGGAGTCGCTGACCTTCTGCACCGATTGCACCACCTGGCCGATCATGTTCTGCAGCTTGCCAAGGAAGGTATTGAAGCCCTTGGCGATGGAGCCCAGCTCGTCGGCGCGCTCGCTGCTCAGGCGGCGGGTGAGGTCGCCTTCGCCCTGGGCGATGTCGTCGAGCATGCCGACCAGTTGGCGCAGCGGCCGGGCGATGCCGTAGCCGACCAGCCAGACCACCAGCAGGCCGAGGGCCGCTACCACCAGACCGGCCAGGCTCATGCCGAGGATATCCTGCTGGCGCTGGTCGCTCAGCTCGCCCTGGAGTTGCTGCAGTTCGCCGAATACCGCCGCCTGGGGAATCTGCAGCATGAGGGTCCAGCGCACGCCGCTGTCGGCGATGGTGAAAGGCAGGAACAGCTCGATGTGACCGTGCTCGGCGTCGATGTCGTAGAGCGGCTGGTCGATCGTGAGGTTCTTCAGGTTGTCCACTTCGTTGCCGTCGAGGACGCTGCCGGCGGGCTCGCCGAGCTTGCTGTCGTCGCGGGTGTAGGCCACCAGGCGGCCGTTGCTGGCGATCAGCGCCATTTCCCCGGCGCCATCGTAGAGCTGCTGGTCGGCGCGCTTGAGCAGGTCCTGGATGAAGGCCAGCGAGAGGTCGGCGCCGACTGCGCCGCGGAACTGGTCGCCAACCATGATCGGCACGTTGAAGGACGACATCATCACGGTCTTGCCGCCCATTTCGTAGGGAGCCGGGTCGATGATGCAGGGACGCTTGTTCTCTTTCGGACAGGCGTAGAATTCGTTCTCGCGCACCCCGGTGGGCAGCAGCTTTTCGCTATCGATACTGTCGGTCATGGCCTCGACGATCGGCTTGCCGTCGGCGCCGCGATACCACCAGGGCAGGTAGCGACCGTCCGGGCCGTAGCCCTTGCCGGGTTGCCCGGCGAAGGCGGCATCGGTATCGAAGGCATTGGCTTCCCAGGCCATGAAGGTGTCGAGCAGCTTGGGGTTGTTCTGTACGGTGCTGCGCAGCAGCGCGGAGATTTCGTCGCGGCTGGCGTTCAGCTGCGGCATGCCGTCGGCGCCCGGCTCGCCGAGCAGGCGGGTGCTGTTGGCCAGGCCGTGGACCACCGTCAGCGGATACTCCAGCTCGCGCTGGATCTGGCTGACCTGGGCGCGGGCCAGGGCCACCAGGCGCTCGTTGATGACCTTCTCCAACAGGCCCTGGGTGCGTTGCTGCACCAGTTCCTGGGTTCGCGCGCCGGCGAACAGGGCATACAGCACCAACACCACGACGACGCTTAGAACGCTGGCGCCGGCGAGGGCGGCGACAGAAAACTGGATCGACTTGAGCTTCATGATGGGACTTCCGACCCTTGTTGGAATTGTCTCTGGCGAGGTTATCGGCAAGAGGGCGGCAAATCCTTAATCGGCCGATGGAGATTTCCTCGCCAACGGCTGTTGCCGGCGCTCGAGGCGCGGCCTACCATGCGCTCGGCCTTCAGAGGAGAACAAAGGACCATGGCTCATCCCTTCCGATTCGCCACCCTCGCCGGCGCGCTGCTGCTCGCTGGTTGCCAGGCAGTGAACACCACCAGCGGCGGCGCCGTCGGCGTCGACCGCAAGCAATACATGTTCAGCATGTTGTCCAGCCAGGAAGTCGACCAGATGTACGCCCAGTCGTACCAGAAGACTCTCGGCGAGGCGAAAAGCGCCGGCGTGCTCGATACCAGCAGTGCCGACGCGCGGCGAGTCAAGGCGATCGCCCAGCGGCTGATCCCGCAGACCGCCGCCTTCCGCCCGGACGCCACCAGCTGGAACTGGGAAGTCAACGTGGTGAAGAGCGACGAACTCAACGCCAACTGCGGTCCCGGCGGCAAGATCATTTTCTACACCGGGCTGATCGACAAGCTGAAGCTCACCGACGACGAGATCGCCGCGGTGATGGGCCACGAGATCGCTCACGCCCTGCGCGAGCATGGGCGCGAGGCCATGTCCAAGGCCTACGGCGTGCAGGTGGCCAGCCAGATCGGCGCCCTGGCCGGCCTCGGCCAGGAAAGCCTGCAACTGGCCAATACCGGCGTCGACTACCTGATGACCCTGCCCAACAGTCGTGCCAACGAGAACGAAGCCGACCTGATCGGTCTCGAGCTGGCCGCCCGCGCCGGCTACAACCCGGAAGCGGCGATCACCCTCTGGCAGAAGATGGGCAAGGCCAGCGGCGGTGCCAGCCAGCCCGAGTTCACCAGCACCCACCCCTCCGACAGTTCGCGGATGGCCAATCTCCAGGCCGCGATTCCCAAGGTGATGCCGCTGTACCAGCAGGCCAGGCGCGGCAAGTGAGGCCAGGGCGCGCGGTCGCGGGGGGCGGCCGGCGCGCCGACAGGCTTACCATCGGAAACGCCTGTTGTGTATTTCCGTAACCTGCTGTTTGGTATCTCGCCGGCGTTCGGCCTAGACTGCTGGCCGACCCGCTTGCGGGACCCGTGGACGAACAGCCACTCTCACGCCCTGGAGCTCATGTGAAATACGCCGTACTCGGAGCCACCGGCCTGCTGGGACATCACGCCGCGCGCGCCATCAGGGCCGCCGGTCACGATCTGGTGCTGATCCACCGTCCTTCTTCGCAGATCCAGCGTCTCGCCTATCTGGAGCCCGAGTGCCGGGTCGCCGAGATGCTCGACCACGCCGGCCTGGAACGCGCCCTGCGCGGCCTCGACGGGGTGATCTTCAGCGCCGGCTACTATCCTTCGCGGCCGCGCCGCTGGCAGGAGGAAGTGGCCAGCGCGCTGGGCCAGACCAACCCGTTCTATGCCGCCTGCCTGCAGGCCAGGGTGCCGCGCATCCTCTACGTCGGTTCGGCATATGCCATGCCCCGGCATCCCCAGGGACTACCGGGGCACGAGGGGTTGTTCTACGACAGCCTGCCGAGCGGCAAGAGTTCCTACGTGCTGTGCAAATGGGCGCTCGACGAGCAGGCCCGGGAGCAGGCGCGCAACGGCCTGCCGGTGGTGATCGGGATCCCCGGCATGGTACTCGGCGAACTGGACATCGGCCCGACCACCGGACGCGTGATCACCGCCATCGGCAATGGCGAGATGACCCACTACGTCGCCGGCCAGCGTAACGTCATCGATGCCGCCGAAGCCGGGCGCGGCCTGCTGATGGCCCTTGAGCGCGGGCGTATCGGCGAGCGCTACCTGCTGACCGGGCACAACCTGGAAATGGCCGACCTGACCCGGCGCATCGCCGAGCTGCTCGGCCAGCCTGCGCCGCAGCCGATGTCGATGGCCATGGCTCGCGCGCTGGCCACCCTGGGCCGCTTGCGCTACCGGGTCAGCGGCCAGTTGCCGCTGCTCGACGAAACCGCCATCGAGGTGATGGCTGGCGGGCAGTTCCTCGATGGACGCAAGGCCCGCGAGGAACTCGGCTTCTTCTCCACCACCGCCCTCGACGACACCCTGCTGCGCGCCATCGACTGGTTCCGCGACAACGGCTATTTCAACGCCTAGGACGGTTGGCTAGGGCAGCGCTTTTTCCGCAAAGGGCCGGGTCTGCAGTCCCAGCTGAGCGCGAAAGCTCTCCATGTCGAACATGGTGCACAGCTCCTGCAACTGGCCCTGCGGGTTGAACACCCAGAAGCCCATCGCGGAAATGCTCAGCACCTTGTCGCTGGCCGGATAGCCCAGGGTCGGCCGGACGATGGTGCCGATCAGCGTGCTCCAGGTGAACACCTTGCGTTCCTCGCCGATGCAGTCTTCGACCACGACCTCCAGGTCCGGCATCGCCGTGCGGATGTCCTGCAGCAGGCGGATATAGCCGGCGGTATCCAGGGGATGGCCGATGAACGAGCTTTTGTAGAGGAAATCCTTGCTGTGCAACTGCTCCACCAACGCCATGCGGCCCTTGTTCCAGGACAGCTCGATGTGATGGCGGGCGAGTCGTTTCAGGTCGTGTGAGGGCATCTCCGGCTCTCGTGGGCGAGTGGTGGGGCAGGCATCCGGTGCCTGCCTGAACTGTAGCCGTTCCTATGCATTTTGCATTGGCCGCCCAGCCATCCCGGGCCCGGCGGCGCAGTCCTTCAGAGCCAGCCGGTCAATTGCGCGGCGTGCCAGGCGGCGTACAGGCCAAGTGCGGCGAAGGCGGCCGCGGCCAGGCGGCGGATCAGGGTCAGCGGCAGCTTATCGGCGGCCAGGTTGCCGATCAGTACCACCGGTACGTTGGCGATCAGCATGCCCAGGGTGGTGCCGATCACCACCAGCCAGAAATGCGGATACTGGGCGGCCAGCATGACCGTGGCGACCTGGGTCTTGTCGCCCATCTCGGCGAGGAAGAAAGCGATCAGGGTGGTGAGGAAGGGGCCGTATTTCTTCAGTCCGGACTCTTCGTCGTCGAGCTTGTCCGGTACCAGCGTCCACAGGGCGACGGCGATGAAGGAGGCGGCGAGGATCCAGCTGAGGGTGGCTTCCGAGAAGAAGCTGGCGACCCAGGCGCCCACCGCGCCGGCAGCGAAATGGTTGGCCAGGGTGGCGGCGACGATGCCGGCGATGATCGGCCACGGCTTGCGGAAACGCGCCGCGAGCAGGAGTGCCAGCAACTGGGTCTTGTCGCCGATTTCCGCGAGGGCAACGATCAGGGTGGGGACGAACAGCGATTCCATCAGGCTTCCTAAGGGGCGGGTCGACCAATCACCATGACACGCGCCATCTGCCCGCCCCGGGTCAGATCGTGCGTGTCATAGGTCTTGTCAAACCCTTGGCCTGTCTGGGCAGGCTTGGGTCGCGCGCGCCATGGTCTGCGGACCAAGTGTGTTGACGCGTGCCGGGCGAGGCCGGTGCGGCGCTCGCGGGAGACTACTCCCCTAGGACGGGGCGCATTCTGCCCAAGCCGGGCGGCTTGGGCAAGCCCGGGACGGAAACTTTCGTCCGGGAGGGCGGCGAGGGAGCCTGATCGCAAGGAAACGTGCCGGCATCCGCAGCGATCCGCGAGGAATCGCTGGGCGGCAGGGTGAATCAGGTATTGGTCGGGCTGACGTCCATTTCGTGGTAGCGAACGAAGCGCGCGCGCTTCTTCCAGCGGTATCCCAGCCAGATCGCCAGGAACAGCGGCAGGCTGATGTAGGTGGCGAGGAGGCCGATCCAGTCGATGCGTTCGCCCACCAGCGCCTGGTAGTTCTGCCCGAGGGTGATGACCATGCACAGGGCGAAGGCGAACAGCGGGCCGAAGGGGAACAGCTTGGCCCGGTAGGGCAGGTCTTCCAGGCGGCCGCCCTGGGCCAGGTAGCCCTTGCGGAAGCGATAATGGGAGATGGCGATGCCCAGCCAGGCGATGAAGCCGCACATGCCCGAGGTGTTCAGCAGCCATGTGTAGACGGTGCTGTCGCCGAAGGCCGAAGTGAGGAAGCACAGGGCGCCGACCAGGGTAGTGGCGTACAGCGCATTGCGTGGCACGCCGCTGCGCGAGACACGGGAGAACAGGCGCGGTGCCTTGCCCTCGAGGGCGAGGTTGTAGAGCATCCGGGTCGAGGCGTACATGCCGGAGTTGCCGGCGGAGAGGATCGCCGAGAGGATCACCGCGTTCATCACCCCGGCCGCCGCGGCGAAGCCGGCGCGCTCGAAGAGCAGGGTGAAGGGCGACACGCTGATGTCGCTGGCATCGTTCTTCAGCAGGTTCGGGTCGGTGTAGGGAATCAGCATGCCGATCACGAAGATCGCCAGGATGTAGAACATCAGGATGCGCCAGAACACCTGGCGAATGGCGATCGGGATGTTCTTCCGCGGATTTTCCGATTCACCGGCGGCGATGCCGATCAACTCGGTGCCCTGGAACGAGAAGCCGGCGATCATCGCCACCCCGACCATCGCCTGGAAGCCGCCGACGAAGGGCGCGTCGCCCATGGTGAAGTTGCTGAAGCCGGGCGACTCCACGCCATGCATGATGCCGAAGATGGTCGCCAGGCCGACGCCGATGAAGATCACCACCGTGACTACCTTGATCAGGGCGAACCAGAATTCGCTCTCGCCGAAGCCGCGCGCGGAAATAACGTTGAGGCCGAACATGATGCCCAGGAAGATCGCGCTCCAGTAGATGCCCGGCACCTCGGGGAACCAGAAACTCATCACCAGTTGCGCCGCCACCAGTTCCGCGGCAATGGTCACCGCCCAGTTGTACCAGTAGTTCCAGCCGAGGGCGAAACCGAAGCCATCTTCGACGAACCGGCTGCCATAGGTGCAGAACGAGCCGGAAACGGGCATGTAGGCGGCCATCTCGCCGAGACTGGTCATGAGGAAGTACACCATCAGCCCGATCAGGGCGTAGGAAAGCAGCGCACCGCCGGGCCCGGCGGTGGCCACGGTGGCCCCGGAGGCGACGAACAGCCCGGTGCCGATGGAGCCGCCGATGGCGATCATGTTCAGGTGGCGCGGCTTGAGCACCCGCCGCAGTTGCTGGCCCTGGCTGGCGTTCAGGTCAGTCATCGGCGGCCTCCCGGCGGATGGTCACGGAAGGGGCTGGCTGCGGGCGTGCGGGCAGGGAGAGGAAAAGCTTCATTCACAGGGTTCCAGGCAGAAATCAGGAGCGACGGGCGGAGTAGATGCGGAAACCGTCGCCTTCGGCGAGTGTCCGGCAGGGGCCGAGGTGGCGTTCGATCAACGGCGGGTACTTCAGGAAGCTGTTGGCGACCAGGCGCAGTTCGCCGCCCGGCGCCAGGTGCTCGGCGGCGCGTTGCAGCAGGCGCTCGGAGGCCTGGTAGTCGGTGTGCACGCCCTGGTGGAAGGGCGGATTGCTGACGATCGCGGCGAGTTCGCGCGGCGCGCCGTCGATGCCGTCGGCGGCGATCACTTCGCCGTCCAGGCCGTTGGCGGCGAGGGTCAGTCGGCTGCTCTCGACAGCGAAGGCGTCGACGTCGAGCAGAGTCAGGCGACTGGCGGGGTAGCGACGCTTGAGAGCCGCCCCGAGTACGCCGGCACCGCAGCCGAAGTCCAGCAGATGGCCGCCGGGCAGGGCTTGCAGTTGCCCCAGCAGCAGCGCGCTGCCGCGATCCAGGCGGCCATGGCTGAACACCCCCGGCAGGCTCACCACCTGCAGCTCGCCATCGGCCAGCGGCAGGCTGTAGCGCTGGGCCAGGGCGTGCAGGTCGGGCTCGGCCGGCGCCTGTTCGATACGCACCTGCCAGAGCTGGCAATGCCGCGCGCTATCCAGTTTGCGGGGCTTGCCGTAGGCGGCCAACTGCTTGCTCGCGCGCTCGATCCCGCCGCGCTTTTCGCCGACCAGGAAGAGTTCGCCGCCGGGCAGGCGGGCGGCCAGGCTGGCCAGCAGGTAGTCGGTCAGTTCGCGGGACTTGGGCAGGAACAGAACGGCCGAAGTCCAGGCGCCGGTCGGCGCGCGCGTGTCGAAACGGCTACGGTCGGGGAAGCGGGCGTCCAGCTGCGCCTGCTCGCCGGCGTGCCAGCTCCAGCCCTGGGCCTGCGGTAGCTCGGCGAGCAGGTCGTCGGCGGGCAGGCCGGCCAGCAGCAGCGGGGTCGCGAAGAGGTGGCGCTGGCGCAGCAGCACTTCACTGCGAGGGTCCATGCGGGCTCCGGAAAAAATGGGAAATCTTAACAGGCTTGGGCCTGGCATACCCGCATGGATTGTCGGCGAGGATCGCCGTTCATCCGTGCGCGGTGCCCGCAGCGACGTATCAGCCGGCGTTGACTACCCGCAGGGCGCGCCCGGCCTTCCATGCCTCTGCGTTTTCCGCCAGTTGGCCGACGATGCGCTGCCGCGCCTCGCGACTGCCCCAGGCGTTATGGGGGGTGACGATCAGGCGCGGGATGTCGGGGGCCAGCAGCGGATTGCCGTTTCTCGGCGGCTCGACGCTGAGCACGTCGGTGGCCGCGCCGCCCAGGTGGCCGCCGCGCAGGGCGTCGGCCAGCGCCTGTTCGTCGACCAGGCCGCCACGGGCGGTATTGACCAGGAAGGCGCCAGGCTTCATCAGCGCCAGTTCGGCGGCGCCGAGCATCCCGCGGGTGTCCTCGGTCAGCGGGCAGTGCAGGGTCAGGGCGTCGACCCGTGGCAGGAGTTCGCCAAGCGGCAGGCGGTCCGCCCGGGCGGGCCGTCCTGGCAACTGACCGAACAGCACGCGCATGCCGAACGCCTCCGCCAGCCGCGCCACCGCCCCGCCCAGTTCGCCATGGCCGAGCAGGCCGAGGGTCTTGCCTTCCAGTTCGACGATGGGGAAGTCCAGCAGGCAGAACTGGCTGGATTGCTGCCAGCGGCCGCTGCGTACCGCCTGCTGGTAGTCCGGCAGGCGCGTAGCCAGGGCCAGTAGCAGCGCGAGGGTGTGCTGGGCTACCGAGGGCGTGCCGTAGCCATGGCAGTTGGCGACGACGATACCGCGCTCGCGAGCGGCAGCGAGATCGATGTTGTTGGTGCCGGTAGCGCTGACCAGGATCAGTTCCAGCTCTGGGCAGGCGGCGATGCATTGCGCGTCGATCGGCGCCTTGTTGCTGATCGCGACCCGCGCACCGTGCAGCCGCGCGGCGACTTCCTGCGGTTGGCTGGCGGCATGCAGTTGCAGCTCGTCGAAGGCGGCGCGCAGGGGGCGCATGTCCAGGTCGCCGAGGTCGAGGGAGGCATGGTCGAGGAAAACGGCGCGCAGGGCATGGCTCATGGAAGGTTCCTTGGCGGCAGCGGACGGGGGCTGCCTAGCCTAGCAAACCCGCGTGCCAGGGAGGTCTTCCAGTTTTCTTGACAGTGATTATCCCGAAAGTATTGTCGGTTTTTTGACGGTATTACATATTTAACCTCGGTAGTGTCATTTTTGAGTCACTCCGACGAACGGTCGCCCTTTCAAGTGGACAATTTTTGATCTGAAAGGCATTTTTTTGGCACACAAGGCGCAATGTGAATTGCTTCTCAGATTTTCGTCATTTAACTGACGAAATGCAGTGCTGGAAAACTGACGTGCGCCACGCAGATAGGGAGATTTTCATGGTCCGTCCGGATAGCCAGCGCGGCAAGCGCACCTCTTCGAAAGCTGGTAGGGAAGGGCGTTTCGTCCTTGCCGCCAGCAGCACCCTCATGTTCGCCATCGCCAGCATCAACGCGGCCATGGCGGCACCTACCGGTGCCCAGTTCAACCCCAACGAGATCAAGATCAGCCAGCAGGGCAAGACCACGCTGATCGACCAGAGCACCCAGCGCGCGATCATCAACTGGAAGGGCTTCGACGTCTCCGCCGACGAGGCGGTGCGCTTCAACCAGCCCGGTGTGACCTCGTCGACCCTGAACCGGGTCACCGCAGGCCAGGAAAGCGTGATCGCCGGGCGCATCTCCGCGCCCGGCCAGGTGATCATCTACAACTCCAACGGCGTGGTCTTCAGCGGCTCGGCCAAGGTCGACGTGGGCTCCCTGATCACCACCACGGCGAACATCAGCGACGAACACTTCCGCCAGGGCAAGCTGATCTTCGACCAGCCCGGAAACCCCGACGCGCGGATCGTCAACGACGGCAGCATCAGCGTCGCGGAGAAAGGCCTGGCGGCCTTCGTCGCGCCGTCCGTGGCCAACAACGGCGTGATCAACGCCCGCCTCGGCACCGTGGCGATGGCCGCCGGCAATGCCGCGACCATCGACCTCTACGGCGATGGCCTGGTGTCGATCGCCGTGACCGACCCGGTTACCCGCAAGCCGCAGGATGCCCAGGCGCTGGTCAGCAACGGCGGCGCGATCCAGGCCGACGGCGGTAGCGTGCTGATCACCGCCGAGCAGGCTTCCCGGGTGGTCGACAACGCGGTCAACCTGTCCGGCGTGATCCTTGCCCGCGGCACCGAGGTGCGCGAGGGCAGCGTGGCGCTGGTAAGCAAGTCCGGGGACATCCAGATCGCCGGCAAGATCGACGTCAGCGGTCCGAAGAACGGCGGCGACGTGCTGGTCAGCGGGCAGCAGGTGGCCCTGGCGAGCACCGCCAGCATCGACGCCCGCGGCGCCGCACAGGGCGGCAGCGTGCGCATCGGCGGCGACTTCCAGGGCCGCGGCGAGCTGCCACGAGCGAAGAACGCTACGCTGGCCAAGGGCGCCAGCATCGACGT
This sequence comes from Pseudomonas sp. B111, assembly GCF_026428275.1. Lineage (NCBI taxonomy): Bacteria > Pseudomonadati > Pseudomonadota > Gammaproteobacteria > Pseudomonadales > Pseudomonadaceae > Pseudomonas > Pseudomonas sp. B111. The sequence continues at coordinate 6,592,593 of NZ_CP097857.1, read as the reverse complement.
CTCGGCTACCGGCAAGGGCAATGGCGGCCTGGCGGTGGTCTGGTCCGACGGCAATACCCGCATGGACGGGCGGATCCTCGCGCGCGGCGGCGCCCAGGGCGGCAACGGCGGCCTGGTGGAGACCTCCGGCAAGGTCAACCTGAGCATCGCCGACAGCGCCTACGTCAGCGTCGCCGCACCCTACGGCAACGGTGGCACCTGGCTGCTCGACCCGACCACCCTGCGCATCGTCGCCTCCGGCGGCACCTCAGGTTCGGTGGGGGGCGCCAACGGCGCCAGCGGCGATGCGACGGTGAATGCCTCGGTGGTCACCGGGGCGCTGGCAGGCGGCAAGGTGACCCTCAGCGCCAGCGACCGGCTGTCGGTGGAAGCGCCGCTGATCACCAGCAACCTGGGCGGCGCCAGTCGCGGCCTGGAACTGATCGCCACCGGACCTGCCGGTGCGGTGGATATCTCTGCGCCGATCCTGTTCCGCAACGGCAGCCTGGCAATCCGCGCCGGCGGCAACATCAACTTCCTCAGCGGCGGCACGCCGCAGACCAGCGGCATCGTCGACCTGGGTAGCGGCACCCTGTGGATGCAGACCAGCACCGCCGGCAAGATCAGCCAGCAGGCCGGTACCGCGCTGATCGCCGCCAACCTCGCCGGCCGTGCCGGTAGCATCGACCTGACTTCCTGGGACAACTACGCCGGCAACCTGGCGCTGCAGACCTTCAACGGTACGCTCAAGTACCGCCAGAGCAACGCCACCGGCGTGACCACGAGCGGCACGGTGTTCGATCCGTTCATCAACCAGAGCATGACCGGCACCGTGCAGAACATCGTCTCCAGCGTCGGCACGCGGATTCTCGAGGCCAACAGCGTCGGCACCACCGGTAACTACACGCTGACCGCCGACGGCAACAGCGAGTTCGACCGCCTGGTGTTCACCGCGCTGCCCTATCGGCGGGTCAGCGGTTCCGCCAGTTTCCCGACCAACGACTCGTCGGACTACCTGGTGACCAACCTGCGCTACCAGGTCAACGGCAGCAACGTCACCGCCACCCCGAACGGCGGTGCGCCCAGCGGGTTCACCGTCGCCGCCGGCAACGGCAGCGTCACCACCTGGACCGGAAACTGGGGCACCAGTTGGGGCGTCAAGGGCTTCGGCGGCGTGATCGGCGTGACCGACGAGCTGCAGTACGACGTCGGCACCGGCCTGACCGAGGAACTGATCTTCGGCCTCGGCGGCAAGACCAGCCGCGTCGATACCCGCCTGGACCTGTTCATGCGCGAGGGAGCGTTCAACAGCTTCGCCGAGCGCGCCCAGGTGGAGATGTTCAAGACCACCACCACTGCCGGCGACATCCTTTCCCGCCAGCAGACCGCCACCCTGACCGCCAATGACGCTACCCGCGTCTACGGTGATGTGAATCCGACTCTGACGGCCACGATGTCCGGCATCAACGCCATCGACGCCTACGTCAACAGCCAGTTCAACGACCTCTACCAGGCGACCGCCAGCACCACGGCGACCCAGGCGTCGAACGTCGGGCAGTACGCGATCACCGGTAACGCCAATGGCAGCGAGTATTTCAGCCAGCGTTACCAACTGGTGCGCCAGGACGGCAAGCTGACCGTCACGCCGGCGCAATTGATCGTCAGCGCCGACGCCAAGACCAAGGTCTATGGCGACGCCGATCCGACCCTTACCTACCAGGTCAGTGGCCTGAAGAACAGCGATACCGCCGCTGGCGTGCTGAGCGGCAACCTCGGCCGGGTGGCCGGGGAGAACGTCGGCAACTACGGGATACTTCAGGGCGGGCTGGGCCTCAACACGGCCAATTACACCCTCAGCTACGTCGGCAACGACCTGCGCATCACTCCGGCGCAACTGAACGTGATCGCCGATGCCAAGAACAAGGTCTACGGCGACCTCGATCCGGCGCTGACCTACCAGGTCTCCGGTCTCAAGCGCGGCGATACCGCCGGTGCGGTCCTCAACGGCGGCAGCCTGAACCGCGTGGCTGGCGAGAACGTCGGCGTGTACGGCATCAACCAGGGTGGACTGGGCCTGGTCAGCAGCAATTACACCCTGAACTACCAGGGCAATAACCTGACCATCACCAAGGCACTGCTGAATGTGATCGCCGATGCCAAGACCAAGGTCTATGGCGATGCCGATCCGAGCCTGACCTACCAAGTCAGTGGCCTGAAGAACGGCGATACCGCTGGCGCGGTGCTTAACGGCGGCAGCCTGAGTCGCGTGGCTGGCGAGAACGTGGGTGTGTATGGCATCAACCAGGGCGGCCTGGGTCTGGTCAGCGCGAACTACGACCTGAGCTACCAGGGCAATAACCTGACCATCACCAAGGCACTGCTGAACGTGATCGCCGATGCCAAGACCAAGGTCTATGGCGATGCCGATCCGGCACTGACCTACCAGGTGTCCGGGCTGAAGAACGGCGATACCGCCGGTGCCGTGCTCAACGGCGGCAGCCTGAGCCGCGTGGCTGGCGAGAATGTCGGCGTGTACGGCATCAACCAGGGCGGCCTGGCATTGAACAGCGGCAACTACGATCTGAGCTACCAGGGCAATAACCTGACCATTACCAAGGCGCTGCTGAATGTGATCGCCGACGGCAAGACCAAGGTCTATGGCGACGCCGACCCGAGCCTGACCTACCAGGTCAGCGGCCTGAAGAACGGTGACAGCGCTGGTTCGATCCTGACCGGTGGGCTGAACCGCGTCGCAGGCGAGAACGTGGGTGTGTATGGCATCAACCAGGGCGACCTGGCATTGAACAGCGGTAACTACGACCTGAGCTACCAGGGCAATAACCTGACCATCACCAAGGCACTGCTCAATGTGATCGCCGATGCCAAGACCAAGGTCTATGGCGACGCTGACCCGAGCCTGACCTATCAGGTCAGCGGCCTGAAGAACGGCGACACCGCCGGTGCCGTGCTCAACGGCGGCAGCCTGAGCCGCGTGGCTGGCGAGAATGTCGGCGTGTACGGCATCAACCAGGGCGACCTGGCATTGAACAGCGGTAACTACGACCTGAGCTACCAGGGCAATAACCTGACCATCACCAAGGCACTGCTCAATGTGATCGCCGATGCCAAGACCAAGGTCTATGGCGACGCTGACCCGAGCCTGACCTATCAGGTCAGCGGCCTGAAGAACGGCGACACCGCCGGTGCCGTGCTCAACGGCGGCAGCCTGAGCCGCGTGGCTGGCGAGAATGTCGGCGTGTACGGCATCAACCAGGGCGACCTGGCATTGAACAGCGGTAACTACGACCTGAGCTACCAGGGCAATAACCTGACCATCACCAAGGCACTGCTCAATGTGATCGCCGATGCCAAGACCAAGGTCTATGGCGACGCTGACCCGAGCCTGACCTATCAGGTCAGCGGCCTGAAGAACGGCGACACCGCCGGTGCCGTGCTCAACGGCGGCAGCCTGAGCCGCGTGGCTGGCGAGAATGTCGGCGTGTACGGCATCAACCAGGGCGACCTGGCATTGAACAGCGGTAACTACGACCTGAGCTACCAGGGCAATAACCTGACCATCACCAAGGCACTGCTCAATGTGATCGCCGATGCCAAGACCAAGGTCTATGGCGACGCTGACCCGAGCCTGACCTATCAGGTCAGCGGCCTGAAGAACGGTGATACCGCTGGCGCGGTGCTCAACGGTGGCAGCCTGAGCCGCGTGGCTGGCGAGAATGTCGGCGTGTATGGCATCAACCAGGGCGGCCTGGGCCTGGTCAGCGCGAACTACGACCTGAACTACCAGGGCAATAACCTGACCATCACCAAGGCTCTGCTGAATGTGATCGCCGATGCCAAGACCAAGGTCTATGGCGATGCCGACCCGAGCCTGACTTACCAGGTCAGCGGCCTGAAGAACGGCGACACCGCCGGTGCCGTGCTCAACGGCGGCAGCCTGAGCCGCGTGGCTGGCGAGAATGTCGGCGTGTACGGCATCAACCAGGGTGGACTGGGCCTGGTCAGCGCGAACTACGACCTGAGCTACCAGGGCAATAACCTGACCATCACCAAGGCGCTGCTCAATGTGATCGCCGATGCCAAGACCAAGGTCTATGGCGACGCCGATCCGAGCCTGACCTACCAGGTCAGCGGCCTGAAGAACGGTGACAGCGCCGGTTCGATCCTGACCGGCGGGCTGAACCGCGCCGCAGGCGAGAACGTGGGTGTGTATGGCATCAATCAGGGCGACCTGGCATTGAACAGCGGCAACTACGACCTGAGCTACCAGGGCAATAACCTGACCATCACCAAGGCACTGCTCAATGTGATCGCCGACGCCAAGACCAAGGTCTATGGCGATGCCGATCCGGCACTGACCTACCAGGTTTCCGGGCTGAAGAACGGCGATACCGCTGGCTCGGTGCTCAATGGCGGCGGCCTGGTTCGTGTCTCCGGCGAAAACGTAGGCAACTATGCGATTCAGCAGGGTGGCCTGGGTCTGGTCAGCGGTAACTATGACCTGGCTTACCAGGGCAACAACCTGACCATCACCAAGGCACTGCTCAATGTGATCGCCGACGGCAAGACCAAGGTCTATGGCGACGCCGACCCGAGCCTGACCTACCAGGTCAGCGGCCTGAAGAACGGTGACAGCGCCGGCTCGATCCTGACCGGCGGGCTGAACCGCGACGCAGGCGAGAACGTGGGTGTGTATGGCATCAACCAGGGCGGCCTGGTGCTGACCAGTGGCAACTATGACCTGGCCTACCAGGGTAATGACCTGACCATCACCAAGGCGCTGCTCAACGTATTCGCCGATGCCAAGAGCAAGCAGGTCGGCACCGCCGACCCGGCGCTGACCTATCAGGTTTCCGGCCTGAAGAATGGCGATAGCGCCGGTCAGGTGCTCGCCGGCGGGCTCGGTCGGGTGGGCGGCGAAGCCGTAGGCCAGTACGACATCCTCCAGGGTGGGCTTGCCCTCACCAGCGGCAACTACCAGCTCAACTACCAGGGCAACCTGCTGAGCATCCTGCCGCTGCCGGTCACGCCGGGCGACCTGGGGCAACTGGCAGCGCTCTCCGACTTGCGCGAACTGCAGAAGGGGCGCGATCCGGATACCCCCGGGGATGCGGTCTACCGCACCACCACGCTGGAAAACCCGTTCCTCGAAAACCCGTTCCTGCGCGCCTACGCTCTGGGCATGGACGTCAGCGATCCTAACCTGCTGCCGGCTACCGCCGCGGGTCCGGCGGAGGACGCCAGCGCCAAGCGGGTGGGGCAGTTCACCGATCGTCCGCTCAGGGCAGAGGCCGAGAGTGGGGCGGGTTGCTCGAACCAGAGCTACCTGGCCGACTACTGGAGCTGCTTCAACAAGCCTCTGAATTTCTAACCCTTTTCGCAATGCGCACTATCGTCTCCGGGCGGTAGTGCGTCATCTGCCCGAGGTGAATGATGAAACCTTCGCAATGGACGCTTCGCTGGGTGACGCTCTGTGGCTGCGGGATGCTGGCAGCTTCCGCCGCCGCCGTGGAGTTGCCAGGGACTGTACAGCCATCCCAGCTCGATGAACGCTTCAAGCCCCGCAGCGAGCCGCAGGCCAAGCCCGAGGCGCCGCTGGTGGTGCCCAAGCAGGTCGCGCCGCAAGGCAGCGAACAGATCCGCTTCGAACTGCGCGAGATACGCATCGAAGGCAACACCCGCTATGACAAGGCGGTGCTCGAGTCCTATTACCAGCATATGCTCGGCAAGCAGGTGTCCCTGGCCGAACTGGTCGACCTGGCCAACCGCCTCACCGCCAAGTACCGCCAGGACGGCTACCTGTTGACCCAGGTAGTGGTGCCGGAGCAGAGCATCGAGGGCGGCAAGGTACGCCTGCAGGTGATCGAGGGTTACCTCGAACACGTGCAGATCAAGGGAACCGTCGATGGGCCGCGGGTGCGGGTGGAGGAACTGCTCGCACCGCTGACCGAAAAACGTCCGCTGGATGCCGATACCCTGGAGCGCGGCCTGCTGCTGGTCGGCGACCTGCCGGGGGTCAACGTGCAGAGCGTGCTCAGCCCGGGTCAGGCGCTGGGCTCGTCGAACCTCGACGTGGCCTTGCAGCAGCAGCGATACGAAGGCTTCGTCAGCCTCGACAACCGCGGTTCGCACTACACCGACCCGACCACCCTGGCCTTCGGCGCCACCGAGTTCTCCCGCCTGGGCTTCTACGAGCAGATCGACGTGCTCGGTGCGATCTCGCCGTTCAGCGATGCCACCCGCTACATCCAGTTGCGCGGCACGTTGCCGCTGGGCGGCATGTTCGCCGGCGATACCCTGCAGATCATGGGTTCCTATTCGAAGGTCAACCCGGACATCCCGGACTCGGTATTCCCCTTCGACAGCGTCAGCAAGAGCACCGAAGGCAGCATTTCCTACAACCATCCCTTCATCCGCTCGCGCTCGCAGAACCTTAGCGGCGGCCTGGCGTTGCAGTGGAAGGATACCGAGACCCGCCTGCGCGACTTCGCCAGCGACGCCTCGAACCCCGGTCGTGACCATGTGCGGGTGTTCCAGCAACGCCTGACCTATGACTGGGTCGACCGTTGGATGGGCATCAACCTGGCGGAGGTGCGCAACAACATCGGCCTGGACATGTGGGGCGCGACCAAGAAGGACGATGAACGTCGTTCCCGCGAAGTGGCCGACGGACGTTTCGTCTATCTCAACGGCAACATCGGGCGTCTGCAAGGGCTCGGCGGACCCTGGTCGGTGTATGGCGAGTTGCAATGGCAGTACAGCTTCGACCCGTTGCTGCCGAGCGAGCGCTTCGGCGTTGGCGGCAGCGGGATCGGTCGCGGCTTCGCCCCGGGCAACATCACCGGTGACCGTGGCTTCGCCCTGAAGCTCGAACCGCGCTATGGCCAGGCGGTGGGCTATAGCTGGCTGCGCAGCTACCAGGCCTACGCTTTCTACGACTGGGGCAAGACCTACAACCTCGACGTGGACGATGACGAGCAGCAGAAGCTCGGCTCGATCGGTGCCGGGGTGCGCTTCAACCTCACCGACCAGTTGTCGTTCAACCCGGAGATTGCCCGCCAGGTCATCGGCGAGCCAGCCGACCAGCGCGATGGGAAGCGCGAGACGCGGGTCCTGTTCAACGTGGTGGCGCGCTTCTGAACCCTGCCGGCCTCCGTTCCGGAGGCTGCTGACGGAGCCCCTCTCCGGTTCTGCGGAGAGGGAGGTCCGTGCTCAATTCCGAGTGTTTTTCTCAAACTTTCGATTTCTTCGATTCTTCATATCGATGCCGTCAATCCGTGTCGAGGTCGGTCGGAGAGGCGTATTCTTGCTGTAACTGCTGTGCTAGAGCGGTTATTCGCACTATTTCAAACGTCGATGAATACTATTGGCGCGCTTCGTTTTCCAATCGAGTTTCCCGAACAGAGAATGGCCCCACGTAACGAATACCTGGAGCCACTGCCATGAAACGCCCGCTGATCCTCGCCATCGCCCTTGCTACCCTGACCGCCAATGCCGCCTTCGCCGCACCGCGGGTCGAATCCATCGCCCTGCGCGGTGCCCAACAACTGATCGCCTCCGACGGTTCCGACCGTACCCTCGAGCGCCTGCGCAAGACCCAGGCGCCGCGCGTCCAGGAAGAACGCCGGGTCGCCGAAAGCGGCAGCGAGCAGACCATCGATCGCTTGCACCGCGACATGACCAGCCGCGAGGCGCGCCTGGCCGAGAACGGCAGCGAACAGACCGTCGACCGTCTGCACAAGGACATGGGGCGCGTCGATCTGCGCCTGGCCGACAACGGTAGCGAGCGCACCGTCGACCGCCTGCATCGGGAGATGCGGCGCCCCGCCTGACACCGCGGATCACGCCGCAAGGTGCGAGAAAAGCCCGGCTCGATGCCGGGCTTTCTTATTGCCGAGAAGGTGCGGTGTTCCATGGGGAGGACGGATAACGCCCCAGGCGTTATCGCCGATACGCCGCTGTCGGGGCAGCGACGCGCGACGGCATTGGCCTCAGTGCAGGCGGTCGCGTTGCGCCAGGCTAGGGAACAGCTTCATCCATGCTCCGGTGACCACCAGGGTGCCGATCCCGCCGAGGACCACTGCCGGTACCGTGCCGAACCAGTGTGCGGTGAGCCCGGACTCGAACTCGCCGAGCTGGTTCGAGGCGCCGATGAACAGGCCGTTCACCGCGCTGACCCGGCCGCGCATCTCGTCGGGGGTCTCGAGCTGCACGAAGGCGCCGCGGATGACCATGCTGACCATGTCCGCGGCGCCGAGTACCACCAGCACGCCGAGGGACAGCCAGAACGATTTCGACAGGCCGAAGGCGATGGTTGCCAGGCCGAAGATGCCCACGGAGAGGAACATGATCCGCCCGACGTTGCGTTCGATGCTGAAGTGCGCCAGCCAGAACGACATCGCCAGGGCGCCCACCGCTGGAGCCGAGCGCAGCAGGCCGAGGCCCCAGGGCCCGGTGAGCAGGATGTCCTTGGCGAACACCGGGAGCAGGGCGGTGGCGCCGCCGAGGAGCACGGCGAACAGGTCGAGGGAGATTGCGCCGAAGATGTCCGGTCGGCTGCGGATGAAACGGATGCCGGCGAGCAGCGAGTCGAGGGTGGCCTTGCCCTGGGTGAGCGGCTGGTTGCGTACCGGCAGGCTGAGCGTCAGGACGCAGGCGAGGACGTAGAGAGTCGCGGTCGGCACGTAGACCCAGGAGGCACCGAACGCATAGAGCAGGCCGCCGAGGGCCGGGGCGGCAATGGTCGCCGCCTGCATCGCCGAAGCCGAAGCGGCCACCGCGCGCGGGAACAGCCCGGCCGGTACCAGGTTCGGCAGCAGCGCCTGGGTGGTCGGCATTTCGAAGGCGCGGGCGGTACCGAGGGCGAAGGCGAGGACGAAGATCATGTTGCGGGTGATCTCTCCCGAAGCCGCGCCGAGCACCAGTGCCACCGCCACCAGGGCCTGGCCGGCCTGGCAGAGGGCGGCGATCCTGCGTCGGTCGTAGCGGTCGGCAACATGCCCGGTGTGGAGCATGAACAGTACCCGCGGGAGGAATTCGACCAGGCCTACCAGGCCCAGGTCGAGGACATTGCCGGTCAGTTCGTAGATGTGCCAGCCGATGGCCACGGTGAGCATCTGGAAGCCGCTGGCGGTGCAGACGCGGGCCAGCCAGAAGGCGAGGAAGGGACGATGGCGGAGCAGGGAGCTGGGTTGGCTGGACATGCTGGGGTCGGGCGTTTCGAGAGGAGGGCGGAGAGTAACATGTGGTTACCTCTTGGCTGTTGCCATTGCCGAAATCGAAGATTCAGAGAAGCGCACGAAAAGGTTGGAGCCGGCCTGGCAGGCGACCAAAGTCGAGTGTCCATGGGGCCTTCCAGCGGTAGACGGGACTTTTCCTCGGGTGCGACTTGTCGCTAAAATTAACTCCTGAGTCAGGTTTTTCCGCCTGCGTGCTCCACTTCGTCCGTCCGGACGAGCTGTTCAAGCCTGAATAACGACATGGGTGGGAACCGTACCACCCAGAGGAACTTGCATGTCCAACCGTGATATATCCCGGCGCGCCTTTCTCCAGGGCGGGTTGATCGCCGGCGTGGGTGTCACCCTGGCGCCGCTCGGCAGCCAGGCGTTCGCTGCCTTGTTCGAGAACCAGGTGACCGTTTCCGCCCAGCGCTGGATGGCGGGCAACGGCCAGGTCCGTTTCCGTAACGACGCCTTGTCCAAGGTCTGCGGCAACAAGGTGTTCGCCCGCGATATCCGCGCCAGGGACATGCCCGGCTGGCCGCAGCAGCAAGGCCACGCCATGTTGCTGAAGACTGTTCGCGCCGACCGCATCTACGAAGGCCACGACCTTTCCTGGCTGGGCGCCGAGTTGCAGCCGGACCGTATCGTCACCGCCGCCGACCTGGAGAAGGACGGCATCGTCTTCCCCGAGGCGCATTCGCCCGATCCGCTCCTGCCGCCGGGCAAGGTGCCGATGTTCATCGGCCATCCGGTGGCGATCCTGATCTGGAACGACTTCGAGCGCTTCCGCCGGGCCAAGCTCAAGCTCAAGTTCAACGACAAGGCGATCCGCTATGGCGCCCAGGCCCCGCTGTACCAGGGCGATCCCTACGGCAGCTATCGCTTCGTCCGGGTCGGCGGCAAGACGCCCTACGAGGACGACGAGTTCTCCAGCCTGAAGGACTCGATGCTGTTCCCCACCATCCTCAACCGCAAACCGGTATGGACCCGCGAGCCGAAGCTGCACGGCGACCTCACCGAGCAGGGGCTGTTCCATGCCAAGCGCATGGCCGAGCAACTGGAAAACCCGCCGCAGGACTGGCTGGTCTTCGACGAGCGCTACAAGACCCCATCGATCGAGCCGGCGGCATTGGAGCCGGACAACGGCAACGGCTGGTACGACGCGGCGAGCAAGACCTTGCACTTCGTGGTCGCCACCCAGTGCCCGTTCGAAGTCGCCTACGAAAGCGTGCACATGATCAAGCCGTCGCGCTTCGCCCTGGAGAAGCTCAACATCCATCCGGGCTATACCGTCGGCTACGGCTCCAAGGACAACAACATCTTCGTCTTCTATGCCGCGCTCGCCGCGCTGTATGGCGAGGGTGTGCCGGTGCGCCTGGCCAACGACCGCTACGAGCAGTTCCAGAGCGGCATCAAGCGCCACCCGTTCGACATCCGCTACCAACTGGCGGTAGACAGGAACGACCTCGGCTTCCGCATCTTCCGCGCCGACATGAGCGCCGACGGCGGCGGGCGCGCCAACTACAGCGCCTCGGTGGCGGCGGTGGGCGCCACCGCCGCGCAGTCGATCTACTACATGCCGCAGAACGACCTGGCGGTCACCGCCTATCATTCGCGCGGCGTGGAGGCCGGCTCGATGCGCGGCTACGGTACCCTGCAGACCATGGCCGCGACCGAGATGATGGTCGACGAGATTGCTGGCCGGCTGGGCGTCGACGCCATCGACCTGCGTCGTCGCAACGCCCTGCGCTCGGGCATGAAGAACACCCAGGGCGCGGTCCCGGCCGGTGCCCTGCGCCTGCACGAGATCCTCGACAAGGCCGCTGCCCACGAGGTCTGGAAGGACCGCGACGCACGCAAGAAGCGCTTCGACGCGGAGGACCCGGACAACTGGTATGGGGTCGGCTTCGCCATTTGCCAGAAGGACTTCGGCACCGGCGCCGAGGCGCCGATGGCGAGCATCGAGTTCAGCGCCGACGGGCGCATCAGCCTGCGCCACATCGGCACCGAGATCGGTACCGGGATGTCCACCTCGCAGGCCTTCGTGGTCGGCGACTTCCTCGGCCGTCCGGCGGACGAGGTGAAGACCGCCGAGACCGAATGGCCCGAGCTGCGGCTCACCACCAAGGGCAATCCCTACCTGATGAGCCAGGCCGAGCAGGACGCCGCGCTACGCGATCCGCGCTGGGTCGGCAAGCTGGCCTCGCCGTCGTCGGCGACCAACTCGGCGTTCTATTTCAGCCACGCCACCCGCGAAGCCGCGCGCGTACTGTTCAACCACGGCCTGTGGCCGGCGGCCCTGGCGCTGTGGCGCAGCGGTCCGTTCGGCGGCCAGGCCAATCCCTATGTGGTGCGCCGCGAAAACGCGGTATGGGTCGACGGCCAGTTGACCGGCAACGGCCTGGCGCCGATTCCCTTCGCCGAGCTGGCGAAGAAGGCCCACGAGATGGGCCTGGTCACCGGCGTCAGCGTCCACGGCTTCAACCGCTGGAGCTGGGCCGAGGCGGACTTCGTCATCGATGGCGTGCGCGAACGCCTGCCGCTCGACGCCATGGCGGTGAAGTACGGCGACGGCGCGCCGGGAGTGAAGAAGGCGATGATGAACAGCGCCGGCTTCCACCTGCTCGACCGGCAGAATCCGGCTTATCCGGCGACCCAGCTGAACAACGCGATGGTCACCTACTACAGTCCGGTGGCGACCCTGGTCGAGCTGAAGGTGAACAAGGGCAGCGGCGAGGTGCAGGTGCTCGACCACCATTCCTGGATCGAGTGCGGCCGGGTGCTGGTGCCAGAGCTGGTCAAGGGCCAGCTGGAGGGCGGCATCGCCATGGGTATCGGCCATGCGCTGCTGGAGGAAATGCCGCTCTACGAGGGCGGCCCCGCGGAAGGGGACTGGAACTTCAACCGCTACCGGTTGCCGCGGGCGAAGGACGTGGCGGTGTGGAACCAGACGGCGGAGATCCTCCCGCCGCTGTCGCCGACCGATCCGGCCAAGGGCATCGCCGAGGTGGTGATGATCCCGGTGGTCGGCGCCATCGCCAACGCCGTGGCGCACGCCACCGGCAAGCGCGTCCGCGACCTGCCCATCACTCCCGCCCGCATCAAGGAGGCCCTCCATGGCTAACCGCAAGCTCCAGATGACCCTCAACGGTCAAGCCATCGGTCCGGTGGAGGTCGCCGAAGACCTGCCGATGATCGACTACCTGCACGAATACCAGAACCTCACCGGCTCGCGCCTGGGCTGTGGCCAGGGCATCTGCCATGCCTGCGTGGTGATCGTCGACAATCCGGACGGCACCAGCGAGGAAGTGCGCACCTGCATCACCGGCGCGCACTACTTCGACGGCAAGAAGGTTCGCACCATCGAGGGCCATGCCCAGCGCGACGAGAATGGCGACATCCGCGAGCTGAACCCGATCCAGCAGAAGTTCGTCGACCAGTTCGCCTTCCAGTGCAGCTATTGCGCGCCGGGCTTCGTCAACGCCGCCACCGTGCTGGTGGAAAAAGCCCAGCGCCAGCCGATCAAGCGCAGCGAGCTGGAGCAGGCGATCGAGGACAGCCTCGGCCATCACATCTGCCGTTGCACCGGCTACGTGCGCTACTACAGCGCCACCCGCGACGTGCTCGACGAACTCGGCCTGGTCAAGGAGGCTTGAGGATGAAACGCACCCTTTCCGGCCTCGCCCTGGCGCTGGCCGCGCTGTCGCCGTTCCTGGCCTCCGCCGCCGGCGCCGACGCGGCGCTGGTCAAGCGCGGCGAATACCTCGCCCGCGCCGCCGACTGCATGGCCTGCCATACCGCCGAGGGCGGCGCGCCGTTCGCCGGCGGGCTGCCGATCCAGTCGCCGTTCGGCACCATCTACGGCACCAACATCACCCCGGACAAGGAACACGGCATCGGCGCCTACAGCGCCGACGAGTTCTTCGCCGCTCTTACCGAGGGCAAGCGCAAGGACGGCGCCTACCTCTATCCGGCGATGCCCTACACCTCCTATCACCTGATCGAGCGCGAGGATGCCGACGCCATCTACGCCTACCTGATGGCCCAGGAGCCGATCGCCCGGCCGGCGCCGCAGACCAGCCTGAGCTTCCCGTTCAACGTGCGCATGGGCCTGGCCGGCTGGAACCTGCTCTACGGCAAGAGCGTGCGCTTGCAGCCGGAGGAAGGGCGCAGCGAGGCCTGGAAACGCGGGCAGTACATGGTCGAGGTGCTCGGCCACTGCGGCGAGTGCCATACCCCGCGCAACCTGGCCGGCGCCCTGGAGCAGGACAAGCGCCTGAGCGGCGGCCTGCTCAACGGCTACCTGGCGCCCAGCCTGCTGCCCGGCGACCTTGCCGCGCGCGGTTGGACCCAGCCGGACCTGGCGAGCTTCCTCAAGCACGGCATGAGCGCCCAGGGCAGCATGTTCAACGAGATGTTCCCGGTGGTGCACCACAGCACCCAGCACCTCGACGACGGCGACCTGGCGGCCATGGCCACCTACCTGCTCGGCGACCAGCCGCCGCCGGCCAAGGTGGTCCAGGCGCTACCCGAGGCGCAGCTGAACGACAGCGGCAAGCGCGGTCGCCAGCAGTACCTCAACGTCTGCGCCGGCTGCCACGGCGGCGAAGGCGAGGGCAAGCCGCATATCGCGGTGGCGATGAACGGCAACACTACCCTGCGCCTGCAAGACCCGCGTAATCTGTTGCGAGTGATCGAAGACGGCATCGTCGAACAGCAGTTCACCGGCTTCGAACGCATGCAACCGATGCCCGGTTTCGCCGGGAAACTCGACGACGAGCAACTCACGGACCTGCTCAACTACCTGCGCCAGACCTGGGGCGGATTGCCCGGTGACCTCGGTCCCCAACAGGTCGCGCAATTGAAGACGGAGAGCGCTTCGGTGCATACCGTCAAGGTGAAGTGAATCGTGCAACACCTCGATCTACAGGTGGTCCGCAAGGCGCTGAAGTGGTCCGTGGGCGGCGAACGGGTGTGGTTCTGTACCGTGCTCACGACCTACGGCTCGGCGCCCCGCGCGCCGGGATCGCTGCTGGCGGTGAACGCCAGCGGTGAATGGATCGGCTCGCTGTCCGGCGGCTGCGTCGAGGATGATTTCCTCGAGCGGGTCGCCGCCGGCGGTTTCCCCGAGCCCTCGGTGATCGTGCGCTACGGCGAGGGTGACGACCCGAACTCGAACGTGCGCCTGCCCTGCGGCGGCATCCTCGACGTACTGGTGGAAAACCTGGCGCCGGACTGCGACGTCCAGGCCCATCTGCGCGAGCTGGAGTCGGCGTTGCTTGGCCAGCGCCGCCTGCTCCGCGAGGTCGAACTGGGCAGCGGCGCGCGCAGCCTGCGCGACGATTCCAGCCACGGCCCACGGGCGGAACGCGACGGCGAGCGCGTGCGCCTGCGCGTCGGTGCCGCCCAGCGCCTGTTGCTGGCCGGCTATTCCAGCGTCGCCCATGCCTGCGCCGAGTTCGGCAAGGGCCTGGGCTTCGAGGTGATCCTCTGCGACCCGCGCGAAGAAGCCTTGCGCGGCGTGCTGCTGGAGGGCATCGAGATCCGTCGCGAGCTGCCCTCGCTGTTCATCGCCGACGGCGGTTGCCACGCCGATACGGCGGTGGTGGCGTTGACCCACGATCCGAAGATCGACGACCTGGCGATGCTCGAGGCGGTGCGTACCGAAGCTTTCTATATCGGCGTGATGGGGTCGCGGGCGACCTCGGAGAAACGCTTCGAGCGCCTGCGGCGCATCGGCGGCCTGGGCGACGCCGAACTGGCGCGGATCCACGCGCCGATCGGCCTCAACCTGGGGAGCAAGACGCCGGCGGAAATCGCCCTGGCGGTGCTGGCGGACATTCTTCGCATCCGCAACGGCATTCCCCGCGAGCGGCTCTGATGGTCGCCGCCGACGAGGTGCTGTGCCTGGTCCTGGCGGCCGGGCAGGGGCGCCGTTTCGGCAGCGACAAGCGCCTGGCGCGCCTGGCTGATGGCACGACCCTGCTGGCGGCCAGCGTGGCGCGGGCGCGCGAGGCGTTCGCCGAGGTGCGGGTGGTGGTGCGTGCCGGAGACACCCCGGCGAGCCTGGGCCTGCCGGCGCAACAGCGGCTTGTCCACAGCCTCGACGCCTCGTCGGGCATGGGCCACAGCCTGGCCGCCGGCGTCGCGGCGGCGAGGAACAGCCCGGCCCGGGCCATCGCCGTCCTGCTCGGCGACATGCCCTGGATCGCCGCCGATACCCTCGAGCGTCTGGCCGCGATGGCCACTCCCGAAGCCATCGTGTTTCCCCTGTACGACGGCCAGCGCGGTCATCCGGTGCTGTTCGGCCGCGCTTTCTGGGACGCGCTTGCGCAACTGGACGGCGACCAGGGCGCGCGCCGCGTGCTGCTGGCCCATCGTCCGGCCTGGCGCGAGGTACCGTGCGACGATCCGGGCGTACTCCGCGACGTGGACACCCCGGCGGCGCTCGGCTGACTATTTTCCCGCTTTCAGGATCACGAACTTCGGATTCGCCGCGACCTGCTCGACCCTGCGGAACAGCCGCTTGAGCTTGGCGTGGTAGCCCAGGTGGCGGTTGCCGACGATCCACAGTTCGCCGCCCGCCGCCAGGGCATCGCGAGCCTGGAGAAACATGCGCCAGGCGAGGAAGTCGCCGACCACCTGCTGCTGGTGGAACGGCGGGTTGCACAGGACCAGGTCCAGCGAGCCCGCCGCCTGGCCGGCCAGGCCATCGTCGGCGCGGAACGTCGCCGGCCGCTCGCCCAGCGCTGCTTGCCAGTTTTCCCGTGCCGACTGCACGGCCATGTACGACTCATCCACCAGGGTCAGCTCGGCCTGCGGGTTGAGCAGCGCGTAGGCGATGCCGAGCACCCCGTTGCCGCAGCCCAGGTCGGCGGCGCGTAGCGCGCCGAGGCTGCGCGGCAGGTGCGGGAGGAAGGCGCGGGTGCCGATGTCGAGACCTTCTCGGCAGAATACGTTGGCGTGGTTGAGCAGCGTCAGCGGCGGCTGCTCCAGGTGATAGCGGGTCGGATAGGGCGAGCGCGGTTGCGGGCGCTCCGCTGCCTCGGCGATCAGCAGGCGGGCCTTCTTCACCGCCAGCGAAGCGTGCATCGGGCCGATGTAGCGTTCCAGCAGGTCGCCGGCGGCGCGTGGCAAGTGCTTGACCATCCCCGCGGCGACGACCTGCGCGCCCGGTGCCAGTTGGCCGTGCAGGCGGATCAGTTGCTCCTCCAGCAACGCGAGGGTCTTCGGCACCTTGACCAACACGTGATCGAAGGGCCCCACGGCGGTTTCGCTGGCCGGGACGAAGCGCACCGAGCCCAGGTCGAGGCCGTTGCGCGCGAGGTTCTTGCGCAGGGCAAGGAAGCCCAGGTGCGAATCGCCGCTGCTGGTGACCTGGACGTGCGGCGCCAGGCTCGCGGCGAGGGCGCCGAAGGCGTCGTTGAGGACCAGCACCCGGCATTGCGCCGTCACGCCCCGTTCGTGCAACTGGTTGAGCAGGTATTCGTCGGCGGCGTCGAACGCCTGGAGGGGCTCGCCGTCCTGCTCGGGCTGGCGGACCAGATCGAGCTGGGCGAAGGGGGTGGCGAATAGAGGCATCGGGTTCCCGGCGGGGCGAATCCCGCTCGTCAATTAACAATCTGTCGAAACTGAGAGCTGGTTGGAGTTCTCCAGCTTGTGCGGCACACGGATATGCCGAAAAATTCTTTACCCGGCTCTGGTTAGTCGTTTCCTTACCGACGAGTCATCCAGCCGGGCACGCCAATAATAACCGGGCTAGGGCTTCGATAGCGCCTGTCATGACCCGGTAGCGCCTGGACGGGCGCCTTCGCCACTTCGAGCGGCGACCGTCTCCCAACCCGTTTTCCGAACGAGACCCGTGCGAGCCGTCGCGGGGCTCGTCGTTGCCATCGCACAGGTACATCGATGTTCAAGCCGTTTGTCGGTGTGGCGCTCGCCGCACTGTTCGCCGTTTCCGCCGTCGCCCATGCCGAGGACGCCGGCCCGATCGTGATCAAGTTCTCCCATGTGGTCTCCGACGACACGCCCAAGGGCAAGGGGGCGCTGTTGTTCAAGAAGCTTGCCGAGGAGCGTCTGCCGGGCAAGGTCAAGGTCGAGGTCTACCCCAACTCGACGCTGTTCGGCGACGCCGACGAGATCGAGGCCCTGCGCGCCAACAAGGTGCAGATGCTGGCCACCTCACTGTCCAAGTTCGAGCCCTATACCAAGCAACTCCAGGTATTCGACCTGCCGTTCCTGTTCGATGACCTGGAGGCCCTGAAGCGTTTCCAGAAGCGCGACAAGAGCCGCGAACTGCTGCGCTCCATGGCCAAGCACGGTATCTATGGCCTGGCCTACTGGAACAACGGCATGAAGCAGCTTTCCGCCACTCGCGAGCTGCACCGGCCGGACGATGCCAAGGGCCTGGTCTTCCGTATCCAGCCGTCGTCGGTGCTGGAAGCGCAGTTCGCCATGCTCGGCGCCACCGCCAAGCAGTTGTCCTACGCCGAGACCCTCAAGGCTATGCAGGCCGGCAGCGTGCAGGGCACCGAGAACACCTGGTCGAACCTCGCCGGACAGAAGATCGACAGCGTGCAGCCGTACATCACCGAGACCAATCACGGCGCGCTCAGCTACATGCTGATCACCAGCTCGGCATTCTGGACCAGCATCCCCTACCAGACCCGCACTGAACTGGAGAGCATCGTCGACGAGGTCACCCTGGTGGTGAACAAGGAAGCCGAAGCGCTCAACCAGAAGGAGCGCGAGCACCTGCTGGCCGCCGGCAAGAGCCGCCTGGTCAGCCTCAGCGCGGAAGAGCACGAGGCCTGGCGCAACGCCATGAAGCCGCTGTGGAAGAACTACGAGGCGCAGATCGGCAGCGACGTGCTGCGCGCGGCCCAGGTGGTCAACCGCAAGCGCTGATCGGCCGCTGGCTATCCCCGTCAGCGGGGATAGCCACAAGCCTTGCGGGTGTTTCTGCCGGGTGCTTTGCGGGACACTAGGGGAGTATCGGTATCCGGAGCGGACCATGACCGCCAGCGAAGAGAAATTCACCCGCCAGACGCTGCTCGACGTGCAGCCTCTGACTCCCAACCTGTTCACCCTGCGTACCAGCCGCGACGCGGGATTCCGGTTCCGCGCCGGGCAATTCGCCCGGCTCGGCGTGTACAAGCCCAGCGGCAGTATCGTCTGGCGCGCCTACTCGATGGTTTCGGCGCCTCATGACGAATTCCTCGACTTCTTTTCCATCGTCGTCCCGGACGGCGAGTTCACCAGCGAACTCAGCCGCCTGCGCGAGGGCGACCAGTTGCTGGTTGATCGCCAGGCCTTCGGCTTCCTCACCCTCGACCGCTTCGTGGATGGTCGTGACCTTTGGCTGCTGGCCACCGGGACCGGTGTGGCGCCGTTCGTCTCGATCCTGCAGGACTTCGAGGTCTGGGAGCGCTTCGAAAGCATCAAGCTGGTCTACAGCGTGCGCGAGAGCAAGGAGCTGGCCTACCGCGAGCTGATCGCCGGCCTCGCCGAGCGCGAATACCTGGCCGAGCATGCCCGCAAGCTGCAGTTCATCCCGGTGGTGACCCGCGAGCAGGTACCCGGTTGCCTGAACGGACGTATCACCACGCTGATCGAGAACGGCGATCTGGAGCGTATCGCCGACCTGGAACTGACCCCGGAGCATTCGCGAGTGATGCTCTGCGGCAACCCGCAGATGATCGAGGACACCCGCGCCGTGCTGAAGGCTCGCGGCATGAACCTCAGTCTGACCCGGCGCCCGGGGCAGGTGGCGGTGGAGAACTACTGGTAGGTGCGTGCCCGCGGAGTAGCGGCGGATAGCGCCGCCGCCCGGCCTGTTGTCCGGCAATGAAAAAGGGCCCGTTCGGGCCCTTTTTCATTGTTCCGCCGACGTGATCACGACTTGTTCTGCTGGGCTTTCAGCAGGTCGCGGATCTCG
The DNA here is from genome assembly GCF_026428275.1 of Pseudomonas sp. B111. NCBI lineage: Bacteria > Pseudomonadati > Pseudomonadota > Gammaproteobacteria > Pseudomonadales > Pseudomonadaceae > Pseudomonas > Pseudomonas sp. B111. Next base: position 6,573,438 of record NZ_CP097857.1, on the reverse strand, counting down.
GTCAGCAGGGTTTCCTCGGCACTCGGCACTGGCGGTTCGGACGGCGCGACGGCTTCTTCGCGCTTGAGGCGGTTGATCGCCTTGACCCCCATGAAGATGGCGAAGGCCACGATGACGAAGTCGAGTATGGTCTGAATGAACTTGCCATAGGCCAGCACCACCGCCGGCACGTCGCCTTCGGCGGCCTTCAATGTTATCGCCAGGTCGGAGAAGTCGACTCCGCCGATCAGCAGTCCGATCGGCGGCATGATCACATCGCCCACGAAGGACGAGACGATCTTGCCGAAGGCCGCGCCGATGATGATACCGACAGCCATATCCACGACATTGCCCTTGACGGCAAAGGCTTTGAATTCACTCAGAAGACCCATGGGTTCACTCCCTGTATTTCGCTAATAGGTAAAGGCAGTCTAATGCAGCCTTCGGCAAGTTGCTCAGGCTGGAAGATTGGTGTTTTGGTTCCCCCCGGCAACGCGAAAATTCGCAAGGCATACGTTTGCGTCGGGTCTTGTGGGGAGAAACGAAGTTTAGAGGAAAAACATTACACTCATGTCGATTTTCAGGAATTCGCCAAGAAAGAAGACAAAGCAACTTCGGCAACTTGGAACTGCGCCATGCCGATGCCGGAAGTTGAAGTTGGAGTGGCGAGGTTCTCCGACCTAACTTCGCAGGCAAATAAGAAGGTGAACTCGTTTACCGGCGAGCGGACTGGGAGTGCCTGGTGCATCAGCGCGGGCTTTCTTCGGCTGGCGGTCTTTTTTATTTCTTTTTGCGATTCATGGGCGCATTGATATTCCTAATCGGCGCGGTGAGGTTTTTCAATTTAGCGTCGCCGGCGGCGCTCCTTACCTTGGTCGGGCGCAACAAGACGCCTGACAAAGCCATTAGGAGCTCTTCCATGAACCCTTCCCTGAACGCCTTCCGTCCTGGCCGCCTGCTGGTGGCGGCAAGCCTGACCGCCAGCCTCCTGTCGCTGTCCGTGCAGGCCGCGACCCTGACCCGTGACAACGGTGCGCCAGTGGGCGACAACCAGAACTCGCAGACCGCCGGGCCCAACGGTTCGGTGTTGCTGCAGGACGTGCAACTGCTGCAGAAGCTGCAACGTTTCGACCGCGAGCGCATTCCCGAACGCGTGGTGCATGCCCGTGGCACCGGCGCCCATGGCGAGTTCGTCGCCAGCGCCGATATCAGCGACCTGAGCATGGCCAAGGTCTTCCGCAAGGGCGAGAAGACCCCGGTATTCGTGCGCTTCTCCGCGGTGGTGCACGGCAACCACTCCCCGGAAACCCTGCGCGATCCGCGCGGTTTCGCCACCAAGTTCTATACCGCCGACGGCAATTGGGACCTGGTGGGCAACAACTTCCCGACCTTCTTCATCCGCGATGCGATCAAGTTCCCGGACATGGTCCATGCCTTCAAGCCGGACCCGCGCAGCAACCTCGACGACGACTCGCGACGCTTCGATTTCTTCTCCCACGTGCCGGAGGCGACCCGCACCCTGACCCTGCTGTATTCCAACGAGGGCACCCCGGCCAGCTACCGGGAAATGGACGGCAACAGCGTGCATGCCTACAAGCTGGTCAACGCCAGGGGCGAAGTGCACTACGTGAAGTTCCACTGGAAGAGCCTGCAGGGCCAGAAGAACCTCGATCCGAAACAGGTGGCGGAAGTCCAGGGTCGCGACTACAGCCACATGACCAATGACCTGGTGAGCGCGATCCGGAAGGGCGACTTCCCGAAATGGGACCTGTACATCCAGGTGCTCAAGCCCGAGGACCTGGCGAAATTCGACTTCGATCCGCTGGACGCGACCAAGATCTGGCCGGGCATTCCCGAGCGCAAGATCGGCCAGATGGTGCTGAACCGCAACGTCGACAACTTCTTCCAGGAAACCGAACAGGTCGCCATGGCGCCGTCGAACCTGGTGCCGGGCATCGAGCCTTCCGAGGATCGCCTGCTCCAGGGACGGCTGTTCGCCTACGCCGACACCCAGATGTACCGGGTCGGCGCCAACGGCCTGGGCCTGCCGGTCAACCGCCCGCGCAGCGAGGTCAATACCGTCAACCAGGACGGCGCGCTGAACGCCGGACACAGTACCAGCGGGGTGAACTACCAGCCGAGCCGGCTCGATCCGCGCGAGGAGCAGGCCAGCGCCCGCTACGTGCGGACCCCGCTGAGTGGCACCACCCAGCAGGCGAAGATCCAGCGCGAGCAGAACTTCAAGCAGACCGGCGAGCTGTTCCGCTCCTACGGCAAGAAGGACCAGGCCGACCTGATCGCCAGTCTCGGCGGGGCGTTGGCGATCACCGACGACGAGAGCAAGTACATCATGCTTTCCTACTTCTACAAGGCTGACAGCGACTACGGTACGGGCCTGGCCAAGGTGGCTGGGGCCGATCTGCAGCGCGTCCGGCAACTGGCGGCGAAGCTCCAGGATTGATCGCAACCGGGGCGGCCATCCAGGCCGCCCTTCCTCTATCGGTTTGGCGGGAGATGACGACGATGCGAGGTTGGATTCTGGCAGGCTTGCTGCTCGCGGCGCTGGCCGCGCAGGGTGGCGAGGTGCATGGGGTCGAGGTCGAAGCGCGGTTGCGCGACTACTTCTTCGATGCCGCCCGACGCGGTGACCAGGCCATGCTGAAGGAATTCGTCGAGGCCGGCTTCGACCTCGATGTGCAGGATGCCAAGGGCTATACCGCGCTGATCCTGGCCGCCTACCACGGCCATGGCGGAGCGGTGGAACAATTGCTGGAGGCCGGTGCCGACCCCTGCGTCCAGGATGCGCGCGGCAACACCGCCCTGATGGGCGCCATCTTCAAGGGCGAGGTCCGCATCGCCCGGCGCCTGATCGGCGCGCAATGCAGCCCCGACCAGCGCAACGGCGCAGGGCAGACCGCGGCCATGTACGCGGCGCTGTTCAAGCGCGAGGAGCTGCTCCAGGCGCTGTCGGCGCGCGGTGCCGACCTTGGCGCCCGCGATGCGCTGGGCAACAGCGTGGAAAGCCTGCGACGCGGCGAACTGAACGGCACTGCGGCGGCGAAGTGATCGGGGGCAATGTTCGGAGGAGGCCTGCTGGGCTAGTCTGGAGGTGTCGTATACAACGTCAGAGGAGGTCCGTCATGCCGCTCGAGCAACATCCGCTTTCCCGGGAGTTTCCGGATTTTCATGCCGAACTGAAGCAACTTCATGGCAACGACGCCCACTTCACTCGCCTGGCGACGGACTATGAGAGCCTCGACAAGCGCATCTACGAGGTCGAGGGCGGTCGCGAACCCCTCGACGACCTGGCGCTGCAGGGGTTGAAGCAGCAACGGGTGCAACTCAAGGACGAAATCGCCGAGAGGCTGAGGAAGGCCAACGGAAAAGGCCATTGATTCATTCACGACAACGGCATGAAAGAGGGCGCCTCCGGCGCCCTCTTTCATGTGGGCATGCTCAGAAGGCGCCGCCGAAACGGAAACTCTGTCCGACCGCGACGAAACACAGGCCCACCAGGGTGATCGCGGCGATGTGCCAGCCCAGCTTCGGCAGGCTCTCGGCGTCCAGGTTCGGGATCAGGCGCAGGCGCGCATGCACGCCCAGGGCGGCGGTCGCCGCCAGGAGCAGCAGCTTGAGCTGCAGGGCACGGGCCACCGGCGTGGCGCCGAACCAGTGGTCGAACGGCAGCCACAGGCTGGCCAGCCACAGGCCGCTGACCACCTGCAGCAGCAGGGCGGGGATGCCGATCCGCTCGTAGACCTGCTCGAAGGCGCGGATCGCTTGGGGATCGCGGCGGCGCAGGGCGCGGGGGAGGATGCCGAGGGCCAGGACCAGGTGGCCGCCGACCCAGATCGCGGCACCCAGCAGGTGCAGGAACAGCAGTGTGCGCATGGAAGTCTCCTTGTCCGGCCATCAGTGTCGCGCGAAGCGCGGTCGATCGAGGCTGATCGGAATCAAGCCAGCGGCTATCATCTGCGCTTTGCCCGCGAGAGGAGTTCCCATGGCCAAGGCCAAGCGCATGTACGGCTGCACCGAGTGTGGCGCGACCTTCCCGAAATGGGCCGGCCAGTGCGCGGACTGCGGGGCCTGGAACACCCTGGTGGAGACCGTCGTCGAGGCCGCGCCGAGCGGCTCCGGGCGCGGCGGCTGGGCCGGCCAGCAGGCCAACCTGAAGACCCTGGCGGAGGTCAGCGTCGAGGAGATGCCGCGCTTCACGACCGGTTCCACCGAACTGGATCGGGTTCTCGGCGGCGGCCTGGTGGACGGGTCGGTGGTGCTGATCGGCGGCGATCCCGGCATCGGCAAGTCGACCATTCTCCTGCAGACCCTTTGCAACCTGGCCAGCCGCGTCCCGGCGCTGTACGTCACCGGCGAGGAATCCCAGCAGCAGGTGGCGATGCGCGCGCGGCGCCTGTCGTTGCCGGAAGACAAGCTCAAGGTGATGACCGAGACCAGCATCGAGACCATCATCGCCACCGCGCGCCAGGAGCAGCCGCGGGTGATGGTGATCGACTCGATCCAGACCATCTTCACCGAGCAGTTGCAATCGGCGCCGGGCGGCGTCGCCCAGGTCCGCGAGAGCGCCGCGATGCTGGTGCGCTATGCCAAGCAGAGCGGCACGGCGATCTTCCTGGTCGGCCACGTGACCAAGGAAGGCGCCCTGGCCGGCCCGCGGGTGCTCGAACACATGGTCGACACCGTACTGTATTTCGAAGGCGAGTCAGACGGCCGCCTGCGTCTGCTGCGGGCAGTGAAGAACCGCTTCGGCGCGGTCAACGAACTGGGAGTGTTCGGCATGACCGACAAAGGCCTGAAGGAAGTGAGCAACCCTTCGGCGATCTTCCTCACGCGGGCCCAGGAAGCGGTGCCCGGCAGCGTGGTGATGGCCACCTGGGAAGGCTCGCGGCCGATGCTGGTGGAGGTCCAGGCGCTGGTCGACACCAGTCACCTGGCGAATCCGCGGCGGGTGACCCTGGGCCTCGACCAGAACCGCCTGGCGATGCTGCTGGCGGTGCTGCACCGGCACGGCGGTATCCCGACCTACGACCAGGACGTGTTCCTCAACGTGGTGGGTGGGGTCAAGGTGCTGGAAACCGCCTCCGACCTGGCGTTGATGGCGGCGGTGATGTCCAGCCTGCGCAACCGCCCGCTGCCGCACGACCTGCTGGTGTTCGGCGAGGTCGGGCTGTCCGGCGAGGTGCGTCCGGTGCCGAGCGGCCAGGAGCGCCTGAAGGAAGCCGGCAAGCATGGTTTCAAGCGTGCCATCGTACCCCTCGGCAACGCGCCGAAGGAGGCGCCGGCGGGATTGCAGGTGATCGCCGTGACGCGCCTCGAGCAGGCCCTGGACGCCCTCTTCGAGTGATCCGCCTCAGTCGTCGTGGGCGCTGACCAGCAGGGCCAACTCGCGCTCGAGGAGTTCCTCGTCGCCCAGGTTCAGTTCCACCAGGCGGCGCAGGTGGCTGATGGAGTCGAGGTCGATGTGCTGGCATTCGAAGCCGAGCAGGCCGTCGCGAGCCCAGGCCAGGCTGATCTCCATGCGGATCAGTACATCCAGGCCCAGGTACAGGCGGGCCTCGAAGGGCCGTTGCGGGTCGCCGTTCCAGTCCTGCGGCTGGCCGACCAGGATGCCGTGCAGGGAGACGTCGTGGAGCAAGACCTCCCAGCGCCGTTCGCCCTGGAGGATCTCGCTGTCGGCGTCGAAGGCGATCCGGTGGAAACGTCGACGTTCGTCGTGCTGGTCACTCATGTTGTGCAGGCTTGAGAAAAATAACACAGGGAAAGCGCGATAAAGGCGGGATATAAAGGAACGAAGGGGAAAATAGCGGGATGGGGTTTGTAACAGTGTTGCCGTAGGTGAAACGGCGGCGACCTGGGTTACAGGCCGTCGCCGAAGTCGATTTTGTGCTGGTCGCGGTCGAACTTCCTGTCCTGCGTCCGCTTGAGCAGCTTGTATATCGCATTCTCTGTCATGTCGTATTCAACGGCCAGCGCGTGGTGGTTGCGGCCGTTGAATTTGCTCAGGATCTCAAGATCCCGCTGGGTGATCCGCCAGCGGAAGTCTTTCGGGAAAGTGACGCAGCTTCCCGCCCAGGTATTGGACAGATGCTCGACCACCGCCGCGCCAGCCTGCTCGGCGATCTTCGCGTCGACACCGTGCTCCGAAACCACAGCCGCGACGTGGTCGGCGATATCGCTGAGTAGTTCGTGGCGCTTCTCCGCCATCGCTGTGGGCTTGGTGCTCATGCGTTCCCCCTTGCCGCCTGAATGCGGCGATCGGCTTCCTCTTCATTAATAAGGCCCAGGCGGCGATCGGCTTCGATGCGGCCGAGGGCGTCCTGCAGGATCTGTTGAGTGGTGGCAGCCGCGCGGGCCGGCTTGGCCGGCGCGGCGGCTTGGGCCTGGGCGGGGTCGCTGGCGATGCCGTAGACCACCGCGCGCAGGTAGTTGTGGTTCTCCAGCGGCAACGTCAGGCGATCACGGGCAATCAGCATCTGCTCGATGCCGGCCGTCCAGATCCTGGGCGGCGCCGGCTTGGTGTCGTTGGTGCGGGCGTCCTTTTGCACGGTGCCGGCGTTGACCAGGTCGAGCAGCTCCTCCAGCAGCTTGATGGCGCGGGTCATGCGCAGGCCGCGTTTGGCCGGGCTGAACAGGCGCAGGTAGTTGAGCACCGCCCGGCCCAGCTTCGGATCGAGGCCGGCGAGCATGGCCGCCAGCTTCTTGCCGTCCGCGTCTGCGAAGCCGGCCTCGATCGGAAACTGCTCGCCGCAGCATGGGCATTGCAGCTGCATCAGTCGCCCTCCTGCGCGTTGACCGCCGCATTCAGGGCATCCACCAGGGCCTTGAGGATTGGACGCTGCCTGCGCCACCCCTCGGGCAGTTCTTCCAAACCCTCCAGGCGTTCTGGAGTGTCCACCCCGAGGCGCTTGCACAGGGCTTCCACCTGGTTGAGCAGCTGGCGCTTCTCCTGCTCGACGTGCAGTGCAGCGATCAGGGCGTCGAGCTGCTCGGCCTTTTTCAGCCAGGCCACCCGCTGAACCTTGAACATCTGCAACGCCATGGCGTCGGCATAGGCCCACGGCAGCCCCATGTCAGCGAGCTGGGCCTCGATCTTGTCGATGCGCGGCCCGAGCTGCTGGGCGTTGTGCGGCTTGCCTGCTGCCTTGCTGCTGGGCTTTGGTTTGAACCCGAGCCGCTCCAGCTCGACCATCAACCGCCCGGCCTGGCGCGAGTTGAGGTCTTTTGCCGACTCGACGCCTGCCACGCGGCGCAGCAGCGCGCGATAGCTGTCGTCGTCCATGCCCAGTTGGCCCTTGGCGATGTGGATCTTGCTGAGTACGCCTTTCGAGATAGACATCACGCCTCCCGGCCAACGATCAGCCAGCGGCTCATGCCCGGCTTATCGCCGGGTTTGATGTCGATGCGCTCGACGTGGTCGAGCTGCTCGCCGAACAGCTTCACGCCCAGGTGGCGCACGGCCTCGTCCTCGGAGTGGCTGCAGCTAGCGCGCTGGCTGCGCACGGTGTTGGTCTGGTAGGCACCCATGTAGTACTTCACGGTGCATTCGAGGGTTGGCATGTCACTCCTCCTCTGCGGCTTCGAGCAGCTCGCTATGAACATCGAGCAGCTTGTCTGCAGCTTCTTCCAGGATGTTCAGGTGGTACTGGTCGACCTCATCCCAGGCCGCCGCCATTTCCAGCAGCTTCGCCCGCATCGCCTTGAGGCTGCGCCGCTGCCCGGCTGCAATCTGCTTTTTCGTCGGGGTAGCCATCTCACACCGCCGCGATGTTCAGGTTGATCGGGTCGTATCGGTCGGTGTTGCCGACGCGCTGGTAGACGCGGATGTACACCGCGGTGCCGTTGACCTGGATGGAGTCCTTCAGGGCCTCCATGGCGCGCTGCCAGTCGGGGTCTTCGATCTCGACGCGCAGCAGGCTGAGCACGTCGCCGGTCTTGATCTGGCCCTGGCGGTTGGCGCGGAAGGCGCGGTCGACCAGGATGCGCAGGTGCTGGTCGGCGCCTTCGCTCCATTTGCGGATGCACTGGTCGATCAGCTCCTTGGCCGCGAGGATCTCCTCGGTGAAGGTGATGCGCTCGGCCATGGCGCGCTCGATCTTGTAGCGGCCGTCGTAGGTGACGATCGAGACGTTGCCCTTCTTGCCGCCGAGCTTGACCTGGTACTTCTCGGCCGAGATGGCGATCAGGTCGGCGATATCGCCCAGGGCCTTGGCCTTGAAGGCGGCCAGGGACTCGCTGATGGCCACGGCCTGCTTGGCCAGATCGCCGGCGACCTGGTCGCGCAACTTGTCGTGTTCGCGCACCTGGTGCTCCGGCACCAGGTGGCCGGCGGCGTTCTTGACGAAGCCGGCGGGGATGTCGATTTGCTCAGCCATGGGTCTCTTCCTCGGCTTGTTGGGTGGCGTGGTCGAGTTCGGCCAGTACTTGGCCGCGGAACTCGCTGATCTCGGTACTCAGCCTGTGGCCGCCGATGCTCGGGTAGGCCGAGGCGTAGCCGGCGCTGCGTTTGAGCAGCTCCAGGGCTTCGCGCAGGCGTGCTTCGAGGTTCATCAATGCACCCTCCCGTCAGCGAGCTTGAGGTTGGCGCGGTAGGCCTGGGTGAACTGCTCGACCTGGCGCATGACCAGCGCGTTATCGCCGGCCATGTGGGCCTCGCACATCACAGCGATCTGAGCGCAGAGCAGATTGCTGGCCTGGGTGAGGTGGTGCAGCGCGAGCGAGAGCTGGTTGTAGCGATCGTCCATGCGCTGCATGGACTCACGCATCTCGGTCAGCTCCTGCTGCAGTTGTTCGGCCTGGCTCATGACGGCAGCCCCTTTGCCGGCGTCAGCCAGCAGACGTAGCAGCCGCCGAGGCGGACGCTGTTGATGGTGTGGACGCCTTTAGTGCTCCAGCTCACGCCGCGCCATTCGCTGCGGAACGATGCGGCGAGCTGGTCGGAGTCCTCGGCGTTGATGAAGATCTTGCCGTCGAGCGGCGATGCGGCCTCGATGCGAACGCCCGCCGCGCGAAGGCGGCGGGTCATGTCGTTGAGGGCGCGGAGCTTGTCGGCCAGTTCCGGGGTCAGCACGGTGCACATCGGTAGCGCGTGCTGGATGGAGATCTCGGCGGCGATCTTGGCGCTGAGCGGGATGACGTTGGGGGCGCGCATGGTCACTCCTCCTCGTCGCTGGCCGGGGCGGTGCGTTCGATGGACAGCGGGAACTTCTCGAACTGCAGCCGGGCAAGGCGCAGCGCCAGACGCCATACCTTGTGCAGCTCTCCATCCAGAACTGTTGGGTTGGCATCGTCGACGCCCAGGCACACCTGGGTGCCTTCGGTGGCGTTGATCATCTTGTCGAGGTTGCCAAGGCGGTTCTGGTGCCACTGCACCAGGCCCTCGGCGATCTCCTTCATGTTTCCGGGAGCGGCATTCATGTCGGTCTGCTCCTGGAACAGTCCGAGCATCTCCTCCAGGAGCTGTTTCTCCTCGTGAGCCCGCAGCAGCTGATTGCCCTGGTCGAACGGCCCGCCGACCATGCTCCAGGCCGAGGCGTAAACCTGGGCCTGATCCATGATTTGTTCGATGGTGATGGCCATGGCTCACACCTCCGCAATGATGTCCGCCGACAGGCGGGTGGCGCCGACAAGGGCGGCCTGGTTGAAGGCAGCGGCCAGCATGTTGTGCACGGCCAGCGGGTACAGCACCGAGCCGTTCTCCTTGGAGCCGGTACCGGTGAGCTTGCTGCGCAGGGCTTCGATGGCCGGTTCGTCCATCACCTCTTCCAGCGGTTTGTTGACCAGCTTGAAGCGGTGCTTGAGGTAGTCGCCCAGGTGCTGGTCGAGCGGGTTGAGCTTCACCACCTCGCAGCGCTGCACCACCTCGCGCACGTCGGCGCGCTTCTCGCTGAGCTTGTTGGCCAGCTCGCTCTGGCCGATCAGCACGATGCTGAGCAGCTTCTCGAAGCCGTCCTCCAGCTCGAAGAAGCGCTTGAGGTGCTTGAGGGTCGGTACCGGGATGGCGTGGGCCTCCTCGATCACCAGGACGTGGCGGTTGCCCATGCGGTGCGACTCGCGCAGCACGTTGTGCACGGCGCGGTACCGGGCATCCAGGCCGCGCGGCATCTTGCTGCCAGGGCTTACGGTGGCCAGGATGGCCTCGCAGATGTGCATGGCCTTGAGGGTCTTGCCCTTGAAGTCGTCATCCTCCATGCCGATGACGTAGGGCTCGATGACGATCACCGGCTTGTCTTCAGTGCGCAGGCGTTCGTGCAGATCCTTGCGGATGGTGGACTTACCCGAGCCGGACTCGCCCAGGATCGCCAGGAATACGCCGTAGCGCGTGACCTGGTAGAGGCTTTCGCGCACGTAGCGGATATCCGGCGAGACGAACAGATCAGCGCTGGTGCGCGGGTCTGCGAACGGGTCGCCGAACATGCCGAAGTGCTGGCGTGCCTGCTGTGTCAGTTTGGTTGCGCGTAGTAGCATTGTGTCGGGCTCCTCGATTGGCTTCTTGGGATTGCGGTGCTCAGGCCGTTGGGCGTTGCAGCGCCCAGCGGCCACCTTGGTGTTCTGCTCCTGGTTCTCCTCCTCTTCGAAAATGCCCACCAGCTGCATGCCGGTGACGTTGAAACTCTCCAGCCAGGCGACGATGCGCGCCTTCAAGTCCTCCTGCGGGATGGTCTTGGGCCACATGCTGTGGTTGATCAGCTGGGAAATGGTCGGGCGGCTCAGGCCCAACTCGCGGGCCAGGTCGGCCTGGCCCAGGTTGTGGTAGCGCAGCAGTGCTTTGAGCTTGAGCATCACGCACCTCCTACGACGGAAAGGGTTGGTCGGCGGGTGAAGGCGGCGCGCAGGCTGGCCTCGACGCTGTCGAGGGCTTCTTCCTGGATGCCGGCCGGGTGGTGCTGGCTAAGCCAGGCGTAGTGCTCCGGGCTCCAGTCGGTGAAGCGCGCCTGCAGGCGCTTGGCGGCGGCGAAGATGCTGAGCGGCGGCGTGACGACGGTAGGCGCTGCCAGTTCGTGCTCGGTGCCACGGCGCGGCATGAAGGTCGGCAACTGTGCATCGTCGATGTGCTTGTAGGGCTGCAGCTGGCCACCGAAGGGGATGGCCTTGGCCTTGCGGGCCGCTGCCACGTCTTCCTCGGTCTCGGCACCCATGGCCAGCTTGGCGGCCTCCTTGCGTGCCACCTGGGCCGGGGTGTCGGCCATGCGCTTGAAGGCTTCGCCGATCACCGGGGCGGTGACGTCGAAGCCCAGCTCGTTGCGGGCGACCACCGGCACGACGTAGTACACCTCGTGGCCGTGGGCATCGACGGTCACCACCTGGGCGGCCTGATCGTTCCAGGGGTTGCGGGTGACCATGATCTTGTCGCCGACCATGACATCCGGCACCACTGATACATCGAACTCGCGGCCCTGGAAGCTGACGCGCATCTTGGTGTTGACTTTGCGGCTCTCGGGTTCGGCCACGGCCAGCTGGCGGCAGACTTCGACGCTGGGCACTTTGATCAGCTGTTCCTGGCGAATGGTCAGCCACACGTCGGTGCGCGACTTGCCGTGGCGGCTGTGCTTGGCGGTGGCGTTGAAGTGCATACGCCACTTGGCTGCCAGGGCGTTCAGCTCGTCCAGGTCAGCCACCGGCTGGAAGCGCAGGCCAGCCTCGAACTTGCGCTCGATCAGGTTCCGCGCGTTCTCCACCTGGCCGGTGACGCGAGCAGCACCAGGTGCGTGGACGATCATCTGAATGCCCAGGCTGCGGCAGAGGTTCTTGGTCATGCCAGCGGTGTTGGCTGAGCCTGGGTCCATCATCAAGCCGAAGGGCCGGCCATGCATGACGTCGGCGCCGCCGCGCTCCTGCATGGCGTTGATCAGCACGCTGTTGAGGTTCTCGCCGCTCTCGGCGCCCATCACGTACTGGAGGTAGATCCAGCCGCTGGCGTGGTCGGTGATTTCATACGACCAGACGCGGTCGGCGGCGATGCGAGCGAGGTTCTTGGGCTTGTTCTTGTAGAACTGGTCCGCCTCCATCACGCGCAGGCCGTTGGCGTTCTTCTCGGCAGTGGGCTTGAGGTAGTAGAGAACGCACAGCGAGGCGTCCACCTGCCAGATGTGGTTGGGGTGCAGGCTCTGCAGCTCGGTCACCGGCGCCGGGGCCAGCAGCTGGTCCGGGTGTAACTTGTAGGCGTACAAAGCGCGGCTGATGGCGCTGAGCGACATCGGGCGGATCTCGCCACTGACCTTGTCGATGGCTTCGGCGCGGATCATGCCGCTGGCGCGCAGCGCCTCGACGGCATCACCCAGGGAATAGAGGCGCTTTTCGTTGCGGCGGGCGGACTCGATCAAGGTGGCGCTGATGGTCAGCGCCTCCTCACGGGTGAGCGCGCTCTGGCCGGCATCGGCGCGGCGTTTACGGGGAGCAGCGGCCACGGTCACTTCCTCCAGTTTGCGGTATAGGGTTGCCAGGCTCAGGCCCAGCTCCTGCGCCGCAGCCCGGCACAGGGCGGTACGCTGGCCGCGCGCTGCGCGTTGCAGCGAGCGGTCCAGGTCGACCAGGCGTTGGGTAATGACGGCGCTCATGGGTTAAGCCTCGGCATCCGTGATGGTTTGGACGCCTTCCTGGTGCATCCAGGAGAAGTCCTCCTCTTCGCCCACCTCGGGCAACTGGAACTCGGCCTTCAGCTCGCCGAGCAGGCGCTGCAGGTGGGCGATCAGCTGGGCCTGGAAGTTGCGGTGGTCGCTGCCGGTCTCGCTGCCGTGCTGCTCCAGGCTGGCGAAGGCGGCGCGCAGCTTGCCGCTGATGTCGGCCTCGGCCTCGAAGGCGATGCCGACTACCTCCTGGCGCAGCTCCTTGGCGGCGTCGTCGGCCGACATGGTCTCGATGCGGCGCTTGGCCTTCTCCAGATCCTGCTTGGTGCGATCCAGCTCGGCGCTCTTCTTGCTGAGCACCTCGCCTAGGGCGTCGTAGTCGGCCTGGGTGTCTGTGAGCTTCTTCTGCAGCTCGTCCTTTTCCTTGGTGTGGGTGTGGATCAGCTCTTCGGCCAGGTACTGCACGGCTTCGAGGTTGCCCTGCTTGGAGGCTTCGATCAGGGCGGACTTGGCGTCGTCGGGCAGTTTGCGGATCTCCCGCATCTTGCCGGGGCCGATTCCGACCTTGCGCATACTGTCAAACAGCTCTTCGCCGAGCTGGTTGAGGTTGTTGATTTCGAGGTCAATTGCCTGACGGGATTTGCCCTCAACCAGTTCGCAGTATTCATCCCAAGTGCTAACCGGTTGGCGGTTTCCCGATGCGTCAACATGGATGAAACCCTTGTATTGCCTGGATTCCTTGATGTGCTGCAGGTCGAGAACATCGCTAACGGTTAGCAGTTTTGTGATCATTTGCGCCATGGAGCGGCGGCCGATGCGTTCGCCGATCAGCTGAGTGACATGGCGCATTTCTTCGGTGAAAGCCTGCTCCAGCTTGCTCGATGTGTTCTGCAGCTCCGACAAGGCTTGTTCGGGAAGGTCTGCATCCGGGGTGATCCCGGTTGGCTTGTTGGCAGTACGGGCCATGTTGCTACTCCTGCATATCCAAGTTGTCGAAACGCTTCATCCAGCCCTCATGACGCAGCGCGTCGAGGCTTTCCTTGAGGGAAAGACCGCTACGGACAAGCTCTTCAAGGCGGTTGACCAGGCCGATCAACAGTTGCGCTTTCAACTCGTTGCCGCCTGCAGCAGACACGGCGTCGGGACGATGGCCGATGCTGGTCAAAGTGCGTATCCCGTCTCCTGCCATGGCCAGGCTCAGCAGTCGGTAATTGAGAGAGGTCGCCAGCTCGGCGAAGGCGCGGTTCAGGTCATCACGCTCCATCAGGCAGCCCTCTTTGCCGCATAGCCAGCCAGCGCACGCAGACGCTCGATGGCCTCGACACGGTTGCCGTTGGCTTCGATCAGGGTATTGCGGAACTCGTCGGCGCCACGGCGGCAGCCGTAGTAATAGGCATCGAACTCCAGGCTGCCCTGCGGGTAGTTGACGGTGGTGGGCTCACCCTCAATGCGCAGCTTGAGCGCGGCACAGAGGCCTTCGACATACACGCTGCTGTGGCGGTCGCCACCGCGCAGCAGGTGTTGGGCCAGTTTGGTGTAGTTCATGGCGTGCTCCTTGTTGTTAGCGGCTGGCACCGGCCAGCACGCGTTGGTTGATTTCGTTGATGCGGTGCTGCGCGGCGCCCATCTCGTTGGCGTGGGCCTGGGCGATCTGCAGCAGCGCGATGGACGGGGCGAAGCGGCCGTTGTCGAGCTTCACGGCCAGGCCTTCGGCGATCAGGGTGTTGATGGCGCGGTTGATGTTGGCCGGGCTCTCGCCGAGCCCCTTGGCCAGCTCGCCGTTGCTGATGCCGGTGAGGCTGTAGCCCTTGAGGGCCTTGAGCACGCGCAGGATTCGCGCGCCGCTATCGGAGGTGCGTGGGGTGGTCATGCTTGGGCTCCGGTGGAGGTGTAGAACGGTTTCATCTCGGCGCTCACCTCGGCTGCGATGGCCTGCAGCTCGCCAACGGTGAGGTCGCGCAGGGGCTTGCCCAGCGCCATGGCGCGCTGTGCAAACAGCTTCTGGCGCGAGCCACACCACCAGTCGGTGAAGCCGGCGAACGGCTCCAGAGCTTCGTGCATGTCCATCACCTGAGTCAGCTCTACGGCGTTCATGCCTGCTCTCCTAGATCCAGTTGCGGGTTTGCGTGCTGCTGCACGTTTGTGCGGTGCCAGGCCAGGCTGGTGAGGCCGGCCTGCAGCGCGGCCTGGGCGGCGTCGGCATCGACCTGGCCCTGGTAGAAGGCGATCAGGGCGCCCGTGGTGGCGTTGAGTACGGCCTGCAGCTCGTTTACGTCCTGCGCGGTGCAGGTACGGCCGGACGGGATATCGATCAGCAGCTTGCCGCTGGTGGATGCCAGCCAGCGCGAGATCAGGGCGATACCGCAGGCATGCTCGAAGGCCGGGATCAGCACCGCAGGCATGCGCCCTTCTGTTAGCCACTTGTAGAGGGCCCAGTGGTTGGCCTGGCCCATGCGCTCAGCAATACGCTCGACACTGAGGTTGTGCCGCTCCTTGGCGAACTCCAGCGACCACTCCATGGCTTGGCGGATGCTGCTGGGCTGGGCGTTCTTCCAATTGCACTTCTTCATTGGAAGGCCTCCAGAGACGCGCCATGGCATGGCGCCAAACAAATTACGTTTTTGCTGCTGGGCAAAAGCGTTGCCATTGGCACAATGGAATCAGGTACATTCATCAACAGACGCAGGGCGGGATAAGCGATGGACGACGTAGAGCAGTTACGTGCCCAGGTAGAGGCGCAGGGTTGTGTGATCAACCACTTACTGGTCGCTTGTATGCGGCATGGCATCATTGACCCGCAGGCGCTGGCCGATGAGTGCCGCGAGCGGCGTGCCAGCCCTACGTCCATCGCGGCAGATCCCCGCGCAGGGCGTTTGCTGCTGAAGGAGTTGGATGCGTGGGCGGAGCTGCTCATTGATCAGCACCATGCAGATGCCGAGTCTCCAGATGCTTGAGTGCTTCGTCTTCGCTGACACCCAGAGCGTCAGCCAGGGAAAGCACATGGCGATAGACAGATTGGGTAGACGTGCCCATCGCCTGCGCCAGGCGCTTGCGCCGGCCAAGGCCATCCATCAGTCGTTCGCTGATTTCTTGTGCCTCGGTATCGGTCAGAGATGGATGTGCTGCGGCGCCCCGAGCTCTGGCATTCAACTGCTGCCCTACAAGCCGACCTGCACCGATCAGCATCAGGCGATCGATCAGCTTTGCAGTACCGGCGCTGGCCGGGGTGCGATCGACGAACACCAGGGCCTGCTGGCGGGCTTCGGCCAGGTGAGCGGCGATGGCCGGGCCATCACCAGGTGCGCAGGCGATCAGCGCGTTGAGCGCAGCGCGCCAGGCGTCCATGGGGTGGGGAATAAGCTCGATCTCTTCGAGCGCAACTTGCGGCTTGTCGGTCATGGCAGTGACCCTCGCTGCTGTTGTGGTTGGGGTGAGAGGACGGGTTAGGCGGCTACCGGCTCGCCGACCTTGATGCCCAGGGCGACGGCGATGTCATGCGACTGGCCGTAGTTGCCCTTGGAAAAGCCGTTGAGCACTTGGGAAACGGCGGTGGGCGGGAAACCGTGGTCTTTCGCCCATTGGGTGACGGTCAGACCCTTGGCCTTGAACTGAGCCTTAACCTGCTCTGCGGTCTTGGGTTTTTGCTGGGTTGCCATGGCGGTGGCTCCTCGGCGGCTGTTTGAAGTTTTTTGATGTGGTACGAATATAGTCAAGATATCTTGACTGAGTCAAGGTGAGAATGAAGCAATTCGATCAGCAGCTGATGCGGCTCAAGTCCATGCTGGGCGTCACGGGCGACCAAGACGTGGCCGCACTGCTGGATATGAGCAAGGCGGCGTTCTCGGACAGGAAGAAGCGCGACTCCTTCCCCGAGGAGAAGCTGCGCGCGCTGGCGCACCGCCGCCCGGATCTGCCCATAGATGTTGAGTACGTGTTGCGCGGCGAGACCGCTCGTATGCGCTATGAGCGAGATCACCCAGGGCAGCCGGCCAGCATTGCCGAGGTGGCCGCCTATGCGATGCAAGAGGCGCTGAAGCCTGATGAGCAGCTGTTGCTGGAGGCCTATCGCGGCCTGACAACGAGCGCGCGCAAGGCGCTATTGGCGGACTTGCTCACTGGCGGCAAGTCGGTCAGACCCAAGCCACAAAGTGATGGCATCAAGGTTTTAGGAAGCGGCCACCGTGTCGCGGGCAGGGACTATCACGAGAAGGAGTAGTACGTGAGCGGGATCGAGTTGGATGGCGATCAGAACCGAGTAGCTGGAAGGGACTACGTCGAGATCAATCTGGCTACACCGGAGCGTGAGCCCTTGGCCCAGGCGCAGCGGACGCGGTTGAACGAGGAAGTGGCCAGGCTCGCCGAAGAGTTGAGCCTTGACCCGCGGATGCTCTGGCGCAGCGTGCATGAGAGCACAGGCGTCAAGACTGTCGGCGAGGTAAAGAAGGACCAGTTCCAGGACGCGATGGCCGCTCTGCAGGCCGTGCGGGACCGGCACCTGGAGAAGGTCCGCGCCGGGTTGCTGATCAAGGAGCTGGAGCAGGCCGCCCTTGAGCGCAGCATGGCCAAGCAGCTGTCGCGCTACTGCCTGCGCGAGTTCGGCGAGCAGTCGCTGGCTGGCCTCAGCATCAAGCAGCTCAGCCAGGCGCTGCGCTACGTTGATGAATACCAGCCCCCGGCGCCGCTGGTGGCGCCGTTGTCCGTCGCGGGTTTTCGTATGCTCGCTGTTCGCCACCCCTGGCACTTCACCGCAGTGTTTGTGGTCGGGGCGTTGCTTGGGAAGGTCTTTTAACTAGGAGGGTTACCAATGGCGCTAATTGAATGCCACGAATGCAAGAAGGAAATATCCGACCAGGCTAAGGTTTGCCCTGGTTGTGGCGCTAAGGCGCCCAGAGAACCAAAGAGTTATGCGTGGTTGTGGACGATCCTGATTCTGCTGGCTGGGTTTGTTTGGTACAGCACGGTTACTACCAAGGAGCAGCGCCAGGATCAAATGGCCTATGAGCTATGTCTGCAGGATATGAAGAAGTTTCCAGGCAACCCAATTGTCGCTGGGACCTGCACCATGCTGCGTGACAAGTACAAAGCCAAATACCACCGAGAGCCATGAGGGCACATGAGCGACTACGGCGAAGGTGACCTGGACCTGCTGTTCACCATGTTCGAAGGGGTGATGCAGGCCCAGGAGTACCTGGCTATGAGCCTTTTACATACCGGCGCGCTTGATCGCGCAGGCCTGCAAGCCAGGCTTGAAGCCGCGCTGGCCAGGGATGATTTGCGGGTTGGCACACAACTCCCCCTTTCGCGCATGCTTGAGGTTGTGAAGGGGCAGCAGCCGCCCCCGCCACCTCGCTGGACGCCTCGGGTGATTCCTGGGAAGAAGCCTGACTGAGCCTGCGCTGCGCCTCTGCCTCGACGGCGGCACGTCTGGCAGGCGCGGCGCGCTGCAACTCAAGGGCCTGCTCCAGCAGGCCCCTGCGCGGTTGATCGAACTCGCGCAATATCGATTCGGCCCGTGACCTGAAGGTCGCCAGGCTTTCACCGTTCTCAATGCTGTAGTCGATGATCTGGCGAAGTATCGCCAGGCGGTCGGCGTCGGTCGTCTGCATATCGGTTGCCCTCTGCTGGTTTGGCTGCCGATCCTGCGCCCCTGCCTGGGCAATGTATTTTTGCCGCGTCCAAATTACTCCGCGCGCGCGCGAGGCGAAGCTGTGATCTCTCCCCCGGTCGGACTGCCGGTATGAGCACAGCAACGGCCAGGGATTGGCCAACCTCGGAGCGCAACCCATGGCCACCTGCCAGAACAAGCCCAAGCGCCGCTTCCTGCCGCGCATGACCGTTTTCGCTGTTATCTCCATCCTGCTGCTGTTGGCCATCTGGTATGTGCGGCCTGAGCAGCTGCAGGTGGTGCTGTACAAGGCCAGCCTCATCACCATCGGCGCCGTGTTGGGCTACTACATCGACCGCGCGCTGTTCCTGGTCCAGTCTCGTCCCCACCAGTGCATCGGTGGCATCCATATCGTGGGCGCCTGGCTGCGCCGTGCACTGATCGTGCTGGCGTGTGTGCTCGGCATGACGCTGGGGCTCTGATCATGGGGCGCCTCAAGCGTTGGATTGCTGATCGAGCATCTGATCTGTACTCGGCCTATCTGATCTCGCCAGGGCTGGTAACGGTTCAGGTGCTGCTTCTGGTGGTTCTGATTTTGAGTGTGTTTCTGGTGCCTTCAGTCGAAGCCGCCAGCATCCCGACCGCTGCTGAGCAGCACCGCCGCACCCTTGTGCGCGCCGCCCATGCTGAGTGGGGCCTGGGGGCGCCTGTGGCGACGTTCGCAGCTCAGGTGCATCAGGAAAGCGCCTGGCGGGTGAATGCCCGCTCACCGGTCGGCGCAGAGGGCCTGGCGCAGTTCATGCCGGCTACTGCTGACTGGATGGCCGAGATCTACCCGCGCGGCCTGGGCCCGGCGCAGCCGTACAACCCAGGCTGGGCACTGCGGGCGATGGTGGCGTTCGACCGCTGGCTCTACGAACGAAACCAGGCCGTGAGCGAGTGTGACCGCTGGGCCTTCGTGCTGGCCGGATACAACGGCGGCAATGGCTGGGTGAATCGTGACCGCAGGCTGGCATCGGCAAAGGGCGCCGATCCGCTGGCCTGGTTCGATTCCGTCGAGCGGCACAACGCTGGCCGCTCGATCGCCAACTTCCGCGAGAACCGCCATTACCCGCGCGCCATCCTGCTGCGCTGGGAGCCCATGTATGCGGCTGCCGGCTGGGGGCCTGGCGTGTGCGCCGACAGGTATAGCCGCCATGAAGATCCCAACGCTGTTTCTGCTCGCCACGTTGACCACCAGTTCGCCTGCCGCCTGCTCCCGGAACTGGTTGGCTGCCGCCGAGCTGTTCGCATCGCCACCGCCCCGCGTTCGCCCGGCCCAGCTCTGGCCGCCCGAGCGCGTGGACAAACGACCGCCCATGCCGCGCTGGCTGCGGCGCCGGCTCAAGCGTAAGGGGCGGTGATGAAAAACGTCATCGGCTGGGTCGCTGACTACTGGTACGTGCCGATCTTCGTGGCGCTGATGTACCTGATGTGGGCCTACGGCGAAAGCCAGTACGACCTGGGGCACAGCACCGCCCAGGCCAAGGGCGACAAGGCCCTGGCTGACCTGCGCGAAGAGCACCAGAAACTACGCGCCGACGCCGCCGAACAGAACCTGGTGCTCTACCGCCAGCAGGTGGAGCGCGCCAACCAGGCCGAGCTGGTGTTCCTGGATGCCCAGGACGAGATCGGCCGGCTCAAGCAGCAATTCACACAGGAGCGCATCAACCGTGTCTCGACTCAATACACCCCGGCGCGCGGCGCTGCCCCTGTGGCTGCTCCTCGCTTCGTTGTCACTTGTGGCTGGCTGCGCGACTTCAACGCAGCGCTTGGAGCCACCGCCCCAGCTCCACCCGGCTGCCGAACCTACGCCGGCTCTCAAGAAACGGCCTGGCCCGCCCCCAGCTCTGACGCCGAACTACTGGAAAGCGGCGTTACCGCGGCTGACATCCTGGCCCATGCGCGTGACTACGGCGCTTGGGCGCTCGCCAACCTTGCGCAGCTGAACGCGCTGATCGACCTACACGACAAGGACAAGCCCTGATGGACTTCGACTACCTGCTGCGCCTCGGCCAGTTTCTGTTCACCGTCCTGGTGGGCCTGTTTTCTCTGATGGCGGCGCGCCGGGCCAGCTCGAAGGTCGAGGCCGAGGCGCTGGCCAAGCGCCTGGCAGGCCAGGATAACCGCCTGCTGGTGCTTGAGCAGCAGATGAAGCACCTGCCGACCAGCGAGCAGCTCACCGAGCTTGCCGAGAAGCTGGCCGAGCTGGGTGGCGACATGAAGGGCATCAAGTCCGATATCTCGGGCATCAACCGCTCCCTGGACCCGCTGAATCGCTCAGTGGACCGTCTGAACGACTACCTCCTACACAGCAAGTGAGGCTGCGATGAACAACCAAAATTTCGCCGATTACCTGCGCCAGGATCAGCGCCTGGTGATGCTGCGCATCCTCTCTGAGCTGCCGCAGTACCGCGCCAACTCGTCGGTGATCACCAGCCTGCTGGGCGAGTTCGGGCATCACCCGAGCCGGGACCAGGTCAAGGGCGAACTGACCTGGCTGGGCGAACAGGGCCTGGTGAAGGTGGAAGATATCGGCTCCGTCCTGGTCGTCACCCTGACCGAGCGCGGCGCCGACGTGGCCGCTGGCCGCGCCTCGGTACCGGGCGTCAAGAAGCCGGGGCCCTGACCATGGCGCGCAAGAGCAGCGTCGACAAGGCGCGCGATGAGGTTCGCGACCTCATCCACCGCATGCTGCGGGACAACCGGCTGACGCTCGACCAGATGCGGGACGTGCTCGAGGAGCAGTTCCCCGGCGAAGAGGTGCCGAGCCGCACTGCGCTCCATCGGTACAAGAAGGGTTTCGCCGAAATCATGCGCCACCACCGCGAGATCCAGGTGGCGAGTGACGCGCTGGTCGCCGAGCTGGGCGAGAACTTCGACGACAAGTCCGGCGCGCTGCTGGCCCAGGCCGTCACGACCCTGGCCACCCGTGCTTCGCACTCCGCCCTGGAGAAGGAAGAGATCGATATCGGCGACGTGCTCGACCTGACCCGCGCGGCGAAGTACGCCCAGGAGTCCCGAGCCCTGAGCAGGAAAGAGCGCGCCGAGGTGGCCAAGGAGGCCCGCGCCCAGCAGCTCAAAGAGCAGGAACAGCGCCTGGAGGAAATGCGTGGTACCGACGGCATGAGCGAAGAGTTTGAAGACCGTATTCGCCGCGTACTGATGGGTAAAGCCTGATGAAACTGCTGGCGATTATCGGTTTGCTCTGGATCGGCTGGCTGCTGGGCTGGCGCCATGCCCATCTCACCGTAGCTACAGAGTGCGAGCGCCTCGGCGCCTTTTTCGTCGGCAAAACCGTTTACCGCTGCACCGCCATCGAATCGAAGGAAGAGCCCAGTGAGTGAGCCAGAAGCCAAGGCGCTGAAAGCGCTGACCAAGCCCCGCAAGATCGATCTCGCCGCCGAGCTGGAGCTGCATGGCGTTGTCGTGCCCCAGGACATGGCCGATGCGGTACCAGAGAAAGAAGGCGTTTTCCTGCCGTACCAGCAGCGCTGGTTCGACGACACCAGCCAGATCATGATCGCCGAGAAGTCGCGCCGTACCGGCCTGACCTGGGCCGAGGCCGGGCGCAACGTCATCAACGCCGCCAAGCCCCGCCGCCGTGGCGGCTGCAATACCTTCTACGTGGGCAGCAAGCAGGAGATGGCGCTGGAGTACATCGCCGCCTGCGCGTTGTTCGCCCGTGCCTTCAACGAGATGGCCCAGGCCGACGTCTACGAGCAGACCTTCTGGGATGACGGGCGCCGCGAGGAGATCCTGGCGTACATGATCCGCTTCCCGAAGAGCGGCTTCAAAATCCAGGCGCTCAGCTCGCGCCCAAGCAACTTGCGCGGCCTGCAGGGTGATGTGGTGATCGACGAAGCGGCGTTCCACGAGTCTCTGGAAGAGCTGCTCAAGGCCGCCCTGGCGCTGACCATGTGGGGCAACAAGGTGCGGCTGATCAGCACCCACAACGGTGTGGACAACGCCTTCAACAGCTACATCCAGGACGCCCGCGAGGGGCGGAAGGATTACAGCATCCACCGCATCACCCTGGACGATGCCCTGGCCCAGGGGCTGTACAAGCGTATCTGCTACGTCACCAACCAGGAATGGTCGCCCGAAGCCGAGAAGCAATGGCGCGACAAGCTGTACAAGAACGCCCCCAACGTCGAGTCGGCCGAGGAGGAGTACGGCTGCGTACCGAAGAAATCGGGCGGTACCTACCTGAGCCGGGTACTGATCGAGCAGGCCATGGTCAATGACCACTCCATCCGAATCTACCGCTATGAGGCGCCCGAGGGCTTCGAACAGTGGACGCCTGAGATGCGCGAGGCTGAGATCCGCGCATGGTGCGAGGAGAACCTTGCGCCCGAGCTAGCGCGCCTGAACGCGCGCAACCGCCATACCTTCGGTGAAGACTTCGCCCGCCGTGGCGACCTGACTGTGTTCACGCCACTGCAGATCGATCCGCTGCTGCGCAAGCGCGTGCCCTTCGAGGTTGAGCTGCGCAACCTCACCTACGAGGCGCAGCGCCAGATCATGTTCTACATCTGCGATCGCCTGCCGCGTCTGAGCGGCTTGGCGTTCGACGCCACCGGCAACGGCGGGTATCTGGCCGAGCAGGCAGCTCTGCGCTATGGCGCCGGCCTGGTCGACCAGGTGCAACTCAGCCTGGCCTGGTATGCGCTGTGGATGCCCAAGTTAAAGGGCGAGCTGGAGGCCTTCAACCTGCAGATCGCCCGCCACCAGACCCGCCTCGACGATCTGTTGTCGATCAAGGTGGACAAGGGCGTGCCGGTTATCGAGAAGGGCCGCACCAAGGATCTGCAGGCGCAGGACAGCAAGGCCAAGCGCCACGGCGACAGCGCCGTATCGCTGGCCATGGCGGTGCGGGCCAGCTTTATGGAAGGCGGCGCCATCGAGTTCACCGCACTGCCACGCCACAGCCGTGGCTTCGACAACGTCGACGACAACGACACTGACCTCACTCTCCCGGAACCTTCAGCATGGTGACCACATCCCGCATCCTGGGCCCCGATGGCCAGCCGATCCAACTGGCCGAGATCCGCGAGCCGCAGACCGCCCACCTCACCAGCCTGCATCATGAGGTAGGCAATCACCCCTCGCGCGGCCTGACGCCCAGCCGGTTGGCAGGCATCCTCGACCAGGCGGAACAGGGCGACGTGATTGCTCAGTACGAGCTGTTCGAGGATATCGAGGAGAAGGACGGCCACGTGTTCGCCGAAATGGGCAAACGCCGCCGCGCGGTGTCCCAGCTTGAATGGCAGATCGTCCCGCCCGACAACCCTACTGCCAAGGAGAAAGAAGCCGCCGCCGCTCTGGAGAGCCTGCTGGCCGGGCTGGATGACTTCGAGGCGATGCTGTTCGACGTGACCGACGCCATTGGCAAGGGCTTTGCCTGCCTGGAGTTCGACGGCTGGCACCGGGTAGACGGTGACTGGCTGCCCAAGGCGATCGATCACCGGCCGCAGACCTGGTTCCAGCTCACCCGTGGCGAACGCCGTCAGGAGATCCGCCTGCGCGGCTCGATGGGCGGCGAGCCGCTGCAGCCGTTTGGCTGGATCACCCACATCCACAAGGCCAAGAGCGGCTACCTGGAGCGCAGCGCACTGATGCGTGTGCTGGTGTGGCCGTACCTGTTCAAGAACTACAGCGTCGGCGACCTGGCCGAGTTCCTGGAGATCTACGGCATCCCCATGCGCGTGGGTAAATACCCAGGTGGCGCCACCGAGAAGGAGAAGCTGACCCTGCTGCGCGCGTTGGCACAGCTCGGGCACAGCGCAGCAGGCATCATCCCCATCGGTATGGAGATGGAGTTCCTCAACGCCGCGCAGGGTGACCCGGCCGCGTTCAAGCTCATGATCGACTGGTGTGAGCGCACTCAGAGCAAGGTGATCCTGGGCGGGACGCTCACCAGCGGGACTGGCGAGGGCACCAACACCAACGCCCTGGGCAACGTGCACAACGAGGTGCGCCTCGACCTGCGCGACTCAGACGCCAAGCAGCTGGCCGCCACCATCAGCCGTGACCTGGTGTATCCGATCGCCGTGCTCAACGGCCTGGCCGACAGCTGGAAGCGCTGCCCGCGCCTAGTGTTCCCCACCGACGAACCCGAGGATCTCAAGTCCTACGCCGATTCGCTGCCGCAGCTGGTCAAGCTGGGCTTCAGGATTCCGCGCCAGTGGGCCCAGGAGAAAGTGGGCATCCCCGAGCCATCCGAGCAAGAGGACGTGCTGCAGCTGCAGGCCGAAGCATCGGCGCAGACCCCCCCCGAACCGCCAGCCGTGCGTGCGGCAGCTACCGCACAAAAGCCTGCCACCACCGCAGCCCAGCGCCTGGACGATGACCTGCAGCCCATCACCGGCCAGTGGATCATGCGCATTCGCCAGCTGGTGGAACAGGCCGAGAGCCTGGAGCAGATCCGCGACGGCCTGGCCGAGCTGCTGCCGGACATGACCCTGGAGCAGTACGCCGAGGCCATGGCGCAGGCGCTGGCCGCTGCCGCCCTGCAGGGGCGCCTGGACATCGTCCAGGAGGCTGCCAATGGCCGTTAGCGCCACGTCGCTGCCGTTCCGCGAGCAGAACGAGTTCCTGCGCCGCAAGCTGAACCTGCCTACAAACGGCTGGACGGACGTATACGGCCGCGAGAACGACTATGCGTTCGTGGTGGCCGGTGCCAACCGCAACGACCTGGTGGCGGACTTTCACCAGGCGGTGCAGCGAGCGATCGAGGGCGGCACAACCCTGGAGGCGTTCCGCCAGGACTTCGACCGCATCGTGGCCAAGTACGGCTGGAGCTACAACGGCGGCCGCAACTGGCGCTCGCGGGTGATCTACGAAACCAACATGCGCAGCAGCTACATGGCTGGCCGCTATGAGCAGCTGCTGGCCGTGCGCGAGGAGCGCCCTTACTGGCAGTACCTGCACAGCGACGCGGTCGAGTACCCGCGAGAGGAGCACGAAGCCTGGAACGGCATGGTGCTGCGCTGGGATGACCCGTGGTGGCAGTACCACTTCCCGATCAACGCCTGGGGCTGCCAATGCAGCGTGCGGGCGCTGAGCGATGACGACCTGGTGCGCATGGGCAAGACCGGGCCGGACACGGCGCCGCCGATCGTCTTCGAGCAGCGCACCATCGGCCAGCGCAGCCCGCAAGGCCCGCGCACCGTCGAGGTGCCTGTGGGCATCGACCCTGGCTTCGAGCACATTCCCGGCCAGTCGCGGCTGGAAAGCCAGGTGCCGGTACCGCGCCCGGGTGAGGAGCTGATCCCGTCTGCCGCGCCTGGCCTGCCCAACCGCCGTGCGCCGGATGCGCTGCCGGTACCGCGTGTGATCGACCCCGAGACCCTGCCGCCTGCAGGCATGAGCGATGCCGAATATGCCCGCCGCGCGCTCGATGCCTTCGGCGCCCAGCTCGATGCCGCCGAGCTGCTCACCGACGTCCTGGGCGAGCGCATCGCTGTTGGCCCGAGCATGTTCCAGCAGCCCAGCGGCGCCCCGGCCGTGCAGAGCCAGGGCGAGCTGCTGCCGCTGCTGGCGGAAACGCTGTTACAGCCAGACGAAATCTGGACGCGCCTGGAGTACTCCGAACCGCTGCGCAAATCCCAGGTGCTGCGCCGCTACCTCGGCCGCTTCAACCTGGGCCAGCAGCTGACGCAGCTGGTGGTCATCGAGCTGGCCGGCAACGCCTGGAGCTGGGATATCGAGGCAGACCGCGAAGGGCTGGCCGAGCTGCTGCGCCAGGGCGTGCGCCTGTACCGGCGCGAGGACTGACCATGGCCGGCGTTACGCTTGAGTTCGATGCGGTTGGGGCATTGGCCATCATCAATGAGGCTGCAGCCGCAACCACAAACCCTGCTGAAATGCTGCGTAACATGGGTGAATACCTGGCCTTCCAGGCATTACCCAGCCGCTTCGCCAGTCAGTCCTCGCCGGATGGCACGCCCTGGCAGGCGCTGTCGCCGGCGTACCTAAAGCGCAAGAAGAAGAACAAAGACAAGATCCTGGTGCGTGACGGCCCTCTGAGCAACGGGCTTAGATTCCAGGTGTCAGGCGGCGACTTGCTGGTGGGCACCAACATGGTCTACGGGGCGATCCATCACTTCGGTGGCAGCATCGATATCGCCGCCCGCAGCCAGCAGGCCTACTTCCGCCAGGATGGCCGGACTGGTGAAGTGGGCAGCCAGTTCGTCAGCAAGAGTCGTAGCAACTTTTCCCAGTCGGTCACCATCGGTGCCTACACCATCCAGATACCTGCACGCCCCTGGTTGGGTGTCAGCGACGACGACACCTATGAGTTGATCAACATCGCGATGAAGTACCTGATGCCAGGCGTTTGGGGCGGAGGCTGAAAACGCGCCAGGAAGGCCCCTAGAGGCGTTTGGGGGCTGCCGTTGTACGCGTCGGGCTGCCTCTGGCCCTTTCCGGGGCTGTTTGGGCGTTTATAAACACGGCTCTGCATCAGGCCTGGAGTGAGTTTTGGGCTAAAGCCTGGGAAAACCGGGAAAATGCCGGAAAATGGTAAAACTGTTGCCAAGGTGGTAACGCTGGGCTAGGGTAAAAGTACTTAAACCAAACGGCAGTCACTGCGCTGACCTCGCAGCCTGCCGCCAGCCCTCGGGCTGGCGTTTGCATTTTTACGGTCGGGATGAGAGCGCGGATACAACACCCTTCGGGGGAAGAAGCGCCAGGGTTCCCGTTTGGACCCTAGTTGAATCCCGACCACCTGATGGGCTACTAATCCGTCAGGCAAGACACTTAAACCAAACGGAGGTCATCATGACCGCGCTCACCTTCCGCGATACCCGCCTCGATGTTATCGACCGTAACGGCCAGCGCTGGCTCACTGCCGAGCAGATCGGCCTGGCCCTTGGCTACGCGCCAGACAACGCTCGTAAGGGCGTAAACAAGCTCTATAACGCTCATAGCGACGAGTTCACCGAGCAAGACACAGGTGTCGCCGTTTTGGCGACAGCTAGTGGCCACCAGGAGGGCCGCATTTTCTCCTCCAGCGGTTGCATCCTGCTCGGCTTCTTCGCCAACACCGCCCGCGCCAAGGAGTTCCGCGTGTGGGCCAAGCAGGTGCTGGCCTCCCGTCCGGAACCCGCCGCACCGGCGCGTGGCCCGTCCGGCAGGGTGCTGATCACCCGTGCCATGGAACGCCAGGTGCTGGAGCTGTTCGTCGCCGGCTGGCGGCAGCGCGCCATTGCCGCTGAGGTGGGGCTATCCGCTGCCGCCATCAACCTGCTGCTGCATGCCAAGTATCAGTTTTCCCCGGCGGCTGGCGAACCACAGTGCAGCCCCGAGCTGCTCGCCGCTGTGGCGGTTAAGCACCTGCAGAACGAGCAGGCGCGGCTGATCGAGCAGCAACAGCGGTTGGCCCAGCGCTTCTGCAACTCGGCGCACAACCAGCCGCTGGCCGACCAGCTCGACCGCATTGGCCGGCACCTGCAACAGGCCGCCGCCGTCGCCCTGCTGCCGCTGAGCAGCAAGGATGGTGAGCAATGAGCCTGCATGAGCTGCGCCCCGACCAAGTGGCCGCGATTAACGCTTTTGCCGCACGCCGCCTGGCCGAACGCATGGGCGCCCTGAGCGCCCTGAAACAACTGCTGGCCGTGCCGCTGCCGGTGGATGCCGAAGGTGACGAAACCCCGGCCATGCTCGACCATGTGTCGCGCAGCGACCTGTGCCAACTGGTGGACGTGCTGGCCGGCGACCTGGAGCAGCAGGCCTACAAGGTGCAGGAACTGGCCGACCAAGCCCTACACAACACCCTGGCCCTGCTGGACTACCCCGCCGACCACACCCTGCGCGTGCGCTGACCCTCCCTAGCCCGGCCTCACGCCGGGCTTTATTTCCTGCCGTAATGCCCTCGCCAGCCAGCGAGATTTTTGCCCCGTCAAAATTACTTGCCCGGCCTGCCGCGCCAAGCTGCCGGCATGAAGACAAAACGCCTCCCTCTCGCCGTTGCACTCGCCGCTTGCAGTTTCGTACTGGGGGCGCCGGCTGCCGACAACACCATCTGGGTTCAGGTGACCCCGGCTGGCCACTTCCTGCCGGCTGATGGCCGCGAGATCAAGGTGCCGTCCTGGCATATCAACCAGGCGGTGGCCACCAAGGTCATCGAGCGCTTCCACGCCCGCAAGAACAAGCGCGTCGTCGACTACGAACACCAGACCCTGCTCAAGGAAGAGAACGGTCAGCCCGCTCCAGCTGCAGGTTGGTACCAGGCCCTGGAGTGGCGTGAGGGCGAAGGCCTGTTTGCCCAGGTGCAACTGACCGCCCGCGCCGCGCAGTACATCGCCGAGGGCGAGTACCAGTATTTCTCCCCCGTGTTCCTTTACCACCCGACCACCGGCGACGTCCTGGACGTGCAGATGGGCGCGCTCACCAATGCCCCGGCAATCGACGGCATGCAGGAACTCAGCCTGCGCGCCGCCGCGTCGTTCGGCTGTTTCGATGACTCCCCAGAGGAAAACCCCGTGAACCCACTGCTGCTGGCGGTCTGTGCCGCGCTCGGCCTGCAGGCCGATAAAACCACCGAAGAGCAGGCCATCGCCGCGCTCACTGCATTCAACAACGACCTGCGCAAGCTGCTGGGTGAAGGCGAGGCCTCTGATGGCAAGGCCGTCCTGGCAGCCTGCACCGGCCTCAAGGCCAAGGCCGCTACCAGTGTCGACCCGGCGCAGTTCGTGCCGCTCTCGGTCGTCGACGGGCTGAAAGCCGAGATGGCCGCCCTGACCGCCCGCCTGGGTGAGCGCGACGAGAAGGATCTCGACAGCCAGATCCAGGGCGCCCTGGAGGATGGTCGCTTGCACAAGACCATGGAGGAATGGGCGCGCGACCTCGGCAAGAACAACCGCGCAGCGCTGACTGCCTACCTGGACAAGGCGCAACCCATCGCGGCCATCGCCGGTAGCCAGACCGGAGGCAAACAGCCGGTGGCGGACGAGAAAACTGGCCTGACCCAGGACGAGCTGGCTGTTTGCTCGGCCATGGGCCTGACCACCGAGCAATTCAAGGCCGCCAAGGCAGAGGAGCAATAAGCCATGACCGCGCTAGCCAAAGACCGCAACACCAAGCGCCGTGATGGCGTGCAGTACTCCGACCCGGTAGCCGCCAGCACCAAGATTTTTGCCGGCGCCCTGGTGTGCATCAACGCCTCGGGCTACGCCGTGCCGGGCAGCACCGCCACCACCCTGAAGGCTCGGGGCGTGGCGCAGGAGTACGTCGACAACTCGGCCGGCAGTGCCGGTGATCTGCGCGTGGAAACCCGCCGTGGCGTGTTCCCGTTCGTCAACAGCGCCTCGGCCGACGAGATCACCCGTGCCGATATCGGCGCCAACGCCTACATCGTCGACGACCAGACGGTCGCCAAGACCTCCGCCACCAACACCCGCTCGGTTGCCGGCGTTATCCGCGATGTGGATAGCGATGGCGTCTGGGTCGAGATCTAAGGAGCAAGACTCAGATGATCATCAACAAGCAAAACCTCGCCATCCTGCACACCGGCTACAAGGCGTCGTTCCAAGGCGCATTTCAGGGCGCAGTGATCGACTATGACCAGATCGTGATGGAAGTGCAGTCCGGCACCGCCATCGAAACCTACGGCTGGCTGGGCGCTACCACCCGTTTCCGTGAGTGGCTGGGCGACCGCGTGATTCAGAACCTGGCGCTGCATGACTACAGCATCAAGAACAAGACGTTCGAGAACACCGTGGGCGTGCCCCGCGAGGCGATCGAGGACGATCAGTACGGCACCTACAACACCCTGATGGCGCAACTGGGCCAGGACGCCAAGGAGCACCCGGCCGAGCTGGTTTATGCCCATCTGAAAAACGGTTTCACCGGCAAGTGCTACGACGGCCAGTTCTTCTTCGACACCGACCACCCGGTGATCGGCGCCAACGGCCAGGAAACGTCGGTGAGCAACTTCCAGGGTGGTAGCGGTACGGCGTGGTTCCTGCTGGACGTCACTCGCATGATGCGGCCGATCATCCTGCAGAAGCGCAAGAACTATCAGTTCGTTTCCAAGACCGGCGAGACCGACTCCAACGTGTTCGACCGCAAGGAGTTCGTATGGGGCGTGGATGCACGCCTGAACGTCGGTTATGGCCTGTGGCAGCTGGCCTACGCCTCCAAGGAAGCGTTGGATGCCGACAGCTTCAACGCGGCCTATGCCGCCATGCAGGAACTCAAGGGCGACAACGCACGCCCGCTGGGTATCCGTCCGAAGCTGCTGGTGGTGCCGCCAAGCATGCGTGCTACCGCCCTGGAAGTGGTCAAGGCCGAGCGCAACGCGGCCGGCGCCACCAACATCAACCGCGACGTGGTCGACGTGCTCGTCACCCCGTGGCTGGCCTGATGGAGGTGATCCATGGCTGGTAAAGCGTCCACTACCAAGGCGCCTGCGAAGGCGCCCACCAAGAGCGCAGAAAAGGCAGCCCCTGCGGCTGCCCCTGCAGCCGCCGAACAGCTGGACAACCAGCCGGTGGCATCTACCGAGAACGCTGCACCGGCTCAGGTGACCGAGCCGGCCAGCACCGAACAACCTGCGAATGAAGCATCCGTTCTGGAGAACGGTTCCATGGGGCAGGACGCCCCGACCGATACCGCCCCGGCCGCGTCTGATACGGCGGCCGCAACCAGCCAACCGGCATCTGCCGCGCCCCAGGCGTCTGTGGGCGATGCCGTGGTGAATCAACCAGGTGCGGAGGCGCAGGCAGCAGCATCGCCTGCAGGTGGCAATGCCACTGATGCTGTTGATGGCCTGGACGACGACGGCGACATCGAGGGCCTGTGGGTGACAGCGATTCCCGAGCAGGGCTTCCGCCGCTGCGGTTTTCGCTTCACCCGCGAGGGCTTCGGCATCGCCCTGGACGCCCTGACGGCCGAGCAGATCGAGCAGCTGGAGACCGAGCCCAACCTCAAGGTTGAGCGCGGCATCTTCTCTGGCCGTGTCGGCGAGCGCGTGTACTGACCCATGAACTACATCACCCTCGACGACCTGGCCGAACGCCCAGGCGCACGCGAACTGGCCCAGGTGGCCACCAAGGAAGGCGTGCGCGCGGTGGCCACCGATCTGATGGAGGCCACCCTGCGCGGCGCTGACCGCAGCGCCTGGGCGGCTGACCTGGTCGCCGTTGCGGATGATGCCCTGCAGCGCATCCAGGACGCCGTCACCGAGGCTGAAAGCCTGATCGACGGCTACCTGGCCAAGCGCAGCTACCCGCTGCCGCTCAGCCCGGTACCGAAGCTGGTCACCGGCTGGACGCGCGACATCGCCCGCTACCTGCTGCACAAGGATCGCGGCGGTAAAGAGGACAACGATCCGATCGTGCGCAACTACAAGGATGCGCTGAAGTTCCTGGGTCTGGTCGCCGAGGGCAAGTTCAGCCTGGGCGCCGAAGATCCAATCACCAGCAACCCGAACCAGCTCGACGTGCGTTTCGAGTCCGCGCCGAGCGTGTTCGATCGCACAAGCAGGCGGGTGTTTTGATGAACTTCGCGCCTCTGGATACCACCCTTGTCGAGAACCGCCTGCGCGAACAGGTGCAGGACTTCGGCGAGGTCAACGGCGCCGCCGCGTATCACACGCTCAAGGGCCTGCAGGACTTCCGCACCGGCGATTGCTGGGTGGTACTGGCTGCAGAGACCAACCCGGCAGCCGATGGCGGCCAGCCTCGGCGCAAGGCAGCAGCTGCTGCCGTGTTCGGCGTGGTGATCTGCGCCAGGAATTACCGCGACGTGCATGCGGACGCGGCTAAGGATGAAGTGATGACTTATGTCGGTAAGTCCCGAGAGGCACTTATCGGCTGGGCCCCAGCCGGCTGGAAGGATTGCATCTGGCTCAAGGGCCAGGTGCTCGACAGCGATAGCGACCGGGTGCTTTGGATCGATATTTACACCACCACCCACGTACTAGGGGGCAACCCGTGAGCAAGCAACCCGAAACCGCAGCCAAACCGGCCGCCAAGCCCGAGCTGCACAAGGTGAAACTGGCCAAGCCGCACAAGCATGCCGGCGAGGATCACCCCAAAGGCGCGACCATCAACGTGACCGCCCCCGAGCGCGACTTTCTGATCCGCGTGGGTGTGATCGCAACCCCTGAAACTACCGACGCCGCCGCTCCGGCTGCCGAATAACGAGGTGCACAATGTCTGAGTCTTACTACTTCGGCCAAGGCAAGCTGTGGATTGCTGAGATCGGCGCAGGCGGTGTCCTGGGCGACTGGGTATGGTTGGGTGATGTGTCTGAGCTGACCGGTCAGGGCAACGAAACCCGCGTTCAACACCGTGAGTCGTTCAGCGGCGTTAACGCAATGGTGCGTGACTTTGGCAAAGAGGCTGGGATGACCTGGAACGCCACCATGCACCAGCTCGACACCGACAACGTCGGCCGCTTCACCCGCTCCCGCATGAGCGCGCAGATCGCCGGCACCGTGACCGGTGAGCAACTGCCCAACCCAGTGGAGGATGGTGAACTGATCACGCTCGACTACATGAACGTGACCGACCTGGTGATCACCGACAGCCTCACGCCGACCCCGGCGACGCTGGTGCGTGGTACTCACTACGACTACGACATTTTTGGTGATGTCGAGATCCTCACCCTGCCGACCAGCCCCGCGCCGACTTTTCCACTGCTGGCCGCATACAGCCATGGCGCAACCAAGCAGGCCGCGTTCCTGGCCGGCACCGACAAGAACTACGCCCTGAAATTCAAGGGCAAGAACCTGGCCGAGAACGGCGCGCCGGTCCTGGTCGAGCTGTACAAGACCAGCGCCGGCCTGCTGCAGCAACTCTCGCTGATAACCAGTGGCAACCAGTTGGCCGGCTCGCCGGTTACCTTCACCACGCTCCTGGATTCCAGTAAGCCTGCCTCGGGCGACCTGGGTCAGTTTGGCCGCTTCGTTGAAATGGCTTCCTGACCATGGCTCAGCGCAAGAAGAAGCAAGGCATCATTACCGCGCCCGAGGCCCCAGCGGCCGAGGGCGCGGATGACCTGCAGAAACTTCACCCCAACCTGGAGGCGAAGCTGAACGGGCGCATTGTCGTCGTGCGCGAGTACGGCTTCGTCGAGGGCCTGCAGGTTCGCCAGCAGCTCAAGCCGTTCCTGGAGGGGCTGTACGAGCTGATCAAGGCCGAATCGGTGCCGCCCCTGGAACAGATCATGGAGCTGGTCGTTGCGCACCTGGGCGACGTCCTGCAGGCGGTGGCCACCTCGGCCGACATCGAAGTCGAAGAGCTGCGCACGCTGAAGAACCAGGACGAAGGCGACTTGCTGCTGATGCGCTGGTGGACGGCCAACGGCCCTTTTTTCTATCGGCGCGCCCTAAGCCGGATTCTGGCCGAGCGTTACCGGGCGGCCGAGGCGGAAAAGCAGCGCGCTGGGCAGACGTCTACGCCTGCCTCATCCGCGCCGGCTACGGCGACGTCGAGCGAATAGGCCGCTACACCGAGCGGCAGATCCTGCTGCTGTTCGAGGCTGAAAAGCGCCACCGGCGCACGGAGCGTGCCGAGATGCTGAAGGACATGAACCTGGCCTTCGCCGGTGGCGAGGCCGCCAACAAGCACTTCAAAGAGCTGTTGCCGTAGGAGGCACCATGAAACAGGCCATTGCCGAGCTGCAGCGTACTGCAGAGATTGCCGAACATAACCAGCCCTACAGCGAGCAGGCCGGGGACACCGCCCAGGCCGAGCTGCAGCGCACTACCTCGCAGGAATGCCGCGAGGCGATCGAGCAGTTGAAAGGCGACTCTCCCGACCTGTAAGTAACACCCGAACCCTGGCGGCGGGTAACTAGCCGCCATCGACACAGCAAGGTGCATCTATATCGTTAGATGCGCCTGGCTGTGCATGCTTTTGCCTCGTCAAAATTACATCCTGCCCCGCGCGCGCGAGCATGTCGGCATCCCACCCATCTGGATGCTGACCGATGAACAATCGCGGTGATATCGAGTTTGCTCTGCGCCTCAAGACTGACCTGGAACAAGGCCAGCGCGAGCTGCAGGGGCTTGCTCAGACCGTCGAGGGGGTCGGCGCGGGCGCAGCAACATCAAGCGCTGAACTCAATCACCTGGGCGAGACTGCAGATCAGGCAGCCGCGCGCCTGCGTGGCATCGCCGAGGCGGCGGTACAGCAAAAGGTCGCCGCCGACGCTGCTGCGGCCAGCATGATGGAAAGCGCCAACGCCACGCGCCTGGCGGGCGCAAACTGGCAGGAAAACGCAGCGGCTCAGAACGAGTCGATGCGCGCCTACCACGCCGCCGAGCGCGCCGCCCAGGAGAAGGCCCAGGCCGATCTGCGAGCTGCCGAGGCCGCCGCTCAGGCCGCAGCGGCTACCGAGAAAGAAGCCCAGGAGCTGCAGCAGCTGCTCGGCAAGATCGATCCGGTTATCCGCAAGCTCGACGAGCTGGACAACATGGAGCAGCAACTACGCCGCGCTCGTGCCTCCGGCCAGATCGATCTGGACACCTTCGACGACTTCAACGCCAAGCTGCAGACGCAACGTCAGCTCCTGGGCGGTACCACTGATCAAATGCGCGTTGCCGGCATCACGGCTGGGCAGTACCAGCAGGCCATGCGGCAGCTGCCGATGCAGATCACCGACATCACCACCAGTCTGGCCAGCGGCATGCCGATCTGGCTGGTGGCCGTGCAGCAAGGTGGCCAGATCCGCGACAGCTTCGGCGGGTGGGCCAACGCCGGCCGGGCCCTGGTCAGCACCATCAATCCGCTGACGCTGGCCATCGCCAGTGTCACGGCGGCGATTGGTGCGACGGTGATCGCGGCCGTTCAGGGCGCGGCCGAGACTTACGAGTATGAAAAGGCCATTGCCCTGACGGGAAATTCGGCAGGCGTCTCGGCTGACCAGTTGGCGGCAATGGCCCGCCAGATTGATGCGGTCTCCGGTACCCAGCGCCAAGCTGCAGCAGCGCTGGCTGAAGTAACTGCTGCAGGTAAGTTCACCGCCGACCAGATCCAGCTCATCGCGACTACTGCTGTGGTGATGGAGAACAGCATCGGCCGCGCTGTCAGCACCACGGTCGACGAGTTCAAGAAGCTGGCCGAGGAGCCGGCCGAGGCATCCGCCAAGCTCAACGAGCAGTACAACTACCTGACGTTGGCGGTGTACGAGCAGATCGCTGCGCTGGAAGCCCAGGGCGATCAGGCTGGTGCGGCACAGGTAGCGATGGAGGCCCTGGCCGAAGCCATGCAGAGTCGGGCTGCCGATATCGCTGGCAACCTGGGGCTGGTGGAATCTGCCTGGCAGGCGGTCAAGAATGTGGCCGCAGAAGCCTGGGATGCGATGCTCGACATTGGCCGAGCTGACACCTTGGAAGACAAACTCGCCGAGGTGGCGCGTCAACGGCAGACCGCTATGTTCGGCGTGCGTGGAGACCGAGTCGGCGGTGGCATCGATCCGGCGCTGGAAGCGCGCCTGGCTGCCGAGGAAGAAGGCCTGCGCGAGCAGATTCGCCTGCGTGACGAGCAGGCGAAACAGACGGCAGAGGCGGCAGAGGCCGAGCGCGAGGCCATCGCAACCTCCCAGGAGCGCACCAAGGCTGCCGACGCCTTCGTCAAAGGTGCCGAGGCTCAGCTGCAGAGCCTGCAGAACCTGACCAGCGTTGAGCGCGCCCAGCGGGTGATGCAGGAACAGAACATCGAGGCCACCAGTGAACTGGGCAAGCGCATGCTGGAGGCGGCTGAAGCCACCGATAAGCAGCGCGAGGCCAACCAGGCCGAAGCCGATGCCAAACGTGCAGCCACCGAAGAGCAGCGCAAGGCCACTGCCGCCCTGCGCGAGCAAGAACGCGCCGCCCAGGCCGCGCTGCGTGCAACCGAGCAGAGCGTTCGCCAGCAGCTGAGTTACGTGCAGGGCCTGGAGGATCAGGCCGCCAAGATCGGCCTGACCGCTGCCGAAGTGCGCCAGTACGAGCTGGCCGAGAAAGGCCTGACCGGCGCCATGCGTGCGCGGGCCGATGCTGCGCTGGCTCTGATCGATGCCGCCGAGGCACAGCGCCAGGCCGACGCCAACGCCCGCACCAATGTCGGCCTTGAGGCTGAGTTCCTGCGTGCTGCAGGGCGCGAGACAGATGCCGCGCTGCTGGAGATCCGCACCAAGTTCGCCGGCATGCGTACCGAGTTCGAGAAGGCCGGCAACGAAGCCGGCCTAGCCTGGCTCGACAAGCTGATCCCGGTGGCTGAAGCCAAGGTGCGCGTCGATGACGTGCAGCGCGAGATGGACCGCATCCGGGCCGAGCAGCAGCGCCAGGAGCAGTCGGTCAACGTGCAGCAGGATGCTGGCCTGATCACCGAGCTGCAGGCGCGCGAGCGCATCCTGGAGATCCACCGCCAGACCTACGCCGAACTTGAACAAATGAAGCCCGTCCTGGCAGAGCTTGCTCAGCAGCCTGGTGCTGTTGGTGAGGCGGCATCTCGTGCATATGCAGAGCTAGAGGCTGAGCAGCAGCGCCTGCTCGCGACCACGACAAAGCTCCAAGAGACGCTGCGCGACGGGTTGACCTCTGGCCTGACCGAAGCATTGCAGGGCCTGGCACGCGGCACCATGACCTTGCGCGAGGCCGTCACCGCCCTCGGCCAGAGCGTGGCCGATGCCCTGGCGCAGATGGCCGCCAAGAACCTGGCCGAAGGGCTGACCAATAGTGTGATGGGCATGTTCGGCAGCGGTGCGGACGCTGCCGCAGAGACTGCAGCTGCGACGGCTACGGCAACGGCCATCACCACTGCTTCGACTGCCGGTGCCACGGCAATGGGTACAGGGATCACGGCTGGTGGCACGACAGCGGCAACTGCTATGGCAGGCGCAATCACAACTGCGGGCACAACGGCAGCCGCAGCGATGGCGCAGGCGATCATTGGTGCATCAGCGGCAAGCTCGACCAGCGATGCGATTTCAGGAGTCGCCTCTGTCGCTGCTGTGGCAGCGTCGACCGGTGGCCATATCACCGGCCCTGGTACCACCACCAGCGACAGCATTCCAGCCTGGCTCTCCAACTACGAGTTCGTCACCCGTGCCGCCGTCGTGCAGCAGCCCGGAGCGCTCGCCTTCCTGCACGACTTCAACGCCCGCGGTATGGCTGCAGTCAACGACTACCGCGTGCGCCACAACACCGGCGGCCTTGCTGGCGTGCCGGCACCGGCCCTCTCGGCGCCAAGCCTGGGCAGCACCCGCTTGGCCGAGCCGGCGAAGGGGTCGGGTACCACGCTCAAGAACAGCCAGAACTTCTATCTGATCGACGATCCGCAGCGGATCGGCGACGTGATGTCCGGACCGATCGGCAATGAGGCGATCGCCGTGGCCATCTCCCGCGAGCCGGGCAAGTTCCGCCAAATCCTAGGACTGAATCCCTGATGCCTCATCAAATCGGCTTCGTCGACAACTCGGGCGGCGTGCTCGCCCATTACAAGATGCTGGAGACCATCCGCGACTTCGCCTCGGCGAACGGCTGGACGGTTCTGCGCTACGACACCGCCCCGGCCAACCGCGAGTTGATCCTCAAGGGTGTGGGCTACACCGGGGAAGAGGAGATATTCGTCGGGTTCAGGACGTACCAGGACGCAGGCGCCGACTATTACAACCTGCTTGCTGCTGTATTCACCGGCTATGTGCCGGGCAACACCTTCGATAGCCAACCAGGTGCGCGCCTGAGCGGCGTGCCGGCGCATAACAACCGGATCGACTATTGGTTGACCCTCAACCCGCAGCGCATTGCGCTGGCAATGAAGGTCGGCACACCGGTCTATGAGTCTGCTTATGTCGGCAAATGCCTGCCCTACGGCCGCCCGAGCCAGTACCCGTACCCGGTGGTTTGCGGCGGCATGCTCAGTGGTGCCGCCGTAGCCCGTTTTAGCGACACCGTGCACTCCGGATATTTCAAGGGCGTCACAGCGGCCATGGCCCTGCGTAGCAACGACAACTGGCTGCAGCCAAGCTGCTACCCGTGGGGTAACACATACATCGCCGGCACCGGCGGCTCCGCCACCCAAACCAACCTGCGCGACACCGGCGGCAACTACCAGCTGCTGCCGGTCGAGCTGCATGACAACACCGCCAACCTCTGGGGCGCGCTGGACGGCATTTACTACATATCAGGGTTCGACAACGCCGTGGAAAATACCCTGACCATCGGCAGCGTGGATTACGTGGTGATCCAGGACGTTTGGCGCACCGGGCATACCGATTACTACGCACTGAGGATGGATAACTGATGGCCTACTACAGCGGTTCGGCAAATGACATGGCAGAAGTTCGTGCCGCGTTGGTAGCGGCGTGCGTGGCCGAGGGCTGGGCGTGGAATAGCTCAACTGAAGTGCTGAGCAAGGCCCCGGTATTTTTACGGTTGCAGGTGGTCAGTGGCTATCTAACGCTGCTGGGGCGTACCGGTGTAGCGGAGGGCGATGCTCCTGGGGTTGTACGCATGGGCACCGTTAAGCTCGATACGCCTATTACATACCCCGTGAGTTATGAGCTATTCCTGTTTGAGACGGAGGTTTACTGCGTACTGAGATTCGCCGTCGATTTCTATCTGTGGTGTGCGTTTGGGACGTCTAGCGTTGACGGTCTGCCTGGGACTGGCACTTGGTGTGGGGCTTCGGCCATGGCCTCGCCGGTCAATGGGATAGATATCGGTATAAATGGCGGTTCTGGTGCCGCATCGTCATTGGTAGGGTGCGCATTATTCGGGCGCCAGCTGGTCTCTAATAGCTCGACGCAGGATTACTGGATTCATTCAGATTTAGACGGTGGCGGATGGTTATCAGGGCTCTCGGCGGCCGGCACCTTGCAGGGCTGGAGACCCATGGCTCCGCTTATGGGAATTCTACCGAATAGTTGGAACAGCGAGTCGGTGTTGCTGCCAATCCGCGCATATAAGATCCGCGCCTCCAACAAGCTCAGTTTGACTGTTGACCTCGAAAACGCTCGAAACACGCGAATAGATAATTACACCCCTGGAGAGGTCATATCGATTGGCGGCGAGCGGTGGAAAATATTTCCGTGGTACAGGAAAAACGTCGCTGCTCGGAACGGTGGTGTATCGATAAATCATACCGGTACATTTGGCTGGGCGATCCGTTACGAGGGGCCGTAGATGCCAGTGCTCAGCGGGCAGGTCGCGCGGCGTACGCTGGGCGGTCTAGACGACAACCCCAACCTGACGGCCGACCACTGGGCGTTTGCCTGGGTCAACCAGTTCGCCCCATCGCCGTACGTCAGCGGTACCCAGCGCGCTGGACAGGCTACCTTGACACCTCACTGGCCGGTCGAGGCCAGCGGCCGCGCGATCACCGGACAGCGCCTGCGCGCCCATGTGGATGACTGGTACCACCGGATCCATATCAGCCCGCGGCAGCTTGACCTAGGTAATGTCGTTTCCTCCCAAACCACCCCGGTGTTCCTGTGGAACGCATTTCTCGTACCACGCACGCTCTCGGCCATCGCCGGGTTGGATGAGGGAGTCGAGGTGAGCGGCCAGCCGGCACCCCCCATGTTATTCCCCGCGCTGAAAGAACTGACCTGGCAGCTGACCGTTACCCCTGACGGCCAGCCGGTGCTCGACGCCATAATCGAATGGCAGTTCGATGGCGGCATCAGCACAGGCCTGCGCATCACCGCCAACCGCATCATCGCCTGGACTTTCGTGCCCGACTGGGGCGATAGCATCCGCGAAAGACTTACTGGCGCCACTGACATCCTGCAGAGCGAGTCGGGTGTCAGTCAGCGCCGCAAGCTGCGTGGCTCGCCGCGCCGTGAGTTCAACGGCCCGATGTATGCCGAGGGCCGGGAGCGCCAGTTGCTCGATCTCTCCCTGTTTGGCTGGAGCGATCGCATCTGGTCGATTCCGATCTGGCCAGACATCCAGCTGCTCGATGCCGGCATCGGCGCCGACGTCGACTTCATTCCCTGCAGCACTCAGTTCCTGGACTTTCGTGCCGGCGGCCTGGCAATGCTGCGTGGCGAGGACGCATTCACCAGCGAGACTGTCGAGATCCTCGAAGTCCTCACCAATGGCCTGCAGCTGAAGCGCAATACTCAGTTGGCCTGGCCTGCTGGCTCCAGGATCTATCCTGCGCGTGCCGCGCAACTGCTTGAGGAGCCATCGCTCAGCAAGCTGACCGATCGCCTGATCGAGGCCGAGGTGCGCTTCTTGGTGGTCGAGGTCTGTGATTGGCCTGAGTGGCTGCCGGCCACCTTATATAGAGGGCTGCCGGTTTGGGATCGACGCCCAGACGACACTGAGAACCTCACTCACGCAGCCGAGCGCTTGCGATCGACGCTCGACAGTGGCTTCGCCCAGCCATTGGTCACCGACACCGCCAAGCGCGCATTCCAGGTTCTCGGCCAACGCCACCTTGACCTCGGCCGAGAAGCACGGGCCCTGGTGCGCTCGTTCATCTATGGCATGCACGGTCGACAGAAGGTGGTTTGGGTACCGAGCCACATGGACGACCTCACCGTCGTCGCCACGGCCTCTGCGGTGGCCACCACCATTGACATCGTGAACATCGGTTACACCAGGTTCAGCAACGGTAAGCCCGGCCGACGCGACATTCGCATCGAGCTGTGGAACGGCACGGTGCTGATGCGCCGCATCACTGGCGCAACCGAGCTGGATACCCAAATCGAGCGTTTGGCGCTCGATGCCGCCCTGGGTATCGAGCTGCGGCCTGACGACATCGCGCGGATCAGCTGGATGAACCTGATGCGGTTCGAGAGCGACGTCCAGGAGATCGAGCACATGACAGACAGCCAAGGCGTTGCCGGCTGGGCAACGGTGTTTCGCGAGGAGCGTGACGATGAGTTTTAACGGCCGTGAGAACTCACTGGCTGATGGCGCGCCGATCAGGCTTTACCAGTTCAGCCGAGGTGTTATGCGCTGGCTTTACACCAGTGGCGACCGGGACGAGGTCGTGGGCACGCAGATCTTCCGCACGCTTCGCGGCGGTATATCGGACGACGGGATTCGCCAGACAGGAGAGGCCAGCGTTGAGCTGCTCAAGATCACCGCGCCGGCCGACCTCGACGTGGCCACTCTCTATCGAGGGGTGCCACCGTCGAACGAGATCGCCCTGACGATATTCGACAGGCATGCGGGAGAGGACGAGCAGGTCGTCAGCTGGGTGGGCAGTATACAGAGCGTGAACTGGCCGAAGCGCGACCAGGCTCAGTTGGTTTGCCAGCCACTCTCTGCACGCATGACGATGCAGGGGCTGCGACAAGGCTGGGAGCGGCCCTGCCATCGGTCGCTATTCGACCTCGGCTGTGGTGTCAATCGAGACCTGTACCGCGTTACGACCGAGATCCAGAGCAAGAACGGGCTGGTGATCAGCAGTGGTGCGTTCGCGAGTTACCCGGACGGCTATTTCACCGCTGGCTGGGTCGAGTGGTCAGTCGGTTCAGGTGAGTTCGATCGCCGTGCTATCGAGCGACACACCGGCAGCAACCTGGCCCTGCTGGGTGGGACCGCGGGGCTTCAGCCTGGCCAGGCCATCCGCGTCTATCCCGGCTGCAATCAGACTACCCAGATGTGCAACGACAAGTTCGGCAACATCCTCAACCATGGCGGCATCCCGCACCTCGCAGGTCGCTCGCCGTTCGAT
Organism: Pseudomonas sp. B111; assembly: GCF_026428275.1. Classification (NCBI taxonomy): domain Bacteria; kingdom Pseudomonadati; phylum Pseudomonadota; class Gammaproteobacteria; order Pseudomonadales; family Pseudomonadaceae; genus Pseudomonas; species Pseudomonas sp. B111. The sequence goes on along the minus strand of NZ_CP097857.1, from coordinate 6,531,604 downwards.
GGCAATCCGGTTTTCTAGGGGCAAGTCATGGATCCGTATACCTGGGCCTATATCGCCATCATGGCGATCAGTGCCTACGTCTCGTACAAGAACCGGCCCAAGTCTGTTGCACCGAAGCCGGTGGCCTTCGAGGACTTCAGCTTCCCGCAGTTCGAAGAAGGCACTCCCCAGTGCGTGTTCTTCGGGGACAACTACACGCCTGACTGGATGGTGCTCTCATACGGCAATTACCGGACCCAACCGATCAAGACGAAGAGCGGCAAGAAATGATCAGTGACGACGAACTGTTCGTGACCCTGGACCACATGCATAGCGTGCCGGCATTCAATGGTCGGGCGGGCTTCTGCCACAAGGGCGGCCGCGCCCTGGCTGCGCGGTACGGGCTCGACTGGGGGCAGATCGTGAGCGATGGCGGCATCGTGGCCAGCAAGCTGGTCGCCACGGGTGATGCCATGGCTATACACCTGGTCGAGTTCGCGCGGCAGGAGGTGCGTAATGGGCAGTAAGAAGGCAGTCAAGGTTGGCTATCGCTACTTTTTCGGCATCCACATGGGTGTCGGCAAGGCGATCGATGAGTTGGTCGAGATCAAGGTCGGTGAGAAGCGTGCTTGGTCTGGCAGTGTTACCAGCAACCAGACCATCAACATCAACGCTCCGGAGTTGTTTGGAGGTGACAACGGCGAGGGAGGCATCCAGGGAACGCTCGACGTGATGATGGGCGCGCCTGATCAGCCGCTCAATGGGCGCTTGGCGGCCATGCTGGGCGGTTTGGTACCGGCTTTCCGTGGCGTATGCACGTTGTTCTATGACGGCCTGGTGACCAGTTTGAACCCTTACCCGAAGGCCTGGACGTTCCGTGTACGCCGCGCATTGAAGGGCTGGGACGGCGAAGTCTGGTACGCCGAGCGCTGCGTGATCGAGATGGCCAGCGGGGCGATCAAGGCGATGAACCCGGCGCACATCATCTATGAGTGCCTCACGAACCGCGACTGGGGTGGTGGCATGGATCGCAGCCGGATCGATGATGCCTCTTTTCGCGCTGCGGCAACGGCGTTGCACGCTGAGGGTTTCGGCCTCTGCCTGCGCTGGGTGCGCCAGGATAGCCTCTCGACGTTCGTCAGCCATGTGCTCGATCACATTGGTGGCAATCTCTTCGTCAGTCGTCGGACGGGGCTGTTTGAGCTGACCTTGGTACGCGACGACTACGATCCTGAGCTGCTCCCGTTGTTCGACGAGGACAGCGGTCTGCTGTCGATCATGGAGGATGACAACGCCGCGACGGCTGGTGCGGCGAATGAGGTCATCATCAAGTGGCGCAGTCCGATCGACAACACGAACAGGCAGAAGCGGGAGCGTAATCTCGCGGCGATCCAGGGCGCAGGCCAGATACTCTCGACCACAATCGAGTACCCAGGCATACCGACTGATGAACTGGCTGGCCGGGTGGCTGTTCGTGATCTGCGGGCCCGGTCGGTCGGCCTGAAGCGTTTCAAGGTGCAGCTCGATCGGCGCGGCCGCGACATCAAGCCTGGTGGCGCATTCCGCATCCGCAGCCTGAGCCGTGGCATCGAGATGATGGTGGTCAGGGCTGGCCGTTTCGAGGATGGCACCCTCGGCAGTGGGGCGATCACCATCACGGCCGTGCAAGACGTGTTCGGGTTGCCGGCCACTAGCATGACGCCTCCACAGCCTCCAGGCTGGGTGCCGCCAAACACGACGCCGGCAGCCGCCACTGTCCGGCGACTGACAGAGGTTACTTGGCGCGACCTGGTGCAAACCGTCGACCCCGCCAACGTCGCTCTATTCGATCAAACCAGCGCATTCATTGCCGCCCTGGCTCTCAAGCCAACGCCCTTGTCCCTGGGCTTCGGCATCGAGTCGCGGGTGGGTGCCGCCGCATTTTCCAGCGCCGAGAGCGGAGACTTCTGCCCGTCTGGTCTTTTGGTAGGTGCAATTGGGCGTACCGAGACCAGCATTCAGCTGACGTCGGTAGAGAGCATCGACCTGTTAGCAGTGGGTACTGCGGCGCTGATCGATGACGAGATCATTCGGGTTGTGTCGGTCGACCTCGGCACGTTGGTGGTGACCATTGCCCGTGGCTGCGTGGACACGGTACCGGCCGCCCACCTGGCTGGCGCGCGCGTGTGGTTCTTCGATGACTATGCCGGCGCCGACCCTACCGAGTACTCCAGTGGCGTCAGCGTGCAGATGCGGCTGCGCACGATCACTAGCAGCGGCATGCTGGCCCCCGAGCTGGCTCCTATCGATACGCTGGCGCTGGTTGGGCGTCAGGCGCTACCGTACCCACCGGGGCGGCTGCTTATTGGTGGTGCCAGCTATCCGGCGTCGGTCGTTGGTGACGTGGTGGCCAACTGGGCGCACCGAGATCGCATCGTCCAGGCCGACCAGTTGATCGACACTACGGCAGGCGATATCGGCCCGGAACCGGGTACCACTTACAGCTGCAGGTTACTCAGGGCTGACAATAGCAGTGTGCTGGCAAGCCAGACCGGTATCAGTGGCACGACCGCTACGCTGACCACCACCTATGTGGGCCAGGTCATTCTGGAGGTCTGGTCGGTTCGGGGAGGGTTGAACAGTTGGCAGCGGCACCGAGTCCAGTTCAGCAGGACGAACCCGGTACCGTGATTTGGCAATTCTGTTGCCGTGCGTGAAAATGCCAGAGCCAAGCATTTATCGCGCAAACGGCAACAGTTTTTCGCGCGGCGCTACATCATGTCGCGATCCCTCGGTGCGCGCTGCTGGATACCACTATAGCCAAGCCATGCCGGCGGGGAAGTGGCGGAATTCGATCGGCGGTGCCGTCCGTCCTCGCCTGTGCGGCTGGATCGGCGGCATGTGTCCGAGTTTGACAGTTCGTCAAGTCTCGCCAAAGCTGCTAAAGCGTTTTTCTCCAAAATACAACTGCGGAGCGCAGACATGGACAAGCGACTTTTGAGCAAGGGGTTGGTTCTGGGGCTGCTGAGCCTGGGCAGCATGACGGCACACGCCGACGCGGCAGGCGGTAATGGCTGTGGTTGGGGCAACATGGTGTTCGAGGGCCAGCGCGGCCTGTTCCCGCACCTGCTGGCCACCACCACCAACGGTACCTCGGGCAACGCCACCTTCGGCATGACCTCCGGGACCAACGGTTGCAACACCAATGCACGCCTGGGCTACGGCGGCCGCTCGATCTTCGCCATGAACGGGATGCTCGACAACATCGCCGAGGACATGGCCAAGGGCCAGGGCGAAGCGCTCGACGCCTATGCCGTGCTGCTCGGCGTGGAAGCCAAGGACCGGGCGCACTTCGCCCAGGTCACCCAGCAGCATTTCGGCGAGATCTTCGCGAGCAAGGATGCGACGGGCGAGCAGGTCCTGAGCAACACCCTGGCGGTGATGAGTCGCGACGGCACCCTGGCGCGCTACGCCAAGCAACCGGCCTGAGATTTCAGGCCCAGGAAAGAGCCCGCTACGGCGGGCTTTTTCGTGTGCGCGGCCTGCCCGCCGGAGGTTGCCGCCTCCGTTGCCACGGCAGACGAACGGCTTGGGCATACGGCGTTTTCCCAGGGCGCTTCCTACGGAGAGGGCAAGGCCGCGCCGAAGTGTTTTCGCCTGGCCGGCCCTTGTCGGCCATGGACTTTTCCGGCGGATTCCTGCGACATTGCGCCTACCGCCATCGTGCGGTAACCGCTCTAGACTAAGGTCGTATGACCCCTGGTCGGTTCGCGGCTAGAATTTTCGCTGCAGAACTGCGCCCTCCATCTGTCGGAAGCCAAACACTATGAACAATAACAATAGCCTGCTACGTCACCTCGCCTGGCTGGTGGTGGCGATCGTGGGCGCCGCGGCCCTGGGCGTCGTCGCCCTGCGTCGTGGCGAAGCGATCAACGCCTTGTGGATCGTGGTGGCGGCGGTGGCCATCTACCTGGTCGCCTACCGTTACTACAGCCTGTTCATCGCCAGCAAGGTGATGCAACTGGACCCCAACCGCGCCACTCCCGCGGTACTCAACAACGATGGCCTGGACTACGTCCCGACCAACAAGCACATCCTCTTCGGCCACCACTTCGCCGCCATCGCCGGCGCCGGTCCGCTGGTCGGTCCGGTCCTTGCCGCGCAGATGGGCTACCTGCCCGGCACCCTCTGGCTGATCGCCGGCGTAGTCCTCGCCGGCGCGGTGCAGGACTTCATGGTTCTGTTCATCTCCAGCCGCCGCAACGGCCGCTCGCTGGGCGAGCTGGTGCGGGAGGAAATGGGCCAGGTGGCCGGGACCATCGCGCTGTTCGGCGCCTTCCTGATCATGATCATCATCCTCGCGGTGCTCGCGCTGATCGTGGTGAAGGCTCTGGCCGACAGCCCCTGGGGCATGTTCACCGTCCTTGCGACCATTCCCATCGCGCTGTTCATGGGCGTCTACATGCGCTTCATCCGCCCCGGCCGGATCGGCGAGATCTCGATCATCGGGGTGTTCCTCCTGCTCGGTTCGATCTGGCTCGGCGGGCAGGTCGCGGCCAGTCCGGAATGGGCGCCGCATTTCACCTTCAGTGGAATCCAGATCACCTGGATGCTGATCGGCTACGGCGCCGTCGCCTCGGTACTGCCGGTGTGGCTGCTGCTGGCGCCGCGCGACTACCTGTCGACCTTCCTCAAGATCGGCACCATCATCGGCCTGGCGATCGGCATCCTGATCGTCATGCCGGAACTGAAGATGCCGGCCCTGACCCAGTTCACCGACGGCACCGGCCCGGTCTGGAAAGGCAGCCTGTTCCCGTTCCTGTTCATCACCATCGCCTGCGGCGCGGTGTCCGGCTTCCACGCGCTGATCTCCTCGGGGACCACGCCGAAGCTGCTCAACCGCGAGCCCGACGCCCGCTACATCGGCTACGGCGGCATGCTGATGGAGTCCTTCGTGGCGATCATGGCGATGGTCGCCGCCTCGGTGATCGAGCCGGGCATCTACTTCGCCATGAACAGCCCGCCGGCGGTGGTCGGCGCCGACGTCAACGCGGTGGCCGCGACCGTCAGCAGCTGGGGCTTCGCCATCACGCCGGAGCAACTCACCCAGACCGCCCAGGACATCGGCGAGACCACCATCCTGGCCCGTGCCGGCGGCGCGCCGACCCTGGCGGTGGGGATCGCGCACATCCTCCACCAGGTGCTGCCGGGCGAGAACACCATGGCCTTCTGGTACCACTTCGCGATCCTCTTCGAGGCCTTGTTCATCCTCACCGCGGTGGACGCCGGCACCCGTGCCGGGCGCTTCATGCTGCAGGACCTGTTGGGCAACTTCGTGCCGGCGCTGAAGAAGACCGAGTCGTGGACCGCCAACATCATCGGCACCGGCGGCTGCGTGGCGCTGTGGGGCTGGTTGCTGTACCAGGGCGTGGTCGACCCGCTCGGCGGGATCAATACCCTGTGGCCGCTGTTCGGCATTTCCAACCAGATGCTCGCCGGCATCGCGCTGATGCTCGCCACCGTGGTCCTGATCAAGATGAAGCGCCAGCAGTATGTCTGGGTCACCATCCTGCCGGCGGCCTGGCTGCTGATCTGCACCACCACCGCGGGCCTGATCAAGATCTTCGACAGCAACCCGGCGGTCGGCTTCGTCGCCCTTGGCGAGAAGTACGCCACCGCGCTGGATGCTGGCCAGGTGCTGGCGCCGGCCAAGGATATCGGCCAGATGCAGCACGTGGTGCTGAACGCCTACATCAACGCCGGTCTGACCGTGCTGTTCCTGCTGGTGGTGTTCAGCGTACTGTTCTACGCCATCAAGGTCGGCATCGCGGCCTGGGGCAAGAGCGAGCGGACCGACAAGGAAACCCCGTTCGAGCCCATTCCCGACGCCTGACCGGCCGCGCTCCCCGGTTCGCCGGGGAGCCTTAACGAGGAACTCGCCATGTTCAACGACCTCAGCCGCATGGGCAAGTACCTGGGCCAGGCCGCCCGGATGCTGGTCGGCATGCCCGACTACGACACTTACGTCGAGCACATGCGCAACAAGCACCCGGACAAGCCGGTGATGACCTACGAGGAGTTCTTCCGCGAGCGCCAGGAGGCGCGCTACGGTGGCGGCAAGGGTCGGCCGATCCGCTGCTGCTGAATCCCCATCCTTCCGCGGGCCACGTCTGACGTGGCCCGCGTCTTTTCTGGAAGTTGCGCATGTCCGAAGTAGCCAACGACAACCACGCCCCGATTCCCGTCACCGTGCTCACCGGCTTCCTCGGCGCCGGCAAGACCACCCTGCTCAAGTACCTGCTGCAGGCCGAGCACGGCATGAAGATCGCGGTGATCGAGAACGAGTACAGCGAGACGCCGATCGACGGCCAGTTGCTCGGCGTCGAGCCGGTGCAGGTGATGACGCTGTCCAACGGCTGCGTCTGCTGCTCGATCAACACCGACCTGGAAAAGGCCCTGTTCCTCCTGCTGGAGCGCCGCGACAACGGCGAGATCGACTTCGACCGCCTGGTGATCGAGTGCACCGGCCTGGCCGATCCGGCGCCGGTGGCGCAGACCTTCTTCGCCGACGAGGAACTCTGCCAGCGCTACGTGCTGGACGGCATCATCACCCTGGTGGACGCCGCCAACGCCGAGCGTCACCTGCAGGAAACCATCGCCCAGGCCCAGGTCGGCTTCGCCGACCGCATCCTGGTGAGCAAGACCGACCTGGTCGACGCCGCCACCTTCGAGGCCCTGGGCCAGCGCCTGCAACGGATCAACCGGAGGGCGCTGGTGCATGTGGTCGAGCACGGCCGCATCGACCTGGCGCACCTGCTCGACGTACGTGGCTTCAACCTCAACGCCGACCTCGGTCCGGGCATCGGCCTGCGCCCGCTGCGAGCGGTGGCAGCCAAGGACAGCCGCGATCGCATCGGCACCCTGGTACTGCGCAGCGACACGCCGCTCGATCTCGAAAGGCTGAGCGAGTTCATGGACGACCTGTTGCAGTGGCATGGCAATTCCCTGCTGCGCTACAAGGGCGTGCTGAACATCGCCGACGAGCCGCGTCGCCTGGTGTTCCAGGGCGTGCTGCGACTCTACGGCTTCGACTGGGATAGCGAGTGGCGGGACGACGAGGCGCGCGAGAGTGTGATCGTGTTCATCGGCGACAACCTGCCGGAGGACAGTATCCGCGAGGGCTTCGAACGCATCGTCGAAGGCCGCTGAGGCGCATCGACGTCAAAGGAGCGTGGAAATGGACAGGGAGGCATTGATCGGCGCCTGGCGGGACTGCATCCGTGGCGCGGACAAATCCTGGGTGCTGTTCGCCCAGGGCACTTGCGTGATCCTCACGCAGCCGGAGCCGGACCTCGCGGCCCAGGCGCGGGCATCGCTGGCCGAGTGGGGAGCGGTACAGGTCGGCACGCCGGCGGGCGACTTCGGCGTGATCACCCTGGACAACGGCCGCGGCTGGGTGGTGACCGGGCATCACCCGGACATCCTTACCTTCGTCCCTCGCGAGGAACTGGAGGAGGACGCCGGCGAGCTGCTCGTCGGCATGCACGGCCGCTCCCGGCGGGGCGAGGATGCCGAGGCCTTGGCGGTGATCCATGTCGAGGACCGGCGATAACGCTACCCGGCGCCTCCTTCCTCGGAGGAAATGAAAAAGCCCGGCATTTGCCGGGCTCTTTCGTCTTGCCTTGTCGCTTAGTTGCCGTAGACCGGGAACTTGGCGCAGATCGCCTTGACCTTCTCGCGTACGCCGTCGACCACGGACTCGTCGCCCATGTTCTCGAGGATGTCGCAGATCCAGCCGGCCAGCTCGCGGCACTCGGCTTCCTTGAAGCCGCGGGTGGTCACGGCCGGGGTACCGATGCGCAGGCCGGAGGTGACGAACGGCGAGCGCGGGTCGTTCGGGACCGAGTTCTTGTTCACGGTGATGAACGCGCGGCCGAGGGCGGCGTCGGCGTCTTTGCCGGTGATGTCCTGCTTGATCAGGGAGAGCAGGAACAGGTGGTTCTGGGTGCCGCCGGAAACCACGTCGAAACCGCGGTCGAGGAAGACCTGGGCCATGCTCTGGGCGTTCTTCAGGACCTGCTGCTGGTAGGTCTTGAACTCCGGCTGCAGGGCTTCCTTGAAGCACACCGCCTTGGCCGCGATTACGTGCTCCAGCGGACCGCCCTGGGCGCCGGGGAATACCGCGGAGTTGAGCTTCTTCTCGATCTCCTCGTTGGCGCGCGCCAGGATCAGGCCACCGCGCGGACCGCGCAGGGTCTTGTGGGTGGTGGTGGTGACCACGTCGGCGAACGGCACCGGGTTCGGGTAGACGCCAGCGGCGACCAGGCCGGCGACGTGGGCCATGTCGACGAACAGGTAGGCGCCGACCTTGTCGGCGATGGCGCGGAAGCGGGCGAAATCGAGGACCTGGGAATAGGCGGAGAAGCCGGCGACGATCATCTTCGGCTTGTGCTCCACGGCCAGGCGCTCGACTTCGTCGTAGTCGATCAGGCCATTGGCGTCGATGCCGTACTGCACAGCGTTGTACAGCTTGCCGGAGGAGGAGACGCTGGCGCCGTGGGTCAGGTGGCCGCCATGGGCCAGGCTCATGCCGAGGATGGTGTCGCCGGCCGACAGCAGGGCCAGGTAGACCGCGGCGTTGGCCTGGGAGCCGGCGTGCGGCTGGACGTTGGCGTAATCGGCGCCGAACAGTTGCTTGGCGCGGTCGATGGCCAGTTGCTCGACGATATCGACGTACTCGCAGCCGCCGTAGTAGCGCTTGTGCGGATAACCTTCGGCGTACTTGTTGGTCAGCACCGAACCCTGGGCTTCCATCACCGCCGGGCTGGTGTAGTTCTCGGAGGCGATCAGCTCGATGTGCTCTTCCTGGCGCTGGGCTTCCTGCTCCATCGCGGCAAAGAGTTCGGCATCGTAGCGGGCGAGGGTCAAATCACGGCTGAACATGGCGGTCCTCATAAGGATCGGTGCTGGGAAAAGGCGCGCATTCTAACCCATGCGGCGGGTGCTGGCACATGAAAGGCCATCATGTCGCGGACAAGCGGCGCTCAAGCGCGCCGCACGGCGGCTCAGCCCTCGTTGAACATGAACAGCACGTCGCTGGCGTAGAGCATGCCGAACTGCTCGGCGGGCATCGGCCGGCCGAACAGGTAGCCTTGCACCTCGTCGCAGCCGTGCTCGCGAAGGAAGTCCAGCTGGGCCTGGCTCTCCACGCCCTCGGCGATCACCATCAGGTTCAGGCTGTGGGCCATGGCAATGATCGCCCGGGCGATCTGTGCGTCCTGTTCGCCGTGGGGCAGGCCGTCGACGAAGCTGCGGTCGATCTTCAGCACGTCGATGGGGAACTGCTTGAGGTAGTTCAGCGAGGAGTAGCCGGTGCCGAAGTCGTCCACCGCGATGGCCAGGCCGAGGCGCTTGAGCCCGGAGAGGATCTGCATGGCCTCGGCGACGTCACTCATCAGGATGCTTTCGGTCAGCTCCAGCTCCAGGCAGGCCGGCGGGATGCCTGTCTCGTAGAGGATCGCGGCGATCCGCTCGCCCAACTGGCCATCGGCGAACTGCCGTGCCGAGAGGTTCACCGAGACCTTTGGCACCCGCACCTTGGCCTTGTGCCAGCTGCGCAACTGCTTGCAGGCTTCCGCCAGCAGCCAGTCGCCGACCTGGGCGACCAGGCCGATCTCCTCCAGCACCGGAATGAACTCGCTTGGCGGAACCAGTCCGCGGCGCGGATGCTGCCAGCGCAGCAGGGCCTCGGCGCCGGTCAGGCGGCGGCCGTCGCCGGTGAACTGCGGCTGGTAGTGGAGGACGAACTCGCCCAGTTCCAGGGCGCGGCGCAGGTCGCTTTCCAGTTCCAGGCGCTCCAGGGCGCGGGCGTTCATCTCGGCCTGGTAGAACTGGAAGTTGTTCTTGCCCATCTCCTTGGCGTGGTACATCGCCGTGTCGGCGTTCTTCATCAGCAGGCTCAGTTCGGCGCCGTCCTGGGGCGACAAGGCCACACCGATGCTGGCGGTGACGAAGAATTCACGGCCTTCCAGGGTGAACGGCCGGGCCAGACGGCCGAGGATCAGCTCGGCGACCTGGATCGCCCGTTTCAGGGCGATCTCGCGGTCGCCCTGGGAAGGCAGCAGCAGGGTGAATTCGTCGCCGCCCATGCGCGCCACGGTATCGTCCTGGCTGACGCAGGCGCTCAGGCGGGTCGCCACTTCCTGCAGCATGCGGTCGCCGGCGGCGTGGCCGAGGGAGTCGTTGATCGGCTTGAAGCGGTCGAGGTCGAGGAACATCAGCACCACCCATTGGCCGTTGCGCTCGGCCTGTTGCAGGGCGGTATGCAGACGGTCCTGGAACAGCGTGCGGTTGGGCAGGTGGGTGAGGGCGTCGTAGTAGGCCAGGCGGTGGATGCGCCGCTCGCTGGCCTTGCGCTCGCTGATGTCGCTGAAGAAGCAGACGAAGCTGACCAGATCGCCTTCCTCGTCGCGCACCGCGGTGATGCCGACCCAGGATGGATAGAGCTCGCCGGTCTTGCGCTTCTGCAGGATCTCGCCTTCCCAGCTGCCGCTGTGCTGCAGGCTGGCGAGCACGTGCTTGAGCTGGTTGGCTTCCTGGCGGTCGGCGGTGAGCAGGCGCGGCTGCTGGTCGAGCACGTCGGCCGGGCTGTAGCCGGTCAGGCGCGAGAAGGAATCGTTGACCTGGACGATGTAGCCGGCCGGGTCGGTGACCATGATCGCCGCCGTGGAGTGTTCGAATACCGTCGCCGCCATCCGCAGCTCGCGTTCGGCGCGGCGCTGCTGGCTGATGTCGCGGGCGATGCCGAGCAGGCCTTCGAAGCGGTCGTGTTCGTCCCACATCAGGACGATCCGCAGTTCGATGGGAATCTTGCGTCCGTCGGCGCGCAGGCAGTCGAGAGCGAACAGATGCTGGCCAGGGTTTTCCCGCAGTTCGGCGAGCTTCTGGCGGTCGCCGATGGCGTGTCGCACGCGGCGCAGCAGGCCGTTCAGGCGGCCGAGCTGGCGCGGGTTGGTGGCGGTCTGGTGGAGGCCGTTGAGCAGCGCCCATTCCGGGCTGTAGCCGAACACGTGCTGTACCGAGGGGCTGACGTAGCTGGCGTTGAGTTCGGCGTCGGTGGAGAAGATCACGTCGCTGATGTTTTCCGCCAGCATGCGGTAGCGTCGGCCGTTCTCGCGCAGCGCGTTGTTCGCCTCGACGGTGAAGGTGATGTCCTTGGCCACGCCGATCAGGCGCGCCACGCGACCGCTGCGGTCGCGGCTGAAGGCCTGCTCGCGGATGTCGAACCAGTGCCAGCGGCCGTCGCGGTGGCGCCAGCGCAGCTGGCTGTCGAGCAGCAGGCCGTCGCCGACCACGTGCTGCAGGTTGCGGATGCGCCAGTAGTATTCCTGGTCGTCGGGGTGCAGCAGGGTTTCCCAGAAGTTCTCGCCCATCCGCGCCAGTTCTTCCTGGTTGTAGCCCAGTTGCTGGCCCAGGTGATGGTTGCTGAAGATCACCCGGCGCGCGTGCAGGTCGTGGATGTAGAGGGTATCGGGCACCGCCTGGACCGCGTCCGACCAGAACTTCTCGCGCTCGATCAGCGACAGTTCGACTTCCTTGCGACTGGTGACGTCGGACAGGCTGAGGGTCACCGCATGCCATTCGCCGGGGTTTTCCGGCAGGCGCAGTTGCAACCACAGGTGCCGCGGCGTGCTCTTGCCGCAGCGCAGCGTGGCTTCCAGTTCGAGTACCGGCCGGCGTTCGATGAGCGCCTCGATCACCTGCAGGCGCAGGCTGTCCGGTTGTAGCGGGCCGTGGTCGAGCAAGCGCTGCCAGGCCTGTTCGGTGGACTCGATCTGCAGCAGGCGGCGACTGACATCGTTGATCTCGGTGATGCGGATCCGCTCCAGCAGCGCCTGCTGCCGCCCGGGTTCGCCGGCGAGCCAGGCGCGCAGTGCGGCGCAGCTGTCCAGGCCTTGTTCCACCAGAGCCTGGCGCAGGGCGGAGAGGTCGAGCACGCAGAGGGCCACGCCGACCCCTTCGAAGATGTCCTGGTAGCGCCGCCGGGTTTCCTCCAGGACGCCGAGGGCGTGCTGTTCCTCGGTGACGTCGCGCAACACCCAGACCTGCCCGCCCTGGAGGATCTGCTCGCGGAGGGTCCAGGCCTGGTCGGCGAGCGCCGGATAGCTGGCCAGCGGATGGCGGCTGAGGGTGAACGTCCGCGGCTCGCCGCGTACCCGCAGCGGCAGCAACTCGCTACGGGTCTCGCCGTCGCCGCCGGCGTCCGTCAGCCAGCCTGGCTCGAGGTCCGGCAGCAGGCCCAGCAGGTGATGCTGGCGGGCCTGGGCCGAACTGATGCCGAAGAGGCGTTCGGCCTGGGGATTGAGGTAGCTGAGGCGGCCGTCGGCGCGGGTCACCAGCACCCGCTCGTCGATCGCCGCCAGTGCCGTGGCCGCCTGGCGCAGGCTGCGCTGCGAGGCCAGGGTCATGGCGCGCAGGCCTTGCTGCTCGCGGTGCAGGCGCAGCAGCATGTACACGGTGACGCCGACCAGTAGGAGGAAGATCGCCAGCTCGCCGCCGATTCCCGGCAGCAGGCCGAGCCGCACTCGCGTGCTGTCGTAGAGCCCGCGAAGCTGCCAGTCGCTGTTGCGCAGCGGTTCCACGCCGAGGGTCTGCATGTCGTCGAGCAGCGCCGTGCTCCCTGGGGTATGCCAGAGCACCCGCCCGGCGTATTGGTCTTCCAGGCGCCAGAGCAGGTTGCCGGTGGGCAGGTCGGGACTCCACTGGGCGAGGCTGTCGCTGGCCAGGTGCAACAGCCAGAAGCCACTGTCGCGGCGGCTGCCGGGTTCGCGCAGGGTCAGGTAGAGGGATTCGCCGTCGCGCGGGTCGAGGCAATAGTGGTAGAGGCCGGAGCCGGCGTGCTGGCGCAACTGCTCGGGCAGCGTCGTTTCCGGCGACGGGCTGTCCGTCTGCGGGGCGCTGTCCACCCATTGCAACTGGCGCACCTGCGGCAGCGCATCGCTGATGCGTGGCAACAGCCTGCCCTGGATCTCGCCACGCTCGCTGGGGGGCATGCCCGGGAGCAGGGCGAGGGCGGTGCGCGCCTTGAGTTCGAGGGTCAGGGACAGGCGGTCGTTGAGACGATCGAGCTGGGCCGCGGCTCGCTCGTGTTCGAAGCGTTCCTGCTGGCGCAGCTCCTGGCTCATCTGCCAGAGCAGCAGGCCGAGCATCAACAGGACCAGCAACAGCAGGCCAGCCTTGGCTGCCGGTCGGTCGGGTACGGTCAGTGGGTCGCCGGCGGGAGGCGGCGACGGGGTTAGCGAGGGGGTCGACACTGACCGGAATTCCTGGGGGAGGTGTGATTCGGTAGACAGTTAGGATGCCCGGAAGCAAGGCCAAGTGCCAGTATCGCCGACGAGCGTCACGGTCCTTTCCGGCTGTCGAGGCACTTTGTCGCAGGACCGGTGACGACTGATCTTCCCGAGTGTCGAGCAGGCCTCCGGGCGGCCGAAGTCGACGGCACGCGGATCGGTCCGTGCCATGCGGCGACGAGAGGGGCGCCGCCGCGGGCGCAAGGGTCAGGAGCGCGCCGGATTGGAAGCGCCGTGGAGGAACATCTGCTCCAGGGTATGCGCGGAATTGGAGCTGGCCGCCCGTCCGCGGCGTTCCGCATCGACCATGCCGTAGACCAGGGTGATGAACAGTTCGGTGAACACGGCTGCCGTGATGTCGATGCGAAACACGCCTTTCTGCTGTCCGCGCAGGAAGAAGGCGTCCAGCGCTTCCAGGTAGGACTGCCAGCGTGCGCCTTCGCCGTGCGGGTCGAGGAAGTCCGGGCGGTACTGGAATACCAGGAATACCAGCAGCTCGCGGTGGGTGAGGTGTTCCTTGATCAGGCGCTGCAACGCCTCCAGAGGCTCGGCATGCTCCAGGTCGCAGGCCTGGATGATCTGGTTCAGTACGGTCTCTCCGTGGTCCTCGAGCATCTGCACCAGGTTGTCCCGCGTGCCGCAGAAGCGGTGCAGGGTGGCCTTGCTTACGCCGGCCGCCTCGGCCAGTTCCTTCAGCGTCGCTCGCGGGCGGTCGACGATAGCGACTGCCAGCGCCTTGATGAGTCGCTCGTCATGGGAAATCAGGGTCATCGATGGGTCCCGGTTGGTTTTTCTGATTGTGCGCATTGTGCAGAAAACTGGCCTCGCGTCCAAAGGAATTAGCTGTCAAAAGATCATTTGAGACAATATTGACTCAATTAGCTCGAAAAAGTACCATTCGATCCGTTTTCAATCAACGGTCGGGTGGGTCATGGCTGATTTGCGTGCAATAGGAAGGATCGGGGCGTTGGCTATGGCCATCGCGTTGGCGGGTTGTGGGCCGGCGGAAGAGCGACAGGAGGCCGCCGAAATGGTGTTGCCGGTGGAGGTCCTGACGGTGCAGGCCGAGCCCCTGGCGCTGAGTTCGGAACTGCCTGGGCGGATCGAACCGGTGCGGGTCGCCGAGGTGCGCGCGCGGGTGGCCGGCATCGTCGTGCGGAAGCGCTTCGAGGAGGGCGCCGACGTCAAGGCTGGCGACCTGCTGTTCCAGATCGATCCGGCACCGCTGAAGGCTGCGGTGTCGCGCGCCGAGGGTGAGCTGGCGCGGAACCGCGCGGTGCTGTTCGAGGCGCAGGCGCGGGTGCGTCGCTACGAGCCGCTGGTGAAGATCCAGGCGGTCAGCCAGCAGGACTTCGATACCGCCACCGCCGACCTGCGCAGCGCCGAGGCGGCGACCCGCTCGGCCCAGGCCGACCTGGAGACCGCGCGCCTGAACCTCGGCTACGCCTCGGTCACTGCGCCGATCTCCGGGCGCATCGGCCGCGCGCTGGTGACCGAGGGCGCGCTGGTCGGGCAGGGCGAGGCGACGCTGATGGCGCGTATCCAGCAGCTCGATCCGATCTATGCGGATTTCACCCAGACCGCGGCCGAGGCCCTGCGCCTGCGCGACGCCCTGAAGAAAGGCACCTTGGCCGCAGGCGACAGCCAGGCGCTGACCCTGCGCGTCGAAGGGACGCCCTACCAGCGCCAGGGCGCGTTGCAGTTCGCCGACGTGGAGGTGGATCGCGGCACCGGCCAGATCGCCCTGCGCGGCAAGTTCACCAACCCCGACGGGGTCCTGCTGCCGGGCATGTACGTGCGCGTACGTACGCCCCAGGGCATCGACAACCAGGCGATCCTGGTGCCGCAACGGGCCGTGCGCCGCTCCAGCGACGGCAGCGCCCAGGTGATGGTGGTGGGCGCCGACGAGCGCGCCGAGGCGCGCAGCGTCGGTACCGGCGTCATGCAGGGGTCGCGCTGGCAGATCACCGAGGGCCTGGAGCCGGGTGACCGGGTCATAGTCGGCGGCCTGGCTGCGGTGCAGCCGGGGGTGAAGATCGTGCCGAAGCCGGATGGTGCCCAGACGCAAGCCCAGTCGTCCGTGCCGCAACAGTAAGGGCGGGTTCGCCCCGAGGATTTTCCGATGTCCGAATTCTTCATCAAGCGGCCGAACTTCGCCTGGGTGGTGGCCCTGTTCATCTCCCTGGCCGGCCTGCTGGTCATTTCCAAATTGCCGGTAGCGCAGTACCCCAATGTCGCGCCGCCACAGATCACCATCACCGCCACCTATCCCGGCGCCTCGGCGAAAGTGCTGGTGGACTCCGTCACCAGCGTGCTCGAGGAGTCGCTGAACGGCGCCAAGGGCCTGCTCTACTTCGAGTCGACCAACAACTCCAACGGCAGCGCCGAGATCGTCGTCACCTTCGAGCCGGGCACCGATCCGGACCTGGCCCAGGTGGACGTGCAGAACCGCCTGAAGAAAGCCGAGGCGCGCATGCCGCAGGCGGTGCTGACCCAGGGCCTGCAGGTCGAGCAGACCAGCGCCGGTTTCCTGCTGATCTATGCGCTCAGCTACAAGGAAGGCGCTCAGCGCAGCGACACCACCGCCCTCGGCGACTACGCCGCGCGCAATATCAACAACGAGCTGCGGCGCCTGCCGGGCGTCGGCAAGCTGCAATTCTTCTCTTCCGAGGCGGCCATGCGGGTCTGGATCGATCCGCAGAAGCTGGTGGGCTTCGGCCTCTCCATCGACGACGTGAGCAATGCCATCCGCGGGCAGAACGTGCAGGTGCCGGCCGGCGCCTTCGGCAGCGCACCGGGCAGTTCCGCGCAGGAGCTGACGGCGACCCTGGCGGTGAAGGGCACCCTGGACGATCCGCAGGAGTTCGGCCAGGTAGTGCTGCGCGCCAACGAGGACGGCTCGCTGGTCCGGCTCGCCGATGTCGCGCGCCTGGAACTCGGCAAGGAGAGCTACAACATTTCCTCGCGACTGAACGGCACGCCCACCGTGGGCGGGGCTATCCAGCTGTCGCCCGGGGCCAACGCGATCCAGACCGCTACCCTGGTGAAACAGCGTCTCGCCGAACTGTCGGCGTTCTTCCCCGAGGACATGCAGTACAGCGTGCCCTACGACACCTCGCGCTTCGTCGACGTGGCCATCGAGAAGGTGATCCACACCCTGATCGAAGCGATGGTCCTGGTGTTCCTGGTGATGTTCCTGTTCCTGCAGAACGTCCGCTACACCCTGATCCCGTCCATCGTGGTGCCGGTGTGCCTGCTGGGTACGCTGATGGTGATGTACCTGCTGGGGTTCTCGGTGAACATGATGACCATGTTCGGCATGGTCCTGGCGATCGGCATCCTGGTGGACGACGCCATCGTGGTGGTGGAGAACGTCGAGCGGATCATGGCGGAGGAGGGGATTTCCCCGGCCGAGGCCACGGTCAAGGCGATGAAGCAGGTATCCGGCGCCATCGTCGGCATCACCCTGGTGCTCTCGGCGGTGTTCCTGCCGCTGGCTTTCATGGCCGGTTCGGTGGGGGTGATCTACCAGCAGTTCTCGGTGTCGCTGGCGGTCTCGATCCTGTTCTCCGGCTTCCTCGCCCTGACCTTCACCCCGGCGCTGTGCGCCACGCTGCTCAAGCCCATTCCCGAAGGGCACCACGAGAAGCGCGGCTTCTTCGGCGCCTTCAACCGTGGCTTCGCCCGCGTCACCGAGCGCTATTCGCTGCTCAACTCGAAGCTGGTGGCGCGCGCCGGACGCTTCATGCTGGTGTACGCCGGCCTGGTGGCCATGCTCGGCTACTTCTACCTGCGCCTGCCGGAAGCCTTCGTGCCGGCGGAAGACCTCGGCTACATGGTGGTCGACGTGCAACTGCCGCCTGGCGCTTCGCGCGTGCGCACCGATGCCACCGGCGAGGAACTCGAGCGCTTCCTCAAGTCCCGCGAGGCGGTGGCTTCGGTGTTCCTGATCTCGGGCTTCAGCTTCTCCGGCCAGGGCGACAATGCCGCGCTGGCCTTCCCGACCTTCAAGGACTGGTCCGAGCGAGGCGCCGAGCAGTCGGCCGCCGCCGAGATCGCCGCGCTGAACGAGCATTTCGCGCTGCCCGACGATGGCACGGTCATGGCCGTGTCGCCGCCACCGATCAACGGTCTGGGTAACTCCGGCGGCTTCGCATTGCGCCTGATGGACCGTAGCGGGGTCGGCCGCGAAGCGCTGCTGCAGGCTCGCGATACTCTTCTTGGTGAGATCCAGACCAACCCGAAATTCCTTTACGCGATGATGGAAGGACTGGCCGAAGCGCCGCAACTGCGCCTGTTGATCGACCGGGAGAAGGCCCGCGCCCTGGGGGTGAGCTTCGAGACCATCAGCGGCACGCTGTCCGCTGCCTTCGGCTCGGAGGTGATCAACGACTTCACCAATGCGGGGCGCCAACAGCGGGTGGTGATCCAGGCCGAACAGGGCAACCGGATGACCCCGGAAAGCGTGCTCGAGCTATACGTGCCTAACGCTGCTGGCAACCTGGTACCGCTCAGCGCCTTCGTCAGCGTGAAATGGGAAGAGGGACCGGTGCAATTGGTGCGCTATAACGGCTACCCGTCGATCCGCATCGTCGGTGACGCCGCGCCCGGCTTCAGCACCGGCGAAGCCATGGCGGAAATGGAGCGCCTGGCCGCGCAGCTGCCGGCCGGCATCGGCTACGAGTGGACCGGCCTGTCCTATCAGGAGAAGGTCTCCGCCGGGCAGGCCACCAGCCTGTTCGCCCTCGCTATCCTGGTGGTGTTCCTGTTGCTGGTGGCGCTCTACGAGAGCTGGTCGATCCCGCTGTCGGTGATGCTGATCGTGCCGATCGGCGCCATCGGCGCGGTGCTCGCGGTGATGGTCAGCGGTATGTCCAACGACGTGTATTTCAAGGTCGGCCTGATCACCATCATCGGTCTTTCGGCGAAGAACGCGATTCTCATCGTCGAGTTCGCCAAGGAACTCTGGGAGCAGGGGCATAGCCTGCGCGACGCCGCCATCGAGGCCGCGCGCCTGCGCTTCCGGCCGATCATCATGACTTCCATGGCGTTCATCCTCGGCGTGATACCCCTGGCCCTGGCCAGCGGTGCCGGCGCGGCGAGCCAGCGTGCCATCGGCACCGGAGTGATCGGCGGGATGCTCAGCGCCACCTTCCTCGGCGTGCTGTTCGTACCTATCTGTTTCGTCTGGCTGCTGTCGCTGCTGCGCAGCAAGCCGGCACCCATCGAACAGGCCGCTTCGGCCGGGGAGTGAACGAGATGCGCAAACCTGCTTTCGGCGTATCGGCGCTGCTGATCGCCCTGACCCTCGGCGCCTGCTCCATGGCGCCGACCTACGAACGTCCCGCCGCGCCGGTGGCCGACAGCTGGAGCGGCGCCGCCGCCCAGCGCCAGGGCGCGGCGATCGACACGCTGGATTGGAAGAGTTTCATCGTCGATGCCGAACTACGCCGCCTGGTGGACATGGCCCTGGATAACAACCGCTCGCTGCGCCAGACCCTCCTGGATATCGAGGCGGCCCGCGCGCAGTACCGAATCCAGCGCGCCGACCGGGTTCCGGGCCTGAATGCCGCTGCCACCGGCAACCGCCAGCGGCAGCCGGCCGACCTGTCCGCCGGCAATCGCTCGGAAGTGGCCAGCAGCTACCAGGTCGGGCTGGCCCTGCCGGAGTACGAACTGGACCTCTTCGGTCGGGTCAAGAGCCTGACCGACGCAGCCCTGCAACAGTACCTGGCCAGCGAGGAGGCAGCGCGCGCGGCACGGATCGCCCTGGTCGCCGAGGTCAGCCAGGCCTACCTGAGCTACGACGGCGCCCTGCGGCGCCTGGCGCTGACCCGTCAGACCCTGGTCAGCCGCGAGTATTCCTTCGCCCTGATCGACCAGCGCCGCGCGGCCGGCGCCGCCACCGCGCTGGACTACCAGGAAGCCCTTGGCCTGGTGGAGCAGGCGCGCGCCGAGCAGGAGCGCAACCTGCGGCAGAAACAGCAGGCATTCAACGCGCTGGTGTTGCTGCTGGGCAGCGACGATGCCGCGCAGGCGATTCCGCGGAGTCCGGGGCAGCGGCCGAAGCTGTTGCAGGACATCGCTCCCGGCACGCCGTCCGAGCTGATCGAGCGACGCCCCGACATCCTTGCCGCCGAACATCGTTTGCGGGCGCGCAACGCGGATATCGGCGCGGCGCGCGCGGCGTTCTTCCCACGCATCAGCCTGACCGGCAGCTTCGGCACCTCCAGCGCGGAAATGTCCGGCCTGTTCGATGGCGGCTCGCGCTCCTGGAGCTTCCTGCCGACGCTGACGCTGCCGATCTTCGATGGCGGGCGCAACCGTGCCAACCTGAGCCTGGCCGAGGCGCGCAAGGATTCGGCGGTGGCTGCCTACGAGGGGACCATCCAGACCGCTTTCCGCGAGGTCGCCGACGCCCTGGCGGCCAGCGATACCCTGCGTCGCGAAGAGAAGGCCCTGCGCGCCCTGGCGAACAGCAGCAACGAAGCCCTGAAGCTGGCCAAGGCACGCTACGAGAGTGGCGTCGACAACCACCTGCGCTACCTCGATGCGCAGCGCAGCAGCTTCCTCAACGAGATCGCCTTCATCGACGGCAGCACCCAGCGGCAGATCGCCCTGGTCGACCTGTTCCGCGCGCTCGGCGGAGGCTGGGACGAGGGACGGAGCCTGGTGGTACATCGAGGCGGCAGGAGTTGAGCGGGTAAACGTGTGGGAAACGGTGCTAGCGGGTGGCAACTGCCGCCCGCTCAAGGGCTGGCAGGTTGTGCGGGGTTCGACGCGCCACGCAGGAACAGCTCCTCGAGTGTGGCGGACAACCCGGCGCTGGCCGCGCGACCGCGGCGCTCGGCATCGACCATGCCGTAGATCAGGACGATGAAGAGTTCGCTGAAGGTCGCCGCGCTGATATCGATACGGAACACACGCTTCTGCTGGCCGCGCAGGAAGAAGGCGTCCAGGGCTTCGACATAGGACTGCCAACTGGCGTCCCCATGCCCGGCGTGGCGTCCCGGGTTCTGCTCGAACATCAGCAGCGCCAGCAGGTCGCGCTGGGCGAGGTGTTCCCGGATCAGCTCGCGTAGCGCTTCCCGCGGCTCCAGGCGCTGCAGGGCGGCGCTGTGGGTGAGGCGTTCGAGGGTACTCCTGGCATGGCTTTCCAGGCGCCGCTTGAGACCTTCGCGGGTACCGCAATGACGGTTCAGGGTTGCCCTGCTCACTCCTGCCAGTTCCGCCAGTTCTCCCATGGTGGCGCGCGGATGATTGACCATCGCGGTGGCCAGGGCCTTGAGCAGGCGCTGGTCCTGAGACGACGGGGTTGGCGCTGGGTCGAGACTGTCCTTGTGCGGGGAGTCGGGTAGCTGGGCGGATCTGGGAGCGAGTGTCATTTTTGAGGTTTTTTTTGTTCTTTTGAGACTGATTTGGATCAATTGTAGCAGGCTGGATCTCCCCACGCCTTGCTTCGCGTCAGGTCTTGAGAGGCAGCACCATGGCCGCGAGCAGTGCCAGGCCCACCCAGACCCCGCACGGGGCGATGGTCGCCGCCTCCCCCAGGCAGAACGCCTTTGACAGGACGAGGGTAGCGGAGACAGTAAGGGCGGCCAGTACGCTGCTCAGCGTCACCGTAGCGGCCTGGAATCGGACGGCGAACATCCGCCGGCAAAGCGCCCCGACCCACGAAAACCGGGGTGGCTGGCCAGCTTTCTCTCGGTCTGTCATATACTTGGCCGAGTTTTTTTCCTTTTCTTCATGAGGTGCTCGTTTTGGCTCAGTACGTCTACACCATGCATCGGGTCGGCAAGATCGTTCCGCCCAAGCGTGAAATCCTCAAGGACATCTCCCTGTCGTTCTTCCCCGGCGCCAAGATCGGCGTGCTCGGCCTGAACGGCGCGGGCAAGTCCACCCTGCTGCGGATCATGGCCGGCGTCGACACCGAGATCGAAGGCGAGGCCCGGCCGATGCCGGGGATCAACGTCGGCTACCTGCCGCAGGAGCCCAAGCTGGACCCGCAGGCCACCGTGCGCGACATCGTCGAAGAGGCCGTCGGCCAGATCAAGCAGGCCCAGGCGCGGCTGGACGAGGTCTATGCCGCCTATGCCGAGCCGGATGCCGACTTCGACGCCCTGGCCGCCGAGCAGGCCAAGCTGGAGGCGATCCTCCAGGCATCCGACGGACACAACCTGGAACGCCAACTGGAAGTCGCCGCCGACGCCCTGCGCCTGCCGCCGTGGGATGCCAAGGTCGAGCACCTGTCCGGCGGCGAAAAGCGCCGCGTAGCGCTGTGCCGCCTGCTGCTGTCGGCTCCCGACATGCTGCTGCTGGACGAACCGACCAACCACCTGGACGCCGACTCGGTGGCCTGGCTGGAGCATTTCCTGCACGACTTCCCCGGCACCGTGGTGGCGATCACCCACGACCGCTACTTCCTCGACAACGTCGCCGGCTGGATCCTCGAACTCGACCGTGGCCATGGCATCCCGTTCGAAGGCAACTACTCCGGCTGGCTGGAATCCAAGGCCGCCCGCCTGGCCCAGGAAGCCAAGCAGGAAGCCTCCCACGCCAAGGCCATGAAGGCCGAGCTGGAGTGGGTGCGCCAGGGCGCCAAGGGCCGCCAGGCCAAGTCCAAGGCGCGCCTGCAGCGCTTCGAGGAACTGCAGTCGCAGGAATTCCAGAAGCGCAGCGAGACCAACGAGATCTACATCCCGGCCGGTCCGCGCCTGGGCGACAAGGTCATCGAACTGCACAACGTGACCAAGGGCTACGGCGACCGCGTGCTGATCGACAACCTGTCCCTGAGCATTCCCAAGGGCGCCATCGTCGGTGTGATCGGCGGCAACGGCGCGGGCAAGTCGACCCTGTTCCGCATGCTTACCGGCAAGGAGCAGCCGGACTCCGGCACCATCGAGATCGGCGAGACCGTGCAGATCGCCAGCGTCGACCAGAGCCGTGACAGCCTGGAAGGCAACAAGACCGTGTGGGAGCAGGTTTCCGACGGTTTCGAGCAGATCAAGATCGGCAACTACGAAGTCCCGTCGCGCAGCTATGTCGGTCGCTTCAACTTCAAGGGCGCCGACCAGCAGAAGTTCGTCAAGGACCTCTCCGGCGGTGAGCGTGGCCGTCTGCACCTGGCCCTGACCCTGAAGCAGGGCGGCAACGTGCTGCTGCTCGACGAACCGTCCAACGACCTCGACGTGGAAACCTTGCGCGCGCTGGAAGAAGCGCTGCTGGACTTCCCCGGCGCTGCCATCGTGATCTCCCACGACCGCTGGTTCCTCGACCGGATCGCCACCCACATCCTCTCCTACGAGGACGATGGCAAGGTGACCTTCTTCGAAGGCAACTACACCGAGTTCGAGGCCGACCGCAAGAAGCGCCTGGGCGATGCTGCGTCCCAGCCGCACCGCGTGCGCTACAAGAAACTGGCGTAAGCGCGCCTTCGAGAAACCGCCCGCCGGCGTTGCCGGCCGGCGGTTTTTTCATGCCTGGAATTCAACGAGCCATGCGCAGGGGAACATGGGAACTGCGCAGGACACCTCCATCGGCGGTACCCGGGGGGCTCTCAAGCAGCATGCCTGAGCCTTCACCTAACTAAAGATGGGGGTGCATCGACGGCCGCGATGGTGTCAGCTCTGCTAGTGGTCTGCGCAGCCGATCCGTGCGCTCAATACCGCCTGCCCGGAGAGGCCGCGCCATATGGCGAAGCCCGGCGGAATCGAGTACCGGCATTGGCCGGGCGGACCAGCCGCTACCTTCGCTCGGCGCTGGCGCCTCGGGGTAGCGTTGCCGGTGGTGGCGGCTTGTGCGCTGTCTCCATCATCAGCAGTATGGCCGTTCGGCCTGTATCGCCGGCCTTGCGGCGGTACGACCGGGCGGGCCTTGAAGGGATGCGAGCGGTCGGGTGCGAATGCCAACAACAAACAAGCACGAATCATTGATCTCCCTGCAGGGGATCGGCAAGGGCTACCTCCTGGGGGGGCAGCCGCTGCAGATACTGAAAGACGTCTGCCTGGACATCTTTCCCGGAGAAAGCTGCGCGATCGTCGGCGCGTCGGGCTCGGGCAAGAGCACCCTGCTGAATATTCTCGGCCTGCTCGACCGCCCGGACAGCGGCGCCTACCGCTTCGCCGAGCACGACATCTTCAGCGTCGACGGGGACCGACTGGCGGCGATCCGCAACCGCCTGATCGGCTTCGTCTTCCAGAGCTTCAACCTGTTGCCGCGGCTGAACGCGCTGGACAACGTCGCGCTGCCCCTGAGCTATCGAGGGATGCCGCGCCGCGAGGCACTGGAGCGGGCCGAGGCGATGCTCGCCCGGGTCGGCCTGGCCGAGCGCGCCGGCCATCGTCCGGCGGACCTCTCCGGCGGCCAGCGGCAGCGCGTCGCCATCGCTCGCGCGCTGGTCGGCGAGCCGGCGCTGATCCTCGCCGACGAACCAACCGGCAACCTCGACGCGAGCACCGCGAAAGAAGTGCTGGAGCTGCTCCTCACCCTCAACCGCGAGCGCCAGGTGACCCTGGTGGTGGTCACCCATGATCCCAGCCTGGCCGCCCGTCTCGGGCGCCAACTGACAGTGCGGCATGGCGAGGTGCACGAGGACCTGGCGGAGGCCTGCCGGTGAGCGCCAGCCCGTCGCCCCGGCAATTGCTTCACGAGGCCCTCGCCAGTCTTCGCGGGCTGGGGCGCCGCTCGCTGCTGGCGTTGCTGGGTATCGTCATGGGCTGTTCATCGGTGATCGCGATGCTGAACATCGGCAGCAACGCGACCGACGAAGCGATGAGCATCTTCAAGGACATGGGCACCGACACCCTGGTGGTGCAGTTCCCGTTCGCCCCGCAGGCGCCGATGCCGATGCCGGCGTCGCTCGACACCGAACCGCTGCTCCGCGACGTGGCCGGTCTGGAGCACCTGGCGGCGCTGGGCCTGTACTCGGCCCCGGTGACCTTTCACGGACGCACCAGCAACGCCAGTATCGTCGGCGCCAGCGCCGGGCTCGCAGCCGCCGCCAGGCTACGGCTGCGCGAAGGACGTTTCCTCTCGCACTTCGACGATCACGACACCTACGTGGTGGTGGGCGCGACAATCGCCGAGGCCCTGGGGGCGCCCGGCGATCCGCTGCGCCTCGGCGAGCAACTGACGGTCAACGACTATCTGTTTCGCGTGATCGGCATTCTCCAGCCGCAGGCCAGCGCCGCTCTCTTGCCGTTCGCCGCCAACGACTCGCTGTTCGTGCCGGCGCCGGGCATGCCGCGCCTGCAGCCGGCCGCCGAGGTCAGCCATGTGGTGGCGCGGGTCTCGCCGGGAGCGGACGTCTATAGCGTCGGCGCGGCCCTGGGCGCGGCCCTGACGGCGCGGTTGCCCGGCCACGAGGCGCAGGTCCAGGTCTCGCAGCAGGTGCTCGATGGACTCAAGCGGCAGACCCGGACCTTCACTTACCTGCTGGCCGGACTGGGGATCATCTCCCTGCTCGGCGGCGGCGTCGGAGTGATGAACGTGATGCTGATGAGTGTCGCCGAACGCCGCCGGGAAATCGGCGTGCGCATGGCGCTGGGCGCGCGCCAGCGGGACATCCGCAACCTGTTCCTGATCGAGGCGGTGACCCTGACCGCCGCGGGCGCGCTGTCGGGCGCGGTGCTCGGCGTGGCGGCTGCGTATCTCTACGCCAGGTTCTCCGGCTGGACCTTCTCCCTGGCCTACGCGGCCCTGCCGCTGGGGATGGGCAGTACCCTGCTGGTGGGGCTGTTCTTCGGGCTCTATCCGGCGGTCTCGGCGGCTCGCCTGCAACCGGTCGAGGCGCTGCGCGATGAATAGGTGGGGCCTGGGCGTGCTGTGGCTGGTCGCCGCTCTTCCGGTGGCGGCCAGCGTCAACCCGGCGCTGAGTCCGGACGTACCGAGCATGGCCCGCGAGCAGGGCAGGTCGGTGCTGCTCAGCGAGCAGGTGATCGACCTCAGCCTGAGCGACGCGGTCTATCTTGGCCTGCGCAACAACCGTGGAATCCGTAGCGCCTACCTGCAACGGATCGCGCAGAAGTTCGACCTGCGGGTCGCCGCCGACGCCTTCAACCCGAAGCTGGTGGTGCGCGGCGACTATCGCGCCAACCGCGCCACCGAAGACCGCACGAGGACCAGCAATGTCTCGCCCACCGCGACCCTGCTTGGCGAATATGGCACTCGTTTCAGCCTGGCCTGGGTGAAGCAGTTCCGCACCGCCGACGAGGCCGGGCGCTACCGCAGCGATGGCCTCGACCTGACCGTCGTCCAGCCGTTGCTGCGCGATGCGGGCTGGGACGTCACCACCGCGCCGCTGCGCCTGGCACGTCTCTCCGAAGACGCCAATCGCCTGCAACTCAAGGCCAGCGTGTCGCAGACCATCAGCCAGGTCATCGGTGCCTACCGGGAGCTGCTGCGCGCCCAGGAGCAGGCGCGCATCGCTCGCGAAGCCCTGGCGCGGACCCAGGAGCTGCTCGAGGTCAACCGGGCGATGATCCGCGCCGGGCGAATGGCCGAATTCGAGATCGTGCAGACCGAGGCCGACGTCGCCAGCCAGGAGCTCAACGTCGAGGAGTCCGCCAACCAGGTCGACAGCGCACGCCTGGCCCTGCTGCAACTGCTGGCGCTGGACCTGTCGACGCAGATCCGCGCCAGCGATGCGCTGGCCGCCACGCCGATCGAGGTCGACCGCCAGCAGGCGATCAGGACCGCCCTGCAGCAGCAACCGGAATACCTGCAACGCCTGATCGGCAGTCGCCAGGCCGACCTCAACCTGGTGCTGGCGAAGAACCAGCGCCTGTGGGATGTCTCGCTGGTGGGCGGCGCCAGCCAGATCCGCGACCGCTACAGCGAGGGCGGTGGCGACAATTCACGCAGCTGGGACAGCTACGCCGGGGTACAGGTGGAAATTCCCATCGGCGACCTCAGCCGCCGGCAGGCCGAGGTGCGCGCCCAGGTCGACGTGGAGAACCAGAAGATCCTGATCGAGGATGCCCGGCAGACCCTGGAGCAGAACGTCATCGATGCGGTGCGCGACCTCGGCACGCGCTGGCGCCAGTACCAGATCGCCCAGCGCGCCACCGCCTTGTCGCGGCGCAAGCTGGAGATCGAGCGGGAAAAGCTGCGCGTCGGGCGTTCGAGCAACTTCCAGGTGCTGAGCTTCGAGACCGACCTGCGCAACGTCGAGAACACCCAATTGAATGCCCTGATCTCGTTTCTCAATGCGCAGACGCAGCTCGACCTGATCGTCGGCATGACCCTGGATAGCTGGGAGATTTCGCTCAATGACCACTGACCGGTTTTCCTTCCTGCGCCGGCCCGCATTGCCGCTCGCCGCCGGCCTGGCGGTTGTCGCGGCGCTGGCCTGGCTGGTCCTCGCCGGCGGCACCGCGAAACGCACGGAAGGGGAGCGCTGGGTCGCCGTACGGGCGGCCCCGCTGGTGCATCAGATCGGCCTGGTCGGACGCCTGGAACCGGGGCGCGTGGTGACCCTGGCGGCGCCCTTCGCCGGCAATGTCGAGGCGCTGCTGGTGGAGCCGGGACAGCGGGTCGCGGAAGGACAGGAGCTGCTGCGCATGGACACCCGCGAGATCGCCGTGCAGGTGCGCGAGGCACAGTCGGCGTTGCTCAAGGCCCGTCGCACCCTGCAGGACCTGCGCGACTGGGAGCGTGGCGAGGACATGGCGCGGGTCCGTCGTGCCCTGCGCAGCGCGCAGCTGGCGCAGAGCAGCACCGAGCGCAAGTTGCGCGAGACCCGCGAGCTGTTCCAGCGCGGGATCGTCCCGCGCAACGAACTCGACGATCTCGAACAACAGGCCAGCCAGCAGCGCATGGACCTGGAGGCGGCCCGGCGGGAAGTGGAGTCGACCCGCGCCAAGGGGCAGGGCGAGAATCGCCAGATCGCCGAAATGGACCTGGCCAACGCCAGCGTGAAATACGAGACGCTGCAGGCCCAGCTGGATGGCCGTACGGTGCGCGCGCCCTTTGCCGGTATCGTCGTCGCGGCGCCCGGCCTGGCTGGCGAGCAGGGCAGCCGCGAACCGGTGCAGGCCGGTAGCAAGCTGGGGCAGGGCCAGGCGTTGTTCGGCCTGGCCAGCGTCGAGCGGCTGAAGGTATCTGCGAAGGTTTCCGAACTGGATATCAACCAGTTACGCGAAGGGCAGGCGGTGGAAATCAGTGGCGACGGCTTCGAGGGCACCACGCTGGCGGGCGTCATCGCCGCCCTCGGTGGTCAGGCTCTGCCCGGCATGGCCCAGGGAGGTAGCCCGCAGTTCGAGGTGACGGTGTCGGTAGCGCCGCTCGATCCCCGCCAGTTGCAGAAGATTCGTCTGGGAATGAGCGCCAAGCTGACGGTCACCACCTATCGCAACGAACAGGCCATCGTCGTGCCGCCGGAGGCGATACGCCACGAGGGTGACCGGCTGTTCGTGGACTTTCGCCAGGCTCCCGGCGCCAGCGTGATGGCGCAACAGGTCAAGATCGGACGCTCCACGCCGGAGGGCGTGGAGGTGTTCGAGTTGCAGCCGGGTCTCGTTCGCGTGCCGTCATCGTCCGACCGATAGTTGGCAACCTAACTTTGGGTTGGCTGGGTCGCTTCGCGAGCTGCCAATTCTGGTAGGTACGCCCCGTCATGGTGCGTTTCTTCCCGACGCGGATGTTGACAGAGGTATCAGGATTCCTTCGCGACGACGCTTCGTCCGCCCTCCACGGCATTCACCGACCTTCCTTCGGAGGGTCAACCCCCTTCTTTCGCTAGGCTTTTCCAGAGCCGCGCTGACCGTACTCTGGCCCCCGTCGTTGACTGGTCCACTGCCCCTTCGTGGTGATTGCCAGCCCTGTCAGGCCTGCGTTCGCGGAGGTCGGCCAGGTGGGCATCTCGAGGCGCGGCGGGTTGGCAAACCCTATCGGATCTTTCCGATATCCGGTCTGTCCCGGCTCGTCGTGGGGACCGTCAGCGTCGGCACCGGATAGGACTCATGAGGTAAAGCCTCTCCCGAATCCCGGTACGCACGGCCAAGGCGGGTGGTGTGGTTCGCCTGGCAGGTGGATCGGACGGGAAGGCACAAGGTGGTCGTGGGGGCGGGTCGGCGACGATCCTGCCGCATGATCAAGGCTCGGCAACCGCGAGCGTTGCCAACTCACTGGAAGGATACAAAACAATGAAATCCATCAAGTCCCTGCCGTCCTTTGCTGCTCTTGCTCTCTGCCTGAGCGTTTCGTCCATGGCCAGCGCGGCCACCATCACCCCGGTCAACTCGGCCTTCACCGCACCTGGCACCATCAGCGTGAGCTCGCCGGCGTCGCTCAATCTGCCAGTGACCTGCAACATCACCTTCAAGGGCACGACAGCCGCCGATGGTTCCTATGCCTCGATCGACAGCGTCACCGTCAGCGGCAGCAACACCCTGTGCAGCGTGCCGCAGATGACCGGCCTGCCGTGGAAGCTGACCGTCTCCAGCACCACCGCCGGCAAGGTCGATGGCGTCGGCTTCAAGATTCTCTCCTCTACCTGTGGCCCGAGCACCGTCAACGGTTCCTGGAGCAACGCCACCAATACCCTCAGCGCCAGCAATCAGTCGCTGGCTGGGAACTGCAAGATCAACAGTCTGAGTGTGCAGCCGACCCCGGCCTTCGTAGTCAACCCGTAATCCGGGCTGCCGCTGGCGCCTTCGGCGCCAGCGGTTTCGCGCTCC
Source organism: Pseudomonas sp. B111 (assembly GCF_026428275.1). Taxonomy (NCBI): domain Bacteria; kingdom Pseudomonadati; phylum Pseudomonadota; class Gammaproteobacteria; order Pseudomonadales; family Pseudomonadaceae; genus Pseudomonas; species Pseudomonas sp. B111. The sequence continues at coordinate 6,502,620 of NZ_CP097857.1, read as the reverse complement.
CGCTGCCAGGCGTCCTTCGCGGGCCGGCAGGTCCGAGGGAGTTTCCGCCGGAAGCGGCGCAGAACCTCGTTCGCACATGGAAAACGGCCTGGGGGAGGGTGTCCGCCAGGACGCTCAAGCAGGCCGACCATCGTGCCCCGTGCACTAGCAGCCACCAGGGGTGAAACCTTGAACAACAAAAACGATATTTCCTGCCTGTTTGCCAGAAAACCATTGCCATTGCTCTGCGCCCTGATCGTCGGCGGACTGTTCGGCACGTCCCAGGCACAAGCCGGCGGCTTCATGGTACCGACCACCAACACGGCGGGCTGGGGCCGTGCGATGGCAGGCGGCTCGCTGTTTCCCAACGATCCGAGCGCCGCGTTCAACAACCCGGCGGCCATGGCTTTCATCGACAAGCGGATCGCCCAGTTGACGATCAACTACGCCGATATCGACATCAAGTACAACGGCGATGCCTACGACTACCAGGGCAATCCCATGACCGGCGGCTACCAGGATGGGCCGGGCACTCCCGAGCTGGCTACCAACGATGGCGGCCAGGCCGGATTCGGCGCGTGGCTGCCGACCGGCTTCCTGGTCGTACCGATCAACGACCGCTTCGCCTTCGGTCTGAGCCAGGTCGTTCCGATGGGAATGCGCAGTACCTGGGACCCGAACTGGAAAGGCCGCGATTTCGCGGTGGACACCAAGATCGAGACGATCGGCCTGACCGGCTCCCTGTCGTTCAAGGTCAACGACAACTTCTCCCTGGGCGCCGGGGTGATCATCCAGCGCACCTCCGGCTTCGTCAGCCAGAACCTCGATCTCTATGCCTCGGCCGCCAACTCCCCGGGCATGGGCGGGATTCCGTTCCCGGCCTCGAACTCGTCCGCGCTGATGCGGGTCAAGGTGGACAACACCTCGCCCGGCTTCTTCGCCGGCGCGGTGTGGAAGCCGACCGACCGCGACACCCTGGGCTTCGCCTACCACGCGAAGATCCGCAACAAGCTGAAGGGTCACTACAACCTCTACGACCACGACGGTGGGCTGACCGAGGGCGCCATCGAGGGAGGCACTCCGGGCCTGGCCTATCCCGGCCTGGACCTGCGCATGGGCGCTTCCGCCTCGGCGCGCCTGGATATCCCCGCCTACGCCTCGCTGGACTGGGTACACCAGTTCAACGACCGTCTGAGCCTGGGCGCCAGCGCCACCTGGACCGAGTGGTCGTCATTCCAGGACCTGACCCTCAAGTCCCACGGCAACACGATCGTCTCCATCCCCTACACCTACCGGAACACCTGGACCCTGGCGGTGGGCGGCGACTACAAGGTGACCGAACAGTGGACCATGCGCGCCGGGGTCGCCTACGACCAGACGCCGACTCACAATGCCACCCGCGACCCGCGGATTCCCGACGGCGATCGCTACTTCGCCTCCCTGGGTGCCGGCTATCGCTTCCAGTCGATGCCGGAGTTGTCGATCGACGCGGCCTACTCGCGGCAGTTCGTCAAGGAGGTGCCGTTGAAGACGGTCAACCAGGATCGCCTCGGCGGCGGACGCCTGGATGGCAGGGCAACCAGCAAGGGACAGGTGTTCAGCCTGTCCGCGACCTACGACTTCTAGACCCGGCCGTAGGCAGAGAAAGGGCCTCCCCCGTCAGGGGGAGGCCCTTTCGCATCTGGCGCCGGGATGCACGCGAACGGTGCTTTCGTCGCCCTTCAACAGTGCGTGGCCACCCCGGGAGGCAACCTGGTTCCAGGCGCGCGCTCTGGCCCTAGCCGTTCTGGCGGACCCGGAAAGTTTCAGTTTTGCACCATAAAGATTCATCAATGCGTCATTTCGCACTTTCTAGGTGCCGCCTGGCTTGTTAGAGTCACGCGCAAAAAATTGTTCACAAAACTAGAAACCGGTGAGAAAAATGACGCAATCCGTCGACGCTTTCCTCGAGCGCCTGAAGCGGCGCGATCCCGATCAGCCCGAATTCCACCAGGCGGTGGAAGAGGTGCTGCGTTCCCTCTGGCCGTTCCTCGAGGCCAACCCGCACTACCTGGAAGCCGGCATCATCGAACGCATCGTCGAACCCGAGCGGGCGATCCTGTTCCGCGTACCCTGGGTCGACGACCAGGGCCGGGTACGGGTCAACCGTGGCTACCGGGTGCAGATGAGCAGCGCCATCGGCCCCTACAAGGGCGGCCTGCGCTTCCATCCCTCGGTCAACCTCGGGGTGCTGAAGTTCCTCGCCTTCGAGCAGGTCTTCAAGAACTCCCTGACCACTCTGCCCATGGGCGGCGGCAAGGGCGGCTCCGACTTCGATCCGAAGGGCAAGAGCGACGCCGAGGTGATGCGTTTCTGCCAGTCGTTCATGAGCGAGCTGTACCGCCACGTCGGCGCCGACCTGGACGTGCCGGCCGGCGACATCGGCGTCGGCGCGCGTGAGATCGGCTACCTGTTCGGCCAGTACAAGCGCCTGTCCAACCAGTTCACCTCGGTGCTGACCGGCAAGGGCCTGAGCTACGGCGGCAGCCTGATCCGCCCGGAGGCGACCGGCTTCGGCTGCGTCTACTTCGCCCAGGAAATGCTCAAGGACCGTGGCCGCGGCTTCGACGGCCAGCGGGTGGCGATCTCCGGCTCGGGCAACGTCGCCCAGTACGCGGCGCGCAAGGTCATGGAAATGGGCGGCAAGGTGATCTCGCTGTCCGATTCCGAAGGCACCCTGTATGCCGAGGCGGGGCTCTCCGACGAGCAGTGGGAATACCTGATGGAGCTGAAGAACGTGCGCCGCGGGCGCATCCGCGAGATGGCGGAGCAGTTTTCCCTGCAGTTCCTCGAAGGGCGCCGGCCCTGGGGCCTGGCCTGCGATATCGCGCTGCCCTGCGCGACCCAGAACGAACTGGATGCCGAGGATGCGCGGCGCCTGCTGGCCAACGGCTGCGTCTGTGTCGCCGAAGGCGCCAACATGCCCTCGACCCTGGAAGCCGTCGACCTGTTCCTCGAGGCCGGCATCCTCTACGCGCCGGGCAAGGCGTCGAACGCCGGCGGAGTGGCGGTGAGCGGCCTGGAAATGTCGCAGAACGCCATGCGCCTGCGCTGGAGCGAGGGCGAGGTGGATACCAAGCTGCACGGCATCATGCAGTCGATCCACCATGCCTGCCTGCTGTACGGCGAGGAGCAGGGGCGGGTCAACTACGTGAAGGGGGCGAACATCGCCGGCTTCGTCAAGGTCGCCGATGCGATGCTGGCGCAGGGCGTGGTCTGAGGTTGTCCCATCGAGGAAAAAAACGGGGCTCCAGGGGAGCCCCGTTTTTCCTTGTGCCGGTTATTCCGCGGGACGCGGCGTGGTCTCCGTGCTGGCCGGCAGCAGCGGATATTCGACGCGCGGCTGCTTGCCGCTCAGGCTGTGCAGGAAGGCGACGATGTTCTCCACGTCGTCCGGCGCCAACTGCTTGCCGAGCTGGGCGTTGCCCATGATCGCCACCGCGTCCTTGAGCTCCCAGACCTGGCCGCTGTGGAAGTACGGCGCGGTGAGGGCGACGTTGCGCAGGGGCGCGGCGCGGAATACGTACTCGTCGCTCTGGGTCTTGGTCACGGCGAAGCGGCCCTTGTCGCCGCTGGGCAGCACGCTGGCGTCGGGCTTCTTCACCAGGCCGAACGGGAAGTAGGCCTGGCCGCCCAGGTTGATGCCGTTGTGGCAGGCGCTGCAGCCACTGTCCATGAACGCCTTGAGGCCTTTCTTCTGCTGCGCGTCGAGGGCCTTGTCGTCGCCCTTGAGATACAGGTCGAAGGGCGAGTCCGGAGTCACCAGGGTCGCCTCGTAGGCCTCGATGGCCAGCGCCATGTTGTCGAAGCTGACCGGCTTGCCGGCCTTGGGGAAGGCCTTGCGGAAGGCGTCCACGTATTCCGGGATGCTGCCCAGGGTCTGTTCGACCAACTGCGGGGTACTGTGCATCTCGACGCTGTTCTGGATGGGGCCCTTGGCCTGCTCCCCCAGGTCCTTGGCGCGGCCATCCCAGAACTGCGCGGCATTGAACACGGCGTTGAAGACCGTCGGCGAATTGCGTGGCCCCTTCTGCCAGCCGTGACCGACCGACGTCGGTACGTTGTCGGCGCCGCCGGTGCCGACGTTGTGGCAGGTGTTGCAGCTGAGCACATGGCTGCGTGACAGGCGCGGGTCGAAGAACAGTTTCTTGCCGAGTTCGCGCTGTTGCTCGCTGATGGGCTGGCCGCGCAGCTCGGTGACCTGCTCGGGGATGGGTTTGAACAGCGCGCTGGCCTGGTCGTGCAGGGCATCGGCCAGGGCGAGGGGCGTGGCGAACGACAGCAACAGGCTGCCAAGCGGGAGCAGTTGCGAGGACTGCATCTTTTTTTCTCCTTATCAGGCGTTACAACCGGTCCTGTGAGGAGAGGCCAGCGGCGCTGCGCCCGGCTTGACGTGGATCAAGCGTACCGGGATCGGCACTGCGGATGGTTGTCGCAGCGTGCTTCAGCGCTCGCGCAAGGCCCGGGCCAGCACGCGGTCGCGGTCGCGCTGCCAATCGTCGTCGCGGTCGTTCCACTGGCGTTCCTCGAAGCGCCGCCGCTCTTCGCTCTGCGCCATCGACCGGCATTGCTCGAAGCCGTCGCCCCAGCCGCTGGCGTAGATCGCCTCGCGCAGGTAGCGGGGGACGTCCTTGCGGAATTCGCCGCTGATCGAGCCGGCCGCCTGGCGGCCGCTGCCGCAGCCGTCGTCGAAACCGTCGGCATAGGCGGGCGGGTAGCCCTGGGCGAGCAGGTGCTGGTGGGTGTTTTCGCAGCCGCCGAGCAGGGTGGCGGTGAGCAGGAGCAGGGCGAGGGCAAGCACGCCGAGACGCGAAGAAGACATGGCTGGGACTCCTCGACCGCCGGGACGGGACTCCCGGAGGTTCGCGCCGGGCCCGCTGGCAGGTCCGGCGCGAGTCTAGGTCGGCATTGGTGAGGAATTCGTCAAGCCGATGTGATGACGATGCGATGACCGCCGCCGTCCAGCGCCTGGTCGCCGATCCTCACCGGCAGGAAGCGTTCGATAATCCGGCGGTTGCTTTGCAGATGGGCGCTCAGCCGTGGCGTGGTGAAGCTGCCGGCGCCGGCCAGGGCCATGGGCAGCAGCAATTGGTCGGCGAGGTGCTCGTCCGCCGCGCAGCCGCTTTCCATCCAGCCGATGGCTTGCGTCGCGACCTGTTCCGCCACCCGTTCGGCGCTGACGCCGGCCTGGCCGAAGGCGCAGAAGGTCGCGCAGATGTGCTCGCAGTCGATCCGCAGCAGCAGGGCGTTGCCCGGCCCCTGGTCCTCCGCGAGGAACTCCAGCTGGCGTTCTTCGTCGCTCCAACCGAGGCGCTGGCGGACCCTCTCCAGCTCGCGCTCGCCGACGTGCCCGGGAATCCCGGCGAGCAGCGCCCGCGCCTGGCGCCGCAGCGCCGCGCCGGGATGCTCCAGTTGCAGCGGCCGCCAGCGCGCCGGGCGTACCCGCGCCAGCAGCTCGCCACCGCCGGCGGGTACGAAGCCGTGGCGCAGCAGTTCCAGGTCGACTTCCGCGCCCATCCGCCGCAGCAGCGGCAGCCAGCTGTCGCGGAGAAAGTCCGCCGGCGGCGCCAGTGGATTGTGGGTGCCGCCGCTGATCCTCACCCGGCTTTCGCCGTTGGCCGCGAGCAGCGCCGGCAGCAGGGTTTGCAGTACCAGCGAGCAACTGCCGGCGGAGCCGATGGCGAAGGCGTAGTCGCCGGCGCGGATCGCACCGGGCCGGAACGCCAGCTCGCGTGAGCCGAGTTCGGCACCCTCGACCTCGGCCGCGCAGATTTCCGCCGCCGCGCGCACCGCGGTGAGGTGCTGGCGCAGCAGCCCCGGACGGCTGCGCCGGCCACGGATGTTGCGGATGCGCAGCGGCTGGCCGCTGGTCATCGACAGGCTCAGGGCGCTACGCAGGATCTGCCCGCCGCCTTCGCTGCCGTCGAGTTCGATGAGGTCCTTTCTCATGAGGTTTCCCTTGTGTATTGCCATATCTTGTCGTGGAGGTAGCGATCCAGCAGTCGGCTGTCCTGGCGCGCGCCGGTTGGTTGGGCGGCCCCTCGTTCGGCCTGGAGCAACTCCGCTTCGATGAAGCGTTGCAGCGCCAGGCGCGGAGGGCCGTAGGCCGATTCGTCGCGCTGACGCTTGAGGCTCAGCAGGGCATCCAGCTCTTCGCGCAGCGACGGGTCGTCCAGCGTGGCTTCCACTAGCCTCTCGAACGCCACCGGCGGCAAGCCCAGGCCTGCATCCAGCCAACGCACCGCGAACAACGGGCGCAGGACGTAGAGGTATTTCTTCAGCCGGACGCTGTCGCCCTTCAGGTAGCCGCGGTAGTTCTTGCGTGCCATCGACAGGTAGTGATGGCGGCTGCCAGGTACGGAGTGAAAGGCGTTGCCCAGCCAGAGCAGTTCCTCGCGCACGCCAGGCTCTTCCCGATACACCAGCGGCGAGCCGAGCCACTCCAGCAGGGCCGGGTTGGATTTGCGCATCAGGCGCAACGCCTTGCGCAGCTCCCAGCCGCTGATGTCCAGCTCGTCGCTCAGCGGGCGTTCTATCACGTCGCGAGGTTCCTCGACGCGCTGATACCACTCGGGCTGATGCACATAGACGAAGCGTACGTCATAGTCGCTGTCCGGCGAAGCGAAGCCCCAGGCCCGGCTGCCCGACTCGCAGGCGTAGAGCACGACTACGTCGTGCTCGCGTTCGATCCGTTCCAGCTCATCCAGTACCCGCTCGCGCATGGCGGCGGGGAGCGGATGGCGTTCTTCCCTGTTCATTTCGATTCTTCCCCAGCGGGCGCCACAGGGCGCCCGTCATCCTTTCACGCACACCACCTGACGCAGGGTGTGCAGCACTTCCACCAGCTCGCGCTGGGCTTCCATGACCCGGTCGATGTCCTTGTAGGCCATCGGGATCTCGTCGATCACGTCGGCGTCCTTGCGGCATTCGACGTGGGCGGTGGCGCGCGCCTGGTCGGCGACGCTGAAGACCTTCTTCGCCTTGGTCCGGCTCATGGTCCGCCCGGCGCCGTGGCTGCACGAGCAGAACGCTTCCTGGTTGCCGAGGCCGCGGACGATGAAGCTCTTCGCCCCCATCGAGCCGGGAATGATGCCGAGCTGGCCCTTCTGCGCGGACACCGCGCCTTTGCGGGTGACCAGTACCTCCTGGCCGAAGTGGCGCTCCTTCTGCACGTAGTTGTGGTGGCAATCGACCGCCTCCAGGTTGGTTTCGAACGGCTTGCGGATCACCTGGCGCGCCGCCTCGATCACCGCGTGCATCATCAGCGCGCGGTTCTGCCGGGCGAAATCCTGGGCCCAGCCGACCGCTTCCACATAGTCGTCGAAGTGCCGGCTGCCTTCCTCGAAGTAGGCCAGGTCCTTGTCCGGCAGGTTGGCGATGTGCTGGCGCATGTCCGCCTTGGCCAGTTCGATGAACAGGTTGCCGATGGCGTTGCCGACCCCGCGCGAACCGCTGTGCAGCATGAACCAGACGCGGTCGGCCTCGTCCAGGCAGACCTCGATGAAGTGGTTGCCGGTGCCGAGGGTTCCCAGGTGCTGGCGGTTGTTGGTCTTCTCCAGCCTCGGGTGCTTGTCGGTGATCGCCTTGAAGCGATCGGCGAGCGCCTTCCAGGCCTGGTCGGCGGCCTCCGGTACCTCGTGCCAGGCGCCGCGGTCGCGGCGGCCGAAGGTCTTGCCGTGGGGTACCGCCTGCTCGATGGCGCTGCGCAGGCCGTGCAGGTTGTCCGGCAGGTCGGCGGCGACCAGCGAGGTGCGCGCGGCGATCATTCCGCAGCCGATATCCACGCCCACCGCGGCCGGGATGATCGCGCCGAGGGTAGGGATCACGCTACCGATGGTCGAGCCCTTGCCCAGGTGTACGTCAGGCATCACCGCCAGGTGCTTGAAGATGAAGGGCATCTTCGCCGTGTTCAGCAACTGCTGGCGCGCTTCCTCCTCCACCGGTACGCCCTGGGTCCAGAGCTTGATCGGCTTGCCGCCGGCCACTTCGAGGATATTCATGTCTTTCATCGTGCTTTCCTTGTGCTCCGCGTCGTCCCGTCGACGGCGCGGCTATCGTTCGTGATCAGGCCTGCTTCAGCGTGACCAGTCCGTTCAATACCTGGTCCAGGCCACCGAATACCGAAATCCGGTCGATGCGCTCGGCCACCCGCTCCAGGGTTTCCAGTTCTTTCAGACGCAGCGCGGTCGGGTTTTCCTCCATGACCTTCGCGGTATTCAGCAGCGAGCGGGTCGCCGAGGTTTCCTCGCGGCGGCGGATCACATTGGCCTGGGCCGCCTTCTCCGCCTCCACCACCTGCGCCAGCAGGGTCTTCATTTCGCCCGGGAGGATGATGTCGCGCACGCCCAGGCCGCTCACTTCCAGGCCGCTGTCTTCCAGCTTGGCGGCCAGGTGGGCGCTGACCGCTTCGTCGATCGACTGCTTGTTCTCCAGCAGTTCGTCGAGGGTACGGGTGCCCACTGCCGCCCGCAGGCCGAACTGCAGCTCGCGGTACAGGTACTCCAGCGGCTTGCTCAGCCGCGAGAAGGCGGTGAGTACGTCGTTGTAGCGCCAGTTGGCGGCGAGGTTCAGGCGCAGGCTGACCTTGTCGCGGGTAAGGATCTCCTGGCCGCTGACCTCCAGCGCCTGGATACGGGTGTCGACCAGTTCCACGCTGACTTGCCGGTTGTAGCGCCAGAAACCGTATTGTCCGGCTTGCAGCAGGCCGGCAAGGGCGCCGTCGACCTTGAGCACGCCGACCTGGAACGCCGGCACCTGGACCAGCAACACTGCGTCCAGGCCCGCCAGGGCCCGGCCGCGCAGGTTCGGCTGGTGCAACTGGGCGACCAGCGCGGCGGACAATCGATAGTCCTGGGTCAGGTCGATGCGCTCCAGGCGCTGCTCGGTCTGGCCTTTCCAGTACAGTCGGCGGCTGCTCGGTGCGAGCAGCTCCACCAGCACGCCGTCCTCGTAGCGCAGGCCGGCCTCGTTGTCGCCCAGGTCCATCCGGGTGAAATAGCGCTCCACCAGTTGCGGTTCGCTCTGCCGCAGGTAGCCGGCCAGGCGGTGTTCGAACTGCGGGGTGTTCAGGCTGAAGCTTTCCAGGCTCAGGCGGTCGTACGGATCGAAGCGGCGGTAGGTGCCCGGTTCGAGCACGGCGAGGAAGTCGCCTTCGGAGTACAGCAGGCCGCGTTCGTTCTTCTTCACGATAAAGCGCTTCAGCATTTTCATCTCTTCATTCCTTTCATTCTTCCGTGGTGCCGGTGTTGCCGGCCCGTCGAGCGTCGCGGGTGGAGCGCGGAGGAGGTTGGCCTGGCGGACGTCCTGTCCATGCGATCGATTCCCTCGATCCCCGGCCTGCCTTGCCCCGTGCCCGAACCGCGGGCCGGACGGGCCGGCGGCGGCTTCGGCTCCCTTGCGTTCTCCGGCCTTCCTGGCCGCTTGCGCAGTTCGCCTCGGCCACACCGGCGGGTGTTGCCATTGAGTGATTGCCGTTAAGGCAACGTTCGAGCGGGAGTCGAACCCGCGACAGACCATTTCGTGGATGGTTGCTCTACCAGGCTGAGCTATCGAACCGCGAAGCGGCATTGCCGTCATTCGCGAATGACCGTCGTTGTTGCGGGCGGCATGCACGACGCCGACACCAGGGGTGGGCTCGGGCACCGGCGGGACTGGAGTCCCGACCCGTCGGCCTGCATGGGCGATGCGGTCGAGATGGATATAGCGAGCGGCGTGCCAGGTTTTTATCGATAAGACTATTTCTTGATTAACTATTTGATTTTAAAGGTGAATAAATTTTTTATTGCGATTCGTCGGCGAATTCGATGGAGAGATGCCCGACTATTTCTATATAGTTTCATATCGATCTTTATCTTGAAGGATAAGCAGTGATGAAACGCACGGTCGCCATCGGCTTCATCGGCGCCACCCTCGACCGTCTCGGCAAGGGCGCGGCGCGCTGGCAAAAGTGGCGGCCGAGCATCGGCCTGTGCCAGCAGCCGGACCTGCTGATCGACCGCCTCGAACTGATCCACGGCAACGACGCCCGCGACCTCGGCCTGGCCGAGCGGATTCGCGCCGACATCGCCGCGGTGTCGCCGCATACCGAGGTCCGCCTGCAGCAGATGGAACTGCGCAACCCCTGGGACTTCGAGGAGGTCTATGGCGCCCTGCACGATTTCGTCAGCGCCTACCCCTTCGACACCGAGCGCGAGGACTACCTGGTGCATATCACCACCGGGACCCATGTCGCGCAGATCTGCTGGTTCCTCCTTACCGAGGCGCGCTACCTGCCGGCCCGGCTGGTGCAGACCTCGCCGTCGCGGCGCAAGGACGAGGCGCGCCATCCCGAGGGCTCGGCGACGCTGATCGACCTCGACCTGTCCCGCTACGACCGCATCGCCTCGCGGTTCCGCCGCGAACAGGAGGAAAGCCTGGCTTTTCTCAAGTCGGGAATCGCCACGCGCAATGCCGCTTTCAACCGCTCCATCGAGCAGATCGAGCGGGTCGCCGTGCGTTCGCGGGCACCCATGCTGCTGGTGGGGCCGACCGGTGCCGGCAAATCGTTCCTCGCCCGGCGCATCTATGAACTCAAGCGCAGCCGGCACCAGCTCGACGGGCGTTTCGTCGAGGTCAACTGCGCCACCTTGCGCGGCGACGGCGCGATGTCGGCCCTGTTCGGCCACGTCAAGGGCGCCTTCACCGGCGCGCAGAATGCGCGCGAAGGCCTGCTGCGCGCAGCCGACGGTGGCATGCTGTTCCTCGACGAGATCGGCGAGCTGGGCGCCGACGAACAGGCGATGCTGCTCAAGGCGATCGAAGAGAAGCGCTTCTTCCCGCTGGGTTCGGACCGTGAGGTGGAGAGCGACTTCCAGCTTATCGCCGGGACCCACCGCGACTTGCGCGGACGAGTGGCCGAAGGCCTGTTCCGCGAGGACCTGTTCGCCCGCATCAACCTGTGGACCTTCGAGTTGCCGGGCCTGGCTGGACGCCGCGAGGACATCGAGCCGAACATCGACTTCGAACTGGAGCGGCACGCCCGCGAGCAAGGGCGGCAGGTGCGTTTCAACCTGGAGGCCAAGCGTCGCTACCTGGCCTTCGCCGGTTCCAGCGAAGCGCGCTGGGCCGGCAACTTCCGCGAGCTGTCGGCTTCCATCACACGGATGGCGACCCTGGCCGACAGCGGGCGGATCGACGAGGCGCTGGTCGAGGAGGAGATCCTCCGCCTGCGCCAGGCCTGGGGGCTCGATGCGGGCCGGGAGCCACTGGCTGATCTGCTGGGGCAGCGGGTGGAGGCCCTGGATCTGTTCGACCGCCTGCAACTGCAGGCGGTGCTGGAGGTGTGCCGCGGGGCTAAGACCCTTTCCGAGGCGGGACGCCGGCTGTTCGCCGTTTCGCGCCAGGACAAGCGCAACCCCAACGACGCCGACCGGCTGCGCAAGTACCTGGCGCGTTTCGGCCTGGACTGGGCGCAGATACGCGCCTGAACACCACTTCGGGATATCCTTGGCCTCTTTTCACGGGCTCCAGGGACGAATGCCGATGAGCGAGATAATGGACGTCGAGCGGCTGCGCCAGCGCTGCGCGGCCGGCGAAAGCTTCAAATACCTGTATTTCTGGGGACATCGCCCGGCGACGGATGACAAGGTCGGCAAGAGCTGTTTCAGCCAGTGGTACGAGGCTTCGTTCAAGCTCGACGGGGTGCGCTACGCCAGCGCCGAGCATTACATGATGGCGGCCAAGGCACGCTTGTTCGACGACTCCAGGCTGCTCGAGCGCATCCTGGCGGCGCGCAGCCCAGGCGAGGCGAAGGCCCTCGGCCGCGAAGTCGCCGGCTTCGACGAGGCACGCTGGAACGCCGAGCGGGTGGGAATCGTGATCGAAGGCAACCTCGGCAAGTTCGGCCAGAACGCTTCGCTGAAGAAATACCTTCTGGGCACCGCCGACCGGGTGCTGGTCGAGGCCAGCCCGGTGGACGCGATCTGGGGCATCGGCCTGGCCGCGAGCGATCCCCTGGCAGCCGAGCCGGCGACCTGGCAAGGCCTCAACCTGCTCGGCTTCGCCCTGATGGAGGTGCGCCGGAGGCTGGCTCAGTAGTAGTACCAGCGCAGCTCCAGCTTGACCTCGTTGATCGGCTTGCCGACATGGCTGAACTCGCGTTCGGCGCTCAGGCGCAGGCCGAGGTCGCGGCCCAGCTCCACCTGCTGGACGAAGCCCAGGCTGCGGCGCACTTCGCCGTTGTGGAAGTAGTCGCCCTTGGCCTCCAGGGTCAGGTTGCCCAACGGGTTGCGCCACAGCAAGCCGCTGTCGAAGCCCACCGCCGGGGCGATGGCGGCGGCGAAGTCCCTGTTGTTCTCGATCCGCGCGGTGCCCATGGCGTAGAGCAGCAGGTCGTCGCCGAACATCCAGCTGCCGCCGGCGCCGCCGTTGAGGTGGCTGACCAGATTTTCGTCGCCGTCCTCGCCCGGCACCCGCTCCAGGCCGCCGGCGACCTGCCAGGACAGCGGCTTGAGCAACTGGTTGCGCGGGGTCAGCGAGCGGATGGTGACCAGGTCGAGATTCTGCAACTGCCAGCGGTTGCCTTCGTACTGGCGCAGCTTGAGCTGGCCGATCTCGATCTGCGCGCCGAGGGGGAAGCCATAGGCGTTATCGGCGAGGTCATGGTAGGCCATGCGCAGGCCGTACTCGGCGAAGGCGCGGTCATCGCGGCTGCCGACGCCGAACTGCCAGGTCCGTGACTCGTGGCCGTCTTCCGGCTGGCCGGGGCGCTCGACCTGGAGGTCCGGCGGTGGGTTGCGGTTGATCGCACGCAACAGGTTGTAGCTGCGCGAGGCGATGCCGCTGTCACGCGCCTGACCGGTGGCGCGGTAGCGCACCAGACGGAAGGCGGCGTCCTGGATCAGCGCCTGGCGCGGCATCGGCAGGGCCTTGAAGTCGGGAGCGTCGAGCAGGCTGTCGTCGTCCGCCAGGCGCTTGGCCCAGTCGCGCTCGGCATGGTCGAGCGGTTCGGCGCGGGCGAGCAGTTCCTTCTCGCGCGACGGCCGGTAGTCGATGCGCTCGATCAGCCCGGCGTTCTTCACCGCGCGGACGGTGTCGGTGGGGATCGCGGTAAGCGGGAACTGCTCGGTCAGCTCGATGCCCGGGCGGGCGATCTCCATCAGTTCGAGCAGGCGGAACGAACAGTTCTCGTCGAAGAAGTAGTAGTCGAAGCGGACCTGCTTGAGTTCCCAGACGTGTTCGACCATGCGCCCGGTCTCCTCGGGCGTCAGGTTCAGCTTGTATTCCCAGAGGTCGCGGTTCTCCAGGCGGCTGTACTCGGCCAGCTTCTCCCGGTACGGGACCAGCGCGAACAGGCCGGGATAGCCGCCCATCAGGCCTTTCCAGGCATAGAGGATGCTGTTGTCCATGCCTTCGATGTAGGCGCCGAAGTTCAGCGCGTAGCTGAGCAGGGCAGTGTTGTTGCTGGTGACGTCGGCCTGGTCGATGCGCAGCAGGGTGTGGCCGAACATCGACGACGGGCTGTTCAGGTAGGCCGCGGGGAACACCAGCACCGCGCTGTGCGGGTTGATGTCGCGGTACCAGTTGTCGTATTCGCCGCACTGCGGCTGCGGCAGGTCGTCGAGTTGCAGTTGCTGGCGCAGCCAGCGGGTGCGCGCCGGGTAGACGCACTGGGCATGCTTGTCGCCAAGGCTGGGCGAGGCATAGAGCGCCTTTAGCGTGGCCGCCAGTTCGGCGTCCGGGTGGCTCTCGCCGTTGTCGGCGAGGAAGAACCGCTCGTCGTCGACGTAGCTGCGCCAACCGCCGAGCTTGCCGCGTTCGTAGTGGCCGAGGGCGATCCAGTAGGGATCGGCGGCCAGTTGCTGGAGGCGGGCCTCGGGAACCGTGGGCGCAGCCAGAAGGGGGGAGCAGGCGCACAGCGCCATCCAGGGCAACAGGCGTTTCGGCATCGGCAAGGCTTAATGCTTGGGGAAAGGGGCCTGCCCGCGAACGGGCAGGCGGCGAGGCTCAGGCCTGCTCGGCGTACTTGGCCAGGCGGGCGTCCTGTTTCAGGATCGCCTGGGTGTTGGCATAGACGTCGGCGGCGGTGGCGTCGGACTTGTTGAAGATCTCGGAGAAATGCTCGTGGGTGACGGCGGCGAAGTGCTCGCGGTCCTGCGGTTGCACGCCCAGCACCACGGCATAGGTGGTCAGCGCTTCGCCATTGCCCTTGGCCATGTCTTCGGACAGCTCGTCCATCATGCTGCCGAGCACCAGCAGGGGCTTGCCGCCATAGGACAGCGCGCCGTTGGTATGGCAGCCGTTGGTGCCGGTGGTCATGCCGAAGGTGTTGTTGCCGGAAGTGCCGTTGGTGGTCGCCGCGACCACGTGGGTGGCCACGCCGCGCTGGCCTTTGAAGAGCATGTTGCCCCAGCCGCAGCCGGCGCCGCCGGGAGCGTCGGCGAAAGCGTTGAAGGAGGCGGCGGCGAACAGGGTACCGAGCAGAATCCGTTTCATCGTTTGTTCTCTCTTGAGGTGGATCGGAGCCATCTGGAGCGGGCCAGCGACGCCGTGAGCTTTTCGGAATGCCACCGGGGTGTCAAGGCACCGAATGGGTGGCAGCGCGCAATGCCGGGCGAAAATTGACCGGCGTCAGCGGCAATCCGCTTGGAACCGTCCAGACTTGGGAAAGTTCTGGTCGGTCTGAGCGAAACCGGCCTTGGTCAGCCGTTCCTCATGCAGGAGGTGGATATGAGCGCTTTCGACCCCGCTACCGCCCTGGAAACCCTGGCGACCGAGTACGCGGCACGCGCCGCGGCGATCCGCCGGGACCTGGCGCGCAGCCATTCGCCGGACTTTGCCGAGCAGGCGGTGCAGCGCCAGAACGACGAAGTGCTCGAAGGCCTGCTCGCCGAGGCGGAGGCGGGGATGCGCCAGGTCGGCCTGGCCCGCCTGCGCCTGGCGGAAGGTCGCTACGGCCAGTGCGAGCGCTGTGGCGAGGCCATCGAACCGGCGCGCCTGGCCGCCCTGCCTGCGGCGGAATACTGCCTGCGCTGCGCCGACCTGGTACATCGGTGAGATAGCGCCATCCGCGCCTTGTCAGTGGCGCGAGGCTGGGGGGAGAATGCGGGCGACGACACCCCGCGGCGATCTGCCGCCCGATGCAAGGATTCCCGATGCCCGATTCCGTCGCTGCCGGCCTGCGCCTGGCGCCAGAAGAACTGACCCGCCCGTTCGCTCCCGAGCAATTCGCCTTCGACACCACCGATGACCTGGAGCCCTTCCGCGGCGTGCTGGGCCAGGAGCGTGCGGTCGAGGCGCTGCAGTTCGGTGTGGCGATGCCGCGTCCGGGTTACAACGTATTCGTCATGGGCGAGCCGGGGACCGGACGCTTCTCCTTCGTCAAACGCTACCTGCAAGCCGAGGGCAAGCGCGTCGCCACGCCCTCCGACTGGGTCTACCTGAACAATTTCGACGAACCGCGCGAACCTCGGGTGATCGAGCTGCCGCCGGGCAGCGCGACCGAATTCAGCGCCGACATCGACCGCCTGATCGACAACCTGATGTCGACCTTCCCGGCGGTCTTCGAACATCCGGCCTACCAGCAGAAGAAGAACGCCGTCGACCGCGCCTTCAACCAGCGCTACGACCGCGCCCTGGACTCGGTGGAACGGCGCGCCCTGGAGAAGGACGTGGCGCTGTACCGCGACAGCGCCAACGTCGC
The DNA here is from genome assembly GCF_026428275.1 of Pseudomonas sp. B111. Taxonomy (NCBI): domain Bacteria; kingdom Pseudomonadati; phylum Pseudomonadota; class Gammaproteobacteria; order Pseudomonadales; family Pseudomonadaceae; genus Pseudomonas; species Pseudomonas sp. B111. Next base: position 6,486,923 of record NZ_CP097857.1, on the reverse strand, counting down.
CTTCACCCCGATGAAGGACGGCAAGGCCCTCGACGAGGCCGAATTCGCCCAGTTGCCCGAAGCCGAGCGCGAGCGTTTCCACAAGGATATCGCCGCCCTCGAGGAGTACCTCAACGAGGAACTGGCGAGCCTGCCGCAGTGGAAGCGCGAGTCGAGCAACCAGTTGCGCGAGCTCAACGAGGAAACCATCACCCTGGCCCTGCAGCCCCTGCTGGCGCCTCTGGTGGAGAAGTACAACAACAACCCGGGCGTCTGCGCCTACCTGCAGGCGATGCAACTGAACCTGCTGAAGACCGTGGTCGACCAACTGGTCGACGACAGCCGCACCGACGCCCAGCGCAAGCAAGGGCTGATCGAGCAGTACGCGCCGAACCAGGCCATCGTCCACCACGCGACCAGCGGCGCGCCGGTGGTGTTCGAGTCGCACCCGACCTACGACAACCTGTTCGGCCGCATCGAGTACAGCTCGGACCAGGGGGCGCTCTACACCAGCTACCGGCAGTTGCGTCCGGGGGCGCTGCACCGGGCCAACGGCGGCTTCCTGATCCTGGAGGCGGAAAAGATGCTGGGCGAGCCGTTCGTCTGGGACGCGCTGAAGCGTGCCCTGCAGTCGCGCCAGTTGAAGATGGAGTCGCCGCTGGCCGAACTCGGCCGCCTGGCTGCGGTTTCCCTGACCCCCCAGGTGATCCCGCTGCAACTGAAGGTGATCATCATCGGCTCGCGGCAGATCTACTACACCCTGCAGGACCTCGACCCGGACTTCCAGGAGATGTTCCGGGTGCTGGTGGACTTCGACGAGGACATCCCGCTGGGCGAGGACAGCCTCGAACAGTTCGCCCAGTTGCTCAAGACGCGCACCTCGGAAGAGGGCATGGCGCCCCTCAGCGGCGCGGCGGTGGCGCGACTGGCGACCTACAGCGCGCGCCTGGCCGAGCACCAGGGGCGGCTTTCGGCACGGATCGGCGACCTGTTCCAGTTGGTCAGCGAAGCCGATTTCATCCGTCAGCTGGCGAACGAGGAGGTGATCCAGCTCGGCCACATCGAGCGTGCCCTCAAGGCCAAGCAGACCCGCACCGGACGAGTGTCGGCGCGGATCCTCGACGACATGCTGGCGGGGATCATCCTGATCGACACCGCTGGCGCCGCGGTCGGCAAGTGCAACGGACTGACCGTGCTGGAGGTGGGCGACTCGGTGTTCGGCGTGCCGGCGCGGATTTCCGCGACCGTCTATCCGGGCAGCAGCGGCATCGTCGACATCGAGCGCGAGGTCAACCTCGGCCAGCCGATCCACTCCAAGGGCGTGATGATCCTCACCGGCTACCTGGGTAGCCGCTACGCCCAGGAGTTCCCCCTGGAAATCTCCGCCAGCATCGCCCTGGAACAATCCTACGGCTACGTGGACGGCGACAGCGCCTCGCTGGGCGAGGTCTGCACGCTGATCTCAGCACTGTCGCGGACGCCCTTGAAGCAGTGCTTCGCCATTACCGGCTCGATCAACCAGTTCGGCGAGGTTCAGGCGGTCGGCGGCGTCAACGAGAAGATCGAGGGCTTCTTCCGCCTCTGCGAAGCGCGCGGCTTGACCGGCGAGCAGGGCGTGATCATCCCGCGCGCCAACGTCACCACCCTGATGCTCGACGAGCGCGTATTGCAGGCGGTGCGCGCCGGGCAGTTCCACGTCTACGCGGTGCGCGAGGTGGACGAGGCGCTGGCGCTGCTGGTGGGCAAGCCGGTCGGTGCCCAGGACGAGAAGGGACGCTTCCCGAAAGGCAGCGTGAACGATCTGGTCGTGGCGCGCTTGCAGGAGATATCCGAACTCGGCATGGAAGAGGACGACAAGGAAAAGGACAAGCCGGCGGAGAAAGAGACCGTCGCGGCGAAGGATAAGGCCGCGGCGAAGAAGGACTGAGTCCGGCGCGTTGCCGGAACCTGCCGAGGGCGGGGCTGGAAAGCCCCGCCCTCGTGCGTTTCAGCCCTGTGGACAAGTTCCCGCCGGCGCTATGCGGAACCTGGCGGCAGGTGTAGGCTCAAAACTGGGAACCCCCGTGAGGATGCCGCCATGCCGCGTAACCTCTGCCTCATCCGCCCTTGTCTGGGGCTGACCACGCGAATCGAATGCGTGGTCAGGCCGCTGGCCGGAGAGAACGGACTCTGGACCCTGCTTTGCGCCGCCGGCATGTCCGGCTCCCAGCCTTCGGCGATCAAGGCCCAGGGCCCCTTCCACGGACCGCTGGTGGCCGAAGGGGTGTTGCAGGCGATTGCCGACTGCCTGGCCCAGCAAGGCTATATCGAAGCCGTCGACCCGCCGATCTGGCGCCTGCACCTGCAGGGCGAACTGCGCCGACTCAATGGCGAACGACGGCCGCATGTCGGCGACTACCTGTTTCGCCCGGAATCCTGAGCGGCGCCTGGGCAAAGCCTGAGCAATCCGGCCAAGGCCCCGTGCCATCATCGCTGGCGGGATCCATCCCGGCTCGGTGCACATATTTATCCACAGATTTTCTGGATAAAAACCGCCGGCCGCTGCGTTATACTCGCCGCCCCATTTCCCCCTGCACATACACACAAGAGACCATGGAACGCTTTTTCGAAAACGCCATGTACGCCTCGCGCTGGCTGCTGGCTCCCATCTACATGGGCCTGTCGCTGGCGCTGCTGGCGCTGACCATCAAGTTCTTCCAGGAAATATTCCACGTCATCCCGAACATCTTCGCGATGGCCGAGGCCGACCTGATCCTGGTCCTGCTCTCGCTGATCGACATGGCTCTGGTCGGCGGCCTGCTGGTCATGGTGATGATCTCCGGCTACGAGAACTTCGTTTCGCAGCTGGACATCGACGAAGGCAAGGAAAAGCTCAACTGGCTGGGCAAGATGGATTCCGGCTCGCTGAAGAACAAGGTGGCCGCCTCCATCGTTGCGATCTCTTCGATCCACCTGTTGCGCATCTTCATGGACGCGAAGAATGTGCCGGACAACAAGCTGATGTGGTACGTGATCATCCACATGACCTTCGTGCTCTCGGCGTTCGCCATGGGCTACCTGGATAAGCAGACCCGTCACTGACGACCCTCTCCAGTGTTTCGCTCGCGCCGCCCGGCCGTTGTAAAACGGACGGGCGGCGGCGTTTCCGGCTTGCGTTGCCTGTCGCCTGGGCAAGACTTTCCTGTGATATCGGGCGGACGCCGGGAGCGGGCGTCCTTCGCATCGTCGGGGCCTGGCGGCCGGACGATGCCGGGAATCGGGCCGGCGCTGTCGGGACCGAGGCGGTTGGCGGAAACCTGGAGGCTTCCGCTGCCTGCGCAACCTCGAGAGGTTCGCGATGAACATGCAGGATCTCGCCGGCCGGGTCCAGGCCGGACATATCGACGCCTTGCACCTGGTGTCGCTGGAGGGCGGCATCTATGTCCTGGAGGCGCAGATGGGCGACCGCGCCTATCCGGTGGAGGACGATCTCGGCCAGCCGGTCAGCCTGCGCTCCGTGGAGCATGCGCGCCAGGTACTGCGCGGGCTGGACAGGGTTCCGGTGGAGTTGGTGTGCGCCGATGTCGATGACGAGATGTGTGGACTCCTGGCCGAGTCGGGTTCGTTTATCGGCGGGCTGCCGCTGTCGATCCGCCAGGGTTGAGCACAAGCGGCTGCGCCGGTAGGGGGGAAGGGCCTTCTGTGCTAGGCTGGCCGCCCTTTTTCGACCCCACAGCGGAGCACCGCCATGAGCGAACTCAACCTGACCACTGACGAAGCCCGTGTCAGCTACGGCATCGGCCGTCAACTGGGCGACCAACTGCGCGAGAATCCGGTTCCAGGCATGACCCTGGACGCAGTCCTGGCCGGCCTGTCCGATGCGTTCGCAGGTATCGACAGCCGGGTTTCCGGCGAGGCGCTGTCGGCCAGCTTCCAGGTGATCCGCGAACGCATGCAGGCCGAAGCCCAGGCCAAGGCCGAAGCCGCCGCTGGCGAAGGCCGCGCCTACCTGGCCGAGAACGCCAAGCGCGAAGGCGTGACCGTGCTGCCGTCGGGCCTGCAATTCGAAGTGCTGAGTACTGGCGAGGGCGCCAAGCCTTCCCGCGAGGATACCGTGCGCACCCACTACCACGGCACCCTGATCGACGGCACCGTATTCGACAGCTCCTACCAGCGCGGCCAGCCGGCCGAGTTCCCGGTGGGCGGCGTGATCGCCGGCTGGGTCGAAGCGCTGCAACTGATGAACGCCGGCTCCAAGTGGCGCCTGCACGTACCGAGCGAACTGGCCTATGGCGGCCAGGCGGTCGGCAGCATTCCTCCGCACAGCGTGCTGGTGTTCGACGTCGAACTGCTGGAAGTCCTCTGAGGCGCATCGGCCCCAGGAAGGAGTGAAACGCCCCGTCGACGCATCGACGGGGCGTTTTTCATTGCGGCATCAGTAGCGGGCATCCAGCGGACGCTTGTCCTTCGGCCAGTCCTTGATCTTGTCCGGGAAGTCCGGGCGCGGCTGGTGCGAAAAGTACTCCGCGACGTCCACTGCGTCCTGGTCGCTGAGGCCGCCCTGGCCGAGCGGGAAGCGTTCCTGGAAGCCGATCGGCATGTTGTGCTTGACGAAGGCGGCAGCGGTGAAGGTCCGCGCCATGCCGGCGCCGATATTGAACGACTCGTCGCCCCACAGCGGTGGGAAGAGCATCTCGCCGGCGCTGTTCCTCAGCCCCTCGCCATTCTCGCCGTGACACACCGCGCATTGTCGGGCGTAGACCTTGCGGCCGTTCTCCGGGTCGGGCTTCAGCGCCGGGTCGACCTTGCCGACGCCGCGGCCGGCGACCTTGTCCTGCGGCCGGGTGTTGTTCTTCATCCAGTCGAAGTAGGCCACCATCGCCTGCATGTCGGCAGAGTCCGGCGGCAGAGGCTTACCGTTCATCGAGCGCCGGAAGCAGCCGTTGATGCGCTCCTCCAGGCCGATGACCTTGCCCGCCCGGGGCGCGTAGCTGGGGAAGAACGCCGAGACGCCGACGAAGGGCGAGCCGTCGGCTACGGTTCCAGCGTTCAGGTGGCAACTGGTGCAGTTCAACTGGTTGCCGACGTTCGCCGGCAGCAGCTCTCGGGTCTCCAGGTGCAGGCGCATGCCGCGTACCACCTGTTCGGCGTTCGGCGCCGCGAGCATGTCCGCCAGGCGTGGAGAGACGAAGGTCGAGGCCGGGCCGTTGCCGGCCTCGATCTGCTGGCGCAGTTTCTTCACCTGGCCGGCATCGATCGACGAACCCTGGTTGCCCCAACTGCTGCGGACGAAGCTGAGGATTTCGGCGATTTCGCGGTCTTCCAGCTGGGCGAAGCCGGGCATGGTGTAGACCCGCGAGTGGGTTGCGGTCTCCGCGGTTTTCCAGCCGGTAAGGGTGATATGCAGTAGCGTGCTCGGGTTGGCCGAAGCGACCGTGGGGTTGCCGGCCAGCGGCGGGAACATACCCGGGACGCCGCTGCCGTCCTTGCGGTGGCAGTCGGAGCAGAACTGCGCGTAGCCGAGACCGCCCCGCGAGCTGTACAGGTCGACCGGTGCTGCCAGTGGGCGTTCGCTGTCGGGCATGGGCAGGTCGTCCTTGCCGGCCGGCAGGGACTTCAGGTAGCTGGCGATGGCCAGCAGATCGTCGTCGCTGAAGTGCTGGGTGCTGTGGTGGATGACATCGGTCATGCTGCCGGACACCGTGGCAAAGCGGTTCTGCCCGGTCTTCAGCAACTGCACGGTGTCCTCCACCGTCCACAGGTTGCGCAGGCTCAGGGCTTGCCATTGTTCGACGGTTTCGCCGGCGAGGTAGAGCTGCCCGGAACGACCGGCTTCGCTCATGGCTTTTTCCTGGAAGGCGATGCCGCGCGGAGTATGGCAGGCGCCGCAGTGGCCGAGTCCCTGTACCAGGTAGGCGCCGCGGTTGATCGCCGGGTCCGCGTCGCTGGAGGGGGTGAACGGCGCGTCGTCGAGGAACGCCCAGTTCCACAGCGACAGGCCCCAGCGCTGGTTGAACGGCCAGCTCATCGCGCTCGGCGTATTCGCCTGGGTGACGGGTTGCACGCCGTGCATCAGGTAGGCGTACAGCGCACGCATATCTTCTTCGCTGATCTTGGCGTAGGACGGGTAGGGCATCGCCGGATAGAGATTCACTCCCTCGGCGGTCACCCCCTTGCGCATGGCGCGGTCGAACTCTTCGAAGCTGTAGCGGCCGATGCCGGTCTCCCGGTCGGGAGTGATGTTGGTCGAATAGATGGTACCCATTGGAGTCTTCAGCTCCAGGCCGCCGGCCATCGGCGCGCCCTGCGGGCCGGTATGGCAGGCGATGCAGTCGCCGAGCTGGGCCACGTAGCGGCCTTTTTCGATGAGCGTAGCGTCCGTGGTCGGTTCGCTGGCATGGAGCAGGGGAACGATGGAGCACAGCGCGCCGAGCAAGCCGAGGCGCGGGAAAGAAGCAGGCATTTCCTCATCCTTAGGCGTAGGCCTGGGGCGGTCCCCTCGGCCACGGTCCATTCTTTTTTTCGTTATGCGGCCGTCGACAGGACGACGGTCACGCCGCTGTTGTAACGGCTTTCAGGCGAGGTCGGCTTGATGTGGATCAGGCAGGAATCCCTATCGCGGCGAGGGGCTGCCGGCGTGCTCGGGCGAGGCGTTGCGGAAAGAACGGGACATGAGGAAAGTGACTCCGGGAAGGTCGTCCGTGACCTTCCCGGAACCGGCCGGAGGCGCCTTTGCCTCCGTTCGTGCGATCCGCCTCCCGGGCAGCGGCGCACGGATGACGCGTCCTGGCGTCATCGCAAAGGCTCAGCGCAGGGCGCGGGCGTAGCAGAAGAGGAACAGGTTGCGTACCAGCTCCTTGAGGATCAGCGGTTCGCTCGAGTTCAACTCGTGCAGGTCCAGGCCGCCCTGGTCACGCAGTTCGTCCAGCGCGTCTTCTTCCAGGACTGCGCAGATTTCCCCGGTTTCCCGGTGCAGGATCCGCAGGTAGGGGTGTGGCCGATCAAGCCAGGCATCGATCAAATAAGTCATGGCGCTCATCTCCGTGACAAGACTGTGAGATGAGAATAATTCTTATTATCTTAATAGCAAGTCTTGATCGTGCCTTTCGTCGCAAAACGAAAACGCCGCCGTGAAAACGGCGGCGTTCGTCACAAGTCGAGCCCGGTTCAGTGGGTACGGGCGACAGCGAATTCGCTGAGTTCGACCAGGGCGGAGCGGTATTCGTTGTCCGGCAGCGTATCCAGGCAGGCGATGGCGCGGGCGGCGTAGTCGCGGGCGAGGTTGGCGGTATAGTCCAGGGCGCCGGCAGCCTCGACGGCGGCACAGACGCTCTCCAGGTCCTGGCTGCCACCTTGCTGGATGGCCTTGCGTACCAGCGCGGCCTGCTCCTCGGTGCCGTCGCGCATGGTGACGATCAGCGGCAGGGTGGGCTTGCCTTCGGCGAGGTCGTCGCCGACGTTCTTGCCGAGGGTCGCGGCGTCGCCGCGGTAGTCGAGTAGGTCGTCCACCAGTTGGAAGGCGATTCCCAGGTAGTCGCCGAAGCGGCGCAGTGCCTCGGACTGTTCCTCGCCGGCCTGGCACAGCGCGGCGGCGCTGTGGGTCGAGGCCTCGAAAAGCATCGCGGTCTTGCCGCGGATCACTTCCATGTAGGTCTCTTCGGTAGTGCTGGCGTCGCGTACCTTGGACAATTGCAGCACTTCGCCCTCGGCGATCACCCGGGTGGCCTGGGATATGATGCGCATGACCGGCATGGAACCCAGCTCGACCATCATTTCGAAGGAGCGGGCATAAAGGAAGTCGCCTACCAGCACGCTCGGCGCGTTGCCCCACAGGGCATTGGCGGTGGAGCGGCCGCGGCGCAGGCCGGAGGCGTCGACGACGTCGTCGTGCAGCAGAGTGGAGGTGTGCAGGAATTCGATGGTGGCGGCCAGCAGGCAGAGGTCGTCGCCCTTGTAGCCCAGGGTCTTGCCGGCGAGCAGGACCAGCAGCGGACGCAGGCGCTTGCCGCCGGCGGAGATGATGTAGTCGCCGATCTTTTCCACCAGGGGAACGCGGGAGGTGAGTTGGCGACGGATGATCCCGTCGACGGCGGTGAAATCTTCCGCCACCACGCGGTAGAAGGCCTGGGGTTGCATCAGTGACAATAGCTCCACAAAGATTGCGCGGCATGCTAGGTGGCAGGGGGGGGACTGTCAAGGAAAGGCCCGTGGCACTTGCCTCGGCCTGGACCTTTCCGTACAATCGCGGGCCCTGAACTTCCTTGGCATACCCTGCCTTACGCAATTGCACGGGCGTCCGATCCGACCCCATGCAGCCATGCCGGCCGATTCCTACTTCTATAAAGCGTCGGGTGAGCAGGTTTAACGGAGATACACATGTACGCAGTGATTGTTACCGGTGGCAAGCAGCACAAAGTCACCGAAGGCGAATTCCTCAAGGTCGAGAAACTCGACGTCGCTACCGGCGAAGCGATCGATTTCGACCGCGTCCTGCTGGTTGCCAATGGCGAAGACGTGAAAATCGGCCTGCCGGTCGTCGAAGGTGCGAAGGTTACCGCTGAAGTGGTTTCCCACGGCCGTCACGACAAGGTCCGCATCATCAAGTTCCGCCGTCGTAAGCACCACATGAAGCGTCAGGGCCACCGCCAGTGGTTCACTGAAATCAAGATCACCGGCATTCAGGCCTAATTCCTTTCTGGAGGATATGACTCATGGCACACAAAAAAGCTGGCGGTTCTACCCGCAACGGCCGCGACTCAGAAAGTAAACGCCTTGGCGTGAAACTGTTCGGCGGCCAGGCTGTAAAGGCTGGCAACATCCTGGTTCGTCAGCGCGGCACCAAATTCCACGCCGGTTACGGCGTTGGCCTGGGCAAGGACCACACCCTGTTCGCGAAAGTGGACGGCGTGGTCAAGTTTGAGACCAAAGGCGCCTTTGGTCGCAAATACGTGAGCATCGTTGCTGCCTAAGCAATAGCTCGCTGAAAAAGCCCTGTCTCGCGACGGGGCTTTTTTGTTTCTGCGCCGGCTTCCGGCCATGCCCTGCTTTCGGGGCATCCTGTATCCTATGTTTTTTCTGTTAACCCGCCCTCGTGGTGGGAGGCATATCCATGAAATTCGTCGATGAAGTATCAATCCACGTGAAAGCCGGTGACGGCGGCAATGGCCTCATGAGCTTTCGTCGCGAGAAGTTCATCGAAAAGGGCGGTCCCAACGGCGGCGACGGTGGCGATGGCGGTTCCATCTACCTGGAAGCCGACGTCAACCTGAACACCCTGGTCGACTATCGCTACACTCGCCGTTTCGATGCCCAGCGCGGCGAGAACGGCGGCAGCAAGGACTGCACCGGGGCCAAGGGCGACGACCTGATCCTGCCGGTGCCGGTCGGTACCACCGTGATCGACGCCAATACCCAGGAAATCATCGGCGACCTGACCGAGCCCGGTCAGCGGCTGATGGTCGCTCAGGGCGGCTGGCACGGCCTCGGTAACACCCGTTTCAAATCCAGTACCAATCGGGCGCCGCGCCAGACCACCCCGGGCAAGCCGGGCGAGGCGCGCGACCTCAAGCTGGAACTGAAGGTGCTGGCCGACGTCGGCCTGCTGGGACTGCCGAATGCCGGCAAGAGCACTTTCATCCGCGCAGTGTCCGCGGCCAAGCCGAAGGTGGCCGACTATCCGTTCACCACCCTGGTGCCGAACCTCGGCGTGGTCAGCGTCGGTCGCTACAAGAGCTTCGTGGTCGCCGACATTCCCGGCTTGATCGAAGGTGCCGCCGAAGGCGCCGGGCTGGGCATCCGCTTCCTCAAGCATCTGGCGCGGACCCGTATCCTCCTGCATTTGGTGGACATGGCGCCGCTGGACGAAAGCGATCCGGCCGATGCCGCCGAGGTCATCGTTCGCGAGCTGGGTCGCTTCAGTCCGGCGCTGACCGAGCGCGAGCGCTGGCTGGTGCTGAACAAGATGGACCAGATCCTCGATCCGGCCGAGCGCGAGGCGCGCAAGCAGGCGGTGATCGAGCGGTTGGGCTGGGAAGGCCCGGTCTATGTGATCTCCGCCCTGGAGCGCGATGGCACCGAGGCGCTCAGCCAGGACATCATGCGCTATCTCGACGAGCGTACCCTGCGCCTGGAAGAAGATCCGCAGTATGCCGAGGAGCTGGCCGAACTCGACCGGCGTATCGAGGACGAGGCGCGGGCCCGTCTGCAGGCCCTGGACGATGCGCGCGCGCTGCGGCGTTCGGGTCTGAAGAACGCCGGTGCGGTGGATGACGATGATTTCGATGATGAGGAAGACGACGGCGACGGTCCGGAGATCTTCTACGTTCCCTGATGGCGTGATACCCCGCCGGGCGGGCCGGCGGGGCTGAAGAGTCGAAGCCTGGGCTTCTAAGGTTGAGGGTATGCGGGACAAGGTGACTGGCGCGCGGCGCTGGGTGGTGAAGATCGGTAGCGCCCTGCTGACGGCCGATGGCCGTGGGCTGGATCGCAATGCCATGGCCGTTTGGGTCGAGCAGATGGTGGCGCTGCATTGCGCCGGCATCGAGCTGGTGCTGGTGTCGTCCGGCGCCGTCGCCGCCGGTATGAGCCGCCTGGGCTGGGTGTCCCGACCTAGCGCGATGCACGAACTCCAGGCCGCCGCCTCGGTGGGACAGATGGGGTTGGTGCAGGCCTGGGAGTCCAGCTTCGCCCTGCATGGCCTGCAGACCGCCCAGGTGTTGCTGACCCATGACGACCTTTCCGACCGCAAGCGCTACCTGAACGCCCGCAGCACCCTGCGGACCCTGGTCGAGCTGGGTGTGGTCCCGGTGATCAACGAGAACGACACGGTGGTCACCGACGAGATCCGCTTCGGCGACAACGACACCCTGGCCGCACTGGTGGCCAACCTGGTCGAGGCCGACCTGCTGGTGATCCTTACCGATCGCGACGGTATGTTCGACGCCGATCCGCGCAACAATCCCGATGCCCAACTGATCTACGAGGCGCGTGCCGACGATCCGCAGCTCGATGCGGTGGCCGGCGGCAGTGCCGGCGCCCTGGGGCGCGGCGGAATGCAGACCAAGTTGCGGGCGGCGCGCCTGGCGGCGCGTTCTGGCGGGCATACGGTGATCGTCGGTGGGCGTATCGAGCGTGTCCTCGACCGCCTGCGCGCCGGCGAACGCCTCGGCACCCTGTTGACCCCTGACCGCAGTCGCAAGGCGGCGCGCAAGCAATGGCTGGCCGGCCACTTGCAGATGCGCGGCACCCTGGTGCTGGACGATGGGGCGGTGAAGGCGGTGAGCCAGGATCACAAGAGCCTGTTGCCGGTTGGGGTCAAGGCGGTCCAGGGCAGCTTCCGTCGCGGCGAGATGGTGGTCTGTGTGGACCAGGGTGGGCGCGAAGTGGCGCGCGGCCTGGTCAACTACAGTGCGCTGGAGGCGCAGAAGATCCTCGGTCAGCCGACGGATGCCATCGAGGCCTTGCTCGGCTACGTGGATGGGCCGGAGCTGGTGCATCGCGACAATCTGGTTCTGGTCTGAGGAGAGGGCGAATGCGCAAGCTCGCGGGGTTGCTGGGTGGTCTGCTGCTGTTGCCGGCGCTTGCCGGGGCGGAGGAAATCGGCGAGGTTTCCACGGTGTTCAAGTGGGTCGGGCCGAACGACAAGATTGTCGTCGAGGCTTTCGACGATCCCAAGGTGCAGGGCGTGACCTGCTATCTGTCGCGCGCCAAGACCGGTGGGGTCAAGGGCGGCCTGGGACTGGCGGAGGATCGCGCCGAGGCGTCGATCGCCTGTCGCCAGGTGGGGCCGATCCAGTTCAGTGGCGAACTCAAGGATGGCGAAGAGGTGTTCAAGCAGCGCACTTCGCTGGTGTTCAAAAGCATGCAGGTGGTGCGCTTCTTCGATCGCAAGCGCAATGCCTTGGTCTATCTGGTCTACAGCGACCGGGTGATCGAAGGTAGTCCGCAGAACGCGGTGACGGCGATTCCCCTCATGCCCTGGCCGACCGCTCGCTGAGGCGAGCGAGTCGCGGGCAATAAAAAACCGGCCATTGGCCGGTTTTTTATTCGAGCAAGGCGTGCCTTAGGCGGCAGCAGTGCTGAGGGCCTTGATGTGACCGCTCAGACGGCTCTTGTGACGAGCAGCCTTGTTCTTGTGGATGATGCCTTTGTCAGCCATGCGGTCGATCACCGGTACAGCGGCGGTGAAGGCGGCCTGGGCTTTTTCCAGGTCCTTGGCGTCGATGGCTTTCACGACGTTCTTGATGTAGGTGCGCACCATGGAGCGCAGGCTGGCGTTGTGGCTGCGACGCTTCTCAGCCTGTTTGGCGCGTTTTTTGGCGGAAGGTGTGTTGGCCACCGTCGAGCTCCTCGAAAAAAACTGGGTAAATAGCGAACAAATTAAGGCCGCGAATAATGCCGTCGCCTCCAGGGGTTGTCAAGGGGCTGCGCATGCGGCCGGAAAGATCGGCGACGGATGTCGCCTGCTTTCTTGCGGGTGATTTATTCCGGCGCGCATTCTACACTCGGCGCGCCCTTGCGGACCGCCGTTCGGCGGCGAGGGCGCACTCGCGCGATGAACCGGCCCGGCCGGTCGCGGTCTTGGACAGGATCAATTTCGACATGCCGGCAGCCCGACATCCATGAATCTTCTCAAATCATTGGCGGCGGTGAGTTCCATCACCATGCTGTCGCGGGTCCTCGGCTTCGTCCGCGATACCATCCTGGCGCGGATCTTCGGTGCCGGCCTCGCCACCGACGCCTTTTTCGTCGCCTTCAAGCTGCCCAACCTGTTGCGGCGGATCTTCGCCGAAGGGGCGTTTTCCCAGGCTTTCGTGCCGATCCTGGCAGAGTACAAGAACCAGCAGGGCGAGGAGGCGACGCGGACCTTCATCGCCTACGTTTCCGGCTTGCTCACGCTGGTGCTGGCGCTGGTCACGGCGCTCGGCATCCTCGCCGCACCCTGGGTTATCTGGGTCACCGCGCCGGGCTTCGCCGATACCCCGGAAAAGTTCGCCCTGACCACCGACCTGCTGCGGGTGACCTTTCCTTATATATTGCTGATCTCGCTGTCGTCCCTGGCCGGCGCGATCCTCAACACCTGGAACCGCTTCTCGGTGCCGGCCTTCGTACCGACCCTGCTGAACGTCGCAATGATCGGCTTCGCGCTGTTCCTCACGCCTTATTTCGATCCGCCGGTCATGGTGCTGGGCTGGGCGGTGCTGGCCGGCGGCCTGTTGCAGCTCCTCTATCAACTGCCGCACCTGAGGAAGATCGGCATGCTCGTGCTGCCGCGCCTGAACCTCAGGGACAGCGGCGTCTGGCGGGTGATGAAGCTGATGCTGCCGGCGATCCTGGGGGTCTCGGTGAGCCAGATCTCGCTGATCATCAACACCATCTTCGCCTCGTTCCTGGCAGCCGGTTCGGTGTCCTGGATGTACTACGCCGACCGCCTGATGGAGCTGCCTTCCGGCGTATTGGGCGTGGCGCTGGGGACGATCCTCCTGCCGATGCTGGCGAAGACCTATTCGAACAAGGATCGCCATGAGTACTCGCGCCTGCTCGACTGGGGCCTGCGCCTGTGCTTCCTGCTGGTGCTGCCGTGTTCCCTGGCCCTGGCGATCCTCGCCGAACCTCTGACCGTCTCGCTGTTCCAGTACGGCAAGTTCACCACGGTGGACGCGGCGATGACCCAGCGCGCGCTGGTCGCCTACTCCGTTGGCCTGCTCGGCATCATCCTGGTCAAGGTTCTGGCGCCGGGCTTCTATGCCCAGCAGAACATCCGTACGCCAGTGAAGATCGCGCTCTTCACCCTGGTTTCCACCCAACTGATGAACCTGGCCTTCATCGGCCCGCTTCAGCATGCCGGCCTGGCCCTGTCCATCGGCCTGGCCGCCTGCCTGAATGCCGGCCTGCTCTACTGGCAACTGCGCAAGCAGCGTCTGTACCTGCCGCAACCGGGCTGGGCGAAGTTCCTGGTCAAGCTGGTGGTCGCGGTGCTGGCGATGTCGGCGGTGCTGCTGGCCACGATGCACTGGCTGCCGGCCTGGGAGCAGGGCGCCATGCTGGAGCGATTCCTGCGCCTCGGCCTGCTGGTGGTTGCCGGTCTCCTGGCCTATTTCGGTATGCTCGCGCTGCTGGGTTTCCGCCTGCGCGACTTTTCCCGTCGGGCGGTGCTGTGAAGCGCGTCCGGGCTGGCGGCGGGATCATGCCGTTTTGCCTGTTGTCCGGCGCCCGGTACGCGTATAATCGACCACTTTCTGAGCAATAAGCGTGCTATGCAGCTGCTTCGCGGACTACACAACCTGCAGCCCCTGGCCGGGGGCTGCGTCGCCACCATCGGTAACTTCGACGGCGTCCACCTCGGGCACCAGGCTATCCTGGCGCGTCTGCGCGAGCGCTCGCTGGAGCTGGGCGTACCCAGCTGCGTGGTGATTTTCGAGCCGCAGCCGCGCGAGTTCTTCTCCCCCGATTCGGCGCCGGTGCGTCTGACCCGCCTGCGCGAGAAACTCGAGTTGCTGCGTGGGCAGGGCGTCGACGTGGTGCTCTGCCTGGCCTTCAACCGCCGCTTGCGCGAGCTGTCGGCAGCCGAGTTCGTCCGCCAGGTCCTGGTCGATGGACTGGCGGTGCGGCACCTTGAAGTGGGCGACGATTTCCGTTTCGGCTGCGACCGCTCCGGTGACTTCGCCTTCCTGGTGAACGCCAGTCGCGAGCAGGGGTTCACCGTCGAGGCGGCCGCCACCGTCGAGCTGGACGGCGTGCGGGTGAGCAGCACGCGGGTCCGCCAGGCCCTGGCCGAGGGCGACCTGCATCTCGCCGAGCGCCTTCTGGGGCGTCCCTTCAGCCTGAGCGGACGGGTCCTGCATGGACAGAAGCTCGGCCGGCAACTGGGCTCGCCCACGGCCAACATTCAACTGAAACGGCGCAAGGCGCCGTTGAACGGGGTCTACCTGGTCAGTACGCTGGTCGATGGCCAGCGTTGCCAGGGGGTGGCGAACATCGGCACCCGCCCTTCGGTGAACGGCGACGGCCGTCCCCATCTGGAAGTGCACCTGCTCGATTTCGCCGGCGATCTATACGGCCGGCATCTGCAGGTGACCTTCCACCAGAAGCTGCGCGACGAGCAGCGTTTTGCCTCCCTGGAGGCACTCAAGGCGGCGATTCTCGCGGATATCGCCGCCGCCCGGGCCTACTGGCTGGGCCAACCGCTTGATTGAAGAGATCCTGAACAGGCCCTGAGATGACCGACTACAAAGCGACGCTAAACCTTCCGGAAACCGCCTTCCCAATGAAAGCCGGCCTGCCTCAGCGCGAGCCGGAAACCCTGAAGTTCTGGAACGACATCGGTCTGTACCAGAAGCTGCGGGCCATTGGCGGCGACCGTCCGAAGTTCGTCCTGCACGATGGCCCTCCGTACGCCAACGGCAGCATTCACATCGGTCACGCGGTCAACAAGATTCTCAAGGACATCATTGTCCGCTCCAAGACCCTGGCGGGCTACGACGCGCCCTATGTGCCGGGCTGGGATTGCCACGGCCTGCCCATCGAGCACAAGGTCGAGACCACCCACGGCAAGAATCTTCCGGCGGACAAGACCCGCGAACTGTGCCGCGAATACGCAGCCGAGCAGATCGAAGGGCAGAAGGCCGACTTCATCCGCCTGGGCGTGCTCGGCGAGTGGGACAACCCCTACAAGACCATGAATTTCGCCAACGAGGCGAACGAAATCCGCGCCCTCGCGGAAATGGTCAAGCAGGACTTCGTGTTCAAGGGCCTGAAGCCGGTCAACTGGTGCTTCGACTGTGGTTCGGCGCTGGCCGAGGCCGAGGTCGAGTACGCCGACAAGAAGTCGCCGACCATCGACGTCGGCTTCCCGGTGGCGGATGCCGACAAGCTGGCCGCGGCCTTCGGCCTGGCGGCCCTGGACAAGCCGGCGCAGATCGTCATCTGGACCACCACGCCCTGGACCATCCCGGCCAACCAGGCGCTGAACGTGCATCCGGAGATCGACTACGCGCTGGTCGATGCCGGCGATCGCTACCTGGTGCTGGCCGAGGCCCTGGTCGAGTCCTGCCTGGCGCGCTACCAGCGCGAGGGCAAGGTGGTCGCCACCGCCAAGGGCGAGGCGCTGGAACTGATCAACTTCCGCCATCCGTTCTACGAGCGCCTGTCGCCGGTCTACCTGGCCGACTACGTGGCCCTCGATGCCGGCACCGGTATCGTCCACTCGTCGCCGGCCTACGGCGAAGACGACTTCTATACCTGCAAGCGCTACGGGATGAGCAACGACGACATCCTCAGCCCGGTGCAGAGCAACGGCGTCTACGTCGACTCGTTGCCGTTCTTCGGCGGCCAGTTCATCTGGAAGGCCAACCCCAACGTGGTGGCCAAGCTGGAAGAGGTCGGCAGCCTGCTGGCCCACGAAACCATCAATCACAGCTACATGCACTGCTGGCGGCACAAGACGCCGCTGATCTATCGCGCCACCGCGCAGTGGTTCGTCGGCATGGACAAGCAGCCCAGGCAGGGTGCTTCCCTGCGCGAGCGAGCGCTGGAAGCCATCACCCAGACCGAATTCGTCCCGGGCTGGGGCCAGGCGCGCCTGCACGGAATGATCGCCGGGCGTCCCGACTGGTGCATCTCGCGCCAGCGCAACTGGGGCGTACCGATCCCGTTCTTCCTGCACAAGGCCAGCGGCGAACTGCATCCACGCACCGTGGAGCTGATGGAAGAGGTCGCGCAGCGAGTCGAGAAGGAAGGCATCGAAGCCTGGTTCAAGCTCGACGCCGCCGAGTTGCTCGGCGAGGAGGCCGCGCAGTACGACAAGATCAACGACACCCTGGACGTCTGGTTCGACTCCGGCACCACCCACTGGCACGTGCTGCGTGGTTCCCACCGGATCGGCCATGCCAGCGGCCCGGTCGCCGATCTCTACCTGGAAGGTTCCGACCAGCACCGCGGCTGGTTCCACTCCTCGCTGCTGACCGGCTGCGCGATCGACAACCATGCGCCGTACCGCCAGTTGCTGACCCACGGTTTCACCGTCGACGAGTCCGGCCGCAAGATGTCCAAGTCACTGGGCAATACCGTGGTGCCGCAGACCGTCATCGATACCCTGGGCGCCGACATCCTGCGCCTGTGGGTAGCCTCGACCGATTACTCGGGCGAGATCGCGGTATCCCAGCAGATTCTCCAGCGCAGCGCCGATGCCTACCGGCGGATCCGCAATACCACGCGCTTCCTGCTGTCCAACCTGAACGGTTTCGATCCGGCCACGGATCTGCTGCCGCCCCAGGAAATGCTGGCCCTGGATCGCTGGGCGGTCGATCGCGCCCTGCTCTTGCAGCGCGAGATCGAAGAGGCGTACCGCGAGTACCGCTTCTGGAACGTCTATTCCAAGGTGCACAACTTCTGCGTACAGGAGCTGGGCGGGTTCTACCTGGACATCATCAAGGACCGCCAGTACACCACCGGCGCCAACAGCGTCGCCCGGCGCTCCTGTCAGACCGCACTGTTCCACATCGCCGAGGCCCTCGTACGCTGGATCGCCCCGATCCTGGCGTTCACCGCCGAGGAAGTCTGGAAGTTCCTGCCCGGCGAGCGCGCCGAGTCGGTAATGCTCGCCACCTGGTACGACGGCCTCAGCGAATTGCCGGCCGACGTGACGTTGAATCGCCAGTACTGGGAGCAGGTCATGGCGGTGAAGGCCGCGGTCAACAAGGAGCTGGAGAACCAGCGCGCGGCCAAGGCCGTGGGCGGCAACCTGCAGGCCGAGGTCACCCTGTATGCGGAAGACGCGCTGCAGGCCCAATTGGCCAAGCTGGGCAACGAGCTACGCTTCGTCCTGATCACCTCGACCGCGACCCTGGCGCCGCTGTCGGCGGCTCCGGCCGACGCGGTGGACAGCGAAGTCGCCGGCCTCAAGCTGAAAGTGGTCAAGTCGACCCACGCCAAGTGCGGTCGTTGCTGGCACCATCGCGAGGACGTCGGTCAGCACGCTGCGCATCCTGACCTGTGTGGTCGCTGCATCGAGAACATCGAAGGCAGCGGCGAGGTTCGCCACTATGCCTGACGTCGATCGTTTCGGGCGCTTGCCCTGGTTGTGGATCACCGTGCTGGTGTTCGTCCTCGACCAGCTCAGCAAGGCGTTCTTCCAGGCCGAACTGAGCATGTACCAGCAGATCGTGGTGATCCCCGATCTGTTCAGCTGGACCCTGGCCTATAACACCGGTGCCGCCTTTAGCTTCCTGGCCGACAGCTCGGGCTGGCAGCGCTGGCTGTTCGCCCTGATCGCCATCGTCGTCAGCGCGATCCTGGTGGTCTGGCTGAAACGCCTGAAGAAAGGCGAGACCTGGTTGGCCATCGCCCTGGCGCTGGTGCTCGGCGGCGCCCTGGGCAACCTCTACGACCGCATGGTCCTTGGCCACGTGGTGGACTTCATCCTGGTGCACTGGCAGAACCGCTGGTACTTCCCGGCGTTCAACCTGGCCGATAGCGCCATCACCGTCGGTGCCGTCATGCTGGCGCTCGACATGTTCAGATCGAAGAAATCCGGAGAAGCCGCCCATGGCTGAGTCGACCCGCATTGGCCAGGAGAGCCGCGTCACCCTGCATTTCGCCCTCAAGCTGGAGGACGGCAACGTCGTCGACAGCACCTTCGACAAGCAGCCGGCCTCGTTCAAGGTCGGCGACGGCAACCTGCTGCCGGGCTTCGAACAGGCGCTGTTCGGCTTGAAGGCTGGCGACAAGCGCACCCTGAGCATTCTTCCCGAACAGGGCTTCGGCCAGCCGAATCCGCAGAACGTGCAGATCATGCCGCGCGACCAGTTCCAGGACATGGAGCTGGCCGAGGGCCTGCTGGTGATCTTCAACGACGCGGCCAAGACCGAACTGCCGGGCGTGGTCAAGGCGTTCGATGAGCAGCAGGTGACCGTCGACTTCAATCATCCGCTGGCCGGCAAGACCCTGGCCTTCGAAGTCGAGATCATTGACGTCCAGCCGGCCTGAACCGTCGGTCGCTGCGCCCTTCCCAAGCGGGGAGGGCGGTAGCAAGGTTCATTCGTCCAATCACCGCGTCGCCCACGAGACCGCCATGCAAATCAAACTCGCCAATCCCCGCGGCTTCTGCGCCGGCGTGGATCGCGCCATCGAGATCGTCAACCGTGCCCTCGATGTCTTCGGCCCGCCGATCTACGTGCGTCACGAGGTGGTGCACAACAAGTTCGTCGTGGACAACCTGCGCCAGCGCGGCGCCATCTTCGTCGAGGAACTCGATCAGGTGCCGGACAACGTCATCGTCATCTTCAGCGCCCACGGCGTTTCCCAGGCGGTCCGCAAGGAAGCCGAGGGGCGCGGCCTGAAGGTTTTCGACGCGACCTGCCCGCTGGTGACCAAGGTGCACATGGAAGTGGTGCGCTACAGCCGCGACGGCCACGAATGCGTGCTGATCGGGCATGAAGGCCACCCCGAGGTGGAAGGCACCATGGGCCAGTACGATGCCAGCAACGGCGGTGCCATCTACCTGGTGGAGGACGAGGCCGACGTCGCCGCGCTGGAGGTGCGCAAGCCCGAAGCCCTGCACTACGTGACCCAGACCACCCTGTCGATGGACGACACCTCGAAGGTCATCGATGCCCTGCGCGCCAAGTTCCCGCAGATCCAGGGGCCGCGCAAGAACGACATCTGCTATGCCACCCAGAACCGCCAGGATGCCGTGAAGGAACTGGCCGACCAGTGCGACATGGTCCTGGTGGTGGGCAGCCCCAACAGTTCCAACTCCAACCGCCTGCGCGAACTCGCCGAGCGGATGGGCACGCCGGCCTACCTGATCGACGGCGCCGAGGACATGCAACGCGGCTGGTTCGACGGTGTGCGTCGCATCGGAATCACCGCAGGCGCCTCCGCGCCGGAAGTGCTGGTGCGCGGAGTGATCGCCCAGCTACGTGAGTGGGGGGCGTCGGAAGAGCAGGAACTGGAGGGACGGGAGGAGAACATTACCTTCTCGATGCCCAAGGAACTGCGGGTCAAGGCTTTGTAATCGGAATTTTTGCGCACCTGAAAAAGCCCGGCTTATGCCGGGCTTTGCCTTTTTCTTGTTTCGGCGCTTTAGCGCCAGCATTCTGCAACGCTCTTCTTGCTTCCAGTCCGGCCTTTCTCGCCGTTGGCGGTCAAGGTCAGGTTGCCACAATCAAGATCGTTGAATGCCTGGTTGGCGATAAGGCGATAACCTCCGTCGTTGGCTACCGTATCGACGGTAAGGCTGTATTTGCCTGTGGAGGACTTCACTGTGGTGCCCGATGTGTTGCGCATATGCAGCTTGCCGATGTCGGCTTGGGTAGTGATATAAGTATTGTTCTGTGAAAAATAGCGCTCTTGAGTAGCGGCTGCTTCGCTGAGTAATGCCTGTCCTTCGGTGCGATTCCCGCGCTTCACGTATTCGTCGTAGCTGGGGTAGGCGATACCAGCAAGAATAGCGATGATTACTACGACGATCATCAACTCGATGAGAGTGAAGCCTCTGTTCGACTTCATTGTTGCTGCTCCGATCCGAAGGGAACGAGAGGGGCCTGCTTGATAATGTAGAACGACTCGATTTCTGGCAGGTCGCTGGTGAGTTTGCCGGAGAAAGACACTGTCTGTCCCTGACGTACCAAGAATATGACCGGCGAGTCCTGTTGTTGGACACGGTTGGGCAAGCGATATGTCTGCCCATCGACTACTACCAGACCGGCGGCAGGATGAACATCCTCGACCACGCCCACATTCTCGAACGTATTCGTGGCACTCAAGGCAAAGGTTGGGCAAGCCAGAGCTAGAGCTGCAAGAGCTGTGGCGAGAAGACGTAAGGGGTTCATGTTCATTTCTCCTCGACGACCCGCCAGGTTTGTCGTCCGTTACTCTTGTCGCTGGGGTTGAAGATGATGCACTCATCACCAGTGCAAGCCTCGGATTGACGCTGTTCGTTCTGGGTAATGGCCAAGCCACCTAGTCCATCCTGTTGGAAGGCGGATACGACCGAGCCGTTGTAATCCGAGCCAGAGTCCACTATACCCGCACGTTTGAGATCGAAGACGGTGAAACTGGTACGTCCGCCAGTATATGGATTGAGGCCGTAGGTCCAGCTGGTAGAGCCGCTGTCACAAGGGTCGTCGTTCGGTGTCAAGGTCTGCAATAGAAGCACTTGGCCGGCAGCGAACATATCTTCGATCATCATTTCGCCTTTCTTGCTGCTATTGACCTCCAGATTCAGTCGCCAGCCATAGCTAGCCACATCCGAGTTCGCGGTACCGGTTGCTCCGTCTTTGTACCACTTCACCGGGTTTTGGCTAATAAGCCGAATATTCCTGTTCACGCTACCGAATGTGGAGTTCGCCTCTGTTGTCATGGTTTGGGCTGTGAGGGCGTTGCGGTCGATGGTTGGGGTACTGTTTGCGCTTTCGCCCTTGGTCTGGCGATCCCAGATACCATAGAGCGTCATGGCTCGGCTGGTATCGGCCTGAGCGTCATCGTCCTCGAAGTATTTTCCTGTACCTACGATGACGATGTAGCCCTTACGGCTAGGATGGCGTACCAAGGTAGGCGGAGCCGTGATGGGCTGACGAGTATTGTTGTCGGCGCGAGCACGGAAAAGCGGGGCGCCGCTGAACGATACTCTGAAAGCAGAAGGATCTACATCTCCGGGCTTGAAGGGATTGATAGAGGTATTTGTGTCTGGGTCGTCGTTGCGGGTATTGCCGATCAAATCGAAGCGCCAGATATTTCCCTGCAGATCGCCAGCATAGGCGTAGTCAGCAATGCCATCGCTGTTGTTATCAGCCAGGCGAGGCGTCGATAGGCCATTGGCTATTCCGCGCTCGCTTTGGACTTCCAGCTTCTTGATCAGCGTTCCCTTTTTCAAATCAATCAGCAGTAAAGCTGCCTTGTCATTATCGCTTCCATAGCCGTTGCCGGTAACTACTGCCCATTGTCCGCTGTGCAGTCTGGCTACGGTAGGTTTGGAGAAGGTGTAACCAAGGTCCGAGTCGGTACTGCTATCGTATTCCCAAAGCAGCTTGACATCGTCCGGCTTGGTTACATCGAGTGCGAACAGGCCGCGACCTCCAGCACCAAGCGTTCCGATCAGAACAGTGTGCCAAGCTCCATCGAAAAAGGCATCGCTGACGACCGGTGTAGCGTCGACGAAATATTGGTGGGCACCGCCCTGGTAGCTGATGCCGGTAAGCTTGTTAAGCTTTTCGAATACTGCTGTAGGGATGAAAGCGAACTCTTCCACGCCGGTTTTGATGTTGAAACCATGCAACATGCCATCGTTGGATCCAACATAAACTCTAGGGCTGCGCTGGTCTGCCTCTGTCTTGAATGTGCCGTAGTCGCCGCTGGGTTCGATGGGGTTGGCCAGATAAGTGAGGTATTGGGCCGGTCCGACCACGGCTGGAGACGAGTGCACGATGTCCCCTAACACCGCCTGTCGTTGCCGGAATCCATCCATATTCTGCTGGCCACGGATGAAGTCGACCCGCTGTGCTCCTTTGGTGTCGGCCTGATTGTCCTTGTCCGGGTTGCGGTTCAGCCAAGTGGCTAACTGACTTCCCTCAATATTGCTCCATGTGAAAGGCTTAAGGCGGTTGGTTCCGCTATTGCTGGCGATGTAAATATTACGGGTAGCGGGAGCTCGGTTGTCCAGCAGTGCGCCGGCGCTCCATTCCTGGGTTTTGGTCGAACCGGTGGAAGTTGACTCCACCTTGTAACGTATAAGGTCGCCCGCCCAGTTCTTGTCACTGGCAAAGCTGGACTGGTAGCTGTAGCGGATCAGCTTGTCGCCGGTTCCGTCATCCTGCAGCGCGGAAGTCATTGCTGGTTTGGAGGAGGAGGTGTTGCGCTCGGAAATCCGTGTCAGGATCTTATTGAAAGCCTGAACCAGAGAGTCCGGTGATTCCGCGCTAAAGAAGTCTCCACGAGAGTTGATAGCTGCATGCCAGAGGTCGTAGACGTTACCGGGTGCGGCGTCGTTACCGACGCTGGGCCAAGCCTTGCTTCCAGCCATCAACTCCTCGTAGTTGCCAAAGGTGCTGCCTGTCCAAGTTGGTGCAGAGTTCAATGTGAGCGAATAGGAAAGACCTAGGCCAACAGTAAAGTTGACCATGTGTTGCCAAGTGGCTGGGTTGTTGCGAGGGTCCCAGTAATCCTTGGAATCGTCCCCACTCTTGTAGGCCATGAAAGGCTTCAGGTCATTGTCGATGCTGGGACGTAAGTCTGTGGTCCAGTATTTGAAAGCCAGGTCAGCCAATGAGCTGGCATTGCTGTCGGCATAAGGGGGCTGTGGCCTATAGAGGGTGCTATCAGGAAAGGTCTGGTTCTGGTTGTCGAGATTGCCGGGGGTGACGTTCCGACCGTTCCAGATACCGTCGGTCATCATGATGTGATAGCTGGCCCGGCAGGAATATGTCTTTCCGTCTTCGGTGGTATAAGCTGTGCCGTTGGTTTGCAAGAAGCGTCCGGCTCGGTCAAGAGCCGCATGCAGAGGAGTACCGCCGCTGGCCGGGCTGTTCGCCAGCCAATTGAAGAAATTGATTTTGTGCTGCTTGTTGAATTGGAGCAGGGCATTGTTTTGGCAGCTTCTGCTGTTGGCGCCGATGCTACAGGTGTTCAGGGCCCCCCAAGTGAGACGCACGTTTTCCGGCAGGCTGTAAAAGGCCAGGTTGGCAGCGGTCTTTGTGGCCAGGATGCGGTTGCGATAGTAGGAGTACCATATCGCAAAGTTGCTTTCCTGACTGGTAGGAAGAGCATTGTAGGTATAACAGGAGTTGGAGCTGCTCACCGGCTGTGCAGGGCAGCTAGCGCTTACCTTATAAGTATAGTAATAAGCTCTCCCGGTATTGCAGCTGCTATCGATGCAACCAAGCCAGCCGGTTCCCCATTGAGGGCGATAGTTATTGCTCAGGTTGGTGGTGGAGCCTTGGGCGTAGCCATCCTGCCAGGCTGCTGTGAAGCGTGGCACTGGATAGTCGGAAACGATGATCTGATCGCCTGACAGTGTCAATTTCTTGGGCACTTGGTAAGCATAATCGGGGTTGTAGTACAGTGCGTTGTAATCGCTGGAACGTCCCGCTCTGCCGCTATTCCCGCTAATACCGTCGGGCACGTAAGCCCAGGCCATACTGCCTGAGTCATCTAGAGTGAACAGCAGGTTGGGAGCAACGCCCTGGGTTAGGAACAGGGGTTGCTGGCTGACATTCAGGGCCGTGGCGGCATAACTGTCAGAGGCGAACAGGATGCTCAGGGTGCAACCTGCAGCCAGCAGGCTTTTTCCTGCGCGGGTAATCTGGTGGATCATGCGCTGGCTCCAGTCAGTTGGTATACAGGCGTGCATGAACGGCCTGTAGAACAGTCTCTCCGCCCGCCTTGTTGAGGGCGCGGCTGTTGGTTTCGTAGTAGAACGTGCCGACCCCGCGCATCATGTTGCCGTACTCGGGATTTTCCGCTTCGTTGTTCTGTTCGCCAGCGGGCACCGTGATGGTCTGCCAGGTGACTGCGCGGTCTTTGTCGATCTGCGTAGGGTTATTCAGATCGCTGCCTCGGTAGGGCATCCAGACACGTGAATTGGCGTTATCTGTCTTGCCGTTCAGGGCTGCCACCGGATTGTTGTGCACGTCATCTCGGGGTACGGAGAGGGCACTCAGGTTCAGTATGCAAGGCCGTTTGACATTGCTATCGGCGCATCCGCTGCCGACCTCTGGGGGCTTGATGGTATTGAAAAAGCGTCGTTCACCTTCGCGTAGCCCAGCTTCGCCCGCATTGCGCAGGCGCTTCTGTTCGATGAGATTGCCGGTGATACGGCTTTCCAGTGACACCTCGCGCATGTTGGAAACGGCGAGGAGCGTGATCATCAACAAGATAACCAGCGAGATCAACAACGTGGATCCCTGCTGTCGAGAGGTATGGCGCAGGGTCATGGCATGAGATTCCTGATGGTTTGGTTACCACGCGCTATTTGGTAAATCTGGCCTTTGTCTGCGGCCTCGATGGCGCTTTTGCTCTCGGGATAAAGGACGATCCAGCGATCGCGTGCCTGGCTATCATCTCCTGTGCGCAGGCTTGTATTGTCGCTGCCTGCCAGGATTGAGAAGCGCAATGCTCGGATAGGACGACCGGCGACATCCTGTAGTGCGACGAAGCTGGATACTTTGCGTTCGCTACGATCTGCTGGCCCGACCCCCGCTTCCAAGCGGAAGTCTGTGAGACCACTGACCAATTCTCCCGATTTCGACTGGGCGATATCGGGACGACTGCAACTCAGGGTACCGGCGCTCGGTAGGTAGACCAGGCGAACGACGACAGGGGGAGTATTTGTGAAGGGCTTTTCCGGAACTCCGGTAATTTCATTACCGAGGCAATCATGCTCCCCTTTGTAGGCGGGTTGATAGCGCAAGCAGACACCGTACTCACCCGCCTTGAGGGCAGTTGCCGCAGCGATAGTCTCGCCAGCCACAAATGCACGACAGCCATTGAATGTCGCGGATTTGAAAGCATTCTCCATGTTGTCGTCGTGAAGGCGACGATAGGCTGTCTTATCCAGTTGTTGCTGCAGCAGCATAAGAACGAAGCGGCTATTTTCCTGGTTGCCGGCCTGGCCTTGCTGGAAAAGATAGTTGCGTTTGTTGTCGATGTAGATCTGGCTGATCCCCAGGATCAGGAAGCTGCTTATAGCGAGTGCCACGAGCAGTTCTACCATCGATAGGCCTTTCTGCATTTTGCTGAAGAGCATGCTTGTTCTCACAATTCGGAGCGGACGCTGTAGGTGCACAAGGTGGAGTCAGAGGCGTTGAAACACGCTCCATCCATGGCTCGCCAGGCAACCTGGATTTCGATGGCCGAGCCTTTGGTGTTGTCGCAGGTACCCGGGGTTGGGCTGCGACAAATGTAGAATTGGCTATTCAAGAGTGCGGAGGCTCCCGGCAAGTCTTTCGAGGCCTGTTGGGCCCAGCAGCCGAGACGTTCCTTAGCATCTGCTGGCAATGGCGCGCAGCGCGCTGGGGCTGCGGGAAAGTCGCTGCCCTTGGCCTTGTAGTAGACCGAGTCTTCGCGTAGTTGGGCGCGTAGATTGAGTACGGCATCTGGGTCCGCACGCATTATTTCCATCAGGTCGCTAGCAAGCATTGCTGCGGCATTGCGTTGTACCGACTCCTGCGTGTACTGGATCGTGCGCCCTTGCATGGCAACCATGCCCAGTACGCCAATGCTGATCAGCACCAGAGCAACCAGTACTTCGATCATGCTGAAACCCGTTTCTCGAGACATGGGCTTTCCTCAGTTACAGCTGTCCGGTTGCTTTGAAGATGGGTACAGGATCACGCGTCCACTGGGCTGAACGGTAAGCAGACGTCCTGTACTTTTGTCACCGGCGAAGCAGACCTTTATGTCAATGTTTGCAGCCTGGTTGCTAAGTGTGCCGGTAGCGTTGAAGGTCAGCTCCGCAGTCGCACTGCTGGCGGATAGCGAGACCTGCTGGAAACCTTGGTGCTTTTGCACGGTGGTCGCGCCGCTGATGATTTCCAGGCCTTTTGCCCAGTCATTGTTCTGCGTCGCCCTGATGCTCACATTGGCATGACGGTTTACAGCTTCGCTGCGAGCGTACTGAAGCAGGCTGTAGAGTTCCTCGCTGGCAGTCTGGATTCGGTTGCGCTCGATCAAGGCGTTGAAACTGGGTACGGCAATGCTGGCGAATATGGCGACCAGAACCAACACCATCATCAACTCGATCAGGGAAAAGCCGGCGCTGCGACAAATAGAGCGCATGCAGTACTCCACAAGGAAAAGGGCCAGATAATCTTGCCTAGTGGAGAGCGCATTGTCCCTGTAGCAGAGACAGCCGGAGCGGAGAGTGGGATGACTGGCAAACGGTATGTGAAACAGTTCTCTCACCGCCTGGAGCACAGGTAAGAGAGCTTTTTATTTTCGCTCTTTCCCGCCACCCTGAGGCGGCCTTGCCGATTGAGCACCAATTGCCACTCGATGCGATCGTCCTTACATTCGAAGAAACGCCCGTTACCTGTAGGGCTGGTGCCATTAGGCAGGTAGCGCAGTCGCTTGTCGAAGCCCCGCCAATGAATATCGGTGCGACTCGTATTTTCATGCCGGGCCAGTATCTGTTGGCTCCTGTCGTTACGGCTGAACCAGCCGAGATGCCATTCCTCGCTGCAGGTACTGCCGTCACCGCTACCGCAGACCTCGATGATCACGCCGTTCTGTATGCTGCTAGCCCGCGCAGCCATCAGATGACTAGTCAGGCTGTCACGAGTAGCACGGCTAATGTCCCGCTTCATTCTGTCGTGGAGGGTGGGCAGCGCAATTGTCAGGCCTATCGCAAGGATCAATAGGACTATCGATAGTTCGACCAAGTTGAAGCCGCTCGATTTCATGGGATGAATACCTCTGCGGGTATGATGGGCTTTTCACCGGGACAGATTCGACTGAGTTCGTTGAAGCAGGCAATTCGTCAGCATCTGATCCCTTTGAGTGATATTTCTCTGTTCCTGGCAAATCGGTAGGAGCCCTGTGGTGAGTAGAGATGTAGTAGTGGTAGGCGCTGGCGTCATCGGCCTGTTGACCGCCCGGGAGCTGGCGCTCGCCGGACTGCGGGTGACCCTGGTGGAGCGGGGCGAGAGTGGGCGTGAGGCATCCTGGGCGGGAGGCGGGATCGTCTCGCCGCTCTATCCGTGGCGCTACAGCCCGGCGGTGACCGCCCTGGCGCACTGGTCGCAGGACTTCTACCCGGCCCTGGGGCAGCGTTTGCTCGACGAGACCGGGCTCGATCCCGAGGTCCATACCGTTGGCCTGTACTGGCTGGACCTGGACGACCAGACCGAGGCACTGCAGTGGGCACGCAACCACACCCGGCCGTTGAAGGAAGTGCCGATCGAGGAGGCCTACGCGGCGGTGCCCGGGCTGGGCGCAGGCTTCCAGCGGGCGGTCTACATGTCGGGCGTGGCCAATGTGCGCAATCCTCGCCTGGCGCGCTCATTGCGGGCATCCCTGCAACAATTCGCCAATCTCGAGTTGCATGAACAGACGGAGGTGCGCGGCTGGTTGCGCGACGGCGATCGAGTGGTCGGCGTGGCGACCTCGCGTGGCGAGATCCGTGGCGACAAGGTGCTGCTGGCGGCAGGCGCCTGGAGCGGCGAGTTGTTGAAGCCGCTTGGCCTGGAACTGCCCGTGGTACCGGTGAAAGGTCAGATGATCCTCTACAAGTGCGCGGCGGATTTCCTGCCGCGCATGGTGCTGGCCAAGGGGCGCTACGCGATTCCGCGGCGCGACGGCCACATCCTGATCGGCAGCACCTTGGAACATTCGGGCTTCGACAAGACGCCGACCGACGAGGCGCTGGAAAGCCTCAGGGCGTCTGCGGCAGAACTGTTGCCGGAACTGGCGGACATGCAGCCGGTGGCCCACTGGGCAGGGTTGCGCCCGGGCTCTCCCGAAGGCATCCCCTATATCGGTCCGGTGCCTGGCTTCGACGGGCTCTGGCTGAATACCGGGCACTACCGCAACGGGCTGGTCCTGGCACCGGCGTCGTGCCGTCTGCTGGCGGATCTCATGAGCGGGCGGGAACCGATCATCGACCCGGCCCCCTACGCCCCGGCTGGTCGCCTCTGAGGAGCGAAAACCAAAAGGCCTGTCTTCGGACAGGCCTTTTCACTTTCAGTCGATGCCCAGCTTTTTCAGGCGGTAGCGCATCGAGCGGAACGTCAGGCCCAGGCGCTGGGCCGCGGCGGTGCGGTTCCAGCGGGTCTCCTCGAGTGCCTGCATGATCAGCTTGCGCTCGATGTCTTCCAGGTAGTCCTCGAGGTTGTCGATTTCGCTCAGGCTCGCGGCGCCTTCCTGGCTGGCACCCGGCGCATCGGCCAGGCGCAGGTCGTGAGGCTGGATCTGGTCGTCTTCGCACAGGGTATAGGCGCGCTCCAGCATGTTTTCCAGCTCGCGGACGTTGCCCGGGAAGCGGTAGTTCTTCAGCTTCTCCTGTGCGTCGCCGGTCAGCCTGGCGGCCGGCAGGCCGGTGTCGCCGGCCAGGCGCTTGAGGATGCGTTCGGCGAGCAGCGGGATGTCCTCGCGGCGTTCGCGCAGCGGTGGTACGCGCAGCTCGATGACGTTGAGGCGGTAGTAGAGGTCCTGGCGGAAGCGCCCGGCGCCGACTTCGGCGGCGAGGTCCTTGTGGGTGGCGCAGAGGATGCGCACGTCGACGGCGACCTCCTGCTGGCCGCCGACCGCGCGCACGGCCTTTTCCTGGATCGCCCGGAGCAGTTTGACCTGCATGGCCATCGGCAGGTCGGCGACTTCGTCGAGGAACAGGGTGCCACCGCTGGCGGCCTGGAACAGGCCCTGCTTGTCTTCGATAGCGCCAGTGAAGCTGCCTTTCTTGTGGCCGAAGAACTCGCTTTCCATCAGCTCGGAGGGAATCGCGCCGCAGTTCACCGGCACGAACGGCCGCTCGATACGTGGCCCCTGCTCGTGGATCAGGCGCGCCACCAGTTCCTTGCCGCTGCCGGACTCGCCACTGATGTAGACCGGCGCCTGGCTGCGCGCCAGCTTGCCGATCTGGTTGCGCAGGGCGCGCATCGGCGGCGACTCGCCGAGCAGGCGGTTGTCCACCGGCGCTTCCTCGGCTTCCGGGTTGCGCAAGCGTAGGGCGGTTGCCACCAGCTCCCGCAAGCGACCGAGGTCGACCGGTTTGGTGAGGAAGTCGAAGGCACCGGCCTTGAGCGCCTGGATCGCGGTGTCCAGGCTGCCGTACGCGGTGATCATGGCCACCGGGGTCTGTGGATGGCGCTGCTGGATGTACTGGACCAGATCGAGGCCGCTGCCGTCCGGCAGGCGCATGTCGGTGAGGCACAGGTCGAACGGCTCGCGGGCCAGCAACTCGCGGGCTTCCTTGACGTTGCGGGCGCTGCGGGTGTCCAGCTTCATGCGGCCGAGAGTGATTTCCAGCAGTTCGCGGATATCCGGTTCATCGTCGACGATCAGGGCTTTTTGTCGGCTCATGCGTGCGGCTTCCGTCAGCTGAGTTTGCGCGGGTGGGCGAAGGTGATGCGGAAGCAGCCGCCGCCTTCCTCGCGATTGCGGTAGTCGATCCGTGCCTGGTTGCTCTCGCAGAGTTCGCGGGAGAGATAGAGGCCCAGGCCGGTGCCTTTGCTTTCTGTAGTAAAGAAGGGTTCGAACAGGTTGTTCAGTTTGTCCGCCGGTACGCCGGGACCGTCGTCGATGACTTCCAGCACCGGCAGGTCGCTCTCCGGGTCGCGCGCGAGGCTCAGCCAGACCTGGCCGCGCCCGTGCGCCTGGGCGCTGTAGCGAAGACCGTTCTGCACCAGGTTGCTCAGCACCTGGTTCAACTGGTGTGGGTCCATGCGGGTCTGGATGTCGCCGGCACCGAGCTGCAGGTGCAGTTGGCTGTCGTTGCGCAGCCTGCCGGGGTATTCGTCGACGAACCGCTGAAGCCACTCCTTCAGGTCGAGCTGCTGCGGTTCGGCCTGGCGGCGACGGGAGAGCTGCAGGACGTTCTCGATGACCAGGTTCATCCGCTTCGACTGGTCCTGGATGATCTGCGTCAGGCGTCGGTCCGGGGCATCCAGTTCCTCTGACTCCTGCAGCAGTTGGGCGGCGTGGCTGATCGCGCCCAGCGGGTTGCGGATCTCATGGGCGATGCCGGCGGTCAGGCGGCCAAGACCGGCCAGCTTCATCTGCTGCGCCTGCTGGGCGATCTGCGAAATGTCTTCGAGGAAGATCAGCACGTGCTGGTCGTCTTCGCGGTTGAGGCTGATAAAGCTGGGTTGCACCGTCGGGCCATCCGGCACCACCTTGAGCGTCGGCGGACGGAGGCTGGGATTCAGGCGCCATTGCTTCATGCAGTGCATCAGCATCGGGCTGTGGCGGCCGAGGCTGGCGCCCTGCACGTCGTCCTGCCTGAGCAGGCCGAGGGCGGCCTGGTTGGCGAGGAGGATGGCCTGACGGCTATCGACCACGAGGATGCCGGTGCGCATGCGCTGCAGGATCAATGCGTTGAGTTCCTCCAGGTTGGCGACCGTCTCGGCGCGTTCTTCGGCCAGCGTTTCGGTCTGCTCCTGGCGCCGCACCAGAGCCTGGATCACCAGCGCGGCGGCGAAGCACAGGGTGCCGAGGCCGCCGGCCTGGACGTAGTGGTTGGTGGCGTCCGGACTGCTCAGGCTGAGGAAGAAGGTCAGGTAGAGCAGGCCGAGGCTGGCCGCCGCCGCGATGACCAGGCCGATGCGCCCGCGCAGCAGGATGTTGGCAATGGCCACCGCCACCACCAGCAGGCTGCCGATGCCGCTGGGTACGCCGCCACCTGCGTAGAACAGGCCGCAAAGCATCAGCACGTCGGTGAGCGCGAGGATGAAGATCGGCAGCAATTGCCGCGACGGCGGCAGGAACAGCGCGACCAGGATGTTGAAGACCAGGTAGCACCAACTGCCGACATGGAACAGTTCAGGGTGGACGAGCTTGAGGACCTGATCTTCCAGTTCGCTGGAGATCAGCAGGACCAGTACCAGGCCGATGGTCAGGCGGTACAGGTGGTACAGACGGAGGATGCGTTGCCCCTGCTCCTCGCTCAGCCGTAGCCGTTCAGCGCGCACGGTCGCCCTGGTCCTGGCGCAGGTGCGCCTGGCTGCAATACCAGCGTTGTTCGTGGGCGAGGGCGTTGGCCTGCGGCACGTGGACGCCGCAATGGGCGCAGCGGACCATCGGCGATGCGCTCGGCTCGTCCTGCGGACGTTGCTGCTGGCGCGGAGTGGGACGGGTAAAGCGACGCCAGAGCCAGAACGCGATGGCGATCAGGGCGATCCAGAACAGGAGGCGGAAAAGGCCCATGGTGATCTCGGAGGCTGGAGAAAGCTGCAGTTTAGCCAAGCCGCCGGCTCGATCCCAGACGGGAAGGTCCAGGCTGTGCGGCGTTTGGCGCTGGGAGAGGCATGGCGGCGGGCAAAAAGAAGGGAGGCCTGCGCCTCCCTTCGGTGTTTCGTGCGATCAGTCGAAGAGACCGAAGGTCATGTAGCTCCACCAGGAGCGACCGGAGTCCTCGTCGTCATCGCTCTCCGGCTTCTCGTCGTCGGCGCTGTGATCCTGGTTTTCCGGCTTCAGTTCGGCGGGGATCTCCCGCTCGGCATCCTCGTACTGCTTGATCACGTCCTTGGCGGCCTGGGTTTCCATGTGCGGCGGCGGCTCGCCGCCTTCGATCAGGCCCAGGGTGGCCTTGGCCAGCCAGGAGCGGGTGTCGGCCTCGCTTTCGCGGGCGACGAACTCGCCATCCTTGAGGCTGGCGTTATCCGGATAGTTCAGCTTGAGGGTTTCCAGGCTGGTGCTGGCCAGGTCGTCGAGACCCAGGCGACGGTAGGCTTCGACCATGATCGCCAGGCCATCGCCGACGGCCGGGGTTTCCTGGAAGTTCTCCACCACGTAGCGACCGCGGTTGGCGGCGGCGACATAGGCCTGGCGCTTCAGGTAGTAGTGGCCGACGTGCACTTCGTAGGCCGCCAGCAGGTTGCGCAGGTACACCATGCGCGCCTTGGCGTCCGGGGCGTAGCGGCTGTTGGGGAAGCGGCTGGTGAGCTGGGCGAACTCGTTGAAGGAGTCGCGGGCGGCGCCCGGGTCGCGCTTGGTCATGTCCAGCGGCAGGAAGCGCGCCAGCAGGCCGCGGTCCTGGTCGAAGGAGGACAGGCCTTTGAGGTAGTAGGCGTAGTCGACGTTGGGGTGCTGCGGATGCAGGCGGATGAAGCGTTCGGCGGCGGCGCGGGCGGCTTCGGGCTCCATGTTCTTGTAGTTGGCGTAGATCAGCTCGAGCTGGGCCTGCTCGGCGTAGCGGCCGAAGGGATAGCGCGATTCGAGGGCTTTCAGCTTGGTGACGGCGCTGTTGTAGCTCTTGTTGTTGAGGTCGTCCTGCGCCTGCTGGTACAGCTGGCTCTCGCTCAGGTTCTCGTCGACAGTCTCCTTGTTCGAGGAGCAGGCTGCGGTGAGGGCGAGGATGGCGATCAGCAGCAGGTGTTTCACTTGCATGGCGGCTTGCGTCCCTGGGACGGTCGGCTTGGCCTCAACCGTCTGTTATGATTGGCGCCCCAGGCACCCCCTGGGACAAAGACCCCGTATTTAACCACAGCGCGTAGCCGATTCCAAAAGCCGCGCTGAGCATCGTCTCCTACTCATGTCCGATATGATTCAACGCGCGGCCGAGGTGCCGTTCGAGCTGGGTGGCCAGCGTCTCGACCAGATCGCCGCCCAGCTTTTTCCCGAACACTCCCGCTCCCGTCTGGCCGGCTGGATCAAGGACGGTCGCCTGACCGTCGACGGCGCCGTGCTGCGCCCGCGCGACATCGTCCACAGCGGCGCGCAACTGGTCCTGGAGGCAGAGCAGGAAGCCCAGGGCGAGTGGCTCGCACAGGACATCGAGCTGGAAATCGTCTACGAGGACGAGCACATCCTGGTGATTGACAAGCCCGCCGGCCTGGTGGTCCATCCGGCTGCCGGCCATCAGGACGGCACCCTGCTGAATGCCTTGCTCTACCATGTCCCGGACATCGCCAATGTGCCGCGCGCCGGGATCGTCCACCGGCTGGACAAGGACACGACCGGCCTGATGGTAGTGGCCAAGACGCTGGAGGCCCACACCAAGCTGGTGGCGCAACTGCAGGCACGGTCGGTCAGCCGCATCTACGAGGCGATCGTGATCGGCGTGATCACCTCCGGCGGCACCATCGATGCGCCGATCGGACGGCATGGCGTGCAGCGGCAGAAGATGGCGGTGGTCGACGCCGGCAAGGTGGCGGTCAGCCATTACCGCGTGCTGGAACGCTTCCGTGCGCACACCCATACCCGGGTCAAGCTGGAGACCGGGCGTACCCACCAGATCCGCGTGCACATGAGCCATATCGGCTATCCCCTGGTCGGCGATCCGGTCTACGGTGGGCGCTTCAGGATTCCCCCGGTGGCCAGCCAGACCCTGGTCCAGACTCTTCGCGAATTCCCCCGGCAGGCTCTGCACGCGCGCTTCCTCGAACTGGATCACCCGGCCACCGGCGTGCGCATGAAGTGGGAGTCGCCGCTGCCGGAAGACTTCCTCTGGCTGCTCAGCCTGTTGCGCCAGGATCGCGAGGCGTTCGTCGGATGAACGCCTGGCTGACCCCCGACTGGCCGGCGCCGGCCCGTGTGCGGGCCTGCGTGACCACGCGCAGTGGCGGGGTCAGCCAGGCACCCTTCGACAGTCTGAACCTTGGCGCCCACGTCGACGACGATCCGCGCGCCGTGGAAGAAAACCGCCGACGCCTGACCGAACGCCTGGAATGCCGGCCGAGCTGGTTGGAACAGGTGCACGGAGTGACGGTGGTGGAGGCCGACCCGAGCCGGGTGCCGAGGGCCGACGCCAGTTGGAGCGCGATGCCGGGCGTTGCCTGTACGATCATGACCGCCGACTGCCTGCCGGCGTTGTTCTGCGACCGCTCGGGCACCCGCGTGGCCGCGGCCCATGCCGGCTGGCGCGGGCTGGCGGCGGGCGTGCTGGAGGCGACGGTGGACAGCCTGGGCGTGCCCGGCGACGAACTGCTGGTCTGGCTGGGGCCGGCGATCGGCCCGCAGGCCTTCGAGGTCGGCGGCGAGGTCCGCGATGCATTCGTCGCTGCGCACGCCGAGGCGCGCTCGGCTTTCGTACCTAGCGCCAATCCGGGCCGCTTCATGGCCGACATCTACCGACTCGCGCGGATCCGCCTGGGCGCCCATGGCGTCACCGCCGTGCATGGCGGCGGCTTGTGCACCTTCAGCGATACCGAGCGCTTCTATTCCTACCGCCGCTCGTCGCGTACCGGCCGTTTTGCCAGCCTGGTCTGGCTCCAGGACTAGGCACGCGCAGGTTATCCGGCGGCAACTGACCGATGTCACGGCCCGGTCGCTTGAACCGCGGAAAATCGCCCTTATCTATTGAGTCATCTCGGCGGGCTTTTCTTCATCAGGGACACCCATCGTTCCGGCCCGCTCTATAGAAGGAAGGACGACCCATGCGAATAGACCGTTTGACCAGCAAGCTGCAACTGGCGCTCTCCGACGCCCAGTCCCTGGCCGTTGGCCATGACCATCCGGCCATCGAGCCGGTGCACCTGCTTTCCGCCCTGCTCGAGCAGCAAGGCGGTTCGATCAAGCCCCTGCTGATGCAGGTCGGCTTCGATATCGCCGCCCTGCGCAGCGGCCTCAACAAAGAACTCGACGCGCTGCCGAAGATCCAGAGCCCGACCGGCGACGTGAACCTGTCCCAGGATCTCGCACGCCTGCTCAACCAGGCTGACCGCCTGGCCCAGCAGAAGGGCGACCAGTTCATCTCCAGCGAGCTGGTATTGCTGGCCGCGATGGACGAGAACACCAGGCTCGGCAAGCTGCTGCTCGGCCAGGGCGTGTCGCGCAAGGCGCTGGAGAATGCCGTGGCCAACCTGCGCGGCGGCGAAGCGGTGAACGACCCGAACGTCGAGGAGTCGCGCCAGGCGCTGGACAAGTACACCGTCGACATGACCAAGCGCGCCGAGGAAGGCAAGCTCGACCCGGTGATCGGTCGCGACGACGAGATCCGCCGGACCATCCAGGTCCTGCAGCGGCGGACCAAGAACAACCCGGTGTTGATCGGCGAACCCGGCGTCGGCAAGACCGCCATCGTCGAGGGCCTGGCCCAGCGCATCATCAACGGCGAAGTGCCGGACGGCCTCAAGGACAAGCGCCTGCTGGCCCTGGACATGGGGGCGCTGATCGCCGGTGCCAAGTTCCGCGGCGAGTTCGAGGAACGCCTGAAGGCGGTCCTGAACGAACTGGGCAAGCAGGAAGGTCGGGTCATCCTGTTCATCGACGAACTGCACACCATGGTCGGCGCCGGCAAGGCGGAAGGCGCCATGGACGCCGGCAACATGCTCAAGCCGGCTCTGGCGCGCGGCGAGCTGCACTGCGTCGGTGCTACTACCCTCGACGAGTATCGCCAGTACATCGAGAAGGATGCTGCGCTGGAGCGCCGCTTCCAGAAGGTGCTGGTGGACGAGCCGAGCGAGGAAGACACCATCGCCATCCTCCGTGGCCTCAAGGAACGCTATGAAGTGCACCACGGGGTGAGCATCACCGACGGCGCGATCATCGCCGCGGCCAAGCTGTCGCACCGCTACATCACCGATCGGCAACTGCCGGACAAGGCCATCGACCTGATCGACGAGGCCGCCAGCCGCATCCGCATGGAGATCGACTCCAAGCCGGAGGAACTGGATCGTCTCGACCGTCGCCTGATCCAGCTGAAGATCGAGCGCGAGGCGCTGAAGAAGGAAGACGACGAAGCCACCAGGAAGCGCCTGGCCAAGCTGGAGGAGGATATCGTCAAGCTCGAGCGCGAATACGCCGACCTCGAGGAGATCTGGAAGTCCGAGAAGGCCGAGGTACAGGGCTCGGCGCAGATCCAGCAGAAGATCGAGCAGGCCAAGCAGGAAATGGAGGCGGCGCGGCGCAAGGGCGACCTCGAGAGCATGGCGCGCATCCAGTACCAGACCATCCCGGACCTGGAGCGCAGCCTGCAGATGGTCGACCAGCACGGCAAGACCGAGAACCAGTTGCTGCGCAACAAGGTGACCGACGAGGAAATCGCCGAAGTGGTTTCCAAGTGGACCGGTATCCCGGTGTCGAAGATGCTCGAGGGCGAGCGCGAGAAGCTGCTGCGCATGGAGCAGGAGCTGCATCGGCGAGTGATCGGCCAGGACGAGGCGGTAGTCGCCGTGTCCAACGCCGTGCGCCGTTCGCGCGCCGGCCTCGCCGATCCGAACCGGCCGAGCGGCTCGTTCCTCTTCCTCGGCCCGACCGGGGTGGGCAAGACCGAGTTGTGCAAGGCGCTTGCCGAGTTCCTCTTCGATACCGAGGAGGCGCTGGTGCGGATCGATATGTCCGAGTTCATGGAGAAACACTCGGTGGCCCGCCTGATCGGCGCGCCTCCGGGCTACGTCGGCTTCGAGGAAGGCGGCTACCTGACCGAGGCGATCCGCCGCAAGCCCTACTCGGTGGTGCTGCTGGACGAGGTGGAGAAGGCCCATCCGGATGTATTCAACATTCTCCTCCAGGTGCTCGAGGACGGACGCCTGACCGACAGTCACGGGCGTACGGTGGACTTCCGCAACACCGTGGTGGTGATGACCTCCAACCTCGGTTCGGCGCAGATCCAGGAGCTGGCCGGCGACCGCGAGGCGCAACGTGCCGCAGTGATGGACGCGGTCAATGCGCACTTCCGTCCGGAATTCATCAACCGGATCGACGAAGTGGTGGTGTTCGAGCCGCTGGCTCGCGAGCAGATCGCCGGCATCGCCGAGATCCAGCTCGGTCGCCTGCGCAAGCGCCTGGCCGAGCGCGAGCTGAGCCTGGAACTGAGCCAGGAGGCGCTGGACAAGCTGATCGCCGTCGGCTTCGACCCGGTCTATGGCGCACGCCCGCTGAAGCGGGCCATCCAGCGCTGGATCGAGAACCCGCTGGCGCAACTGATCCTGGCCGGCAAATTCGCGCCGGGTGCCAGTATCTCGGCGAAGGTGGAAGGCGACGAGATCGTCTTCGCCTGACCTCTTCGGGGGCGGACAGGGAAAGCCCCGCTTCGGCGGGGCTTTTTCATGGGCGTCCGGTAGGCGCGAGAGCGCTGCCGCATGCAGTGGAAGGGCCGTTTTGTCGCTCGTGGAAAAAGAAGAAAAACTTTTTGGATCAGAGGGTTGACATGCCCGCGCGCATCCGTAAAATGGCGCGCCTCTGAGACGCGAATCCAGCAACACCGGAAGCGTCCAGGGTTGGAAGAAAGACGTTCCGCGATAGCTCAGTCGGTAGAGCA
Organism: Pseudomonas sp. B111; assembly: GCF_026428275.1. Taxonomy (NCBI): domain Bacteria; kingdom Pseudomonadati; phylum Pseudomonadota; class Gammaproteobacteria; order Pseudomonadales; family Pseudomonadaceae; genus Pseudomonas; species Pseudomonas sp. B111. The sequence goes on along the minus strand of NZ_CP097857.1, from coordinate 6,449,116 downwards.
AATGACTGTTAATCATTGGGTCCCTGGTTCGAGTCCAGGTCGCGGAGCCAACTTCCAATCGGGGTATAGCGCAGTCCGGTAGCGCGCCTGCTTTGGGAGCAGGATGTCGGGAGTTCGAATCTCTCTACCCCGACCACCTCATACTTGGGTCGTTAGCTCAGTCGGTAGAGCAGTTGGCTTTTAACCAATTGGTCGTAGGTTCGAATCCTACACGACCCACCATATTCAAGACGAAAAAGCCCACCTGCAAAGGTGGGCTTTTTCGTTTCTGTGCCATTACTTTCCGAATGCTGGCCTGTGGGAAGGCGGATGGTCCGCTCTTCCAGCCCAGTTTCTCCCGACGCCTGGCCTTCCAGCATGGCATTCCATCGAGCGTCTGGAGGCGGCGGGCCCTGAGGCCCGGCCGCTCCATCGAACAGGAAGCCTCCCGGTACGGGTACCGGGAGGATCGATTCACAGGTTGTAGTGGCGACCTATCATGGGAACGGTCGCCGCAGCCCCGTATACCGAGTTCCAGGACTGCCAGCCAAAATTGATGCCGATCAGTCCGCCATGGATCTGGTTGGGGATTTGTGGCTCCAGCCTGCCGCTGGCCGAAGAACCCATGACATTCCCCTGGTTCCAGGCGACCAGGCCGCCCAGCAGGCCCGAGCCTCCGACCTTGCCGGAAGCGGAAGCGCCCCTGATGGTGCCGGTGCTGAAGCCTGCCAGCCCGCCGATATAGCTGTCGTATCCCGCCCTCGCATCGCCGCTGGCCGATGCCCCCAGGACGAGAGCCCGCCAGCCTTCCAGGGAGCCGACCAGCCCGCCGACACTGGCGCCGCCGCCCCCGGTGACCGCGCCAGTGGCGTTGGCGGAGCGGATCGAGGTATTTTCGCCGCGGCCGAGCAGTCCTCCCAGGTTGTGGCCGGTCATGTCGATCACCGTCCCATGGCTGCTGGCGAGCATCAGCGAGCCTCGCAGATCGCTGCCGAGCAACCCGCCGATGGCCCTGGAACCGTTGGCGCTGACGTTGCCCGAAGCCGAGACGTTCGTCAGCGAGGCGGCATCGTTGTAGCCGACGAGTCCGCCGACGCGACTGCCCTTGCCCCCGGTGACATTGCCGGATGCGGCCAGGGTGCTGTGGTTGCCGCCCCGGTTGTGGCCGATCAGCCCTCCCACGTCACTGTTCGCCCCTGCGTATACCCACCCGGAGGCCTTCAGGTTGGAATGATTGCCGCCGAGGTTGGACCCTATCAGGCCACCCAGGGTTTTACCGCTACCGTCGGTGACTTCGCCACTGGCGGAACCGTTGATGATGGAGCCGTACAGGTTTTCGCCGAGCAGACCGCCAACCGCTTCTGCTCCGCGGGTAGCGACGTTGCCCTTGGCGGAGGCATTGACCAGCGAGGCATTGGCGTTGAGACCGATCAGGCCGCCGGCCTGGAGCAGCGACCCACCGCTCAGGTTGCCGCTGGCACTGACGTTGGCCAGGTTGCCTGCCTGGTTGTGGCCGATCAGGCCTCCCAGGTAGCGACCGGCTTGCAGGACGACGTCGCCATGGGCGCTGGCGTTGGTGATGGCCGCGTTCAGGTTCCGGCCGATCAGCCCGCCCAGTGCTTCCGCGTCTGTGCCCCGGACCTTGCCGCTGGCCGTGGCGTGGGCAATACCACTGTTTACGTTGAGGCCGATGAGCCCACCGTACAGGCCGCGCTGTCCGTTGCCTGAGACGTCGACGGAGGCGGAAACGTCCGCCAGTCCGCCGGCGGAGCTGTATCCGACCAGTCCTCCCAGGTTCATCCCGTGACCGCTCAGCGACAGCGTTCCCTGACTGCCGCTGCTGCGGATGAGGCCGCCGCGGTTCCTGCCTACCAGGCCCCCCGCGCCGTAGTGGCTGGCATGGTCCTTCAACTGGCCGGAGATGGCAAAATCGGCCCGGCTGTTGGAGATGCTGGCCACGCCCCTGGCTGTGCTGATGTTTTCGGCTGCGAGTCCGCCCAGAGCATAGGTGTGGCGGTTGCCGACCAGCGTGCCGCTGGCGCTGGCGTTGTCGATGCTGCCCAGGTTCAGCGCGACCAGCCCGCCGAGGCTGTTCAGCTGCGAGGCCGCGGCGATACGGATGTCGCTGGCGTTCACATTGTCGATGCGACCGAGGTTGACGGCGGCCAGGCTACCGACCTGGACGTTGTAGTGGGTGGCCTGTGCTCCATCGGCGGAAATGCGTTCCAGGTTCAGGTTGCGAAGGGTGCCCCGGTTGACGCTGAACAGGCCGGAGTAGGCGCCGGTGCCGTAGACGGCGAGATTATCGATGGTGTTGCCCAGGCCGTCGAAGGTACCGCCGAAGGCGCTGGCGTTGCCTATCGACAGGAAGCTGGAATGGCCGCCTGCGATTCGATTGCCGAGGGCATAGCTGCCGCCCAGGTTCCTATCGATGCCGCGCAACTGCTGCAGGTCCTGGATCACGCTGTAGTCCCGCCCATTGGCGCGGAATCCTGCGTTCTTGCCGGACAGAGTGATCCGGGCGCCTTCGGCCAGGGCATAACCCTTGTCCGAATTGAATTCGACCCGGGCTCCCTGGCCGGTGAGAGAGAGGCTGTTGTCGATACGGAGAGGGCGCTGCCCGGCATTGAGAGTAAGGCTGGCGTTTTCCCCCTGGGCCGTCAGCGCGCCATTGATCCTGAGGTCCCCGCGCTCGGCGGTTAGCGTCAGGCCGTTGCCGCTGTCCCAGGACAGCGGCGCGCCGACATGCGCGTTGCCCCGGGTGGCGACCACTTCGACGTTGCTTGTGGAAAGGTTGCGGGCCAGGGTATCGGCATGCAACGTCGGGCCTTTTCCCGCGCTGCTTGGATTCGCCAGGCCGGAACCGACATTCTCGTTGCTCCGGGTCTGAACGGTACGTGACCTGACGTTGGTGGCGGAGTTGCCGAAGACCTTGTTACCGCCGGTCTGGACCTGCACGACATGCACATTGCCGGCGTCGGCGGCGATATCGGGTAGCGTCTGGACCTGGACGATGCTGGAGCCATTGGCGCCTGGGCTCAGGTTGGGGAGAGTCTGGGTCTGGACGACATCGATTCCGCTGACGCCGGGGCCGATGTTGGCACCGCTCTGGCTCTGCACGATTGTGACGCCATTGACGCCATTGACGCCATTGACGCCATTGACGCCCGAGCCGATGCTGGGGCCGCTCTGGCTCTGCACGACGCTGATGCCACTCGCGCCTGAACCGATATTTGCGCCATTCTGGCTTTGCACAACGGTGATGCCACTTGCGCCCGAACCGATATTGGCACCGTTCTGGCTCTGCGCGACAGTCACGCCATTGACGCCCGAGCCGATATTGGGGCTGTTCTGGCTCTGCACGACGCTGATGCCACTCGCGCCGGCGCCGATATTGGCGCCATTCTGGCTTTGCACGACGCTGATGCCATTGGCGCCCGAGCCGATATTGGGGCTGTTCTGGCTTTGCACGACGCTGATGCCACTTGCACCCGAACCGATGTTGGCGCCGCTCTGGCTCTGCACTGCGGAGATACCGTTGGCGCCGGCGGCGAGGTTGACGGCCGGCTGCTGCTGAACGATGGTCACGCCGTTGCTATCGGACGCATTGGCCCCGGCTGGGCCCTGCGCTACATGGACCTGGCCGGAACCATCACCGGCAGCGTTTGCCTGGCCGGCAGCGGCTACGCTGACCTCGTGCGAGAGAATCCTCCAGGTGCCGGTTGCGCCCTGGTCGGCATGGGTGTCCACCTGCGCGGTTCGCTGTATCTCTACGTTCGCGCCCTGGTTCAGCACCAGGCCGCCATTGCCTCCGCCGATGGCGCTGGCGTCCTGCTTGCCGGCCACCCGCACGGTACCCTGTTCGCCGCCGTCGAGGACGATGCGTCCTTCCGCGCTGCGTAGCGTCCTGGCCTCGAGGGTGCCCTGGTTGTTGACGACGGTCTTGAGCAGGCTGTCGGCGCTGCGGGCGCTCATCAGCACCTGGCCGCCATCGGCGCGGATGAGGCCGCCGTTGTGTGCAAGAGCGTCGACCGAGCCCTTGTCCACCTGCAGGTTGAGCAGGCCGTCGCCGTCGAAATTGAGGTTGATGCCCTGGCCTGCGCCCAGGGCCACGTCGCCGAGTTGCGCCTGGATCACGCCGTCGTTGCTGACCCGGGCGCCCAGCAGGGCGATGCTGCCGCCTTCGCTGGCTTTCAGGCTGCCGGCATTGCTTACGGTTGCGCCGGAGTCGCCGGAGAACTGGTAGTTGCCGGCGAGGAAGTCCCTGTCGGCCAGGTCCAGGGTGGAAGCCACCAGGCCGCCTACGTTTACCTGGGCGGACTTGCCGAAGACCACACCGTTGGGATTGACCAGGAAGACCTTGCCGTTGGCATCTATCCGCCCCTGGATATCGCTGCCGTTGCGGCCGATCACCCGGTTCAGGGCGACGGCGTCCTGGCCCGGCTGCTGGAAGCTGACCCGCTCATCGGCACGGACGCTGAACTCGTTCCAATTAGTGATCAGCTTGTGGCTCTGCTGGTCGATGACCATATGCCGGCCATCGGTAGATGTCTGGAATCCGGCATCGCCTGAAACGACCGTGGCGCCGCTGGGCAGGGCGAAGGCGGGGGCCTGGCAGAACAGGCCGAGCAGTGACGCTCCGGCGACTACGAGCGCCTTGCCGCGTCCGCTCTTGCTGCGCCGACGGGCACCTTCGCTTGCGACGTTCCAACAGCCTGTGGCCTGGTTCCAGACCAGCGTATAGCTCTTGTTCATGGCTTTTCCTTTCAGTGGGGCCCGCCGGCATGGCGGGCGGGAGCTTGCTCAGAAGTAGCGGGTCGCTTGCAACCACAGCCGGGGAGTGCGCTCGGGCTCGATGTTGTTTTCCTGGCTCAGGGGCCAGGCGGCGGTCAGGCTGACCTGGTGATCCGTTCCGTACCAGGTTGCGCCGCTGCCGACGGCGGCCATGCGGTTGCGATTGCCTTCCTTGGTGTTGGGGTGCTTGAGGAATTTCACCGCGCCCTGGTCGATGAACGAACTCAGCTGCCAGCCCGGAGCCAGGCTGTAGCGCAGCTCCGCACTGGCTTGCCAGCCTTCGTCGCCGTAGCCCTTGTAGCTGCCCAGGGGGAACGCCCGAACGCCGTAGGGGCCGCCCATGTCGAACTGTTCCGCGCTGTCGAGGTTGCCGCCGCTCCACTGGGCGTTGAGTTGGGCGAACAACTGCAGGCGGTCGCCCAGGTGCTGCAGGCGTACGGCGTTGAGCATGATCTTGTCGAAGCTGCCGGCGGTACCGATGGTGTAGCGGTCCAGCAGCCGCTCTTCGGCGGAGTCGATGGCGAGCTGGCCGTGGGCATAGGCCAGCGAGAAGCCGCTCTGTCCACCGCCGAACAAGCGGTCCTGGGCGTTTCCGCTGATGCTGGCGGTCCACAGGCGGATCTCCTTGCGGCTATGCCTCCCGGTACGCTCCTGGTCATCGCGAAGTCGCTTGTTTTCATATTGCAACTGGGTGGACAGGCTTAAGCTGCGGCTACGCAGCAGGGGCTGGCTGACGAACAGACTGTCGGTAATGGCCCGGCCATGGGCGTCCAGGCGCGAGAAGTCGCGTACCAGTCGATAGGTCGTCTCGGCGTGGGCCAGTCCGATGCGCGTGCCTCGGGAACCAAGGGGCAGTTGATAGGCTGCACGGTAGTAGCGTTGGTGCCGATCGCTGCCCAGCAGGCTCAGTCTCGCCTGGTCGCCCAGTCGCAGCGGGCTGTTGAAGTCGAGGGTGGTTCCCAGGCGATATTCCCCCATGTAGCGGCCGCCATAGTTGTCTGCCTCCAGCCTGCCGCCGACCCGCGGGCCGGGGCGGGCCTCGACGCGCAAGTCCGTGGTTCCCTGCGCCTGGCCCGGCAGCAGGGTGCCTTTGGCCTGGAGGCCGGGAATGTCGCTCAGGAGCAGAAGCGCACGCTCCAGCTCCGAGCCCTGGACCGCGGTATCTCGTTCGAGTGCGCTCAAGGGGCGGAGTAGAACGCGGTCCAGCGTTCGGGACGTGTTGTGCAGTTCGATCCTGCCGTAGCGTCCCTCGAGCACTTCGATGCGTACCGTTCCATCCTGGATTTCCTGTGCCGGGAGGAAGGCGCGCGCCAGCACATATCCTTTTTCCCGATAGAAATCGCCGATGCGGGCGGCGGCGGCGTGCAATTGGCTCAGGTTGAGTTCCTGGCCCGGCAGGTCGTGCAGGAGCGCCAGCAGGCGTCGATCGTCGAACTGTCTGTTGCCGCTGAGTTGGAAGCGCTTGACCAGCACCGTCGGGCCGCCCTCTTCGGCAGCCCGTGATACGCCGTCCTCGGGGCTGGGGCGCTCGGCGTCCAGTTCCACCGGCGCGGGCAGGTTCAGGCGTCGGCTTTCCACGTCACGCAGCGCCTGCCCCGCATCCGGGGCGGCACTGGCAAGGCCGGACGACAGCATGGCCATTCCCATGAGGCCCGTACGGAGCAACGGTCCGGCCCTGAGGGATGGAACGATCGAAGTGGAACTGCCGGAAGGCTTTGGGGAGGGCGGCGGGAAAGAAAGGCTAGCCTGGTTACGCGGAAAAGCTGGATGCATGGTCAATCGGCCCGGAGCGCGGTTCTTGCAGGGAAAAGAAGCCGATATCCGCAGGCATGTGCAGAACGATCGGTTTCAAGGCGGAGAATCGAGTGGGCGATAGCCTGGGGCGAGGCTGAAACGGCGACAATCGTAGTTTTCTGGCGTTGGCCGGTAGAACTTCTTGGTTTTCGTAGGGGACTGGGAGGACTGCTGTAGGAAAAAACTCCGGTGATAACGGGCTCGGCTGCGGAAGCGGCGGAAACAGTGGGGCGGAAGTAGCGGCTGAGCGCGATTCCGTATCGCGACCGTGGCGGTCATGATCAAAGGGCCTGTCCGACTATCGCCCGCCGTTCGATCTGGCGGCTGGAGCATGGGCAGGACGCAGCGCTAGAATTCCGTCTCGGTTTACGGTCCCTCTCAGGCTGAGCATCAACGGCGTGTGTCTTTCGGTTCTTTTTCGCGGCGTTCACCCATGACCGGCACCAAGCCCACAACGCCCGTAGCCCGCTATTTCCACCAAGAGGCGCAACGGCGCGGCTATGTGCTGGACGCAGCCCAGGGCAATGCCATTCTTCATCTCGATCGATTGGCGGAGCGCTTGCGTCGAGGTCCGTCGCTATTCCGGCAAGCGCCGCGCAGCCTCTACCTGTGGGGGCCGGTCGGGCGCGGCAAGAGCTGGCTGATGGATGGCTTCTTTCGCAGCGCCGATTTGCAGGGCCTGCGCCGGACGCATTTCCATGCGTTCTTTCGCCAGCTTCATGACGGCATGTTCCGCCGCCAGGGGCGGCCCGATGCCCTGGGCGGTGCGCTCGACGAACTGCTGGGAGATTGCCGGCTGCTTTGCTTCGACGAATTCCATGTCTACGACATCGGCGACGCGATGCTGATAACACGCCTGTTCAGGGAGCTGTTCCGCAGGAAGATCACCCTGGTCTGCACCTCCAACTACGCACCGCGGCAACTGCTGCCCAATCCGCTCTACCACGAACGCTTCCTGCCGGCGATCCGGTTGATCGAGACGCGCATGGAAGTGCTGGAAGTAGCCGGCGCCCGGGACTACCGGACGATTTCGCCGCGGCAGGAGATCGCTTCCGGTTATGCCAGCGGCGGGTATTGCTGGCCAGCCTCATGCGCTTGCCTGGATGAGTTGGGCTTGTCCGCGCCCGAGCCCTCGCAACGCGTGACCCTGCAAAGCGGCGCGAGGACGTTGCAGGCGCGCGCGGTGTGCGGCGACCTGGTGTGGTTCGCCTTCGCCGACCTTTGCGAGGCGCCAACCGCGGTGATGGACTACCTTGCCCTCGGCGAACGCTTCTCTACCTGGGTGCTGGAGGGCGTACCGCCGATGGCGCGCTGTTCGGTCGCCGCCCAGCAGCGCTTCATCAATCTCGTCGACGTCCTTTACGACAATGACCGGCGTTTTTTCCTGAGTGCCGAAAAGGCGCTGCCGGACCTGGTCGAGGGCAGCGACCTGCCTGCGGACATGCAGCGTACCGCCAGTCGGCTGGCGCAGTTGCGCCAGCTTCGCTGTTGAAGGAACGCCCCGCGCCGACGGCAAACGGGGCGTAATGGCTCAGTGCAGCTTGAGGCGTGGCTCGGTGCTGCGCAGGCGGCCGCTGAGCATCAGCATCGCGGTGCGCAGCGGACCGTACAACGCCATCTGGTGCATGCGGTATAGCGATACGTAGAACATCCGCGCCAGCCAGCCTTCGAGCATGACGCTACCCATCAGATTGCCCATCAGGTTGCCGACCGCGCTGAAGCGCGACAGCGAGATCAGCGAACCGTAGTCGCGGTAGTGATATTCGCCCAGCGGCTTGCCTTCGAGACGGGCACGCAGCGATTTCACCAGCAGCGAGGCCTGCTGGTGCGCGGCCTGGGCGCGTGGCGGCACGTTGCGCGGTTGCTCTCCCGGTTGCGCCGGCTGGGGACAGGCGGCGCAGTCGCCGAAGGCGAAGATGTCGTCGTCGCGGGTGGTCTGCAGGGTCGGGCGGACCACCAGTTGGTTGATACGGTTGCTTTCCAGGCCGTCGAGTTCCTTGAGGAAGGCCGGAGCCCGGATGCCCGCCGCCCAGACCTTGAGCGTCGCCGGGACGAACTCGCCGTCGCCGGTCCAGAGGCCGTCCGCATCTACCTTGCTCACCGCGGAGCCGGTCATCACCCGTACGCCGAGCTTGCTCAGGGTCTGGTGTACCGGCTGACTGATACGCTCGGGCAGCGCCGGCAGCACCCGTGGGCCGGCTTCGACCAGGCTGATGTGCAGGTCTTCCGGGCGGATCCGGTCGAGCCCGTAGGCGGCCAGCATCTGCGCGGCGTGGTGCAGTTCCGCAGCCAGTTCGACGCCGGTGGCGCCGGCGCCGATGATGGCGATACTCACTGCGTTGTTGTTCGCGTCGTGCCCGGTATGCGCACGCAGGTACTGGCCGAGCAGCTGGCGATGGAAGCGTTCGGCCTGGGCGCGGGTATCGAGGAAAATGCAGTGTTCCGCAGCGCCCTCGGTGCCGAAGTCGTTGGTGGTGCTGCCGACGGCGATCACCAGGGTGTCGTAGGCGATGTCGCGCTCGGGAACCAGCTCAACGCCATTCTCGTCCACCAGTGCGGCCAGGCGGACCCGCTTGCCGGCGCGATCCAGGCCCTGCATGCGGCCGAGCTGGAATTCGAAGTGGTTCCATTTCGCCTGGGCGACGTAGTTCAGCTCGTCCTCGGAGGAATTGAGCGAGCCGGCGGCGACTTCGTGCAGCAGGGGTTTCCAGATGTGGGTGAGGTTGGCGTCGACCAGGGTGACCTGGGCCTTGCCGCGTTTACCCAGGGTGCGGCCGAGACGGGTGGCGAGCTCCAGCCCGCCGGCGCCGCCGCCGACGATCACGATGCGATGGGACATGTGGATATCTCATAGTGGGAATTCCGTGAGGCGGTCGTCGGGAGCGTGGCTCGACCGGACGACTCAGGCCAGGTAGCTGAGGAGGCGGCTGAGCAGGCCCAGGCCGATGACCACGGCGAGCAGGACGAACATCAGGAACCACGGGCGGAACGGCGCACGCTCGACCTGGTGCAGCGGCGAGGCGAGGTACTGCTCGACCTTCTGCTGGTCTTCGGGGCTCAGTCGGCTGGACATGGCAGGCCTCCGTTTTCGATGTCGGTCATTCTAGACAGACAGGGGGCTCGATCACCAGCGGATCGTCGAGGCGGATCACTCCGCTGCCGATCACCCGCGCGGTGATGCCGCCCTGTTCGCGCACGCTCTTCAGCGTGCGGTGGTCGATGTGCTTTTCCAGGCGTCCGCAGGGTTGGTACCAGCCAGTGGTTTCCAGCAGCGCGCCGCCGAGGCGGAAGCGACGGTCCTTCAGGCTGAGCAGGTTGATGCCGGCGACGGCGATGTTGCGGCGCATCTCGTTGGGCAACAGCGGCCTGCCCAGCAGGGTACCGAGGGCCTCGATGTGTTCCCACTGCACCAGGGTGACCTGGCGCGGCGGGTGCGGGTGGTCGCCTGTCAGTCCCAGGCCGCGCCGTGCCTCCACCACCTCCAGTTCCTGGATCGGCGCGCGGCTGCCGGAGCGCACGCCGATCCACTTCACCCGCCCTTCGCTCACAGGCCTACCCCGGCGTCGAACAGGATGCTGCGGCCGAGGTTGGCGCGCAGGAATTCGGGGGCGCCGGAGTGAGCGAAGAGCACCCGGGCAAAGGTCGGACCGACCATCGACAGCGAGCGCCAGCCTTGGCGCAGGTATTCGGTGGGCGGCGGGAAGGGCGTATTGAAATCGGGCACCGCGCGCTTCAGGTTGACGAAGGCCAGCAGGTCCAGTTCGCCGTGGTCGATGCCGCGCTCGCTATAGTTGTGCGCCTTCTTGCGCAGGGTTGGCGCCAGCCGTGCCTGCAGCTCGGCGGCGGCGATCCGTTGTGGCCGCTCTTCGCGGCGGATCAGTTGGCGCAGGCTGACGGCCTGGCGGCGACGGGTCAGTTCCTCGCGCCACTCCTCGTTCAGCCGGCGACCTTCATCGAGGACGAAGAACACCTCGAAGCCGGCACCCTTGAACAGGACGTCCGGCGGCTGCTCCCCGGGGGCGGCGAAATCCTCCTGGCGATAGGGCACGTTGAGGGCTTCGAGGAAGCGCTGGCAGACCCAGCGCTCGCGGTCCCATTTACGTGCGTTGGAGAGGAAGTCGTTGGCTTGTTCGGCCTGACGGGTGAGCAGGCGCAGATAATCCGCTTCGTTCATGGGCTCAGCTTAGTCTGCCGGCGGGCCCGCTTTCCAGCCCGCAGGCGCTCCGGCTGCGACAATCCGTCCCGGAGCGCGCCAGCGGCGAGGCTCGGTGTACACTGCCGTTCCCCTTGGGCCGGAGCCGTTCCGATGCAACTTCGCAGCGTCATCGCCGCCGATCACCCGGCACTCTTCGCGCTGTGGTCGCGAACGCCAGGTATCCGCCTCCGTGCGGAGGACGCCTATCCCTTCTTCCTCGCCTACCTTCAACGCAACCCCGGGCTGAGCCTGCTGGTCGAAACCGAAGGGGAGGTGATCGCCTGCCTGATGGCCGGGCATGACGGTCGCCGTGGTTACCTCCAGCACCTGGTGGTCGATCCCGGTTATCGAGGGCTGGGGCTGGCGCGGCGGATGCTCGACGAAGTGCTGGCGCGTCTGGCGAGGGAGGGGATCGGCAAATCCCATGTGTTCGTCCTGGATGCCGCCGAGGAGGCACAGGCATTCTGGCGAGCCCAGTCGGACTGGGAGCGGCGCAAGGACATCCAGGTATTTTCCACTCGGGAGGGACACGCGTGAAACGATTGCATTGGGTTCTGCTGGGCATGCTGCTGCCCGGCCTGGCGCTGGCCGTGGAGAAGGGCTCCACCCTGGAGCCCTGGACGTTGCAGGACCAGTTCGAAAAGGCGCACTCGCTGGACGACTCCACCCGGGTCCTGCTGGTGGCGCGGGACATGGACGGCTCGAAGCTGGTCAAGGCGGCGCTGGCGGAGCGCCCAAAGGGCTACCTGGAGGCGCGCCACGCGCTGTTCCTGGCGGACATCAGCCGCATGCCGGCGCTGATTTCCCGGCTTTTCGCGGTGCCGGCCATGCGTGACTACAGTTATCCGGTGCTGCTCGATCGCGACGCGGCCATCGCTTCTCGCTATGCCTCGGACGAGGGCAAGGTGCTCTGGGTCAGGCTGGAGCAGCGCCGCGTGTTGGAAACCCGCCAGTTGGATTCGCCGGTGGCCCTGCGCATCGCCCTGGAACAACTGCAGCCGTGATCGCTGCCGAATTGCTGTCGGCGGAAAGCCTGGAACTGGGCTGGGCCATCTATGCGCCGCTGCTGCTGCTCGCCGCCTGGCGCGCGCCTTGGGTCGAGCTGGTCAGTGATACCCGCCGCCAGCACCTGGTGTTCGGTACCATGCTCGGGCTGTTCCTGCTCTGGCTGGTGCGCCGGGACTTCGAGTCGGGACTGTCCTTCCATTTCATCGGCATGACCGCCGTCACCTTGCTGCTCGACTGGCCGCTGGCGATCGTGGTGGGGCTGGTGGCGCAGCTGGGCTTGTGCCTGCTCGGTCGCCAGGATTGGCTGGCGATCGGCGTCAACGGCGTGCTGCTGGTGGCGATCCCCGCGCTGATCGCGGAGCTGGCGGCGTTGTTCGTGGAAAAGCGCCAGCCGCGCAATCTGTTCGTCTACATCTTCTGCTGCGGTTTCTTCCCGGCGGCCCTCACCGCGGTGGTGGTCCTGCTGCTCGGCCTTGGCGTGGTCTGGATCGACGGCCTTTTCCCGATGCCGCCCTGGCTGGAGGACTTCGCTGGTTACCTGTGGCTGATCATGTTCCCCGAGGCCTTCATCAACGGCACGGTGATCACCGGCCTGGTGGTCTACTACCCGGAGTGGCTGGAAACCTTCAATCGCACGCGCTACCTGCAGGCGCCCTGGAAGGACGAAGAGCGCAAGCCCTGATGACCAGTCATTCGCCAGGTTCATGGCGGGCGGCGGCTGACTTGCGTCAGTGTTTCGGACGAAGCCGGCCGCGATCCTGCCGTTTTCCCAGGTGAGGAGCGGAACATGGGTGTCCATGAATGGGCCCGAGAGGGCCTGCGAGAGTTACTGTCGAAGAGCGACGAGGCGGACCGGGCAATGCGCCTGCGCGCGTTGCTCAGCGCAATCGTCGAACTGAACCGGGCGGAGCGCGATGCTGGCGACCTGGCCAGCGAACTGCAATTTCTTGCGGAGAATCTCGACGACCAGCGCGACTACGCTTTCATGCGTCCCTGAAGGAACGGGCCAGCCGGATTGGCTGGCCCGTTGCGTTCAATGCTCGCGAGGCGGCAGGTCGGCGGAGAAGATATCGTCTTCCAGGGTGTCGCCGGGGATCGCATGTTCCTCGGCGGCCCAGGCGCCGAGATCGATCAGCTTGCAGCGGTCGGAGCAGAAGGGGCGGTACTTGTTGTCGCTTTTCCATTCGACGGGCGCGCCGCAGGTCGGGCACTCCACGGTCAGGGGCTGGCTCATGCTCGGCCTCCTCGCAAGGTCAGGTAGAAGGCGTGCAGTCGTTCGACTTCACGCTGCAGGTGGGACAGGTCGCCGTCGTTGACCAGCACGTCGTCGGCGTGCTTCAAGCGCTCGTCGCGCCGGGCCTGGGCCTGGAGGATCGAGCGCACCTGCTCCTCGGAGACCTTGTCGCGAAGCATGGTGCGCTGTAGTTGCAGATGTTCCGGGGTATCCACCACCAGCACGCGCTGGGTCATCTGGCGCTGGCCGGACTCCACCAGCAGCGGCGAGACCAGGATGGCGTAGGGCGATTCGGCCCTGGCCAGGTACTGGACGATCTCCGCGCCGATCAGCGGGTGCAGCAATTGCTCCAGCCAGCGCCGTTCCTCCGGCGCCTGGAAGATCCGCTCGCGCAAGGCGGCGCGGTCGAGCTGGCCATCGGGCAGGAGGATGCCGTCGCCGAAGCGTTCGACGATCTTCGCCAGGGCCGGACGCCCCGGCTCCACCACCCAGCGGGCGGCATGGTCGGCGTCCACCAGGTGGACGCCGAGGGAAATGAAATGCTCGGCGGCTGCGCTCTTGCCGCTGCCGATACCGCCCGTGAGGCCTAGTATCCAGGGTTGGGTCATTTGAATCCGGCGAATTGCAGATAGGTCCGGGTTATTTGATCACCCCAGAGCAAAGCAATCCACCCGGCAATCGCCAGATAGGGACCGAAGGGGATCGGCGTGCCGCTTTCGGCGTTGCGCAGGCGCAGCATGATCACCCCGAGGATCGCCCCGACCAGCGACGACAGCAGGATGGTCAGCGGCAGGATCTGCCAGCCGCCCCAGGCACCGAGCATGGCCAGCAGCTTGAAGTCGCCGTAGCCCATGCCCTCCTTGCCGGTCACCAGCTTGAACAGCCAGAACACCGACCACAGGCTCAGGTAGCCGAACACCGCGCCGAACAGCGCATCGTCGAGGCTGGCGAAGAGGCCGAAATGGTTGGCGATCAGGCCCAGCCAGAGCAACGGCAGCACCAGCACGTCCGGCAGCAGTTGGTGATCGGCATCGATCAGGCTCATCGCCAGCAGACCCCAGGTCAGCAGGAGCATCGCGCCCGCCTGCCAGGTGAAGCCGAAATGCCAGGCGACGTAGCCGGAAAGCAGCGCGGTGGCCAGTTCCACCAGGGGGTAGCGTTTGCCGATGGCGGCCTTGCAGGACGAGCACTTGCCGCCCAGCGCCAGGTAGCTGACCAGCGGGATGTTTTCCCAGGGGCGGATCTCGTGGCCGCAGCGCGGGCACGCCGAATTCGGCAGCACCAGGTTGTAGGTCGCCTGCTTGGGTTCCGGCTCCAGCCCGAGCGCTTCGCGGGCTTCGGCCTTCCAGTTGCGCTCCATCATCTTCGGCAGGCGATGCACGACGACGTTGAGGAAGCTGCCGACCAGCAGGCCAAGGAGGATGGCGCACAAGACAAAGGCCAGCGGATGGCTGGCCAGGTAGTCGAGGAGTTCCATCTTTACACAACGGAACCCAGTTGGAAGATCGGTAGATACATAGCGATGATCAGGCCGCCGACCAGTACGCCGAGCACGGCCATGATCATCGGCTCCATCAACGTTGTCAGGTTGTCGACGGCGTTATCGACTTCTTCCTCATAGAAACCGGCAACTTTTCCTAACATCTCATCTAGCGAACCTGATTCCTCGCCAATTGCAGCCATCTGGATAGCCATACTGGGGAAAACATTGGTGGTGCGCATGGAAAAGTTCAATTGCATGCCGCTGGACACGTCTTGTTTGATCTTGGTAACGGCATTCTTGAATACCACGTTGCCAGTTGCTCCGGAAACGGAGTCCAGAGCTTCTACCAGAGGCACTCCAGCCGCAAAGGTAGTGGATAGCGTTCGGGCGTAGCGGGCGATAGCTGATTTGTAAAGTATCCCGCCGATGATAGGTAGTTTCAGCAGGCCCCGATCTACTGAATCTCTCAGTTTTTGCGAGCGCCGATGAACTTCCCTAAATGCAAAAGCTGCGGCAAAAAGACCAATAAGCACTATGAGCCACCACTCTTGAAGAATCTCGGAAAGATTGATGACCATTTGAGTAAAGGCCGGCAACTCGGCGCCAAAATTTGCAAATACGGACTGGAACTGTGGGACCACTTTTATCAGAAGGATCGCCGACACCACAAGGGCCACTACAATTACTGCAATGGGATAAGTCATGGCCTTTTTAATTTTGGCTTTCAGGGATTCTGTCTTTTCTTTATAAGTTGCTACCCGATCCAATAATGTCTCCAAAGCACCGGACTGTTCGCCAGCATCGACCAGGTTGCAGTAGAGATCATCGAAGTAAATGGGTTTCTTTCGAAGTGAACTGGCTAAGCTGTTACCGGCGGCAACATCCTGCTTGATCTCATCGACTAGCTTGCGCATGTTTGGATTTTCGAATCCTTCGCCGATGATGTCAAAAGATTGCAGTAACGGTACGCCGGCACCCATCATGGTAGACATCTGCCGAGTGAACAGGGCGATGTCCATGGGCTTAATCTTCTTCCCTGCCCCAAACAGGGTGATACCTTTCTTGCGGACCTTTAGTGGGTTGATACCCTGTTTGCGCAGTTGAGCCTTCACCAGCATAGGGTTTTGCCCGGCCAACTCTCCTTTGACCTTGCTGCCTTTCTTATCAGTGCCTTCCCAGATGAAGACACTGGTCTTTAACGCTTTGTCCGCCATGGATTAGTCCTTGGTCACGCGGTTGACTTCCTCCAGGCTGGTGATCCCCTGCATGGCTTTCAGCAGGCCTGAGGTGCGCAGATCGTTGAAGCCTTCTTTGCGGGCTTGCTCGGCGATCTCGATGGAGTTGCCTTCCTCCATGATAATCCGCTGCAGGGCCGGGGTGTTTTTAACCACTTCATAAATACCGACACGGCCCTTGTAACCGTTCTTGCAATGGTCGCAGCCTACTGGTGAATACAGCTTGAAGGTGCCGATCCGATCCTCGGGGAAGCCTTCATGGAGGAGTGTTTCCTTCGGTACCTCATGCTCTTTCTTGCAGTGCGAGCAGAGTTTTCGCGCAAGTCGCTGGGCGATGATCAGGTTCACCGAGGTCGCCAGGTTGAACGCTGGCACGCCCATGTTCAGCAGGCGGGTCAGGGTCTCGGCGGCGCTGTTGGTGTGCAGGGTGGACATCACCATATGCCCGGTCTGCGCCGCCTTGATGGCGATCTCGGCCGTCTCCAGGTCGCGAATCTCGCCGACCATGATCACGTCCGGGTCCTGGCGCAGGAAGGCGCGCAGCGCCTGGGAGAAGTCCATGCCCTGGCGCGGATTGACGTTGACCTGGTTGATGCCTTCCAAGTTGATCTCCACCGGGTCTTCGGCAGTGGAGATGTTGATGTCGGTGGTGTTGAGGATGTTCAGGCCGGTGTACAGGGAGACCGTCTTGCCCGAGCCGGTGGGCCCGGTGACCAGGATCATGCCCTGCGGCTGCTTGAGCGCAGCCAGGTAGAGTTCCTTCTGGTCTTCCTCGTAGCCGAGGGCGTCGATGCCCATCTGCGCGCTGGAGGAATCGAGGATACGCATCACGATCTTCTCGCCCCACAGGGTCGGCAGGGTGTTGACGCGGAAGTCGATGGACTTGGTCTTCGACACGCGCATCTTGATCCGCCCGTCCTGCGGCTTGCGCCGTTCGGAGATATCCAGGCCGGCCATCACCTTGAGTCGCGCGGAAATACGGCTGGCCAACTGGATCGGCGGCTTGGCTACTTCATGGAGCATGCCATCGGTGCGGAAACGTACGCGGTAAATCTTTTCATAGGGCTCGAAATGCAGGTCGGAGGAGCCGCCTCTGATCGCATCCAACAACATTTTGTTGACGAAACGCACCACCGGGGCGTCGTCTGTCTCTGCACTGGAATCATCATCCTGGCTTGCGCCCGCACCGGAACCGACATCCAGGCCTTCCAGATCCACGTCGTCCAGTCCTGCAAGGCTGTCAGTGGCATTTTCGAATAGTTTCTCGATGATGATGCCGAGCTTGTCATCCTCGACCAGGATGGCTTCAGTAGTCAGGCCTGTGCTGAACTGCACATCGTTAATCGCCTGGTGGTTGGCTGGATCGGAGATGCCGACGAACAGCTTGTTGCCGCGTCGCCACAACGGAACTACTCGATGCTGGCGCACCAGCTTCTCGCTGATCAGATCCTTGGGCAGACTGTCCCGCTCAAGGCTGTTCAGGTCGCAGTAGGCGATACCGAATTGATCCGCAGCCAGTTCGATCAAGGCCTGCCCTTTCACTAGCTTGCTTTGTACCAGATAGGTTACCAGCGACAACTTGTTGCGCTGGGCCTGCGATTGGGCCTGTTGGGCGGCCTTTTCATCGAGAAGTTCATGCAGGACGAGCTGGCGAGCCAAGCCGCTGAGTTGAATTGTGTCGTTCATTGGGAGTGGTCGCATAAGGCTAGATATGCTGCCTTATAACGCAGAAGAGGAGGGCTGCCAAACCGAGAAGGTCGGACTGCCGAAAAGCGTCACATATTGTCGGTTTGTGGGGCTGCCGCTGGAGGGGAGAGGCTGAACCGGCTTCGTAGCTATGGAGTTTTCAGGTTGGCATGCAAGATGCTTTATGGTCGTCAGGCGTTAGGCCTGGATATATCAATGGAGAGATACATGAAAGCTCAGAAAGGCTTTACCTTGATCGAACTGATGATCGTGGTTGCGATCATCGGTATTCTTGCTGCCGTCGCTTTGCCGGCATATCAGGATTACACCATTCGTGCTCGCGTGACAGAGGGGGTTGGTCTGGCTGCCAGCGCCAAGACGCTTATTGGCGATAGCTCTGCCACTGCCGGTGAGCTAGCCGCTTCGGCAAGGGTCTGGAATGCTCAAGCCGGTAACGCCGGTGCTACCAGTAAGTATGTGACCTCTGTACGAATTGCAGAGGCGACTGGTGAAATCACTGTTACTTTCAATGCCACAAACGTGGGTAATATTCCGGCTGACTCTACCCTGGTATTTACTCCCTATGTGCAGAATGCTGCCGGTGCCCCGACTCAATTGGGTGCCAGTTATGCTGCCGGTGTGACTGGCTCTATTGACTGGGGTTGTGCATCGCAATCCAATGCGGTTTCCAGTGGTCCCGACCGCAATATGCCTGCCCTGACTGCAGGTACCCTGCCGGCTCGTTTCGCTCCGAGCGAATGCCGCTAATAGGCTAATGCTGAAAAGAGCCCCTCCTAAGAGGGGCTTTTTTTATGTGGGAGAGTGGTTATAGTGCATTTCGCTGGAAGTCGTTGGAGAGCCTTTTCTATCCATCTACTCATTAGTCTGGCAATTTTTATCGTATTGCTGGCAATCATCTGTTTGTGGTGGTATCCCGGTGCTTTGTTCGAAATAGCAGGAGGATGGCAGGGGGTGCGCATCGTTGCCGCTGTCGACTTGGTTTTGGGGCCGTTGTTGACTCTGGTTGTCTATGATATGAGAAAGCCAGCCATGGAGTTAGTGCGTGACTTGGGTGTCATTGCTCTATTTCAGTTTTCCTGCCTGTCGGCGGGAGTTTATGTTGTCTATCAGGCGAGGCCGCTTGCTCTTGTTCATGTGTTTGATACGTTTCATGTGTTGAATAGGGCGTCTTATCTGCAGGCTGGCCTTTCTTCTGAAGAGTTGATGAGGTTTAAAGTGTTTTCTCCTGAGTATTTTTATATCGACTTGCCTGCGGAGAAAACCGAGTTCCTTGAACTGCATGTAAAAGGAATGCTCGATGGACGACCGCTACAGACCCAATTGGAGCGCTACAAGACATTGCCGGTGGTGGCAGGGCAAGTTGAGCGGATAGTGGGGAGGAATGCTCACTCCGTTGGGCCAGGTTGTATTCGTCTGGATATTGAAAGTGCCTACGAAACGGGAACGATCTGTTTCGATAAAGCTCGCCGTTTTTTCTTTGACTTCCGCAAGAGTGATGCTGCGACTTGATTTGCTTGGCTGCAGGGTGGTAGTTTGCTCGCCGCCGCCGGATTAGCTCAGTCGGTAGAGCAGCTCATTCGTAATGAGAAGGTCGGGGGTTCGATTCCTCTATCCGGCACCAGTAAAATCGGGGGTTCCGCTTGATCTGGATGTGACAGCAAATGAAGCTGTGACAGCAGGGTGACAGCAGACGCTCCAAAAGAAAGCCCCGTCCTGAATCGTTCAGGCGGGGCTTTTCTATGCCGGCCAGCTCAAATGTCTGTCGTCAGTTCCAGCAGGGCAACCGGGTGGCCTGCGTCGCTCCCGGTAAGCTCGATCCTCGCTTTCCCGCTCTCATCGCGACTGCGGTTGCACTGTTCGGCGGTGACGGCCCGTATATCGAAAAGCCGAACGAGCTGGCCGACTTCGCGCACCTCTTCATCCTCCGAATAGCCTACCAAGAGCAGTTCTGGATCCAGCTTCGAGAGTTGATCGATCAGATCTTTTACCTTCATCGTGAACACATCCTCATTGTGGTTACCCGGGTAATTCTAGCCCGCTACCATTACATCGAGGGCTGGGCTCGACGAGACCTCGTGTCGAAGGTTTCTTCCGGCAGATTACAGTCGGGCGAATGAGGCGCTGGAGATCGGCTGGAAAATCAGCCGATGTGCCGGGAAGACTTCCGGCACATGTCTTCGGGGGAGGGATGCAAAAATATTGCAGCCCCCTGGCTGAGACATGCCGAAAATTCGGCTGATGTGGCGGGAAAGTCTCTGGCACATGCGACGGGCACGCTTTGCGCCCGTATCGGGGGGCGATCCCCTGGCGATTGGTCCGGCAAGGTGGGATCTTCTCACTTCCCCCATTGGTGGTTGTGAGATAACGCAGCGTTAGCCCCTGGCTCAGTTCGGAGCCATCGCTGGTCGCGCCAAGGGGGCGCACTTGAAATGCGACCCTTCCCGGTAACGCGATCAACGTTAGTCCACCGTTAGCCAACGTTGCTCCAACGTTGACGCCCAGGCAGTGTTCAGGCAATGCCTCTGAAACGCGTTCAGGTGCATGACCTGCCCCTGTGACAGGAGCGTGACCTGTCCGCATCCGAAGTGGAAACTCCGCGGACGTCCCGCCAGAGGCCGCAATTCTGCGGGGCCTGACCGTCTCCTCAAAATTGCGGGCACGGTCGCTCGATCATCTCCTGAAAATTCAGGGCATGTTCACTACGAAAGTTTCGTAGTGGTGGCTTCAGCCGTCCGGCGTGAGGGTTTTACGAAATTCTCGTAATACTCCGAATCAGGGGCGCGCGGGCCAAGCGTACGCATGGCGTTCGGCTGGTTGTTCCGACGAAATTCATCCGCAGTCAAAACAACGTTTTGCGTCCTTTTGCCTGGGCGAGATGCCGGAGGCTTTACCTGCATTGCAGGAGATCCAAAACAGCGGATTTAGCGGTTTTGCCGAGGTAGTGTTTCTCGACCCCGGGGCCAACGGGGCAGCCCCCCATTTGCCGATGCGTCGCCGACATTCGTTGAAATCTATCTCCGTGACAGGTATTCCCCCAATGGGGGCGGACGCCCAAAGCTTTCTGGGTATCCTGGGACGTCCGATTATCGGACCTCAATCTGAAGACGGATGATCCGGCATCAAGCCCGGCCACCCGCATTTGAACGGCGGCTGGGTGTGCTCAGTTTTGAGCATACTCATCCACCATTGGTGGGGCAGCGGCCAAGCACTACACAAATCGGGCAGTGTGTCCAAAAGGGGCTGCGGATTGCGCAGGCCCTTGGGCAGGATGCAGGCGGGCGTTCCGCCGGTTCGACGCTTCAGCCAGTGGCGAAGGTGTCCGTCCTCCGCTGGAGGTTTGCCCCCATGGGGGCCGCCTCGTCCGACGTCGATGCGGGTGCCTGGCTTGGTCTCTTTGATCGCGGCACTTGCTCCCGCCTGGATCACGGACTGCAAGTTGCGTAGAAACCGTAGGTTCTTAAGACTGGCTCACGGAATACAGTGAATTTTTGTACGAGACTCGGTTGCCAGCTGCGTGAGAAACCAGATGAGGAGTTGTATTGGTTGGAGCCTGGCACTTCCAGTGCGGCTCGAAGAGGCGGGCCGCAGTACGTATTACTGGTATGACGGCAACGGTAACAAAGTGGGCGAGACTGCCATAGCAAAACAAAAGGAACATGCAGTGAGCATAAAAAAATTAATACTCTTATTAACAACCCTATGCATTTCAGAAACAGTCACTGCTGAAGCCAATTACTATTACGTATGGAAAGAGGGGAACGGCACGATACACAACTCTCCACAGGATTTTTGCAACACTCGTCTCACTGTATGGAACAACAATTCCTCCAACATCCCCTATAAACTAAGCAGGGTTGAGATATGGGAGAATCTTGGAGGAACCTTCCATACAAAATGTTGGCAAATAAGACTAGACACATCTGAATTCGGCGAAGCGCACGCCTGGACAGATCCCGACTTACAGCTCTACGGCAGAACCTGTCCCTCAGGGCTTGTGCTTAACATCACCACTGGAACATGCTCCAACGACCAACAAAAGGGTCCTCCCGAGCCATTAAGCTGCATTGGAAACCCAATAGACATACTAACCGCCAACAAATACCAATATGAAGAAGACTATAGCTCCCATAACGGGCTTTATTTTTCGAGAAGCTATAACAGCTTGGACAAACTCTGGAGAGGCAGCCATTATACGAAGCTGCGCTCAGTAAGTGAAAAATACTACTCCGTCGTACTAGAGAACGGAAAAGAAGAATTTTTCACCAAAAACGGCGTTGAGTACAAATCGACCAGAAAAGACTCTGGAACTTTAACAGAATCAGCATCGGCATGGCGTTACAAGTCCATGAGCGGAGAACAATATAAATTCAATAAAAATGGAGAGATAGTAGAGAAAATCGACAGAGAAAACAGGAGGATCATTTTTACAAAAAAACCGGAGTGGATAGAAGCCAGAGACGATTTCGGCAGAGTCCTGAAAATAAAAGAAGACAAAGCAGGACAACCTTTGACGGTAGAGGCGCCAGGGCTATCAATTCAATACACTTACAAGGAAGGCATGCTGCTGTCAGTCTCAAAATATCGAAATGAGGCAGCTACAGAAACTAGGTCTTATCATTACGAAGACTTGAACAACGCTAAACTTCTCACCGGCATCACCGACGAGCGCGGCATCCGTTATGCCACCTGGACCTACGACAACCAAGGCCGCGCCATCTCCAGCGAACACGCCAACGGCGCCGAAAAGGTCTCCCTCGCCTACAACGATGACGGCTCCACCACCGTCACCAACGAATACGGCAAGCAGGCCACCTACCGCTTCCAGGTGATCCAGGGCATCAAGCGCATCGTCGCCATCGAAGGCGAACCCTCTCCCAACTGCCCCAGCAGCAATTCCACCTTTACCTATGACGAACGCGGCCTGCTCAGCAGCAAACGCGACAACAACGGCAACCTGACCACCTACCAGTACAACGCCCGTGGCCTGGAGACCTCGCGCACCGAGGCCGCCGGCACTGCGCAGGCGCGCACCATCACAACCGACTGGCACCCGACCCTGTTCCTCCCGGTGCAGGTCAGCGAGCCCGGCCGGATCACCCGCTACCAGTACGACGCCGAGGGACGCAAGACCGGCGAGACCGTCACCACCCGCTGACAAGGACGACACCCATGCGCATCCCCCCATACTTCCCCCGTCTCGGCGCCCTCGCCCTGGCCTGCGCCCTCGCCCTGCCCGCGCAGGCGGCCGAGCGCGCCTGGAGCTACAGCTACAACGCCCTCGGCCTGATCGAGCGCGCCGACGGTCCGCGCACCGATGTGCAGGACGTCACCCTCTATGCCTACGACAGTCGCGGCAACCTGACCCAGGTGACCAACGCCCTCGGCCAGGTCACCCGCCTCGGCGACTATGACGAGCGCGGCAAGCCCGGCAGCATCACCGATGCCAACGGCGTCACCAGCAGCCTCGCCTACACCGGCGTCGACGGCTGGCTGGCCTCCGTCAGCACCGCCGGCAGCACCACCCGCTTCGACTATGACGCGGTCGGCCAGATCACCCGCGTCACCCGTGGCGACGGCAGTTGGCTGAGCTACGAATACGACGACGCACGACGCCTGCTGGCGATCGGCAACAACCTCGGCGAACGCCTCGAATACGACGTCGACACCAAGGGCAATCGCACCGCCCAGCGCATCAAGGACGCCAGCGGCAGCCTAGTGCGCCAGCAGCAATGGGCCTACGACGAGCTTGGCCGGCTGCTCCGCGCGGTCGGCGCCGGCGGCCAGACACGCAGCTTCGCCTACGACCTCAACGACAATCCGGTCGGCGAAACCAACCCGCGCCAGTTCGCCCACAGCCAGGCCTTCGATGCCCTCGACCGGCTGGTCGGCCAGAGCGATCCCCTCGGCGGCAAGACCCAACTCGCCTACGACGCCCAGGACAACCTCACCGAGGTCAAGGACCCGCGCGGCGTCACCACCCGCTACGAATACGACGGCCTCGGCAACCTGACCCGACTGGTTAGCCCGGACAGCGGCACCACCACCTTCGAGCACGACGCCGCCGGCAACGTCATCCGCCGCACCGACGCTCGCGGTACGGTCACCGAGTATCGCTACGACGCCCTCAATCGCCTGATCGAGCGCCACTCGCCGAGCGACCCGAGCCTCGACGTACAGTACCGCTACGACTTCACCGCCGACGGCAACCAGGGCATCGGCCGCCTGGGCGCCATCGAAGGCACTCGCGACAGCCTGGTGTACCGCTACGACGAGCGCGGCAACCTGGTCGAGCAGGTGCGCAGCATCCGCCTCGACCAGCAGACCCTGCTCGACCGCGTGACCTACCGCTACGACGCGGCCAACCAACTGCTGGAGATCGGCTACCCCTCCGGCCTCGCCATCGGCTACCCGCGCAACGCCGGCGGCCAGGTCGCCAGCGTGACCCTGGCAGTAGGCGACAAGGCGCCGAGCACCCTGGTCGGGCAGATCGCCTACCTGCCCTTCGGCCCGCTGCTGCGCCTGACCTGGGGCAACGGCATCGCCCTCAGCCGCGAGTATGACCAGGACTACCAACTGCTGCGGCAGAAGGTCGGCCCCTGGCAGAGCGACTACCAGCACGATGCCAATGGCAATATCCAGCAGCACCGCCACAGCCTCTGGGGCACCCTGGACTACCAGTATGACCCGCTGGACCGCCTGACCGAGGAACACGGCGTCCAGGGCGGGCGCAGCTACGCCTACGACGCGGTCGGCAACCGCACCCAACGCAGCGACAACCCCGCCTCAGGCGGCACCTCCAGCAGCCAGGACTACCAGTACGCGCCCGACAGCAACCGATTGACCGCCATCGGCGCGCAAGCGGTGACCAGCGACGCCGCCGGCAACCTCACCCAGGACCGCGCCGCGCGCAAACTGGCCTACGACGCCCAGGGCCGCCTGCAAAGCGTCAGCCTCGACGGCCAGCAGGTCGCCGAATACCGCTACAACGCCCTCGGCCAGCGCATCGTCAAGCTCACCCCCGAGAGCGTCACCACCTACCTCTACGGTCCCGACGGCCAGTTGCTCGGCGAAGCCGAACACGACGGCAGCGGCCGGAAACTGCGAGCCCAGTACTACCTGTGGCTGGACAGCCTGCCGCTGGCCACCATCGACGCCGACTACGACGCCCAGGGCAAGGTCGGCAACCCGACCCTGCTCTACCTCCATGGCGACCACCTCGACACCCCGCGCCTGGCCACCGACGCCAGCGGCCAGATCGCCTGGCAGTGGCAGTCCGACGCCTTTGGCCGCGGCGAAGCGCTGAGCCAGGGCAGCACCCAGGTCAACCTGCGCTTCCCCGGGCAGTACTACGATGCGGAGAGCGGGCTGCACTACAACTACTTCCGCGACTATGATCCGGAGACTGGACGGTATGTGGAGAGTGATCCAGTAGAAACTCTAAGAAAGCTAAACAACCCTGAAATGACATTTTTAAATTCTGGCGAGAGCGTACTGCAAGCCACTCCGTATTGGGAACATGGATTCACGCCGAATCATAACTACACATACTCCGATAACAACCCAACTGCAAAAATCGACAAGCATGGCCTTTCACCAAGCCCTACGGACAATCTGATCTATACACCTGACACCAACTGCACATGTACATTGGAGTGCAAAAAAAAATTTACTGGAAATGGAAAGTCTTTCCTTGTGGGCGCTCTATGTAGCAAAGCCACTACTCCGTTCTTTGGAGGGGTAGTATGCAATAGCACAATAGTAATGATCTGCGGAGCATCTTGCAGCCAAGAGTGCAATAGAGCACCAAGCTGCGAAAAAGAGGGAAGCAACAATGAGTAGCCTCTACAACATAATAGCAGTTCTGTGTGCCATCACACTGGTAGTCTTAGAGCTAAAAAGAACGATATTCATAAGGATTTTAAAGAAAGAAGAGCCAAGCACCTGGGAGAAGCTTGGCAGGCCATCAGGGTATTTCTTATCCTATCTAGTAAAAATAGACGGATTCAAGCTTGAGAAATTTATATTCCGAAAGCAATACAATACCTTGAAAAATAACGAAATCAGAAAAATAGGGAGACAACTCCTCTACTTGCAATCAACTTGCTCCACCTTAATTATTGCATTCATCGCCTTGATGATCTTACAGCTCACAATAAAAAACTGAGGAGTTTCTAAAGATGGTCTTCCGGGTTTAGCAAAGTGCCCAGCCCCACCTGCCGAGCATCTTGGTTGATTAGATTGCCAATCTGACTTCATCAAGGGTAGTAGCGGAACCATCAGGTATGTAAGTCACTCATTCAAACCTCGATATCGAACTGCGGGAGCTGCGGCGCCGGCCCGGTCACCATGCCATCGCTGATGAACGCCATCTGCCCAGCCGGCACCGCCGTGCCCCGGGCCGCGATCACGACGTTGTTTCGCAGGCGGACGCGGCAGGTGCCGGCGCCCTCGTCGACGTCGACCACCTCCCCCACCGTGCGCGCGCCGCCCGGTAAGAGCCCGATGAACCGACGCCAGGGATTGACCGTCGCCATCAGGAACCTCCCGGATAGTGTCGCTCGATGCGCAGGGGCTGCCACACGCGGCTAGCCCCTACCCCCTCGGCCGAGATATCGGTGGCCAGGCAGAGACCGCGCCACGTCGCCTGTTCGTCCCTCACCTCGACCAGCATTCCCGGCTGCACCAGACCCGGTACCCCGTCGTCCTTCTGGAATAGCGGGATGCGCCGCGTCTCGATCGCCTGGTTACCGCCCTTCGACAGCTCGCAGATCCCGAGCGAGCGCGCCACCTCGGTGCCGGTCATCCAGTCCTCCATGACGTCGGGCGCCGATTCCTCGCCGGCGGTAGTGGTTCATGGTGGTCGGCGAGGCCTGGCGCAAGGTGGGAGCTATCCGGCCCTTACGCTCTCCGGCCTGGTCGCTATGCTGCCCGAGGTGATCACGCGGCTGACGGTCGATTCGTCGGCGTCGAGCGTGGCTGGCGGCCTAGAAATCCTGGGCCAGGTTATGGAGTGGCAACTGCGCAACCGCAGGCTGCCGGACAAGCGTAAGGCCTCAGCCAAGTCGATGATCCGGCCCAGTCGAGGCACTGCCTGTCACACTGTGACAGGTCCGTGACGGATCACCATCACGCCCGCATCGGGAGCAGCCAACTCGCCAGAGACCGGGCAACTCTGCGGGCTCAGCATAGCCTCAAAACTGAGGGCATGATTATTACGAAAGTTTCGTAATACCCAAATCTGGAGGATTTGAGCGCGCGGGGACAAGCGTACGTGCGGCGTCCGACTGGTGCGCTGGTCCAAACCGGCGATTTGCCGGTTTTGCTGGGGTAGCGTTCTTCGACCCCAAGGGCATAGCGAGGCGCGCCCCCCTTTTACTGTTGCTGGACAATCCGGCATCAAACCGCCGTGGACGCGGTTCGAGACTTCAGCAAGCGGTGCAGTATCGTCCACCATCGTTGGTTCGGCCCCTGCGAGGTAAAACCGGCTGGGAGCAGGTTTGAATGGGTGATGACGGAGAGGGGCGGCTGCGAGCATGCTTGCCCAACAGCCTCCAGGGCATATGGGGAATCTACTGATGGACCGGAGTTACACCACTTACTACCTGGAAATGACCTCGGCTGCCGCGCTGAGAGCAAAGCCACAGCCGCACGATCTTCAGATCATCGAATGTGAAGTGCCTCAGGCAGCATTCAATCGGTTTCTCTACGAGTTGGTTGGAACACCCTGGGAATGGGGAGATCTGGATGTCTGGAGCGATACCGATTGGCAGACACTTGTCGAGCAGGACTGCCATCGGACCTGGGTGGCCTATCACCGCGGAGCAATCGCTGGCTACTACGAACTGTATCGGCCTGACGGCTGCAACACCGAAATCCGTTACTTCGGGCTGGCATCTCAGTTTCTAGGGCACGGCTTCGGCGGTGCGCTGTTGAGCCATGCCATCGAATCAGCATGGCAATGGCTTGGTACAACGCGGGTATGGGTGCATACCTGTACATTCGACCATCCGGCTGCACTTGGAAACTATCAGGCGCGCGGCTTTCGCATTTTCAAGCAAGAGGTAACGGAGCCAAGCCAATGACCCATCTCGCCGTTCTCTGCCGGTTATGGCTGCGCAGTGTGATGGTCTGATCCGATGCAAATGATGGGGCAAGTCGAATGCAATCAGGTGGTCAAGTATGTGCCATTGCACACCTTGTTCAAACCAACCGGCTGCAAGTCAGGGCTTCAGCCAATGGCGAGTGCATCCGGAACTGGAGGGATCATCTCTGTTGGAACATCTCCGGATAGCCGGGTATGTAACTGCGGGGCGCCCCGCTCGTGCTCTTCAAAGGGCCCTAGCCGTCCAGAAGGTCGCGACGTACTTCACATCAAACCGTGGGGCCCCTAGGTGAATCGCGTGGATACGGATGCGCGGACTCTCGGTTTCGGTCTACATGCAGAATTCTTTGACGATAAGCCGGTTCCGGTTTCTCCTGAAAGCCAGCATGGCTGCTGGGTCTGCTGCTGATGAGAACCGGAAGCGCCTACCCCTTTGGTTGTTGTATTGAATCGACGAAAGCCAGCAACGACGCGGGTTACAGCGCTACGACTAAACAACAACCAACCCCCGAAAAAATTCTGTATGTAGGTAGAGACCGGGGTTCGAATTACCCCCAAGCCATTCAGATACGCCAGGGGCCCCAGGCAGATCTACCTTTCCATTCAAGGTTGGCGAGAGCGCGCTTCCAGAATCAGGACGGAAGACTGCGCCCCCTCTCAATGGGCCACAAAAGCAGAGCGTAGGCGTGCCTCAAGACGGCCTTTTTGTCAGTTTCCGACAGATATGCGCCACTGGGCGATCAGGGAAGCAGCGAAGCGGCTGCTCTGAAGAGCAACCTGAGTCAGGCTTGACCGCCGTATGGATGCCCGAACTCATCCACAGCTAGTTGAACGACCTTGCTCTCTACATCGATATACGAGTCCAAGAGTTCGGTAGAGATCAAATTAGCCTCACGAGATACAATGTGAAGGGCTGTTCCATGTGGATCTTTTCTATCAGAGCCACCGCCAAAGAAGGCGGCATAGCGCTTAGGCGAAACACCTTCAAAATTTTCAAAGACAACCATATGGTCGTCTGATTTATTCTTAGAAACCGCATCAGAGTGAAGGGTAGTTGCCAAGGATTTCTCATATGGTTCAATATAAACCACACGCATTATTCCGGCTGCGATAATATGTCTTGCACAGTTATGGCATGGATATGTAGTTGAATACAGTGTAGCTCCGCTGGTAGTCCCGCTTTTCTTTCTCGCGAGATTCAGAATCGCTTCCATCTCCGCATGAACTGCTCGAGAATATTCAATCAGCGATCCCACCGGAGTATGCTGCATAATCTTGCCAGAGAGTCCGCGCGCGGTCTCTGCATCGATCTTTAACTCCTTCTGAATAAGACTTACGACCTTTTCAACCAATCGATTCTTGTGGTGGTCGTTCTGGCATTTCCCACCTTTATGCACGCAGCGCTGATCGCCTTCACCATCATCGGCCCCATATAATCCCCCACCAGCCTTAGGCACATCATTCCAGCCAAGAGAAACAATATTCCCCTTCGAATCAGCAATAGATGCCCCAACTTGACGGCTCAAGCAGGCGGATTTTAGCGAGGCGGAATAGGCAGCATACATACCGGCCTCATCGACGGTGGGTGTTAGACCATTTTTACCATGCACCAAACCGACGAATCGCTCGCAGGGCGCGGTTAGCGACTGTATTCCACCCAATGCATGACGAATAAAAAAGTCCGCGTGCTGGATTGTTTTTTCAAGCTTCTGCCCGCAATCATCATTCTCATTCCTGTCACGCTCGACCAGTTCCTGAGCAGCCACAGCATCCATATCTTCTTGCTTCAGCTGACTAATGCGGGCTTCTTCAGGGCTTAAAACGCCAATAAGATAAAAGACATTCCGATAAACGTTCTTAAACAGAGCAACTTCGGCAGGATGCTTCAGTTGATCAACGATATAGACAGTGCGCGGAGGCTCATCTTGTCCGTTAGCTACCAATTGACTTTCGCGCTCAAGCGAAATCGTGCGAATAGCCTGAGTAGCCAATGCATAAGGTGCAATGGTAGATCGAATATCGTTTCCGAGATCTTGCAGAGCCTTGTAACGGGCAGAGGACGTGAGCGAATCAAGG
This sequence comes from Pseudomonas sp. B111, assembly GCF_026428275.1. Classification (NCBI taxonomy): domain Bacteria; kingdom Pseudomonadati; phylum Pseudomonadota; class Gammaproteobacteria; order Pseudomonadales; family Pseudomonadaceae; genus Pseudomonas; species Pseudomonas sp. B111. Next base: position 6,419,509 of record NZ_CP097857.1, on the reverse strand, counting down.
CTTTCAGCCTTAATATGCGAGAGCTGAGGGGGAATAGGATGAGTTTTGTAATAATCTTTGATGATGTCGCTAATTTTTACCAGGCGAACATCATAGCCGAAATTCTCGAACTGACGTCGAAGTTGGGAATATACATCTTTAAGATTACAACCCACTGCGCCGGCCAGACCAATAACTAGCTCTTTGGATTGCCTGGAGCGAATTCTCTGCATCAGGTCGCCGCGTTTGTCAGCGGCACCATCCGGCTCTTCTCCCTGCTTTCCCTGCGCGGGAAGCTGTACTACTGCTGCATCAGCCATCGACCATCCTTGAGAATTACCAGTCGGTCTTACGAGCCCTCGCCAAAATTCGCTCCAGCGCAGTATCGTAATCCTGTTTCTTCTTCTTTTTTTCAAAGGCATCGGTATAGACAACCTTTGCCTTCTCTTCAGCGTTGTAAGACGGCCGCTCTATCCTTGCTGCTCTATCTTGGCTGTTCATCTTCTTCTCTCAACGTCTATGCAATATCGCTTGACTGCTGTGTCAAATTATGCTAGCGAGTCGCACTTTCGGCGCTGCAGCATAATAATGCTTATAGACCTCCAGTAGGAATAGCTTGCTCCGAATTTTTTGCAACCTACCTGACCAGTGGCATCTAAAAGAAATGAACGCAAAAAGCGCACCAAAAGCGAAAAACTCCGGTGATCCGAAAAGTCGAGGTTTTCGCAGAGCGCTTCCCACTCAAATTGCGCCTCTGTACCACAAGACGCTGAGGCGCAGTCCGTGAAAAATTCGCGTTGCCCTCCTTTTCTGGCGATGTATAGGGCAGCAAACCATCCTCCTCGCTGAAGACCACGCCTGCTTTGGCTTGCAGAGAAGTCTGGCTCTTTTACCCCTTGTACATCGTAAAACTGGAAATGCTCAACCTGCTCATACTTGGAAAATCGCTGTAGCCCAGAATCCGCGAGGCTTTCAGCGATTAGCTTAGGGGGCTGTGGTGGAGCATCCGAAAAAACGAAAATTTCTGCCCTACCGCGCGGCTCGACGCCTCCCCGCGGTAGGGGAGGCTGGTCAGGGTCCCTCCCTCAAATCGCGTCATGCTATCGTCGCCAGACATCCACTCTTCACGGACGAGGCTATGGCGACGGTAGTTAGCTACAGGGTTGGCGACGATTCGAAGGTCGTCGTGATGGAAGGAGCCGGTGGGTTACCGGATCTGCAGGTGAAGGTGTTGCTCGCGAACCACCTAGGTGCGCCTGATGCAGACCACAAAGGTCCTGGGTCGAACGCTTCAGTGGATGAGTTGGTGGACTCACGATTGGCGGCGGTTGGTGTAGAGGATCTTTCGATTAGCCGCTCCTGACGGCAGTGATTGACTCGATGTAGAAAGCCCGGCTACTGGCCGGGCTTTTTCGTTACAGGGCTTATGCCGTGCCCTTCACCAGATCATCCAGTGAAACTTCATCGGAGGCGTCCACCACTTCAGTGCGGGTGAGGGTTTCCCGGTCCAGCGTGCCGAACAGTGGGATGTGCAGCTTCGTCAGGTGCGTCCCCCAGCCTCCATTGATCCGATCCGCCGCGACCAGGTGAGCGCCGATGCTGGCCAAGGTCTTGGCTGCAGCGTTCCACTCCTCGGCGTACTTGCTCCACAGCGCCTCCGACAGCGCAGCCTTGGCCACCTGTTCGCGCTGCCTAGAGTCGGCGGCCTGCTGCTTCATGTTGGCCACCTCGCCGTCCATGGTCTCAATGGTGCGGCGCTTTACGCGGATGATGGCCTCGGTCGCCAGCGCCAGCTCCACAGCTTTCTCCAGTTGCGTACGTGCAGCCTTCTCGGCCTTGGCGTCCTCTGCCTGCGCGAGCGCATGGCCGGCAGCTTGCTCAGCCGATTCTGCCGCGGACTGCGCTGTGACAATTTCCTCTTCGATGCCCTGGCTTCGCGTTGCTGCCTGTTCGATTCGTGCTTGCAGCGACGCCTGCAGGCGCTGTTCGGTATTGATCAGCTCCATGGCCTGGGCAATAGCGGCAGCCGCCGACTCGGCTTTCTCGACAAGCTCCAAGCTGCGCTCGATCTCCTGCACGTGGCCGCGTAGGGCATTGATGCGCGCTCTGGTGCTGGACAGATCCTCCATCACCTCATGGCTGCCGTTGCCGATGTGATGCGAGGTGGTATGCACGACCTTCTTTCTCAGTTCAGCGAGTTTGGTTTCCAAGCCTGGGACTCGTGCCTCCAGTTGCTCGATCTCTTCCAGGTATTCACCTCGCTGTTGGAGCAGTTGTTCAGTGCGGTTGGACCGCGGGTGTTTCTGGGTTGCAGCTTTCATGTGACCTCCATAGGTCGAAGTAAGCGCCAGCCCTGCGGCCAGCGCAGGGTCGGTGTTACTCAGTGATCCCAGCACCGGGCCAGCGCCAGCGCGCTTCGATCAGGGCCTCTTCGAATGTCAGGGGCGGCGTGATCATCGTGCAGAGCGGCTTGCCGCCCAGCGTGATCGCCCAGTGCATGCGGCGCGTTTTGCCATCCATCGAGCCCAGTTCGGCGAGCAGTTCGAGGCGGTGCCGGCGGACGTACTGGCGGACCTCTTCGGTGAGCCGGCTACCGGGTGAAATGCTGACCTTGTTGCCGCTGATGCGGGCGGCGAAACCGCGTTCGGTGAGGAAGTCGAGAGCAGACATCAGAGCTCCTCCCGGTCGGTTTCATCGTGGGGAGTCGCCTTTGCCTTGCCTGTCCCTTTCCTTGTAGGGGGTGTTTTATCCGTAACATCGTCACAGCCCGCGCCAGCCGTGGCTTTCAGCTGTTTTTTATCCGTCACGGATGGGGGCGGTGTGACGCTTCCAGATTGGCTGGAAGCCGCGCCGTTACTGGCTTGTGCCGATGTGACGCTTGTGACGGGGGTGCTAGGGGAAAGGTATCGATCAAAAGCGTCACGGAACTGCTCGAGGGAGTAGCCCTTTTTCGTCATGACACCGACGCGGACAGTCCCCGACTTCACACCGAAATCAGCCAGCTTTGCGGAGAGCTGTCGGGGCGACATCGGCTTGCCTCGGTTCCAGGTCGCCCAGGGTGCCTCCTCATCGGCAACCAGTGCTTCGAGCAGATCGGCACTGAATACCTTGCTGGCGCTCTTCGCCTCGAACACCGCCTTTACGTCTGCCAGCAGCTCGGCACCGATGCTAGGAGATTCACCTTCCAGCCCGTGCAGGGCGATGGCAGCGTTGCGGGCCGACTTCGGCCAGTGGTCGCCGGCCTGGTCGGCTATGGCCAGCAGAGGCTCCCAAGCGTCGTTGGCGCGGTCGTTCAGGCCAGGGATGGGGGCCGGCCTTGCCTTGCCGATGGCCTCAGCGGTCTCGCGCAGCAGGTCGATATCGCTGGCCGGGTCGAATGGCTCGACCTCACCTTGAGGGTTGATCCGGCCCTGGATGATGTGGGCTCGCGCCAGATCGGCTCCAGCGCCAGCGAGGATGCGGATGCCGCGCACATCTGAGGGCTTTCTTGAACTGCAAAAGAGGTAGATCAGAAGATCTAAATCCCAGGCTGCGCCTGGTATATCTAAGAAGGAGTACAGTTTCTGTACCAAGTGAAACCTCTCCATCGGTACAGTTTCTGTACCCATGAGCGTGTTTTTCATGGTCCGTCAGCCCTCCATGGGTACAGTTTCTGTACCCTGTCGGTACAGTTTCTGTACCGGGTGTTTTGCTCTTTCGAGGCTGAATTTGCGTGGTGGGGCAGTGGTAGGCGATACCTCAATCTTTCCGTCACACGGATCGATAGGGCGCCAGGTGAGCGCATACAGTGCGCAGCAGCCACCTGGCTTGATAAACCTGCCCTCTCGGGTGCGAATGATTAGGTTGCGCTCCTGAAGCTCTTCCAGGGCCTTGGCGAGGGTGGCCTTGCTTCCGATGCCCCATTCGCTCGCACTGGCGAAGGTGGCGCTGAGATCGCCGTTGTTCACGCCGCGGTACTGCCGGAGCAAACCCAGCAGCACCTTGAGCGCACCTCCTGATAGGGACCGAAAGTCTTCGCTATCCATCACCACGTGCGGCAAGGCTGCGAAGGTTCCCGCTGGGTTGCGTCCCTTTGACTTTCTCAGGGTTCTGGCCACGCCTATTCGCCCCTACACCCTTGCTCTGTCGATACAGGTCATTGCGCGCTCGTGTGTTCATCCGGGCGGCAATTGGTTCCTCCGCTTTTCAGGAATCTGCCGTTGCTTAGTGGCCTCTTCGGGGCTGGCGATTCAGGCGCATTCGCCGTCACAGCATCTCGACTCTGTCTCGGCGATGGGGATGCCGCAGACACCCTTTCTTGCCTCTGGAAGAAGGCGCGGCAGACCTCACCGTTGTTCCAGGCATGCCAGCGAGTGGACTGGCTGACCTCATCGACCAGGGCGGATCTGACAACGGCATCAGCGCTGCGCAGCAGTTTCCGACCGCACTCGGCATCGGCACGGGAGAGGAAGGGGCCGAGCAGCGCACGGCTGACCTCGGGGTGATGGACGTAGAACAGTTCGACCGGCTGGGCGGCGCTCTCCGGGCAAGCCGATCCCGTCAGCGCCTCGCGGCGCTGTTGGATATTGGTCATGGTTAGGCCTCCTGGGCGGTGCTGGTCAGGCCGGGGGAGAGGGCGGGAGTCTGAACCGCCGCCCTGGATGCGCGCCTGGGCGCCGGGGCTTTGCGCTTACCTCGCTTGGGGGCGAATCGCTCGTCCCACTCCAACTCGCCCACGCCGAGGAACCAGACGCACTCGTAGATTTCCAGCGCCTGGCCGGGGTGCTCGCGCCGCAGCATGCGCAGGGCCCGGCTTGCCTCAACCAGGGTGCGGATCGGGCCGGCCTTGCCGTAGGGGAATGCTGTCTTGTCGCGGGCCTGGATGCAGTAGTACCGAATCACTGGGCACCTCCCGCGGCATCAAGCTCTTTGCGCAGGCGCTCGACCTCGCAGTCGAGGTAGTTCGCGCAGTCATAGCTCAAGTAGTGCGACAGACCGGCCAGGGCCTCGGCATGGACGCCTTTGCCGTGCCGGAGGTCAAGCTTGATAGCCGCCGCCAGAGCAGCGAGCCACTGAGTCTGCTCCCGACCATAGCTCACAGCTTCCACCGCGTCGTCGGCGATCCGCTCGAGGGGACGAATGCTCATTGGACACCTCCTTCCTGGGCAATCTCGGCTGCCTCGCACAGGTCGTAACCAGCGTCTTTGACGTAGACCGAGATCGTCAGGACCGCATGGACCAGACCGTTGATGTGGTCCTTGTTGAGGAAGTGTTCGCAACCGTCGGCACCAAGCAGGTTGGCGATGGTTTCCAAGGCGAAGCCCGCGCCGGTCAGGTTGCCGCCGATGGAGTCGGAGAGCTTCACCAGGTTACGCATGGGACACCTCCTGACCTGCGAAGAGGCTGGCCCGCAGGGTGGCGCGATCACTCGCACAAAGGGCTCCGATACGGGCTGCACGGCGGAACAGCGCCAGCAGGTGGGTGCGTTGCTCGGGGCGACGGTTGACCCGGTAAGCGATCAGCTCCGCGCCGAGGGTAGCGATAGCTGCCAGGGCGGTGGGGGAACGGTTGTCACACCCCACTCGGCCTGCCACACTAGGCTTGACTCTGCTTCCCAGTACAGTCATCGCCTGGACAGAGTTGCCGCTCTGTTCAGGCACTTCCTTCCCTCCTTGCTTGGCGAAAGCCGCGATCTCTTCGCACGCGGCGTTCCAGTCATCACCTTCCAAGTTTTCCAGCCAGTCACAGACCGGGCACTCAATTGTCTGCGGTGCGTTCGTGTTCATCGGGCGTTCTCCTTGGCCAGGCGGTGCAGCCATGCGTTCAGTTCAGTAACAAGGATCAGGCGGCGGCGACCAGACTTGAACGAGGGCAGTTGGCCGCTCGCCAGTGCTTCGTAAATCGCGCTACGGGCGTGTCCGCTCATGCGGCCAGCGTCTTCGGGGGATACGGCCAGAGGGGCCAGGGGTGCTGCTTGGGTCATTGGGGTTCTCCTGCCTGGCGGGGTTGGGAGGTGCCAGGTGGCAACACTCTATTGTGGCACCACATATCGTGTCAACACATCCGGTTGTGTTGACGTGGCTTCGTGTGGCAGTCTCGCGTCACCACGTGATAGGAGATCGATCAATGGCTGTTAGAAAAAGGTCAGAGACAATTCACTTGCGGACCACTCCATTTGTCAGGTCAACGCTTGATGTATTGGCTGCGCTCAATGGAAAAACAGCTACTGCTGTAATTGAGGATCTGCTCTCTTTGGCAATTTCGGAGACAGAATTACCAGCGCCTAATTTTATTCAGGAAAAGAAAATAGTTAATGGCCGTATAAACCTAAAAGAATTAATGGAATCCATATATACGGACAATGCTTTATTGTTCAAGCTTCGGCTGTTTATACTTGTCCCGGACGCAGTGTCTGAGGATGATAAAATAATGTGTGAAATCATTCTTGAGGACTTGGCTAGGCCAGCATCAATATTTAGAGGAGAGGAAAAGATTTTTGATGAGAAGTGCGGGGGGGTTGTAAAGTCAAAGCAGCTGCCAAGTATAGATACGCTAACACTTGGAAGCTCGGAAAACGTTCTAAAACGGTATGTGGACTTTATAAAGAAAAATCCAGATATCGAAATTGACTACAAAGGCTTCATTCACACTATTTTCTTCAAGAACTAGGCTAGATAAGCTCCACCGCTGCCGCCTTGCTATCTGGTGCCAGGTGGGCGTAACGCAGCGTCATTGCTAGGTCTGAGTGGCCTAGCAGGTCGCGAACGGTGTTCAGGGGAACGCCGGCCATCACCAGCTTCGACGCAAACGTGTGTCGCAAGTCATGCCACCGAAAGCTCTCAATTCGCGCCAGCTTCAAAAGCCCATCCCAAGACTTCTTTACGTTATCCAGCCGCTTGCCGTCTTTGCCGGGAAATACATACCCGGAATTGCGGGGATGTTGCTTTCTCCATCCCTCAATGGTCGCTACCGTTTCCTTATTCATCGGGATATGTCGGGTTTGTCCTGACTTCGAAGTGTCGCCTTCGACGGTTATTAGCTTGTTCTCCAGGTCAATGTCTGCCCAGGTCAGGTTAAACACTTCGCCTCGGCGCATCCCGGTATTCAGCGATAACAGCACCAGGGGCTTGAGGTGGTCGGGAAACGCGACTTCCCTTAAGTCGGGTAGACGTGCTTTGTGGCGCTCTTCCCGCCACTTGTTTGCACTGTCGCGCTCGGCGCGGATCGTCTCTTGGCGGTCGTCCAGAGCTTGGCGTAAGCGAGCCTCTTCGTCGGGCAGCAGGTAACGGATGCGGCCCTTGCGGTCGGTCTTGAGCTGCTTGAGGCGTGTCATCGGGTGCTCGGTCAGAAAGCCCCACTCGATGGCCCTGGACAGGGCCCCACGCATCGAAGCCATCTTCCTATTCGCCGTGCTGTCGGTGTTCCCGGCCTTCAGCCAGGCCATGCGCTGCGATTCAAGGTCGCGCTGGCTGATCTCGTTTAAACGCTTGCCCATGATGGAGGCGAAGCCGACATTGAGCAGGTTCAGGGTCTTGTCGGCGCTCTTGAGGTTGGTGGCCATCCAGGGCGAGTAATGATCGTCAATGAAGTCGCGGAGGGTTAGGGAGTTTGCGGACCGCCGGCCCAGAGTCACTGCCAGGGGGGCTCCGTGCTCATGTGCTTCAGCCAGGTATTGTGCTGCTTCCCGTCTGGCTTGCTCCAGCGTCATGACTCCGACACGCCCGAGGGTCGCGGCTTGGTTTCTTCCCCAACTTACCATGTAGCTGGCGTGTCCGCTGGGCAGCACACGAATCGATAGACCTGGCTGGGCGGTGTCATGGATGCGGTAGGGCTTATCTTTGGCGGTCAGTGTGGAAAGGGTTCGACTGGTGATCTTGGTTTTCATTGGTAGCCCGTGACAGCATGGTGACAGCAGAAATGACAGTATCAGGCTGTTTTGTCGGACACAACCATACGCTAAGCTACTGATTTATAACGTAAGTGATTGAATTGATTGAGGGCTTGATCGCTTTCGTAATGAGAAGGTCGGGGGTTCGATTCCTCTATCCGGCACCAGTCGCATAAAAAGCCCCGCTTCGGCGGGGCTTTTTTTCGCCTGCGATTCGTTCAGAGGGTGAGGCGCATGGACAGGTCGACAGCCCTGACGTCCTTGGTCAGGGTGCCGATGGAGATGTAGTCGACGCCGGTCTCGGCGATGTTGCGCAGGGTGCTCTCGTTGATTCCGCCGGAAGCTTCCAGCTTGGCACGGCCGGCAGTGAGGGCGACGGCGGTGCGCATGTCGTCCAGGCTGAGTTCGTCGAGCATGACGATATCGACACCGGCCTCCAGCGCCTGGCGCAGTTCATCGAGGTTCTCCACTTCCACTTCCACCGGCTTGCCGGGTGCTATGCGCCGGGCCTCGGCGATTGCCCGGTCGATACCGCCGCAGGCGGCGATGTGGTTTTCCTTGATCAGGAAGGCATCGTAGAGGCCGATGCGGTGGTTGTGGCAACCGCCGCAGGTGACCGCGTACTTCTGCGCGAGGCGCAGGCCGGGCAGGGTCTTGCGCGTGTCGAGGAGCTTCACCGTGGTGCCGGCGACCAGGTCGGCGTAGTGCTGGCTGCGGGTGGCGGTACCGGAAAGCAGCTGGAGGAAGTTCAGCGCGCTGCGCTCGCCGGTGAGCAGCGCGCGGGCCGGACCTTTTAGCTGGAACAGCATCTGGTTCGGCTCGACTCGCTGGCCGTCCTCCACCTGCCAGGTCACCAGCACTCGCGGATCGACCTGGCGGAAGACCTCGTCGACCCAGGCGCGGCCCGCGATCGTCGCGTGCTCGCGGGTAATCACCCGGGCCTCGGCCTCGCGCTGTGGATCGATCAACTGAGCGGTAAGGTCGCCGCCGCCGACGTCTTCCGCCAGGGCGGTACGGACGTTGGCCTGGATTTCGCCTTGGAGGTCGGCAAGGGTGAGGTTAGGCATGGCGGGCTCCTGTACGAGATCGGGCGATTATACGGAGCGCGGCGGACGGCGTCTGTGCCTGCCTGGGCGCCGGTCGGGACGGCCGCCATTCATCGGCCTTCGCTTGTGTGAAGAGAGTCATGTCTATAGGAAAACCCTCTATCTAGATTTGAAAGTATCTCTATAATGAATGTAGATACTTGTTTTTGACGCCTGGAAATTGACGTTACGGACGACGCCAATCGATCCTCTGTGCCCGATTTTTGCCATTCCATACGCGGCCGCGAGGGTGGCAGGAGAGTCCCGATGCAGAACGATGCCAATGTGGTGCACCTGACCAGGGTCGCTTCCGAGCCGTCGCCGAACGCCGGAGCGGGGCGCCTGCCGGTCATCCTCGTGCAGGTGCGCGACAAGGCGGCGCTGCAGCTGAAACAGGCGTTGCAGGCGTTGTTCGACAACGCCGACGACACCCTCTTCGAAATGGCCGACCGAGCCACCAGCAACCTCGAACAGAACGCTTTCTTCGAAGCCATGCGCGACCTGCGCCTCAAGCGCAAGAGTATCGAGCGGGTCTACCTGCAGAAGGTCTTCGAGGAGTTCTCGGCGCTCAACCAGGTACAGTCCGGCAAATCCGTGCCGACCCTGGATACCGTGTCCTTCGATAGCCTCAGCCTGGTACAGAACGAGGAACTGGAGGAGTCCGTCGCGGTGGACGCGATGGTGGCGCGGGTGATGAGCCGCGATGCCTCCGCGCTGGCCCACCTGAGCACCCGCCTGAACACCCTGGTCGGCCGGAAGGTCGACGAGAAGAACAATCCCCTTGCTCCGCGTCCGCTGACCGCGGCTTTCCTCGATGCCTGCCAGGGGCTCGGCGTCGAGATCAAGGTCAAGCTGATCATTCTCAAGCTGTTCGAGAAGTACGTCCTGGCCCATTGCGACCAGTTGTACGCCGAGGCCAACCAGATCCTGGTCGCTGCGGGCGTGCTGCCGGAACTCAAATCCGCACTGCCGTGGCGTCAGCCCGCTGTCCGTCCCGAAGCGGTACGCGATGCCGGGACCCAGCAGGCACAGGCTGCGCTACTCGACGGCGGCCAGCAGGAAGTCTTCGGCGCGCTGCAGGAACTGCTGGCGCAGGTCCGCGACAATCCTTCCTTCTACCGTCGCGAAACGCCTGAGAATGCCGCGCCGATTTCCAGCAACGACCTGATGCGCCTGCTTTCTCACCTGCAACAGCACTTGCCGGGCCCTGGCGCCGCGGAGTTCGACGTCCGCGACGGGGTCGACCAACTGCTCCAGCGGGTCAGCCACAAGAGCGGCCGTTCTCGGGTGGTCGGCCAGGTGGACGATGACGTCATCAACCTGGTGTCGATGCTGTTCGAGTTCATTCTCGACGACCGCACCCTGCCTGATTCGCTGAAGGCCCTGATCGGTCGGATGCAGATCCCGATGCTCAAGGTGGCCCTGCTCGACAAGACCTTCTTCAGCCGCGGTAGCCATCCGGCACGTCGCCTGCTCAACGAGATCGCATCCGCGTCGCTGGGCTGGGCCGAACACAATGATGCCCGGCGCGACAGCCTGTACCAGAAGATCGAACAGGTCGTGATGCGGCTGTTGAACGACTTCGTCGACGACCCGGCGATCTTTGCCGAGTTGCTGGAGGACTTCATTGCCTTCACCGGCGACGAGCGCCGCCGCAGCGAGCTCCTCGAGCAGCGCACCCGCGACGCCGAGGAAGGCCGCGCCAAGGCCGAACTGGCTCGTCAGGACGTGGAGCAGGTGCTGAACCAGCGACTGCTCGGCAAGGTCCTGCCGGAGGTGGTGGTGCGTCTGCTGCGGGATGCCTGGAGCAAGGTGATGCTGCTGATCTGCCTCAAGCATGGCAAGGCTTCGGCCGAGTGGCGGGAGGCCCTGGATACCATGGACGAGCTGATCTGGAGCGTCGGCCCGCATGATGATCCGCTGTCCCGCCAACAGTTGCTGGAGCGCGTGCCAGGCCTGCTCAAGGCGCTGCGCGAGGGATTGGCCAGCGCAGCCTTCGATCCGTTTTCCACCGGAGAATTCTTCAGCCAGCTGGAAACCCTGCATGTCCAGGGCCTGCAGCGCGACAAGCGCGGCGAGGCGGCGGTCGCGGACAGCCCCCTGCTCGACGAAGCGACCCCGGGCACGGCCGCGGAAAAGCCCCGAGCGCCGGTCATGCTGCGGGTGGTCGAGGAAATCGTCCTGACCTCGCCGGACGCCGCCCCGGCGCCTGTCGAGAGCGAAGTACGCCTGCCGGACAACGACGAGGCACTGCTGCGGGTCGATGCGCTGCGTGTCGGCAGTTGGGTGGAGATCCAGGAGGACGCCGAGCACAAGCTGCGCTGCAAGCTGGCGGCAGTGATCCGGCCCACCGGTCGCTACATCTTCGTCAATCGCACCGGGATGAAGGTCCTGGAAAAGACCCGCATGGGCCTGGCGGTGGAGTTTCGCCGGCAGGCGGTACGCCTGCTGGACGATGCCTTGCTGTTCGACCGGGCCCTGGAGTCGGTGATCGGCAACCTGCGGCGCCTCAAGGGCGCCTAGCCGCTTCTCGAGGACCCGGCGGATGCCGGGTCTTTTCGTTCTTGCGGGTAATACCTTTCCTCGAAGCATGTCGAAGCGGCCGATCCAGAGCCCGCCTGATCGTCATTCCGGCGCCGCTGGATTAGAGTGGGGGCTCGTTCAGGAGCCCGTATGCATTTCGATTCCGTTACCGGCTGGGTCCGTGGCGTCCGCCACTGCCCTTCACCGAATTTCAACCTGCGTCCGCAAGGGGACGCGGTGTCGCTGCTGGTCATCCACAATATCAGCCTGCCGCCGGGACAGTTCGGCACCGGTAAGGTCCAGGCGTTCTTCCAGAATCGCCTGGACCCGAACGAACATCCCTATTTCGAGGAGATCCGCCACCTGACGGTTTCCGCGCATTTCCTCATCGAACGCGACGGCGCCATCACCCAGTTCGTCTCCTGTCACGACCGCGCCTGGCATGCCGGGGTTTCCTGCTTCGACGGTCGCGAGGCGTGCAACGACTTCTCCCTTGGCATCGAACTGGAGGGGACCGACACGGAACCGTACACGGACGCGCAGTACACTGCCCTGGCCGGGCTGACGCGGCTGTTGCGCGCGGCCTTCCCGGGGATCACCCCGGAACGCATCCAGGGCCACTGCGATATCGCCCCGGAGCGCAAGACCGATCCCGGCGAGGCTTTCGACTGGTCGCGCTACCGCGCCGGATTGACCGATTCCAAGGAGGAAACATGACGTTCCTGGTGTTGCTGCTGGCCCTTGCGCTGGAGAAGTTCTCCGGCTGGCGCCGGCGTATCCAGCGCGATGGCGCCTGGCTCGCCTGGCTGGGCCTGGTCGAGGACCTGCCCTCGGTGTCCCGCCGCTCCTGGCTGGGGCTGCTGCTCGCGGTGGTCCTGCCGTTGCTGCCGCTGGCCCTGCTGCTGACATTGCTGCAGCCGCTGGCCTATGGCTGGTTGAGCCTTCCGCTGCATCTTCTGGTGGTGGTCTACAGTCTCGGCCGCGGCGACGTCATGGCCGACCTCGGGCCGTTCCGCGACGCCTGGCGGCGCGAGGAGGCCCAGGCTGCCTTCCATGTCGCCGAACGCGATCTGGGGATCCTGGGCGGCAGCGAGAGCGAACTGATCGGCCGGGTGCACAGCCATTTGCTCTGGCAGGGCTACCAGAGCTTCTTCGCGGTGATCTTCTGGTATGCCTTGCTCGGCCCGGTGGCGGCCCTGGCCTATCGCCTGCTGGCACTGGTGCTGGAGCACGCCCGCCAGCCGGCGTTGCGCGAACAGGCGGCGCGCGTCCGGCATATCCTCGACTGGTTGCCGGTGCGTGCGCTGGTGCTGAGCTTCGCCCTGGTCGGCAACTTCCTCGCGGTTATCCGCGTGCTGCTGCACTGGCTGCTGGCCTGGGACATCTCGGCGGCCGCGCTGCTGGGCAAGGCCGGACGGGTCGCCAGCGATGTCGAAGCGGTCGAACTGGGTGCCGCCGGCGTCGCCAGCCTGGATGCGCTCTGGCAATTGCTGGTGCGCGCGGCCGTGCTCTGGTATGCCGTGTTCGCCTTCTGCGCGCTGTTCCTCTGAGCGTAGCGACGGGGAATCCGCCTGCGATTCCCCGTTAACCTTAAGTTACAGAACACCAGGCCGATATCGGGTACACAGGTGAACGTGTCCGCATGATTTCGAAAGGCCATTACCGAGCGGACTCCGTGCGTCAATGTCGCCACGCGGCGGCATCTCTCAGAACGATAAGAACAATCAGGAGACGTCTGGGTGAAGACCGTACTCTATCCCGCTATCGCGCTGATGAACCGGCTCAGCTTCGGCATGAAGTTCGGCCTGATCAGCGTGCTGTTCTTCCTGCCGCTGCTGATCACCAGCTTCTATCTGGTGCGCGATGCCTATCGCCAGTTCAGCGACACCCGGATCGAACTGCAGAGCTTGACGCTGCTGGGTAGCGGACTTCAGATCCGGCGTGGCCTGGAGTCCCTCAACGATCTGTTGCAGGTCAATGCGGTCATCGGCCAGTCCGGCAAGGCCGGCGATCTGGAAGCGCGCATCGCGGACGTCCAGAAGGGGCTGCGCGGGCGGCTCGAGGCGCTGGCGCCGCTCAGCGAGGATGGTGCGGCGGTAGCCGAATTCGAGGCCCAGCGCGACCGGTTGCTCAACGGCTTGCAGGCCGTGGAGGCCGAAGGGTCCTTGCAGGGCAAGGGCGCACGGGCGGAGAAGCTGCTCGGTAGCGCACAGGTATTCATCAAGTTGCTCATCGCCCAGGCCGGGCTCAGCCAGGACAGCCAGCGCCAGGTGCGCCAGCTCAGCGAGCTGGTCGGCTCGATAACGCCGGAGGTGACGGCGGCCATCAGCAAGGGGCGCGCCATCGGCGCCTACTCCCTGGGCCAGGGTTTCCTCAATTCGTCCTCCAGCGCGCGGCTCGACGAACTGCTGCTGGAGTTCGAGAAACTGCATGGCGAGTACGGCCTGAAGCTGCAGGAGTCCCTGGCCGGCAGCCCACCGGCGCTCGAGGAGGCCGCCCAGGCCAGTCGCGAGACCCTGAAGAGCCTGGGGCAGTTGTTCGAGGACCGGGTGATCGTGGCCGAGACGCTGGATACCCCGTGGACGCAGTTCTACGATCAGGTCAGCGCGGCGATGGACAAGACCTACCAGCTCGACGACGCCGTTCTCGGCTATCTCGATACCCAGTTGCAAAAGCGCCTGCAACAGGTGCGCACGCAGATGCTGTTGCTAGTCGCCGCGCTGGCCGTGGTTTTCGCCGCGATCCTATACCTCTACGGCGGTTTCTACGTTTCCACCCGCGCCACCCTGAAGGATCTCGGGCGAATGATGGAGCGCGTCGCCGGCGGCGACATGACGGTCAGCTTCCAGGCCCGCAGCCGTGACGAACTGGGCGAGCTGGGACAATCGTTCAACGAATCGGTGGCGAAGATCCACGACCTGATCGAGCGGGTCAGCCAGACCGTCGGCGAGGTCGAGCGGCAGACCCTGCGCGTCGAGTCGGTGTCGGCCGAAAGCAACCAGGCGGTAGCCGGGCAACGCAGCCAGATCGAGCAGGTGGCCACGGCGATGAACCAGATGGCCGCTACCGCCCAGGAAGTGGCACGCAGCGCGGCGATGGCGGTGAGCAGCGCGAACAGCGTGAACCAGGAAACCCTCAGCGGGCGCAGCCTGGTCGAGTCGCAGGTGGGTAGCATCCAGCGCCTGGCCGGCGAGATCGACCAGTCGGTGGCGGCGATCAATCGCCTGGCCAGTGACAGCGCCTCGATCAGCCAGGTGCTGGATGTGATCAAGGGCATCGCCGAACAGACCAACCTGCTGGCGCTCAATGCGGCGATCGAGGCCGCTCGTGCCGGGGAGCAGGGGCGCGGTTTCGCGGTGGTGGCCGACGAGGTGCGCACGCTGGCCAAGCGCACCCAGCAATCCACCGCCGAGATCGAACAGATGATCCTGCGCCTGCAGGGCGGCGTCGATGCGGCGGTGAAGGCGATGGGCAGCAGCCACCATACCGCCGATGGCACGGTCAACGAGTCGGCGCAGGTGCAGCAGGCACTGGAGAATATCCTCGGCGCGGTGGGCATGATCGTCGACCAGAACCAGCAGATCGCCGCCGCCGCCGAGCAACAGACCGCCGTGGCCCACGATATCGACCAGAACATCGTCGAGATCAACCAGGCCGGCGAGCGCACCGCGGAAGGCGCCAGCCAGACCGAACGGGCCAGCCGCGAACTGGGCGCCCAGGTGACCCAGCTGAAACGCCTGATCGGTGCGTTCCGGGTGTAGGCGCAAGGCCTGCGCGGGACGTTTTTCGTCCATCCGATTGAACGCTGGGCGGACGGGGACATCCCACTGTCATGCACATGGGGTAAAGGCTGAGCAGGTCAATCCGGCGGTGCGACAGGCGGAGGCGAAATCGCGGCATTTTTTTATTGATCTCGCGTCCCCTTGGTCCTAAAGTTCGCGCCCGAACGTCCATGCTGGAAACGATCCATCCGGCTCAAGTACTGACGACGAGAGATCGCCTTGTGGCAAGGCGACGTCCGCTGCTCAAGCGGCCAGGTTGTCGCGCGGGACACGCGCGCGACCTACCAGGATGAACAGGCGGTGGCTGCCGGCAGGCAGGTGATACTCGGCGACATGCCTTGGGAAGTAGGCGAACCAAAGTGGGGAAACGGATTAGACGTTCAGCTTCACCCCTACGAATCCATGTGTTTTGCCATTGGGAGTCCCAACCATGTCCATCAAGGTCGAGGATTATTTCGCCCCTGAAACCTTCCAGCGCATGAAGGCCTTCGCCGACAAGCAGGAAACCCCCTTCGTGGTCATCGACAAGCAAACCATCGCCGATGCCTACGACCAACTGACCGACTGCTTCCCCTTCGCCAGGATCTACTACGCGGTGAAGGCCAATCCCGCTACCGAAATCACCGAGCTGCTGCGCGACAAGGGTTCGAACTTCGATATCGCCTCGATCTACGAACTGGACAAGGTGATGAAGACCGGCGTCGGTCCGGAGCGCATCAGCTACGGCAACACCATCAAGAAATCCAAGGACATCCGCTACTTCTACGAGAAGGGCGTGCGCCTGTTCGCCACCGACTCCGAAGCCGACCTGCGCAACATCGCCAAGGCCGCTCCCGGCGCCAAGGTCTACGTGCGTATCCTCACCGAGGGCTCGACTACCGCAGACTGGCCGTTGTCGCGCAAGTTCGGCTGCCAGACCGACATGGCCATGGACCTGCTGATCCTGGCCCGCCAGCTGGGCCTGGAGCCCTACGGCATTTCCTTCCACGTCGGTTCGCAGCAGCGCGACATCTCGGTGTGGGACGCGGCGATCGCCAAGGTCAAGGTGATCTTCGAGCGCCTGAAGGAAGAAGACGGCATCGTCCTGAAGATGATCAACATGGGCGGCGGCTTCCCGGCCAACTACATCACCAAGACCAACGACCTGGAAACCTATGCGGAGGAGATCATCCGCTTCCTCAAGGAGGACTTCGGCGACGACCTGCCGGAAATCATCCTCGAGCCGGGCCGTTCGCTGATCGCCAATGCCGGCATCCTGGTCAGCGAAGTGGTGCTGGTCGCCCGCAAGTCGCGGACCGCCGTGGAGCGCTGGGTCTATGCCGACGTCGGCAAGTTCTCCGGACTGATCGAAACCATGGACGAGTCGATCAAGTTCCCGATCTGGACCGAGAAGCAGGGCGAGATGGAAGAGGTGGTGATCGCCGGCCCGACCTGCGACAGCGCCGACATCATGTACGAGCACTACAAGTATGGCCTGCCGCTGAACCTGGCGAGCGGCGACCGCCTTTACTGGCTGTCTACCGGCGCCTACACCACCAGCTACAGTGCGGTGGAGTTCAACGGCTTCCCGCCGCTGAAGGCGTTCTACCTCTAGCGCAGTCGCCTTTGTTACGAAGAGCCCCGCCTCGGCGGGGCTTTTTCATGTCGCTCTGGAAGCCTCGCGGCGCTCGTGTCAGCCTTGTTCGACAACCCATGACAAGGACGCCGACATGACAGGCAATGGTGTTTCCCTGGTGACCCTCGGGGTCGCCGATCTGACCCGCTCCTCTCTCTACTACCAGGCGCTGGGCTGGCAGCCCTCTTCGGACGGCAACGAGCAGGTGGTATTTCTCAAGGGCCGCAACCTGGTCCTCGGCCTCTACGGACGCAGCGCCCTCGCCGAGGATGCGCAGGTGGAAGATCGTCCGACCGGCTTCGCGGCTATCACCCTGGCCTGCAACTGCGCCTCGCGGGACGAGGTGGACCGTCTGTTCTCCGCAGCTATGGCGGCCGGCGGGCAGGCGACCAAGATGCCGCAGGAAGTGTTCTGGGGGGGCTACTCCGGATATGTCGCCGACCCGGATGGACACCTTTGGGAAATTTCCTACAACCCGTTCTGGCCGTTCGACGAGCAGGGCAACCTGGTCTTGCCCTGAGGGCGCTACGGATGGAAAAACGCCCCGCTCGGCGGGGCGCATTCCTTGGCGGCGGTCAGCCTTCGTCCGGCTGACGGGACGGTGCGCGCGGCGTCGTTGGCGCGGGTCGTCCGGCCTGGGCTACCTGCTGCCCGGCGTCGGCCTTGTCCAGCGGCAGCTTGTCGAAGTCGCGCAAGCCATTGTGGGCATAGGGGTTGCCGATCCAGCGGACTTCATGCTCGAAGTCGTTGCTCACCAGGCTCTTGGTCGGATCGAAGAGGTCATAGTTGAGGCCGGCGAGGTCGGACCAGGTATGGATCAGGTCTTCGCTGCTGTAGCGTCGGTCGACCAGGGCCTGTAGGTCGCGCGGATGGGTCTGCTGCCAGCTGGGCGAAGTCCAGACCAGGAAGGGCACGGTGTACATGCCGCGGGTCGGGTCGCCTTCGTTGCGGCCGAGACGGTCGTGCGGGGCTTCGTCGAAGACTTCCTCGCCATGATCCGAGAGGTAGACCAGGAAGCCGTTCGGATCGCTGTTGGCGAAGCCCTTGATCAGGCTGGAGACCACGTAGTCGTTGTACAGCACGGCGTTGTCGTAGCTGTTGTAGACCTCCACCTGGTCATCGCTGAGAGCCGCCGGGGCGCCCTGGCGGTCGACGAAGCGAGCGTAGTCGGCGGGATAGCGGTACTTGTAGTTCATGTGGGTGCCGAGCAGATGGACCACGATGAACTTCTTCGGCGCCGGGTCGTCCAGCACCTTGGCGAAGGGCGCCAGCACCGCGCCGTCCAGCTGGCTGGCGTTCTGGCTGCGCTGGTTGTTCAGGTAGAACTGCGCATCGGTCTGCTGGGCGAAGGTCGTCAGCATGGTGTTGCGCTTGGTCATGGTCTGCTGGTTGGTGATCCAGAAGGTTTTGTAGCCGGCCTGCTTCATCAGGTTCATCAGCGACGGATCGGTGAGGAAGCGGTCGGGATGCTCCTGGTCAGCGAACGTTAGCACCTGCTGCAGCACCTCGATGGTGTATGGCCGCGACGCCACCACGTTGTTGAATACCGTGAGGTTCCGGTTCGCGGCCTTCAGTGCGTCCAGCTGCGGGGTCGTTTCGCGTGGATAGCCGTAGAGGCTCATGTGCTTGCGCGACGTGGATTCGCCGATCACCAGGACCAGCGTGCGCGGCGTATCGCCATTGGCATCGACGAGGTTCTTCAGCGGCGGTAGGGCCGCGTTCTTTTGCAACAGCGCCTGCATGCTGCCCAGTTGCTGGCGGTATTGCTGGTAGCCGATCAGCAATTGCCAGGGCACCGCCGGTTCCATGCGCGCCTGGACCTTGTCCAGGGCTTCGTCGAAGGGCCGGCCCTGGCTGACCAGTTGCTTGTAGAACGGATAACCGATGGTCGCGACGATCAGCAGCACCGCCACCGGCAGGGCGCTGAAGCGCGGCAGGTAGACCGGGCGCAGGCGGCGCCAGAGGAGGATGGCGACCAGGCTGTAGAGCACCAGGCCGAGGGTCATCCAGGGGTTGAAGTACTGGCTGAAATATTCGCTGGCCTCGGCGGTGTTCGACTCGAACATCACGAAGATCACGCTTTGCGAGAATTCCTGGTGATAGATGCCGAAATAGCTCAGGCCGACCAGCGAGGCGGCCCACAGCACCAGCCCGATGACGGCGGCCAGCGGCTTGGTCCAGCGCGGGAACAGCAACACCGGCGCAAGCCAGATGGTGCTCAGCACCATGGCGTTGCGGAAACCGGAGAAACCGCTGTTGCCGGAGGTCAGCAGGAGCAGTTGGGTGATACCGGAGAAGAACCAGAAGAACAGGAACAGCCAGCCCAGGCCGGCCCAGTCGATGCGATTGCGCGTAACGCTTGGTGGAGTGGGGGACACGATAGCCTCGTACGATGGACCGGAGGCGCGATCGTCGTTCGCCTCGATGAAACGGCGAGGGTAGGGAAAGGCTTGTCAAAAAAGTGTTATGTGGGCGTGAACAAAGGGTCGTGCGTTGTTCGTCAGGCGGGCAGTCGTGCGTGCCCGTGACGTTCGAGCGCCTGTTCCAGGGCCTCTCGATCGGTGTCGTCGCCCAACTGCGCCGCGCGTCGGTAGTAGGCCAGCGCCAGGCTGCGGAACGGTGGGTGGGCCGACTGCTCCAGGCCATGGCGGGCGCTGCGCAGGAAGTTCAGGTTGCCGCCTTCGAGGGCACGCCGGAGCCAGGTTTCGGCTTCGGCATGGCGGCCCGAGGCGCTGAGCATCGCGGCGTGGCTGAACTGGCCGCGAAAATCGCCACCCTCGGCGGAGCGTCGATACCAGTGCGCAGCTTGCGCCAGGTCGCGAGCGACCACCAGGCCTTCTTCGTGGTAGCGCCCCACCAGGTTCATCGATTTCGCGTGGCCCTGCTCGGCCGCTTGCCGATACAGCGCATAGGCGCGCGGCTGGTCCTGGGGCACCCCGCGGCCGGTAGCGTGAAGATTGGCCAGGTTGTAGCGGGCCCAGTCGAGGCCGGCCTGGGCGGCGATCCGATAGTGGACCGCTGCCGCGGCTGGATCCGCCGGGCCGCCCCAGCCATGTTCCAGGCAGCGAGCGAGCATATTGCGCGCCATTGCGTGGCCGTGCCCGGCGGCGATCGCGAACCAGGTCCGCGCCAGGGGCGGGTCGCGCTGGATGCCTTGGCCGTCCAGAAGGATCTGTCCGAGCAGGGCCTGGGCTTCCGTCAGGCCCTCGCGCGCAGCGCCGAGGATGGCCTGGGCAACCTCGCCCGGGGTACCGGCCAGTTGTGCGGCGAAACCTTCGGCGTCCAGTGCGTCGTGACGGAGCAGCAGGTGGCGCATGTTCAGAGTTCCGACCAGCGCCGCAGGAGATTGTGGTAGGTGCCGGTTAGGCGGATCAGCGAGGGATGGTCGGGCACGTCGTGGGTGAGTCGCTGGATCGACTGGTCCATTTCGAATAGCAGGGTGCGCTGGCTGTCTTCGCGGACCAGGCTCTGGGTCCAGAAGAACGAGGCGTAGCGCGCGCCGCGGGTGACCGGATTGACCTTGTGCAGGCTGGTGCCGGGGTAGAGCACCAGATCGCCGGCGGGCAGCTTCACCTGTTGCAGGCCGTAGGTGTCCTGGATCACCAGTTCGCCGCCGTCATAGTCCTCCGGGTCGCTGAAGAAGAGGGTCGAGGACAGGTCGGTACGGACCCGCTCGCGGCCGCCATGGACGTCGCGCACGGCGTTGTCGATGTGGAAGTCGAACGAGCCCCCGCCGGTATAGCAGTTGAACAGCGGCGGGAAGACCTTGAGCGGCAGGGCGGCGGACATGAACAGGGGATGGTTCCACAGGCGCTGCAGCATGGCTTCGCCGATCTCCCGGGCCAGCGGGTGGTCCTGCGGCAGTTGCAGGTTGTGCTTGGCCTTGGCCGATTGGTAGCCGGCGGTCGCCTTGCCGTCGGCCCATTCCGCCTGCTCCAGGGCTGCGCGGATCCGGGAGACTTCCTCGGCGGTGAAGATGGCGGGAATATGCAGCAACATGGCGCTGTCCATGAAGGCGAAATGATTGCCAATGATATTGATTTGCATTGGGCGTGTAAAACCGCCAGAGGTTGTAGACGAGCGAGATGGGAAAAAATGTAATGAGAAAATTGTAAAGAATGTAAATTCCTGTCGAATGCGAATCCGTAATAATTGATAACAATTCTGATCTGCAATAAATTCCGCGACCTTCACAGCTCCCGGGGAGGGGTTTCGAATGTCGCGTCAGTCCACGGATACCGCCGTTTCTTCGCAACGTCTGCTGGCTTCTGCCATCGGTGTCGCCATCACCGCCATCGCCGCACCGCAGGCAGCCCACGCCGACGAGGCCGGGCAGAAAAAGACCGACAAGGACCGCGTACTGTCGCTGGATGCGGCCACCATCGTCGGCGAGCAGCAGGACGAAACCACCTACAACGTCGACCGCTCGGCGTCGAAGAAGTACACCGCGCCGCTCTTGGATACGCCGCGCTCCGTCACGGTAGTACCAAAGCAGGTGATCAAGGATACCGCCGCCGTGTCTCTCCAGGATGCACTGCGTACCGTTCCAGGCATTACCTTTGGCGCGGGCGAGGGCGGCAATCCCACCGGTGACCGGCCATTCATTCGCGGCTTCGATGCGCAAAGCGATACTTACGTCGATGGTGTACGCGATACTGGTGCACAGACCCGCGAGATCTTCAACCTTGAGCAGATCGAGGTCAGCAAGGGCCCTAACTCGGCATTCGGAGGACGGGGCTCGGCCGGCGGCAGCCTCAATCTCGTCAGCAAGCAGGCCAAGGCTGGGAACTTCATCGATGGCGGCTTCACCTATGGTTCTGACCAGACTCGCCGCTACACCCTGGACCTCAACCAGGAATTCCTCGATGGCAATGCGGCATTCCGGCTGAATCTTCTCAAGCACGATGCCAATGTCGCGGGCCGCGATGAGGTCGATGTCAGTCGCTGGGGCGTAGCGCCGTCGCTCACCTTCGGTCTTGGCTCGCCGACCCGAGTGACCGTCAGCCATTATCACCTGGAAAGTGACGATACCCCGGATTCGGGCATTCCCTATGCCAAGAGTAGCGATCGCAGCAAGCACAATCCGGACAAACCGGTGAATGTGGATCGAGGCAATTTCTATGGGCTGACGGGGCGCGATTTCCAGAAGAGCCGCATCGATACCAGTACCATCACCGTTGAGCATGATCTGACTGACAGCCTCACTATTCGCAATACCTCGCGTTACGGCAACAGTCATCAGGACTATCTGTGGACACAACCGGATGACAGCCAGGGCAACATAAACAACGGCTCGGTCTGGCGCCGCCAGAACAATCGGGTAAGTACCACCACCACAGCAGTCAACCAAACTGACCTGTTTGGAGAGTTCTACCTGGGTGGCTTCAAGAACAGCTTCAGCACCGGCCTGGAGTTCAGCCGAGAAGACAGCAAGCGCGATGGGTATACCGTCGATACCAATACCGGCCTGGGCAGCAACAAGTGCAATCCATCGCTGATCGGGGCGCCTAGCGGCTATAACTGCACTAGTCTGGAAAATCCCAATCCGCACGATCCATGGAATGGCAGTATTACCCGGAAATATGCGCCGCTGAATACGGTCGGCACCACCAAGGCAATATATGCGTTCGACACCATCGACCTGAACGAGCAGTGGCAGGTCAATATTGGCGCGCGCTTCGATAGTTTCGAAACTACGGCGAAGAACCACGGTGTAAGACCCGCTACCAAACTCAGCGACAAGTCGAGCTTCTGGAACTGGCAGGCAGGCTTGGTGTGGAAACCTGTACCCAACGGCAGCATCTATGCGTCCTACGCCACTTCGGCTACGCCGCCGGGTAGCATGCTCGATAATGGGGATACCTCGAATGCTGTCGACGGGTTCGCCATCAGCAACAACCTTGAACCGGAAGAAACCACGAACTACGAGCTTGGTACCAAGTGGGCTTTCTTCAACGAGCGGCTGGAGCTGAGTGCCGCGATCTTCCGCACCGACAAGGACAATACCCGCATCCTGGTCGCCAACCAGACCTACGATAACGCCGGACAATCCCGCGTCGACGGCGTGGAATTGAGCGCCAGCGGCAAGCTGACCGAGAAGTGGAAGGTGTTCGCGGGCTACAGCTACTTGGACAGCGAGTTGGTCGATGCCGGTAAGGCTGGGCGTAACGGCAATGTGAACGCATCGGCGGCTTCCAACAACGGCAACGAGATGCCAAATACGCCGAAGAACAGCTTCAGTCTCTGGACCACCTATGACATCTTCCCGAAGACCACCATCGGCGGCGGGGCTTTCTATGTCGACAAGGTCTATGGCGACGTTGGCAATACCGTCTATGTCCCCGATTACTGGCGCTATGACGCAATGGCTAGCTACCAACTGAGCAAGAACGTCGATTTCCAGTTGAACGTGCAGAATGTGTTCGACAAGAAGTACTTCGACAAAGCCTATGCGGCGCACTATGCGTCCCAGGCCGCAGGAAGGACGATACTGTTCAGCACCAACTTCCACTTCTGACAGCCGCTCTCGCTCCCCACGAAAGCCCCATTCCCCCTGCGGGATGGGGCTTTCCCGCATCCAGGTGGGTAAATAGAGCGTAAAGAACGTTAATTCGGCTTTATCGCAACTGATTATCAAATAGAATTGCCCGCCGACGTCCTCGTGTCGTCTGGCCGGCGCTTGGCGTCGGCGTAGTCCCGTTGTTGCCGCGCGGCGGCCGTGAAGGTGATCCTGTGAAGAAAGTCTGGTTCCAGTTGCATTGGTTCTTCGGCATCAGCGCCGGCCTGGTGCTGGCGCTGATGGGCGTCACCGGAGCGACCCTGTCGTTCCAGGACGAACTGATGCGCGCGCTCAACCCTGACGTGCTGGTGGTGCAGAAGCGCCCCGCGGGCGTGCTGCCGCTGGACGAACTGGTGCGCCGTATCGAAGGCGCCGAGCCGGGGCGGAAAGTGGCCTTCGTCTGGGTCGAGATGGACAGCGACAAGGCTGGGCGGATCTTCTACACCCCGCCGCCGGGACAGCGCCGCGGCGAGTCGCGCTGGATCGATCCCTACACCGGGGCTTTCGTCGGCGAGCCGCGCGGGGAGGGTTTCTTCAACCTGATGATGCAACTGCACCGTTTCCTCGCCATGGGCGAGTACGGCAAGCAGGTCACCGCCGCCTGCACCCTGATCCTGATCTTCTTCTGCCTGTCCGGTCTCTACCTGCGCTGGCCGCGCAAGGTTTTCGACTGGCGCGCCTGGCTGACCCTCGACTGGTCGCGCAAGGGGCGCAGTTTCAACTGGGACCTGCATGCCGTGGCCGGCACCTGGTGCCTGGCGCTCTACCTGCTGGCTGCGCTGACCGGCCTGTACTGGTCCTACGAGTGGTACCGCAACGGCCTGTTCAAACTGCTCGATGACGCGCCCGCCGGCCAGCAGGCGCAGCGCGGCAAGCCGGGCGGACGTGGCGAGCGCCCGGCCGATGCGGCTCCGCTGGTGGTCGACTACGCGGCGGTATGGAACAGCATCCGCCAGGCCGGCGGCGACCGCTTGCAGGCCTACAACCTGCGCCTGCCGCCGGCGGGCGGCCAGCCGGCGACAGTGTTCTATCGCCTGACCGACGCGCCGCACGAGCGTGCCTTCAACACCCTGACCCTGGACCCGGCCAACGGCCAGGTGAAAAGCGACCAGCGCTATAGCGACCGTTCTTTCGGCAGCCAGTTGCTGGCCAGCGTCTATGCATTGCACGTAGGCAGCTATTTCGGCATGGCCGGACGCATCCTGATGATGCTCGCCAGCCTGGCGATGCCGCTGTTCTTCATCACCGGCTGGCTGCTCTACCTCGACCGCCGGCGCAAGAAACGCGCGGTACGGGCGAGCCGCGCCGACCTGGGCGGCAGCGCCGGCGCCAGCGGCGAGCCCTGGCTGATCGGCTACGCCAGCCAGAGCGGTTTTGCCGAGCAACTGGCCTGGCAGAGCGCCGGCCAGTTGCAGGCGGCCGGGTTGCCGGTGCGGGTCGAATCGCTGGCGCGCCTGGATGCCGGGCAACTCGCCGAGGCGCGCAAGGCGCTGTTCGTGGTCAGCACCTTCGGCGACGGTGAGGCGCCGGACTGCGCCCGCGGCTTCGAACGCAAGGTGCTTGGCCATGCCGCCAGCCTCGATGGCCTGAGCTACGCCCTGCTGGCCTTGGGAGATCGCCAGTACGAGCAGTTCTGCGGCTTTGCCCGGCGCATGCAGGGCTGGTTGCAGGGGCAGGGCGCGCGGAGCCTGTTCGCCCCGGTGGAGGTCGATGATGGCGACGCCGCGGCACTGCGCCAATGGCAGGAAAGCCTGGCCGAGGTGACCGGCGGTGCCGCCCCGGCGGCCTGGGAAGCGCCGGCCTTCGAGGTCTGGTCGCTGGCGCGGCGGGAGTGCCTGAACCCTGGCAGCCAGGGCGAGTCGACCTGGCTGCTGGACCTGCGTGCGCCGACCGACAGCGCCATCCAATGGCGCGCCGGCGATCTGCTGGAGATCGTTCCGCACCAGGCGCCCGCGCGCATCCGCGAATGGCTGCAGCGGCATCACCTGGACGGCCAGGTGCGGGTGGCGGTCGAGGGCGTCGAGCAGAGCCTGGAGCAGGCCCTGGCCGGGCGCCTGCTGCCGGATTCTTTCGAACACCTGGTCGGCTTGCACCCGCAGGCGCTGCTGGATGCGCTGATTCCGCTTTCCGTGCGCCAGTACTCCATCGCGTCGCTGCAGAGCGATGGCGACCTGCAACTGATCGTACGCCAGGAGCAGCATGCCGACGGCAGCCTGGGCATCTGCTCCGGCTGGCTCACCGAGTACCTGCCGCTCGGCGCCGCGCTGACCCTGCGCCTGCGCCGCAACGCGGGTTTCCACCTGCCGGAGGATGACGTGCCGCTGATTCTCATCGGCAACGGTACCGGGCTCGCCGGCCTGCGCAGCCTGTTGCGCGCCAGCATTGCCGCCGGGCGCAAGCGCAACTGGCTGCTGTTCGGCGAACGCAATTTCGCCCACGACTACTACTGTCGTGCGGAGCTGGAGCAAGCCCTGGCCAGGGGCGAGCTGCAACGCCTGGACCTGGCCTTCTCCCGCGACCAGGCGGAGAAGATCTATGTCCAGGACCGCCTGCATGAAGCGGCGGATGAACTGCGGCGCTGGATCGACGAGGGCGCGGCCTTGTACGTCTGCGGCAGCCTGCAGGGCATGGCCGGCGGTGTCGACCGGGTGCTGCGCGAAGTGCTCGGTGAGGAGGCCTTGCAACGCCTGGCCGACGAAGGACGTTACCGACGCGACGTGTACTGAACGGATGAATGAAAAAGGCTCCCAAGGGAGCCTTTTCGTTGCCAACTGCTGGGACTGCCGGGCTTTGCGGGGTGTAGGGCGAATAACCGCAGAGCGGTTATCCGCCATTTCGGCGAGATATCGGCGGATGACGCCGTTGGCGTCATGCGCCCTACGGAGCTATCGGGACTTCGCGCTGTCCGTGGCGTAGGGCGAATAACCGCAGAGCGGTTATCCGCCATTTCGGCGAGGTATCGGCGGATGACGCCGTTGGCGTCATGCGCCCTACGGAGCTATCGGACTTCGCGCTGTCCGTGGCGTACGTCGAACAACCGCAGAGCGGTTATCCGCCATTTCGGCGAGATATCGGCGGATGACGCCGTTGGCGTCATGCGCCCTACGGAGCTATCGGACTTCGCGCTGTCCGTGGCGTAGGGCGGATAGCCGCAGAGCGGCTATCCGCCATTTCGGCGAGGTATCGGCGGATGACGCCGTTGGCGTCATGCGCCCCACGGAGCTAGCGGGGCCTTGCGTCGCCGGGCCTCAGATCCACAGGATGAAAGCCAGTACCAGGGCGAAGAAGCCCCATTTCTGCAGGTAGTAGAGCTTGCGGTTGCGCTTCTTCAAACGTTTGCCCTGCAGGCGGATCTTGTAGAGGCTGTCGAAGATCCGATTGAGTCCGCCGGTCCGGTCGCCTGCGTTGTTCGGGGCGGCCGCGGCAGCCATCACGTTGCGGCTGAACCAGCGGTTGAAGGCGGTGGCCCAGCCCTGGGTCAGCGGCCGCTCGATGTCGCAGAAGAGAATGATGCGGTTGTGTTCGGTGGCGTTTTCCGCGTAGTGGATGAAGGTTTCATCGAACACCACCGCCTCGCCGTCGCGCCAGTGGTAGCGCTCGCCGTCCACCTCGATGAAGCAGGCCGGATCGTTGGGGGTGAACAGTCCCAGGTGGAAGCGCAGCGAGCCGGCGTAGGGATCGCGGTGTCGCACCAGCTTCGAGCCCGGCGGCAGTTCGGCGAACATCGCCGCCTTGACCGAGGGAATCTGCCGCAACAGGGCGGTGGTCTGCGGGCAGAGTTGTCCGGCGGAGGGATGGGCCTCGTCGTACCATTTCAGGTAGAAGCGCTTCCAGCCGCTCTTGAAGAACGAGTTGAAACCGATATCGTCGTACTGTTCGGAACGCTTGATGTTGCCGGCGCCGTGCAGGTGCAGCGCCTCGCTGCGGATGGCTTGCCAGTTGTCGACCAGAACCTGCAGTTCGGGGAAGGTCTGCGGTGCCAGGTAGGGGCGGTTCGGTACCTTCGAGAACAGGTACATCAGGCAGTTGATCGGAGCGAGGAAGCTGGAGTGGTCGCTCAATTGGCGCGACAGCTTGTGGCGTACCCGGCCGCGAAAATGGACATAGAGGATGCTCAGCGCATAGGCCGCCAGGATGAGAACTTTCATGAATGCAAGGTCGTCGGTGCAAAAGAGGAGAATTTACTCCTGTTCTCAGTGCCTGAGTATGCTACCTGACGCTAATTCGCCAGCACTGCGCTCATTTTTCCGTAATCCTGGCCTCGAAAGGAGCGCACAATGAACGACACCGGCCGGCGTATCCTGCTCAACTGCGACATGGGCGAAACCTTTGGCGCCTGGCGCATGGGCGACGATGTCCACAGCATGCCGCTGGTTGACCAGGCCAACCTGGCTTGCGGCTTCCACGCTGGCGACCCGCTCACCATGCGGCGCGCGGTGGAGCTGGCGGTACGCCATGGCGTGAGCATCGGCGCGCACCCGGCCTATCCCGACCTGAGCGGCTTCGGCCGGCGCTCGCTGGCCTGCTCTGCCGAAGAGGTGCATGCCATGGTGCTGTACCAGATCGGTGCGCTGGACGCTTTCTGCCGTTCCCTCGGTGCCCAGGTGGCCTATGTCAAGCCGCATGGCGCGCTGTACAACGACCTGGTCGGCGACGATGAGCTGCTGCGCGCCGTGCTCGACGCCTGCGCCGCCTATCGCAAGGGCCTGCCGCTGATGGTGCTGGCCCTGGCCGACAACGGCCGCGAGCTGGAACTGGCCGACGAGGCCGACGTGCCGCTGCTGTTCGAGGCCTTCGCCGATCGCGCCTACCTGCCGGACGGCCGGCTGGCGCCGCGGCGGCTTGGCGGCGCGGTGCATCACGATCCGCAGCGGATCATCGAACAGGCCCTGGCCATCGCCCGCGGCGAAGCCTTCCCCGACTACGACGGCAACCCGCTGCGCCTGACCGCCGACAGTCTTTGCGTGCATGGCGACAACCCGGAGTCGCTGGCGGTCCTCCGGCGCCTGCGCGCGGCCCTGGACAGCCTGTGATCCGCATCGAACCCGCTGGTGCCGAAGCCCTGCTGCTGACGCTCGCCGAAGAGCCCGAAGTGGACCTGTCTGTGCGCCTGGCCGAGCTGGCCAGACGTCTGCGCGAGGGGCTCGGCGAAGGCGTCAGGGATCTGGTGCCGGGCTGGACCACCCTGATGCTGCATTACGACCCCTACCGCATCGCCCCGCAGGTACTGGAAGAACGCCTGGGTCCGCTGCTGGCGGAGTGGCACGCCTGGCGCCCCGCCGAGGATGCCGGGCGCCTGCACGAGATTCCCGTCTGGTACGCCGGCGAGGACCTCGCGACGGTAGCGGTTGCCTGCGGATTGACTGGCGAAGGAGTGATCGAACTGCACAGCGCGGCCGAATACCGGGTCGGCGCGATCGGTTTCGCTCCGGGATTCGCCTACCTCGGCGGCCTCGATCCGCGCCTGGTCCTGCCGCGGCGGGCCACCCCGCGGGCGTGTGTACCGGCCGGCAGCCTGGCCATTGCCGAGGCGCAGACGGCGATCTATCCGCAGGCCTCGCCCGGCGGCTGGCACCTGCTGGGACGCAGTCCGTGGCGTCCGTTCGATCCGGCCGCCACTCCTCCGTGCCCACTGGCGCTGGGCGACCGGGTGCGCTTCGTCGCCATCGGGCGCGAGGACTTCCTCGACCTGGGCGGGCGCGAATGAATGGTTTGTGGGTCGTCAAGGCGGGTCCGCAGAGCCTGCTGCAGGACGACGGCCGGCGCGGTTGGCAGCACCTCGGCGTATCCGCGGGCGGCCCTCTGGACCGCCAGGCGGCAGCCTGGGCCAATCGTCTGCTCGGTAATCCCTGGGGGACGCCATTGCTGGAAATCGCTTTCGGCGGCTTGGCGCTGGAGTGCAGGGTGGAGGCGACCTGGCTGGCGCTGACCGGAGCGCGCCTGGCGCTGACGGTGGACGGTCGCGAATGCCTGCCCTGGAGTCGCTTCCGGGTCCGCCGCGGGCAACGCATCGAACTGGGCTTCGCCGAGGCCGGGCAGCGTGCCTACCTGGCCTGCGCCGGCGGTTTCCGGGCAAGGCCGGTACTGGGCAGCGTCGCCTGCCAGGTTCGCGACGGGCTCGGCGGTTTACAGGGCGATGGCCGGATCCTGGCGGAGGGCGATTGCCTGCCGTGTGCCGAAGCGGGAGCGGCGTGTCCGTGGGATGCCAGCGTGCCCTGGCGTTTCCAGCCGGACTACCGGCAGCAGCGGCCCTTGCGCGTGCTGCTCGGCGGCGATGCGGCGGCCTTCGACGCAGCCAGCCGGCAAGCCTTCTTCGCCAGCGCCTGGCGAATCAGCCCGCGGTCCGATCGCATGGGCGTCCGCCTGGCCGGCGAGCCGCTGCGCGGGGCGCCGCGCGCCTGGTCGCAGGGCGTGGTGGAGGGCGCTATCCAGGTTCCGCCCGATGGCCAACCCATCGTGCTGATGGCCGACCGCCAGAGCATGGGCGGCTATCCGCTGCTGGGCTTCGTCCATCCACTGGACCTCTCGCGCCTGGCGCAAAGCCCCGCGCATAGCGAGGTAACCTTCGTCGAGAGCGACCTGGCGACGCAG
Source organism: Pseudomonas sp. B111 (assembly GCF_026428275.1). NCBI lineage: Bacteria > Pseudomonadati > Pseudomonadota > Gammaproteobacteria > Pseudomonadales > Pseudomonadaceae > Pseudomonas > Pseudomonas sp. B111. The sequence goes on along the minus strand of NZ_CP097857.1, from coordinate 6,389,508 downwards.
CAGGCCGATCTGCTGCGCTTCTACCGCTTCTTCCGCGGCTGAGCGCTCAGCCGGCCAGGTGGCCGAGCGGCAGCGGCGAGGGCGCCTTGACCGTCTTGATCGCAAAGTTGCTGCGAATGTCGCTGACCCCGGGCAGGCGCAGCAGGGTTTCGCTGAGCAGGCGTTCGTAGGCGCGCAGGTCGGGGACCACCACTTGCAGGAGGAAGTCCGACTCGCCGGAGACGAGGTGCACCGAGATCACCTCCGGGAGGTCGACCACCGCACGGTGGAAGGCCTCGGCCTGCTCCTGGCGGTGGCGTTCCACCTTGATCCCGACGAACACCGTGAGGCCGAGGCCGACCTCGTCGCGGTCGATGCTGGCCTGGTAGCCGCGAATCACCCCGGCCTCTTCCAGCAGGCGCACGCGGCGCAGGCAGGGGGACGGGGAGAGGCCGATCTCCTCGGCCAGTTGGACGTTGCTCAGGCGGCCGTCGCGCTGGAGGGCGGCGAGGATGCGGTGGTCATAGGCGTCGAGTTTCATCTTGGCATATCCGGATGGATAGTCTCCAGAGAGTAGAATTTACTGCCAAATAGAATGGATAGGCTGGTGGAAAACGCAAGCACCTGCCCTGCCTTGCGGGCATAGAATCGTTATCCGGGTCACCTTCCTGGAGCCGATACGATGGACACGAGCGCTTTCCTGATTGCCCTGGCGGTGGTTTACCTGGTGCCCGGACCGGACATGCTCCTGCTGTTCCAGACCGGCGCCCGCCAGGGCCGTCGCGCGGCGCTGGTCACCGCCCTCGGCCTTGCGCTGGCTCGGGCCTGCCATGTGCTGATGGCCGCGACTGGACTGGCGCTGCTGTTCCGTACCGCTCCCTGGACCTTCGACCTGGTGCGCTTGCTCGGCGCCGCCTACCTCGCCTGGCTTGGCCTGCAGATGCTGCGCGGTGGCGGACTGGCCTTGCCGACCAGTGACGCGGGCTCCGCGCCGGTGGTCCCTCACGCCGACCGCCGGGCCTTGCTGCGCGGACTCCTGACCAACCTGCTGAACCCCAAGGCCCTGCTGTTCTGTTCGGTGCTGCTGCCGCAGTTCGTCAGCCCCGGGGCCGGTTCGCTGGCCGTCCAGTTCGCCGCGCTCGGTGCGGTCCTGGTTCTGGTTGGCCTGGCCTTCGACTGCGCCTACGCCCTGGTCGGTGGCCGCCTGGGCCGCTGGCTGGCGTCCCGGCCGCGGGCACAGCGCCTGCAGCAGTGGGGCTTCGGTGGGTTGTTGATAGGGTTCGGGGTAAGGCTGGCGCTGCTGCGCCAGCTCTGAAGGGCTGCGGGGCGGCGAGCGCCCCGTGGCGCTCAGCCGAGGAATTGCTCGGCGTGGTGGCAGGCCACCTGGCGCTGGTCGAGCAGGCGCAGCTCGGGCACCTCGCTGCGGCAGCGCTCGGTGGCGTAGGGGCAGCGCTTGTGGAAGGCGCAACCCTCCGGCGGGTGCAGCGGGTTCGGCAGTTCGCCCTGGATGCGGATCTTCGGCTTCGTCGGGTCCGGGTGGATCGCCGGGGTCGCCGAGAGCAGCGCGCGGGTGTAGGGATGCAGCGGGTTCTCGTAGAGCTTGTCCGCCGGCCCCATCTCCGCCGGTCGGCCGAGGTACATCACCAGGACGTCGTCGGCGACGTGGCGGACCACCGCCAGGTTGTGCGAGATGAACACGTAGGCGGTGCGGAACTGCTGCTGCAGGTCCATGAACAGGTTCAGTACCTGGGCCTGGATCGACACGTCGAGGGCCGAGGTCGGCTCGTCCGCCACCAGCACCTTGGGTTGCAGCATCATCGCCCGGGCCAGGGCGATGCGCTGGCGCTGGCCGCCGGAGAACATGTGCGGGTAGCGCTGGTAGTGCTCCGGCCGCAGGCCGACCTGGCGCATCATCTGCTGGACCTTTTCGCGGCGTTCCTCGCGCGAGAGCGCGGTGTTGATCAGCAGCGGCTCGGCCAACTGGTCGCCGATCTTCTGTCGCGGATTGAGCGAGGCGTAGGGGTTCTGGAAGACCATCTGCACGTCGCGGCGCAACTGCCGGCGCTGGTCCTTGCTGGCGCCCTTGACCTCCTGCCCGGCGATTTTCAGCGAGCCGGAGGTGGGTTCCTCGATCAGGGTCAGGGCGCGCGCCAGGGTCGACTTGCCGCAGCCGGACTCGCCGACCACGGCGAGGGTCTTGCCGGCTTCCAGTTCGAACGATACGCCGTTCAGCGCGCGCACCTGGGCATGGCCCTTGAACAGGCCGCGGGAGACTTCGTAGTGACGGGTCAGATCACGGGCGGTCAGAACGGTTTCCATCAGGCCACCTCGTTCAGCAGGTTCAACGGATAGAAGCAGCGCACCGCGCCGCGCTCGTGCGCTTCCAGGGCCGGCCGCTCCTGGCGGCAATGCTCCTGGGCATAGGGACAGCGTGGCGACAGCAGGCAACCGCGCGGGCGGTCGTAGCGCCCCGGAACGATGCCGGGCAGGGTGGCCAGGCGGGCTTCGCCGGCACAGTGCTCGGGGATCGCCTTGATCAGCGCCTCGGTGTAGGGATGGGTCGGGCGGTCGAACAGCGCCGGCACGCCGCCGATCTCCACCGCTTCGCCGGCGTACATCACGCAGACGCGCTGGGCGGTCTCGGCGACCACGGCGAGATCGTGGGTGATCAGGATCAGCGCCATGTCCTGGTCGCGCTGCAGGTTCAGCAGCAGCTCCATGATCTGCGCCTGGATGGTCACGTCGAGGGCGGTGGTCGGCTCGTCGGCGATCAGCAGCTTGGGCTCGGCAGCGATGGCCATGGCGATCGCCACGCGCTGGCTCATGCCGCCGGAGAGCTGGTGCGGGTAGGCGTCGAGACGGCTGGCGGCGGCCGGGATCTCGACCCGTTCGAGCAGTTCCAGGGCGCGCTGGCGCAGGGCCTTGCCGCGCAGGCCGAGATGCAGGCGGAGGACTTCCTCGATCTGGTAGCCGACGGTGTAGCTGGGGTTGAGGGCGGTCATCGGGTCCTGGAAGACCATCGCCATGTCCTTGCCGACGATGCGCCGGCGCTGGCGGCCCTTGAGGGTGAGCATGTCGTGGCCGTCGAAGCGCAGGTGATCGGCGGACACCCAGCCGGGGGCGTCGATCAGGCCCATCAGGGCCATCATGGTCACCGACTTGCCGGAGCCGGACTCGCCGACGATGGCCAGCACCTCGCCCTTGTCGACGCTCAGGTCGAGGCCGTCGACCACGGGCACGGCGGTGGTGTCGCCGAAGCGCACGCTGAGGTTCTTGATATCGAGGAGGCTCATGCGGCGGTCTCCTGTGGCGCGGATACGGATGCGCTGTTCATGGTTGTGCTCCTCATGCCGCGTTCTTCAGTTTCGGATCGAGGGCGTCGCGCAGGCCGTCGCCCATCAGGTTGATCGCCAGTACGCTGAGCAAGATGGTCAGGCCGGGCAGGCTGACCACCCACCAGGCGCGCTCGATGTAGTCGCGGGCGGAGGCGAGCATGGTGCCCCACTCGGGGGTCGGCGGTTGCACGCCGAGGCCGAGGAAGCCGAGGGCGGCGGCGTCGAGGATCGCCGAAGAGAAGCTCAGGGTGGCCTGGACGATCAGCGGCGCCATGCAGTTCGGCAGCACGCAGACGAACATCAGTCGCAGGGTGCCGGCGCCGGCCAGGCGCGAGGCGGTGACGTAGTCGCGGTTTAGCTCGGTCATCACCGCGGCGCGGGTCAGGCGTACGTAGGCCGGCAGCGAGACGATGGCGATAGCGATCACGGTGTTGATCAGGCCCGGGCCGAGGATCGCCACGATGGCCACCGCCAGCAGCAGCGACGGCAGCGCCAGCATGATGTCCATCAGGCGCATGATCAGCGGCCCGGCACGGTTCGGCGAGAAGCCGGCGAGCAGGCCGAGGAGGATGCCGGGGATCAGCGAGATCACCACCGAGGACAGGCCGATCAGCAGCGACAGGCGGGCGCCGTGGATCAGCCGCGAGAGCAGGTCGCGGCCCAGCTCGTCGGTGCCGAGCAGGAAGCGCGCCTGGCCGCCTTCCAGCCAGGATGGCGGGGTCAGCAGGAAGTCGCGGAACTGCTCGCTCGGATCGTAGGGGGCGACCCAGGGGGCGAACAGCGCGCAGAACACGATCAGCAGCATGAACAGCAGGCCGCCGAGGGCGCCCTTGTTGTGCGCGAAGGCCTGCCAGAATTCCTTCAGCGGGGACGGGTAGACCAGGCTCGGGTCGCTGGCGGGAGCGTTGTGCATGGCGTTCATCGGCTGGCTCCTCAGCGTTGGTGGCGAATGCGCGGGTTGGCCAGGCCGTAGAGGATGTCCACGACGAAATTGACCAGGATGACCAGGGTGGCGACCAGCAGGATGCCGTTCTGCACCACCGGGTAGTCGCGACGGCTGATGGCGTCGATCAGCCACTTGCCGATGCCCGGCCAGGAGAAGATGGTTTCGGTCAGCACCGCGCCGGCGAGCAGCGTGCCGACCTGCAGGCCGAATACCGTCAGCACCGGAATCAGCGCGTTGCGCAGGGCGTGCACGAAGACCACCCGGGCCGGCGACAGGCCCTTGGCGCGGGCGGTGCGCACATAGTCTTCGCGCAGCACCTCGAGCATCGCCGAGCGGGTCATGCGGGCGATCACCGCCAGCGGGATGGTGCCCAGCACGATGGCCGGCAGGATCAGGTGGCGCACGGCATCGAGGAACGAGCCCTGTTCGTCGGAAAGCAGGGTGTCGATCAGCATGAAGCCGGTCTTCGGCTCGATGTCGTAGAGCAGGTCGAGACGGCCGGACACCGGCGTCCAGCCCAGCGACACGGAGAACAGCATGATCAGGATCAGGCCCCACCAGAAGATCGGCATCGAATAGCCGGCGAGGGACACCGTCATCACCCCGTGGTCGAACAGCGAACCGCGTTTCAGGGCGGCGATCACCCCGGCCAGCAGGCCGAAGGTACCGGCGAAGAGCATGGCGGCCAGGGACAGTTCCAGGGTCGCCGGGAACAGGGTGAGGAATTCGTGCCAGACGCCTTCGCGGGTGGTCAGCGACTCGCCGAGATTGCCCTGTGCCAGGTTGCCCACGTAGTCCAGGTACTGCTGGTACAAGGGCTTGTCCAGGCCCAGGCGGTGCAGGGCCTCGGCATGCATCTGCGGATCGACGCGACGTTCGCCCATCATCACTTCCACCGGGTCGCCGGGAATCAGGCGGATCAGCGCGAAGGTGAGCAGCGTCACGCCGAAGAAGGTGGGGATCAGCAACCCCAATCGTCGTGCAATGAAACTAAGCATGTTGGCGGGTAACTCCTCATCGCGGACCGTGCGCCCCGCTGGCGGCAGGGCTGTGGTCCTTGTTCTTCTAGGGCTTCACCGAGGTGGTGGCGAAGTTGTTGTTGCTCAACGGATTGATCACGTAGCCCTGCACCGTGTTCCGCCGGACGTTGAACAGCTTCGGGTAGGCCAGCGGTATCCATGGGGCCTGTTCGTGGAATACCACCTGGGCCTGCTCGTACAGTTTCGCCCGCTCGGCCGGATCGCTCACCTCGCGGGCCTTGCGCATCAGCGCCTCGAAGTCCTTGTCGCACCAGCGCGCCTGGTTTTCACCCGACTCGGCGGCGGCGCAGCTCAGGTTCGGGCTGAGGAAGTTGTCCGGGTCGCCGTTGTCGCCGGCCCAGCCAAGCAGCGACAGGTCGTGCTCGCCGGCCTTCGAACGCTTGAGCAGCTCGCCCCATTCCAGGGAACGGATGGTCAGTTGGATGCCGGCCTTGGCCAGGTCTGCTTGCAGCATCTGTGCCGCCAGGGCGGGGTTGGGGATGGTAGGCGAGGTGCCGTTGCGAATGAACAGGGTGATCCTGAGATTTTCCGCACCGGCTTCCTTGAGCAGCGCCCTGGCGCGTTCGGGATCGTGCGGCCAGTCCTGGATCGAATGGTTGTAGCCGAGCAGGGTCGGGGGATAGGGACCGACCGCCGGACTGGCCGCGCCGGGGCCGAACACCGCGTCGAGCATGGCCTTCTTGTCCAGAGCGAGGTTGATCGCCTGGCGCACGCGCGGGTCGTCGAGCGGCTTGTGCTGGGTGTTGATGGCAATGTAGGTGGTCAGCAGGGCATCGATCTCGTCCACCGCCAGGTTCGGGTCCTGCTTCAGGCGCGGCACGTCCTCCGGTTTCGGGTACAGCGAGACCTGGCACTCGCCGGCACGGACCTTCTGCATGCGCACGTTGGGATCGAGGGTAATGGCGAACACCAGGTTGTCGATCGGCGGCTTGCCGGCGTAGTAGTCCGGGTTCGCCGTGTAGCGGACCTGGGCGTCCTTGGCGTAGCGCTTGAAGACGAACGGCCCGGTGCCGATCGGCTGGTTGTTCAGCTGGCCCAGCTTGCCGGCGGCGAGCAACTGGTCGCCGTACTCGGCGGAATAGATGGACGCGAAGGGCATCGCCATATCGCGCAGGAACGGCGCTTCGGGACGGTTGAGGACGAAGCGCACGGTGAGCTCGTCGACCTTTTCCACCGACTTGATCAGCTCGCCCATGCCCATCGCGTCGAAGTAGGCGTAGCCGCGCAGCGCCGAGGCATGCCAGGGATGCTTCGGATCGAGGGCGCGCTGGACGGTCCACAGCACATCATCGGCATTCAGGCTCCGGGTCGGCTTGAAGTAGTCGGTGGTATGGAATTTCACGCCGGGGCGCAGGTGGAAGGTATAGCTCAGTCCGTCGGCGCTGACGTCCCAGCGCTCGGCCAGCCCCGGGATCACCTCGGTGGTGCCGGGGCGGAAGGCGAGCAGGCGGTTGAACACGGTTTCCGCGGAGGCGTCGGCGGTCACCGCGCCGGTGTACTGGACGATGTCGAAGCCTTCCGGGCTGGCCTCGGTGCAGACCACCAGGTTCTTCGCCTCGGCCGCGCCGGCGGCGCATAGCGCCAGGGCCAGGGGCAGGTGTCGGAGCAACGGATGGAGCATGGGGTCCTCCTCGTGGGCCCCGTCGCCGGGGCCGCCGGTTGTCGCAGGTTTACAGCAGGTTGAAGGGGAAGGTGCTGACCAGGCGCAGTTCGTTGACGCTGCCGTCGACCTGGTTCTGGCTGGCCTTGTGCATCATGTAGGTGAGCTTGAAGGTGCTGTCCTTGATCGGCCCGTTCTGCACCTTGTAGGCCGCCATCAGGCCCAGCTCGTGGTGCTTCTCGCCGTCCTGGGCGCGCACCTCGGCGTAGTTGCCGTAGGCACCGTTGCGATCGCCGTCGTAGTGGGTGCCGTCGATGTCCCAGCCCTTCACGTACCACACGCCGGTGCTCAGGCCGGGGACCCCGTAGTAGCTCCAGTCGGTCTCGTAGCGGATCTGCGCGGACTTCTCGTTGGGGCTGTTGTAGTCGGCCAGCATCGAGTTGGCCAGGAAGATCGCCGAGGTCTCGTGCACGTAGTCGAAGTATTCGTTGCCGTCGACCTGCTGGTAGGCCAGGGTCAGGGCGTGGGCGCGATGGCCGAGGGTGAAGGCCAGGCTCCAGGTGTCGTTGTCGATGTAGCCGGCCTCGCGCGCGCCGGTGTCGCCGGTGTGGTAGCCGTTGAAGGCGGTGCGCAGGGCGATGCCGTTCTCGAGGTCGCCGATGTCGTGGGTCACGCCCAGGTAGTACTGGTTCCAGACGTCCTGGAAATGCGAGCCATAGAGGGAGATCTCCAGCCCGTCGAGCGGCTTGTAGTTGCCGCCCAGGTAGTTCAGGCGGTCGCCCTTGACCTGGCGGGTGCCGTACTCGGTGGTCATGTCCTCGTCGCCGGAACCGGTTCGCGGGCTGACCTTGCGGAAGCTGCCGGCCTGCAGGCTGAGGTTGTCCAGCTCCTCGCTGGTCACAGCGAAGCCGGTGAAGCTGGAGGGCAGGGCACGGTTGTCGATATAGCTGAACACCGGAGTGTTGACCAGGAAGCGACCGGCCTTGAACTCGGTGTTCGAGGCGCGCAGGCGGATATTGGCGACGCCCAGCTTGGACCATTCGCCGAGCGCCTCGCCATCGCTGTTCGCCAGGGTCCGGTTGCCGCCGCCGCCGATGCGGCCCTTGCCGCGCTCCAGGGCGATCTCGTTGAAGGCTGCGACGTCGAAGCCGAAGCCGATGCTGCCCTGGGTGTAGCCCGAGCTGTACTTGAGCACCGTGCCCTGGACCCAGGCGTTGCGCTGGTGGATGCGCTGGGAGCCGCCGCCGGCCTTGGGAATGCGGAAGGTGAAGCTGTCCTTCATGTTTTCCCGCGAGTAGAAGTTGCGGGTGGTCAGGGTCAGGCTCTGCCCCTCGAACAGTCCGCTGGCGCCGGCCTGGCCCTTGATCGGTTTCTCCACGCTGGGGATGCTCTGCACCTGGGCGGCGTAGCTGGGATTGTCCGGGGTCGGCGGGGTTTCCTGCTCGTCCGCCGCCCAGCCTGGCGCGGCCGATGCCATCAAGGCCAGTCCCAGCGTCGCGCCGGTCACTCGTTGGTATCTCATCACCTGATTGCTCCCTTTATTGTTGTCATGGCACCTGTTTTACCCACCAGGTTTGCGCCGGTTTCGCCCGCGCCTGGGCGCGGCGGTCGAATACGGCGAGGCGAGCGCTCCTGGCGGAACGCGCGCAGCGCCGTTCTGGAACACGGGCAGGAAAAGCAAAGAAATGAAGTACGGGTCGTGCCGTTCTTCTGCGCCCCGGTCGTTTCACGACCGGGGCGGCGTCGGCATCAGGGCTGGTTGGTTACGCCATAGAAGGCGTTCCGCGAGAAGGGGCTGATCTTGAAGTCATGCACCGACTTGTTCATCGGCTGGTACACGGTGGAGTGGGCGATCGGGGTGATCGGCACCTGCTCCTTGAGGATGTGTTGGGCCTGCTTGTACAGCTCGCTGCGCTTGTCCTGGTCGGAGACCCGCTTGGCAGCCTTGACCAGCTTGTCGTAGGCCGCGTCGCACCATTTCGATACGTTGTTGCCGTTGATCGAGTCGCAGCCGTAGAGGGTCGCCAGCCAGTTGTCCGGATCGCCGTTGTCGCCGGTCCAGCCGAACAGCATGGCGTCATGTTCGCCGGCATGGGCGCGCTTGATGTACTCGCCCCACTCGTAGCTGACGATCCTGGCCTTGATGCCGATCTTCGCCCAGTCGGCCTGGATCATCTCCGCCATCAGCTTGGCGTTGGGGTTGTAGGGACGCTGCACCGGCATCGCCCACAGGGTGATCTCGGTGCCCTCGGCGACGCCGGCCTTCCTCAGCAGCTCCCGGGCCTTGGCCGGATCGAACGGGGCGTCCTTGATGGTTTCGTCATAGGACCACTGGGTCGGCGGCATGCCGTTCACCGCCAGTTGCCCGGCACCCTGGTAGACAGCGTCGATGATGGCCTGCTTGTTCACCGCCATGTCCAGCGCCTGGCGTACTTCGAGCTGGTCGAACGGCTTGTGGGTAACGTTGTAGGCGATGTAGCCGAGGTTGAAGCCTGGCTGCGAGGGCACCTTCAGGTTCGCCGCTTCCTGCAGGGCCTTGAGATCGGCGGGGCGTGGGTTGAGGGTGATCTGGCACTCGCCGGCCTTGAGCTTCTGCGCGCGCACCGCGGCGTCGGTGTTGATCGAGAAGATCAGGTTGTCGATCTTCACGTCTTCGGGTTTCCAGTAGTCCTTGTTGCCCTTGAAGCGGATCTGCGCATCCTTCTGGTAGCGGCTCAGGATGAAAGGCCCGGTGCCGATCGGCTTCTGGTTGATCTGCTGTGGCTTGCCGGCCTTGAGCAACTGCCCGGCGTACTCGGCGGACTGGATCGAGGCGACGTCCATCGCCAGGTTCTGGATGAAGGCGGCGTCGACCTCGTTGAGGGTGAACTTCACCCTGTGCTCGTCGAGCTTCTCGACCCTGGCGATGTTCTTGTCCAGGCCCATGTCGGTGAAGTAGGGAAACTCGGTGGGGTAGGCCTTGCGGAACGGATGATTCTTGTCGAGCATGCGTTCGAAGGTGAACAGCACGTCGTCGGCATTGAATTCGCGGGTCGGCTTGAAGTAGTCGGTGCTGTGGAACTTCACACCCTTGCGCAGGTGGAAGGTGTAGGTCTTGCCGTCGTCGCCGATGTCCCAGCTTTCCGCCAGGGCCGGGATCGCCCGGGTGCCGCCGCGCTCGAACTGGACGAGGCGGTTGAACAGGGTGACCGAGGTCGCGTCGTAGTCGGTGCCGGTGGTGTACTGGGCGGGATCGAAGCCGGCCGGGCTGCCCTCCGAGCAGAACACCAGGTTGCTGGCGGCGTGGGAGAACGGGGAGCCGAGGATCAGACCGGCTGCCAGCCAGGCCCGAAGGGGAAGGATCTTACGCATGCAAACCTCATTTTTTCTTTTTCTAAGGGCATCGTCTGAGGATCGGCCTTATGGGCCATGGCAACTCTCGCCTTTCCATGGATGGCGGGTGACAGCCATGGACCCTGTGCGGCGACAGCGATCGTCCGTTTGTTGTTGGTCGACGATTCGCTGATGCCGAAATTAAGTCATGCTGAAATTGTGGTCAACGAAAATTAAGCACGACTAACATTTCTCTTGCGAAAACGTTTGCCTGACAGGATGGGAAGGTGCACTGCGGACTGGCTCAGGGCGTCGGATGGTCGTCGAACAGGCCCATGGTGGTGATGGTCAGGACTTCCGCCACATCGCTGCCGACGTTGGCCAGGCAATGGGTCTTGGTCGCGTCGAAGTGCACCGAGTCGCCGGCGCCGAGGGGGTACTGGCGCCCCTCGATGGTGTAGACGATCTGCCCGGACAGGACGTAGGAGAACTCGGCGCCCTCATGGGAGATCAGCTCCGACTGGTAGCCCACCGGCATGTTCATCTTGACCGCATTGATCAGGTTGCCGGGGAAGGAGCTGGACAGGCGTTCGTAGGCCAGCGGCTGGCCCTCGATGGTGTAGCGTACCCGCTCGCCTTCGTGGGAGTCGGGCTGGGGTTGTGCCGGTTGGTCGAACAGGGCATTGAGCGGGATATTCAGCGACTTGGCGATGTTGGCCAGGGAAGAGATCGATACACCGGTGAGGTTGCGCTCCGCCTGGGAGAGGAAGCTCGCGGTGAGACCGGATTCGCTGGCGACTTGGTGCAGGGTCTTCTTGGCGGCGCGGCGATAGCGGCGCAGGCGTTCGCCGATGCGGTCTACGGTCATTGGGGAGACTCTTGTTGAAAGGCGCAGTATACCCAGCGCGGGGCGTCAATAAAGTCTGACAGATGAACTACCCGAACCCCTATTTTTTAAGTGTGACTGAAAATTTGTTTTGACCTGAATTTAAGCTCGACTTAAATTTCAGCCCGGTCCAGACGAGGAGAACAACAAATGACCGTGGGTGTTGGCGGGAGTACCCCTGCGCAGGCGCTGGAGCGTCTGCGGAACATGATGGACGGCGCGCAGCCGATCGGCCTGGCGTCTTACCGTGCGCGAATCGCCGCGGCCCAGGCGTGGATGGGCGAGCATGGCATCGCCGCGGCGTACCTGCATGCAGGCAGCAACCTGCGTTACTTTAGCGGCGTGCAATGGCACCCCAGTGAACGCCTGGTGGGTGCGCTGCTGCCCGCCGAGGGCGCTCTCGAATACCTTGCGCCGGCCTTCGAGGAAGGTACGGTGCGCGACTTCCAGGTGGTCGATGGCGCCATCCACACCTGGGAGGAACACCAGGATCCCTATCGCCTGCTGCTCGATCGCCTGGAGGCGCTCGGCGTGGGTGAGCGCAGCACGGTCGCACTGTGTCCGAGCCTGCCGTTCGGCATGTTCGAGCGCTTGCGCCAACTGGCGCCGGGCAGGAACTTCGTCAGCGCCGCGCCGCTGATCGACCAGGGACGGATGCGCAAGTCGGCCGAGGAGCTGGCGCTGATGCAGCGGGCCAAGGACATGACCCTGGAAGTGCAGAAGGCCGCGGCGAGCATTCTCCGTGAAGGCATCAGCACCACCGAAGTCGCCGAGTTCATCCACCAGGCGCACCGCAAGGTGGGCGCGCCCGGTTCGACCTTCTGCATCGTCCTGTTCGGTGCCGCCAGTGCCTTCCCGCATGGGGTGAAGCATGCGCAGGTGCTGAAGGATGGCGACATGGTGCTGATCGATACCGGCTGCCAGGTCCACGGCTACCAGTCGGATATCACCCGCAGCTATGTGTTCGGCACGCCCAGCGCACGCCAGCGCGAATTCTGGGGGATGGAGCGCGACGCCCAACTGGCGGCCTTCGAGGCCGCGCGTCTGGGCCAGCCCTGCGAGGCGGTGGACGCCGCTGCGCGGCGTTCGCTGGAGGCCAACGGCCTGGGGCCGGACTACCGCCTGCCTGGCCTGCCGCACCGCACCGGGCATGGCATCGGCATGGACGTCCACGAAGGCCCGTACCTGGTGCGTGGCGATCGCACGCCGCTGGATGTCGGCATGTGCTTCAGCAACGAACCGATGATCTGCGTGCCCGGCGAGTTCGGCATTCGCCTGGAGGATCACTTCTACATGACGGAGGAAGGTCCGCGCTGGTTCACCCAACCGAGCCCGTCCATCGACGATCCCTTCGGCCTCGGCGGCTGAGCCGGCCGAACGATAACGCCGCACGCGGCAAGGCAAGGGCCAGGGCTTCCCGCGTGCGGCGCAGCGATCAGTCCAGCTTCACCCGCGAAAAGTCCCGCGCCGACATCGGGCTCATGCGGTAGCCGCTGACGTTCTTGCGTTGCGCGTCGAACATCAACGGATGCGCCAGCGGCAACCAGGGCATCTGCTCGTGGAAGATCCGCTGCGCTTCCTTGTACAACGCTACCCGTTGGCTCTCGTCGTTGCTCATGCGCGCCTTGCGGATGGCTTCGTCGAAGCCCTTGTCGCACCAGCGCGCGCGATTTTCCCCGGACTCCACCGAGGCGCAGCCGAGGTTGTGGGTGAGGAAGTTGTCCGGGTCGCCGTTATCGCCGATCCAGCTGTAGAGCATCATGTCGTGTTCGCCGGCCTTGGTGCGCTTGACCATCTCGCCCCACTCGAACTGGCGGATGTTCACCCGGATGCCGATGGCGGCCAGGTCGGACTGGATCAGTTGCGCCACTCGCGCCGGGTTGCCGCCGGGGCCGCTGCCGGTGCTGATGTAGAGGTTCAGGGGTGTGTCCGGGGCGACGCCGGCTTCCTTCAGCAGAGCCTTGGCCCGTTCGGGGTCGTAGGGCCAGTCGCGGATGCTGTCGTCGTAGCCGAGCAGCATCGGCGGGTAGGGGCCGATGGCCGGGCGGGCCTGGTCGCCGAAGACGATCTTCAGGTAGGACGACTTGTTGAAGCCCATGGCGATCGCCCGGCGCACGCGCGGGTCGTCGAACGGTTCGTGCCGGGTGTTGATCGCGGCGTGTGAGGTGATCATCGCCGCTTCTTCCAGCACCGTCAGTTGCGGGTCCTGGCGCAACGCGGCGACGTCTTCCGGCTTGGGCGTCAGGGCGATCTGGCATTCGTTGCGGCGCAGGCGCTGCACGCGCACGTTGGGATCGAGGGTGATCGCCAGCACCAGGTGGTCGATGGCCGGCTTGCCCTTCCAGTAGTCGGGGTTGGCCGCGTAGCGCACCTGGGCATCCTTGCGGTAGCGGGTGAAGACGAACGGGCCGGTGCCGATCGGCTTGCTGTTGAGTTCGTCGCCCTTGCCCCTGGCGATCAGTTGGCCGGCATATTCGGCGGAGAGGATCGAGCCGAACGGCATGGCCAGGTCGGCGAGGAACGGCGCCTCCGGGTGCTTGAGGACGAAGCGCACCTGGTGCTCGTCGATCTTCTCGATGCGCTCGATGATGTCGCGCAGTTGCATGGCGTCGGCGTAGGGGTAGCCGCTGGGCGAAAGGTCGTGGGCGGGGTGCTGCGGATCGAGCATGCGCTGGAAGCTGAACAGCACGTCGTCGGCGTTGAATTCGCGGCTTGGCTTGAAGTACTCGGTGCTGTGGAATTTCACGCCCTGGCGCAGGCGGAAGGTGTAGACGAGGCCGTCAGCGGAGACGTCCCAGCTTTCCGCCAGGGCCGGGATCACCGTGGCGCTGCCCGGAGCGAACGCGGCCAGCGCGTTGTACAGCGGATGGGCTGAGGCGTCGAAGGTGTAGCCGGAGGTATAGCGGGCCGGATCGAACCCTTCCGGCGCCGCTTCGGTGCACACCGCCAGGGTCTTCGGCTGGGCCTGGATGGCGGCGCTGGCGGCGAAGGCGAGTAGCAGCAGGCTGTAGCGCAGGGCAGAGCGTGGTCGCATGGATGACTCCTCTGGAGCGGGACGGCCGGGTCGGCCGCCCTGGGGAGAGGCGCCGCCTCGCTCGTGGCGGGGCGGCGCGGCTGGCAGGCGAAGCTACTTGCCGACGCTGACCTCGTAGAACGAGTTCAGGCCGAACGGGCTGATCCTGAAGTCGTGTACCGTCTTGCGCATCGGCTGGTACACGGTGGAGTGGGCGATCGGGGTGATCGGCACCTGTTCCTTGAGGATGTGCTGGGCCTGCTTGTACAGCTCGGTGCGCTTGCCCTGGTCGGTGGTGCGCTTGGCATCCTTGACCAGCTTGTCGTAGCCGGCGTCGCACCATTTGGAGAAGTTGTTGCCGTCCACCGCGTCGCAGCCGTAGAGGGTGCCGAGCCAGTTGTCCGGGTCGCCGTTGTCGCCGCTCCAGCCGATCAGCATGGCGTCATGCTCGCCGCCCTTGGCGCGCTTGATGTATTCGCCCCATTCGTAGGTGACGATCTTCGCCTTGATACCGATCTTCGCCCAATCGTTCTGCAGCATTTCCGCCATCAGCTTGGCGTTGGGGTTGTAGGGGCGTTGTACCGGCATGGCCCACAGGGTGATCTCGGTGCCTTCGGCGACCCCGGCCTTCTTCAGCAGCTCCCTGGCCTTGGCCGGATCGTAGGGCGCGTCCTTGATGGTCTCGTCGTAGGACCACTGGGTCGGCGGCATGCCGTTGCTCGCCAACTGGCCGGCGCCCTGGTAGACGGCGTCGATGATGGCCTTCTTGTTCACCGCCATGTCCAGCGCCTGGCGTACTTCCAGCTTGTCGAACGGCTTGTGGGTGACGTTGTAGGCGATGTAGCCGAGGTTGAAGCCGGCCTGCGACGGCAGGTTCAGGTTCGGGTCCTTCTTCAGCGCGTCGAGGTCGGCGGGGCGTGGGTTGAGGGTGATCTGGCACTCGCCGGCCTTGAGCTTCTGCGCGCGCACCGAGGCGTCGGTGTTGATGGCGAAGATCAGGTTGTCGACCTTCACCTCGTCCGGCTTCCAGTAGTCCTTGTTGCCCTTGAAACGGATCTGCGCATCCTTCTGGTAGCGGCTGAATACGAACGGGCCGGTGCCGATCGGCTTCTGGTTGATGTCGCTGGCCTTGCCCTGCTTGAGCAGTTGCGCGGCGTATTCGGCGGACTGGATCGATGGGAAGGGCATCGCCAGGTTCTGGATGAAGGCCGCGTCGACCTCGTTGAGGGTGAATTTCACCGTGTGCTCGTCGAGCTTCTCGATCCTGGCGATGTTCTTGTCCAGGCCCATGTCGGTGAAGTAGGGAAACTCGGTGGGGTAGGCCTTGCGGAACGGATGATCCTTGTCGAGCATGCGTTCGAAGGTGAACAGCACGTCGTCGGCATTGAATTCGCGGGTCGGCTTGAAGTAGTCGGTGCTGTGGAACTTCACGCCCTTGCGCAGGTGGAAGGTATAGGTCTTGCCGTCGTCGCTGACGTCCCAGCTTTCCGCAAGGCCGGGAAGGACCTTGGTGCCGCCGCGCTCGAACTGGGTCAGGCGGTTGAAGACGGTTTCCGCCGCGGCGTCGAAATCGGTACCGGTGGTGTACTGGGCGGGGTCGAAGCCGGCCGGGCTGCCTTCCGAGCAGAAGATCAGGTTGCTGGCGAAGGCCTGGGGAACGGCGGCGACCAGCGCTGCGCCGAGCAGCGAGGGCATGATCGCGGAGCGGATGACGGCGTTTCTACGCATGGAGTGACCTCTGGTTATTTTGATTGTCTGCGAGGGACAGCCTCGTGAGCTGTCTTGCGCGAAGCTATGCAGGGCGTGTGCCGGCCGCAAGCGTCGAGGTCGCTTCAGTGTAGATGTTGTTATCCGATTGAAAGGGAATGTCGCATTTTCGAATTTGCGCAAACGCGACGCAGGCCGCGTTTGCTGCGCGAGAGACAGTGGAAACGCAAGAGGCAGCCCGGAGGCTGCCTCTTGTGGTGCGCGCCGACCGGATCAGGGCATCTGCACCTCGATCACACCGTCGGCGTTGACCGTGACCTGGCTGGTCCCGGCCTCGATCTCCGGCGCCTGGGCGCCACCGAAGCTGGCGTCGGCCTTCATCGCCGCCATCCGCATCACCGGGTACGGGCGCGGTGCGCCGGCGCTGTTCACGCTCAGGCTGACCAGCTTGTAGCCCTTGCCGCCGAGCGCCTCGGTGAGCAACTGGGCGCGCTCCTTGAACGCGTCCACGGCGCCTTTCATCAATTGGTCCTCGTTCTTCTTGCGGGTCGCATCGGCGATGCTGAAGTCCATGCCGCCCATCTTCAGCTTGCCCAGCAGGTCGGCGGAAAGCTGGCCGAGGGCGGCGAAGTCGGAGCTTTCCAGGCGCAGCTCGGCGCGCTCGCGCCAGCCAGTGATCTTCTGGCCCTTGTCGTCGTAGACCGGATAGCTGTTGCGACTGCCCAGGCTGATGGTCACGCCCTTGACCTTGCGCGCGTCGGCGACGGCGGCGTTGAGGACGCTGGTGGTTTCGGCGGCGAGCTTGGCCGGATCGCTGCCCTGGTTTTCGCTGTAGAGGGTGACCTGCATCAGGTCGTGGGCCACCTGCTGGCTGACTTCGGCGTGCAGCGAGACCTGGTTGTAGCGCGGCGCTTCCTCGGCGACGGCCGAGAGGCTGGCGGCGCAGAGGGTGACGGCGGCGGCCAGGCGGGAAATCGCAGACATTGGGCAACTCCTTGTACTAAGGCTGAATTCACACTGTAGAGCATCGTTCCGGCAGGCGCGGCAAACACGCCTATACGCCAGTCTTGGACCATGAGACGAAGGCTTTTCCCGGAACGGGTTAGGCGATTTCGGAAAAAACGTGAAATTTACTGATCTGAGCCCTGACAGCGCTCGGCGAAACAGGGCAGGATGGCGACCTGCGAGGTTTCTGAGTCACTTTGCCGCAGAGTTGCCGACAGCGTCTTGGCTATACTCGCGCTTATTCCGGAAGAAAACATGCGCGCACCGGTTTTCCTGCTCTCCGCCAGTCGCCAGAACCTTGGCCGTCTGCTCCTCATCCGTATTCTCGTGCTGGCCGCGCAGGCCGGCTCGGTGGGTTTCGCCTGGCTCTCCGACCTGTTGCCGCTGCCGTGGCTGGCGCTCGGCCTGACCCTTGGCCTGTCCGCCTGCCTGATTCTGTTCACCGCGCTGCGCCTGCGCGCGCCGTGGCCGGTGACCGACCAGGAGTACGCGGTACAACTGGCCTGCGACCTGATCATCCACAGCACCTTGCTGTATTACTCGGGCGGCTCGACCAACCCCTTCGTTTCCTATTACCTGGTACCGCTGACCATCGCCGCTGCGACCCTGCCCTGGATCTACTCCATGGTGCTCTCCGGCCTGGCCCTGACCGGCTACACCCTGCTGCTGATCTGGTACCACCCGCTGCACCTGCAGGCGGTTCAGCACGAGGCGATGCTGATCAACCTGCACCTGTTCGGCATGTGGCTGAACTTCGCCCTGTCGGCGGCCTTCATCACCTTCTTCGTGGTGAAGATGTCCGAGGCCCTGCGCTGGCAGGCGCACATGCAGGCCGAGCGGCGCGAGGAAAGCATGCGCGACCAGCAGTTGCTCGCGGTGGCCACCCAGGCGGCCGGTGCTGCGCACGAACTGGGTACGCCGCTGGCGACCATGAGCGTGCTGCTCAACGAGTTGCGCCAGGAGCGCCCGCAGGACCCGACCCTGCAGGAAGACCTGGCATTGCTCCAGGAACAGGTCAAGCAGTGCAAGCACACCCTCCAGCAACTGGTACGGGCGGCCGAGGCCGACCGTCGCCAGGCGATCGAAGAGCAAAGCGCCGCGGAATGGCTGGAATCGGTGCTGCGCCGCTGGCACCTGATGCGTCCGGAGGCCTCCTACCGCTACCAGTGCCTGGGCCTCGGCTCCGCGCCGCGCCTGACCCCGCCGACCGACCTCAGCCAGGCTCTGCTGAACCTGCTGAACAATGCGGCGGACGCCTGTCCCGACGACCTCGACATCCGCCTGGACTGGGACAGCAGCAGTATCTGCCTGAGTATCCGCGACCACGGCGTCGGGGTGCCCCTGGCGATCGCCGAACAGATCGGCAAACCGTTCTTCACCACCAAGGGCAAGGGCTTCGGCCTCGGCCTGTTTCTCAGTCAGGCCAGCGTGACCCGCGCTGGTGGAACGGTGAAGTTGTATAACCACGAAGATGGCGGCACTCTGACCGAACTGCGCTTGCCGCGCAGCTACGGAATGGCTTGAGTGATCCGTCTGAGAGGCCCTGCCTATGTCTGAAGAGCTGCTCTTCGAAGGGGAAGAACATCCCCACCTCCTGCTGGTGGACGACGATCCCACCTTTACCCGGGTCCTGGCCCGGGCCATGAGCCGTCGCGGCCTGCGGGTCAGCACCGCCGGCTCCGCCGAGGAAGGCCTGGCGCTGGCCCAGCAGGATACGCCGGACTACGCCGTGCTCGACCTGAAGATGGAAGGCGACTCCGGCCTGGTGCTGCTGCCGAAGCTGCTGGAGCTGCACGCGGACATGCGGGTGGTGATCCTCACCGGCTATTCCAGCATCGCCACCGCGGTGGAGGCGATCAAGCGCGGCGCCTGCAACTACCTGTGCAAGCCGGCGGATGCCGATGACGTGCTGGCCGCGCTGCTCTCCGAGCACGCCGACCTGGACACCCTGGTGCCGGAAAACCCGATGTCGGTGGATCGCCTGCAATGGGAGCACATCCAGCGCGTGCTCGCCGAGCACGAGGGCAACATCTCCGCCACCGCCCGTGCCCTGGGCATGCATCGACGGACCTTGCAGCGCAAGCTGCAGAAGCGGCCGGTACGGCGCTGAAGCGTAAATGACAACGGGGGCGCCGCATGGCGCCCCCTGTGCTTTCCGTTTTCCGTCGAATCGCGGTGGATTTCGCAGATTCCGCCGGTCGCCGGGGATATCCAGCGGACAGCGCAATCGTTAAGATGCAGCTTTCATGAATCGCACGACCAGGGATTGATCATGCGTATCTTCGGTTCGAGTGCCGGCTGCCTGTCGGTGCTGTTCGGACTGGCCTTCGGGCTGCCTGCACTAGCCGAGCCTTCGGTGGACCTGGATGGTCCGACGGCAGGCTGGCGCTATTCCGGCCTGCTCGAACAGCCCGATGCCCCGCGTGTCGCCTATCCGACTCCGCCCATCGATCGCGGCGGCCAGCGCGGCCGCAGCCTGATCGAAGGACACCTGCGCGAACTGGTCGGCACCGAGCGCGCCCAGCGCCTGGTGGTCAACGGCAATCCTCTCCCTCTCTATACCGACGGCGCCGGGCGCTTCGTCCGCCCCTATGCGTTCGGCCACGGCTCCAACGGCGTCCAGGTCGGCAGCGCCGACGGCAAGATCCTCAAGCGCGTACAGTTCTACGAGGCCAATCGCTCCCAACTGCCGCCGCGCGTGCGCGTGGTGCTGGGTTGGGACGATCCGAAGGCCGAGCTTGACCTGCATATCGTCACCCCCGATGGCCAGCACGCCTACTGGGCGCATCCGCGCCTGAGCAACAGCGGCGGCCTCGATCCGGACGGCGTCGACGGGCCCGGCCCGGAGATGTTCACCATGGGCGCGCCGCTGCACGGCACCTACCTGATCTACGTGAACTACTGGGGCAACCTCAACAACCAGGGCTACAACTTCCAGGCCGGCAGCAACGTACAGGACGTGATCACCGCGCAGGTCAACCTGGTGTTCAACGAAAACAGCGTCGACGAGAAGCACGAGACCTTTGTCGTGCCCCTGCGCACTATCGGCGACCTGGTGCTGGTCAAGACCTTTACCTACTGAAGCATCCCCTCGTACGGATGACACGGGATTAGCGAACCATGAGCGAGAACAACACCCCCAGCCCTGCCAACGGAACCCCTGCGCCCGCCGCTGCGCGCACCCGAAGCGCCCTGTGGCCGGTGCTGGGGATCGTCGCCGCGCTGGCCGCCGGCGGTGTGCTGGCCTGGCAGATGGGCTGGCTGGAGCGGCTCGGCGGAGGGCGCCCGGCCGAAGAGGACCTCGGCCAGCCGATCGGCGCCCAGGCACCCGCGGACGCCGACGCGCCGCGTGCCTACCGTGACCTGCGCAAGCCCGACGCGCTGATCGAGAGCGTGTCGCTGAGCCGCCTGCCGAAGGAAATCCTCGAGGTGCCGTTGCTGCGCGATACCCTGACCGAGGACTTCGTTTTCTATTACGAGAACAATGGCGACCGCCTTGGCCTGACCGGTACGTTGCGGCGGATCATCTACGAGCACGACCTGACCCTGAAGGACAGCCTGGTCGAGGAACTGCTCGACCAACCGGCCCAGGTCGCCCTCTGGCGCGGCGCCGACGGCCGCCTGCGCGACTTCGTGGTGGTGCTCAAGCGCGGCGGCCTGGCGCGAGTGCTCGAGCCGCTGGCCCATATCGCCACCGACGACCAGCAGTTGCGCAAGGTCGGCGAGCTGGCGGGAACCTCGGTCTATCGCCTGCGCTACGGCAACGACAAGGCGATGCTGTTCCTGTCCAAGGGCGACCGGCTGTTGTTGCTGTCGAACCCACGGATGCTCTTCGACGATGGTGGCGAAAGCGACGACAGCCCGCTGAACGCTCCGGCCAGCGAAGACCTGGAGGCACTGCTCGACGGCGACGAACTGTTCCCCGAGCGCTTCGGCCTGCCGGGCCGCGGCGAGCTGCGCCAGCGCATCACCCTCAATGCCAGCGTCCTGGCCATGGGCTACCAGCGCTTCATCCCGAGCTTCGCCGGGGTGCGCTTCGAGAAGGGCGAGCAGGGCTGGAGCAGCTACCTGGCGCTGAACGAGGTGGAACGCCAGCCGCCGCTGGACTTCGCCCCGGTCTGGCAGGCCATGCCGATGGGCGCCAGCGCCTGCGTGGCGCTGCCGGTCACCCCTGGCCTGTACGGGGTGATGCTGGAGCGTCTGGGGGCCGAGCAGAAGATGGCCCAGGCCTTCTCCGAGCATCTCAGCGGCGCTGCCGGTCTCTGCTGGTACGCCAGTTCGCGGCTGCATTCGCCGCTGCTGGTGGGCCAGTTGAGCGCGCCGGCCAGTGCCGAACTCGACGACGAGCTGGGCAAGCTGTTCGGCCGTGTGATCGGCGCGAAGGAAGCCAAGGTCGAGGGTGGCAGCTTCCCGGTGGAAGACCGGATGGATGGCCAGACCCGCCGCTGGACCCGCCAGGTCAGCTCGAACTTCGGCGCCTATCCGGCCAGCCAGGCGGACAACCCGGAGAGCATCAGCGGCCGCGCGTTCTTCCGCATCGGCATGGCGCGCCATGGCCAGACCCTGCTGTTCTCCCTCGACGACCAGTTGCTCGGCAAGGCCCTGGACACCCTCGACAAGCGCTATCCGCCGCTCGCCGAGGTGTTGCCGAAGGATGCGCTGGTACCGGCCTACCTGGCGCCGCAGCCGCTCTCCGAACTGCTGCAACGGGAAACCCTCGACAGCCTGCCGCAGGACATGGAGCCGGTATTCCGCAATGCCGCCGACACCTACCTGATGCCGCGCCTGAAAACCCTCGCCGGCAAGGGCAGCTACGCCCTTGGCCTGCCTGCCGGAAGCCAGGCCAACGCACCGTGGCAATGGCTGCCGCTGGAATGGCGGTCGCTGTGAGACGCCTGACTGCCTTCGGCCTGGCGCTGCTCCTGCTGGCCAGCGGCGTTGCCCGCGGCGAGCCCCCGGTAGCGCTCGACCCGCAGCAATCGCAGGTATTCCGCGCCTGGTTCGTGCGCATCGCCCAGGAACAGTTGCGCCAAGGGCCGAGTCCGCGCTGGCACCAGCAGGACTGCGCCGGCCTGGTGCGCTTCGCCGCCAACGAGGCGCTGAAAGTCCACGATGGCAAGTGGCTGCGCGCCAACGGCCTGTCCAACCGCTACCTGCCCCCGGAGCTGGCGCTCAGTCCCGAGCAACGGCGCCTGGCGCAGAACTGGCAGCAGGGTGGCGGCCAGGTCGGGCCCTACGTGAATGCGATCAAGCTGGTGCAGTTCAACAGTCGGCTGGTCGGCCGCGACCTCAACCAGGCGCGCCCCGGCGACCTGATGTTCTACGACCAGGGCGACGACCAGCACCTGATGATCTGGATGGGCCGCTCCATCGCCTATCACACCGGCAGCAGCACCCCGACCGATAACGGCATGCGCTCGGTCAGCCTGCAACAACTCATGACATGGAAGGACACCCGATGGATCCCCGACGAATCCAATCCCAACTTTATCGGCATCTATCGGCTGGCTTTCCTCTCTCAATGAATCGCGTCCCAGTGAAGACCACAGCAATGAGCAACCTGCGCCGTTTCAGCCGTAGCCTGGCGGTCGCCGCCCTGGTCCTGCTGCCGTTCGCCGCCGTCCAGGCGGAAGACACGGTGGAGCCGAGCGGCTACACGCCGATGGCCGGCGAATCCTTCTTCCTGCTCGCCGACAGCAGCTTCGCCACCGACGAGGAAGCGCGGGTCCGTCTCGAAGCGCCCGGCCGCGACTACCGGCGCTACCGCATGGAGCCCTATGGCGGGGTCGACGTGCGCCTGTACCGGATCGAACAGCCGCTGGAGTTCCTCAAGCGGCAGAAGAACCTGCACCGGGTCCTGGCCGAGGGACAGTTCAAGGGCGAAGGCCTGTCGAACACCCTGGCCTATCTCTGGGACAACTGGTATCGCAAGTCGCGCCGGGTGATGCAGCGCGCCTTCTCCTACGAGTCGCGGCAACAGGTCACCGAGGCGGTGCCCGAGCTGAAGATGGGCAACGCCATGACCGCGCCGACGCCCTACGACGCGCAGCCGCAATACGCGCCGATTCCCGGCCTACCGCTGGTCAGCCAGTTCCGCTATCCGTTGTGGGACGCCAAGCCCATCGAGCCGCCGCAGGACGTCAAGCTGGCCGGTTCCTCCAGCGAGTTCATCAACGTCGTGCCGGGCAATGTCTACATCCCGCTGGGCAAGCTGAAGCCGGGCCTCTACCTGGTCGAGGCGCTGGTCGGCAAGTACCGCGCCACCACCGTGGTGTTCGTCTCCAACAGCGTGGCGGTGAGCAAGGTCGCCGGCGACGAGCTGCTGGTCTGGACCGCACGCAAGCACGAAGGCACCCCGGTGCCCGACACCAAGGTGCTGTGGACCGACGGCCTGGGCGTGATGAGCAGCGGCAATACCGACGCCGACGGCCTGCTGCGGCTCAAGCACGCCAGTCCGGAGCGTTCCTACGTGATCGGCGAGGACCGCGAGGGTGGGGTCTTCGTCTCCGAGAACTTCTATTACGACAGCGAGATCTACGACACCAAGATCTACGCCTTCACCGACCGCCCGCTGTACCGGCCGGGCGACTGGGTCTCGTTGAAGATGGTCGGCCGCGAGTTCAAGGACGCCCGTCAATCCCAGGCCGCCGCCAGCGCGCCGGTGCGCCTGAGCGTGATCGACGCGAGCGGCACGGTATTGCAAAGCCTGGACCTCCGCTTCGACGCGAAGAGCGGCGCCAATGGCCGCTTCCAACTGCCGGAGAACGCCGTCGCCGGCGGCTACGAGTTGCGCTTCGACTACCGCGGGCAGACCTACAGCAGCGCCTTCCGCGTCGCCGAATACATCAAGCCGCATTTCGAAGTCTCCCTCGACCTGGCCAAGCCGGACTTCAAGACCGCCGAGCCGGTGAAGGGCGAGATCGTCCTGCTCTATCCGGACGGCAAGCCGGTGGCCAACGCGCGCCTGCAACTGAGCCTGCGCGCCCAGCAGTTGTCGATGGTGGACAACGAACTGCAGTATCTCGGCCAGTTCCCGGTGGAACTGAGCAGCACCGAACTGACCACCGACGGCAAGGGCCGCGCCGCCATCGAATTGCCGCCGGCCGAGAAACCCAGTCGCTACATGCTGACCATCTTCGCCAGCGACGGCGCCGCCTACCGGGTCAAGACCAGCAAGGAGATCCTCATCGAGCGCGGTGCCGCGCGCTACCGCCTGAGCGCGCCGCAGCGCTTCAGCGCCGCCGGCGAGAAGGTCGAGTTCAGCTATGCCAGCGAACAGCCGACCCCGCTCAAGCCGAGCAGCTACCAGTGGATCCGCCTGGAGGACCGCGCCACCGACAGCGGTCCGGTCGCCGACGGCCGCTTCGCGCTGGCCTTCGAGCGTCCCGGTACCTATTCCGTGGAGCTGCGCGACGACAAGGGCCAGCTCCTTGGCGCCACCGGCCACTCGGTGAGCGGCGAGGGCGTGAAGTCGGTGCCGGGCACCGTCGAGGTGGTGTTCGACAAGCCCGAGTACCGCACCGGCGAGGAAGCCTCCGCACTGATCACCTTCCCCGAGCCGGTGGAGGATGCACTGTTGTCCCTGGAGCGCGACAAGGTCGAGGCCACCGCCCTGCTGTCCAAGGGCGCCGACTGGCTGCGCCTGGAAAAGCTCAATCCGACCCAGTACCGCGTGCGGATCCCGGTGCGCGAGGAGTTCTCGCCGAACCTGACCTTCTCGGTGCTCTACACCAAGGGCGGCGACTACAGCTTCCAGAACGCCGGGATCAAGGTCGGCATGCCCCAGGTGGAGATCGACATCGCCACCGACAAGGAGCGCTACGAACCCGGCGAGACGGTGACCGTGACCCTGGCCACGCGCTTCGCCGGCAAACCGGCTTCCAGTCACCTGACCGTCAGCGTGGTGGATGAGATGGTCTATGCCCTGCAGGCGGAGATCGCCCCCGGTATCGACCAGTTCTTCTACCATCCACGGCGCAACAACGTGCGCACCAGCGCCAGCCTGGCCTTCATCAGCTACGACGTGGCGTTGCCCGGCAGCACCAGCGCACCCGGACGGGCGAACCGCAGCGAGCGCGGCGTCAAGGTACTGGAGCGGCCGCGCCGCGAGGACGTCGACACCGCCGCCTGGCAGCCGGAGCTGGTCACCGACGCCCAGGGCAAGGCCAGCTTCAGCTTCCGCATGCCCGACTCGCTGACCCGCTGGCGGATCACCGCACGGGCCATCGACGACAACGGCCAGGTCGGCCAGAAGAAGCAGTTCCTTCGCTCGGAGAAGCCGCTGTACCTGAAATGGAGCGGGCCGACCCGCTTCCGCCAGGGTGACCAGCCCGACCTCGGCCTGTTCGTCTTCAACCAGGGCGAACAGCCGGTCAAGGCCGAGCTGCTCAGCGGGCCGCCTGGCAGCCAGCGCAGCCAGCCCCTGGAGCTGGCCAAGGGAGTCAACTACATACCGCTGGCGCAACAGCCGCTCAGCGATGGCGACTGGAGCGCCGAGCTGCGCCAGGACGGGCAGGTCCGCGACCGCCTGGCGGTGCGCTTCAACCTGCTGGCCGACGGCTGGCAGGTGGAGCAGGCGCAGAACCTCAGCCTGGCGGCGGCGAGCAACCCGCTGCAACTGCCGGCGGACGCCCGCGACGTACGCCTGCGCCTGGCCGATGGCCCGGCCGCGGCCTACCTGGGCAATCTCGATGACCTGCTGGAATATCCCTACGGCGGCGTCGAGCAGACCGCCAGCCAACTGCTGCCGCTGAGCATCGCCTATCCGGCGCTGGCCGGCGGCGAGCCGCGGATTCGCGACCGCCTGCGCCTGATCATGCAGAACAGTCGCCTGCGCCTGGTGCAGATGGCTGGCCCGGACGCCTGGTTCGCCTGGTGGGGCGGCGACGTCGATGGCGACGCTTTCCTCACCGCCTACGCCTACTACGCCGACTGGTACGCCAGCCGCGCACTGGAGATCCAACTGCCGGCCGAACACTGGCAGCGCATCCTCGAGCCCTACGCCAAGCAGGCGACGCAGACCCCGCTGCTGCAGCGCGCGCTGATCCTGGCTTTCGCCCGCGATATGCAGTTGCCGGTGAACACCCTGCTCGGCGGCCTGCTCAACGATCTGGCCAACGCCGGCGAAGGGCAGGCGCGCGCGGAGCCGCTGGAGGC
The DNA here is from genome assembly GCF_026428275.1 of Pseudomonas sp. B111. Classification (NCBI taxonomy): domain Bacteria; kingdom Pseudomonadati; phylum Pseudomonadota; class Gammaproteobacteria; order Pseudomonadales; family Pseudomonadaceae; genus Pseudomonas; species Pseudomonas sp. B111. The sequence continues at coordinate 6,363,529 of NZ_CP097857.1, read as the reverse complement.
CGACGACGGCCTGGTGCTGGGCGACCCGGACTCGGCCGTCGGCCTGGCCGCGGCGCGAGTGCTGGCGGTGGACCTGGCACGGCAACTGCGGGTTGCGGTGCCCGCGCCGCTGGCCGCCCAGGCCGAGACGGCGACGCAGCGCCTGCGTGAGGCCGGCTTGCCGTTCACCGATGCCTTGCTGGCCTCTCGCTCGGCCGTGGATGGCCAGCAGGCCAGCGCTCTGCTGCAACGCCTGGCGCCGGCGCAATCGACCCTGGAACGCGCCCTGGCCCTGACCTGGCTGCAGGGCGCCCTGGCCCAGGCGCCGCAGGGCAAGCTGCCGCAGCCGCCGAAGGACTGGCAGGCGCAGCGCGGTGCTACCGGCGAAACCTACTGGCAATGGCGCGGCCGCGGCATTCCGAGCTGGGTCGACCTGGACGAGGCGCCGGCCCGGCCGTTGCCGGTTGCGCTCAGCTACCGCAGCGCCCAGGCGCCGAGCGGGCAACTGCCGGTGCAGATCAGCCGTCGCCTGCTGCGCCTGGTGCCCGGCGAGGGGGCGTTCGAGTTCAAGGTCGAGGAGGTCGGCGACAAGCCGCTTTCCAGCGACGAACTGTATCTCGACGAAGTGACCCTGACCGTTCCGGAAGACACCGCTCTACGCTACGGCATGCTGGAACTGCCGCTGCCGCCCGGTGCGGATGTCGAGCGCACCACCTGGGGCATCAAGATCAGCGGCCTGGCCGGCGACGAGGCGACCACCCTGGAGCGCGCGCGCAACGAACCGGGCGAGCTGTTCTACGGAGTGCCGGTGGACAGCCTGAGTGGCGAGCAGCGTTTCCGTCACCTGGTGCGTTTCTCCCAGAAAGGCAGCTTCAACCTGCCACCGGCCCGCTACCTGCGTCTCTACGCGCCGGAACAGCAGGCCCTGGAAGCCAAGCCGGCGCTGGCCAAGGTCAAGGTCGAGTGATTGCGTTGCGCGCCTGGCTGGTCCTGCTGTGCGCCGTGCCGTTGCTGCTTCGCGCAGCGGAGGCGCCGGTCCAGCTGGCCTGGCGCACGACCCAGGGCTACGAACTGGTGAGCCTGGATCGCCAGCGGGCGCTCGAGCGCCGGCCGTTGCCGGCCGATTTGCAGGCTCCGCTGGGCAGCCTGTGGAAACTGTTCGTCTTCGCCTGGCTGAGCGACACCGGCCAGGCCGAGTCGCCCTATGCCTGCCAGGGGCGCAGCCGCGAGGAGGTCTACTGCTGCGAGAATGGCCAGACGATCGGTCGTGACCGCGCCCTGGTGCGCTCCTGCGGGCTGTATTTCGAGCCGCAGCGCCTCGCCTTGCGGCCGGAGGCCTGGCGCGACTACTGGCAGGCGCGCCGGGCACCGGCCTGGTTGCTCGATCTGGAACGGCTGCAACCGCAGACGCGGGTGCCGGTTAAGGAGCTTCTGGAACAGTTGCAGCAACTGCCGGCCCAGGGCGAGGCGCGGCGGGTACTGCTCGACGTGGCGTTGCAGGCCGGCGACGGCCATGCCGTGGCCAGCCTTGGCGGCCGCCTGCGGGTGAAGACCTGGAGCTGGCTCGACGACCATGACCCGCAGGCGCGCCAGGGCGGTTTCGCTGGCTGGCTGGTCGATGGAACGCCGCTCTGGCTCGGCGGCCCGGGAACCAGCAAGGTGATCCTGGACCGCTACGCCGAGGTGCTCGGGCGCTTCCTGCCGAGTCCGTGGCCGGCCGATCCGGGCCGTTGCGTGGAAGTGAACCTGTTCAGCCGCTATCCGCTGCGCTCGGTCAGTGATCCCGCCGGCCGCCCGGCCGCCGAAGGCCTGCTGCATGGTCCGCAGCAAGTGCTGTTCGCCAACGGCAATCGCCTGGACATCGCCAGCGCCGGCGACCTCTTCCTGCAACGGGTGGATGGCGTGCCGCGCCTGGTCGCGCGGGTTTCGCGCGAAGAGTACGTGGCGCGGGTGCTGGAGCGCGAAGCCTCGGCGCAGCCGAAGGAAGCCGCTCGCGCGCTGGCGGTGACCATTCGCACCTATCTATTGCAAAACGCCGCGCCGCGCGGCGAATGCCTGGCCATCGATGACAGCAGCCAGCGCCAGCGCGTGGCGCCGCGCCCGGCCAGCGCGCCGACGCGGCGGATCGCCGCCTGGAGCGCCGACCTGGTGCTGGCCGGGGCGACCGTCAACTATCACTCCGACCAGCCTGGTCCGGCGCGCCTGTCCTGGAAGCACGCGGTGGAGCAAGCCGGGCAGGGACTGGGCTACGACAGCATCCTCGCCCAGGCTTTCCCGCGCAGCAGCCTGAGCCGCTGGGACAACCCGGTGGCCGCCTGCCAGCCGTTGCCGGCCGCCGAAGACTGGCTGCGCAAGCAGCGCCGGCAGTGGCGCGAGCGCCTCGACCGAGAGCCCGGCTACGAGGAGATTCCGAGTTTTTCCGTGTGCCGCCTGGCTTCCGGGCGGCCCTATGTCGATCGCGAGCGCGAACGCATCTTCGTTCGCGGCCTGTATTCCCTACAGGAACGCCTGGACCTCACCCACGAATACCTGCACCTGGCCTTCCGCGCCCATCCCAGCGGCCAGGACGAAAACTATGTCGAAAGCCTGGCCCGGCGCCTGCTACTGGAATGACTCCATGAACCGAATGTCCCTTGCCGCCCTGCTCAGTTGCCTTCCCCTCGTCGCCTGGGCGGACAACCCCGTGAAACTGGATACGCCGGTCTCCGGCTGGCGTGCCGGCGACGGTTCCGCCGCCAATTACCGGCAGGTGGTGAACTACCCGGCGTCCTCGGTCAACGTTGCCGCCGACCAGGCGACCACCGCGCGCATTCGCGGCGCGATCGAGAGCCAGCCCAAGGAGCGTCCGGCGACGCTGGTGGTGAACGGTGTGAGCATGCCACTGAAGGTGGACGCCGATGGCAGCTTCGACCGCCCGTTCGCCTTCCCGTCCGGCAGCAACAGCGTCGAGGTGCGCAACGCCGCCGGGCAGTCGCGACGGGTCCAGTTCTATCACGGTGGCGGCGGCGGGGAAGTGCCGGCCAAGCTGCGCGTGCTGCTGTCCTGGGACAGCGACAACACCGACCTCGACCTGCACCTGGTGACCCCGGACGGCGACCATGTCTGGTATGGCAATCGTTCGCTGGCCAACGGCGCGACCCTGGATGTCGACGTCACCACTGGCTACGGCCCGGAAATCATCGCCACGCCGACGCCGCAGAAGGGGCCCTACCTGGTCTACGTCAACTACTTCGGCGGTGGCTACGGCAGCAGCGAGGATGGCGCCGAACAGGCCGCCCAGGACCTGACCACGGCGCGCATCACCCTGGTCACCGAAGAGGGCACGCCGAACGAGAAACAGGAAACCTTCCTGGTGCCGATGCGCAAGCCTGGCGAACTGACGCTGGTTAAGCGCTTCAGTTATCCGTAGGTGCCTGCGCTGGCGGATAACGCCTCTGGCGTTATTCGCCGTCGCTCAGGCATCGGCGTTACCAACCGCGTGGCCTGGCGGCGGCGCTCATGCCGCTGCGAATGGCTCCTGGGCTCAGGCGGGCTGTTCGCCCTGCCAGGTATCGATCGCTTCCTGGGCCGCACGGAACGCATCGATCGCCGCCGGCACCCCGGCATAGACCGCGCAGTGCAGCAGTGCCTCGCGGATTTCCTCCACCGTGCAGCCGTTGTTCAGCGCGCCGCGCACGTGCCCCTTGAGTTCCTGCGGGCATTTCAGGGCGGTCAGGGCGGCCAGGGTGATCAGGCTGCGGGTCTTGCGCGGCAGCGCCTCGTGGGCCCAGACCGAGCCCCAGGCATGCTCGTTGACGAAGTCCTGCAATGGCTGGGTGAAGGCGGTGGCGTTGCCCATGGCGCGCTCGACGAAGGCGTCGCCCATGACTTCACGTCGGATCTCCAGGCCGGTCTTGCCTTGTTCGCTCATCGGAAGGTTCCTGTCGTGGGTAGAAGGTGGCTCAATCCAGCGACTCTATCCGAACCGGCGCCACGCCGCTGCGGATCATACCCAGGCCTTCGGCGGCCTTGCGCGATACATCGATGATCCGCCCGCGGCGGAACGGCCCGCGATCGTTGATCCGCACCACCACGCTGCGGCGGTTGTCGAGGTTGGTTACCCGCACGCGGGTACCGAACGGCAACGTGCGGTGGGCAGCGGTCATTGCGTTGGGGTTGTAGCGCTCGCCGCTGGCAGTACGCAGGCCTGCGTGGCGGCTGCCATAGTAGGAGGCTTCGCCGGTATCCGCGGAACCGCTGCCGGCGAGGCTGGAGCAGCCGGCGAGGAACAGGGGCAGGACGGCGAGGGCGAGGCGCGCGGCGGCGGATGGGTTGGGCATGGACAACAGGCTCCTGGCGGACAAGAAGACGCCGGGCGAACCCGGCGTCTGGCTTTGACTCACGCTTCAAGCTTTTTCTTCAGCAACTCGTTCACCTGCTGCGGGTTGGCCTTGCCTTTCGAGGCCTTCATCGCCTGGCCGACGAAGAAGCCGAACATCTTGCCGCGCTTGGCCTCGTCGGCGGCGCGGTACTGCTCGACCTGCTCGGCGTTGGCCGCCAGCACCTCGTCGAGCATCTTCTCGATGGCGCCACTGTCGGTGACCTGCTTCAGGCCTTTGGCCTCGATGATCTGGTCGGCGGAACCCTCGCCGTTGGCCATGGCTTCGAAGACCATCTTGGCGATCTTGCCGGAGATGGTGTTGTCCTTGATGCGCAGGATCATGCCGCCCAGTTGCTCGGCGGACACCGGAGACTGCTCGATCTCCAGGCCGTCCTTGTTGAGCAGGCTGCCCAGCTCGACCATCACCCAGTTGGCCGCCAGCTTGGCGTCGCCGCAGATACCCTGGACCTTCTCGAAGTAGTCGGCCATCTCGCGGCTGGCGGACAGCACGCTGGCATCGTAGGCGGACAGGCCGTACTGGCTCTCGAAGCGTTCGCGCTTCTGCACCGGCAGTTCCGGCAGTTGCTCGCGCAGCTTCGCCAGGTACTCGAGTTCGATGACCACCGGCAGCAGGTCGGGACAGGGGAAGTAACGGTAGTCGTTGGCTTCTTCCTTGCCGCGCATGGAGCGGGTCTCGTCCTTGTTCGGGTCGTACAGGCGGGTTTCCTGGACCACCTTGCCGCCGTCCTCGATCAGCTCGATCTGGCGCTGGATCTCGTGGTTGATCGCCTTCTCGATGAAGCGGAAGGAGTTGACGTTCTTGATCTCGGCGCGGGTGCCGAATTCGGCCTGGCCCTTCGGTCGCACCGAGACGTTGCAGTCGCAGCGCAGTGAGCCCTCGGCCATGTTGCCGTCGCAGATGCCCAGGTAGCGCACCAGGGCGTGGATCGCCTTGACGTAGGCCACGGCTTCCTTGGCGCTGCGGATATCCGGCTCGGAAACGATCTCCAGCAACGGCGTGCCGGCGCGGTTCAGGTCGATGCCGCTCATGCCCTGGAAGTCTTCGTGCAGGCTCTTGCCGGCGTCCTCCTCCAGGTGCGCGCGGGTGATGCCGATGCGCTTGGTGGTGCCGTCTTCCAGGGTGATGTCGAGGTGGCCCTTGCCGACGATGGGATGGTCCATCTGGCTGGTCTGGTAGCCCTTCGGCAGGTCAGGGTAGAAGTAGTTCTTGCGGGCGAACACGTTCTGCCGGTCGATCCGTGCGTCGATCGCCAGGCCGAACAGGCAGGCCATGCGTACGGCCTCCTCGTTTAGCACCGGCAGGGTGCCCGGCATGGCCAGGTCGACCAGGCTGGCCTGGGTATTCGGCGCGGCGCCGAAGGCGGTCGAGCTGCCGGAGAAGATCTTCGATTGGGTGGCGAGCTGTGCGTGGATTTCCAGCCCGATCACGGTTTCCCATTGCATGTGGTGTTCCTCAATCCTTCTGTGCCTGCGCAGTCCCGCTGCCGACCCTGCGGGTCGCCCTCTCCGCGCCGGGAGAGGGGAGGGGACTGCGTGGCGTTGCCATGGCTTAGAAGCCGGCCGGGGTGCGGGTGTGCCAGTCGCTGACCTGCTGGTACTGGTGCGCGACGTTGAGCAGGCGACCTTCCTGGAAGTAGGGCGCGAGCAACTGGACACCCACCGGCAGGCCGTCGACGAAGCCGGCGGGCATGGACAGCCCCGGCAGGCCGGCGAGGTTGGCGGTGATGGTGTAGATGTCTTCCAGGTACTGGGAAACCGGGTCGTCGTTCTTCTCGCCGATCTTCCAGGCCGGGTTCGGCGTGGTCGGGCCGAGGATCACGTCCACTTCGGCAAAGGCGCTGACGAAGTCGTTCTTGATCAGCCGGCGAATCTTCTGAGCCTGCAGGTAATAGGCATCGTAGTAGCCGGCCGACAGTGCGTAGGTGCCGACCATGATGCGGTTCTTCACTTCGCTGCCGAAGCCTTCCGCGCGCGAGCGCTTGTACAGGTCTTCCAGGTTCTGCGGGGCGTCGCAACGATAGCCATAGCGCACGCCGTCGAAGCGCGACAGGTTGGAGGACGCCTCGGCCGGCGCGATCACGTAGTAGGCCGGGATGGCGTGCTGCATGTTCGGCAGGGAAATGTCCTTCACCGTGGCGCCGAGCGTCTTCAGCTCCTCGACCACGGCCAGCACCGCGTCGGCGATGCGGCTGTCGAGGCCGGCGCCGAAGTATTCCCGCGGCAGGCCGATGCGCAGGCCGCTCAGCGGCTTCTGCAGGGCGGCCAGGTAGTCGTCCACCGGCTGTTCGACGCTGGTCGAGTCCTTCGGATCGAATCCGGCCATCACCCCCAGCATCAGCGCGCAGTCCTCGGCGGTGCGCGCCAGCGGGCCGCCCTGGTCGAGGCTGGAGGCGTAGGCGATCATGCCCCAGCGGGAAACCCGGCCGTAGGTCGGCTTGATCCCGGTGAGGTTGGTCAGCGCCGCCGGCTGGCGGATCGAGCCGCCGGTATCGGTGCCGGTGGCGGCCGGCAGCAGGCGCGCGGCGACTGCCGCGGCGGAGCCGCCGGAGGAGCCGCCAGGCACACGGTCGAGGCTCCAGGGGTTGTTCACCGCGCCGTAGTGGCTGGACTGGTTCGACGAGCCCATGGCGAATTCGTCCATGTTCAGCTTGCCGAGGGTAACGGCGCCGGCGGCGGCGAGCTTCTCGACCACGGTGGCGTCGTAGGGCGAGACGAAGTTGTCGAGCATCTTCGAACCGCAGCTGGTGCGTACGCCCTGGGTGCAGAACAGGTCCTTGTGGGCGATCGGCGCGCCGAGCAGGGCGCCGTTCTCGCCGTTGGCGCGCCGTTCGTCGGCTGCCTTGGCCTGGGCGATGGCCAGGTCGTCGGTGATGCTGATGAAGCTGTTGAGCTGGGGATCCAGCTGCCGGATGCGACCGAGCAGGGTGCGGGTCAGCTCTTCGGCGGAAAATTGCTTGTCGGCGAGGGCGCGGGCGATCTCGGCGAGGGTCAATTGATGCAGCATGTGTCCGCGTCCTTATGACTCGATGACTTTCGGAACCAGGTACAGACCTTCTTCCACGGCGGGGGCGATGGTCTGGTAGGCGTCGCGGTGATCGGTCTCGGTGACCGCGTCCGGACGCAGGCGCTGGGTGGCTTCCAGCGGGTGGGCAAGCGGTTCGACGCCGCTGGTGTCGACCGCCTGCATCTGGTCGATCAGGCCGAGGATGTTGTTCAGGGTCTCGGTGGTGCGCGGAAGATCGGCCTCGCTCAGGCCCAGGCGGGCGAGATGGGCGATTTTTTCCACGTCGGAGCGTTCAAGCGCCATCGGGAGTCTCCAGCAAAAGCGGCCTTGGAAGGGCGGCGGGGCGCCATGCGTTATATAAGGCAGGGAACGGATGCCGCGGTCGGCGGTCTAATTCCGCCTGGACGGGCCTTGTGGGGCCGGGAAAAGCCTGCAATTTAGCATATTGCCCGCCTTGCCCAAAATCCCCGTCGTTGTTAGAGTTTGCCGCACTTTTTTACCCGCGTATTTTTCACCCACGCTTCGCCTAGGGTTTCTTTCCCATGTTCAAAAAATTGCGTGGCATGTTTTCCAGCGATCTGTCGATCGACCTGGGTACTGCCAATACCCTTATTTATGTGCGCGAGCGCGGCATCGTCCTGAACGAACCGTCCGTGGTCGCCATTCGCAGCCATGGCAGCCAGAAGAGCGTCGTCGCCGTGGGCACCGAGGCCAAGCGCATGCTCGGCCGTACCCCGGGCAACATCGCCGCCATCCGTCCGATGAAAGACGGCGTGATCGCGGATTTCAGCGTCTGCGAGAAGATGCTGCAGTACTTCATCAACAAGGTTCACGAGAACAGCTTCCTGCAGCCCAGCCCGCGCGTGCTGATCTGCGTACCGTGCAAGTCCACCCAGGTTGAGCGCCGGGCCATCCGCGAATCCGCCCTGGGCGCCGGCGCCCGCGAGGTGTTCCTGATCGAAGAGCCGATGGCTGCCGCCATCGGCGCCGGCCTGCCGGTCGAGGAGGCCCGCGGCTCGATGGTCGTAGACATCGGCGGCGGCACTACCGAGATCGCCCTGATTTCCCTCAACGGCGTGGTCTACGCCGAATCCGTCCGCGTCGGCGGCGACCGCTTCGACGAAGCCATCGTCACCTACGTGCGCCGCAACTACGGCAGCCTGATCGGCGAATCCACCGCCGAGCGCATCAAGCAGGAGATCGGCACCGCCTTCCCGGGCGGCGACGTTCGCGAAGTCGACGTCCGCGGCCGTAACCTGGCCGAAGGCGTACCGCGCAGCTTCACCCTGAACTCCAACGAGGTCCTCGAGGCCCTGCAGGAGTCCCTGGCGACCATCGTCCAGGCGGTCAAGAGCGCCCTCGAGCAATCGCCGCCGGAGCTGGCCTCGGATATCGCCGAGCGCGGCCTGGTGCTGACTGGCGGTGGCGCGCTGCTGCGCGACCTGGACAAGCTGCTGGCACAGGAAACCGGCCTGCCGGTGATCGTCGCCGAGGAGCCGCTGACCTGCGTGGCTCGCGGCGGTGGCCGTGCGCTGGAGATGATGGACCGCCACTCCATGGACCTGCTCTCCACCGAGTAAGGTGGCGAGCATCGTCGCCTAGGAGCGGATCATCAAACCGCTATTCTCCAAAGGCCCGTCGCTGGGCGTTCGCCTGTTGGTGCTGGCCGTGCTGTCGGTCAGCCTGATGGTGGTGGACGCCCGGTTCGACTATCTGGAGCCCGTCCGCAGCAAGCTGGGGATGGTGCTCACGCCTTTCTACGGCCTGGCGGAAATGCCGGTGCGCGCCTGGGAAGGCGTGCGCGACCAGTTCAGCAGCCGTAGCGAGCTGATCGCCGAGAACGAACGCCTCAAGGCCGAGTCCCTGCTGATGCAGCGCCGGGTGCAGAAACTCGCCGCGCTCACCGAGCAGAACGTGCGCCTGCGCGAGCTGCTCAATTCCGCCGCGCTGGTCGACGACAAGGTACTGGTCAGCGAGCTGATCGGCGTCGATCCGAACCCCTTCACCCAACGCATCATGATCGACAAGGGCGAGAACGACGGCGTCTTCGTCGGCCAGCCGGTGCTCGATGCCAGCGGCCTGATGGGCCAGGTGGTCGAGGTGATGCCCTATACCGCGCGAGTCCTGCTGCTCACCGACACCACCCACAGTATCCCGGTGCAGGTCAATCGCAACGGCCTGCGCGCCATCGCCGTCGGCACCGGCAATCCCGAGCGCCTGGAATTGCGCTACGTCGCCGACACCGCCGACATCAAGGAAGGCGACCTACTGGTCAGCTCCGGCCTGGGGCAACGCTTCCCCGCCGGCTATCCGGTGGCCACGGTCAAGGAAGTGATCCACGATTCCGGCCAGCCGTTCGCCGTGGTGCGCGCGGTGCCGACCGCGAAGATGAACCGTAGCCGCTACGTGCTGCTGGTGTTCAGCGACAGCCGCACCCCGGAACAGCGCGCTAACGACGCCGCCGAGGCCCAGGAAGAGGCGGACAAGAAAGCCGCCGCCGGCGCCCAGGCGCCCCAGTCTGCCGCGCAACCGGCCGCCGCGCCGTCGCCGGCCACCCCGGCAGCCCAGGGCGCTGCGCAGCAGCCCGCCGCCGCGCCCGCGCCAGCCCCCACGCAGCCTGCCGCTCCGGCGGCGAACGGGGGACGCCGCTGATGGCTCGCGCGACTCAAGGTTCGAACAATGTCTGGGTGATCTGGCTGAGCCTGCTGGTCGGGCTGGTGCTGGCCGTAGCGCCGATGCCTACCTTCACCGAGATCGGCCGCCCGCTGTGGCTGGCGATGCTGCTGACCTACTGGGTGTTGCTGCTGCCCGAGCGCGTCGGGATGGTCACCGCCTGGCTGCTCGGCCTGGCCCAGGACGTGCTCTACGGCAACCTGCTCGGGCAGAACGCGCTGATCCTTGGCCTGATCACCTTCCTCGTGCTTTCCCTGCACCAGCGCCTGCGCATGTTCCCGGCCTGGCAGCAGTGCCTGGTGCTGGTGGTGGTCTACGGCCTGGCGCAGCTGCTCCAGCTCTGGCTCAACGCCCTGACCGGCAATCGTCCGCCGACCCTGACCTTCCTGCTCCCGGCCCTGGTCAGTGCGCTGCTCTGGCCCTGGGTGTACGCCCTGCTGCAGTTCGTCCGCCTGCGTCTCAACGTGAGGTAGGTCCGCTTCGCAGCTATGCTGCGGCGGATATCGTCATTCTTCGAAACGGGTGATCGGCGCATCGCCCGACGCGTTTCCCGGGAGCCTCCATGCCGTCGCTGTATCTCGCCTCCGCCTCGCCCCGTCGCCGTGAACTGCTGACCCAGATCGGCGTGCCGCTGTCCGTGCTCGCCACCGCTATCGACGAGTCCCCCTTGCCGAACGAAGCGCCCGCCGCCTACGTCGAGCGCCTGGCGCGCGGCAAGGCGGCCGCCGGGCTGGCTATGCTGGAAGGGCGCGGCGAGGACGGTTGTGTCCTGGGCGCGGATACCTCGGTGGTGATCGACGGGCGAATTCTCGGCAAGCCCGTGGACCAGGCCGACGGGCTGGCCATGCTGGCTGCGCTGTCCGGGCGCGAACACCAGGTTCTCACCGCCGTGGCCCTGGCCGCCGCTGGCGGCGTCGAGGCGCGGGTGGTGGAGTGCCGGGTGCGCTTCCGCCAGGTCGCTCCGGAAGAAGCGCTGCGCTACTGGCAGAGCGGCGAGCCGGCGGACAAGGCAGGCGGATATGCGATCCAGGGCCTCGGGGCGATATTCGTCAGTCGCATCGAAGGCAGTTACAGTGCGGTGGTCGGGCTGCCTTTGTGTGAAACTGCGGAACTGTTGAGGGAATTCGGCATCCCTTGCTGGCAGCCCGTGGGTGGCAACCCGCCGTAACGCCTAACGCGCCGAAATAAGGACAGTGGACGCATGAGCGAAGAGATCCTGATCAATATCACGCCGATGGAGTCGCGCGTGGCGGTGGTGGAAAACGGCGTCCTGCAGGAAGTGCATGTCGAACGCACCCAGCGGCGCGGCATCGTCGGCAATATCTACAAGGGGCGGGTGGTACGGGTACTGCCGGGGATGCAGGCGGCGTTCGTCGACATCGGCCTGGAACGTGCGGCGTTCATCCATGCCGCCGAGATATCCAATCGCGAAGGCAGCGCCGTGGAAAGCATCAGTGCCCTGGTCCATGAGGGGCAGGCGCTGGTGGTGCAGGTGACCAAGGATCCGATCGGCACCAAGGGCGCACGGCTGACCACCCACCTGTCGATTCCTTCGCGCTATCTGGTGTACATGCCGCGCACCAGCCATGTCGGGATATCCCTGCGGATCGAGGACGAAGTCGAGCGCGAGCGCCTGAAGAAGGTGGTGGCCGACTGCGTGGCGGCGGAAGGCATCGAGGGGCAGGGCGGCTTCATTCTGCGCACCGCTGCGGAAGGTGCGGGCGAGGACGAGATTCTCGCCGACATCCGCTACCTTCGCCGGCTATGGGACCAGATTGCCGCGCAGATCCAGACCGTCGGCGCGCCTTCGGTGATCTACGAAGACCTGTCCCTGGCGATCCGTACCCTGCGCGACCTGGTGAACCCGCGGATCGAGAAGATCCGCATCGACTCGCGAGAGAACTTCCAGAAGATCACTTCCTTCGTCGAAGAATTGATGCCGGAGATTTCCGATCGCCTCGAACATTACCCGGGCGAGCGACCGATCTTCGATCTCTACGGCGTCGAGGACGAAATCCAGAAAGCCCTGGAGCGCAAGGTACTGCTGAAGTCCGGCGGCTACCTGATCGTCGATCCGACCGAGGCGATGACCACCATCGACGTGAACACCGGCGCCTTCGTCGGCCATCGCAACCTCGAGGAAACCATCTTCAAGACCAACCTCGAGGCGGCCACCGCGATCGCCCGCCAACTGCGCCTGCGCAACCTGGGCGGGATCATCATCATCGACTTCATCGACATGGAGGACGAGGAGCATCGCCGGCAGGTCCTGCGCACCCTGGAGAAGCAACTGGAGCGCGACCACGCGAAGACCAACATCATCGGTATCACCGAGTTGGGCCTGGTGCAGATGACCCGCAAGCGCACCCGCGAAAGCCTGGTGCAGATCCTCTGCGAGCCGTGTCCCTGCTGCCAGGGACGCGGCATGCTGAAGACTGCGGAAACCACCTGCTACGAGATTTTCCGCGAGATTCTCCGCGAGGCGCGTGCCTACCAGGCCGACTCCTACCTGGTGCTGGCCAACCAGAAGGTGGTGGACCGGCTGCTCGACGAGGAGTCGGGTAACGTCGCCGATCTCGAGGCGTTCATCGGCCGCACCATCAAGTTCCAGGTCGAGGCGATGTACTCGCAGGAGCAATATGACGTGGTCCTGCTCTGAGGCGTATGGCTGAAATGGCGGATGTGGGAAGCCTCGGAACGCGACTGCTACGAATCGTCCTGGGTCTGTGCGCCCTGGTACTGGTGCTGCTGGCGCTGTACGTCAGCCTTGGCCGGCAACTGGTGCCGCTGGTGGCCGAATACCGCCAGCAGCTGGAGGACGAAGCTGGCAAGCAACTCGGCATACCGGTGCGGATTGCCGAGCTGACGGGCTCCTGGCGCGGCTTCGAGCCTCTGGTGGTGGCGCGCGACATCCAGGTCGGCGACGGCGAACAGAGTCTGCGCCTGGCGCGGGTGCGGCTGGCGCCGGACCTGCTCGGCAGCCTGCTGGCGCGCCAGGTGCGGATCGGCAGCCTGGAGCTGGAGGGACTCAAGCTGACCCTGCGCGAAGGCGAGGATGGCCAGTGGAGCCTGGATGGCCTGCCGCACAGTGACAAGCCCAGCGATCCCCGGAAGCTCCTGCAATTCCTGCTGCAGACCCAACGCATCTCGCTGCTGGACAGTCAACTGGAGGTGGCGCCGCGGGGAAGCGCAGCGTTGTCGCTCAGCGCGGTCGGCGCGACCCTGCGCAGTTCATCGGTTGGTGGGCAGAGTCTCGATGCCCGCCTGCAACTGCCGGATGGCCAACCTCTGGCGCTGCACGCCGAAGGGCGGATCGACAGCGGGGACTGGCCGCGCAGCAGCGCCAGGTTCTATCTCAGCCTGCCGCAGAGCGACTGGGCGCAATGGTTGCCGGCCGGTCTGACCCAGGAATGGAAGATCGTCCGGGCCAAGGCCGGCGGCGACTTCTGGTTCGACTGGCGCGACGGCAAGGCGCAACGGCTGGTGGCACGGCTGCTGGCGCCGCAGTTGAAGGCCTCGTATGCCGCGCGCAAGCCGGTGGAAATCAACGACCTGGGCATGAACCTGTTTTTCGATCGCGAAGCGCAGGGCTGGAAGGTTCGGGTCGGCGACCTGGCGGCGAATTTCGGCGAGCAGCGCTGGGGCGAGGTGGAGTTGCTGTTGCGTCGCGACCAGCAGAACAACGAGCCACACTGGAAGCTGCAGGCCGACCGCGTCGACCTGACGCCCCTGGTGCCGGCGATAGAAGCGCTGGCGCCGCTGCCGGACGCGGCGGCGGAGTGGGTGGTGGGCCTGAAGCCGAAGGGCATCCTGCACAACCTGAACGCCGATTTCTGGCCGCAGCGAGAGGTGCCCGAGCGGGTCAGCTACGCGACCAACCTGGAAAAGGTCGGTATCTCGGCGTTCCATGAGGTCCCGGCGGTGGAAAACGTCAGCGGCACCTTGACCGGCACCCTGGCCGGAGGCCAGCTCGACGCATCGGCGCAGGATTTCATGCTGCACCTGGCCAAGGTATTTCCCGAGCCGTGGCGCTACCGCGAGGCTCGCACGCGGATGTTCTGGAGCCTGGACGACCGCGCCTTCACCCTCGGCAGCCACCTGATGCGGGTCGAGGGCGAGGAGGGCAGCCTGGCCGGCGACATGCTGATCCGCCTGATGCGCGATCCCGGCGCTGAAGACTACATGGACCTGCAGGTCGGCCTCAGCGACGGCGACGCGCGCTTCACCGCCAAGTACCTGCCGACCCAGTTGCCGGGAATGAACAAAAGCCTGGCGAACTGGTTGAAGACGGCGATCCGCAGTGGCCATGTCGAGCAGGGCTACTTCCAGTGGCAGGGCTCGCTGAACCGCGGCGCGGCGGCCGAAGCCCACGTCATGAACCTCTACTTCAAGGTCCGCGACGGCGAGCTGGCCTACCAGCCCGGCTGGCCCGCCCTGAGCAAAACGGTCGGCGAGGTGTTCGTCGAGGATTCCGGAGTCCGCGTGCTGGCCTCCAGCGGGAATCTGCTGAATTCCCGGGTCAGCGACGTCAAGGTCGACATTCCCCTCGGCCGTCCGGGACAGACGCCGCACCTGTATGTGGATGGGGCCGTCGACAGTAACCTGAAGGACGGCATCAAGCTGCTCCAGGAAGCGCCGATCCCGACCCGCAAGATCTTCGCCGGCTGGGAGGGCGACGGGCCCTTGCAGGGCCACCTGAAGCTGGATATTCCACTGGACCACGACGAGGCCGGCAAGACCGGGGTGGTCGTGGATTTCTCCACCGTGGGCGCGACCCTGAAGATGCCCAGTCCGAAGCTGGATATGAGCGAAGTGAAGGGCGACTTCCGTTTCGACCTGGCCAAGGGCCTGAGCGCCCCGGCGGTGCAGGCCCGGGTGCTGGGCAGCGAGGTACGCGGGCGGATCGTCGCCGAGGGGCGCGGCGATGCGCGCACGCGCTTGCTGCTCAACGGCCAGGTGGCGGTCAAGTCGCTGAGCGACTGGCTCGGCGCTGGCCAGCGTCCGTTACCGGTCTCGGGACGCCTGCCGTTCCAGCTCAACCTGCTGCTGGATGGCAAGGACAGCCAGTTGCAGATCGATTCGGATCTCAAGGGCGCCGTCGTCGACCTGCCGGCGCCGTTCGGCAAGACGGCCGCCCAGGCGCGGCCGACCCAATGGCGGATGACCCTGGATGGCGCCGAACGGCGTTACTGGGCGCGTTACGACGGCCTCGCCAGCTTGGCCTATGCGGCCCCGGCGGACAAGCCGCTGAACGGACGCGGCGCCCTGCGCCTGGGCGGTGACCCGGCGCTGCTGCCCTCGGCACAGGGGCTGCGGGTGCGCGGGCGTCTGGCGGAACTGGACTGGGACGCCTGGCAGGCCACCCTGAAGCGCTACGGCAATGGCGACCAGGCTGCCAGTAGCGCTGCGGGCCTGCTGCGCGGCGCCGACCTGCGCATCGACAGCTTCAAGGGCTTCGGCCAGGAGCTGAAGAACCTGACCGTCGACCTGGCCCGCCAGGAGCGGGCCTGGCAACTGGTGCTGGTCAGCGACCTCGCATCGGGGCGTCTGGTCCTGCCGGATGCCAGGGGCGCGCCGATCGTGGTCGATCTGGACCGCCTGAACCTGCCGAAGTCGACTCTTCCCGACGAGAACAAAGTGGAGGATTCGGACCCGCTGGCCGCCGTCGATCCGCGCAGCCTGCCGGCGGTAGACGTGAAGATCGGCCAGGTCGCCCTCGGCGGCCAGCCGCTGGGCGCCTGGAGCCTGAAGGTACGGCCGGGCAGCAACGGCGTGGCGTTCAACGACCTGGACCTCGACCTGCGTGGCCTGCACGTCAACGGCAGCCTGCGTTGGGACGGCAGTCCGGGCAATACCCGCAGCACCTATCAGGGCCGGATCGAGGGCAAGAACCTGGCGGATGTGCTCAAGGCCTGGAATTTCGCGCCGAGTGCCACCAGCGAACGTTTCCGCATGGATATCAACGGCCAGTGGCCGGGATCGCCAGCCTACATGGCCCTGAAGCGCTTCAGCGGCAGCATGGATGCATCGCTGCGCAAGGGGCAGTTCGTCGAGGTCGAAGGCAGCGCCCAGGCGCTGCGAGTGTTCGGCCTGCTCAATTTCAACGCGATCAACCGCCGGCTGCGCCTGGACTTCTCGGACATCCTCGGCAAGGGACTGAGCTATGACCGGGTGAAGGGGGTTCTCTCCGCCACCGACGGCGTCTACATCACCCGCGAGCCGCTGAAGCTGGAAGGGCCGTCGAGCAACCTGGAGTTGAACGGTACCCTGGATCTGGCTCACGATCGGATCGACGCCAAGCTGCTGGTGACCTTGCCATTGACCAACAACCTGACCCTGGCGGCACTGATAGTCGGCGGTCCGGCCGTCGGCGGCGCGGTCTTCGTCGTCGACAAGCTGCTCGGCGACCGGGTCTCGCGCTTCGCCAGCGTGCAATACAGCGTCAAGGGCCCCTGGCAGGATCCGAAGATCAGCTTCGACAAGCCATTCGAGAAGCCCCGCTGAGCGGCGCCCGGTGCCGCGACGCGGCGCTTTCGTCCGCAAGGAGGAAACCATGTTCATTGCCGTGATCCAGATGGTCAGCCAGGACGACGTGACGGCCAACCTGGCCGCCGCCCGTCGCCTGCTGGAACAGGCCGCCGAGGGTGGGGCGCGGCTCGCCGTGTTGCCGGAAAACTTCGCCGCCATGGGCCGGCGCGACCTGGCCGAACTGGGGCGCGCCGAGGCGCGGGGGAACGGGCCGATCCTGTCGTGGTTGAATTCCGCCGCTCGCGACCTCAGGTTGTGGATAGTCGCTGGAACGCTGCCGCTGCCGCCGGAGGGGCAACCCGAGGCGAAGGCGAATGCCTGTTCGCTGCTGATCGACGAGCATGGAGAACGGGTTGCCCGCTACGACAAGCTGCACCTGTTCGATGTGGACGTAGCCGATGCGCGGGGCCGCTATCGTGAATCCGACGACTATGCTTTCGGTCAGAAGATCGTGGTGGCGGATACGCCGGTCGGTCGCCTTGGCCTGACGGTCTGCTACGACCTGCGTTTTCCGGAACTCTATACCGCGCTGCGCGAGGCCGGCGCAGAGCTGATCACGGCGCCGTCGGCGTTCACCGCGGTGACCGGCGCGGCGCACTGGCAAGTGCTGGTCCGCGCCCGCGCCATCGAGACCCAGTGCTACCTGCTGGCGGCCGGACAGGGTGGCGTCCACCCACGGGGCCGGGAGACGTTCGGCCATTCGGCCATCGTCGATCCCTGGGGCCGGGTCCTGGCCGAGCGGCCGCAGGGCGAAGCGGTGCTGCTGGCGGCGCGCGACGCCGCAGAACAGGCGGATATCCGCCGGCGCATGCCGGTGGTGGCGCACAGACGATTTTTCCCGCCGGCCGAACCGCGGCCGGCGCGTACGGAGTGAATATGAGCGAGTTGTTGTCATCCGTCAGCCAGCAATTGCTGGCCCCCGGTGGTCTGGAACTGGACAGCCTGCCCGGCATTCTTCATGAACTGAACGGCCCGGGCATCGATGCCGCCGACCTGTATTTCCAGAGCCAGGTCTCCGAGTCGTGGATGCTCGAGGACGGCATCGTCAAGGAAGGCAGCTTCAATCTCGACCAGGGTGTCGGGGTACGCGCGCAGTCGGGCGAGAAGACCGGCTTCGCCTATAGCAATGCGATCACCGCCGAGGCGTTGAAACAGGCCGCGGTGGCGGCCCGTTCGATTTCCCGTGCGGGACAGAACGGCAGTGTGCAGGCGTTCAAGGCCGTGGTGCCGGCTCGCCTGTACGCCGGCGAGAACCCGCTGGACGTGCTCAGCCGTGCCGAGAAGGTCGAGTTGCTGAAGCAGATCGACGCCGCTACCCGTGCGCTCGATCCCCGCATCCAGCAGGTCACGGTGAGCATGGCCGGCGTCTGGGAGCAGATCCTGGTAGCGGCCAGCGACGGTTCGCTGGCCGCCGACATTCGTCCGCTGGTGCGTTTCAACGTCAGCGTGATCGTCGAACAGAACGGCCGACGCGAACGCGGCGGCCACGGCGGCGGCGGTCGCACCGACTATCGCTATTTCCTCCAGGAAGATCGTGCCATGGGCTACGCCCGCGAGGCCCTGCGCCAGGCGCTGGTCAACCTCGAGGCGATTCCCGCGCCGGCCGGCACCCTGCCGGTGGTGATGGGCGCGGGTTGGTCCGGGGTCCTGCTCCACGAAGCGGTCGGCCACGGCCTGGAGGGCGACTTCAACCGCAAGGGCAGCTCCGCCTACAGCGGCCGGATCGGCGAAAAGGTCGCCTCGAGCCTGTGCACCATCGTCGACGACGGCACCCTGGCCGGGCGTCGCGGCTCGCTGAGCGTGGATGACGAAGGCACGCCGAGCAACTGCAACGTGTTGATCGAGAACGGCGTGCTCAAGGGCTACATGCAGGACAAGCTCAACGCCCGCCTGATGGGCGTGGCGCGCACCGGTAACGGCCGCCGCGAGTCCTACGCGCACCTGCCGATGCCACGCATGACCAACACCTACATGCTGGCCGGCGAGAGCGATCCGCAGGAAATCATCGCCTCGGTGGAGAAGGGTATCTACTGCGCCAACCTCGGCGGTGGCCAGGTCGATATCACCAGCGGCAAGTTCGTGTTCTCCACCAGCGAGGCCTACCTGATCGAGAACGGCAGGATCACCACCCCGGTGAAAGGCGCCACCCTGATCGGCAACGGTCCGGAAGCGATGAGCCGGGTGTCTATGGTCGGCAACGACCTGGCCCTGGACAGTGGCGTGGGAACCTGCGGGAAGGACGGTCAGTCGGTGCCGGTCGGTGTAGGCCAGCCGACCCTGAAGATCGATGCGATCACCGTCGGCGGCACCGGCGCCTGAGGCATGGCCCGGGCGCCGGCGCGGCGAAACCTAGCGCAGGCCGCGCTTGGTTTCGTCCAGTTCGCGGATGTACTTGAACACTTTGCGTGCGGCGGCCGGCGGTTTGTTGTGCGCGGCCTCGTGCTGGGCGTGGCGGACCAGGCCGCGCAGGTGCTGGCGATCGCACTCGGGGAACTCCCCGACGAAGGCGTCGAGCGCTGCGTCGCCGCCGGCGATCAACTGGTCGCGCCAACGTTCGAGGGCATGGAAACGTTCGTTGTACTGGCGGGTGGAGGAGTCCACCTGGTCGATGAGGGCGACGATGGCGTCCACGTCCTGGTCGCGCATCAGTTTGCCGATGTACTGGATATGCCGTTTGCGGGCGATGTGCGCCTTGTGCTTCGGCGCCTCGAGCAGCGCCTTGCGTAGCGGGTCGGTGAGCGGCAGGCGCTCCAGCAACTGCGGTTGCAGGGTGGTCAGGCGCTCGCCGAGGTCCTGCAGGGCATGCAGCTCGCGTTTGATCTGCGACTTGCTCTTCTCTTCGAATTGCGAGTCGTCGTCGTGAAATTCAGCCATGGTGGTGGTCCAGTGGAAAACGCCGCCATGATAACGAGTCAGGGGCCGCTTGTCCGGCCCGGCCGCGTGGGCGGCCACGTCAACAGGAGAGTCAACAGATGAGTCTACATGCCGCGGCAGTCGGTCCCTCCGTGCTTCCGGATCTTCGCGAGCAGGTCGAGCAGATCATCGCCGAGGCCCGCCGCCAGGGCGCCAGTGCCTGCGAAGTGGCGGTGTCGCTGGAGCAGGGCCTGTCCACCAGCGTGCGCCAGGGCGAGGTGGAAACCGTCGAGTTCAACCGTGACCAAGGTTTCGGCATCACCCTCTACGCAGGCCAGCGCAAGGGCTCGGCGAGCACCTCGGCGACCGGCGAGGCGGCCATCCGCGAGACGGTGGCGGCGGCGCTGGCGATCGCCCGCCATACCTCCGAGGACGAATGCGCCGGTCTCGCCGATGCCGCGTTGATGGCCCGCGAGTTGCCCGAGCTGGACCTCTATCATCCATGGAGCCTGAGTCCCGAGCAGGCCGTGGAACGTGCCCTGGCTTGCGAGGCAGCGGCGTTCGCCGCCGACAAGCGGGTGACCAAGGCCGACGGCACCACCCTGAATACCCACCAGGGCTGCCGGGTATACGGTAACAGCCACGGTTTCATCGGTGGTTACGCCAGCACCCGGCACAGCCTCAGCTGCGTGATGATCGCCGAGGGCGAAGGACAGATGCAGCGTGACTATTGGTATGACGTCAACCGCCGTGGCGAGGCCTTGGCCAGCGCCGAGTCGATCGGCCGGCGCGCCGCCGAGCGCGCCGCCAGCCGACTGGGCGCGCGGCCGGTGCAGACCGCCGAAGTGCCGGTGCTGTTCGCTCCGGAAATCGCTGTTGGCCTGTTCGGCCATTTCCTCGGGGCGATCTCAGGCGGCAGCCTGTATCGCAAGTCATCCTTCCTCGAAGGCGCGCTGGGCCAGCGCCTGTTTCCCGAGTGGCTGAGCATCGACGAGCGGCCGCACCTGGTCGGCGCGCTCGGCAGCGCCAGCTTCGATAGCGACGGCCTGGCCACCTACGCCAAGCCATTCGTCGAGAACGGCGAGCTGGTGTCCTATGTCCTGGGCACCTATTCCGGGCGCAAGCTCGGCTTGCCGAGCACGGCCAACGCCGGCGGCGTGCATAACCTGTTCGTCAGCCATGGCGACGAGGACCAGGCCGCTCTCATACGCCGGATGGGGCGTGGCCTGCTGGTCACCGAGTTGATGGGGCAGGGCGTCAACCTGGTGACCGGCGATTATTCCCGCGGCGCCGCCGGCTACTGGGTTGAGAACGGCGAGATCCAGTTCCCGGTCCAGGAAGTCACCATCGCCGCCAACCTGCGCGACCTGTTCCGCCGTATCGTCGCGGTCGGCAAGGACATCGAACGGCGCGGCAACCTGCATACCGGTTCTGTACTGGTCGAGTCGATGATGGTGGCCGGGCGCTGAGGCCGGGTTTCCCTCTGTAGAACGCCAGCGCTCGTCGCTGGCGTTTTCGTTTCCGCCTGTTCGATTGTCCGCCTCTATGGGGACCATGCTTGTCTTTTGCCAAGAAGAAAACAATAATCAATCTCATTATCGTCTGGTGAGGTTGCCATGTCCTTCGAGGCGCACGACCCGCAAGCATTGGATCACTGGTACTGGCTGGGCACGCAGATCCGCTGCGCGCTCGATCCCGACGAACCGCGCCTGCTCGACCAGTACCTCGGCGAGGCGCGCTATCTCGCCGGTTGGGAAGGTGTGGCCGCCTGGCCGCTGTTCGAGAAAGCCTACAACCTCCTGCTCGATACCGGTCGCGATCCGATATTGCCCTGGCACTGGCGCAGCCTCTGCCTCGACTACGCCTACCGGCCCCTCTGCGAACTTCAGCGATTGACCACCAACGGCAGCCAGCGGCGACGGCTGCGCCAGCTCTCCGTACGAATGGCCAGGCAGGACCTGGCGCCGTCGATGAGCTTCGATCACCCGCAACAAGGAAACCAAGATGACTGACACCCGCATCGAACGCGACAGCATGGGCGAACTGGCGGTCCCGGCGACCGCCCTCTATGGCGCCCAGACCCAGCGCGCGGTGAACAACTTCCCGGTCAGCGGCCAGCGCATGCCCCAGGCCTTCGTCCGCGCCCTGCTGCTGGCCAAGGCCGCGGCGGCGCGGGCGAACGTCTCCCTGCAGCAACTGGATGCACCGATGGGCGAGGCGATCGCCGAGACCTGCCTGCAGTTGCTGCAAGAGGATTTCATGCAGCATTTCCCGGTGGATGTGTTCCAGACCGGCTCCGGCACCAGTTCCAACATGAACGCCAACGAAGTGGTGGCGACCCTGGCCAGTCGCCGCCTGGGCGGCAAGGTCAATCCGAACGACCATGTGAACTGCGGGCAGAGCAGCAACGACATCATCCCCTCGACCATCCACATCAGTGCCGCCCTCGAGATCAGCGAACGCCTGCTGCCGGCGCTGCGCCACCTGGAGCAGACTATCCAGAGCAAGGCCGGCGAAGTGCATGCCTATGTGAAGACCGGCCGCACCCACCTGATGGATGCGATGCCGGTACGCATGAGCCAGGTGCTCGGTGGCTGGGCGCAGCAGGTGCGACAGGCCGGCGTGCACATCGAGAGCGTACTTCCTGCCTTGCAGCAGTTGGCACAGGGCGGCACCGCGGTGGGCACCGGGATCAACGCCCATCCGCGGTTCGCCGAACGTTTCAGCCAGGAGCTGAACGACCTGACCGGGTTGGCGTTCCGCCCCGGCGACGACTTCTTCGCCCTGATCGGTTCGCAGGACACGGCGGTCGCTGCGTCCGGCCAGTTGAAGACCCTAGCCGTGACCCTGATGAAGCTGGCCAACGACCTGCGCTGGATGAACTCCGGGCCGCTTGCCGGGCTCGGCGAGATCGAGCTGGAAGCGCTGCAACCAGGCTCCTCGATCATGCCCGGCAAGGTCAACCCGGTGATCCCGGAGGCCACCGCGATGGTCGCCGCCCAGGTGATCGGCAATGACGCCGCCATTGCCGTCGCCGGCCAATCGGGCAACTTCGAACTGAACGTGATGCTGCCGCTGGTGGCGGACAACCTGTTGCACAGCATCCAGTTGCTGGCCAACGTCAGCCGGCTGCTGGCGGACAAGGCCATCGCCAGCTTCAAGGTCAACCAGGGCAAGCTCAGCGAGGCGTTGGCGCGCAACCCGATCCTGGTCACTGCGCTGAACCCGATCATCGGCTACCAGAAGGCTGCGGAAATCGCCAAGCAGGCCTATCGCGAGGGACGGCCGATCATCGATGTGGCGCTGGAAAACACCGATCTGGACCGTGCGCGCCTGGAGGTGTTGCTGGATCCGGAAAAACTCACGGCTGGCGGCCTCTGAGGCCGCCCCACCACTGGAGGTACCGCCATGCGTCATTGGCAACGAACGATCGAACAGGGCAACCGCTGTTTCGTCACCGGCGCATTGATCGATGCGCGTGAGCACTACCTCCATGCCCTGGCCCTGGCCCAGGTGCTGCTGGAACGCTGGGGCGACGCCGACGAGGCGGTGATGGCGTTCGTCATTTCCCATCACAACCTGGCCGACTTGCACCTGCAACTGGAGCAACCGGAGGAAACCGCCGAATACCTCTGCGCCTGCCACGAGCGCCTGTTGCGGGTCAGCGCCGACCAGAAGCTGCCGTTGGCCCTGCGCCAGGCGGCCCAGCATCACAGCCGGCGCACCTATGTCGAACTGCTGTCGTTCATCGGCGAACACGGTGCCTATCCGCGCACCGAGCGCCTGCTCAAGGGACCGCCGAACGCGGAGGTCCGACCTGAGTTCCTCGCTCCGCCCCCCTCACTTCGCTATCACTGACGGAGAGTTTCCATGCCCCACGCCTTGCCGCCCTTGCCCTACTCCTACGATGCCTTGGAACCGCACATCGATGCGCTGACCATGGAGATCCACCACAGCAAGCACCACCAGACCTACGTGAACAACCTGAACGCCGCGCTGGAAGGCACGCCCTATGCCGAGCAGCCGGTGGAAAGCCTGCTGCGGCAACTGGCTGGTCTGCCGGAGAAGCTGCGCACCCCGGTTGTCAACAATGGCGGTGGGCATGCCAACCACTCGCTGTTCTGGACCGTGATGTCGCCCCAGGGCGGTGGCCGTCCCGATGGCGACCTGGGGCGGGCCATCGATGAGCAGCTCGGGGGCTTCGAGGCGTTCAAGGATGCGTTCACCAAGGCTGCGCTGACCCGCTTCGGCAGCGGCTGGGCCTGGCTCAGCGTGACTCCCCAGGGCAGCTTGCTGGTGGAGAGCAGCGGTAACCAGGACAGCCCGCTGATGAACGGCAATACGCCGATCCTCGGCCTGGACGTATGGGAGCACGCCTATTACCTGAAGTACCAGAACCGCCGCCCGGAATACATCGGCGCTTTCTACAACGTGATCGACTGGCGGGAGGTCGCGCGTCGCTATGCGCAAGCCCTGGCCTAATACTACCCGTGATGCGAGATGGCTGGCCGGCAGCCTGGCGGTGCAGCGATGAAGGCGTTGCTCCATGGCATCGCCGAAGGTAACGGGCGGACGCTGCGCAACCTGCTGGGCCTGCTGATCTTCATCGGCGGCGGCTACCTGCTCGGCCGCCACGCCCTGTTGCTGGCCGAGCTCAACCTGCCGGCGCCCATCGTGCTGGCGTTGAAAGGCGGCCTGCTCTGCGCCTTCGGTACCGCTCTCGGGGCGATGCCGGTGCTGGTGGTGAAGACCATGCCGGCGCGCCTGTCGGATGCGCTGCTGGGCTTCGGTGCCGGCGTGATGCTCTCGGCGACGGCCTTCTCGCTGATCATGCCGGCGCTATCCGCGGCCGGCGACCTCGGCTACTCGAAGTTCGGCGCGGGGTTCCTGGTCAGTTTCGGCCTGGCGGTCGGCGTGATGGGGCTGTTCATCCTCGGCCGGCTGATGCCGGACGTCCATCCCGGTTGCGAGGGCGCGCCACTGTCCGGTGGCATTCCCCCGCGCATCCTGCTATTCGTCACGGCCATCGTCCTGCACAACATCCCCGAAGGCATGGCGGTTGGCGTGTCGGCCGGTGCCGGCCTGGACGAGGCCAACGGCCTCGCCCTGGGCATCGCTCTGCAGGATGTGCCGGAAGGGCTGGTGGTGGCGCTGGTGCTGGCCGGAGTCGGTATGTCGCGTTTCAAGGCGATGCTGGTCGGTGCCGCGTCGGGCCTGGTCGAGCCGCTGTTCGCGGTGCTCTGCGCCTGGCTGGTCGGCCTCTCCGCGCTGCTCCTGCCCTGGGGGCTGGCCGCCGCGGCGGGAGCGATGCTCTTCGTGGTCACCCACGAGATCATTCCCGAGTCCCACCGCCAGGGACATGCCGCCGAGGCTACGCTGGGCCTGGTGTTCGGCTTCTGCCTGATGATGGTGCTGGATACCGCGCTGGGCTAGGGGACTCATCCGACCCGCGCTGAATTGACGCCGGCCGCAATCGCCGGAAAGGAAAAGCCGCCAGTTGGCGGCTTTTTCGTTGTCGCTGGGAAGAGGCTACTCGCCTTCGTCGAAACGGTTGTTGATCAGTTCGACCAGCGCGTTCAACGCCTCGTCTTCCTGTTCGCCTTCGGTATGCAGGTGCAGGTTGGTGCCCTTGCCGGCAGCCAGCATCATCACGGCCATGATGCTCTTGCCGTCGACGCAGCTTTCAGGATTGCGGCCGACCCGGACCTGGCAAGGGTAGCGCCCCGCGACGCCGACGAACTTGGCCGCCGCGCGGGCGTGCAGACCGAGCTTGTTGATGATGGTGATCTCGAGGGCGGGCATCTTGGGGAGTCTGTCCTTCTTGTTATGGGCTAGCTGCTGAGATCGCGGTGGCGAATCTGCACGTTCTTCAGGGAATCCCTGAGTGCAGCGCCAATCCGCTCGGCGAGGTAGACCGAACGATGGTGCCCGCCGGTACAGCCTATCGCAACTGTTACATATGAGCGGTTACTGGCGGCGAAGCGCGGCAACCATTTGTTCAGGTAGCCGACGATGTCCTGGTACATTTCCTCGACGTCCGGCTGGGCGGCCAGATACTCGCGGACTTCCGGCTCCAGCCCCGAATGATCGCGCAACTCGGGCTTCCAGTAGGGGTTCGGCAGGCAGCGCACATCGAACACCAGGTCGGCGTCGACTGGCATGCCGCGCTTGAAGCCAAAGGATTCGACGAGGAACGCGGTGCCGGGTTCCGGCTTGTTCAACAGGCGCAGTTTGATGGTGTCGCGCAACTGATAGAGGTTGAGGCTGGTGGTGTCCAGCTTCAGGTCGGCGAGGTCGGCGATCGGTCCGAGCAATTGGCTCTCGTCGCCAATCGCCTCCGCCAGCGAACGGGTGTCGGTGGTCAGCGGGTGGCGCCGGCGGGTTTCCGAGAATCGTTTGAGCAGCGTCTCGTCGTCGGCGTCGAGATACAGCACATCGCAGTTGATGTGGTTGTCCCGCACTTCCTGCAACAGTTCGGGGAAGCGCTGCAACTGGCTGGGCAGGTTGCGGGCGTCGATCGACACCGCCACCTGTGGCTGCAGTAGCTCCGTGTGCAACAGGGCGCGCTGCGCCAGGTCGGGAAGCAGGCTGGCGGGAAGGTTGTCGATGCAATAGAAGCCGTTGTCTTCGAGGACGTTCAGGGCGGTGCTCTTGCCCGAGCCCGAGCGGCCGCTGACGATGATCAGGCGCATGTCATTGCCCGTTCTGTACGTCTACCACGATCTGATAAAGCGCTTCGGCAGTGGGAGCGCTGCGCAGGCGGTCGCGTACGTCGGCACGGT
This sequence comes from Pseudomonas sp. B111, assembly GCF_026428275.1. NCBI lineage: Bacteria > Pseudomonadati > Pseudomonadota > Gammaproteobacteria > Pseudomonadales > Pseudomonadaceae > Pseudomonas > Pseudomonas sp. B111. Next base: position 6,337,329 of record NZ_CP097857.1, on the reverse strand, counting down.
CGAGCATGGCGGCGATCTGCCGGAGCAGTTCGAGATGTTCTTCGGTCGCGGCCTCCGGTACCAGCAAGACGAAGAGCAGGTCGACCGGCGCGCCGTCCAGCGCGTCGAAGTCCACGGGAGCATCCAGGTGCAGCACGGCGCTGATGGGGCTCTGGCAGCCAGACAGGCGGCAGTGCGGAATGGCGATGCCATTGCCGAAGCCGGTGGAGCCGAGTTTTTCCCGGGCCACCAGGTTTTCGAAGATGGTCTGGGCGTCGAACTCCGGCAGCTCCCTGGCTACCAGGTTGGCGATTTGTTCGAGTACGCGTTTCTTGCTGCCGCCCGGCACGTTCACGAGGGAACGGCCGGGGGTCAGGATTTGCTCAAGTCGGATCATAGGGGAGGGGAGATCAGCGGGCGCCTACGCCTTGCTGCCGTTCGAGATACTTCTCTTTGTGTTTGATCAGTTGACGGTCGAGTTTGTCGATCAGCAGGTCGATGGCCGCGTACATGTCCTCATGTTCCGCATTGGCTACGATCTCGCCACCGGCGATGCGCAGAGTGGCTTCGATCTTCTGCTTCAGTTTCTCGACCTCCATGATCACCTGAACATTGGTGATCTTGTCGAAATGGCGCTCCAGACGGCTCAGTTTCTCGCCGACATAGTCGCGCAGGGCGTCGGTCACATCCAGTTGATGGCCACTGATGTTGACTTGCATACCGCGTTCTCCTTGTTGCCCGTGTGTAAGTGGCAGGTTAGCAACCTGCCTCCGGAACACCTTGGCGTGGATCAACGTCACACCAGTCGCTTGCGCTCGCTCGAAGGGGCTATGCCCAGGGATTCGCGGTATTTGGCGACGGTGCGGCGAGCCACTTGAATGCCCTGTGCCTCCAGTAAACCAGCGATCTTGCTGTCGCTCAATGGCTTTTTCGCATTTTCCGCGGCCACCAGTTTCTTGATGATCGCGCGGATCGCGGTGGACGAGCATTCCCCGCCTTCAGCGGTACTGACGTGACTTGAAAAGAAATATTTCAGCTCGAAAATGCCGCGCGGCGTATGCATGTATTTCTGCGTGGTGACCCGCGAAATGGTCGATTCGTGCATGCCCACCGCTTCGGCGATGTCATGCAGGACCAGCGGCTTCATGGCTTCTTCGCCGTAGTCGAGGAAACCGCGCTGGTGCTCGACGATCTGGGTGGCGACCTTCATCAGCGTTTCGTTGCGGCTCTGCAGGCTCTTGATGAACCAGCGGGCTTCCTGCAACTGGTTGCGCATGAAGGTATTGTCGGCGCTGCTATCGGCGCGGCGGACCATGCCGGCGTAGGTGGCGTTGACGCGCAGGCGCGGCATCGCCTCCTGGTTCAGCTCGACCAGCCAGCGCTCGTTGTCCTTGCGCACGATGACGTCGGGGACGATGTATTCGGCTTCGCTCGATTCGATCTGCGAACCGGGCCGGGGATGCAGGCACTGGATCAGCTCGATGACCTGGCGCAGTTCGTCTTCCTTGAGCTTCATGCGCCGCATCAATTGGCTGTAGTCGCGGCCGCCGAGCAGGTCGAGGTAGTCGGATACCAGGCGCAGCGCTTCGTTCAGCCAGGGCGTGGTGGACGGCAACTGGCGCAGTTGCAGCAGCAGGCACTCGCGCAGGTTGCGAGCGCCGATCCCGGCGGGTTCCAGTTGCTGGATGCGGCGCAGCACGACTTCCACTTCGTCGAGCTCGACGTCCAGTTCCGGATCGATGGCGGCGAGGATTTCTTCGAGGGACTCTTCGAGATAGCCATCGTTGTTGATGCTATCGATGATGGTCACCGCGATCATCCGATCGGTGTCCGACATCGGTGCCAGGTTGACCTGCCAGAGCAGGTGGCTGTGCAGGCTCTCGCCGCTGCTGGTGCGCGCGGTGAAGTCCCATTCGTCATCGTCGTTGCTGGGCAGGCTGCTGGCGCTGGTCTGGTAGATGTCTTCCCAGGCGGTATCCACCGGCAACTCGCTGGGTATGCGTTCGCTCCACTGGTCGTCGTCGAGGCTTTCGACGCTGGGCGTGGCGCTTTCCTGGAGGGGGCTCTCCTGGGGCGCGCTGGCCGCCTGTTCGGCGCCATCGGCGAGGGGGTCGCTGTTGTCGAAATCGTCGCCGTCTTCCTGGCGTTCGAGCATGGGATTGGATTCCAGCGCTTCCTGGATTTCCTGCTGGAGGTCCAGGGTGGATAGCTGGAGGAGGCGTATGGCCTGTTGCAGCTGCGGCGTCATCGTCAGCTGCTGGCCCATCTTGAGGACTAGCGATGGTTTCATGGCTGAGGGCTTAGTACCTTATTCGCTGGTACCGGATGGCACCATCCACTACTACGGGTGCCGAGGTGGCGGCACCGCCAGGAAGCAAATTATATGCCTGAATTTTCGTACTTTGCCTAGGGTTGCTCTGAATAAATCATCCGCTCCAGGCGGCACTCGTGGTTGCGAAACCGCGGGCGAGCGGAACCGCTCCGGCGAGGCCGGAGGGCGCGCTAGGAGATTTCTTCAGAGGCGGAACTCGTGCCCCAGGTAGACTTCCTTGACCAGGTCGTTGGCGAGGATGCTCTCGGCATCCCCCTCCGCGATCAACTGCCCATCATTGACGATATACGCCGTTTCACAGATGTCCAGGGTCTCGCGGACGTTGTGGTCGGTGATGAGGATGCCGATACCCTTCGCCTTGAGGTGATGGATGATCTGCTTGATGTCGCCGACCGAGATCGGGTCCACGCCGGCGAAGGGCTCGTCGAGGAGGATGAATTTCGGCGCGCTGGCCAGGGCGCGGGCGATTTCCACCCGGCGTCGTTCGCCGCCGGACAGGCTCATGCCGAGGTTGTCGCGGATGTGGTGGATGTGGAATTCCTGCAGCAGGCCTTCCAGGGCTTCCTTGCGACCGTTGCGATCGAGGTCGCTGCGGGTCTCGAGGATCGCCATGATGTTGTCGGATACCGACAGCTTGCGGAAGATCGAGGCTTCCTGCGGCAGGTAGCCGATGCCGGCCCGGGCGCGCCCGTGCATCGGCAGGTGGGTGACGTTCTGCTCGTCGATGCGGACCACGCCCTGGTCGGCCTGGACCAGGCCGACGATCATGTAGAAGCAGGTGGTCTTGCCGGCACCGTTCGGACCGAGCAGGCCGACGATCTGCCCGCTATCGATGGACATGCTGACGTCGCGGACGACTTGCCGGCCTTTATAGCTTTTGGCCAGGTGCTGGGCTTTGAGCGTTGCCATTACTGGGCCTTTTTCTTCGGCTGGATGACCATGTCGATGCGCGGGCGCGGGCTGGTCACCTGGGAGCCGGTGGCACGACCCGCGTTGACGATCTGGCGCTGGGTGTCGTAGACGATCTTCTCGCCTTCGAAGGTGTTGCCTTCCTGGATCACCTTGGCCTGGTCGATCAGCACGACCCGGTTCTGCGTGACGAAGTACTGGATGGTCAGGCCATAGGCCTTGGTCACGTCCTTGTCCGGAGCGGGTTTCTGCTCGTAGTAGGCAGGCTTGCCGACCGAGGTCACGACCTCGATGTCGCCGTTCTTGTCCTGCTTCAGGGTCACGGTGTTGCCGGTCAGCTTGGTGCTGCCCTGGGTCACCACGACGTCGCCGCGGTAGACCGCGACGCCCTGCTTGTCGTCCAGTTCGGCGCTGTCGGCCTGGACGCGGATCGGTTGTTCGCGGTCCGAAGGCAGGGCCAAGGCCATGGAGCTGCCGAGGGCGGCAGTCAGACCGAAAATAAGGGGGAGGGTATTAACGAACCTCATGCTGACCTCTTACGTTGGACAGCAGGTGCATCCGGCTGTCTTTCAGATACGCTTTCATTCCAACAGCCGTCGTCACTCCATTGGCCGCGTCGATTTTAACGGCTTGCTCGGTCTGTGCATAATTCTTGTCGGGGAATACGGTCAGCCGAGTGGTGGTCAGGATGCTTGGTTGGCCCTTGGCATCGGTACGTGCGACGCGCACGTCGTCGATGAGTTCGACCTCCTTGCCTTTCGGTCCGACTTCGGCGCGGGCGCTCTGGATGTGCCAGGGTTGCACGTTGCCACGGAAGAGCAGCAGGTCGGGGGTGGTGACGAAAGTGATGTCCGTGGCTTTCTGGTGCTCCAGCTTCACCGCGGTCATCTCGTAGTCGAGGCTGCCGTCCTCCTGGTACTGGAGGCTATGGGCATTCTCGGCATAGTAGTCGATGGTGTTGTCCTGGCCGGGGCGGGTCGGCTGTTCGTTGAACAGCTCGAGCCCGACGTTCCAGTAGTAGCCCGCGACGATCAGCAACAGGGCGATCAGGGCGAGCAGCAGTTTCTGGCGTAGTGTCTTCGGCATGGTCGGCTCTACAGATAGGCGCCCTGGGCGGCTTCGAGCGTACCCTGGGCGCGCATGATCAGTTCGCAGAACTCGCGGGCGGCGCCTTCGCCGCCGCGGGCCGCGGTGACGCCATGGGCATGCTGGCGCACGAACGGGTCGGCACTGGCTACCGCCATGCCCAGGCCGACGCGGCGGATCACCGGCAGATCGGGCAGGTCGTCGCCAAGGTAGGCGACTTGCTCATAGCCTAGTCCGAGTTCGCCGAGAAGTTCGTCGAGGACGGCGAGCTTGTCTTCCCGGCCCTGATAGAGGTGCTGGATGCCCAGGTTGCGCGCGCGCCGTTCGACCACCGGAGTGTCGCGGCCGGTGATGATGGCGGTGCGCACGCCGGAGGCGATGAGCATCTTGATGCCATGTCCGTCCAGGGTGTTGAAGGTCTTGAACTCGCTGCCGTCGACGAGGAAATACAGCTTGCCGTCGGTCAGCACGCCGTCGACGTCGAAGATCGCCAGGCGTATCCGGCGGGCCCGGACCGGGAGTTCCGCGGCCGAATGGGTATCGCTCATTACATCACTCCTGCGCGCAACAGGTCGTGCATGTTCAGGGCGCCGACCGGACGGTCGTCCGCGTCGACCACCACCAGTGCGCCGATCTTGTTGTCTTCCATGATCTTCAGGGCTTCCGCGGCGAGAATTTCGGCGCGGACGGTCTTGCCGTGGACGGTCATCACCTGGTCGATGGTGACCTGGCGGACGTCGATGCCCCGATCCAGGGCGCGACGCAGGTCGCCATCGGTGAAAATGCCGGCAAGCTTGCCGTGTTCGTCGAGCACTACGGTCATGCCCAGGCCCTTGCGGGTCATTTCCATCAGCGCGCCGGTCAGCGAGGTGCCGAGCAGCACCTGCGGCAGCCCTTCGCCGACGTGCATGACGTCTTCCACCTTCAGCAGCAGTCGGCGGCCCAGCGCACCGCCCGGGTGCGAGAAGGCGAAGTCTTCCGCGGTAAAGCCGCGAGCTTCGAGCAGGGCGATCGCCAGGGCGTCGCCGAGGACCAGGGTTACGGTGGTGGAGGAGGTCGGGGCCAGGTTCAGTGGACAGGCTTCCTGGCCGACACTGGCGTCCAGGTTCACTTCCGCAGCCTTGGCCAGGGGCGACTCGGGGTTGCCGGTCATGCTGATCAGGGTGATGCCCAGGCGCTTGATCAGAGGCAACAGGGTGACGATTTCGGCAGTCGAGCCGGAGTTGGACAGGGCGAGGACCACGTCGTCCTTGGTGATCATGCCCATGTCGCCGTGGCTGGCCTCGGCCGGATGCACGAAGAAGGAGGGGGTGCCGGTGCTGGCCAGGGTAGCGGCGATCTTCTTGCCGATGTGGCCGGATTTGCCCATGCCGACGACGACGACCCGGCCCTTGCCGGCCAGCAGCAGTTCGCAGGCCTTGACGAAATCGTCGCCAATCCGCGCCAGCAGGCTGTCTACCGCGTCGCGCTCGAGGCCGATGGTGCGCTGGGCGGAATGGATGAAATCGAGGTTCTGGCTCATGTTCAACGAATGTGGCGCCTGGATTAAAGGCGGGATTATAACGGGAAAGCGTGTCCCGCTTACACCAGCCATGCTGTGAAGTCGGTCCGCATCCCCCGCGGCGCAATGTTGTATGCACTGCAATGCTCTGTTACGCCGCCGTTATCTGCACTCCGCGCTATGACTGCATAAATGTCGATATATTCGACGTCGACGCGATTTTTTTCTGTCCGTAGTGAACCTGAAGTGTGCGATATGTCCTAAAGGGCTGAGAGAACGCTCCGAACAAGCTGAATCCAAGCTGAACGGCACGGTGCCAGGCCTTGGGCCAGAACCCGCCGCAGTGCTATAGTCCGCGCCCATTCGACCCCTCCCGGATGCGTGCCTTTGCAACGGGGCAAGGCGTCCAGCATGGACGGGTCGCATCGCAAGGAGTCCTGATGAGCACCGATAGTGCCTACGCGGTCGAGTTGAAGGGCCTGACCTTCAAGCGCGGATCGCGGGCGATTTTCGACAACATCGATGTGCGTATCCCGCGCGGAAAGGTGACCGGCATCATGGGCCCGTCCGGTTGCGGCAAGACCACGTTGCTGCGGCTGATCGCCTCCCAGTTGCGTCCTTCGAAGGGGGAGGTCTGGGTCAACGGGCAGAACCTGCCGCAGCTTTCGCGCGGCGACCTGTTCGACATGCGCAAGCAGTTCGGCGTGCTGTTCCAGAGCGGGGCGCTGTTCACCGATCTCGACGTCTTCGAGAACGTCGCGTTTCCGCTGCGCGTGCATACCCAGCTGCCGGAAGAGATGATCCGCGACATCGTCCTGATGAAGCTTCAGGCCGTCGGCCTGCGCGGCGCCGTGGAACTGATGCCGGACGAGCTTTCCGGCGGCATGAAGCGCCGCGTCGCCCTGGCCCGGGCGATCGCCCTGGACCCGCAGATCCTGCTCTACGACGAGCCGTTCGTGGGGCAGGATCCGATCGCCATGGGCGTCCTGGTGCGCCTGATCCGCCTGCTCAACGATGCCCTCGGCATCACCAGCATCGTGGTTTCCCATGACCTGGCCGAGACCGCCAGCATCGCCGACTACATCTATATCGTCGGCGACGGCCGGGTACTTGGCCACGGGACGCCGGACGTCCTCAAGGAAACCGACGATCCTCGTATCCGCCAGTTCGTCAAGGGAATCCCGGATGGTCCCGTTCCGTTCCATTATCCGGCCCGCGACTACCGGGCCGACCTGCTGGGAGAGCGCTGATGCGTAGAGTCTCTCCCCTCGAACGTATCCGCCTGTTCGGCCGCGCCGGCCTGGACGTGGTCGCCGCGCTCGGCCGCTCGACCCTGTTCCTCGGCCACGCCCTGCTCGGCCGGCGCACGCCAGGCACCGGTTTGCACCTGCTGGTGAAGCAACTCTACTCGGTAGGCGTGCTGTCGCTGGCGATCATCGTCGTCTCGGGCCTGTTCATTGGCATGGTGCTGGCCCTGCAGGGCTACAACATCCTGATTTCCTATGGTTCCGAGCAGGCGGTCGGGCAGATGGTGGCCCTGACCCTGCTGCGCGAACTGGGGCCGGTGGTGACCGGCCTGCTGTTCGCCGGCCGTGCCGGCTCTGCGCTTACCGCGGAAATCGGCAACATGAAGGCCACCGAACAGCTTTCCAGCCTGGAAATGATCGGTGTCGACCCGCTCAAGTACATCGTCGCGCCGCGCCTGTGGGCCGGTTTCATCTCCATGCCGCTGCTCGCCGCGATCTTCAGCGTGGTCGGCATCTGGGGCGGGGCGATGGTCGCGGTCGACTGGCTGGGCGTATACGAGGGGTCGTTCTGGGCGAACATGCAGAACAGCGTGCAGTTCACCGAGGATGTGCTCAACGGCGTGATCAAAAGTATCGTATTCGCCTTCGTGGTGACCTGGATCGCGGTCTACCAAGGCTACGACTGCGAGCCGACCTCGGAAGGAATCAGCCGGGCGACGACTCGGACCGTGGTCTATGCCTCCCTGGCGGTGCTGGGGCTCGATTTCATTCTGACTGCTTTGATGTTTGGAGATTTCTGAATGCAAACCCGCACCCTGGAAATCGGTGTCGGCCTGTTCCTCCTGGCCGGCCTGCTGGCCCTGTTGCTGCTGGCCCTGCGGGTCAGCGGCCTGAGCGTGGGCAACGCCGGCGATACCTACAAGGTCTACGCCTACTTCGACAACATCGCCGGTGTTACCGTGCGCGGCAAGGTCACCCTGGCCGGCGTGACGATCGGCAAGGTGACGGCGGTCGACCTGGATCGCGACAGCTACACTGGTCGCGTGACCATGGAGATCAACCAGAACGTGAACAACCTGCCGGTCGATTCCACGGCGTCGATCCTGACCGCCGGCCTGCTGGGCGAGAAATACATCGGCATCAGCGTCGGCGGCGACGAGGACGTTCTGAAGGACGGCAGCACCATCCACGACACCCAGTCGGCGCTGGTGCTGGAAGACCTGATCGGCAAGTTCCTGCTGAACTCGGTTAACAAAGACGAAGCCAAAAAGTGAGGTTTTCTTCCATGCTGACTCTTCTGCGTCGCGGCCTGCTGGTGTTCCTGGCGGCTTTCCCGCTGCTTTCCATGGCGGCGCCGACCCCGCAACAGGTGGTGCAGGGCACGGTCGACGAGCTGCTTTCCGACATCAAGGCCAACAAGGCCGCCTACAAGGCCGATCCGCAAAAGCTCTACGCCACTCTCGACCGTATCCTCGGGCCGGTGGTCGATGCCGAGGGCATCGCCAAGAGCGTGATGACCGTCAAGTATTCGCGCCAGGCCTCACCCGAGCAGATCAAGCGCTTCGAGGAAGTGTTCAAGAACAGCCTGATGCAGTTCTACGGCAACGCGCTGCTCGAATACGACAACCAGGACATCCGCGTGCTGCCTAGCTCGGCCAAGCCGAGCGACGATCGCGCCAGCGTCAACATGGAGATCCGTGACAGCAAGGGCACGGTCTACCCGGTCTCCTACACCATGACCAACCTGGCCGGTGGCTGGAAGGTCCGCAACGTGATCATCAACGGCATCAACATCGGCAAGCTGTTCCGCGACCAGTTCGCCGACACCATGCAGAAGAACCGCAACGACCTCGAGAAGACCATCGCCGGCTGGGGCGAGGTGGTCGCCAAGGCCAAGGAAACCGCGAAAGCGGAAGAGGCCGGGGCGAAATGAGCCAGGCCAGCCTGCGCGAAGGCGCGGCCGGCGAACTGCAGCTCGCCGGCGTGCTCGACTACAGCAGCGGGCCGGCGTTGCGCGAGCAGGGCGGTCGGCTGATCCGCGCCAGCCAGGCGGCGGAACTGGTCGTCGACTGCTCGGCGGTGGAGCGCTCCAGCAGCGTGGGCATTTCCCTGTTGCTGGCCTTCATGCGCGACGCACGCAAGGCCGGCAAGGTCCTGAGCGTCAGGGCCTTGCCGGACGACATGCGGGAGATTGCCAAGGTCAGCAGCCTTCTGGAGATCCTGCCTCTGCAGGAATGACCGGCCGGTGGAACGAGCGGCCCTCCGTCTGCGCGTCCCTTCCTGGGGTTCGCAGGCGGAGGGCTTTTTTGTATGATGGCCGACCGTGCGCGTAGGGCGCCCGATTGAGGTTGAGCATGCAGGCCGAAGACGTTAAGAGCCTTCTCCAGGAAAAACTCCCCGGCACCCAGGTGGAAGTCGAGGGCGAAGGGTGCAATTTCCAACTGAATCTGATCAGCGACGAACTGGCCGGCCAGAGCCCGGTCAAGCGTCAGCAGCAGGTCTACGCCCATTTGAACGCCTGGATCGCCGATGGCAGCATCCATGCCGTCACCATGAAATTCTTCAGCCGCGCCGCCTGGGCCGAGCGTTCCTGAGCCCACGGGGGATCATTGCAATGGATAAACTGATTATTACCGGCGGTAACCGCCTCGATGGCGAAATCCGCATTTCCGGCGCGAAGAACTCGGCGCTGCCGATCCTGGCCGCGACCCTGCTGGCCGATACTCCGGTCACCGTCTGCAACCTGCCGCACCTGCACGACATTACCACCATGATCGAACTGTTCGGCCGCATGGGCGTGCAGCCGATCATCGACGAGAAGCTCAACGTCGAAGTCGACGCCAGCAGCATCAAGACCCTGGTCGCGCCGTACGAACTGGTGAAGACCATGCGTGCCTCGATCCTGGTGCTGGGTCCGATGCTGGCGCGCTTCGGCGAGGCCGAAGTGGCCCTGCCGGGCGGTTGCGCGATCGGTTCGCGTCCGGTCGACCTGCATATCCGCGGTCTCGAGGCCATGGGCGCGCAGATCGAGGTCGAAGGCGGCTACATCAAGGCCAAGGCGCCCGCCGGCGGCCTGCGTGGCGGTCACTTCTTCTTCGATACCGTCAGCGTGACCGGCACCGAGAACCTGATGATGGCCGCCGCGCTGGCCAACGGCCGCACCGTGCTGCAGAACGCCGCTCGCGAGCCGGAGGTGGTCGACCTGGCCAACTGCCTGAACGCCATGGGCGCCAACGTCCAGGGCGCTGGCTCCGATACCATCGTCATCGAAGGCGTGAAGCGCCTCGGCGGCGCTCGCTACGACGTACTGCCCGACCGTATCGAGACCGGCACCTACCTGGTGGCCGCGGCCGCGACCGGCGGCCGGGTGAAGTTGAAGGATACCGATCCGACCATCCTCGAGGCGGTCCTGCAGAAGCTGGAAGAGGCCGGTGCTCACATCAGCACCGGCAGCAACTGGATCGAGCTGGACATGAAGGGCAACCGGCCGAAGGCGGTCAACGTGCGTACCGCGCCGTACCCGGCGTTCCCCACCGACATGCAGGCCCAGTTCATCTCCATGAACGCGGTTGCCGAAGGCACCGGCGCGGTCATCGAGACGGTCTTCGAGAACCGCTTCATGCATGTTTACGAAATGAACCGCATGGGTGCGCAGATCCTCGTCGAAGGCAACACCGCCATCGTCACCGGCGTACCCAAGCTCAAGGGCGCTCCGGTCATGGCGACCGACCTGCGCGCATCCGCGAGCCTGGTGATCGCCGGCCTGGTGGCCGAGGGCGACACCCTGATCGATCGCATCTACCACATCGACCGTGGCTACGAGTGCATCGAAGAGAAACTCCAGCTGCTCGGCGCCAAGATCCGCCGCGTACCGGGCTAGCGGAGGCTGTCGCGCAAATGCTGACCATCGCCTTGTCCAAGGGCCGGATTCTCGACGATACCCTGCCGCTGCTCGCAGCGGCGGGCATCGTGCCGTCGGAGAACCCGGACAAGAGCCGCAAGCTGATCATCCCGACGTCCCTGCCCGATGTGCGCCTGCTCATCGTGCGCGCCACCGACGTGCCGACCTATGTCGAGCATGGCGCCGCCGATCTCGGCGTGGCCGGCAAGGACGTGCTGATGGAGTACGGCGGCCAGGGACTCTACGAACCGCTGGACCTGCGTATCGCCAACTGCAAGCTGATGACCGCCGGCGCCATTGGCGCGCCTGAACCCAAGGGACGCCTGCGGGTGGCCACCAAGTTCGTCAATGTCGCCAAGCGCTACTACGCCGAGCAGGGCCGCCAGGTCGACGTGATCAAGCTGTACGGCTCGATGGAGCTGGCGCCGCTGGTCGGTCTCGCCGACAAGATCATCGACGTCGTGGATACCGGCAATACCCTGCGCGCCAACGGCCTGGAGCCCCAGGAACTGATCGCCACGATCAGCTCGCGCCTGGTGGTCAACAAGGCCTCGATGAAGATGCAGCACGGTTGCATCCAGTCGCTGATCGATACCCTGCGCGACGCCGTCGAGGCGCGACACCGTCACTGATACCCGTGCGGCTCCGCGCCGCACCTGCCTATCCGTGTCATAGCCAAATTTTCTCGGGTGCCCGCACGGTGGGCTTGGTAGTCTAGCGGCGCCCGAGACAACGCCATCCATAAAAGAGGCTCGCTATGACCGCTCCCTTCGCTATCCGTCGACTCAATGCCGCTGATCCGGACTTCGGGCGTCATCTGGATCATCTGCTGAGCTGGGAAAGTGTCTCCGACGATTCGGTCAACCAGCGCGTCCTCGACATCATCGCCGCCGTACGCAGCCGTGGCGACGCCGCCGTGGTCGAGTTCACCCAGCGCTTCGACGGTCTCCAGGCCGCCTCGATGGCTGACCTGATCCTGCCGCGCGAGCGCCTGGAGCTGGCTCTCACCCGCATCACCGTAGCCCAGCGCGAAGCCCTGGAAGTCGCCGCCGAGCGCGTGCGCAGCTACCACGAGAAGCAGAAGCAGGGTTCCTGGCGCTACACCGAGGCCGACGGCACGGTGCTCGGCCAGCAGGTCACCCCGCTGGACCGCGCCGGGCTCTATGTGCCGGGCGGCAAGGCGTCCTACCCGTCCTCGGTGCTGATGAACGCGATCCCGGCCAAGGTCGCCGGGGTGTCCGAAGTGGTCATGGTCGTACCGACCCCGCGCGGCGAGATCAACGAGATCGTCCTCGCCGCCGCCTGCATCGCCGGTGTCGACCGTGTCTTCACCATCGGCGGGGCACAGGCCGTGGCCGCGTTGGCCTACGGCACCGAAAGCGTGCCGCGGGTGGACAAGATCGTCGGCCCCGGCAACATCTACGTGGCCACCGCCAAGCGTCACGTGTTCGGCCAGGTCGGCATCGACATGATCGCCGGTCCCTCGGAAATCCTCGTGGTCTGCGATGGCCAGACCGATCCCGACTGGATCGCCATGGACCTGTTCTCCCAGGCCGAACACGACGAAGACGCCCAGTCGATCCTGGTCAGTCCGGACGCGGCGTTCCTGGACCGCGTCGCGGACAGCATCGCTCGCCTGCTGCCGACCATGGAGCGCGCCGAGATCATCCGCACCTCCCTGGAGGGGCGCGGCGCGCTGATCCAGGTCGCCGACCAGGCCGAGGCCTGTGCGGTCGCCAACCGCATCGCCCCGGAACACCTGGAGCTGTCGGTGGCCGATCCGGAAAGCTGGCTGCCGGAGATCCGCCATGCCGGCGCGATCTTCATGGGCCGCTACACTGCCGAGGCCCTGGGCGACTACTGCGCCGGCCCGAACCACGTGCTGCCGACCTCCGGTACCGCGCGTTTCTCTTCGCCTCTGGGGGTATATGACTTCCAGAAGCGTTCGTCGATCATCAACTGCTCGGCCGAGGGCGCTTCGGTCCTCGGTCGCACCGCTTCGGTGCTGGCTCGCGGCGAGTCGTTGACCGCCCACGCGCGCAGCGCCGAATACCGCATCCTCGACGAGAAGGAGGCCTGAGCATGAGCAAATTCTGGAGTCCCTTCGTCAAGGACCTGGTGCCTTATGTGCCGGGCGAGCAGCCGAAGCTGTCGCGGCTGGTCAAGCTGAACACCAACGAGAATCCCTACGGTCCGTCGCCACAGGCGCTCGCCGCGATGCAGGCGGAACTCAACGACGACCTGCGTCTGTATCCCGATCCCAACGGCGAGCGGTTGAAGCAGGCGGTCGCCGCGCACTACGGCGTACAGGCCAACCAGGTGTTCGTCGGCAACGGCTCCGACGAGGTGCTCGCGCACATTTTCCATGGCCTGTTCCAACACGACCTGCCGCTTCTGTTCCCGGACGTGACCTACAGCTTCTACCCGGTCTATTGCGGCCTGTACGGGGTCGCGCACGAGAAGATCACGTTGGATGAAAGGTTCCGCATCCGCGTCGAAGACTACGCGCGGCCCAACGGCGGAATCATCTTCCCCAATCCGAACGCGCCGACCGGCTGCCTGCTGCCGCTGGACGCCATCGAAGCTATGCTGAAGGCGTCGCCGGATTCGGTGGTGGTGGTCGACGAGGCCTATGTCGACTTCGGTGGCGAGAGCGCCATCGCCCTGGTCGATCGCTACCCGAACCTGCTGGTCACCCAGACGCTGTCCAAGTCGCGCTCCCTGGCCGGCCTGCGGGTCGGCCTGGCGGTCGGCCATGCCGATCTGGTCGAGGCGCTGGAGCGGATCAAGAACAGCTTCAATTCCTACCCGCTGGATCGCCTGGCGATCGCCGGCGCGGCGGCGGCTTTCGAGGACGACGCCTATTTCCGTCGGACCTGCCAGGCAGTGATCGATAGCCGCGAGGCGTTGAGCGCCTCTTTGCAGGCGCTGGGCTTCGAGGTACTACCGTCGGCCGCCAACTTCGTCTTCGCCCGTCATCCGCGGCACGATGCCGGGCAGATTGCCTCGACCCTGCGCGAGCAGGGAGTGATCGTCCGCCATTTCAAGCAGGCGCGGATCGACCAGTTCCTGCGTATCACCATCGGCAGTCCGGAGCAGAACCAGGCGCTACTGGACGCCCTGCACTTCCTCAAGTGATACGAAAACGGCGCCCGAGGGCGCCGTTTTCAATGGCGGGGATCACTCGCCGCCGTCCTGTTTCTGCTGTGGAGCCGGTGCCGGCGGCGGACGCAGGCCGACCTCGGCGGTCAGGTTGACCTTCTGTCCGTTGCGCAGCACCACGATGCTGATCTTCTGTCCCGGACGGGTGCGCGCCACCTGGTTCATCGAGCGGCGGCCGTCGCTGGCTTCCTGCTTGTCGATGGTCAGGATCACGTCGCCCGGCAGCAGGCCGCCGCGCGCCGCCGGACCGTCGCGATAGACGCCGGCGACGACGATCCCTGCGGTTTCGCCGAGGCCCAGGGACTCCGCCAGTTCCGGGGTCAGCGCCTTGACCTCGACGCCGAGCCAGCCGCGGATCACCTGGCCGTGCTCGATGATCGACTGCATGACCTCCAGGGCCAGCTTGGTCGGGATGGCGAAGCCGATACCCTGGGAGCCGCCGGACTTGGAGAAGATCGCCGTGTTGATGCCGATCAGGTTGCCGGCAGCGTCCACCAGCGCGCCGCCGGAGTTACCGGGGTTGATCGCCGCGTCGGTCTGGATGAAGTCTTCGTAGGTGTTCAGGCCGAGCTGGTTGCGTCCGGTGGCGCTGATGATGCCCATGGTCACGGTCTGGCCGACGCCGAACGGGTTGCCGATGGCGAGGCAGACGTCGCCGGTGCGAATGCCGTCGGAGCGGCCGAGGGTCATCGCCGGCAGGTTCTTAAGGTCGATCTTCAGCACGGCCAGGTCGGTTTCCGGGTCGCTGCCGACCAACTGGGCGATGGTCTCGCGGCCGTCGCGCAAGGCCACGATGATCTGGTCGGCGCCAGCGGTCACGTGGTTGTTGGTCAGCAGGTAGCCTTCCGCGCTCATGATCACTGCCGAGCCGAGGCTCGATTCCATGCGCTTCTGTTGTGGCAGGTTGTCGCCGAAGAAGCGGCGGAACATCGGGTCGTCGAACAATGGGTGGGAGGGCTTGCTGACCATCTTGGTGGTGTACAGGTTGGCCACTGCCGGAGCCGCCCGGCTCACCGCATTGGCATAGGACACCGGGCCTTCCTGCAGACGGCTGAGCAGAGGCGCCTGCTCGACGTGCACCTCCTGGCGTGGCAGGCCGACCAGCTCGGGGTTGCGCTGGATGATCAGCAGGGCCAGCAGCACGCCGACCAGCACGGGCCAGCCGAGGAAACGCAGGGCCTTGGGCATCGGGACAATCCTTGGGGTTGCGAGGCCGAAAAGCGGCCGATAAGGTGGCGCCCATTATAGGGGGAAGCCGTCCATTAGAGGAGCGGCGCGCCCTGCCTGAATGAAGAGGAATTTGCATGGCTATCGCCCTGAGCACCCTGGTCGAAGAGGCCGACCGTTATCTGGATGCCGCGCGCATCCAGGACTACTGCCCGAACGGCCTGCAGGTCGAGGGCCGGCCGCAGGTGCGGCGGATCGTCAGCGGGGTCACTGCCAGCCAGGCGCTGCTGGATGCCGCCGTGGAGGCCGACGCCGACGTGGTGCTGGTGCATCACGGCTACTTCTGGAAGGGTGAGAATCCCTGCGTGGTCGGCATGAAGCAACGGCGCCTGAAGACCCTGCTGAACAACGATATCAGTCTGCTCGCTTACCACCTGCCGCTGGATCTGCATCCGGAGGTGGGCAACAACGTGCAGCTCGCCCGGCAGCTCGGCTTCGAAGTGGAAGGGCCGTTGGAGCCGGGCAACCCGCGTTCCATCGTCCTCCTCGGTTCGCTTGCCGAGCCGATGCAGCCTGCCGATTTCGCTCGGCATGTGCGCGATGCGCTGGGGCGCGAGCCGCTGCTGGTCGACGCCGGCCAGCCGATCCGACGCATCGCCTGGTGCACCGGCGGCGCCCAGGGTTATATCGACCAGGCGATAGCCGCCGGCGTCGATGCCTACCTGACCGGCGAGGTTTCCGAGCAGACCGTGCACAGCGCGCGGGAGAACGGCATCAGCTTCATCGCAGCCGGACACCACGCCACCGAGCGCTACGGGGTGCAGGCGCTGGGCGACTACCTGGGCAAGCGCTTCGCCATCGAGCACCTGTTCATCGACTGTCCTAATCCTGCCTGACGACGGAGCGGTGACGCACCCGGTCGACCTCCTTGCCCAGTTCCCAGACAGCCATCGCGTAGTGGGTGCTGTGGTTGTAGCGGGTGATCACGTAGAAGTTCGGCAAGCCGTACCAGTACTGGTAGTTCCTGCCCATGTCCAGGCGCAGCAGGCTGGCTTGCCGGTGCCCGCCGAGCGGACCCTGCGGGCGTAGTCCGGCGGAAGCGAGCACGTCCAGCGGGTACAGCGTCTTGAAGCCATCCTCCAGCGAGGGCGCCCGGCCGCTGGCGGGAACCGCCACGCGATCGCCGTTGACCCAGCCGTGCTGCTTGAAATAGTTGGCGACGCTGCCGATCGCGTCACGCGGATTCCACAGGTCGATATGCCCATCGCCGTCGAAGTCCACCGCGTACTTGGTGAATGAAGACGGCATGAACTGGCCGTAGCCCATGGCGCCGGCATAGGAACCGCGCAGGGCCAGCGGGTCGGTGCCTTCCTTGCGCGCCTGGAGGAGGAATTGTTCCAGCTCGCCGCTGAAGAACTCCGCGCGGCGAGGGTAGGAGAAGGACAGGGTGGACAGCGCATCGATGATCCGCGTCTTGCCCATCACCCGCCCCCAGCGGGTTTCCACGCCGATGATGCCGACGATGATCTCCGGCGGCACGCCGTAGACGCGCGATGCCCGTTGCAGGTCGGTTTCGTATTGGTCCCAGAACAGCACGCCGTTCTGTACGTTGCCTGGCGTGACGAACTTCTTCCGGTAGCGCAGCCAGGCGCCGTTCGGTCCGCTGGGTGGGGTATAGGTCGGGGCTTGCCGGTCCATCAGGCGGATCACCCAGTCCAGGCGCTGGGTCTGGGCGAACAGGTCGTGCAGTTGCTGGCGGTTGAAGCCGTGCTGGCTGACCATCCTGTCGATGAAGCGCTGTGCCGCCGGATTGTTCGCGTAATCGCCGCGCAGCGGCAGTATCGGTTGCACCGACTGGCGTACGGGGCGGGGTGAAATGACGGTGCGGGCCTGGGGTTTGGCGGCGGGTTTCGGTGGTGGCGTCGGTTCGCTGCTGCATGCTGAGACCAGAAGGAACAGGGGCAGGGCGAGGGCGGTACGGCGCATCTGGGGTCTTCTTGGCGGAATGACGATGCCCGCTATGCTAGCGCAGTGCCGCTGGCGTACAAGTCGAGCCGCCGAAAGGGGGGCGGACCGTCTGCTCGCTGTCGCGGCGACGGCTTTGTCCGGTCCGGGACGATGCCGTCTCAGCTTTGTCCGCCCGGTCTGCGAAACGCCCCAGGAAAACCTCTCGACGCCAGTGTTTTCGCCGGCTGCGAGGCTGAGCTCTGATGGCTATATGGGTATATTTTTTCGGTATAAATGGCGAATCTTTTAGAGCCTTGCGCTGTGATAGAGTGCGCGTTCGTCTACGGCCCGACGGCCGTCCATAAGCAATTCCGTGAGTAGCCATGGTCGACAAACTGACGCACCTGAAACAGCTGGAGGCGGAAAGCATCCACATCATCCGCGAGGTGGCCGCCGAGTTCGATAACCCGGTGATGCTGTACTCGATCGGCAAGGATTCCGCGGTCATGCTGCACCTGGCCCGCAAGGCCTTCTTCCCCGGCAAGCTGCCCTTCCCGGTGATGCACGTGGACACCCGCTGGAAATTCCAGGAGATGTACAGGTTCCGTGATCGGATGGTCGAGGAAATGGGCCTGGACCTGATCACCCACGTCAACCCGGACGGCGTCGCCCAGGGCATCAACCCGTTCACCCACGGCAGCGCCAAGCACACCGACGTGATGAAGACCGAGGGACTCAAGCAGGCCCTGGACAAGTACGGTTTCGACGCTGCCTTCGGCGGTGCGCGCCGCGACGAGGAGAAGTCGCGGGCCAAGGAACGGGTCTATTCGTTCCGCGACAGCAAGCACCGCTGGGACCCGAAGAACCAGCGTCCCGAGCTGTGGAACATCTACAACGGCAAGGTGAAGAAGGGCGAGTCGATCCGCGTCTTCCCGCTGTCCAACTGGACCGAGCTGGACATCTGGCAATACATCTACCTGGAAGGCATCCCGATCGTCCCGCTGTACTTCGCCGCCGAGCGCGAGGTTATCGAGAAGAACGGCACGCTGATCATGATCGACGACGAGCGCATCCTCGAGCATCTCTCTGACGAAGAGAAAGCCCGCATCGAGAAGCGCATGGTGCGCTTCCGTACCCTCGGCTGCTACCCGCTCACCGGCGCGGTCGAGTCCAGCGCCACCACGCTGCCGGAAATCATCCAGGAAATGCTCCTGACGCGTACTTCCGAACGCCAGGGCCGGGTCATCGACCATGACCAGGCCGGTTCGATGGAAGAAAAGAAACGTCAGGGCTATTTCTGAGGGTACGCAGCATGTCTCATCAATCCGATCTGATCAGCGAGGACATCCTCGCCTACCTGGGGCAGCACGAACGCAAGGAACTGCTGCGCTTCCTTACCTGCGGCAACGTCGATGACGGCAAGAGCACCCTGATCGGGCGCCTGCTGCATGACTCCAAGATGATCTACGAGGATCACCTCGAGGCCATCACCCGCGACTCGAAGAAAGTCGGCACCACGGGCGACGATGTCGACCTGGCGCTGCTGGTCGACGGCCTGCAGGCCGAGCGTGAGCAGGGCATCACCATCGACGTGGCGTACCGCTACTTCAGCACCGCCAAGCGCAAGTTCATCATCGCCGACACGCCCGGTCATGAGCAGTACACCCGCAACATGGCCACCGGTGCCTCGACCTGCGACCTGGCGATCATCCTGATCGATGCCCGCTACGGCGTGCAGACCCAGACCCGCCGGCACAGTTTCATCGCGTCCCTGCTGGGCATCCGGCATATCGTGGTCGCCATCAACAAGATGGACCTGAAGGACTTCGACCAGGGTGTCTTCGAACAGATCAAGACCGACTACCTGGCCTTTGCCGAGAAGATCGGTCTGAAGACCAGTTCGCTGCACTTCGTGCCGATGTCGGCGCTCAAGGGCGACAACGTGGTCAACAAGTCCGAGCGTTCGCCCTGGTACGCCGGCCAGTCGCTGATGGAAATCCTCGAAACCGTCGAGATCGCAGCCGACCGCAACCTCGATGACATGCGCTTCCCGGTGCAGTACGTGAACCGGCCGAACCTGAACTTCCGCGGTTTCGCCGGCACCCTGGCCAGCGGCGTGGTGCGCAAGGGCGACGAGGTGGTGGCCTTGCCGTCGGGCAAGGGCAGCAAGGTGAAATCCATCGTCACCTTCGAGGGCGAACTGGAGCAGGCCGGTCCCGGCCAGGCCGTCACCCTGACCCTGGAAGACGAGATCGACGTTTCCCGCGGCGACATGCTGGTGCATGCCGACAATCGCCCGCTGGTCACCGACGGCTTCGATGCCATGCTGGTGTGGATGGCCGAGGAGCCGATGCTTCCGGGCAAGAAGTACGATATCAAGCGCGCTACCAGCTATGTGCCGGGTTCGATTCCGAGCATCGTCCACAAGGTGGACGTGAATACCCTGGAGCGGACCCCGGGCAGCGAGCTGAAGCTGAACGAGATCGCCAGGGTCAAGGTCAGCCTGGACGCGCCCATCGCGCTCGATGGCTATGAGCAGAACCGCACCACCGGCGCCTTCATCGTCATCGATCGCCTGACCAACGGCACCGTTGGCGCCGGCATGATCGTCTCCGCTCCGCCGGCGGCCCATGGCAGCAGCGCGCATCACGGTTCGAATGCCCATGTGACGCGCGAGGAGCGTGCCGGCCGCTTCGGCCAGCAGCCGGCGACCGTACTGTTCAGCGGCCTCTCCGGCGCCGGCAAGAGCACCCTGGCCTACGCCGTGGAGCGCAAGCTGTTCGATATGGGCCGCGCGGTCTACGTGCTGGACGGGCAGAACCTGCGCCACGACCTGAACAAGGGGTTGCCGCAGGACCGCGCCGGACGCACCGAGAACTGGCTGCGTACCGCCCATGTCGCCAAGCAGTTCAACGAGGCCGGGTTGATCAGCCTCTGCGCCTTCGTCGCGCCGAGCGCGGAAGGGCGCGAGCAGGCCAGGGCGCTGATCGGCGCCGAGCGCCTGATCACCGTCTATGTGCAGGCGTCGCCGCAGGTCTGCCGCGAGCGCGATCCCCAGGGGCTGTATGCGGCGGGCGAGGACAATATCCCCGGCGAGTCCTTCCCCTACGACGTGCCGCTGGATGCCGACCTGGTGATCGATACCCAGGCGCTGAGCGTCGAGGACGGCGTGAAGCAGGTGCTCGACCTGTTGCGCGAACGCCAGGCGATCTGATCGTCTCGCAGCCATGAAAAAGCCCCGCTGATGCGGGGCTTTTTCATGGGCGTCGGCAGGTTCGCGCAGCGCGTCAGTACTTGCCTTTCAGGCCGTAGGTGGCGTCGAGGGTGCCGGGGCTGTCCGGGCTCTTCGGCGCATAGTCCTTCGGCACTTCACCGGAGGCCGGCGGAGTCAGGCGCTCGCGGCGCTCGGCCGGGTAGGCCTCGTCGGCATGCAGCGCGGCCAGCAGGCGCTGGCGGGTCTGTTCGTCCAGGGCCAGACGCTGGGCGCCGTCGGAGAGGTGCTCCTGCACGTCCTGGTAGCTCTGGGTCAGCTTCTTCACGAGGCTGGCGGTGGTGTTGAAATGGGTCACGACTTCGCGCTGATAGCTGTCGAAGCGGTCCTGCAGGTCGTCCATCTGGCGTTGCACCTTGTTCGGCGCGGCGTTGGGCAGCAGGCGGGCGATCAGAAAACCGATGGCGACCCCGGCGACCAGGGCGAGGGCCGGCAGCAGCCAGGCGGTGAGCGACTGTTCCACGCGAATCCTTCCTCTATAGACGGCTTTGCTTTACGTTAACGGCTTGAGTCCGAGCTGTATACCACGGCACGCGAGTAAGTGCCTGTGTCGCTTGGAGTAATCTGCTAGACGAGTCGACCCGAGCCGGGGTCACGGAGTTCCTGTTTGTCTACCCGCGAAATCCCTGTATCCATCGATGGCCCCTGCGGGCCGCTGGAAGCCCTGCACCTCGATCTGCCCGATGCCCGCGGCATCGCCCTGGTCTGCCATCCGCACCCGCTGTTCGCCGGCACCATGCAGAACAAGGTGGTCGCCACTCTGCAACGCAGCGCCCGCGATGCCGGCCTGGCGACCCTGCGTTTCAACTTCCGTGGCGTTGGCCAGAGCGCTGGCAGCTATGGCGAGGGGGGCGGCGAGATCGACGACGCCGAGGCCGCCGCGCGCTGGTTGCTGGCACGCCATCCGGGGTTGCCGCTGACACTGATGGGCTTTTCCTTCGGCTCCTGCGTCGCCGGCAATCTGGCGGGTCGCCTGGAAGCGGAGGGCGTCGGGCTGGCGCGGCTGTTCATGATCGCGCCGCCGGTGGAACGCTTCGCGGTCAGCCTGCCTGCGCGTTGCCCGCTGACCGTGGTGCAGCCGGAGGATGACGACGTGGTCACGCCGGCCGCGGTATATGCCTGGAGCGAGTCCCTGGCACGACCGCACGAGCTGTTGCGGGTGGCGGAAAGCGGACATTTCTTCCATGGCAAGCTGATCGATCTGAAGGACCTGTTGCTGCCACGCCTGCAGGACTGACGTTGTCGCGCCGGCCCTGCTACCATCCGGCGCGCCATTCTTTTCTTTGCCTGACATCTGGTATCGCATGACTACTCGTATCCTGACCGGCATCACTCCTACCGGCACTCCGCACCTGGGCAACTACGCCGGCGCCATCCGCCCGGCGATCCTCGCCAGCCGTCGGAGCGACGTGGATTCGTTCTACTTCCTGGCGGACTACCACGCCTTGATCAAGTGCGACGATCCCGCTCGTATCCAGCGCTCGCGCCTGGAAATCGCCGCGACCTGGCTGGCCGGCGGCCTGGACGTCGAGCGTGCGACCTTCTACCGGCAGTCGGACATCCCCGAGATTCCCGAGCTGACCTGGTTGCTCACCTGCGTCAGTGCCAAGGGTCTGCTCAACCGCGCGCATGCCTACAAGGCCGCGGTGGACCGCAATGTCGAGGCTGGCGAAGACCCGGACGCCGGCGTGACCATGGGCCTCTACAGCTATCCGGTGCTGATGGCCGCGGACATCCTGATGTTCAACGCGCACAAGATCCCGGTCGGCCGCGACCAGGTGCAGCACGTGGAGATGGCCCGCGACATCGGCCAGCGTTTCAACCACCTGTTCGGCAACGGCCGCGAGTTCTTCGTCCTGCCCGAAGCGGTGATCGAGGAAAACGTCGCCACCCTGCCGGGCCTGGACGGGCGCAAGATGTCCAAGAGCTACGACAACACCATCCCGCTGTTCAGCCCGTCCAGGCAGCTCAAGGACGCCATCGCACGCATCGTCACCGACTCGCGCGCGCCGGGCGAGCCGAAGGACCCGGACAGTTCGCACCTGTTCCTTCTTTACTCGGCCTTCGCCAGTGCCGAACAGGTCGCCGCGTTCCGCCAGGAACTGCTCGACGGCCTGGCCTGGGGCGAAGCCAAGCAGCGCCTGTTCCAGTTGCTCGACAACGAACTGGGCGAGGCTCGCGAGCGTTACCAGGCGCTGATCGCCAAGCCCGACGATATCGAGGACATTCTCCTCGCCGGCGCCGCCAAGGCGCGCCGCATCGCCACCCCATTCATCGCCGAGTTGCGCGAGGCAGTCGGCCTGCGCTCACTGCGCGAGCCGCTGAAAAGTACCGAGAGCGGCAAGAAGAAGGCCGCCAAGGCTGCGCGCCTGGTCAGCTTCCGCGACGACGACGGCAGCTTCCGCTTCCGCCTGCTGGACGCCGCCGGCGAACAGCTGCTGCTGTCCCGCGCCTTCGCCGACGGCAAGGCCGCCGGTGCGGTGAGCAAGCGCCTGCTGGCTGGCGAGACTGCTGACCTGCGGGCCGAGGGCAATGCCTTTGGCCTGTGGCTGGATGGCGAGGCGGTGGCGCAGAGCCCGGCCTTCGCCAACGCCGCCGCCCGTGACGCCGCCATCGAGCGCACCCGCGAAGCGCTGGCACCGCAGGAGTAGGCAGCCCCGGTACATCCTCGACGGATGGCCGATTGCCAAGAGACGGGGTCGTCGCTAAAGTGACGGCCCCGTTTTCGTTGCATTGCTACCGATCATGACGCCCCTCGAGCGCTACCAGGCCGATCTCCAACGCCCCGATTTCTTCCACGATGCCGCACAGGCGAATGCCGTGAAGCATCTGCAACGCCTCTACGATGACCTGGTCGCCGCCGACCACGCCAAGCCCGGCCTGTTCGGCAAGCTGCTCGGCAGGAAGTCCGGCGGGCCGGTGAAGGGCCTGTATTTCTGGGGCGGCGTCGGCCGTGGCAAGACCTACCTGGTGGACACTTTCTTCGAGTCGCTGCCGTTCGAGCAGAAGGTGCGCACGCACTTCCACCGCTTCATGAAGCGGGTGCACGAAGAACTGAAGACCCTCAAGGGCGAGAAGAACCCGCTGACCATCATCGGCAAGCGCTTCGCCGACGAGGCGCGGGTGATCTGCTTCGACGAGTTCTTCGTCTCCGACATCACCGATGCGATGATCCTCGCCACCCTGCTGGAAGAGCTGTTCAAGAACGGCGTGAGCCTGGTGGCGACCTCCAACATCGTGCCGGACGGCCTGTACAAGGACGGCCTGCAACGCGCCCGTTTCCTGCCGGCGATCGCCCTGCTCAAGGAGCATACCGAGATCGTCAACGTCGATAGCGGCGTCGACTATCGCCTGCGCGCGCTGGAGCAGGCCGAGCTGTTCCACTGGCCGCTCAGTGAACAGGTCGAGGAGGAGATGGCGCGCAGCTTCAAGGCCCTGACCCCGGACTGTGCCAAGGCCCAGCGCGACGAGGCGCTGATGATCGAGAACCGCGAGATCCGCGCGCGCCTGACCTGCGACGACGTGGCCTGGTTCGAATTCCGCGAGCTGTGCGACGGCCCGCGCAGCCAGAACGACTACATCGAGCTGGCGAAGATTTTCCACGCCGTGCTGATCTCCAACGTCGAGCAGATGGGCGTCACCAAGGACGACATGGCGCGGCGTTTCATCAACCTGGTGGATGAGTTCTACGACCGCAGCGTCAAGCTGATCATCTCCGCCGAGGTCGAGCTAAAGGATCTCTACAGCGGCGGCCGGCTGGAGTTCGAATTCCAGCGCACCCTCAGTCGTCTGCTGGAAATGCAGTCCCACGAATACCTGACGCGTCCGCACCGGCCCTGATCCGGGGCGGAAACGAGAAAGGGGTTGCCGATGGCAACCCCTTTTTTCATGGACGCGCGGCGTTTCAGCGCTGCGCGGTGTTCTGCTCGAAGCCGGCGAGGAGCTTCTTCGCATGGGCCACTTCGAGGGCTTCCATGGCGTTGATCGGCTTGATCGCCACGGCCTGCTTCAGTTGGGCGATGGCCTTCTCCCGCTCGTCGTCGCCGTATACGTAGGTCAGCGCGTTGGCGTACTCGTAGTGGCCGATCGGCAGGTCGT
Organism: Pseudomonas sp. B111; assembly: GCF_026428275.1. Lineage (NCBI taxonomy): Bacteria > Pseudomonadati > Pseudomonadota > Gammaproteobacteria > Pseudomonadales > Pseudomonadaceae > Pseudomonas > Pseudomonas sp. B111. The sequence continues at coordinate 6,312,729 of NZ_CP097857.1, read as the reverse complement.
TGGCCTGGCGGAAGGAGCGGGCGAAGTACTGTTCCATCTTGTCGGCGCTGACCCCGTAGGTCATCTTGCCGACCAGCTTGCCGACCTTGCGGATCACTCCCGCCTCGTAGCCGCCGTAGAGCGCCAGGGCGAACGGCTGGTTGGGTTGCCTGGCCAGGAGGGCGTCCAGTTCCTTGGGGATTTCGCTGGTATAGCCGCGCTTGAGCACTACCGGTACCGATAGCTCCTCGGCCAGGCGCGCCTTGGCGTAGACGCTGCCGAACTGGGCGACGATATCGGCCTTGACCAGCGGGCCGGCCTGTTCGGTGTAGTCGATGACCTCTTCGAGCAGGCGCTGTTTCTCCGCCTGGTCGGGAGCCAGGAACATGGCGTAGAGCACCTGGGCGAACATCGCCGGTACCTGGCCGCCGACTCCCAGGGCTAGTCCCTGCTCCTTGGCCTTGGCGTAGTCGCCGCGGAACAGCAGGCGCCAGACATCCTGCAGGCGCGCCGCATATTGCGCGGCCTCTTCCGGCTTGCCGGTGAAGCCGGTGCCGGCCTTCACGGTCTTTTCCAGGGCATCCGGATGGGCGGTCGCCATGTTCACCACCCAGTCGGCGTCCGGATAGGGATAGTCGCCGAAGCCGCGGGTCAGGCGCGGCCAGGCTTCCTTCAACTTGTCGCCTGGATAGTCATAGGCGCTCTGGTCGTAGGGGAAGGCTTTCCAGTTGTCGGCGGCCATAGCATTCATACCGAAGAGGGCCAGGAAGGCGAGCAGATAAAGGCGCATGGCAAAGGTCCGTTCTTGTCGTTGTTCGGAACGCCCGCGTCTGCGGCGGGCCTGCGGGTTCATGAGAACCCGCGAAGGCCGACCTGGCTACCTATCCTAGGTTCTGTAGGGAAAGCGCCGGCGCCGATGCCGTTCGGGCAGGCCCGGCGATGTCCGGCTCAGCTTTCCTTCTGCATGAACTGGCGACGGTAATGGTGGGGAGAGAGTTCGGTGTGCTGGCGGAACAGGCGGGCGAAGAAGCTGGCGTCGTCGTAGCCGACCTCGTAGCTGATCGTCTTGATGCTCTTGCGCGTGCTCGAGAGCATGCCCTTGGCGGTCTCGATCCGCAGTCGCTGCAGGTAGTGCAGCGGCTTGTCGCCGGTAGCGGCCTGGAAGCGCCGCATGAAGTTGCGGATGCTCATGCCGTGGTCGCGGGCGACATCCTCGAAACGGAACTTGTCGGCGAAGTGGTCTTCCAGCCATTGCTGGATCTGCAGGATCGTCGGGTCATGATGCAGCTTCTGTCCGCCGAAGCCGATACGCCCTGGGGTGTAGCTGCGCTGTACTTCGTAGAGGGTATCCCGGGCCACCGCCTGGGCCACCGATCCGCCGCAGAAACGCTCGATCAGATAGATGTAGAGGTCGCAGGCGGAGGTGACGCCGCTGGCGCAGAACAGGTCGTCGGCATCGGTCAGGTGCTTCTCCTGGTTGAGCAGCACGTTCGGGAAGCGTTCGGCGAATTCCCGATAGAAGCGCCAGTAGGTGGTCGCTTCCTTGCCATCCAGCAGGCCTGCCTGGGCCAGCCAGAAAACCCCGGTCGCCTCGCCGCAGAGGGCGGTTCCCTCGGCATGGCTGCGGCGCAACCAGGGAACGATTTGCGGATAGCGCCGTTCGAGCGCGTCGAAGTCGCCCCAGAAGGCGGGCAGGACCACGATATCGCAGGCGGCGAGGGGACCGTCGACGGCGATGCTGTCGCCGCTGAAGCTGCGTACCGGCTGGCCGTCGGGGCTGAGGATGCGGGTGCGGAAGGCCGGCTGGAGACCGAGGCCCTGCTGCTTGCCGTGGCGCAGGCTGGCCATGTGGAAGAAGTCCTTGGCCTGCATCAGGGTCGAGGCGAAGACGCCGTCGATGGCGACGATGCCGACATGTTTCAGCACCGGAGCGGATTGAGCGCGCATGGATTTTTATCGTTGTTGTGAGTAAGGGAAAGCGGTCAAAAGGCGGCTGGATCGTCTTATTTTTTGGCGCAACTGTCCAGTGCGTCGGTCGGGGCATTTCCCTACAGTCGAAGACCTGCCGCGTGCAGCCAACCCGATCCCAGACCGTTTCCAGGTGACCACGATGATACCGAGAACCCTGTTCAGCTCCGACCACGAACTGTTTCGCGACAGCGTGCGCAAGTTCCTCGAACAGGAAGCCGTGCCTTTCCATCACCAATGGGAAAAGGATGGGCATGTCGACCGCGCGCTCTGGAACAAGGCCGGCGAGGCCGGAATGCTCTGTTCGCACCTGCCGGAAGAGTATGGCGGGATGGGCGCGGACTTCCTCTACAGCGCCGTGGTCATCGAAGAGATCGGTCGGGCCGGCCTGACCGGGATCGGTTTCTCCCTGCATTCGGACATCGCTGCGCCCTACATCCTCCACTACGGCAGCGAGGCGCTGAAGCGCAAGTACCTGCCGAAGCTGGTATCCGGCGAGATGGTCGCGGCCATCGCCATGACCGAGCCGGGGGCCGGTTCCGACCTGCAAGGGGTGAAGACCACGGCGGTACTGGATGGCGACGAGTACGTCATCAATGGTTCGAAGACCTTCATCACCAACGGCTTCCTCGCCGACCTGGTGATCGTGGTGGCGAAGACCGATCCGAAGGCTGGCGCCAAGGGCATAAGCCTGTTCGTGGTCGAGGCGGGTACGCCGGGCTTCAGCAAGGGCAAGCGCCTGGAGAAGGTCGGGATGAAGGCCCAGGACACCTCCGAGCTGTTCTTCCAGGATGTGCGGATTCCCCGGGAGAACCTGCTCGGCAAGGACGGCCAGGGATTCATCTACCTGATGCAGGAGCTGCCGCAGGAGCGCCTGACCGTTGGTATCGGCGCGCTGGCGTCGGCCGAGGCGGCCCTGCAATGGACGCTCGACTACACTCGCGAGCGCAAGGCGTTCGGCAAGTCGGTGGCGGACTTCCAGAATACCCGCTTCAAGCTTGCCGAGATGGCTACCGAGATCCAGGTCGGCCGGGTCTTCGTCGATCGCTGCATGGAGCTGCATCTCCAGGGCAAGCTGGACGTACCCACCGCCGCCATGTGCAAGTACTGGACGACAGACCTGCAATGCAAGGTGCTCGACGAATGCGTGCAGTTGCACGGCGGCTACGGCTTCATGTGGGAATATCCGGTGGCGCGGGCCTGGGCTGATGCCCGGGTACAGCGGATCTACGCCGGTACCAACGAGATCATGAAGGAGATCATCGCGCGGGCCCTGTGAGGCGCTCCTGGCCACCGGGAGGGGCGAACGAGCGCATCGCGCGGTTGTCCGCCGAACCCGCGGCAGCGCCAGGCCCCTGGAGCCTCAGGGAGCCGGGTTCGGTTGCTCCCGGTGGATCGCATCGATACCGGCGAGCACCTCCTCGTCCAGCCTCAGGTCGACGCTGCCGAGGTTGGTTTCCAGCTGTTCCAGCGAGGTCGCGCCGATGATGTTGCTGGTCACGAACGGCCGCGAAGTGACGTAGGCCAGTGCCATCTGCGCCGGTTCCAGTCCATGTTCGCGGGCCAGCGCCACGTAGCGCGCGCAGGCCGCTTCCGCCTGCGGGTTGGTGTAGCGGGTGAAGCGACTGTAGAGACTGATGCGCGCGTTGGCCGGGCGGGCGCCGTCCGCGTACTTGCCGGAAAGCATGCCGAAGGCCATCGGCGAGTAGGCCAACAGGCCGCACTGCTCGCGGATGGCGATTTCCGCCAGGCCCACCTCGAAGCTGCGGTTGAGCAGGTTGTAGGGGTTCTGGATCGATACCGCGCGCGGCCAGCCGCGCTCCTCGGCGAGCCTGAGGAAGGTCATGGTGCCCCAGGGTGTCTCGTTGGACAGGCCGATGTGGCGGATCTTGCCGGCGCGCACCTGCTCGTCGAGCACTTCCAGGGTTTCCTCCAGCGGTGTGAAGCTCTCTTCCTGGTGCTGGTAGCCGAGCTGGCCGAAGAAGTTGGTCCGCCGCTCCGGCCAGTGCAACTGGTAGAGGTCCAGCCAGTCTGTCTGCAGGCGCTCCAGGCTGGCATCGAGGGCGGCGACGATGTGCTGGCGGTTGAACTTGAGGTTGCCGTCGCGCACATGGCTGATGCCGTTGCCGGGGCCGGCGATCTTGCTAGCGAGGATCCAGTCGGCGCGGTCGCCGCTGCGGCGGAACCAGTTGCCGATGATGCGCTCGGTGCTGGCGTAGGTCTCGGCGCGGGGCGGCACCGGATACATTTCGGCGGTATCCATGAAATTGATCCCGGCGGCCTTGGCCCTGGCGATCTGGGCGAAGGCGTCCTGCTCGCTGTTCTGCTCGCCCCAGGTCATGGTGCCGAGGCAGAGGGCGCTGACTTTCAGATCGGTGCGGCCGAGCGGGCGATACTCCATGCGGGTGTCCTCGTGAAATTAAGTGGTTAATGCGGTTGTAAATTCTGGCGAAATCTGCATAATTCCGCAGCCTTTCATCGGTGGGGGATGCCAAGCCTGCCGATCGATGTATCTAGTCGTTACGGACGCACACCGACCCGAGCCCCAATTCGTGTCTGTTTTCGGCTGTCCTTGACTTGTCAAGGCAACCACTGTCCAGTAAGATTCGCCGTCTTATTTTCAGGCGGCCCCTGAGGCTATAACGAATGAAAACCTATACCGCGAAACCGGAAACTGTACAGCGCGACTGGTTCGTCGTCGACGCTGCCGGCCAGACCCTGGGTCGTCTGGCGACCGAAATTGCCCGCCGCCTGCGTGGCAAGCACAAGCCTGAGTACACTCCGCACGTTGACACCGGCGACTACATCGTCGTCATCAACGCCGAGCAGGTGCGTGTGACCGGTGCCAAGACCACCGACAAGATGTACTACCACCACTCCGGCTTCCCGGGCGGCATCAAGTCGATCAACTTCGAGAAGCTGATCGCCAAGGCCCCTGAGCGCGTCATCGAGACCGCTGTAAAAGGCATGCTGCCGAAGAACCCTCTGGGTCGCGATATGTATCGCAAGCTGAAGGTGTACAAGGGTGCCAGCCACCCGCACACCGCTCAGCAGCCCCAAGAACTGAAGATTTAACGGGATAGCTCATTATGTCGGCGACTCAAAATTACGGCACTGGCCGTCGTAAGACCGCTACCGCTCGCGTCTTCCTGCGTCCGGGTACTGGCAAGATTTCCATCAACAACCGTGGTCTCGATCAGTTCTTCGGTCGTGAAACCGCTCGCATGGTCGTGCGTCAGCCGCTCGAGCTGACCGAGACCGTCGAGAAGTTCGACATCTTCGTTACCGTCGTTGGCGGTGGCGTAAGCGGTCAGGCCGGTGCGATCCGTCACGGCATCACCCGTGCCCTGATCGAGTACGACGAAACCCTGCGTAGCTCGCTGCGCAAGGCCGGCTACGTGACTCGCGATGCCCGTGAAGTCGAGCGTAAGAAAGTCGGTCTGCGTAAAGCGCGTAAGCGTCCGCAGTACTCCAAGCGTTAATTCGACGCTTGCTGAAAAACGCCCACCTCTTCGGAGCTGGGCGTTTTTTTATGTCTACGCTTTAACTCTGCGGCAAGGTGTCGCATGGCCGAAGGGCGCGCCCTACAAGGGTTTCGGGCGTTTTGTGTCAGGCTATTACCTTGTCATCAAAGGGGGTTTTCTTTACCATTTGGCGAATTTTTTGCGCGGCTCGAATTTTTACTTAAAGGCCTGATTAGAACAGGTCTGAAGCTGATGGGAGACGACTGAATGAGTAATGACGGCGTGAATGCAGGCCGGCGTCGCTTCCTCGTCGCGGCCACCTCTGTGGTTGGCGCGGCGGGAGCGGTGGGTGCTGCGGTCCCGTTCGTAGGGTCATGGTTCCCCAGTGCCAAAGCCAAGGCTGCTGGCGCGCCGGTGCAGGTGAACGTGGGCAAGATCGATCCAGGTCAGCAGATCATCGCTGAATGGCGCGGCAAGCCTGTATTCATCGTGCACCGCACGAAGGAGATGCTGGACGCCCTGCCGAGCCTCGAAGGACAACTGGCCGACCCGGACTCCAAGGCCTCGGAGCAGCCGGAGTACGTCGATCCCAAGCTTCGCTCGATCAAGCCGGAACTGGCGGTGATCGTCGGCATCTGCACCCACCTGGGCTGCTCGCCGACCTTCCGTCCCGAAGTCGCCCCCGCCGACCTCGGTCCGGACTGGAAGGGCGGCTACTTCTGCCCTTGCCACGGCTCCCACTACGACCTCGCCGGTCGTGTCTACAAAGGCCAGCCAGCGCCGCTGAACCTGCCGATTCCGCCTTATACGTTCGATGCTGACGACGTCATCACCATCGGCGTGGACCAGGAGAAAGCCTGATGAACAAGTTCATGGCTTGGGTCGATGCGCGTTTTCCCGCGACCAAGATGTGGGAAGACCATCTGAGCAAGTACTACGCACCGAAGAACTTCAACTTCTGGTATTTCTTCGGTTCCCTGGCGCTGCTGGTGCTGGTCAACCAGATCCTCACCGGCATCTGGCTGACCATGAGCTTCACGCCGTCGGCCGAAGAGGCGTTCGCTTCCGTCGAATACATCATGCGCGATGTCGACTACGGCTGGATCATTCGCTACATGCACTCCACCGGTGCATCGGCGTTCTTCATCGTGGTCTACCTGCACATGTTCCGCGGCCTGCTCTACGGCTCCTATCAGAAGCCGCGCGAGCTGGTGTGGATCTTCGGCATGCTGATCTACCTGGCGCTGATGGCCGAGGCCTTCATGGGCTACCTGCTGCCTTGGGGTCAGATGTCCTACTGGGGCGCCCAGGTGATCATTTCCCTGTTCGGCGCGATTCCGGTGGTCGGCGAAGACCTGGCCCAGTGGATCCGCGGTGACTTCCTGATCTCCGGCATCACCCTGAACCGCTTCTTCGCCCTGCATGTGATCGCCCTGCCGATCGTCCTGCTCGGCCTGGTCGTGCTGCACATCCTGGCGCTGCACGAAGTCGGTTCGAACAACCCGGACGGCGTTGACATCAAGAAGAAGAAGGACGAGAACGGCGTACCGCTGGACGGCATCGCGTTCCATCCGTACTACACCGTGAAGGATATCGTCGGTGTGGTGGTGTTCCTGTTCATCTTCTGCACCGTGATCTTCTTCTTCCCGGAAATGGGCGGCTACTTCCTCGAGAAGCCCAACTTCGAGATGGCCAACCAGTTCAAGACCCCCGAGCACATCGCTCCGGTCTGGTACTTCACCCCGTTCTACGCGATCCTCCGCGCGGTTCCGGACAAGCTGATGGGTGTGGTGGCGATGGGTGCGGCGATCGCCGTGCTGTTCGTCCTGCCGTGGCTGGATCGCAGCCCGGTTCGCTCGATCCGCTACAAGGGCTGGCTGAGCAAGCTGTGGCTGGTGATCTTCGCGGTGTCCTTCGTGATCCTCGGCTACTACGGCGCCCAGGCTCCGAGCCCGCTGGGTACTACCCTGTCGCGCGTTTGCACCGTCCTGTATTTCGCCTTCTTCATCCTGATGCCGTTCTACACCCGGATGGAGAAGACCAAACCGGTTCCGGAAAGGGTGACTGGCTGATGAAAAAGCAATTCGCTGCACTGATTCTGGCGGTACTGCCAGTCCTGGGTTTCGCCGCTGGCGGCCATGGGCCGCAACTGGATCATGTCGATATCGACCTGACCGACAAGGCGGCCATGCAGGATGGCGCGCGTACCTTCGCCAACTACTGCATGGGCTGCCATAGCGCCAAGTTCCAGCGTTACGAGCGTGTCGCCACCGACCTGGGCATTCCTGCCGATCTGATGATGGAGAAGCTGGTGTTCACCGGCGCCAAGATCGGCGACCACATGGACATCGGCATGAAGCCGGCCGACGCCAAGACCTGGTTCGGCGCCGCTCCGCCGGATCTGACCCTGGTTGCCCGCGTACGCGGCACCGACTGGCTGTACAGCTACCTGCGCTCGTTCTACGAGGATCCCAAGCGTCCGTGGGGCGTGAACAACGTGATCTTCCCCAACGTCGGCATGCCGAACGTCCTGGCGCCCCTGCAGGGACGCCAGGTGATCGGCTGCAAGCAGGTACAGGTGGTCGAGGATGGCAAGAAGCAGTTCGATCCGTTGACCGGTACCCCGCTGACTCACGAAGCTTGTGACCAGTTGACCGTGGTGCCGAAGACCGGCGAACTGAACGAAGCTCAGTTCGACGAGAAGGTCAAGAACCTGGTGACCTTCCTGGCCTATTCGGCCAACCCGAACAAGCTGGCCTCCGAGCGTATCGGTACCTACGTCCTGCTCTACCTGGCCTTCTTCTTCGTATTCGCCTATCTCCTCAAGCGCGAGTACTGGAAGGACGTGCACTAACCCGCACGTTGGTCTTCGAAGCGCGCGCCCTACGGGGCGCGCGCGTCTTTTCACCTCCCACAAGTCGACCTGCGAGGAGGGCTCCATGGCTTCAATCAACAAGCTGACCTGCTATTCCGACCCTGCCGATCATTACTGCCATCGCATCCGCCTGGTCCTGGCCGAGAAGAACGTGGCGGTAGAGGTGATCGATATCGAGGCGGGCCGCTGTCCGCCGATGCTGGCGGAGGTCAACCCCTACGGCAGCGTACCGACCCTGGTCGATCGCGACCTGGCGCTGTACGAGCCGACGGTGGTCATGGAATACCTCGATGAACGCTATCCGCATCCGCCGCTTCTGCCCGATTATCCGGTGAAGCGTGCCAACAGCCGCCTGTTGATCCATCGTATCCAGCGGGACTGGTGTTCCCTGGTGGACCGGATCCTGGATGCGCGCAGCAAGGAGGCCGAGCGGGTCCAGGCGCGCAAGGAGTTGCGCGAGAGCCTGACCGGGGTTTCCCCGCTGTTCGCCGACAAGGCATATTTCCTCAGCGAGGATTTCAGCCTGGTGGATTGCTGCCTGTTGCCGATCCTCTGGCGTCTGCCGCTGCTGGGCATCGAGTTGCCGCGGCAGGCCAAGCCGTTGCTCGACTATATGGAGCGCGGATTCGCCCGGGAAAGCTTCCGGGCCAGCCTGTCTTCCGTTGAACGAGATATGCGTTAAGGAACATGAAGATGAATTCCAGCCGTCCCTATCTGGTCCGCGCGCTCTATGAATGGATCGTCGACAACGATTGCACGCCGCATATCCTGGTGAACGCAGAGTTCGCCGGGGTAAAGGTGCCTCCGGGCTATGCCAGCGATGGGCAGATCGTGCTCAATGTCTCGCCCTCTGCCGTGCGGCATCTGCACATGGACAACGAGGCGGTCAGCTTCGAGGGGCGTTTCGGCGGCGTGGCGCAGAGCCTGTACATTCCAGCGCTGGCGGTAATGGCCATCTACGCCCGGGAAAACGGCCAGGGCATGGTCTTCGATCTGGAGCAGCCGGGTCCGGTGGACGACGAGCCGGGCGATGACGATGGCGGACCGTCCGATGAGCCGCCGCGTCCCAGTGGCAGGCCATCCCTGAAGGTGGTCAAGTAAACGGCGAGCAATGAAAAAGGCGATCGAAGGATCGCCTTTTTTTCGTTCGCTGTTCTTCAGTTTATGTATTCGAACAGCTTGACGATCTTCTGCACCCCGTCGACGCCCTGGGCGACGCGGACAGCCTGGGCGGCTTCCTGCTGGTTGACCAGGCCCATCATGTAGACGATGCCGTTCTCGGTGACCACCTTGATCCGCGACGAGGGCACGTTGGGATCGCTGAGCATCTGGGTCTTCAGCTTGGTGGTGATCCAGGCGTCGTTGTTGCGGGCGAGCAGGGAGGAGGGCGAGGTCACCTGCAGTTCGTTATGCACGTTCTTGACCTTCTGCACCGTGCGTGCGGCCTGCTCGGCCTTGCTCTTGAGGTCGGCGCGCGGGGTCTGGCCGGCGATCAGCACGATGCCGTTGTAGCTGACCACGACGATGTGAGAGTCCTTGTCCAGGGCCGGATCGGCCTTGGCGATGTTCACCGCGGCCTTGGTCTCGATCAGCGAGTCGTCGATCTTGCTGCCGATGGTTCGGGTCCCGCGATCGTCGTCGATCGGTTTGTCCCGGGTGGCGCTGAGGAAACTGCTGCAGCCTCCCAGGGCCAGGCTCAGGGCCAGGGTGGCGGCGACGAAGGCGGTACGGCTCATTCTTCACTCCCGAACAGTTGGCGGTCGATCAGGTCGCAGAGGCAGTGGATGGCCAGGAGGTGGACTTCCTGGATGCGTGCGGTGATCTTGGAAGGAACGCGGATCTCCACGTCTTCCGGCAGCAGCAGCGAAGCCATGCCGCCACCGTCGCGGCCGGTCAGGGCGACCACCAGCATCTCGCGGTCGTGGGCAGCCTGGATGGCCTGGATCACGTTGGCCGAATTGCCGCTGGTGGAAATCGCCAGCAGGACGTCGCCCGGCTGGCCCAGGGCGCGGATCTGCTTGGAGAAGACTTCGTTGTAGCTGTAGTCGTTGGCGATCGAGGTGATGGTCGAGCTGTCGGTGGTCAGGGCCACGGCCGGCAGGCTCGGACGTTCGCGCTCGAAGCGGTTGAGCAGTTCGGAGGAGAAGTGCTGGGCATCGCCGGCCGAGCCGCCATTGCCGCAGGAGAGGATCTTGCCCTCGTTGAGCAGCGCATTGACCATCACCAGGCTGGCTTGCTCGATATAGGGAGGCAGTACTTCCAGCGCCTGCTGCTTGGTCTCGATGCTGGCCTGGAAGAGCTGGCGGATACGGTGTTGCATGTCCATCGGTAATGACCTTCGGTGGGGCGGCTGATCAGGCGTCGAATGCGTTCTGAATCCAGTCCAGTCGCGGTGGTGATTGTCCGTCGCTGGTATCGACGGTGACCACATCGAAGCGACAGGGGCGTTTGGCCCAGCGCGCCTCCTGTTGCAGAAAAAGTTCGGCGGAGAGAATCAGGCGTTGCCGCTTGCGCGCGTCGATGCTCTCCAGGGCTCCGCCCCAGGCGCGATGCCGGCGGGAGCGGACTTCGACGAATACTACTGTATCGCCGTCGAGCATGACCAGATCGAGCTCTCCACGGCGACAGGTCCAATTCTTGCCAAGTGTGGCAAGGCCCTGTCGCCGTAGATGGGCGCAGGCCAGTTCCTCGGCCTGGCGCCCCTTGTCCCGGGAGCTTTCCCTATCGGTCAAAAGCTGGTGGTCCCCAGCGGCTGGACCTGGCCATTGCGGAATTCGGCCCATTGCAACTGGCGTTCGATGCGCTGGGTCGGATTCAGGCTCAGGGTACCGGTCAGGCCGTCGATCTGCAGGCTCGGCACGGCCTTCAGTTCAGGCAGTCGCGGAGCGAGGCGGTAGGCGTCGACGCCCATGGCGTAGAGGCGGCCCATGCTGCCGTTGGCCTGGGGCCATTGGGCGGCGACCTGCTGGCGGGTCGGGTCGCTGGGGTTGAGCAGCCACGGGGTCTCGCAGAAGCGGATGCCGTTGAGGTCCTGGTCCTGGGTCGGGTTGTTGGTCCCGGTGTAGAGGTGCGAAGTGGCGTAGACCGGAAGGTCGCCGGCGTACTGGAAGGCCAGGGTCGGCTTGATCTGGCGGGCCTGCTGCGGGGTGGCGGCGAGGAACACGAAGTCGATGTCCTGGCGGCGCGACGGCTGGGTGGCGATCTGGCTGCCGAGGGCGCCCTGCAGGCGCTGGGCGCGGCCTTCGCTCTGGCGCAGTTGCAGCAGGTCGGCGATCTGTTGCGCCAGTTGTACCGGCTGGTCGACATGCTCGGCGGCGATCAGGCTGCCGCCCGCGGACTGCCAGCTCTGGCTGAAGGCGGCCAGCACGCGGTCGCCCCATTCGCCGCGCGGCACCAGCGCCACGGCCCGGCGCATGCCGTCGCCCCAGGCCCGGCTGGCCACCGCGCGCGCTTCGTCCTCGGCGGCGAGGCCGAACTGGAACAGCTGCGCCGGGCCTTCCTGGCTGTTGTCGCTGTAGTTGAGTGCGAGGGTGGTGATCGGTAGTTGCTCGCGGCTGGCGAGTTGCTTGACCAGCGGCTTCTCCAGTGGACCGACGACCAGTTCGACGCCATCGGCCTGGGCCTGGCGGTAGAAGTCATCTAGCGAGCGCACCTGGGTACTGTCGTAGAGTTTGATCGAAGGAGGGTTCTGGCCGGCCTGCTGGGCCTGGAAGTGGGCGGCGAGGAAGCCGTCCTGCAGGGCCCGGGCGACGTTGGCCAACTGCCCCTGCTGGGGTAGCAGGAGGGCGATGCGGGTCAGCGGCTGCTGGGACAGCGTCTTGAGTTTCTCCAGCGCCGCCGGCAAGTGCTTGGCCGCCGGGTGCTCGGGGTTCTGCTGTTGCCAGCTCTCGATGCTGGCCTGCTGTTGCTGCAGGGTCGGCGAGGTCTTGGTGATGCGTGCCAGGGTCAGCCAGCCGCTGAGGTCGCCTTCGTTGGCGCTCGGTTGCAACTGGTCGACCGGCAGGCTGCTGACCAGGGTCCAGATCTTTTCCTGGTTCTCGATCACCGCCGGGCCCTCGAGCAGCGGTGCGAAGTAGATGCGCTCCTTGGCTGCGGCAAGGACCTGGCCGTCGGCGGCGAGGGCCTGGGCCTTGGCGCGCTGGGTACGAACCTGCTGGGTCACCGGCAGTTCGCTGAGATGCTGCATGCTCGGATGCTGCAATGCCTGCAGGGCGGCCTTGGGCTTGCTGCGGGCGAGGGCCAGTTCGGCGTTCAGGGTGCTGGCGAAGACCTGCTGGGCCGGCTTCAGGCTTTCCAGCGGGATCTGTCCCAGGATGGCGGTGGACCTGGCGAGGTCCTTCTGCTGGTAGGCAAGGTCCGCTGCCGAGAGGCGCAGCAGCGCCGCTTCCTCGGGCTTGCTCTGGCTGGCCTGTTGCAACAACTGCTCGATGCTGGCATTCGGCGTACGGGGAAGTTCGCCCAGTCCGGAATTGGACGAGGTCGCGCAGGCGGTCAGCAGACCGGCCAGGATCAGAGCAGAAAGCGGACGCAGGCAAGCGATCATATAGGGCTTCTCATGGCGCATTCACGAAGAGTCGCCGATTGTACCGGAGGCCCGCCTCGGGTGCGATGGCGGCACCCTGAATCGCGATACAATGCCGCCTTTTCAGATAGCTCCCGAGGTATTTTCGTGTCAGCAGGCACTCTGTTCGTAGTGGCGACCCCGATCGGCAATCTCGACGACATCACCCCGCGCGCCCTGCGGGTGCTGCGGGAGGTGGCCCTGGTGGCTGCGGAGGATACCCGCCATTCGATCCGGCTGTTCCAGCACTTCGGCATCGAGACGCCATTGGCGGCCTGCCACGAGCACAACGAACGCGAGGAGGGCGGGCGCTTCATCTCCCGGCTGCAGGGGGGGGAGGACGTCGCGCTGATCTCGGACGCCGGTACCCCGCTGATTTCCGATCCCGGCTTCCACCTGGTGCGCCAGGCACAGGCGCTGGGTATCCGGGTGGTCCCGGTGCCGGGCTCCTGCGCGCTGATCGCGGCGCTGTCGGCGGCGGGATTGCCGTCGGACCGGTTCATCTTCGAAGGTTTCCTGCCCGCCAAGGCTGCGGGACGACGCAGCCGCCTCCAGGCGGTACAGGAAGAGCCACGCACGCTGATTTTCTACGAGGCGCCCCATCGTCTGCTGGAAAGCCTGGCGGACATGCGCGACGTGTTCGGCGGGGAGCGCCGTGCGGTGCTGGCGCGGGAGCTGAGCAAGACCTTCGAGACCATTCGCAGCCTGCCGTTGGCCGAACTGCACGATTGGGTCGCGTCGGACAGCAACCAGCAGCGCGGCGAGTGCGTTGTGCTGGTGGCGGGGTGGCAGGCGCCGGAAGGCGAGGAGTCGATCGGTGCAGAGGCGCTCAGGGTGCTCGACCTGCTGCTTGCCGAGCTGCCGTTGAAGAAAGCCGCGGCGCTGGCGGCGGAAATCACCGGGGTGCGAAAAAACCTTTTGTATCAACAGGCTTTGCAGCGCCAAGGGAAGAGTTGAGCTTGTTCTTCGCGCCTGCTCCCGCTAACCTTGTCGGCGGAGAGTCGATTGGACAGTCGCTGTCGCGCAATAGCGCGGTGGAGGAAAGTCCGGGCTCCATAGGGCAGAGTGCCAGGTAACGCCTGGGAGGCGCGAGCCTACGGAAAGTGCCACAGAAAATAACCGCCTAAGCGCAACAGCGCCGGTAAGGGTGAAAAGGTGCGGTAAGAGCGCACCGCACGGCTGGCAACAGTGCGTGGCTAGGTAAACCCCACTCGGAGCAAGACCAAATAGGAATCCATTGGCGCGGCCCGCGTTGGATTCGGGTAGGTCGCTTGAGGCGTACAGTGATGTGCGTCCCAGAGGAATGGCTGTCCTCGACAGAACCCGGCTTATAGATCGACTCTCCCACTTCTTCCCACTCTCTTCGCTTTTTCCCGGTTTTATCCGTCCGTCGCAAAAGCGAAAAGCCGCAACTCTTGATAAATCACTTTAAGTTCGAAGGCTAAAACTTTGGACTTATTGTGTTTTGTCATCTCTTTTACTTCTAAAAGCGCTCCGCAACCTTCCAAAAGCACGCTAAATCTCCGTCCTGTAAGGATTTTTCACTTCTGACGCGCCTTGACGGTGGGGAGTGTGGATTTCTATAGTGTGCAGAAGTGGTATGAAGTGGGTAAAAGTGGGATCAATTGGCATGGAAAGCCAACCACAGGGGAAGCGCTGACGTGTTTCGCGGAGCTAATGCCATAAGTCTCGACGCCAAAGGGCGCCTCGCGATGCCGAGTCGGTATCGTGACGAGCTCGTTTCGCGTTGTGCCGGCCAGCTCATCGTCACTATCGACGCGGTCGACCCCTGCCTCACCGTTTACCCCTTGCCCGAATGGGAACTGATCGAAGCCAAGCTGCGCGAGCTGCCTTCTTTGCGAGAAGAAACGCGGCGCCTGCAGCGGCTGCTGATCGGTAATGCCGTCGATCTGGAACTGGACGGAAACGGGCGTTTCCTGATTCCGCCGCGCCTGCGCGAGTACGCCAAGCTGGACAAGCGGGCGATGCTGGTGGGGCAACTGAACAAGTTTCAGTTGTGGGATGAGGATGCCTGGAACGCCATGGCTGAAGCCGACCTGGCGGCAATCAAACAACCCGGTGGGCTGCCGGACGAACTACGCGATCTGATCCTTTGACTATGAATGCCACCTACCGCCATATCACCGTTCTGCTCGAGGAGGCCGTTTCCGCACTGGCCCCGCGGGAGGACGGCTGCTATCTGGACGGTACCTTCGGAAGAGGGGGCCATAGTCGAGCCTTGCTCGAGAAACTGGGCACCGGGGGACGCCTGCTCGGATTCGACAAAGATCCCCAGGCCATCCAGACAGGAAAAGCATTGGCGGCCGAAGACGGCCGCTTCGTCATTGTGCAGCGCTCGTTCGCCGAACTGGGCGATGAGGTGCGCGCACGCGGTCTCGAAGGTCGGGTCGATGGCGTCCTGCTCGACCTTGGCGTGTCGTCGCCGCAACTCGACGATCCCGAGCGCGGCTTCAGCTTCCTCAACGATGGTCCCCTGGACATGCGCATGAATCCCGGCCAGGGCATCAGCGCAGCGGAGTTCATCGCCAACGCCACCGAAGAGGAAATCGCCCGGGTCTTCAAGGAATATGGCGAAGAGCGCTTCGCCAAGCGGATGGCCCGCGCCATCGTGCAGCGCCGTCAGGAGCGGCCGTTCGAACGGACCGCTGATCTCGCCGAAGTGATCACGGTTGCCAACCCCGCCTGGGAGAAGGGCAAGAATCCGGCGACCCGCGCATTCCAGGGCCTGCGCATCCATGTGAACAATGAATTGGGCGATCTCGAGCGCGGCCTTGACGCCGCGCTCGAATCGCTGGCCGTCGGCGGCCGCCTGGTGGTGATCAGTTTCCATTCCCTGGAAGACCGCATCGTCAAGCTGTTCATGCGCAAGCACGCCAAGGGCGAGGCGGACAACCTGCCGCGCGACCTGCCGATCCGTTCCAAGGTCTTCGAGCCGCGCCTGAAGCTGCTGGGCAAGCCGCAGTACGCTTCGGAAGAAGAACTCAAGGCCAACCCGCGCTCGCGCAGCGCGGTCATGCGCGTGGCGGAGAAGCTGAGATGAGCCGTCTCTTCGTCAAGCGCCTGCCTACCGGCAGCTTCCTCATGTTGCTGCTTTATATAGGTCTGTTGCTCTCGGCGATTGCCGTGGCCTACAGCACCTACTGGAACCGGCAACTGCTCAACTCGCTGTATTCCGAGCTGAGCGTGCGCGACAAGGCGCAGGCCGAGTGGGGCCGGTTGATTCTCGAGCAGAGCACCTGGACCGCCCATAGCCGCATCGAAAGCCTGGCGGTGGAACAGTTGCGCATGCGCGTTCCCGACCCGGCCGAGGTCAGGATGGTGGCGCCATGAAACTGAATTATTTCCAGGGCGCCCTCTACCCATGGCGGTTCTGCGTGATCGTCGGCCTGCTGCTGGCGATGGTTGGCGCCATCGTCTGGCGAATCGTCGACCTGCACGTGATCGACCATGACTTCCTCAAAGGCCAGGGCGATGCGCGTAGCGTGCGGCATATCGCCATCCCTGCGCACCGGGGCCTGATCACGGACCGCAACGGCGAACCGCTGGCGGTGAGCACCCCGGTCACCACCCTGTGGGCCAACCCCAAGGAGCTGATGACCGCCAAGGAACGCTGGCCGCAACTGGCGGCGGCGCTCGGGCAGGATACCAAGCTGTTCGCCGACCGCATCGAGCAGAACGCCGAGCGCGAGTTCATCTACCTGGTCCGTGGGCTGACCCCGGAGCAGGGCGAAGGCGTGATCGCCCTGAAGGTGCCCGGCGTGT
The DNA here is from genome assembly GCF_026428275.1 of Pseudomonas sp. B111. NCBI lineage: Bacteria > Pseudomonadati > Pseudomonadota > Gammaproteobacteria > Pseudomonadales > Pseudomonadaceae > Pseudomonas > Pseudomonas sp. B111. Next base: position 6,296,099 of record NZ_CP097857.1, on the reverse strand, counting down.
ACTCCATCGAGGAGTTTCGGCGTTTCTACCCGGCTGGCGAAGTGGTGGCCCATGCGGTCGGCTTCACCGATGTCGACGACCGCGGTCGCGAAGGTATCGAGCTGGCTTTCGACGAATGGCTGGCCGGCGTGCCGGGCAAGCGCCAGGTGCTCAAGGATCGCCGTGGCCGCGTGATCAAGGACGTGCAGGTCACCAAGAATGCCAAGCCGGGCAAGACCCTGGCGCTGTCCATCGACCTGCGCCTGCAGTACCTGGCTCATCGCGAACTGCGCAACGCTCTGCTGGAGAACGGCGCCAAGGCCGGCAGCCTGGTGATCATGGACGTGAAGACCGGGGAGATCCTGGCCATGACCAACCAGCCGACCTACAACCCGAACAATCGTCGTAACCTGCAGCCGGCGGCCATGCGCAACCGGGCGATGATCGACGTGTTCGAGCCGGGCTCGACGGTCAAGCCGTTCTCGATGAGCGCGGCGCTGGCCAGCGGGCGCTGGAAACCCAGCGATATCGTCGACGTCTACCCGGGCACCCTGCAGATCGGCCGCTACACCATTCGCGACGTATCGCGCAATTCGCGGCAACTCGATCTCACCGGCATCCTGATCAAGTCGAGCAACGTCGGCATCAGCAAGATCGCCTTCGACATCGGCGCCGAATCCATCTACTCGGTCATGCAACAGGTCGGCCTCGGGCAGGACACGGGGTTGGGTTTCCCCGGCGAGCGCGTCGGCAACCTGCCCAACCACCGCAAGTGGCCGAAGGCGGAAACCGCGACCCTGGCCTACGGCTACGGTCTCTCGGTAACCGCGATCCAGTTGGCGCATGCCTATGCGGCCCTGGCCAACGACGGCAAGAGCGTGCCGCTGAGCATGACCCGAGTCGACCGCGTGCCGGATGGCGTGCAGGTGATTTCGCCGGAAGTGGCTTCCACCGTGCAGGGCATGTTGCAACAAGTGGTCGAGGCCCAGGGCGGGGTGTTCCGCGCCCAGGTGCCGGGTTACCACGCCGCCGGCAAGAGCGGGACCGCGCGCAAGGTCTCGGTCGGCACCAAGGGCTACCGGGAAAACGCCTATCGCTCGCTGTTCGCCGGTTTCGCCCCGGCCACCGATCCGCGCATCGCGATGGTCGTGGTGATCGACGAGCCGAGCAAGGCGGGCTACTTCGGCGGCCTGGTGTCGGCGCCGGTGTTCAGCAAGGTCATGGCTGGCGCGCTGCGCCTGATGAACGTGCCGCCGGATAACCTGCCGACGGCCACCGAACAGCAGCAGGTCAATGCTGCGCCCGCAAAAGGAGGGCGTGGCTGATGCCTATGAGCCTGAACCAACTGTTTCCCCAGGCCGAGCGCGATCTGCTGATCCGCGAGCTGACCCTGGATAGCCGCGGCGTTCGTCCGGGCGACCTGTTCCTGGCGGTGCCGGGCGGGCGCCAGGATGGTCGTGCGCACATCGCCGATGCCCTGGCCAAGGGCGCGGCTGCCGTGGCTTACGAGGCGGAAGGCGCCGGAGATCTTCCGCCCAGCGATGCGCCGCTGATCGCGGTGAAGGGGCTGGCCGCACAACTGTCGGCGGTCGCCGGGCGTTTCTACGGCGAACCGAGCCGCGGGCTGGACCTGATCGGCGTCACCGGCACCAACGGCAAGACCAGCGTCAGCCAACTGGTGGCCCAGGCCCTGGATCTGCTCGGCGAGCGCTGCGGCATCGTCGGCACCCTCGGCACCGGTTTCTACGGCGCCCTGGAGAGCGGCCGGCACACCACGCCGGACCCGCTTGCGGTGCAAGCCACGCTGGCCACGCTGAAGCAGGCCGGCGCCCGCGCGGTAGCGATGGAAGTGTCTTCCCACGGCCTCGACCAGGGCCGCGTGGCGGCGCTCGGTTTCGATATCGCGGTGTTCACCAATCTGTCCCGCGACCACCTCGACTATCACGGTTCGATGGAAGCCTATGCCGCCGCCAAGGCCAAGCTGTTCGCCTGGCCGGGCCTGCGCTGCCGGGTGATCAACCTGGACGACGATTTCGGCCGTCGACTGGCCGGCGAGGAACAGGACTCGGAGCTGATCACCTACAGCCTCACCGACAGCTCGGCGTTCCTCTATTGCCGCGAAGCGCGCTTCGGCGACGCCGGCATCGAGGCGGCACTGGTCACTCCGCACGGCGAGGGCCTGCTGCGCAGCCCATTGCTCGGCCGCTTCAACCTGAGCAACCTGCTGGCGGCGGTCGGTGCGTTGCTTGGCCTGGGTTATCCCTTGGGCGATATCCTCCGCACCTTGCCGCAACTGCAGGGGCCGGTCGGCCGCATGCAGCGCCTGGGAGGCGGCGACAAGCCGCTGGTGGTGGTGGACTACGCGCATACTCCCGACGCCCTGGAAAAAGTCCTGGAGGCCCTGCGTCCGCACGCGGCCGCGCGCCTGCTGTGCCTGTTCGGCTGCGGTGGCGATCGCGATGCCGGCAAGCGTCCGTTGATGGCTGCGATCGCCGAACGCCTGGCGGATGGGGTGCTGGTCACCGACGACAACCCGCGCACCGAGGCCAGTGCGGCGATCATCGCCGATATCCGCAAAGGCTTCGCTGCCGCTGACAAGGTTACCTTCCTGCCGTCGCGCGGTGAGGCGATCGCCCATCTGATCGCTTCCGCTGCGGTGGATGACGTGGTGCTCCTGGCTGGCAAGGGTCACGAGGATTATCAGGAGATCGACGGCGTACGCCATCCGTTCTCCGACATCGAGCAGGCCGAGCGCGCCCTGGCCGCCTGGGAGGTGCCGCATGCTTGAGCCTCTTCGCCTCAGCCAGTTGACGGTCGCGCTGGACGCCCGCCTGATCGGCGAGGACGCCGTCTTTTCGGCGGTTTCTACCGACAGTCGCGCCATCGGGCCCGGCCAACTGTTCATTGCCCTGAGTGGGCCGCGTTTCGACGGCCACGACTATCTCTCCGAGGTTGCCGCCAAGGGCGCGGTGGCTGCGCTGGTGGAGCGCGAAGTCGCCGACGCGCCCCTGCCGCAATTGCTGGTGCGCGATACCCGTGCGGCCCTGGGGCGACTGGGCGCGCTGAACCGGCGCAAGTTCACCGGCCCGCTGGCGGCCATGACGGGCTCCAGCGGCAAGACCACGGTCAAGGAGATGCTCGCCAGCATCCTGCGTACCCAGGCCGGCGATGCCGAGTCGGTGCTGGCTACCCGTGGCAATCTGAACAACGACCTCGGCGTACCGCTGACCCTGCTGCAACTGGCGCCGCAGCACCGTAGCGCAGTGATCGAACTGGGCGCCTCGCGCATCGGCGAGATCGCCTACACGGTCGAGCTGACCCGCCCGCACGTGGCGATCATCACCAATGCCGGCACCGCCCATGTCGGCGAGTTCGGCGGACCGGAGAAGATCGTCGAGGCGAAGGGCGAGATACTCGAAGGGCTGGCCGCCGACGGCACCGCCGTGCTGAACCTGGACGACAAGGCCTTCGACACCTGGAAGGCCCGTGCCAGCGGCCGTCCGTTGCTGACTTTCTCCCTCGACCGGCCCCAGGCCGATTTCCGCGCCGCCGATCTGCAGCGCGATGCGCGCGGCTGCATGGGCTTCAGGCTGCAGGGCGTAGCGGGTGAAGCGCAGGTCCAGCTCAACCTGCTGGGGCGGCACAATGTCGCCAATGCCCTGGCTGCCGCCGCTGCCGCCCATGCACTGGGCGTGCCGCTGGATGGGATCGTCGCCGGGCTGCAGGCGCTGCAGCCGGTCAAGGGCCGCGCGGTAGCGCAACTGACCGCCAGCGGGCTGCGTGTGATAGACGACAGCTACAACGCCAACCCCGCGTCAATGCTGGCGGCGATTGATATACTGAGCGGCTTTTCCGGGCGCACCGTCCTGGTCCTCGGAGACATGGGCGAACTCGGTTCCTGGGCCGAGCAGGCCCACCGCGAGGTGGGCGCCTACGCCGCTGGCAAGGTGTCCGCGCTCTATGCGGTCGGACCGCTGATGGCCCACGCCGTACAGGCGTTCGGCGCCACGGGCCGGCACTTCGCCGACCAGGCCAGCCTGATCGGGGCGCTGGCCACCGAACAACCGACAACCACCATTTTGATCAAGGGTTCCCGCAGCGCGGCGATGGACAAAGTCGTCGCGGCGCTGTGCGGTTCCTCCGAGGAGAGTCACTAATGCTCCTGCTGCTGGCCGAATACCTGCAACAGTTCTACAAGGGCTTCGGCGTCTTCCAGTACCTGACCCTGCGCGGCATTCTCAGCGTGCTCACTGCGCTGTCGCTGTCGCTGTGGCTGGGGCCCTGGATGATCCGTACCTTGCAGATCCGCCAGATCGGCCAGGCCGTGCGCAACGACGGTCCGCAGTCGCACCTGTCGAAGAAGGGCACCCCGACCATGGGCGGCGCCCTGATCCTTACCGCCATCGCCATCAGCACGCTGCTGTGGGCGGATCTTTCCAACCGCTACGTGTGGGTGGTGCTGGTCGTTACCCTGCTGTTCGGTGCCATCGGCTGGGTGGACGACTACCGCAAGGTGATCGAGAAGAACTCCCGCGGCCTGCCGAGCCGCTGGAAGTACTTCTGGCAGTCGGTGTTCGGCATCGGCGCCGCCGTGTTCCTCTATATGACTGCCGAAACCCCGATCGAGACTACCCTGATCGTGCCGATGCTGAAGAGCGTCGAGATCCAGTTGGGCATCTTCTTCGTGGTCCTGACCTACTTCGTCATCGTCGGTTCGAGCAATGCGGTGAACCTCACCGACGGTCTCGACGGCCTGGCGATCATGCCGACGGTAATGGTTGCCGGCGCGCTGGGCATCTTCTGCTACCTGTCGGGCAACGTGAAGTTCGCCGAGTACCTGCTGATTCCCAACGTACCGGGCGCCGGCGAGCTGATCGTGTTCTGCGCCGCGCTGGTCGGCGCCGGCCTCGGCTTCCTCTGGTTCAACACCTATCCGGCGCAGGTCTTCATGGGCGACGTCGGCGCGCTGGCGCTGGGCGCCGCGCTGGGCACCATCGCGGTGATCGTGCGCCAGGAGATCGTGCTGTTCATCATGGGTGGGGTGTTCGTCATGGAAACCCTCTCGGTGATGATCCAGGTCGCTTCCTTCAAGCTGACCGGACGCCGCGTCTTCCGTATGGCGCCGATCCATCACCATTTCGAACTGAAAGGCTGGCCGGAGCCGCGCGTGATCGTGCGCTTCTGGATCATCACCGTGATCCTGGTGCTGATCGGCCTCGCCACCTTGAAGCTGCGTTGAGGACGAAGAGAGCATGAGCCTGATCGCCTCCGACCACTTCCGCATCGTTGTCGGCCTCGGCAAGAGCGGCATGTCCCTGGTGCGCTACCTGGCGCGCCGCGGCTTGCCTTTCGCCGTGGTCGATACCCGAGAGAACCCGCCGGAGCTGGCCACCCTGCGTGCCCAGTATCCGCAGGTGGAAGTGCGTTGCGGCGAACTCGACGCCGAGTTCCTCTGCTCCGCCCGCGAACTCTACGTCAGCCCCGGCTTGTCGCTGCGCACCCCTGCGCTGGTACAGGCCGCCGCGAAAGGCGTGCGCATCTCCGGTGACATCGATCTCTTCGCCCGCGAGGCGAAGGCACCGATCGTCGCCATCACCGGTTCCAACGCGAAGAGCACCGTGACCACCCTGGTGGGCGAAATGGCGGTGGCCGCGGACAAGCGTGTCGCCGTCGGCGGCAACCTCGGCACCCCGGCGCTCGACCTGCTGGCCGACGACATCGAGCTGTACGTGCTGGAGCTGTCGAGCTTCCAGCTGGAAACCTGCGATCGCCTCAACGCCGAGGTGGCGACCGTGCTGAACGTCAGCGAAGACCATATGGATCGCTACGACGGCATGGCTGACTACCACCTGGCCAAGCACCGGATCTTCCGCGGTGCCCGCCAGGTCGTGGTGAATCGCGCCGATGCCCTGACCCGACCGCTGATCGCCGATACCGTGCCGTGCTGGTCGTTCGGCCTGAACAAGCCGGACTTCAAGGCTTTCGGCCTGATCGAGGAAGACGGCCAGAAGTGGCTGGCGTTCCAGTTCGACAAGCTGCTGCCGGTTGGCGAACTGAAGATCCGTGGCGCCCACAACTATTCCAACGCGCTCGCCGCGCTGGCGCTGGGCCATGCGGTCGGCCTGCCGTTCGACGCCATGCTCGGCGCGCTGAAGGCGTTTTCCGGCCTGGCTCATCGCTGCCAGTGGGTACGCGAGCGGCAGGGCGTGAGCTACTACGACGATTCCAAGGCCACCAACGTCGGCGCCGCCCTGGCGGCGATCGAGGGGCTGGGTGCCGACATCGACGGCAAGCTGGTGCTGCTCGCCGGCGGAGACGGCAAGGGCGCCGATTTCCATGACCTGCGCGAGCCGGTCGCGCGCTTCTGCCGGGCGGTGGTACTGCTTGGCCGTGACGCCGGGCTGATTGCCCAGGCACTGGGCAACGCGGTACCGCTGGTGCGCGTCGCAACGCTGGACGAAGCAGTCCGGCAGGCCGCCGAGCTGGCCCGCGAAGGCGATGCGGTGCTGTTGTCGCCGGCCTGCGCGAGCCTGGACATGTTCAAGAACTTCGAAGAACGCGGACGCCTGTTCGCCAAAGCCGTAGAGGAGCTAGCGTGATGCTGTCGGTGTTGCGCCCCTTCCCGTCGCCGCTGTTGAGCCGGCACGGCATCGACCTGGACTTCCCGCTGCTGGCGGGTTGCCTGGCGCTGCTCGGCCTCGGCCTGGTGATGGTGACTTCCGCCTCTTCCGAGGTGGCGGCGGCGCAGTCGGGCAACCCGCTGTACTTCTCCGTCCGTCACCTGATCTACCTGGTGATCGGCCTGATTTCCTGCGGCCTGACCATGATGGTCCCGATGGCCACCTGGCAGCGTTGGGGCTGGAAGCTGTTGCTGGTCGCCTTCGGCCTGCTGGTGCTGGTGATCACCCCCGGTATCGGCCGCGAGGTGAACGGCTCGATGCGCTGGATCGGCTTCGGCCTGTTCAACATCCAGCCTTCGGAGATCGCCAAGGTCTGCGTGGTGATCTTCATGGCCGGCTACCTGATCCGCCGCCAGCAGGAGGTCCGGGAAAGCTGGATGGGCTTCTTCAAGCCCTTCGTGGTGTTGCTGCCGATGGCCGGCCTGCTGCTGCGTGAGCCGGACTTCGGCGCCACCGTGGTAATGATGGGCGCTGCCGCGGCCATGCTGTTCCTCGGCGGGGTGGGGCTGTTCCGCTTCGGCCTGATGGTGCTGCTGGCGGTCGGCGCGGTGGTCCTGCTGATCCAGACCCAGCCCTACCGGATGGCACGCCTGACCAACTTCACCGACCCCTGGGCCGACCAGTTCGGCGCCGGCTATCAGTTGAGCCAGGCGCTGATCGCCTTCGGCCGCGGCGGCTGGTTGGGCATGGGACTGGGCAACAGCATCCAGAAGCAGTTCTACCTGCCGGAGGCGCACACCGACTTCGTCTTCGCCGTGCTTGCAGAGGAGCTGGGCATCGTCGGCGCCCTGGCGACCGTCGCCCTGTTCGTGTTCGTCAGCCTGCGCGCGCTGTACATCGGCATCTGGGCCGAGCAGGCCAAGCAGTTCTTCTCCGCCTACGTGGCCTACGGCCTGGCCTTCCTCTGGATCGGCCAGTTCCTGATCAACATCGGGGTGAACGTCGGCCTGCTGCCGACCAAGGGCCTGACCCTGCCGTTCCTCAGCTACGGCGGCAGTTCGCTGGTGATCTGCTGTGCCTGTCTGGGGATGTTGCTGCGCATCGAATGGGAACGGCGAACCCACCTGGGTAGCGAGGAATATGAGTTCAACGAAGAGGACTTTGCCGATGAAAGGTAATGTCCTGATCATGGCGGGTGGCACCGGCGGACACGTGTTCCCGGCGCTCGCCTGTGCGCGGGAGTTCCAGGCGCGCGGCTATGCCGTGCACTGGCTGGGGACGCCGCGCGGCATCGAGAATGACCTGGTACCCAAGGCCGGCCTGCCGTTGCACCTGATCCAGGTCAGCGGGCTGCGCGGCAAGGGCCTGAAGTCGCTGGTCAAGGCGCCGCTGGAACTGCTCAAGTCGCTGTTCCAGGCGCTGCGGCTGATCCGCCAGCTGAGGCCGGTCTGCGTGCTCGGCCTGGGTGGCTATGTCACCGGCCCGGGCGGCCTGGCCGCGCGCCTCAACGGCGTGCCGCTGGTGATCCACGAGCAGAACGCCGTGGCCGGCACCGCCAACCGCAGCCTGGCGCCGATCGCCAGGCGCGTCTGCGAGGCATTCCCGGATACCTTCCCGGCCAGCGACAAGCGTCTGACCACCGGCAATCCGGTGCGCGCCGAGCTGTTCCTCGACGCGCATGCCCGCGCGCCGCTGACCGGCCGTCGGGTCAATCTGCTGGTGCTCGGCGGCAGCCTTGGCGCGGAACCGCTGAACAAGCTGTTGCCAGAGGCCCTGGCGCAGGTGCCGCTGGAAATCCGTCCGGCAATCCGCCATCAGGCCGGTCGTCAGCATGCCGAGATTACCGCCGAGCGTTATCGCACAGTGGCGGTCGAAGCGGACGTCGCGCCCTTCATCAGCGACATGGCCGCGGCCTATGCCTGGGCCGACCTGGTGATCTGTCGCGCCGGCGCGCTGACCGTCAGCGAGCTGACGGCGGCGGGTTTGCCCGCCTTCCTGGTGCCGTTGCCTCACGCGATCGACGATCACCAGACCCGCAATGCCGAATTCCTGGTACGCAGCGGCGCCGGCCGCCTGCTGCCGCAAAAGTCTACCGGCGCGGCCGAACTGGCCGCGCAGCTGTCCGAGGTCCTGATGCATCCCGAAACCCTGCGCTCCATGGCAGACCAGGCACGCAGCCTGGCGAAACCCGAGGCTACCCGGACGGTGGTCGATGCCTGCCTGGAGGTGGCCCGTGGTTAAAGAACCGAATGGCGTCACCCGGACCATGCGCCGTATCCGCCGTATCCATTTCGTCGGCATCGGCGGCGCCGGCATGTGCGGAATCGCCGAAGTGCTGCTGAACCTCGGCTACGAGGTATCCGGCTCGGACCTCAAGGCCTCGGCGGTGACCGAGCGCCTGGAGAAGTTCGGCGCGCAGATCTTCATCGGCCACCAGGCGGAAAACGCCGACGGCGCCGACGTGCTGGTGGTGTCCAGTGCCATCAACCGGGCCAACCCGGAAGTGGCCTCGGCCCTGGAACGGCGGATTCCGGTGGTGCCGCGTGCGGAGATGCTCGCCGAACTGATGCGCTACCGGCACGGCATCGCGGTAGCCGGCACCCACGGCAAGACCACCACTACCAGCCTGATCGCCTCGGTGTTCGCCGCCGGCGGCCTGGACCCGACCTTCGTCATCGGCGGCCGACTGAACGCCGCCGGGACCAACGCCCAGCTTGGCGCCAGCCGCTACCTGGTGGCCGAGGCCGACGAGAGCGACGCCAGCTTCCTGCACCTGCAACCGATGGTCGCGGTGGTCACCAATATCGACGCCGACCACATGGCGACCTACGGCGGCGACTTCAACAAGCTGAAGAAGACCTTCGTCGAGTTCCTCCACAACCTGCCGTTCTACGGACTGGCGGTGATGTGCGTGGATGATCCGGTTGTGCGTGAGATCCTCCCGCAGATCGCCCGCCCGACCGTGACCTACGGCCTCAGCGAAGACGCCGACGTGCGCGCGATCAACATCCGCCAGGAAGGCATGCGCACCTGGTTCACCGTGTTGCGCCCGGAGCGCGAGCCGCTGGACGTCTCGGTGAACATGCCCGGCCTGCACAACGTGCTGAATTCCCTGGCGACCATCGTCATCGCTACCGACGAGGGCATCTCCGACGAAGCCATCGTCCAGGGGCTGTCCGGCTTCCAGGGCGTGGGCCGGCGCTTCCAGGTCTACGGCGAGCTGCAGGTCGAGGGTGGCAGCGTGATGCTGGTGGACGACTACGGCCACCATCCGCGCGAAGTCGCCGCGGTGATCAAGGCGATCCGTGGCGGTTGGCCGGAGCGTCGCCTGGTGATGGTCTACCAGCCGCATCGCTATACCCGTACCCGCGACCTGTACGAAGACTTCGTGCAGGTGCTGGGCGAAGCCAACGTGCTGCTGTTGATGGAGGTCTATCCGGCCGGCGAAGAGCCGATCCCGGGAGCCGACAGCCGCCAGCTGTGCCACAGCATCCGCCAGCGCGGTCAGCTCGACCCGATCTACTTCGAGCGCGACGCCGACCTGGCGCCGCTGGTCAAGCCGCTGCTGCGCGCTGGCGACATCCTGCTTTGCCAGGGCGCTGGCGATGTCGGCGGCCTGGCCCCGCAACTGATCAAGAACCCGCTGTTCGCCGGCAAGGGAGGGAAGGGCGCATGAACCTTTGCCTCGATAGCCTGCTGAACGGCACCCAGGATCCCAAGGCGTTCGGCCGTGTCGCCGTGCTGTTCGGTGGCAAGAGCGCCGAGCGCGAGGTGTCGCTGAAGTCCGGCGCGATGGTCCTGCAATCCCTGCTGGCCGCCGGGGTCGATGCCTTCGGCATCGATGTCGGCGAAGACCTGCTGCAACGCCTGGTCGAGGAGAAGATCGACCGCGCCTTCATCATTCTCCACGGTCGTGGCGGCGAGGATGGCAGCATGCAGGGCCTGCTCGAGTGCGCGGGCATTCCCTACACCGGCAGCGGCGTGCTGGCCTCGGCGCTGGCGATGGACAAGCTGCGGACCAAGCGGGTCTGGCTCAGCCTCGGCCTGCCGACCCCGGACTACGCGGTGCTGGCCAGCGAGGATGACTGCCGCGACGCGGCGCAGCGACTGGGTTTCCCGCTGATCGTCAAGCCGGCTCACGAAGGCTCGAGCATCGGCATGGCCAAGGTCGGCGGGCTCGACGAATTGATCGCGGCGTGGCGCGAAGCGGTCCGCTACGACTCGCAGGTGCTGGTCGAGCAGTGGATCAGCGGCCCGGAATTCACCGTGGCGACCTTGCGCGGGCAGGTGCTGCCGGCGATCCGCCTGGGCACGCCGCACACCTTCTACGACTACGACGCCAAGTACCTGGCCAGCGATACCCGCTACCAGGTGCCCTGCGGTCTCGACGAGGCCAAGGAACGCGAGCTGAAGGAACTCACCGCGCGCGCCTGCGACGCCCTGGGCATCCAGGGCTGGGGGCGGGCGGACGTGATGCAGGACGCCGAAGGGCGTTTCTGGCTGCTTGAAGTCAACACCGCACCAGGCATGACCGACCACAGCCTGGTGCCTATGGCCGCTCGGGCCGCCGGCCTGGATTTCCAGCAACTGGTGCTGGCGATCCTGGCCGATAGCCGCGAGGCGAGGGGATAAGCCATGAACGGCGTACTGCTCCGTCATCAGCAACCCGGTGGACTCGGCCGCGCTCCGCGCAAGCCGATGCCGCGCGGCGCCAGCCGTCTGGTGGCCAAGGAACCGCTGAGCGTGCGCCTGCCGAAAGCCGACTTCAGTTTCCTCAAGTACCTGGCCTGGCCGCTGTTGCTGGCCGTTCTCGGCTATGGCGCCTATCGCGGCGCCGAGTACATCCTGCCGTACGCCGACCGGCCGATCGCCAAGGTCAGTGTCGAGGGCGACCTCAGCTACATCAGCCAGCGCGCGGTGCAGCAGCGGATTTCCCCGTACCTGGCGGCGAGCTTCTTCACCATCGACCTGGCGGGCATGCGCGGGCAACTGGAACAGATGCCCTGGATCGCCCACGCCGAGGTGCGTCGGGTGTGGCCGGACCAGGTGGTGATCCGCCTGGACGAGCAACTGCCGATCGCCCGGTGGGGCGACGAAGCGCTGCTGAACAACCAGGGACAGGCTTTTACGCCAAAGGAGCTGGCGAATTATGAACATCTGCCCCGCTTGCATGGTCCACAGCGGGCGCAACAGCAGGTGATGCAGCAATACCAGTTGCTCAGCCAGTTGCTGCGTCCCCTCGGGTTCTCCATTGCCCGCCTGGAAATGAGCGATCGCGGCGGTTGGGCGCTGACCACGGCCCAGGGCGTCGAGATCCAGATCGGGCGCGACCACGTGGTAGACAAGATTCGCCGCTTCGTAAGCATCTACGACAAGGCACTCAAAGATCAGATTTCGAACATTGCGCGGATCGACCTGCGTTACCCCAACGGCCTCGCCGTTGCGTGGCGCGAGCCGGTCACGCCCGCGACGGTGGCCACGGCCAGCGCCGTGCAGTGAGTTGAGGAGACAGTAATAACCATGGCAAGCGTGCAGAGCGGCAAGATGATCGTCGGCCTCGACATCGGTACCTCCAAGGTGGTGGCGCTGGTGGGCGAGGTGACGGCCGATGGCCAGCTGGAGGTCGTTGGCATCGGTACTCATCCGTCCCGCGGCCTGAAGAAGGGCGTGGTGGTGAACATCGAGTCCACCGTGCAGTCGATCCAGCGCGCCATCGACGAGGCCCAGCAGATGGCCGGTTGCCGTATCCACTCGGCGTTCGTCGGCATCGCCGGCAACCACATCCGCAGCCTCAATTCCCACGGCATCGTGGCGATCCGCGATCGCGAGGTGAACCCGGCGGATATCGAACGGGTACTGGATGCCGCCCAGGCGGTGGCGATCCCGGCGGACCAGCGGGTGCTGCATACCCTGGCCCAGGATTACGTGATCGATAACCAGGAAGGCGTGCGCGAGCCGCTGGGCATGTCCGGGGTGCGCCTGGAAGCCAAGGTGCACGTGGTGACCTGCGCGGTGAATGCCTCGCAGAACATCGAGAAGTGCGTGCGCCGCTGCGGCCTCGAGGTCGACGACATCATCCTCGAGCAGTTGGCCTCGGCCTATTCGGTGCTGACCGAGGACGAGAAGGAACTGGGCGTGTGCCTGGTGGATATCGGCGGCGGCACCACCGATATCGCGATCTTCACCGAAGGTGCGATCCGCCATACCGCGGTGATCCCGATCGCCGGCGACCAGGTCACCAATGACATCGCCATGGCCCTGCGGACGCCGACCCAGTACGCGGAAGAGATCAAGATCCGCTACGCCTGCGCCCTGGCCAAGCTGGCCGGTGCCGGCGAGACCATCAAGGTGCCCAGCGTCGGCGATCGGCCGCCGCGCGAACTGTCGCGCCAGGCCCTGGCCGAAGTGGTCGAGCCTCGTTACGACGAGCTGTTCACCCTGGTCCAGGCCGAGCTGCGCCGCAGCGGCTACGAGGACCTGATCCCGGCCGGGATCGTCCTCACCGGCGGCACCTCGAAGATGGAAGGCGCGGTCGAGCTGGCCGAGGAAATCTTCCACATGCCGGTACGCCTCGGCGTGCCGTATAGCGTGAAGGGCCTCACCGACGTGGTGCGCAACCCGATCTATTCGACGGGCGTCGGCCTGCTGATGTACGGACTGCAGAAGCAGTCCGATGGCATGTCGATGTCTGTGTCAGGCAGCAGCTACAGCAGCGACGAACCCAAGGCACCTGTCCTGGAGCGGCTCAAACGCTGGGTCCAGGGCAATTTCTGATTCAACGCGGTAACAGTAGGCGACAAAACTAGAAAGGAAGGAGAGGGGAAATGTTTGAACTGGTCGATAACATCGCACAAACCGCCGTCATAAAAGTGATCGGTGTAGGTGGTGGTGGCGGCAACGCCGTCAATCACATGGCCAAGAACAACGTCGAGGGCGTCGAGTTCATCTGCGCCAACACCGACGCACAAGCGCTGAAGAACATCGCGGCGCGCACCGTTCTGCAACTCGGCCCGGGCGTCACCAAGGGGCTGGGTGCCGGCGCCAATCCGGAAGTCGGTCGTCAGGCGGCTCTGGAAGATCGCGAGCGCATTTCCGAAGTGCTGGAAGGCGCCGACATGGTCTTCATCACCACCGGCATGGGTGGCGGCACCGGTACCGGCGCCGCGCCGATCATCGCCGAAGTGGCGAAGGAAATGGGCATCCTCACCGTCGCGGTGGTGACCCGTCCGTTCCCGTTCGAAGGTCGCAAGCGCATGCAGATCGCCGACGAGGGCATCCGCGCGCTGGCCGAGAGCGTCGATTCGCTGATCACCATCCCGAACGAGAAGCTGCTGACCATCCTCGGCAAGGATGCCAGCCTGCTGGCTGCCTTCGCCAAGGCCGATGACGTGCTGGCCGGTGCCGTGCGCGGTATCTCCGACATCATCAAGCGTCCGGGCATGATCAACGTCGACTTCGCCGACGTGAAGACCGTCATGAGCGAAATGGGCATGGCGATGATGGGTACCGGCTGCGCCAGCGGTCCGAACCGTGCCCGCGAGGCCACCGAGGCGGCAATCCGCAACCCGCTGCTGGAAGACGTCAACCTGCAGGGCGCGCGCGGCATCCTGGTGAACATCACCGCGGGTCCGGACCTGTCCCTGGGCGAGTACTCCGATGTCGGCAACATCATCGAACAGTTCGCTTCCGAGCACGCCACTGTGAAGGTGGGCACCGTGATCGACGCGGACATGCGCGATGAACTGCACGTCACCGTAGTCGCCACCGGCCTGGGCGCGCGCCTGGAGAAACCGGTGAAGGTCGTCGACAACACCGTGCAGGGCAGTGCAGCCCAGGCAGCCGCTCCGGCCCAGCGCGAGCAGCAGTCGGTGAACTACCGCGACCTCGACCGTCCTACCGTGATGCGCAACCAGTCTCACGGCAGCGCGGCGACCGCGGCCAAGCTGAACCCGCAGGATGACCTGGATTACCTGGATATCCCGGCGTTCCTGCGTCGTCAGGCCGATTGAAGTAATTAATCAGGAGTAGAGATGTGATTGGTGTTCAGCAAAGGCCGGTTCTGCTATCATCGCCGGCCATTGTTGAAAACAGTTCGCAGTCAGCGCTTAAGCGGCCAAAGCCATGATCAAACAACGCACCTTGAAGAACATCATCCGGGCTACTGGCGTCGGTCTGCACTCGGGGGAAAAGGTTTACCTGACCCTGAAACCGGCGCCGGTGGACACCGGTATCGTGTTCTGCCGCACCGACCTGGATCCGGTAGTGGAAATCCCGGCCCGGGCCGAGAACGTCGGCGAAACCACCATGTCGACCACCCTGGTCAAGGGTGACGTCAAAGTGGATACGGTGGAGCACCTGCTCTCGGCCATGGCCGGCCTGGGTATCGACAACGCCTACGTCGAGCTGTCCGCTTCGGAAGTGCCGATCATGGATGGCAGCGCTGGTCCGTTCGTATTCCTGATCCAGTCCGCCGGATTGCAAGAGCAGGAAGCTGCCAAGAAGTTCATCCGCATCAAGCGCGAAGTCAGCGTGGAAGAGGGCGACAAGCGCGCCGTCTTCGTTCCGTTCGACGGCTTCAAGGTCAGCTTCGAGATCGATTTCGATCATCCGGTCTTCCGTGGTCGCACCCAGCAGGCCTCGGTCGATTTCTCCAGTACTTCCTTCGTCAAGGAGGTCAGCCGCGCCCGTACCTTCGGGTTCATGCGCGACATCGAGTACCTGCGTTCGCAGAACCTGGCACTCGGCGGTAGCGTGGAGAACGCGATCGTGGTCGACGAGAACCGCGTGCTCAACGAAGACGGCCTGCGTTACGAGGACGAGTTCGTCAAGCACAAGATCCTGGATGCCATCGGCGACCTGTATCTGCTCGGCAACAGTCTTATCGGCGAGTTCCGTGGCTTCAAGTCCGGCCATGCCCTGAACAACCAACTGCTGCGTACGTTGATCGCAGACAAGGATGCTTGGGAAGTGGTGACCTTCGAAGACGCGCGTACCGCGCCTATTTCCTATATGCGCCCGGCGGCGGCAGTGTAGGAAAACTCTCCTTTCCATATTTGGAGGCCACCTCAGGGTGGCCTCTTTTTATTTCGGGATTTATTCTTGCCGGCTTTTCTCGGCGCGGCTTGCCAACCGCTCGAGCGCTTCCCGCAGGCGTGGATTGCCGACGATGTCGGCGGATTCGCGAAGGTTTTCCGCCGCGACGGCAGACAGGGTCAAGCTGCGACGTGCCGCACGTTGTGTGGACGTGGTGGGTTGCACCTTGAAAAGGATTTTCGCTAAGTTCGCGAATTCTTCGAAAGCCTGCAGCTGCCGCTGCAGGCGCCGCTGCTGATAGCGCAGGCGTGTGGCCCAGTGGCCATCGGTGACGATCAGCAGCAGGCAACCGCCGCGCCACGAAGCCACATGGCAGTACGGGCGCGCCGCCGGTTGCAACTGGCTTTCCAGCAGTTGCTGCAGGCGGCAGATGCGCTGGGCTTCGGCGAACAGCATCTGCAGCGGCCTGGCCTGGCGCAGCAACTGGGTCGATGCCTGGGCGGGCAAGGGACGAAAAGACATGGCGGGAAGCCTGGGGGTTACTGAGTCGGAATGGTAGCAGAAAGCGTTTCGCTACTGCCGGCCCGTATGAAGGATAAGTCATGCACATCATTTTTCTGAGCCGGCACCATGGGGCCGCTCGCTCCGTCCATCTGCAGCCGCGGTTGCTGATGCTGGCCGGGGCCTGCGTGGTCGGTGCCAGCCTGTTGGCCGGGGGCTTCATGGGCGCCTGGCTGTTCCGCGCGCCGGCTCCGGTGGCCGGCATCGAAGTCGATGCCGCGCTGCAGGCGCAGAGCGCCGAGATCAGCAGCGCCCGCGAGGACGCGCAGCGGCAGATGGACGCACTGAGCGTGCATCTCGGCGAACTGCAGGCGCGCCTGGTTCGGCTGGATGCCCTCGGCGAACGTCTCACCGAGCTGGCCGACGTCGACCCCGACGAGTTCGACTTCTCCCTGAGCGTCGGCCAGGGTGGCGTCGACGAACCGCTGGAGGGCAGCGCCTATGCCCCGCCGTCGTTCATGGCGACGCTGGACGAACTGGCGGCACGCCTGGATACCCGCGAGCAGCAGCTCGAGGTGCTGGAGCAACTGCTCGCCGACAAGCACATCAGCCAGTCGACCTACCTGGCCGGCCAGCCGGTGCGCCAGGGCTACATCTCCTCGCCGTTCGGGCGCCGGGTCAATCCGGTGAGCGGCCGCCTGAGCATGCACAAGGGCATCGACTTCGCCGCGCCGGCCGGCAGCGACGTGGTGGCCGTGGCGGCGGGGGTGGTGACCTGGTCCGGGCGCAAGAACGGCTATGGCAACGTGGTTGAGGTCGGGCACGCCGATGGCTACACCACGTTGTATGCCCATAACCAGAAGAACCTGGTCGAGGTCGGTGACCTGGTCAAGCGCGGCCAGGTGCTGGCCAAGGTCGGCAGCACCGGACGCTCCACCGGCTACCACGTACATTTCGAAGTGATGAAGGATGGCCGGGTAATGAATCCGCAAAGCTTTATCGCACGCGCGTCTGTTTCCGAGTGAGCGACGCGCATTGATCTGCTGTACTTTTCTCATACCCGTTTCCGGGTAGAATGTTCCCTTTCATGCCGTTGATCGGCACGGGCCGCCGGATGGGTGAGCCTTCCATTCCCCACGTGTGGATGACCAAGTCGATATGTTTGCGCCTTTGTTGAAGAAACTCTTTGGAAGCAAGAACGAGCGTGATGTAAAGCGCATGGCCAAGGCTGTACAGGCCATCAATGCGCTCGAGCCCCAGATGGTGGCGCTCTCCGACGAGCAGTTGAAGGCGAAAACGGCTGAATTCCAGCAGCGCTACGCCAAGGGCGAAACGCTCGACCAATTGCTGCCCGAAGCCTTCGCCGTGGTTCGCGAGGCTGGCAAGCGGGTGATGGGCATGCGCCACTTCGACGTCCAGCTGATCGGCGGCATGACCCTGCACGACGGCAAGATCGCCGAAATGCGTACCGGCGAGGGCAAGACCCTGGTGGGCACCCTGCCGGTCTACCTCAACGCGCTGTCCGGCAAGGGCGTGCACGTGGTCACGGTGAACGACTACCTGGCGCGCCGCGACGCCAACTGGATGCGCCCGCTGTACGAGTTCCTCGGCCTCAGCGTCGGCGTGGTCACTCCCTTCCAGCCGCCGGAAGACAAGCGCGCCGCCTACGCCGCCGACATCACCTACGGCACCAACAACGAATTCGGCTTCGATTACCTGCGCGACAACATGGCCTTCAGCCTGGACGACAAGTTCCAGCGCGAGCTGAACTTCGCCGTGGTCGACGAAGTGGACTCGATCCTCATCGACGAGGCGCGTACCCCGTTGATCATCTCCGGCCAGGCCGAAGACAGCTCCGAGCTGTACATCAAGATCAACAAGCTGATCCCGCGTCTCAAGCGCCAGGTCGAAGAGGTCGAGGGCAAGCCGACCGAGGAAGGCCACTACAGCATCGACGAGAAGACCCGCCAGGTCGAACTCAACGAGCAGGGCCACCAGTTCATCGAGGACCTGCTGAGCCAGAACGGCCTGCTCGGCGAAGGCGAGAGCCTCTACTCGGCGCACAACCTGAGCCTGCTGACCCACGTCTACGCAGCGCTGCGCGCGCACACCCTGTTCCACCGCAACGTCGAGTACATCGTCCAGGGCGACCAGATCCTCCTGATCGACGAGCACACCGGCCGCACCATGCCTGGCCGTCGCCTGTCCGAGGGCCTGCACCAGGCCATCGAGGCGAAGGAAGGCCTGCCGATCCAGGCCGAGAGCCAGACCCTGGCCTCCACCACCTTCCAGAACTACTTCCGCCTGTACAACAAGCTGGCCGGCATGACCGGCACCGCCGATACCGAGGCCTTCGAGTTCCGCCAGATCTACGGTCTCGACGTGGTGGTGATCCCGACCCACCGGCCGATCGCGCGCAAGGACTTCAACGACCTGGTCTACCTGACCCAGGAAGAGAAGTACGCGGCGATCATCACCGACATCAAGCAGTGCCAGGCCCTCGGCCGGCCGATCCTGGTCGGCACCGCGTCGATCGAGAGTTCCGAGTACGTTTCCAAGCTGTTGCAAGAGGCAGGCATCGAGCACAAGGTGCTCAACGCCAAGTACCACGAGAAGGAAGCCGAGATCATCGCCCAGGCTGGCGCGCCCGGTTCGGTGACCATCGCCACCAACATGGCCGGCCGCGGTACCGACATCCTCCTCGGCGGCAACTGGGAAGTCGAAGTCGCGGCCCTGGAGAACCCCACCGAGGAGCAGATCGCCCAGATCAAGGCCGAATGGCAGAAGCGCCACCAGCAGGTGATCGAGGCGGGCGGCCTGCACGTGATCGCTTCCGAGCGCCACGAATCCCGCCGGATCGACAACCAGTTGCGCGGCCGCGCCGGTCGTCAGGGTGACCCGGGTTCCAGCCGCTTCTACCTGTCGCTGGAAGACAACCTGATGCGGATCTTCGCCTCCGACCGGGTGAAGAACTTCATGAAGGCGCTGGGCATGCAGTCCGGCGAGGCGATCGAGCACCGCATGGTGACCAACGCCATCGAGAAGGCCCAGCGCAAGGTCGAAGGGCGCAACTTCGACATCCGCAAGCAACTGCTGGAATTCGATGACGTAGCCAACGAGCAGCGCAAGGTGATCTACCACATGCGCAACACCCTGCTGTCGGCAGAGGACGTGGGCGAGACCATCAAGGAGTTCCGCGAGGAAACCCTCAGCGCCACCATCAACCAGCACATTCCCCCGCAGTCGCTGCCCGAGCAGTGGGACATCGAAGGCCTGGAGGCTGCGCTGTACAGCGACTTCGCCGTGCGCCTGCCGATCCAGCAGTGGCTGGACGAAGACGACAAGCTGTACGAGGAAACCCTGCGTAGCAAGATCCTCGAGCAGATCGTCGCCGCCTACTACGAGAAGGAAGAGCTGGCCGGCGCCGAAGCCCTGCGCGCCTTCGAGAAGCAGATGCTGCTGCGGGTACTGGACGACCTGTGGAAGGACCACCTGTCGACCATGGACCACCTGCGGCACGGCATCCACCTGCGTGGCTACGCGCAGAAGAATCCGAAGCAGGAATACAAGCGCGAGTCCTTCACCCTGTTCCAGGAGCTGCTGGACTCGATCAAGCGCGACACCATCCGCGTGCTGTCCCACGTCCAGGTCCGTCGCGAAGACCCGGCCGAAGAGGAGGCCCGCCTGCGTCGCGAGGCGGAGGAACTGGCCAAGCGCATGCAGTTCCAGCACGCCGAGGCTCCCTCGATGGAGCAGGCCGTGGCCGGCGAGGAAGAAGAGCTTCCCGAGGGCCCGGCTCCGGTCGTGCCGCTCGAGCCTGTGCGCAACGAGCAGAAGATCGGCCGCAACGAGCCTTGCCCGTGCGGTTCCGGCAAGAAATACAAGCACTGCCACGGGCAGCTGGACTAAGCTTCCCGCCTGGTTCACCAACGCCGCGACCGGTCCTGCCGCTCGCGGCGTTTGTTCGAATTGGCGCCAGACCGGCGCCGATGCGTTTTCCGTCACGCCGTCGCAGACGGCATCGAGTCCACTGTTTGGTAAAGGAGCGCGTTCCCATGGCTGTCGGTCTTGGCCCCCTGTCCACCCTGCACCCGGTCCCCGGTTTCGAACTCGGCATCGCTTCCGCCGGCATCAAGCGACCGGGGCGCAAAGACGTGGTGGTCATGCGCTGCGCCGAAGGCTCCAGCGTGGCCGGGGTGTTCACCCTGAACGCGTTCTGTGCCGCGCCGGTGACCCTGGCCAAGCAGCGTTTCCTCGGTGAGGTGCGCTACCTGCTGACCAATACCGGCAACGCCAACGCCGGTACCGGCGAGGCCGGCCTCGCCGCCGCCGCGCAAACCTGCGCCAAGCTCGCCGAACTGGCCGGGGTCGCCGAGACTTCGGTGCTGCCATATTCCACCGGGGTGATCGGCGAGCCCCTGCCGGTGGCCAAGATCGAGGCGGCGTTGCCTGCGGCCCTGGCCGACCTGGCCGAGGACCGCTGGGCCGAAGCTGCCGCGGGGATCATGACCACCGATACCCTGCCCAAGGGCGCCAGCCGCCAGTTCGTGCACGATGGCGTGACCGTCACCGTCACCGGGATCAGCAAGGGCGCCGGGATGATCAAGCCGAACATGGCGACCATGCTCGGTTATATCGCCACCGACGCCAAGGTCGCCCAGGGCGTGCTGCAGGATCTGTTGCGCGACGCCGCCAACAAGTCCTTCAACCGCATCACCATCGACGGCGATACCTCCACCAACGACTGCTGCATGCTGATCGCCACCGGTCGCGCGGCGCTGCCGGAAGTCACCCAGGCCAGCGGCGCGCTGTTCGCCGCGTTGAAGCAAGCGGTACTGGAGGTTTCCATGGAGCTGGCCCAGGCCATCGTTCGCGACGGCGAGGGCGCGACCAAGTTCGTCACTGTCCAGGTCAACGGCGGCGCCACTCACCAGGAGTGCCTGGATGTCGGCTACGCCGTGGCCCACTCGCCGCTGATCAAGACCGCGCTGTTCGCCTCCGACCCGAACTGGGGACGCATCCTCGCCGCGGTCGGACGTGCCGGCGTGGCCAATCTGGACGTGAGCAAGATCGACGTGTTCCTTGGCGACGTCTGTATCGCCAGCCGTGGCGGCCGGGCGGCCAGTTACACCGAGGAGCAGGGCGCGGCGGTGATGGCCCAGGCCGAGATCGGCATCCGCATCGAACTGGGACGCGGCACCTGCAGCGAGACCATCTGGACCACCGACCTGTCCCACGAATACGTGAAGATCAACGCAGAGTACCGCACCTGAAGCCAGGCATTCCGATCCTTCATCGATGGATGAAAATCGGGAATTTGCCATCGGTCCGTGCGCCTCTTAAGTTCTCTGGTGCATGGCCGTCCGCGTCGGGCGGCCGAAGAGGAGAGGCGCATGGCCCTGACCATCGTGATTGGCAATCGCAATGACTCGTCCTGGTCGCTGCGGGGCTGGCTGGCCCTGCGCATGAGCGGGGCGGCGTTCGACGAGATACTCGTCCCGCTGGGGCGGCCCGATACCCGGGAGCGGATCCTGCAATATTCGCCGACCGGCAAGGTGCCCTTGCTGAAAAGCGAGGATGGCGACATCTGGGATTCCCTGGCCATCGCCGAGTACCTCGCCGAGCGCTTCCCCGAGGCCCACCTGTGGCCGCGCGGCGAGGCGGCGCGGGCGCTGGCCCGTTCGGTTTGCGCGGAAATGCACAGCGGTTTCGCCGCGTTGCGCGGCGAGCTGCCGATGGACCTGCGGCGCCAGCAGCCATTGGTGGAATTGTCCGAGGCGACACGACAGGATATTCAACGTATCTGCGAAGCCTGGGCGGATTGCCGGCGGCGCTTCGGCCAGGACGGTCCGTTCCTGTTCGGCCACGCCAGCCTGGCGGATGCGTTCTACGCACCGGTGGCGGCGCGTTTCCGCAGTTATGCGGTGGAGTTGCCGGATATCGCCCGGACCTATGTCGAGACGATTTATCAGTGGCCTGCGTTCCGCACCTGGTACGACGCGGCATTGCGCGAGCAGGCCGGTAGTTGATGGCCGTCCGCCGCTTCCGGCGGTGCGTGACGGCAGTAGCGAGGAGATGATCCGTGAAACGAGTACATGTCGCCGCGGCCGTGATTCGTGGCTCCGATGGCCGGGTGCTGATCGCTCGGCGGCCGGAAGACAAGCATCAGGGCGGCCTGTGGGAGTTTCCCGGGGGCAAGGTGGAGGACGGCGAGCCGGTGCGCGCGGCGTTGGCCCGTGAGCTGGAAGAGGAACTGGGCATCCGTGTCGAGCGGGCCCGGCCGCTGATCCAGGTCCGTCACGACTATGCCGACAAGCACGTCCTGCTCGATGTCTGGGAGGTCGACGGGTTTTCCGGCGAAGCCCACGGCGTCGAGGGCCAACCGCTGGCCTGGGTGGAGCCGCGCGAGCTGGCGGACTACGAGTTCCCCGCCGCCAACGCGCCGATCGTCCAGGCCGCGCGCCTGCCGGCGCACTATCTGATCACCCCGGACGGCCTGGAGCCGGGCGAGCTGATCAGCGGCGTACGCAAGGCGGTGGAGGCGGGCATCCGCCTCATCCAGTTGCGCGCGCCGAACATGTTCAGTCCCGAATACCGCGATCTCGCCATCGATATCCAGGGACTCTGCGCCGGCAAGGCGCAACTGATGCTGAAAGGCCCGCTGGAGTGGCTGGGCGACTTCCCGGCTGCCGGCTGGCACCTGACCTCCGCTCAACTGCGCAAATACGCCAGCGCCGGTCGGCCGTTCCCCGAAGGGCGCCTGCTGGCCGCTTCCTGCCACGACGCGGAGGAACTGGCCCTGGCCGCCTCGATGGGAGTGGAGTTCGTCACCCTTTCGCCGGTACAGCCGACCGAGAGCCATCCCGGCGAGCCGGCGCTGGGTTGGGACAAGGCCGCCGAACTGATCGCCGGCTTCAACCAGCCGGTCTACCTGCTGGGTGGCGTCGGTCCGCAGCAAGCCGAGCAGGCTTGGGAGCATGGAGCCCAGGGCGTGGCGGGTATCCGTGCGTTCTGGCCGGGCGGCCTTTGACGGTGGAATGAAGAAAAAAGGAGGCTTCGGCCTCCTTTTTTCGTCTCGATGCCGAGCCCTCGCTCGCCGTCAGTCCGGTTTTGCCGCCGCCTCCCAGAGAATCTCCGCCACGCCCTGGCGCCGAGCGATGGCGCGGGCGGCGACGAACAGCAGGTCGGAGAGCCGGTTCAGGTAGCGCAGGCCGACGCCCTCCAGCGTTTCCTCCTGGTCCAGCGCCTGGCAGCGCCGTTCGGCGCTGCGCGCCAGACTGCGGCAGACATGGGCCTGGGCGACCAGGCGGGAACCGCCGGGGAGGATGAAATTCTTCAGCGGGCCCAGCTCGTCGTTCCAGCGGTCGATGCAGCTTTCCAGGCGTGCCACTTCCGTCTCGTCCAGGGCCCGATACTCCGGCATCGCCAGCTCCCCGCCGAGGTCGAACAGGCGGTGTTGCACTGGCGCTAGCGCCTGGACGATCTCCTCCAGGCCGGGATGTGCGCCACGCGCTTCCAGCAGCTCGGCAAGGAGCAGGCCCAACTGGCTGTTCAATTCGTCCACCGCGCCGATCGCCTCGATGCGTGGATGGCTCTTGGGCACCCGGCGTCCGCCGGCCAGGCCGGTCTCGCCGCGGTCGCCGGTACGGGTGTAGATCTTCGACAATCGATTGCCCATGGTTTCAACCTTCCTCTTCGTCGCCCCGCCGCAGGCTGCTACCGGGTTGCGGCAGAGCGGGCGGCAGGGCCTTGGCTTGTGCCGGGGCGACCGCTTCGGAGCTTTCCAGCGGCAGGCGGATGCTGAAGCAGGTGCCGCGGCCCAGTTCCGAACGTACTTCCATCTGGCCCTTGTGATTGTTGGTGATGATGAAATACGAGACGGACAGGCCGAGACCGGTGCCCTGGCCGACTTCCTTGGTGGTGAAGAACGGCTCGAAGATACGCTTGCGCACCAGTTCGGGCATGCCGCTGCCGTTGTCTTCCACCTGGACTTCCGCCCAGGGCGGCGTCAGGCGCGTGCGCAGGACGATCCGACCCTGTTCGCCTTCCTCTTCGTCGTCGCGCTGGTGGATGGCCTGGGCGGCGTTCTTCAGCAGGTTGAGCAGGACCTGCTCGACCTCGTTGGCGATCACCGGCACCGGGCCGAGGTTGGGATCGAACTCGTGGACGATCTGCAACGACTTGAAGTCGAAGCCTTCGGCCAGGTCGAAGTCGTTGCCGGCGATTTCCACCGCCTGTTCGAGCAGTGCGGGCAGTTCGCAAGCGGTCATCTGCCGGTGGCTGCGGCGGCTGAAGGCGAGCATGTGGGTGACGATCTTCGCTGCCCGCGAGCCGGCGTGCTGGATGCCTTCCAGCAGGCGCGGGATGTCGCGGCCGTCGAGGTAGTGATTGATGTCTTCCAGCGGCACTCCGACCTCGGCCGCCAGCTCGACGTTCTTCGCCAGCTCCGGGGACAGGCGCCGCTTGATGTTCTGCACGTTGTGCAGGATCGCGCCGAGCGGGTTGTTGATCTCGTGGGCCATGCCGGCGGCGAGGCTGCCGACCGAGAGCATCTTCTCCGATTGCACCATCACTTCTTCCAGGCTCAGCCGCTGGGTGATGTCATCGATGCGGATCACCGCGCCGCGGCCGGTGCCGCCCATCAGCGGGTAGAAGGTCAGGGCGTAGTGGCGTGGCGTGTCGATCAGCGCCCAGGTGACCCGTTCGACACGCTCCACGCTGTGCTTCTCGGCAGCCCGGGTGAGCTGCGGAAGGAACGGCTTTAGCGAGGGAAAGGCGAGGAACACCGGCTGGTTGACCGCATCGTCCAGGCTGGTGCCGGAAAGCTGGCTGGCCTCCTGGTTCCACTGCGTGACGTAGAGTTGCTCGTCCACCGCGATCAGCGCCGAAGGCATGGAGTCGATGATGCTGTTGAGGTAGTGCTGGAAACCGGTAAGCTTCTTCTCGATCTTGCTGCGCACCTGCACTTCCAGTTCCAGCTTGCGGTTCGAGCGGCGGGTTTCCTCGGCCAGGCTCTGGGCCTGCTCGACCGCTTCCTGGGCATCGTCGCGGGCGCGCTTGAGCTGCTGCTCGCGGGCCTCGATGCGGGTCAGCATGGTGTTGAACGCGTCGGCCAGGCGGCCGATTTCGTCGCCGTTGCCGCGCTGGGCGCGGAGGGCGTAGTTCTCCTCGCGGGTGACCTGTCGCGACAGTTCCTCGAGATCGCGGATCGGCCGGGTGATCAGGCGGCGTATCTGCTGCGCCACCAGCAGCCAGAGCAGCACGCTGACGCCGAGGATCGCCAGGCTGGCGGTGAGGGTTCCGGTGTAGAACGCGCTCGGCAGTTCGCCGCTGGCCACCAGCAGCAGGTAGCCGGGGCGGGCGTTTTCCTGGGGCAGTTCGATCAGCGCGTTGAGGCGGTACTCGCCGCGCCTCCAGTGCTCCAGGCGGTCCAGGCGGGCCGGCAGCTTGAGGGTGTCGCCGCGTTGCAGGTCGGCTAGCATCAGCCCATTGCTGTCGTACAGGGCCGCGGCGCGCAACGGCTGGTAATCGTTGAGCTGGCGCAGCAGGACCTCGGCGGTCTGCGGCGAACTGAGCGCCGGCTGGCTGAGCGCCGGGTTGGCGATCAGCCGGCCGATGGTCTGCATCGCCTGGGGGGCGACGCTTTCCTGGGAAATCCAGTAGGCGGCGCTGATGAACGCCAGGTTGGCCACCAGCAGCACGGTGGCCAGCAGGATCAGCAGGGCGGCGAGCAGTTTCTGCCCTACGGGCAGGTTGTCGAGGCGCTGGCGCAGGTTCATGGGCTCTGGCGGTCCGCGGCGAAAAGGAATGGCGGGCAGGGTAACGCGCTTTAGCGGTCGGGCAAACCGCGCTGGCGCAGATGGGCCTGGAGGCGGGCGAGCAAGGTTCCCAGGCGCGGCAACGGTAGTCCCAGGCGCTGCCCGTGCTGGCAGGCGTAGCCGAGCAGATAGCCGATTTCCGTGCGCCGGCCCCGGGTGACGTCCTGATGCATCGAGGAATAGT
The DNA here is from genome assembly GCF_026428275.1 of Pseudomonas sp. B111. Classification (NCBI taxonomy): domain Bacteria; kingdom Pseudomonadati; phylum Pseudomonadota; class Gammaproteobacteria; order Pseudomonadales; family Pseudomonadaceae; genus Pseudomonas; species Pseudomonas sp. B111. The sequence goes on along the minus strand of NZ_CP097857.1, from coordinate 6,269,964 downwards.
TGGCTGCGGTGGCGTCGATCACCGCCCGGACATCCTCCAGCAGGCTCCTGGCGGCGGCGTCGTAGCCGCTGGCGTGGAGCAACTGGCCGAGTTCGTCGCAAAGCGCGGCGATCTCTTCCGGGTGCTGCCGCAGGCCGCCGTTGCGGCAATCGTGGAGGACGGTCAGTGGGTTGATCGCGCAGTTCAGGGCCAGCTTGCGCCACAGGCGTTCGAGGATGTCGTCGCTCCAGCTGTGCGGGATCCCGGCCTGGGACAGCTGCGTCAGCCAGGCGGGGGCGCTTGTGTCGCGCGGATCGCCGAGCCAGGTGTGCCCGCGGCCGGCGAAGACCACGCGGAAATCGCCATCGCGGAACGCGCCTTCGGTGCTGGAGGCGAACAGGCAGCGGCTGCGCGGCAGGCGGGCGGCGACCGCCTGCTGGCTGCCCAGGCCGTTCTGCAGCAACAGCAGTTCGGCGTTTCCGGCCAGGCGATGGGCCACGCTGGAGGCGGCTTCCTCCGCGTCGTAGGCCTTGCAGGCCAGCAGCAGGCGCTGGATGGGTTGCCCGCCGTCCGGGGTTTCCGCGGCGATCGGGTAGAGGCTGGCCTGGCCGTCTTCCACCAGGCTCAGTCCGCCGGCCTGTTGGTAGCGGCGCAGGCGCTGTCGGTCGCGCAGGATCAGGCGGACGGGCAGGCCGGCGCGCCCGAGGCGCGCGGCCCAGAGGCTGCCGAGGCTACCGGCGCCGAGGATATGCCAGGTCATGGTGGCTACTGCGAATGGCTGACGATAGAGCGAAGTCTAGCGCAGTGCCGGTAGCCGGCAGGTTGCGATCCTGCCGCTGGCATAGGCATCGGGCAACAGGGCCTCGGTGCGCTGCAGCAGTTCGTCGATGCCCAGCGGCAATGCCCCGCTGTCGAGGCCGAGCATGGCGATGCCGGCTTTCAGGCTGATGAAGCCTTCGCTGGTCTTGAAGGCCTTCAGGTTGAGCCCGTCGTGCAGCCGCTTGAAGCTGCTCGACGAGCATTCGTGCAGGTCCTCCACCAGGGTGATCAGGGCGAAATGCTGCTCGTCCAGGCGCACCAGCACGTCCAGCGGCCGGACCAGCTGTTGCAGGCGCCTGGCCACGCCGAGCAGCAGCTCGCGATGGAAGGCCTCGCCGTGCCGCTGGCGCAGGACCGGTGCCTCGGGCATGCCGACCAGCAGGTAGCACAGCGCTCCACCGCGGGTTTCCACCTGGCGCAGGCTGTCGGCCAGCTTCTGGCGCAGGTAGCGGGGATTGCCGAGGCCGGTGAGGGTATCCACCAGGTTGCGTTCTTCCATCCGCGCGATGTTTTCGGTGAGCAGGCGGTTTTCCACCAGCAACCGTTGCAGGGTGTTGCACAGGCGGTCGGCTGCGTAGATGCGCGGCACCAGTTGCTCGTTCATTGCGGCCTTGCTGACGAAGTCGTCGACGCCGCGGTCGAAGGCCTCGCCGAGGACGTTCTCGCCTTCCTTGCCGGTGAGCAGGACGATGTAGGTGTAGTGGTTGATGCTTTCGTCCAGTTGGCGGACCCGGGCGGTCAGTTCCAGGCCGTCCATCTCCGGCATCAGCCAGTCGGCCAGGAGCACGCTGACCGGGCGTTGTTCGAGCTGCTGCAGGGCCTCGCTGGCGCTGCTGGCGAAGCGGATGTCCTGGTAGCCGGCCTGGCTGAGGGCGCGGCCGATCATGGCGCTGGAAAACTTGGCGTCGTCGACGACCAGGATGCTGAGATCGGGGTTGGGCATGAACGGACTCGAGAAGAGGATGGGCGCCGGTACGCTGCCGGCAAGGGCCCGGTTCGTCGCGGGAGGCCGGGTCCCGGCCGCGATCGCGCGCGCCATCGGGAAGAAATCGTCGGTCTCCGCCACACCGGCGGGCATTCGCTCGCGAGGGCTCGGTTATAATGGGCGGGCATTTTTTACCGTCAAGCCAGGCGCGGTTCCGTCTGTGAACCCTGTCGCGCCGTCCATCTGGAGAGATGACATGCGTTCGTTCGACGTGGTGTCCGAACTGGACAAACACGAGTTGACCAACGCCGTGGACAACGCCATCAAGGAACTGGATCGCCGTTTCGACCTGAAAGGCAAATGCAGTTTCGAAGCCAAGGACAAGTCGGTGACCCTCACCGCCGAAGCCGATTTCATGCTCGAGCAGATGCTCGACATCCTGCGTTCCAACCTGGTCAAGCGCAAGGTCGACAGCCAGTGCATGGAGATCAAGGATGCCTACCCGTCGGGCAAGGTGGTCAAGCAGGAAGTGAACTTCCGCGAGGGCATCGACAAGGACCTGGCGAAGAAGATCGTCGGCCTGATCAAGGAGCGCAAGCTCAAGGTCCAGGCCGCCATCCAGGGCGAGCAGGTGCGCGTCACCGGCAAGAAGCGCGACGATCTGCAGGAGGCCATCGCCCTGCTGCGCGGCGAATCCCTCGGCATGCCGCTGCAGTTCACCAACTTCCGCGATTGACGAGGTTTTTCGGAACCTCTCGCCATCCCGGGCATCGCAATAGGGAGTAGCGCCGCCGCGACCTCTCCCGCGTTGTCCGCCCCTGTCGGCGCAGCGTCGGTTCGTCCGCGCTGCGCCGATTCGTATCCAGGCCCGGGAACGTCGGCCCACGGCGTCCGGGCAGGAATCTGCAAGCCCGTCCCGTTTCCGTTGCGGAAGGGAGGGGTGTTTTTTCGAGAAATGGAGGTAATGCATGGAATTGAACTACGACCGACTGGTGCAGCAGACCGAGTCCTGGCTGCCGATCGTGCTGGAGTACAGCGGCAAGGTCGCCCTGGCGCTGCTGACCCTGGCGATCGGCTGGTGGCTGATCAACACCCTGACCGGCCGGGTCGGCGGCCTGCTCGCCAGGCGCAGCGTCGACCGCACCCTGCAGGGCTTCGTCGGCAGCCTGGTGAGCATCGTCCTGAAGATCCTGCTGGTGGTCAGCGTGGCTTCCATGATCGGCATCCAGACCACCAGCTTCGTCGCCGCCATCGGCGCCGCCGGCCTGGCCATCGGCCTGGCCCTGCAGGGCAGCCTGGCTAACTTCGCTGGCGGCGTGCTGATCCTGCTGTTCCGCCCGTTCAAGGTCGGCGACTGGATCGAGGCGCAGGGCGTGGCCGGTACCGTGGATTCGATCCTGATCTTCCACACCGTGCTGCGTAGCGGCGACAACAAGCGGATCATCGTGCCCAACGGGGCGCTGTCCAACGGAACGGTGACCAACTACTCCGCCGAGCCGCTGCGCAAGGTGATCTTCGACGTCGGCATCGACTACGACGCCGATCTGAAGAATGCGCAGAACATTCTCCTGGCCATGGCCGACGATCCGCGGGTTCTGAAGGACCCGGCACCGGTGGCGGTGGTTTCCAATCTCGGCGAAAGCGCGATTACCCTGTCCCTGCGGGTCTGGGTGAAGAACGCCGACTACTGGGACGTGATGTTCATGTTCAACGAAAAGGCCCGCGACGCGCTGGGCAAGGAAGGTATCGGCATTCCCTTCCCGCAGCGGGTGGTCAAGGTTGTGCAGGGCGCGATGGCCGACTGAGGCCCGCACGATCCACGAAAAAGGCCGGCGAATGCCGGCCTTTTTCATTCTTGCCTCAGTGCTGCTCGGCGTTCTGGTGGCCCGGCGCCGGCGTCTCGCTGGACGGCGCGCGGCGCAGCCACAACCAGCCGATCAGCAGCAGGGTGGGAATGCCCATCACCGCGGTGACGTAGAAGAAGTGCTCGTAGCCGAGGCTCTCGACCATGGTTCCGGAGTAGCCGCCGATGAAGCGCGGCAGCAGGAGCATGGTCGAGCTGAGCATGGCGTACTGGGTGGCGGAGAACTTCAGGTTGGTCAGGCTCGACAGGTAGGCGACGAAGGCCGAGGCGGCGAGGCCGCCGCTGAAGTTGTCGAGGGTGATGGTCATCACCAGCATCAGCACGTGCGGCTCGAGCGCCATCACCAGGCTGATCACGTCATGGCTGGGCAGGGCCTCGGCGTGCAGCGGGCCGAGCTGGGCGAGCATGGCGAACAGCAGGTTGGTGGCAGCCGAAGCGGCACCGCCGATGAACAGGATGGAGAGGATGCTGAAGCGGGCGATCAGCACCCCGCCGGCGGCGGCGCCGATCAGGGTCATGAGTACGCCGAAGACCTTGCTGACACTGGCGATGACTTCCTTGGAGAAGCCCATGTCGATGTAGAAGACCCCGGCCATCACCCCCATCACCGTGTCCGACAGGCGATAGGTGGAGATCAGGCCGAGCAGCAGCAGGGCCTGCCAGCGATAGCGCTGGACGAACTCGGTGATCGGCGTCAGCACCGGGGCCATCAGCAGGCGTCCGGGTGCCGACAGGCAGGACGCGGCGATCAGCAGGAACAGCGTGCCGCGCGGCCAGGCACCGGAGTAGTAGGCGCGGCACATGGCGGTGACGGTGACGAGGAGGATGATCAGCACCATCACCGAGACCGCCTGGTGGACGAAATCGAACAGCGGCACTTCCTTGCCGCGCGCCGCCACCAGCAGCGGCCTGCGCACGGTGGCGAGCAGTTCGCGGACCGGGCGGATCTGCTGGCGTCCCCACGGCGACAGGCAGATCCCCATGAGCAGCGCGTAGAGGCCGGCGCGCGGCCAGGCGCGGTCGAGGAGGGCGGTGATCATCGCCGGCAGCGAGATCAGCAGGATCAGCAGCAGGAGCACCGAGAGCAGTTGGTGGTTGAAGTCGAAACGCGACGGGTTGACGTGGATCGGCACGTCCACCGCCGGCTCGCGGATCAGCAGGCTGGTGACCAGCCCAGGCAGGATCAGCAGGGCGAACAATGCATAGGTCAGGCCCCAGGCCGACTGGCTGTAGTTGAGGCTGGTGGAGCCGAACCATTCGGCGAGAATCAGCGCGCCGGCGCTGGCCAGCAGGATCGCCGCGCGGTAGCCGGTCATGTAGCAGGCAGCGAGGGCGGCCTGGCGGCTATCCTCGGCGATTTCCAGGCGGTAGGCGTCGATCGCGATGTCCTGGGTGGCGGAGGCGAACGCCACCAGCAGGGCCAGGCCGATCAGCCAGGGCAGGTGGCTCTGCGGATTGCACAGGGCCATGCCGAGCAGTCCCAGGGCGATCAGCACCTGCGAGAACACCAGCCAGGAACGGCGCCGGCCGAGACGGCCGACGAAGGGCAGGCGCCACTGGTCGAGCATCGGCGACCAGACCCACTTGAAGGCGTACACCAGCCCCAGCCAACTGGCGAAACCGATGGTATCCCGCGCCACGCCGGCTTCGCGCAGCCACACCGACAGGGTGTTGAACACCAGCATGGTCGGCAGGCCGGCGGCGAAGCCGAGCAGCAGGAGGGCCAGGCTGGCGGGAGACTTGTAGGCGACCAGGGCCTCTCGCCAGGATTGCTGAGTCATGGGGTAACCGTTCCGCAAAAAATAACGCGCACTCTAACCGCTCTACTTCGCTGTAAGCCAGCCATGCCGACGTATGTCCACCCTGTCGTTGTGCAGGAGAACGCCTTCCTCGCGCAAGCGTGCGCGTTGTTCGCGACCGCCGGGACTGTCCGCCGGCAGGCTGATGCGACCGCCGGCGGCGAGAACCCGATGCCAGGGCAGGCGGGTATCCACCGGCAACTGGCTGAGCGTCCTGCCGACCCAGCGGGCGGCGCGGCCGAGGCCGGCCAGTTCGGCCAGTTGCCCGTAGCTGACCACCTGCCCCGGCGGCACCTGCGCCAGCACCAGGTACAGGGCCTCGCGGCGCGCCTGGGCACTTGCCGGGTCGCTGCCGGCCCAGGCATGCTCATCGGTTTTCCCTTTCCTGTCCGCCTTGTGAACGCCCATGTCGCTCAGAGCCCTCTGTTCAATCGTCGTGATGCTCCTGGCCGGCCCCGTGCTGGCCGACACCGTATGGCTGGACAACGGTGACCGCCTGTCCGGCGAGATCGTGCTGATGGACGGCGGCAAGCTGGCGCTGAAGACCCGTTATGCCGGCCAGGTGCTGATCGATTGGAAGGATATCGACACCATCAGTTCCGACAAACCCCTGCTGATCAAGCAGCAGGGCGTATCCGGGCAGCGTAGCCGAACCCTGGAGGCGGCGGGCAAGGGCATGGTGCGGATCGTCGATGGCGGCAGCCATACCGTCCCGCTGGCCAGTATTCGCCAGATGGTGCCGCCGCGACCGCTGGTGGAGGACCTGGTCTGGGAGGGCAATCTCGACGTCAAGCTGGATAGCAAGCGCAACGACAGCGACAAGGACGAATGGAAGCTCAAGGGCGATACCCGGCTTCGCCACGGTGCCTGGCGCCACGTGCTGGCGGGGGAAGTGGAGCGGGAAAAGAAGGACGGGCGCAAGGTCGAGGACAACTGGGAGCTGGACTACGACCTCGATCGCTTCTTCGACGAACACTGGTTCTGGCGCGGCAGCTATTCGCAGAAGCACGATGCGATCGACAACCTCGATCGCCAGAGTGCGCTGGGAACCGGCCCCGGCTACCAGTTCTGGGACGACGAACTCGGGCGTTTCGACCTGGTCGCCGAGATCAGTCGCTGGCAACTGGAGTGGCGCGATCAGCCGCGCGAGGATTTCACCTCCTATTCGCTGGAGTGGGACTACAAGCGGCTGCTCGCCGGCACCCGGCTGGAGCTGTACAGCAAGGGGACCGTGCTGGTTCCCGGCATCGAGCGGATCGACTACCTGCTCGACAGCGAATACGGCCTGCGCTATCGCCTGAACAGTTGGGCGCGTCTTTCGTTCCTCTATGAACTGGACCAGTTGCGCACCGAGGGGGGCACCCAGTCCGACCGGCATTACCTGATCGGGGTCGGCGTCGGCTGGTGACGCGGCTCACCTTTCGGTCGATCCGGCTGAACTTTACCGCCCGTGCCCCGGTCCTTGCTCTGCCGCCCGGCATTTGGATAATGCCGGCCTCTTCGAACCCAACTCAGTTGATTTGTGCTCATGTTGTCGAGAATCCTGCTGTGCCTCGCTGCCCTTGCAAGTTCCACCTCTGCCCTTGCCGATACGGTCTGGATGAAGAACGGTGACCGCCTTACCGGCAAGATCACCCTGTTCGACGGCGGCAAGCTGCTGCTGAAGACCGACTATGGCGGCGACATCACGCTCAAGTGGGACAAGATCTCCACCTTCGAGAGCGAGCAGAACCTGCTGGTCAAGCAGGATGCCGAGACTGGCGAGCACTCCAAGGGCATCAAGGCCGCCGGGCCGGGCCAGGTGACCCTGGTCAACGGCGAGCCGAAGACCGTGGAGCTGGCCAGCATCCAGCAGATGATGCCGCCCAAGCCGATCCTCCAGGACTGGGTATGGAACGGCAACGTCGATTTCTCGCTGGACCGCAAGCAGGCCGAGAACGATGTGTCCGACTACGACATCGATTTCAAGACCAACGCCCGCCACGGACTCTGGCGCCACAACGTGCAGGGCGAGTACAACCGCGAGAAGAAGAACGGCCAGGTCAGCACCGACAATTATTCCGGCCAGTACGCGCTGGACCGCTTCATCGACGACCACTGGTTCTGGCAGGGCCAGGTCGCCTACAAGCGCGACATGATCGAGGACCTGGCGAAGAAGCGTACCGTCGGTACCGGCCCCGGCTACCAGTTCTGGGACAACGAGCTGGGCGCGTTCTCCATCGCCACCCTGGTCAACCGCAACGACTACGAGTTCGCCGATGGCGAGAAGGAGCACTTCTATTCGTCGAGCTTCAAGTGGGACTACAACCGCTACCTGCTGGCCAAGCAGTTCGAGCTGTTCACCAACGGCGAGGTCAGCAAGCCGCTGCAATCCGGCCTGGACTACGAGCTGCAGACCGAGGCGGGGATCCGCTACAAGCTGACCAGCTGGGCTTCGCTGAGCATGAAGGCGGAATGGGACAAGTTCAGCGGCAACGACGGCAACGTCAACCAGCGCCGCTATACCTTCGGCCTCGGGGTCGGCTGGTAAGCCGGCCTGCACGAAAAAGCCCCGCGATAGCGGGGCTTTTTCCTTGCGGGGCCGGGGCCTACAGGCGCAGGCCGCCGTCCAGTTCGAGAACGCGGCCGGTGTAGTAGTCGTTCTCGAAGATGTAGGCCACCGAGTGGGCGATCTCCACCGGCTTGCCCATACGCTTGAGGGGGATGCCGGCGGTCATCTTCTCCAGCGCCTCGGGTTTCATCCCGGCGGTCATCTCGGTCTCGATGAAGCCCGGCGCCACGCCGGCCACGCGGATGCCGTAGCGCGCCAGTTCCTTCGCCCAGACCACGGTATCCGCGGCGACCCCGGCCTTGGCTGCCGAGTAGTTGGCCTGGCCCATGTTGCCGGCGCGGGAGATCGAGGAAATGTTGACGATCGCGCCTTCGTTCTTCAGCTCGATCATCTTCGCCGCCACTTCGCGGGTGCAAAGGAACACACCGGTGAGGTTGACGTCGATCACCGATTGCCATTGGGCCAGGCTCATCTTGCTCAACTGGCCGTCCTTGACCTTGATGGTCAGGCCGTCGCGGAGGATGCCGGCGTTGTTGACCAGGCCGTTGATCGCGCCGAAGTCGCTGGCGACCTGGGCCACCATGTGGGTAACCTGTTCCTCGTCCGCCACGTTGCACACGTAGGCGCGAGCGTCGCCGCCGGCGGCCTTGCAGGCAGCGACGGCTTCGTCGAGACGTTCGCGGTTGAGATCGACCAGGGCCAGCCTGGCGCCCTTGCCGGCGAGATATTCGCCCATTGCCCGACCGAGCCCCTGGCAGCCGCCGGTGATGATGATGACCTTGTCTTTCAATTGCATTGCTTGGAACCCCACGAGCAGTTTCTGGAAGCGGACCTTGCCGGCACCTGCGAACGTACTTTGATATGCCCGTCCGTTTACGACGGATTCTATGCAAGGAGTCATAAATTGAGCGTTGAAGCTGCAAAGAATGCCCGAGAATTGCTGCTCAAGGAATACCGTGCGGTCCTTTCCACCCACTCGAAGAAATGGCCGGGCTTTCCTTTCGGCTCGGTGGTTCCCTATTGCCTGGATGCTGAAGGCCGGCCGCTGATCCTGATCAGCCGGATCGCCCAGCACACCCACAACCTGCAGGCGGACCCGCGCTGCTCGATGCTGGTAGGCGAGCGCGGCGCCGAGGATATCCAGGCTGTCGGCCGCCTCACCCTGCTGGCCGAGGCGCGGCAATTGGCGGAGGAGGAGGTCGCCGCGGCGGCCGAGCGCTATTACCGCTATTTCCCCGAGTCCGCCGACTACCATCGGGTCCACGATTTCGATTTCTGGGTGCTGCAGCCGGTCCAGTGGCGTTTCATCGGCGGTTTCGGCGCGATCCACTGGCTGGCCGCCGAGCGCGTGCCGCTGGCCAATCCGTTCGCCGGAGAAGCCGAGCGCGGCATGGTCGAGCACATGAACAGCGACCACGCCGCCGCCATCGCCCACTATGTGGAACTGGCCGGACTGCCGGCGCATGCCGCGGCGCAGCTGGCGGGAATTGATACAGAAGGTTTCCACCTGCGCATCGGCCAGGGCCTGCACTGGCTGCCGTTCCCCGCCGCCTGCGGCAACCCCGGGGCCGTGCGCCAGGCGCTGGTGCAACTGGCCAGGGCCGAGCGCTGGCCGACCGTCGAGCCGGAGCAGGGTTGAATTCTTCCCCGGCTGGCGCCAACTACTGGTGGTACCGGGGGCAAACGGGCCCCGCCAAGGACTCTGAAATGCGCGTTTTCCTCTTTCTGCTGTTGCTCTTCCCGCTGGTCGAGCTGGCCGTCCTGATCAAGGTCGGCAGTGTCATCGGGGTCGGCTGGACCCTGTTCCTGATCGTCGCCAGCGCCTTCATCGGTGCCGCATTGTTGCGCGTGGCCGGTGTGGCCACCGCCTGGCGCGCCCGCGAACGACTGGCCCGTGGCGAACTGCCGGAGCAGGAAATGCTCGAAGGCCTGTTGATCGCCGTCGGCGGCGGCCTGCTGATGCTGCCGGGTTTCATCAGCGACATCTTCGGCATCCTCTGCCTGATTCCTTTCACCCGTCGCCTGATGCTCGGCGGCCTGCGCCGCCGCGTCGAACAGCAGGCGCTGCGCCGGCGCGCCTTTGCCGACGACCTGAACGCCCGCTACGGACAGGGTCCGTCGCGGCCGAACGTCATCGAGGGCGAGTACGAGCGCCGCGACGATTCGCGCAACTGAAAAAAATTTTCACTGCATGCCCTTGAAATGGCTTGTAGCGACCTTATGTAACGGTCACCGCAAGGTCCCTGCCACAAGGGCAGGCTGTCTTACGCGGCTCGCGCGTCGAGTCGCAACCCGGCAACGCCGGCTTCAACAAAACCCGCCGGACTTCGATCCGGCCGTTGGAAACCACTGTTTGGGAGAGTTACGACTATGAAGCTTCGTCCTCTGCATGATCGCGTCGTTATCCGTCGCAGCGAGGAAGAGACCAAGACCGCAGGCGGCATCGTGCTGCCGGGTTCCGCCGCCGAGAAGCCGAACCGCGGTGAAGTGGTAGCCGTAGGTACCGGTCGTGTACTGGACAACGGCGAAGTGCGCGCTCTGGCAGTGAAGGTGGGCGACAAGGTGGTCTTCGGGCCTTACTCCGGCAGCAACGCCATCAAGGTCGATGGCGAGGAACTGCTGGTGATGGGCGAGTCCGAAATCCTCGCCGTCCTGGAAGACTGATCGGTCTCACCACTCCGTTTTCACCGAATTCGATTTAGAGGAAAGAGAACATGGCTGCCAAAGAAGTTAAGTTCGGCGATTCCGCTCGCAAGAAAATGCTGGTCGGCGTGAACGTGCTGGCCGATGCCGTCAAGGCCACCCTCGGCCCGAAAGGCCGCAACGTGGTTCTGGACAAGTCCTTCGGCGCTCCGACCATCACCAAGGATGGCGTTTCCGTCGCCAAGGAAATCGAGCTGAAAGACAAGTTCGAGAACATGGGCGCGCAACTGGTGAAAGACGTTGCCTCCAAGGCCAACGATGCTGCCGGTGACGGCACCACCACCGCGACCGTCCTGGCCCAGGCCATCGTCAACGAAGGCCTGAAGGCCGTTGCCGCCGGCATGAACCCGATGGACCTGAAGCGTGGCATCGACAAGGCCACCGTGGCCATCGTCGCCCAGCTGAAAGAGCTGGCCAAGCCCTGCGCCGACACCAAGGCCATCGCCCAGGTAGGCACCATCTCCGCCAACTCCGACGAGTCCATCGGCCAGATCATTGCCGAAGCCATGGAAAAAGTCGGTAAAGAAGGCGTGATCACCGTCGAGGAAGGCTCGGGCCTGGAAAACGAACTGTCCGTCGTCGAAGGCATGCAGTTCGATCGCGGCTACCTGTCCCCCTACTTCGTGAACAAGCCGGACACCATGGCTGCCGAGCTGGATAGCCCGCTGCTGCTGCTGGTCGACAAGAAGATCTCCAACATCCGCGAAATGCTGCCGGTGCTGGAAGCCGTCGCCAAGGCCGGCCGTCCGCTGCTGATCGTCGCCGAGGACGTCGAGGGCGAAGCCCTGGCCACCCTGGTGGTGAACAACATGCGTGGCATCGTCAAGGTCGCGGCCGTCAAGGCTCCGGGCTTCGGCGACCGCCGCAAGGCCATGCTGCAGGACATCGCCATCCTCACCGGCGGTACCGTGATCAGCGAAGAAGTCGGCCTGAGCCTGGAAGGCGCTACCCTGGAGCACCTGGGCAACGCCAAGCGCGTCGTGATCAACAAGGAAAACACCACCATCATCGATGGCGCCGGTGTGCAGGCTGATATCGAAGCCCGCGTCCTGCAGATCCGCAAGCAGATCGAGGAAACCACTTCCGACTACGACCGCGAGAAGCTGCAAGAGCGCCTGGCCAAGCTGGCCGGCGGTGTTGCCGTGATCAAGGTAGGCGCTGCCACCGAAGTCGAGATGAAAGAGAAGAAAGCCCGCGTCGAAGACGCCCTGCACGCTACCCGTGCGGCGGTGGAAGAGGGCGTGGTTCCCGGCGGCGGCGTAGCCCTGGTTCGTGCCCTGCAAGCCATCGAAGGCCTGAAGGGTGACAACGAGGAGCAGAACGTCGGTATCGCCCTGCTGCGTCGCGCCGTCGAATCGCCGCTGCGCCAGATCGTGGCCAACGCCGGCGACGAGCCGAGCGTAGTGGTCGACAAGGTCAAGCAGGGTTCCGGCAACTACGGCTTCAACGCTGCTACCGGCGTGTACGGCGACATGATCGAGATGGGCATCCTGGACCCGGCCAAGGTCACTCGTTCCGCTCTGCAGGCTGCGGCCTCCATCGGCGGTCTGATGATCACCACCGAAGCCATGGTTGCCGAGATCGTGGAAGACAAGCCGGCCATGGGCGGCATGCCTGACATGGGCGGCATGGGCGGCATGGGCGGCATGATGTAGTGCGACGAGAGTCGCTATAGGTAGAAGCACCTAGCGGGCTACATCTTAGGTGATCACCGGTTGAACCGGTGATCACTTTCCCGCAGAAACAGCTTAAAAAACCCGAAGTCCGGGCGTCAAAACCCGGATTTCCGGCACTCACAAGGTGCTTAGAATTCGGCGTAATGTCGCCTATATATCGTGATTTTCTCTCTGGAAATCATCAGAACGATATGCGTACTGAGCTTGCAGATTTTGAATCACTGCGAGGGAGGTATGGGAAATCGTGTCCAAAGAGCTGGCCTGCTCCTATCTATAGGGCGCAAGCCATAGCTGTCATTGTCTCACCCGGAAACCGCAAGGTAGAGGGGCGCGAGACCTTTTGTTCAGCCAAAAGTAGCCTAGGGATAGTGCGTCGCTGGTAACGGCGGGGTGCGAAGCTTCCTGACAATGTAGTCCCATGATTCTGTGGTGTGTGGTCGCCGCGAGGCACCATGCAGACCCTGCGAGCAACACGCGGGTGAGACGCTAGGCTGGTTGGTATGGCCAACGTAAGTGAACTGCTGATAAACACCGTCAACCGCATGGAGCCAAAGTTGCTGATAGGCTTTGACCAAAATGGTGCATGACTGGTTGTCCCTTTTACATCTGGGGGCACGCTGACATTGAGTCATCGGTGAATAGGCAGGGCCTAACCCATCCTTGTGACGGTTATGGAACTCGGTAAGCCCGTATTTTCGCCATTGGCCTGTATGGCAAGGCAGGTCGACCGTGAGGAAGACTGTTGAAAATGCGGGTAGAGGATGTCGGATAAAGCGAATGCCTCCCTGTAATGGGGTTGGATAAGGGCTCTGCCCTGACTGGAAACGGTGCTGACTTCCGACTGGTCTTTGATCGCGAGAAGGCCTGTAAAGCCATCAAGAACAGACGTTTGTCGGTTTGACCGGCTGCGTCTAACTCATAGAAATCCCTTGCGGGGCAGTGTACTCACTCCCCCACAAGGGCGACGTGCGTCTACTGCCCTCTGGGGAAATCTTCTCTGGAGGAAAAGCAAGATGAGTGCGTCTGAAATAGAAGTACCTGCGTCCTCCCATCTGGCCATCAGTTGGCATTCGATAGACTGGGAAACAGGTCATCGACAGGTGCGAGGGCTACAGGTACGGATCGCGAAGGCAGCCAAGAATCAGCAATGGCGGCAGGTGAAAACCTTGCAGCGTATGCTGGTTCGCTCGTTTGCCGCCAAGGTATTGGCGGTTAAACGGGTCACTGAAAACCGGGGTCGCAGGACTCCCGGCGTCGATGGGGAAACCTGGAGCACGCCTGAAAGCAAATGGAAGGCAGTTTTTCGGTTAGAGCGCAGGGGCTACAAGCCCCGGCCACTGCGGCGGATTTACATTCCCAAAGCAAATGGCCAGCGTAGACCGCTGGGGATTCCGACGATGCTGGATCGAGCGATGCAGGCGTTATACCTGCTGGCACTTGAACCGGTGTCTGAGACCACAGCCGACCGAAATTCCTATGGCTTTCGCCCTCACCGTTCCACGGCAGATGCAATCGAGCAATTGTTCGTCAATCTCGGTCGCAAGCATTCTGCGCAGTGGGTCATGGAGGGCGATATAAAGGGATGTTTCGACAACATCAGTCACGACTGGCTGATCACTAACGTCCCGATGGACAAAGTGGTTCTAAGGAAATGGCTGAAAGCGGGATATTTGGAATCCGGTCGATTGAATCCGACAGGGGCGGGAACTCCGCAAGGAGGGATCATCTCGCCCGTATTGGCCAACCTGGCCCTTGATGGACTGGAAAAGGAGCTCGAATCTCGGTTCGGGCAGCGTAATACCAAAGCCAGCTACAAGACCAAGGTCAACTATGTGCGATACGCAGATGATTTCGTCATCACCGGCATCTCGAAAGAGCTGCTGGAAAACGAGGTGAAGCCACTCGTCGAAGCCTTCATGGCCGAGCGGGGGTTGAGCCTTGCGGTGGAGAAAACGTTGTTCACGCATGTATCGGATGGGTTCGATTTCCTCGGTCAGAATATTCGCAAGTACGGTGACAAGCTGCTGATAAAGCCAGCCCACAAGAACGTGAAAGCATTTCTGGCCAAGGTTAAGGCGTTGGTTGAAGCGAACAAAGCGGCACCGGCCAGCCTGTTGATCAAGCAGCTCAATCCAGTTATTCGGGGTTGGGCCAATTATCATCGGCCGATTGTCGCCAAGCAGACCTTCAACTACGTGGATTACAGGATCTGGAAATTGCTATGGCGATGGTGCAGGCGGCGACATCTGAATCGCTGCAAACGTTGGATCAAGGAAAAATACTTCAAGCGCGTGGGAACACGTAGTTGGGTATTCTCCGGGCTACACCCCAGCGGCAAACTGCTCCACTTGTTGTACGCCAGCGATACGCCGATCAAGCGGCACACCAAGATCAAGGCGGAGGCTAACCCATACGCCCCAGAGGACGAGATGTACTTCGAGCAACGGCTGGAATATGCGTGGCGAAGCTCGGACGAGGGGAAGCGGAAGACGCTGACGCTGTGGCTTGGCCAGAGCAAGCGCTGCCCGATGTGCAAGCAGTTGATTACGTTCGAAAGCGGGTGGAACATTCACCATGTTATCGAGCGGCACAAGGGCGGATGCGACGAGCTGGGCAATCTGGTGTTGTTGCATCCCAACTGTCATCGACAGTTACACAGTGCGGCACCGGCTCTTTCAACTGAGAAAGGGCTTACAAAGGCTTGAGCTGTATGCGGGGAAACTCGCACGTACAGTTCTTAGGGGAGGGACGGTCAGTAATGGCCGTTTCTTACCCGACAGCCGACCGGCCCCTGTGGTTGGAAAAGCCCCGCTTCGGCGGGGCTTTTTTTATTCCTCAGCGCGGGCAGTCCTGGCGGTAGCCCGGCAGCTCCTTTGCCGCCGGTTCGCAGGCCAGGCGCAGCGCCTGCTTCAGGTCGTCGGGCAGAGTGGCGCGGCTGATCGGCCGCCAGTGCATGCGTTCGCCGAAATAGCGCGCCCAGTGGAATTCGATGAAATAGCTCTGCCGATCCTTGTCGAAGGCGTTCTCGTCCTCGGCGTAGCCGGCCAGGGCGCGGTAGGGATCGTCGCCAAGCCCGGCGAGAGCGTCCGGCAGCGCCTCGGGCGGGATCTCCGCGCCACGCGCATCGTGCAGCCAGACCCAGTGGTTTTCCTGCATCTTCTTCCAGAAGTCGGTGGCCTGGGGTAGCCGGCCGATCACCTTCACCGGTACGCCCTGTTTCGGGTCCAGGCGCCAGAGCGCGCTACTCAGGTGATGGCGATCGGTGAGGTAGAAGCGGCCGCCGGGGCCGATCACCACCGGAATCTCCTTCTTGCGCAAGTAGCGCTCGAGAGCCTTGGGCTTCTTCCCGGCGAGCTTGGCCTGGTCATCCTCGACCTGCAGCAGGCCGACATTCTGCTGGGTCGGGTGGAGGGCCGCGAGCGGCAGCTCGCACCAGCTACCGACAGAGGTTTGCGGCGAGCAATCCTCGGCCTGGGCGGTGGCGGACAGGAACAGGCAGCAAAGCAGCAGGGCTGGGCGCATGGGGGACTCCGGCGAAGGAAGGGGAAAGGTTCCCTAGACTGGCACGCTTCGGGCGATCCGGCGTACTCCGGCCTTTGATAGGTGCCTCGCTTTGTGCCAATCTTGCCGACAGGAGATGGCATTCCTCCTTCAACCGCCCCTGGGGCTGATGATGCCTACGCATGAACCTGGAAAGGCGCGTAGGCGCTCGCCTGCCGCCTGTCCGAATCGCTCCTACAAGGACAGGACTATGTGGAAATCCATTCTCGCCATCGCCCTCGGCGCCGCCCTGGGGGCGTTGCTGCGCTGGTTCCTCGGGCTCAAGCTGAACAGCCTGCTGTCCAGCATTCCCCCCGGCACGCTGCTGGCCAACCTGGTCGGCGGCTATGTCATCGGTGCGGCGATTGCCTATTTCGCCCAGGCGCCGGGCATCGCTCCGGAATGGCGGCTACTGATCATCACCGGGTTCTGCGGCGGCCTGACCACTTTCTCCACCTTTTCCGCCGAGGTCGTCAGCCTGCTTCAGGAGGGCCGCCTGGGTTGGGCCGCCGGGGCCATCGCGACGCACGTCAGCGGCTCGTTGCTGATGACTCTGCTGGGGTTGTTCTCGATGAACTGGATGCTGGGCAAATAGCGCAGCGGGAGGACCGACCATGCAAGGCTATCAACTGACCTTCATCACCCAGCAGGGGCGCTGCCACCAGGGCCAGCCGATCTGCGACTGGCTGCTGCAAGAGGCGCGCCGCCTGGGCGTGCGCGGTGCCACCGCGTTGGCTGCCAGCGAAGGCTTCGGCCAGAGCGGCCGGCTGCATTCGATGCATTTCTTCGAGCTGGCCGACCAGCCGCAGGAAATCCTCATGGCGGTCGATCCCGAGCAGGCAGAACGGCTGTTCGAGTCGATCCGCCAGGCCGGCGTGCGGCTGTTCTACATGAAGGTGCCCATCGAGTTCGGCGTGCTGGGAGCGGACGAACCGTCTCCCTGAACGCGGTTTTCGTCGGCGCCGCCGTTGCGCTGTCCTCGCTTCTCCGGTCGGTAGAGCATCAGGCGGTACAGGCCGAGGCAGATCAGCCAGTCGAACAGCATCGTCCACAGGTTGTGCGAGAGGAAGTGCGCACCTTGCAGCATGCGCGACAGCGACAGCAGGCAGCCCATGGCGAAGGCGAAGGCCAGGGCGTAGCGCGCCAGCCTGGGCTTGCGGTCGCGCAGGGCGAAGAACAGCGCGAACAGGACGAATCCGGACGATGCGTGCCCGCCCGGCCAGCAGCGTCCGGGGTGCTCGGTCGGCGGCCGCGGGCTGAGCAGCGAACTGTAGGTTTCCTCGCCGCCGAACTGCGCCAGGCTCCAGGGGCACTGCACGGCGGTGAGCGCCTTGAGCGGAGTGACTATGCTGGCTGCAAGGCTCATGGCGAGGAACACATAGGCCAGCGGCCTGCTCAGTGCGCGCCATGGCCGGTGGAACAGTCCGGCGATGGAGACCAGCAGGCCGAGGACGCTGATGGCGATCACCAGTTGCTTGACCCGGTCGTGCAGGATGTTCTCCAGGAACCAGCTGTGCCGGCCGATGAAGCCGGCGCCCGGGTCGTACATCAAGTTGGCCAGGGCGAGGTCGAGGGTCACCGGCTCGAAGGCCAGCAGCAGTGCCGCCAGGCCCAGCGGCAGGGCGAGGAACAGCCAGGGGTTGAATGGACGGGAAGGGGAATGGACGGCGGCCTGGGTCATGCGATCTCCAACGCTGGCGTTGACGTTCTCTTGACTTCGACGCTGGTTAAATCCACCGCCGGGGTTCGTGCGCATCCGCAAAGCCGCTATGATCGGCGGCCATGGAAGACACCATGCAGTCTCTGGTGGCGAGCGTAGAGCCGGTGTGAATCGCCGGTGAAGAATCCGTAAATGCGCGAGAGGCGCTCGATCGGTCTTCCTGCGAAGGAGTGGGACATGCGAATACTGGTGGTCGAAGACAACCGCGACATCCTGGCCAACCTGGCCGATTACCTGTCGCTCAAGGGCTATACCGTGGATTGCGCGCAGGACGGGCTGTCCGGCCTGCACCTGGCGGCCACCGAGCACTACGACCTGATCGTGCTCGACGTGATGCTGCCGGGAATCGACGGCTATGCCCTGTGCCGGCGCCTGCGCGAAGACGCACGGCGCGATACGCCGGTGATCATGCTCACCGCCCGCGACCAGTTGGACGACCGCCTGCAGGGGTTTCGTTCCGGCGCCGACGATTACCTGGTCAAGCCCTTCGCCCTTTCCGAACTTTCCGCACGCATCGAGGCGGTGCTGCGTCGCGCCCAGGGTGGCGGCCGCCGCGAGCTGAGCGTGGCCGATCTGAGCTATGACCTGGACACCCTGGAGGTCAAGCGCGCGGGCAAGTCGCTCAAGCTCAACCCGATCGGCCTCAAGCTGCTCGCCGTGCTGATGCAGAAGAGCCCCCATGTGGTGCGCCGGGATGCCCTGGAGGAAGCGGTCTGGGGCGACGACTGCCCGGACAGCGACAGCCTGCGCAGCCACGTCCATCAACTCCGTCAGGTGATCGACAAGCCATTCTCCGTGGCCTTGCTGCATACGGTGCATGGCGTTGGCTACCGCCTGGCGGAGGAGCCGAATGGAGTATAAGCAGAGCCTCGCCCGCCGGATCGTCATCGCCTTCATGTTGATGACGGTCGCCGTGGGGGGACTGTTCTCCGCCGGCATCGTCGGCGTGGTCCACATCATCGAGGAGCGCCTGATTTCCCGCGACCTGGGCGGCGAACTGGAGCGCATCCTGCGCGACGACCTGGCCCAGGGACGCAACCCGGTGCTCGATCCCGGCATGCGCTTCTTCATCAGCGACGGCCAGGGCTCCTACGCCATGCCGCCGGCGCTGGACCAACTGGATGTCGGTTTCCACGAAGTGTTCGAGGGCGACTTGTCGTTCCATGCGCTGGTGCGCGATATCGATGGTCGCCGTTTCGTCCTGCTGCAGGACCAGAGCGATTTCGAAGCGCGCGAGCAGGTGCTCTACGCCTCGGTGCTGACCGGCTACGTGCTGAGCATCGCCCTGGCCGGCCTGCTTGGCTGGATGCTCGCGCGCAAGGTGATGGAGCCGGTGGTGCGCCTGGCGCGCCAGGTGCGGCATCGCGAACAGTTGCTCGGTCTGGCGCCGCCGTTGGCGCCGGACTACGCCAACGACGAGGTCGGCGAGCTGGCCGCTTCCTTCGACGAGACCCTTGGCCGCCTGCGCGACGCGCTCAAGCGCGAGCAATTGTTCACCAGCGACGTCAGTCATGAGTTGCGTACGCCGTTGATGGTCATCGCCACCTCGTGCGAACTGCTGGCCGAAGAACCCAGCCTCGGCCCGCGCGCCCGTGGCCAACTGGAGCGGATGACCAAGGCCACCGAGGAGATGCGCGACCTGGTGCAAACCTTCCTGTTGCTGGCGCGTGCGCAGAAGGGCGAGGAAAGCCTGGCGCCCCACGGTAGCCTGGAGAGCATCGCCGACGACCTGGTCCAGGTCTGGCGCGAACAGGTCGAGGCGCGAGGACTGACCCTGCACTACCGCAACGAAGGTGCCTGCGCCGGCCAGTTCAACGCGCCACTGCTGCGCGCGGTGATGGGCAACCTGTTGCGCAACGCGACCCACTACACCGATGCCGGGAGCATCACGCTGACCCTCGACGAGCATGGTTTCAGCGTCGAGGACACCGGGGCGGGCGTCCCGGAAGAACAACGCGAACGCATCTTCATGCCCTTCGTTCGCGGCAGTTCCAGCTCCGGGCGCGGCGAAGGCCTTGGCCTCGGGCTCTCGCTGGTGAAGCGGATCTGCGCGGCCGAGGGCTGGAGCGTAACCCTCAGCGCGGTGGAGCCGCACGGCTGCCGGTTCGAAGTTTTACTCGATGTTGCTTGACGAAAAATTCACCACCCCTTGACCCGAGCTTGACGGCTGGATTCATACCGTTCGTCTCATGAATCCTGGAGTTCCCGTCATGAACAATCCGCCTGTCGACCTCGACTTTTCTCACAAGTATGATCGCGAGCATGCTGAGGCCTACCTGAAGAAGCATCAGGACGGCCTCGCCCGGAAACTTTCCCACCGGCGCGACGTCCAACTCGCCCGGCACGCGCTGAAGCTCGCGGGGCAGCCCAACCTGGTGCTCGACCTGCCCTGCGGCGCCGGACGCTTCTGGCCGCTGCTGGCGGAAAAGGACAACCGGGTGATCATCGGCGCCGACAATTCCGCGGACATGCTGGCGGTCGCCTGCGCCGGCCAGCCGGACGGTGTGGTGAAACGGGTACGGCCCTTGCAGACTTCCGCTTTCGCCATCGACCTGCCGGACAGCTCGGTGGACAATATCTTCTGCATGCGGCTGCTCCACCACATCGGCGAGGCGGACGATCGACGTGTCCTGCTCCGCGAGTTTCACCGGGTCACGCGGGACAGCGTGATTCTTTCCCTCTGGGTCGATGGCAATTTCAAGGCCTGGAAGCGTAGGCGCATGGAGGCACGGCGGGTAGCGAACGGGGAACAGACCGGCTACCAGAACCGCTTCGTGTTACCAGCCGAAACGGTCGAGCGCGAGTTCCGCGACGCCGGCTTCGTCGTCCAGAAGCATCTCGATTTCATCCCGCTGTATCACATGTGGCGGGTCTATATCTTGCGAAAGGAATAACGATGGCTCCCGATCTGGCATCCCTGCAACGTATCTCCGGCGACTCCGCCATCGACCAGTGGTTGCAGGTACCCGGCAGCTGGGTCGAGGAGCCCAACGAGCGGCGCGGCGGGGCCAGCGGCGTGCAGCGGGTGTACACCGGCGATGGACGGCTGCTCTATCGCAAGCAGCAGACCGGCCACGTCTACCGCGACTGGCAGCGCCCTTTCGGCTATCCCACCGCCATGCGCGAGCGCGATGCGCTACGGGCCTTCGAGTCGCTTGGTATTCGCGTGCCGCGCCTGGTCTATTCCGGCTGCCGCAAGGTCGACGGACAATGGCAGGCGCTGCTGGTGACCGAAGCCCTGGAGGGTTTCTCCAGCCTCGACGAGTGCTATGCGCGCGGTGACCAGGACCGCTGGGGCGAAGCGAAGCACCAAAGAATTCTGCAACAAATCGGCGCTACCATTGCCCGGATGAATCTCGCCCACTGGCAGCACGGTTGTCTCTATCCGAAGCACATCTTCGTCCGCGTCGAGGGCGAGGCCATCGAAGTAGCGCTGATCGACCTGGAGAAGAGCCGCCGCCGCCTTACGGTGAACAAGGCGTCCCAGCACGACCTGAAGCAGTTGAAGCGCCGTTCGTCGTGGACTGGCGCGCAGTGGCAAGCCTTCATCTATGGTTACCAGACGGCGTTTGGCAGCGCCATCAAAGGGTTGCAGACATGAAATTAGAAATCACTCGAGGTTTGTTGCTGGTCGGCGCTCTCGCCGTGGCTACAGCCGCGGCTGCCGCCTGGCACGAACCCGCGCCGAACGTGGTGCAGATGAACGGCGGTCATGAGTACTGCCCGACGCCTTCGGTGCTCAAGGCCGAGCGGCCGACGCGCCAGGAGGTCCAGCCGAACAAGGACATCCTGCTGCTGATGTTCGGTCTTTCCCAGGGGGGAGCCAGCCTGTCGCGCTGAGTCTCCTTGTCGAAAAAGCCCCGCCTTGGCGGGGCTTTTTCATGGGCGATGAGATCGTCGGAGGCATGGGCCGAATAAGGACCAGGCCTCATGCGCCACCTTGCCGCGGCGCGCCAGGCTTGCCCTAGGCGACCTGGAACACGTGCTTGAGGTAGTGGATGAAGTCAGGGTCCCGGCATTGCGCCTTGCCGGGCGTATCGGAGATCTTCGCCACCGGATGGCCGTTGCAGGCGCTCATCTTCACCACGATGTTCATCGGCTCGACGCCCGGCAGGTCGCAGGTGAAATGCGTGCCTATGCCGAAGCTGACGTTGATCCGGCCCTGTAGCGCGCGATAGATCTTCAGGGCCCGCGGCAGGTCGAGGCCGTCGGAGAACACCAGGGTCTTGGTCAACGGGTCGATGCCCAGCTTGAGGTAGTGGGCGATGGTCTTTTCCGCCCACAGCAACGGGTCGCCCGAGTCGTGGCGGAGGCCGTCGAAGAGCTTGGCGAAATAGAGGTCGAAGTCGCGCAGGAAGGCATCGGTGGTGATGCAGTCGGTCAGCGCGATGCCGAGCAGCCCACGGTATTCGCGGACCCAGCAGTCCAACGCGGCACTCTGGCTGTCGATCAGGCGCGGACCGAGCTGCTGGTGGGCCATCAGCCATTCGTGGGCCATGGTGCCGAGGGGCTTGAGGTCGAGCTTGCGTGCCAGGTGGACGTTGCTGGTGCCGACGAAGCAGCCCGGAAAGTCATCCTTCAGACCGCTCACCACCGCCTCGTGGACCCGATAGGAGAAGCGGCGGCGGGTACCGAAGTCGGCCATCTTGAAGCCGGCCAGTTCCTCGGCGCTGGCCTCCCGGCGCAGCCAATCGAACTTTTCCTGCAGGCGTTCGCGCGCCTGCTCGACGGTGGCGGCCGGGTAGCGGGCGCGGTTGCGCACCTCGCTGATCATCGCCAGCAGCGGCACTTCGAAGAGGATCACGTGCAGCCAGGGACCTTTCAGGCGCAGGAAGAATTCGTCGTTCTCGATGCCGGTCTGCACGTAGCGCGGGTTGAAGCGGAATAACCCGAGGAAGCGGATGAAGTCCGGCGCGAGGAAGGGAATCCGTTCGAGGAAGGCCAGTTGCTCGTCGCTGATCGCCAGGCCCGCCAGGTATTCCAGTTGTTCGCGGATGGCCGGCAGGTACAGGCGTAGGTCTTCCTGGTTGCGGCAGCGGAACTCCCACTCCACCTCGGCGTTGGGATAGTTGTGCAGCACCGCCTGCATCATGGTCAGCTTGTAGAAGTCGGTATCCAGCAGGTTCTGCACGATACGTTCGGAAAAAGCGCTCTCGGCCATGCTCGTCTCACCACTGCGTTTCAGCGGGCAGTCTACTGGAGGCGGCTGCCGGCGGACATAGGATCGCGCCCGGAGGGCTGTGGGATGGGGCGACAGCACCGGCGGACAGCGCTGTTGTCGCTATCCGCCGTTTCCGATCAGTGTGCGTTTGCCGCTTGCGTCACGCCTGGCGGGGCATCCGGCCTGGCCACCAGGGTGTAGATGCACGGCAGGACGAACAGGGTGAACAGGGTGCCCACCGACATGCCGGTAGCGATCACGATGCCGATGTCGAAGCGACTGACCGCCCCGGCGCCGGTGGCGAGGATCAGCGGGATCACCCCGAGCACCATCGCCGCGGTGGTCATCAGTACTGGCCGCAGGCGGATCGCGGCGGCCTGCTCGATGGCCTCGCGACGCTCCAGCCCCTGTTCGTGGCGCAACTGGTTGGCGAACTCGACGATCAGGATGCCGTGTTTGCTGATCAGGCCGATCAGTGTCACCAGGCCGACCTGGGTATAGATGTTCAGGCTCGACACGCCGAGGAACAGCGGTATCAGCGCACCGCAGATCGACAGCGGCACGGTGACCATGATCACCAGCGGATCGCGGAAGCTTTCGAACTGTGCGGCGAGGACCAGGAAGATGATCGCCAGGGCCAGTCCGAAGGTGACCAGCAATGCGCTGCCTTCCTGCACGTATTGCCGGGAAGCGCCGGCGTAGTCGACGGCGAAGCCGCGCGGGGCTTCCTCGCGGGCGATCTGCTGAACTGTCTCGATGGCCTCGCCCATGCTGACGATGGGGAAGCCGGAGATGATCGCCGAGTTGAGCTGCTGGAACTGGTTCAGTTGCCGCGGCCGTGCCCGTTCGTGGGTCTCGATCAGGGTCGAGAGGGCGACCAGTTGGCCGTTGCGGCTCTTCACGTAGTAGCTGCCGAGCCAGCCGGGATTGTCGCGATAGGGGCGTTCGACCTGGGCGATGACCTTGTAGCTGCGCCCGTCGATGGTGAAGCGGTTGATCTCGCCCTCGCCGAGCAGGCTGGCCAGCGCCACCCCCAGGTCTTGCATGGAGACGCCCATCTGCGCGGCCTTCTCGCGGTCGATGTCGACCACCAGCTCGGGTTTGTCGAACGCCAGGTCGAGATCGAGGAAGGCGAACTTGCCGGACTCGCTGGCGCGCTGCTTCACCCGTTGCGCCACTTGCAGCAGCGACTCGTAGTCGTTGGCGGTGTTGAGCACGAACTGGAATGGCAGGCCCTCGCCGGTGCCCGGTAGCGACGGCAGGTTGAAGGCGAAGATCTGCACGCCGGGAATCTCGTTGAGCTTCGCCTGCACCGCATGGAGCAATTCCATCTGGCTCTTTTCGCGTTCGTCCCAGGGCTTGAGCAGCATGCCGCCGATGCCGGCCTGGACGCCGTTGTAGCCGTTGATCTGGAACGCCGAGTAATACTCCGGGAAGCTGCGGAAGATGCCTTCGAACTCGGCGGTATAGCGATTCAGGTAGTCGAGGTTGGCGGTCTGCGGCGAGTTGGTCATGAGGAACACGATGCCCTGGTCCTCTTCCGGCGCCAGCTCCTTCTTGGTGAACATCAGTAGTACCGGGATCAGCGCCAGTACCAGCACGGCGAACACCAGGACCACCGGACGGGTGTCCAGGGTGCCGTGAAGGGCGCGCTGGTAGCGTCGCTTCAGGCCCTCGAAGATCAGGTCGAGGCGATGCGCCAGGCCCGAGGGATTCTCCTCGTGGCGCAGCAGGCGCGAGCACATCATCGGCGACAGGGTCAGGGCGACGATCCCGGAAATGATCACCGCGCCGGCCAGGGTGAAGGCGAACTCCTTGAACAGGGCGCCGGTGAGGCCGGTGAGGAAACCGATCGGCGCGTAGACCGCGGCGAGGGTGATGGTCATGCTGACCACCGGCACGGCGATCTCCCGCGCGCCCTCCAGGGCGGCCTCGAAGGGCGGCTTGCCCTCCTCGATGTGGCGGTGGATGTTTTCCACCACCACGATCGCGTCGTCCACCACCAGGCCGATGGCCAGGACCATCGCCAGCAGGGTCAGCAGGTTGATCGAGTAGCCCATGGCCTGCATGAAGAACAATACGCCGATCATCGACAGCGGAATGGTCACCACCGGGATCAGTACCGAACGGAACGCGCCGAGGAACAGGAACACCACCACGATGACGATCAGCACCGCCTCGCCGAGGGTCTTAACCACTTCGTCGATGGAGGCCTGGATGAAGCGCGTGGCGTCGTAGGCGATGGACACCTTGAGGTTGGGCGGCAATTGCTCTTCCAGTTCGGGCATCTTCGCCCGCACTTCCTTGATCACGTCCAGCGGGTTGGCGCTGGGCGTGCCCTTGATGCCGATGTAGACCGAGGGAATCCCATTGAACGAACTGATCGCGTCGTAGCTGGCGGCGCCCAGTTCGACCCGTGCGACATCACCCATCAGCACCCGGCGGTCGCCGTCGGTCTTCACCGGGATGGCGGCGAAGGCCTGGGGCGACTTGAGGTCGGTGGAAGCATTGACGCTGGTGACCACCAACTGGCCCTTCACCTCGCCGGCGGCGGCGAGGAAGTTGTACTGCTGCACCGCCTGGTTGATCTCGCCGGCGGTGACGCCGAACGCGGCCATCTTCACCGGGTCCAGCCACAGGCGCATGGCGAACACCTGGTTGCCGAGGATCTCCGCCTCGGCGATACCGGGCAGGGTCGCCAGCTTGGGCTGGATCACCCGCGACAGGTAGTCGGTGATCTGCGGGTTGTTCATCTGCTCGCTGTAGAAGCTGATGTACATCAGCGCCGAGGCGTCCGCGGCCTCCTTCTGCAGCACCGGGTCCTCGGCGTCCGGCGGCAGCTGGCTCTTCACTTCGTTGGACTTGGCCAGCAGCTCGGTGACCAGGCGATCGGTATTGGCGCCGATCCGCGCGTAGATGGAGATGGTCGAATAGTTCTGCCGGCTCACCGAGGTCATGTAGTCGATGCCTTCGGCGCTGGCCAGGCTTTGCTGCAGCGGCTGGGTGATGTAGCCCTGGATGGTCTCCGCGTTGGCTCCGGCGTAGAGCGTGGTCACCGTGATCAGCGCGTTCTCCATTTGCGGATACTCGCGGATCACCAGCTTGCTGAAGGCCTGCATGCCGAGCAGGACGATCAGCAGGCTGACCACGCTCGCCAGGACCGGACGACGGATGAACGGATCGGTAAAAGCCATGTTTCAGTCCCTTGGCAAGCCTTCCGCCTCGGAGCGGGAAGGCGCGCGACTCAGTGCTCTTGCTGGAGGTCCCGCTCGGCGACGATGGCCACCGCGGCGCCGTTGTCGAGCTTCAGTTGCCCGGAAGTCACTACCTGCTCGCCGCCCTCCAGGCCTTCGAGCACCACCGCCAGGCCTTCGCGGCGTTCGCCGATCCTGACGAAGCGGCGCTCGACGACCCGTTGCGGCTGGCCCTTGTCATCCTTCGACACCTGGCCCTGCTCGTCCTTCTTCTGCCCGACGACGTAGATCGAGTCGCCGTAGAGGGTAAAGGTGATCGCCGTCTCCGGCACCACGACGCGTTGTTCCTCGCCAGGCAACATCACCTCGAGGTTGGCGAACATGCCCGGCAGCAGCTTGCCGTCCGGGTTCTCCAGGGCGGCGCGGACCTGCAGGTTGCGGGTCTCGTTGTCGACCTTGGGGTTGATGGCGGCGATCTCGGCGTCGAACACCTGGCCGGGGTAGGCGGCGACCCGGACCTTCACCAACTGGCCGCGGCTGAGCAGGGGGAAGTCCTGCTCGGGCAGGTGGAAATCCAGGAGCAGGGTGGAAAGGTCCTGCAAGGTGGCGATCGGCGTCCCGGGCGAGACGTAGTCGCCGACGTCCACCTGGCGGATGCCGATGGTCCCGGCGAAGGGCGCGAGCACGCGCTTCTTCGCCAGTGCCGCCTTCAGTTCGGCGACGGTGGCGCTGGTCTTGGCCCACTGCGCGGCGAGACGGTCGAATTCGCTTTTCGAGATGGCCTTGCTGCCGATCAGTTCGCGGCCGCGCTGGTACTCGGCCCTGGCCAGGCCGAGATCGGCCTCGGCAGTGCGCAGGGTGGCTTCCTCGACGTCGCTTTCCAGCTGGATCAGCGGTTGGTCCAGCTTCACCTGGTCGCCGGAAAGGAACAGTACGTCGCGTACCGTGCCGGAGACTTCGGCGGTGAGGGTCACGCCCTGGAATGCCTTGAGGCTGCCGATGGCTGGCAGGCGGCTCTGCCAGGGACGCTTTTCGGCCAGGCTGGCGGTCACGCTGATCGGCGGTTTCGGTGCGCTGAAAAGGGCGATCTGCTGACGGATGGAGTAGACCTTGTAGCCGGCGAGAATCGCCACCACGGCGATCACCGCGGCGAGCATGATCAACATGCGGCGGAGCAACATAATCCTGGTCCCTGGTATGCCGAGAGCGCCCCGTTTCGGGGCGAATCCGACACATTACGTGCAGCTTTCAAGGCTTGTCAAAGCACAGGATTGGCGAAAGATTTCAAGCGTGTTGCAGGTCGCTTCCGACTTTCGCGGACCGGTATGGCGAGAGGTTGATGCCGCGCTCTCAGGCCAGGTGCAGGTGGTTGTCCCAGAGGCCGGAAGGCAGCTCCAGCGGTTGCGCGGCGATGCGCTCGCCCTGGCAGTCGTAGAAGCGGCAACGGCCCTGTCCGGACGTGACGACGAAGCCGTTCTTCACCGCGCCCACGCCGGCGCAGTCCGGCAACGGCGCGTCGAGGCGTACGGCACCGCTGTCCAGGTCCCAGATGAAGAAACGGTTGCCGCGCGGGGCGGTCAGGGCCACCAGGCGCAGGTCGTCGTGGATCGCCACGCTGGCGGTGTACTGGGCCATCGCCAGGCGCTGCTCCTCGGCCACCGGGAAGGCTTCGAAGGGACGGCCGGGGCGCTTGATCGCCAGCAGGTCGGCATGTTCGTGGGCATCGCCCATGAACTGCTGGCCGGCGACGATGGTGCCGTCGCGACCGATCGCCAGGTGGCGGACGCTGTTCATCTGCTGCGCCAGGGTTTCCTTGGACAGCAGGTTGCCGTCGCGGCGCATCAGCACCAGGCTGGGCTCCATGGCGTCGAGGTTCATCTCGACCCGGCTTTCCGCCTCGGTGCGAATGCCGCCGTTGGCCACTACCAGGGTCTCGCCGTCGGGCATCCAGGAAACCTGGTGCGGCCCGAGGCCGTGAGTAGAGATCTCGCCGCTGTGCTGCAGTCGCTCGCCGTCGAAACGGTAGACGCCGAGCACGCCGCGACCGGGATCGGTAGTGTCGTTCTCGGTGGCGTAGAGCCATTCGCCGCTCTGGTGGAACACGCCGTGGCCGTAGAAGTGGCGGTCTTTCTGCGAGACCAGGGTCTGCAGCAGGCGACCGTCGTTCAGGTCGATCAGGTAGCTTTCGGTGCCTGGCCGGCGGGCGACGAACAGCGCCAGCGGCAGGCTCGGGTGCTGGACGATGTCGTGGCAGCGCTGGGCCACGCGGGTGGCGAACTGGCACTTGCCGTCCAGGCGGTAGCCCACCGCGTAATGCTGGCCATCGGCGTCGTCGCGCGCCGACAGCACCAGCGGTTGGCTACCCTGGCGGCTGAAGCTCCAGCCGCCGAAGGACAAGGCGCCGAGCAGCAGGCTACCCAGACCGATCACATGACGTCGCAGCATGGTGCCGACCTCAGTCGCCATCGTTGGCGTTGAAGCCCAGTTGCACGCCGAGGGCGCGGGCCAGGTCGCCTTCGTGCAGGCGGTGGACCACGTTCAGGCTGTCATAGAGGGCGTTGAGCTGGTTGCGCCCGTCTTCGCTGGCGAGCAGTTCGGAGAGCGGTTTCTGTTCCAGCGCCGCCAGCTTCGCGTGGCTGTCGGCGTAGGCGGCGTCGATCTTGCCGGCCAGGGCCTTCTGTTCGGCCGGCAGCAGGGTCTTCAGGCCCTTGCCGTCGATACCTTCCCAGAGCGCCTGGGCGCCGCTCAGGCTGGCGTCCAGGCTGGCCAGCGAGGCGTTGCTGCGCCAGGCCTCGGCCTGGTAGGGCTGGGGAATGCCCTTGCTCTGCCGGCCCAGCGGAGTACCGAGTTTCTTCTTCAGCATGTCCAGGGCGGTGACCTGGACCCGCAGCAGCTCGGCGATCGCCTCGTGGGCGTCGGCATAGCGGTCGTTGGGGAACTTGCTCATCTGGGTGAGCATGCCGCCGTCGTTCTTCCAGCGCGCCAGGATGTCCTGGGCCAGTTGCTGCTGGTGGGTGCCGATGGCTTCCAGCAACGGGCAATAGCGGGCCTTGGTGGCGGCGTCGGCGAGGTCGATCTTGCTGTCGAAGAGGATGTATTCGTAGGCGGAGAGCCCCTGCACCACCACGCTGGCCTTGGCCAGGGCCGCGGCGTCGACCTGCGGGTTGTTCTTCAGCAACTGTTCGACCTGGCGCCCGACCAGATCCTTCTTGTCCGGCCAGAACTGCACCTGCCAGGCGCGGTTGCCCTCGGCCAGCGGGCCGATCAGCAGCGGTTGCAGCTCGGCCCAGGCCTTCTGCGCGGCGTGGAACGCGTCGCGGGCCTTGGCCAGGTCTTCCTTGCCCTGGCAGTAGGCCAGGGCGCTGCTGGCCAGGGCCTGGTCGGCCTCCACCCAGCGGCTGTAGGTCGGCAGGATCACCTGTTGCGCCAGGGCGGCACTGGTGACGGCCTGCGGGTCTTGCGGCGAACAGGCGCCGAGGGCGATGGCGAGGCTGGTCAAGAGCAGTCGTGGGCGGAACATGTGGGCTCCTCAGAGTGAATTCAGGAAGGCCAGCAGGGCGCTGCGCTGGTCGGCGTCGAAGCCGAGCACGTGCCGCTTGGCCGCTTCGGCTTCGCCGCCGTGCCAGAGGATCGCCTCCAGCAGATTGCGGGCGCGCCCGTCGTGGAGGAACTGGGTGTGACCGTTGACCGTTTCGGTCAGGCCGATGCCCCATAGCGGCGGGGTTCGCCAGTCCCGCCCGCTGGCGAGAAATTCCGGGCGATTGTCCGCCAAGCCGTCGCCCATGTCATGCAGCAACAGGTCGGAATAGGGACGAATCCGTTGGTTGGCCAGCTCCGGCTCGCTGGCGTCGGAACCGGTAGTGAAGGCGGGAACGTGGCAGGCCACGCAGTTGGCCTGGGCGAACAGGCGCTTGCCGGCCAGCACCTGCGGGTCGTCCACCTTGCGCCGTGCCGGGACCGCCAGGTTGCGGCTGTAGAACAGCACCTGGGCGAAGATGTTGTCGCTGACTTCCGGCTCGCCGCCGTCGGGCGCCCGGCGGCACTCGACCTGGGCGGCGCTGCAGTCGTCGTGGGGCAGCAGGCTGCTGGTCAGGCCCATGTCGTTGGCGAAGGCGTGCGCGTTCTGCTGCGGGATATCCGGCTGGCCGGCCTTCCAGCCGAAGCGGCCGAGCGCGGTGCGCTGCCGTGCGGCATCCCAGACCTGGTTGGCGCGCCCGCGGATACCGTCGCCGTTGCGGTCGTCCGGATCGGCATTGGCCAGGATCGCCTCTTCGGGAATCGCCTCGAGCAGGCCGAGGCCGATCATCGGCGGGGCGACGCGGGCGGAAAACATCGTCTGCGGATGCATCGGCCCATAGCCGAGCTGGCTGATCCGCAGGATCGGCTTGCGCAGTTCGACCTCGGTGCCGTCCTCGAACCTCACCTTCAGCGGCTCGTAGTCCATCCGCACCTTGCCTTCCGGGGCGATGCCGGGAATGCCGACGTCCTGCAACTGGCCGCCGTAGGTCGGCTCGGGAATCACCCCCTGGTGCAACAGGGTCTTGCCGTCCGCAGGGCCGGCCGGGATCGACAGGCGTACCAGCATCGACACCGCGCTGACCGCGTCCGCTCCCGGCGGGTGGCCGCGGCCGTCCTTCACATGGCAGTTCTGGCAGGCGTTGGTATTGAACAGCGGTCCCAGACCGTCGCGCGCGGTGGTGGAGGAAGGGGCGATGACCCAGGGGTTGCGGAAGAAACTGTTGCCCACGCTGAAGTCCAGGCGCCGGCTCGGGGCGAGGTTGGCGGAGGGCAGGGAGAAGGCGTTGCGGTCGCTTTGCAGCACCGTGGTCGCGCCCCCGGACAGGTGTTCACCGGGCTCGGCGCGCAGCGGTTCGTCGTCGGCGCCGCATCCGCCCAGAAGGAGCGCCGTCAGGAGACAGGCGAGCGGCATGGAAGGTGACGGCAACGACATCGGCGAACATCC
The DNA here is from genome assembly GCF_026428275.1 of Pseudomonas sp. B111. NCBI lineage: Bacteria > Pseudomonadati > Pseudomonadota > Gammaproteobacteria > Pseudomonadales > Pseudomonadaceae > Pseudomonas > Pseudomonas sp. B111. The sequence continues at coordinate 6,239,070 of NZ_CP097857.1, read as the reverse complement.
CGGACTGCGTAGAAACAGCCCGCAAGCTTACCAGTTGGAGCTAATCAAAATAAGAGGGATTTGCGTTTGTAAAGGCCCGCGAAGTCCGCTTTCGAGGCCCTGAAACGCAGCGTGCGGCCATGGGCCGCACGCTGTTGGCGCAGGAAGGAATCAGAACTCGTGGTCGGCGTTGTCCGGCTTCAGGTCCTGGATACCCAGCTTGCCCGCGGCCTGCTCGATGGCGCCGGTCTGCTTGACCAGGGCGGCGATGGCGTCGCGGATCTTCTGCTGGCCGTCCTTGTTGTCCGGAGCGATCATCTGGTCGAAGTGCACGCCATCCTTCTCGGCGCTGTCGACGATGGCCTGCAGCTTGGCCTCGGTGTCGGCCAGGTCGGCCTTCAGGGTGTCGTTGGCGGCGGCGTCGGCCTTGGCGACCAGGTCGGCCAGGCTCGGGCCCTTGACCACGCTGCCGTCGATGCGCTTGTACTCGCCGAGGTAGATGTTGCGGATGCTCTTGCCGTTGAAGAACAGGGTGTGGTGGGTGTCGTCGCTGAAGCAGTCGTGCTCGTCTTCGGTGGAGTTGGCCTCCAGCGCGACCTTCATGCGCTCGCCGGCCAGTTCGCCGAGGGACAGGCTGCCCATGCCGAAGAACATCTTGCGCAGGCCGGTATCCACCGGTTCGGCCTCCAGCTTGGCGCGGTAGTTGTCGGCGACGCCGGCTTTCCACTGTCCGGCCATGTATTCGAGGTCGCTGACCAGCAGGTCGGTGACGGCCTTCAGGTAGGCGGCACGACGGTCGCAATGGCCGCCGGTGCAGTCCTTGCCCTGGGCATAGTCGGTGGCGGGACGGTTGCCGGCGCCGGGACCGGTGCCGTTCAGGTCCTGGCCCCAGAGGAGGAACTCGATGGCGTGGTAGCCGGTGGCGACGTTGGCTTCGGAACCGCCCAGCTCGTTCAGGCTGGCCAGTTTCTCGCCGGTGATTTCCTTGACGTCGATCTTGTCTTCGCCGACCTGGATCTCGGTGTTGGCGACGATGTTGGCGGTGGCGCCGGGGTTGCCCAGGGCGTGCTGGTAGTCCTTGGCGACATAGTCGATCAGGCCTTCGTCCAGCGGCCAGGCGTTAACCTGTCCTTCCCAGTCGTCGATGATCGCGTTGCCGAAGCGGAAGGCTTCGCTCTGGGAGTAAGGGGTACGAGCGGCGAACCAGGCTTCCTTGGCGGCTTTCAGGGTCTCCGCGTCAGGCTTGGCGAGGAACGCGTCGATGGCTTTCTGCAGGTCCTTGGCGGTGCTCAGGGCATCGGCGAAGGTGGCTTCGGCGAGGTCCGCGTAATTCTTGATCACCGCCTTGGCGGCGGCCTCGTCGACCTTGGCGGCCGGGGCGGCGGCGGGCGCGGCGGGCTGCGTGCTGGCCGCCGGTGTTGCGGGCGCTTCGGCTTTCTTGTCGTCGCCGCAGCCGGCGAGGGAGATGGCGAGGGCCAGCAGACTGGCGGTGGCCAGGGGCATACGAGTCATGGCGGATTCCTTTGCTTTATTGGTGGCGTGCCGAAGCGGCGTGCGCTTGTCGGAAACACCCGCGAGGGCGTTAAAAAACCGCCACATAATGCGAAAGATTTGCATTTTTGAAAAGGGCGCAGCGTGATCGCCGTCGTGCCTGGACATGTCGGGCGCAGCTAGAATGCCAGTATCTTCGTCCGGAGCTCCGTCCATGAGTCTGACCGCTATCGCTTTCTGGGTTGTCCTGCTGCTGCTCGCCGGCTACGCGGTGGTGCTCTACAACGGCCTGGTACGGCTGAAGCACGCCGTGGGCAAGGCCTGGGCCAACATCGACGTGCTCCTCAAGCAGCGCCATGACGAGCTGCCGAAGCTGGTCGAGGCCTGCAAGCAATACATGCAGCACGAGCGCGCCACCCTGGAGCGGGTCATCGCCGCCCGCAACGCCGTCGCCAGCGCCCGCGAGCGCGCCGACGTGAATGCCCTGGGCAAGGCCGAGAGCGGCCTGCGCGCCGGCCTGGGGCAGCTCTTCGCGCTGGCCGAGAACTACCCGCAGCTCAAGGCCAACGAAAGTTTCCAGTTCCTTTCCCAGCGCATCAGCGGCCTGGAGAACGGGATCGCCGATCGCCGCGAGCTGTACAACGAGGCGGTGAACCTGAACAACGTGCGCATCGAGCAATTTCCCGACCTGCTGATCGCCCGTGTCGCTGGCTTCAAGGCCGCCGAGCTGTTGCAGTTCAGCGAGGCGGAGAAGGCCGACGTCGATCTCAAGGCCCTGTTCGGCTGAGATGGACTTCGACCTGCGCTGGCTGTTCATCGCCGCCAGCCTGGGGCTCTGCGCCTGGGCCGGCTGGCAGTTCGTGCACCGCCTTGCCCGGGCGCGTCTGCTCGGCGACGTACCGACCTCGCGGATCCGTTCGGCGGCGCAGGGTTTCGTCGAACTCTACGGGGTGCTCGAGGAGGGCCCGGAAGGCCCGCTGCAGGCTCCCTTGACCGGCAAGCCGTGCCTGTGGTGGCGCTACCGCATCGAAGTCGAGGAAAAGCGCAGCGGCCGCGAGAAGGCCTGGCGCACCGTCGACAAAGGTGCCAGCGAGTCGCCATTCGGCTTGCGCGATGCCACCGATGCCTGCCTGGTCGACCCACGCGGCGCCGAGGTGCGACCCTTGACCCAGCAGCGCTGGGAGGCTTTTCGCGAAGCACCGATCGATACCCTGCGACTGCTGGAGAGCTTCGGCACCCTGGTCGGCGGAGAGCGGCTTTACCGCTACACCGAGGAGCGCCTGCATGCCGGCGAGCCGCTCTATGCGCTGGGCGAATTCCGCAGCAGCGGTGGCGGTCGCCAGGGACTCGATGCCGAACGGGCGCAGGGTGCGGTGATCCGTGAATGGAAGGGCGATTTCCACGGGCTGCTGGCGCGCTTCGACAGCGACGGCAACGGCGAGCTGGACGAGCGCGAATGGAACCGGGTGCGCCTGGCGGCACGGCTGGAGGCCGAGGATCGGCATCGGGCAAGCAGCGCCGCGCCGACCCGCCACCGGCTCGGCAAGCCGGGGGAGGCGCATCCCTTCATTCTCTCCAGCCAGGGCGAGGACGATCTCGCCGTGCAACTGCGCCGCCAGGCGGCGGGGGCCGCGTTGCTCTGCCTGGGCAGCGCGCTATTGGCGGGCTGGCTGTTCAGCCGCCTGTTCTGATCAGGGCCGTTCGCTGCTGGTGGCCTGGCTCAGGCGCCGCGCCTGCTTGAGGTACTGGGTCAGCTCCCTGGCCGGCAGCGGCTTGCTGTACAGGTAGCCCTGACCTTCGTTGCAACCTTCGGCGATGATGTACGCCTCCTGCTCGGCGGTTTCCACGCCCTCGGCGATCACCTGCATGCCCAGGCTCTTGCCGAGCTGGATGATGGCGCGAACGATGGTCGCGTCGTCCTCGTCCTGCAGCAGGTCCTGGACGAAACTCTTGTCGATCTTGATCTTGTCCAGCGGCAGGCTCTTCAGGTAGCTCAGCGAGGAATAGCCGGTGCCGAAATCGTCGATGGCGATCAGCGCGCCGGCGCGGCGCAGGCTGAGGAGGTGCTGGGCGGCAGTGGAGATGTCCTCCATCAGGCCGGTCTCGGTGACTTCCAGCTCCAGGCTGCGCGCCGGCAGGCGGTAGACCTGCAGCAGGTTGCTGACCACCCGTGGCAGGGCGTTGTGGTGGAGCTGCACGGTGGAAAGATTGACCGCCATGCGCAGGTCGTCGAAGCCCTGGTCGTGCCATTCGCGCAACTGCCGGCAGGCCTGGTCGAGCACCCACTCGCCGATGCTGAAGATGCTGCCGTTCTGTTCCGCCAGCGGGATGAACAGGTCCGGCGGGACGAAGCCGTGCAACGGATGTTGCCAGCGCAGCAGTGCCTCGACGCCGACCACGCGGTGGTCGCGGTAGTCCACCTGCGGCTGGTAGACGAGGTGCAGCTCGTGGCGCTGCAGGGCGTCGCGCAGGTCCTTTTCCAGTTCCCGGCGGCGACGCATTTCGCTGTCCACGCTGGCGATGTAGAACTGGTAGCGGTTGCGCGAGCGGGTCTTGGCCAGGGTCATGGTCTGCTCGGCCTTCTGCAGCAGTTTCTCCGTGGTCTCGCCGTCCTCGGGGAACAGGGTGATACCGATGGTGGCGCGCAGGCGCACCTCGTGCTGGTCGATCTCGAACGGCGCTTCCAGGCCGTCGAGGATGCTCTGCGCCAGTTCGGCCGCCTCGTAGGGTTGCTCGATGTCGGCCTGGACCAGGGCGAACTGGTCGCCGCCCAGGCGCGCCAGCGAACCGAGCCGCGCGCTGTGCCCGCGCAGGCGGTCGGCGAGGGCGATCAGCAGCTGGTCGCCGAGCTGGTAGGTGTACTGCTCGTTGATCCCCTTGAAATCGTCGAGGCCCAGGCACAGCACTGCCACCCGGCGCTGCTGGCGGCCGGCGCCGTCGAGGATCTGGTCGAGTTGCTGCTGCAGCAACTGGCGGTTCGGCAGGCCGGTGAGGAAGTCGTACTGGGAAATGCGCAGCAGGTTGTCCTCGGCCTCGCGACGCAGGTGGCTGTTGCTTTCGATCGAGGCGAGCAACTGGTTGGCGGTGGTCACCCAGAGCCCCAGCTCGTTGCGTTCGTGCCCCTTGAGCAGCGGCAACTGGTGCTGGCTGGGGCGGTCGGGATTGATGCTGACCAGGTGTTCGATGATCTTCGACAGCGGCTTGGTCAGCATCCAGTGGTAGACCAGGAACAGCACCAGGCCCATGGCCAGGGCGCGGAGAATGCCGGAGATGAAGATGATTTCCGAAGTGGTGACGAAGTTCTCGCCGTAGGGCGCGGTGTCCAGGGTGATCTTCAGGTCGCCGTAGTATTCGCTATAGGGCGGGCGGCCGATCAGTCGAATGCTGAAGGTGCGTTCCTGGCCGAGGATCGGGTCGGTCAGCCAGCGCGTCGGCAGGTCCAGCAGCGGCCTGGATTTCTCCGCCAGCATCGGCTCGCCGGGATGGCCGATGCTCGCCTGGCGCACCGCCTCGTGCTGGAACAGGCCTTCGAGGACCTGCATCGCCATTTCCCGGTCGAGGCTGTAGACCGCCTGGGTGGAAGGGTCGCGGACCATCGCGAGGATGCGTTGGGCGTCGCTGCTCACCGCCTGCTTGGCCTTGTAGGCGTCGAAGACGATCTGCGCGCAACTGAGCACTACGCCAACGGCCAGCGCCGCCAGTAGCACGACACGCAGCAGCTTGAGCGAGAGGCTGTGTCGGGAGTCCAGTTTCAAGGGGCCTTCCTTGTTCGTCGCCAGGGCGAAAGACAAGCCGGTAGGAAGAGCTTGTTTACCTCAAGAGGCTATCACGAGCGAAGGTCTACCAGTTCCTGAGGGTAGACGATGGCTCCTGGACCGCAGATTAAAACGAAAAAGCCCGGCGAATGCCGGGCTTTTTCGTGGTTCTGATCAGACTCAGGCAGCGAAATTCTTCGCTACGAAGTCCCAGTTGACCAGGTTCCAGAACGCCTCGACGTACTTCGGACGCAGGTTGCGGTAGTCGATGTAGTAGGCGTGTTCCCAGACGTCGCAGGTCAGCAGCGGGGTGTCGCCGCTGGTCAGCGGGTTGCCGGCACCGATGGTGCTGGCCAGGGCCAGGGAGCCGTCGGCCTTCTTCACCAGCCAGCCCCAGCCGGAACCGAAGGTGCCGACGGAAGTCTTGGTGAACTCTTCCTTGAACTTGTCGAAGGAGCCGAAGGCGGCGTTGATGGCGTCGGCCAGGGCGCCGGTGGGCTGGCCACCGCCGTTCGGGCTCAGGCAGTTCCAGTAGAAGGTGTGGTTCCACACCTGGGCGGCGTTGTTGAAGATGCCGCCGGAGGAGCTCTTGACGATCTCTTCGAGGCTCTTGCCTTCGAACTCGGTGCCCGGGATCAGGTTGTTCAGGTTCACCACGTAGGTGTTGTGGTGCTTGTCGTGGTGGTATTCCAGGGTTTCTGCGGAAATGTGCGGCTCAAGGGCGTTCTTTTCGTAAGGCAGCGGCGGCAATTCGAAAGCCATGGTGTCTCTCCTATTCTTCCTCAGGTCAGGACTGGCGCGGCTAGCGCGCGACCGGTTCACGGGGCCGGTCCGATGCCTGTCCGGGAGCCCGTCCTGGATCCCCGGGGGGACGTTCGGCGGAGCGCTCCGGAAAGGGCGCCGGGTGCGACTCGGAGCCTAGGCTCCCAGTGCCGCGAACTCCGGATCATAGCACCCGTGTCGGGGCATATCCACGCAGCAACTGTAGGGGCAAAGGCCGGCGGCGGCGCGCTGCGACGGGCTTCTGCAAGCTCGCCGGCGAACACCGCCGCATTCTCTCTGGACTGCCTGGCGGCGCAAGGGTTCGCTCGGGAAGAGGGAAACCGCGTTATCCCCGGAACAGCAGTTGCGCGGCCATGCCCAGCATCATGGCCGCCACCATCAGGTCGAGCAGGCGCCAGGTGGCCGGGCGCGCCAGCCAGGGGGCCAGCCATGCCGCGCCGAGGGCGAGGGCGAAGAACCACATCAGCGAGGCGCTGGCCGCGCCGAGGGCATAGGCGCCCGGCGCGGCCTGCTGGGCGCCGAGCGAACCGATCAGAAGTACGGTATCGAGATAGACGTGGGGGTTGAGCAGGGTGACCGCCAGTGCCGCCAGAAGCACCGCCTTGCGCGAGCGTGGCCCGGTTTCCGCGGCGTTGCCGAGGGCGTCCGGGCGCAACGCGCGAAGCAGCGCCTTGAGCCCGTACCAGGTCAGGAAGGCGATCCCGCCCCAGCGGGCGATGGCCAGCAGCGTCGGGTTTTCCAGCAGCAGCTTGGCCAGGCCGAACACGCCGAGGCTGACCAGCACCGCGTCGCAGAACACGCAGAGCGCGGCCACCGAGAGGTGATGCTCGCGGCGCAGGCTCTGCGCGAGGACGAAGGCATTCTGCGCGCCGATGGCGATGATCAGGCCGGCAGCCACCAGGATGCCGTTGAGATAGCTCTGCCACATGTCAGTGTGCCTCCGCCGCCAGCCGCTGGAGCACGGCGAGGGCGCGCCGGCCCTCGTCGCGGGCGACGAACAGGTGGTCGTGGAAATAGCCGGCCATCACGTTGCAACTGATCCCGGCTTCGGCCAGCGCCGTGGCGAAGGCGGCGGTCAGGCCCACCGCCGCCAGCGAGGAGTGCACCGTCAGGGTGATCCAGGCCGCCACGTATTCGTAGGGCAGGCCCAGGCGTTCGGCCTGTCGGCGTTCGAGCACCAGGGTCAGGCCTTCGCGCTCGCGGAAGCTGGCGAGCGGCTCGGCGCCGTTCGGCAGTGCGCCATCGGCGCAGGTACAGAACACATAGTCGCCGGGATTGAGTTCGGGAGTGAGCGTGCGCAGCAGGGTGCGCAGCGAGGTTTCGCCAGCCATGGTCGGTCCGCGTCGGGTGGATCGAAAAGTGCTGGCGAGTGTGGCCGCGGGCGGTTTATAAGGAAAACGAATCCTGCTGATCTCTCATTAGGAAAACTGATTTTGTTCGACTACAAGTTGCTCGCCGCGCTGGCCGCGGTGGTGGAGCAGGGCGGTTTCGAGCGCGCCGCACAGGCGCTGGGGCTGTCGCAATCGGCGGTATCGCAGCGGATCAAGCTGCTCGAGGCGCGGGTCGGCCAGCCGGTCCTGGTGCGCGAGACGCCGCCGCATCCCACCGATCTCGGGCGCCGCCTGCTCAACCATGTGCAGCAGGTGCGGCTGCTGGAGGGCGACCTGCAGCGCTGGGTGCCGAACCTGGATGAAGGCGGTGCCCCGGAGCGCCTGCGCATCGCTCTCAACGCCGATAGCCTGGCGACCTGGTGGGCCGCCGCGGTGGGCGATTTCTGCGCCGAGCGGCGGGTGCTGCTGGACCTTGTGGTGGAGGACCAGGAGGTCGGGCTCAAGCGCATGCGCGCGGGCGAAGTGGCGGGCTGCGTCTGCGGTAGCGCGCGGCCGGTGGCCGGCGCGCGTTCGCTGCTGCTCGGAGCCATGCGTTATCGCGGCCTGGCCAGCCCGGATTTCATTGCCCGGCACTTTCCCCGCGGGGTCGAGGCGGCCGCCCTGGCCGGCGTGCCGGCGATCGTGTTCGGCCCGGACGACCTGCTGCAACACCGCTTTCTCAAGGACCTCGGCGTCGAGGGCGGTTTCATCCACCACCTCTGCCCGTCCTCGGAAGGTTTCGTCCGCCTCACCGCCGGCGGTCTCGGCTGGGGCCTGGTACCGGAGCGCCAGGTGCAAGGCGAGCTGGCGCGCGGCGAACTGGTCGAGCTGCTGCCCGGCCAGGTCATCGACGTACCGTTGTACTGGCACTACTGGCGCAACGGCGGCGAACTGCTCGCGTCGCTCACCGAGCACCTGCTCGCCCGCGCCGGCGACGGCTTGGTGCGGGTGTCAGGCTGATCAGCCGATGACGGTGATTCGTCCGGAGCCGGGCAACGATTCGACGCAGCGCGCGCCGAGCAACCGCGATGGCGTGAAGTAGCCGCCGGGACCCTGGTAGTCCAGCAGGTGGCGCACTGCCAGGAGCACGCCGTGCAGGGTCAGGTCGTACACGTTGGCCGTCTCCAGGCGCGCCGTGCGGCGTTCGCCGCGGGCGTTGCGCGCCTCGCCCCAGACCCAGGTGCGCAGGCGCTCGCGGGCCGCCTGGTCGGGACCGGCGATGCGTTTGTCGACCTGCCCCTTGAGCCAGTCCTGGACCCGTTGCCGACCGAGCAGCGGACGCAGCGGATCGATCAGGCGCATGCCCAGGGCCAGCAGCGGCGGCGCCGGCAGGTAGACCTCGATGTCCGGGATGCCGGTGCTGTAGTAGGCGGTGGCCACGTCGCCCCAGGGAATCGTCACGGCGTGCCGCAGGCCGCGGCCGAAATCGATGTCGCGGCGCTTGTAGCCCAGCGGCACGTCGCGCAGGCGGCCATTCTCGCGGATCTTGCCGCCGAACTTGAGGCCTTCGACGCTGGTCTTCGCGGTTCCCGTCGACAGCCCGCTGCCGGTGTCGAAGCCCAGCGCCAGCCGTTGCGCGTCCGGCAGCGCCTCCTTCAGGCAGGCGGCCAGGCAATCGGTGGGGATCACATCGAAGCCCACGCCCGGGCAGACCACGATGCCGGCCTCGCGGGCCTCGGCGTCGCCGGCGTGGGCCTGCTCGAACACCGCGATCTCTCCAGTGATATCCACGTAGTGGGTGCCGGCGGCACGGCAGGCGGCGATCATCGGCGTGCTGGTGGCGGAGAACGGACCGGCGCAATGGGCCACCACCTTCACTTGGTCCAGGGCTTCGCGGCAGGCCTGCGGATCCCCCAGGTCGAAGACCCGGCACTCCAGCCCGAGCTGGCTGCCGAGCGCGTGCAGGGCGGCCGGGTTGCGTCCGCCGAGGAGCGGCGTCAGGCCCTCGCGCTGCGCCTGTTCGGCGACCAGCCGACCGGTGTAGCCGTTGGCGCCGTAGATCATCCAGTGACTGGCCATGGTGCGTCTCCCAGCGTGCAGGTGGCTTTCAGGTTAGACCTTGTAGCGCGCAGCGCCGCTTCTGTCGCCCAACGCAAGTCGTGCCGGCGGCCCGCAAGGTCGTTGTTCTGGCATGCTGTGCCAGTGGTGGCGCGGCTCCGGGTTGCTAGAGTCGCGGCACAAGAAGGACAACGGGAGAAACGCAATGCGGATTCTGGTAACGGGGGCGACGGGCTTCATCGGCGGGCGTTTCGCTCGCTTCGCCCTGGAGCAGGGCCTGTCGGTACGGGTCAGCGGTCGTCGTGCGGACGCGGTGGAGCATCTGGTGGCGCGGGGCGCCGAGTTCGTTCCCGGCGACCTCGCCGACCCGGCGCTGGTCCTGCGCCTCTGCGAGGATGTCGAGGCGGTGGTGCATTGTGCCGGCGCGGTCGGAGTCTGGGGACCGCGCGAACGCTTCCTGGCGGCCAACGTCGGGCTTGCCGAGAGCGTCGTCGAGGCCTGCATGCGGCAAAAGGTGCGGCGCCTGGTGCATCTGTCGTCGCCGTCGATCTATTTCGACGGGCGCGACCACCTGGACCTGAACGAAGAGTACGTACCCCGGCGTTTTTCCGACCATTACGGGGCGACCAAGTACCAGGCCGAGCAACTGGTGCTCAGCGCCCGCGACCTGGGCCTGGAAGTGTTGGCACTGCGTCCGCGCTTCGTGGTCGGCGCCGGCGACACCAGCATCTTCCCGCGAATGATCCAGGCCCACCGCAAGGGACGTCTGCGGATCCTCGGCAACGGCCTGAACCGGGTCGACTTCACCAGCGTGCACAATCTCAACGACGCGCTGTTCAGTTGCCTGCTGGCCGGCGAGCCGGCGCTGGGCAAGGTCTACAACATCAGCAACGGGCAGCCGGTACCGTTCTGGGATGCGGTCAACTACGTGATGCGCCAGCTCGACCTGCCGCCGGTCGGCGGTCACCTGCCGTATGCCGTCGGCTATGGCCTGGCGGCGCTCAACGAAGGCGTCTGCCGGATCCTGCCGGGGCGTCCGGAGCCGGTGCTGTTCCGCCTGGGCATGGCGGTGATGGCGAAGAACTTCACCCTGGACATCAACCGCGCCCGCGAATACCTCGACTACGACCCGCGGGTCAGCCTGTGGACCGCGCTCGACGAGTTCTGCGCCTGGTGGCGCGCCCAGGGACTCTGATCAGCCGCGTAGCGGGCCGGCGTATTGTCGGCTCGGCGCCTGCGCGGGCAACAGGGAAGGTTCCGCCGGCGGCAGCGCGACCCCACTGAGCCTACCGAGGCGCTGTCCCAGCTCCCGCGTCGTCGCATCGCCGGAGCGGGCGCAGGCCGCCTGCATCGCGGCGATCGCATCGCGTTGCTGGAAGTGGATATCCAGCGCCTGTTCCTCGCGCAGGCGTCGGCGCACGGCGCGCATGCAATCCAGCAAGGATTTGTTCAACTCCATGCATCCTCCGGCTCTCGAATCTGCCCGGCAAAGCCCAGGCAAGCGACGTGCCATGCGGGCCGCGGACCAGCGCCGGCGTGCGAGGCGGGGAACCGCTGGCGGCCTGCGGCGGTCTGTGCCGGACAGCGTTCGCTCCGTCTTGGGGCGCACGGCTTCGCGGTGGAGCGCCCCGGTCCGGCAATTTGCTTCGAGCAGACGCTGAAGGGGCGGGGCCGAACCGATATAATGCGCCATTCGGCCCTTTCTCCAGGCCTCCGGCAGGATGCCGTTCCCCTTCACAGGTTTTCACCATGCGTAACGATGCTTTCGACGAACTCGACGATGTGCCCAGCCTGACCACCGATGCTGCCGACCGTGATGAATTCGGCCACCACCCGCGGCACGTCTACGAACCGGAGCAGCGCCGGGTCGTCGACACCAAGGAGCGCCGTCCGGCCTCTACCGGCCCGCTCTGGGCCCTGCTCGGCGCGATGCTGATCGCCCTCGCCGGGGTGGGTTGGTGGAGCCACCAGCAAATCAGCCTGATGGAACAGCAGTTGGTGGCGACCCAGGAAAGCTTCGTGAGGATCAGCGAAGAAGCCGCCGGGCGCCTCGACGACATTCGCGGCAAGGTGGTCGCCAGCGAGTCCAGCGTCACCAGTGAACGCGAGGCGCTGCGCCTGCAGGTCAAGCAACTGCAGGAGAAACTCGGCAGCCAGGAACGCCAGCAGGCCGATGTGAGCAACCAGTTCGGCGGCCAGGGCAAACGCCTCGATCAACTGGCCAGCGATCTCAAGGCCCAGCAGGAAAGCGCGGCGCAACTGGTCGCGCAACTGGACGGCAAGCTGCAGACACTGGCCGCCGAACAGGAGAAGCTGAAAGCCCTGCAGGTCGAACTGGGCAAGACCAACGAGCAACTCAAGGCCCTCGGCGGCGATGTCGCGGCGCTGAAGAAGCAGGGCAACCCGAGCCAGACGATCAAGGGTATCCAGGACGACCTGCTGGTATTGCGCAGCCAGCTCGACAATCGCCCGGCCCAGGGCGGCAATACCGCCGAGTTCGACGCCTTCCGCACCCAGGTGATGCGCAACATCAACACCCTCCAGGCCCAGGTGCAGAACCTGCAGCAGCAGCTCAATACCCGCTGACCCCTTGCGCCGCCAGCCGCCCCGTCGCACCGGGCGCTGGCGGCGACAGTTCGCCGCGCCCGGCGAAAATCCCCGCTTCCATTGCTCTGGATCAGCGAATCCGCTGCTCCTCCACTCCGATACTGCGTCCTTAAGCGAGCCTTAAGTGAGAGTCGTTTAGATTCTCGGTCACCGGCCAGGGAGGCCATTGGTCCCTTCCTCTGCCTGGAATCCGCCATGAGCGCATTGCAACCGTCCCGTTCCTACCGCATCACCGGTTATTCCCCCGCCATCAGCAACGGCTATCGCCAACGCCTGTTCTCCATGGGGCTTCTGCCCGGCGCGGCGCTGCGCGTGGTGCGCATCGCCCCGCTGGGCGACCCGATCCAGGTCGAGACCCGCCAGACCAGCCTGGCGCTGCGGCGCAAGGACCTCGCCCTGCTGACCCTCGTCCCGCTCGACTGACCCCGCCCGGAATCCCCATGACCGCATTGACCCTCGGCCTGATCGGCAATCCCAACTCCGGCAAGACCACCCTGTTCAACCAGCTCACCGGCTCGCGCCAGCGGGTCGGCAACTGGGCCGGCGTCACCGTGGAGCGCAAGGAGGGTGCGTTCCACACCGCCTGCCACGCGGTACGCCTGGTCGACCTGCCCGGCACCTATTCGCTGACCAGCGTTTCCGCCCAGGCCTCGCTGGACGAGCAGATCGCCTGCCGCTACATCGCCAGCGGCGAAGTCGACGTGCTGGTCAACGTGGTGGATGCGGCGAACCTGGAGCGCAACCTGTACCTCACGGTGCAGTTGCGGGAGATGGGCATCCCCTGCATCGTCGCGCTGAACATGCTCGACATCGCCCGTAGCCAGCGCATCCGCATCGATATCGACGGTCTGGCGCGGCGTCTCGGTTGCCCGGTGGTGCCGCTGGTGTCCACCCGCGCCGATGGCATCGACGAGCTGAAGGCGGCCATCGACGAGTTGCAGGTCCCGCAGGCGGCGCTGGCGGTGGACTACCCGCCGGCCATCCAGGCGCAGGTCGGCTACCTCCTGGAAACGCGCGCTCCGGCGGCCTCGGCCATCGAGCCGCGCTGGCTGGCGTTACAGGCGCTGGAAGGCGACATCTTCAACGGCCCGGCGCTGGGCTTGCCGCCCGCCACCCTGGAACAGGCACGCCGGGGCTGCGGCGAGGAGCCCGAGCTGGCGATCGTCGATGCGCGCTACCGGCTGATCGGCGAGATCTGCGCGGCGGTCTGCGACCACCAGCAGGCGCAGCCGCACCGGCTGACCCAATGGCTCGACCGGATCGTCCTGAATCGCTGGCTGGGCCTGCCGATCTTCCTGCTGGTGATGTACCTGATGTTCTTCTTCGCCATCAACATCGGCGGGGCGCTGCAACCGATCTTCGACAAGGGCTCGTCGGCGATCTTCATCGATGGCATCCAGTGGCTGGGCATTCGCTTCGGCCTGCCCGACTGGCTCACGGCGTTCCTCGCCCAGGGCATCGGCGGCGGGGTCAACACGGTGCTGCCGCTGGTACCGCAGATCGGCTTGATGTACCTGTTCCTCTCGCTGCTCGAGGATTCCGGCTACATGGCCCGCGCGGCCTTCGTCATGGACCGCCTGATGCAGGCGCTGGGCCTGCCGGGCAAGTCGTTCGTGCCGCTGATCGTCGGCTTCGGCTGCAACGTGCCGTCGATCATGGGTGCGCGGACCCTGGACGCGCAGCGCGAGCGGCTGATTACCATCATGATGGCGCCGTTCATGTCCTGCGGCGCGCGCCTGGCGATCTTCGCCGTGTTCGCCGGGGCCTTCTTCGGCCAGGGCGGCGCGCTGGTGATCTTCTCCCTGTACCTGCTCGGCATCGTCGTGGCGATCCTCACCGGGCTGCTGCTCAAGCACACCTTGATGCGCGGCGAGGCCTCGCCGTTCGTCATGGAACTGCCGCTGTACCATGTGCCACACCTTAAGAGCCTGCTGCTGCAGACCTGGTCGCGCCTGCGCGGCTTCGTGGTGCGGGCCGGCAAGGTGATCATCCTGGTCAGCCTGGTGATCGGCGGCCTGAACAGCATCACCCTCGACGGCAAGCCGGTGCAGGGCGACATCGGCCATTCCGCGCTGGCCAGCGTCAGCCAGCGTCTCACTCCGCTGCTGGCGCCGCTCGGGGTGCAGCCGGACAACTGGCAGGCCACCGTCGGCCTGGTCACCGGGGCGATGGCCAAGGAAGTGGTGGTCGGCACCCTGAACACCCTCTACACCGCCGAGCAGATCCAGGGCGAGGCCTTCGACTACGAAGGCTACGACCTGCCTGGGCAACTGCGCGACGCCCTGGTCGAAACCTGGGACGGCCTGGTCGATACCTTCAGCCTCAGCGTGCTGGCCAACCCGGTGGAGGCGAGCATGGCCGACGGCGACATGGAGACCGGCTCGATGGGCACCATGGCGAGCAAGTTCGGCAGCCCCATCGCGGCCTACAGCTATCTGGTCTTCGTCCTGCTCTACGTGCCCTGCGTGACCGCCATGGGCGCGATCGCCCGGGAAAGCAGCAAGGGCTGGATGGCTTTCTCGGTGCTCTGGGGGCTGAACGTCGCCTACTCGCTGGCGACCCTCTGCTACCAGGTCGCCACCTTCGCCGCGCACCCCGAGCGTAGCGTCCTGACCATCGCCGTGGTGCTGCTCTTCAACCTGATCCTGATGACCTGCCTGCGTCTGTTCGGCCGTGAGCAGGTACTGCAACTGCCAGGCCGAATGGCCGATGCCCCGAGCGGGCAGGGAGGATGTCACTGATGGCGACACTCATGCAGATCCGCGCCGCCCTGGAAGACGGCCAGGCGCGTGGGCTGAAACAGCTCAGCCGCCAGGTGGACGCGCCGCCGGCGCTGGTGGAGGCGATCCTGGAGCGGCTGATCGCGCTCGGCAAGGTCGAGCGGGTGGCTGCGCAAAGCTCGGGCGGTTGCGGCGGCGGTTGCAAGGGCTGCGCCCAGCGCGATCCGTGCGCGGAGCCGGAGCCGTATTTCCGCCTGCGCTAGACGGGCAAAGCACAGAGCCCGCCACGGCAAGCGTGGCGGGCTCTTTCCTGGCTGGCGCGATCAGGCCAGGGTCGGATAGTCCAGGTAGCCTTCGGTACCGCCGGTATAGAAGGTTTCCGGGCGCGGCGGGTTCAGTTCGGCGCCCTGGCGCAGGCGTTCGACCAGGTCCGGGTTGGCGATGAAGGGGACGCCGAAGGCCACCGCATCGGCGTCGCCCTTGGCCAGGATGGCGTTGGCGCTGTCGAGGGTGAACTTCTCGTTGGCGATGTAGGGTCCGCCGAAGGCTTTCTTCAGGGCTACGCCGATGCTGTCGTCGGCCTGCGCTTCGCGGGCGCAGATGAAGGCGATGCCGCGCTTGCCCAGCTCACGGGCGACATGGCTGAAGGTTTCCAGGCGGTTGGAATCGCCCATGTCGTGGGAGTCGGCACGCGGCGCCAGGTGTACGCCGACGCGCTGGGCGCCCCATACGGAGATCGCCGCGTCGGTGACTTCCAGCAGCAGGCGCGCGCGGTTCTCGATGGAGCCGCCGTAGCGGTCGGTGCGCTTGTTGGTGCTGTCCTGGAGGAACTGGTCGAGCAGGTAGCCGTTGGCGCCGTGGATCTCCACGCCGTCGAAGCCGGCGGCCTTGGCCCGCTCGGCGCCCTGGCGGTAGGCCTCGACGATGTCGGCGATCTCCTCGGTGTCCAGCGCGCGCGGGGTGACGTAGGGACGCTTCGGGCGCACCAGGCTGACGTGCCCCTCGGCGGCGATGGCGCTCGGCGCCACCGGCAGCTCGCCATTCAGGTAGAGCGGATCGGAAATCCGCCCGACGTGCCAGAGTTGCAGGAAGATGCGCCCGCCGGCGGCGTGCACCGCCTTGGTCACGTTGCTCCAGCCACGGACCTGGTCATCGGACCAGATGCCGGGGGTGTCGGGATAGCCTACGCCCATCGGCGTGACCGCGGTGGCCTCGCTGAGGATCAGGCCGGCATCGGCGCGCTGGGCGTAGTACTCGGCCATCAGGGCGTTGGGCACGCGGCCTTCATCGGCGCGGCAGCGGGTCAGCGGCGCCATGACGATGCGGTTGGGCAGCTCGAGGTCGCCGAGCACGATGGGATCGAACAGAGTAGCCATGGAACATCCTCCACTAGGGAATAGACGGACAGGGGATCAATCGAGGACCGGCTGCGCCTGGGCGCGGCCGTTTCCGGAAAAGGCGATCAGGGTGGCCAGCAGCGCCAGCGCGGCCAGCGCGGCGGCGGCCAGCGGCACGCGGGTCAGGCCCAGGCCGTGGTCGATGACGCTGCCGCCGACCCAGGCGCCGAGCGCGTTGCCGACGTTGAAGGCGCCGATGTTCAGGGTCGCCACCAGGTTCGGCGCGGCATGCCCGACGCGGACCACGTTGACCTGCAGTGCGGGCACCGCGGCGAAGGCGGCGGCGGCCCAGAAGAACAGGGTGATTTCCGCCGGCAGCAGGGCCTGGCTGGTCCAGCTGAACAGCGCCGAGACCAGCGCCATGGCGGCGAACACCGCGGCCATGGTGGTGCCCAGGCGCCAGTCGGCGAGGCGGCCGCCGATCACGTTGCCGACGGTCAGGCCGACGCCGATCAGCAGCAGGGTCCAGGTCACGCCGCGCGGGCTGACCCCGGTGACTTCGCCGAGCAGCGGCGCGACGTAGGTGAACAGGGCGAACATCGAGGCGGCGAACAGCACGGTGGTGCCCAGGGCCAGCCACAGCGACGGGTTCTTCAGCGCGGACATTTCCTGGCGCAGGTCGACCTTCTCTTCCTCGCGGTCGTTTGGCAGCACCCTGGCCAGGCCGACGAAGGCGACCACGCCGATCAGGGTCACCACCCAGAAGGTCGCGCGCCAGCCGGCTTCCTGGCCGAGCGCGGTACCCAGCGGCACGCCGAGCACGTTGGCCAGGGTCAGGCCGGTGAACATCAGGGCCACGGCGGAAGCGCGGCGGTTCGGCGCCACCAGGCTGGCGGCGACCACCGAGCCGATGCCGAAGAAGGCGCCATGGCAGAGCGCGGTGACGATCCGCGCCAGCATCAGCAGGCCGTAGTTGGCGGCCACCGCGCAGAGCAGGTTGCCGACGATGAAGATGCCCATCAGCGCGAGCAGGGCTTTCTTGCGTTCCAGGCGGGCGGTGGCCATGGCCATCAGCGGGGCGCCGAAGGCCACGGCGAAGGCGTAGCCGCTGATCAGCCAGCCGGCGCTGGGAATGGATACCCGCAGGTCGCCGGCGACCTGCGGCAGCAGGCCCATGATGACGAATTCGGTGGTACCGATGGCAAAGGCGGATAAAGCGAGGACGAGAAGAGACGCCGGCATCGGTCGAGCTCCTGGACTGCGAGGTGGTGGGGTGGAAGCGAGTGCTGCTTACAGCTCGTCGCCGAGTTGGTCGAGGAAGGCCTGGATGGTCTCCTCGTTGCGCTTGAAGAAATTCCACTGGCCGACCCGGCGGCTGGTCACCAGACCGGCGCGTTGCAGGGTGGCGAGGTGTACCGATACGGTGGACTGGGAGAGACCGGTACGCTGGTCGAACTTGCCGGCGCAGACGCCGATCTCGAACGGGTGGTCCTGCTCGACGAAGTACTTCTCCGGTTCCTTCAGCCAGCGCAGCATGTCGCGTCGCACCGGGTGGGAGAGAGCCTTGATGATTTCGTCGATGTCCAGTGGCATGGCGGTGGTCCGTTGGCCGTCCATATCGGGTTGGGACGAACTATATATCGGTGTGGGACGATATGGGGATCGATTGCGACGATAGTCGCTATCGACAGGGCTGATGACGATGATCGAAACGACCGTTCCGTCCCTGGGGTAAGCTAGCCCGCATGAACTACCTCGCGCATCTCCACCTCGGCGGCCCGCAACCGGCCCAACTGCTCGGCAGCCTGTACGGCGACTTCGTCAAGGGCCGCCTGCAGGGACAATGGCCGGACGAGATCGAGCGGGCCATCCAGTTGCACCGGCGCATCGACGCCTTCACCGACAGCCACCCACTGGTGCATGCGGCCAAGCGGCGCTTCCCGCTGGAGCGCCGGCGTTTCGCCGGCGTCCTGCTGGACGTGTTCTTCGACCACTGCCTGGCGTGCGACTGGAACGACTACGCCGACGAACCGCTGCCGCAGTTCGTCGAGCGGGTCTACGGCACCCTGCGCACCGCCTCGCCGCTGCCGGAGCGCCTGGCGCGCATCGCGCCGCGGATGGCGGCCCAGGACTGGCTGGGCAGCTACCGCGAGTTCGCGGTCTTGCGCGAAGTGCTGGGCGGTATGTCGCGGAGGCTGTCGCGACCGCACCTGCTGGACGGCTCCTGGGAAGAACTGGCCCAGCGCTACGATGACCTGAGCGCGGATTTCCGCGCCTTCTACCCGCAACTCCAGGCTTTCGCCCTGAGCCAGCGCTGAGCCTGGCGCAGCGGCCATTGGCCCGGCCGGCGGAATCACCTATCAATTGTTTCAGTCCGAAGCATCCGCTTGATGCACATCAACCGGCAGCGGTCGCGTCGATCGTTCAATGGGGCCGACGTTCAACGCTCTGCCAATGGAGGTGGAAGATGAAACGAATCCTGGTGGCGACCGACCTGTCCTCGCGTTCCGAGCTGGCGGTCATGCGCGCCGCGGCGCTGGCCAAGGCGAGGAATGCCGATCTGACCGTGCTGAACGTGCTCGACGACGACCAGCCTCCGGTGCTGATCGCGCCGCAACGGCTGGCCATCGCCAACCTGCTGGAAGTGAACGGACAGGCCCTGAAGGAGCGCCTCGGCGTCGAGTCCGAGGCGATCGTGCGGGTCGGCGATCCGGTGGTGGTGATCAACGCGGTGGCCGAGGAGATCGGCGCCGACCTGCTGGTGATGGGCGCGCACCGGCACACGCCGCTGCGCGATCTGTTCATCGGCACCACCCTGGAGCGGGTGGTACGCAATGCGAAGATCCCGGTGCTGCGCGCGGCCGGTGCGCCGGAAGAGGAGTACCGCCGGGTGCTGCTGGCGCTGGATTTCTCGCCGACCTCGACGCGCGCGGTGCAGATGGCCGGCCAGCTCGGCTTCCTCGACGCCGCCAGCCTCACCGCGCTGCATGCCTTCGAGCCGTTCGCCAAGGGCATGATGCGTTATTCGGGGATCAAGGAAGACCGCGTCGAGCATTACGTCGACCAGGAGGAACTCAAGGCCAACGTCGAGCTGCGCGACTACGTCGCCGGCCTGGGGCTGGGCCGCGAGGACATCCAGTTGCGCGTCGGCGAAGGCTTGCCGATCAACGTGATCATGACCGAGGTACGCCGCCAGGCGCCGCAGTTGACGGTGCTCGGCACCCAGGGCCTGACCGGCTTCCGCCGCGCGCTGATCGGCAGCGTGGCCGAGGCGGCCCTCGGCGACCTGCCGTGCGACGTGCTGGCGGTGCCGCCCAAGCGTGATTAGGCGGCGCGTCGGGTTTGCGTAGGGGCGGCAGTGCCGAACAGCGCCAGGCGCACTGCCTGCTGGGCCTGGCGGGCCAGTTCGGCGCGGTCCAGGCCCTGGCTGGGGATCGGTTCCAGCAGCTGGATATGCACGCTGCCGCGCTCGCCGCGTAGCAGGCGGCCGAGGTGGCTGAGCAGGTCGTCGTCGCCGATGAACGGCGCCAGCGCATCGGGTACGCCGTCGCGGTGGTAGCTGATCGCCACCGGCTGCACCGCCACGCCGGCTTCCAGGGCGCTGGCCATCAGGCGACCGTGGAAGGTGCGCAGGCTTTCGCCGTTGGTGGTGGTGCCTTCCGGGAAGATCAGCAGGTTGCGCCCACGGTGCAGTTGTTCGGCCAATTGCTGGTTGATCAGCCGGCTGTCGCCCGAGCCGCGGCGGATGAACAGGGTGCCGGCCTTTTCCGCCAGCCAGCCGGCCAGCGGCCAGGCACGCACCTCGGCCTTGGACAGGAAGGTCAGCGGCGCCAGGGCGCCGAGCAGCGGGATATCGGTCCAGGACACATGGTTGGCTACCCACAGCATGGGTTGCCGGGGCGCTTCGCCGCTGACCCTGACCTCGAAGGGCAGGGCCGCGCAGAGGCGCGCCAGCCACCAGCGGGTCAGGCGCTGGCGCAGCGGCGTGACGTCGGCGCCGGGCAGCCGCTCGCGCAGGCTGACCCAAGCGGCCAGGCCCAGTCCGAGCGCGACCAGCCCGAGCAGGCGGGCGCTGCGCAGCAGCAGGCGCAGCCGCGCCATCAGACCGCTGCCTTGAAGTGGCGGGCGTAGCGCGGGCAGAGTTCGTCGCGCTTGAGCAGGATGAACACGTCGGCGACCTGGAAATCCGGGTCCCAGCAGGGCTCGCCGCAGATCTTCGCGCCCAGGCGCATGTAGGCCTTGAGCAGCGGCGGCAGCTCGGCGGTGAGGTTTTCCGGGACGTCCAGCGGCGGCAGCGGGTTCTTCGGCTCGGCCTGCAGGTAGTCGGTGCACAGGTAGCGTTCGCGCAGCCGCTGCATCACCGCCTTGGCCTGCATACCGCCGTCGCGCATGGGAATGCTGGCGCAGCCCATCAGGTAGCGGTAGCCGCCCTCGTTGAGGACCTCGGCGAGTTCGCCCCAGAGTACCGCGATGGTGGCGCCGTTGCGGTATTCGGGAGCGACGCAGGTGCGGCCGATCTCCAGGACCGGGCCGTGCAGGGCGTCGAGGCCGGAGAGGTGGAACTCCTCTTCGCTGTAGAAGCGCCCGAGGCGTTCGGCGGCGCGATGGTCGAGCAGCCGGGTGGTGGCCACCAGGGCGCCGCTGTCGAGGTCGCGGACGCCGATGTGTGCGCAGTGACGGTCGTAGTCGTCGCGGTCGAGGCCGTCTTCGGCGCCTTCGAGCTTGGCGTCGAACTCGGCGCTGAATACGCGGTAGCGCAGGGCCTGGGCCTCGCGCAGGGCGCGGGCGCCGTTCAGGCGCTCGGCCTTCAGGCGGCGTCCGGCGACGGGTTCGCGGGTAATGGCGGTCTGGGTCATGCCTGGGCCTCCTTGGGCCGGCGCCGCGGGTTGCGGCCGCTCGGCTTTGTTGTGCAAGCTCAGGCTAGGAAGGCGCGGTGTCACCCCTGTGACAGGGGCGTGATGCTTGTATGACATTGTCGCCGGATGTAACGCGCCGTTGTTCAACGCTGGCACCCTCGGCAGGATGCCGGTTCCGACACATTCCACACTGGAGTCCGCCATGTCCTGGCAACGCTTGCTCGGCCCGCTCGACCGCCTGCCCACCGAAGGCTCCCTGGAAGACTGGCACGCCGCCGCCCTGGCGCGCGCCGACGGTCTTGGCACCCTGGAGCGGGCGATGCTCGGCGGACGATTGGCGGCGAGTCCGGGCCTGGCCTTCCTCGCCGGCTACCAGGCGGCCCTGCGCGCGCTCTGGCCGGCGGCGCCGGAAGGTCTCGGCGCGCTGTGCGTGACCGAGAAGCGCAGCGTGCGCCCGGCGGACCTGCAGACCCGCCTGGAGGGGCTGGTCCTGCATGGACAAAAGGATTTCGTCACCGCTGGCGACAGCGCCTCCTGGTGGCTGGTGGCCGCCCGCGACGAGGCACCGGGGCAGCCGCCGCGACTGTCGATGACGGTGGTCCTGGCCGGCGCCCCGGGGGCGCGCCTGGAGGCGTTGCCGGCGCTGCCGCTGATGCCGGATGTGCCGCATTCCCGCCTGTTGCTCGACGGTGCCCATTGCGAGCGCCTGCCCGGCGATGGTTGGGACGACTACGTCAGGCCGTTCCGCCTGCTGGAGGATGTCCATGTGCTGGCGGCGCTGGTCGGCTGGCTCTATGGGGTCGGCCATGAATGCGGCTGGCCCTCGCCGCTGCTGCTGCGCCTGGCCGGCATCCTCGGCGGCTGCGCCGAGGTCGCGCGGCATCCGGTCGCCTGCGTCGGCACCCAGGCGGTACTGGCTGGGCTGTTCGAACAGTTCTCGGCGCTGGAGGGGCAACTGGATGCCGCCTTCGCCGCCAACGCCTCGACCTGGGAGGCATTGTGGCAACGCGATCGCGGCTTGCTGGCGATTGCCAACGGGGCCCGCAAAGTTCGCCTGGAGAAGGCCTTGACCCGCCTCGGGCTTGACCCAGGTCAGTGAGGCGCCGCGCCGCAGGCGCTTACCCTGCGCAGCATCCGGCGAGGAATGCTCCTCGGCGCCTGCACAGAGTAGATTTCACCGACCATGCGACGCGAACCGATCGTGCTGTTCGACAACGGCAGCCACCAGTGCCTGTGTTTCGATGACCTCGTCAGCGGCGAAGGGGTCCAGTCCAACCAGTTCCTGATCGTCGACAACGGCCAGTACCTGCTGCTCGATCCCGGCGGCGACCTGACCTACACGCCGCTCTCGCTGGAATTGTCGAAACGCTTTCCGCTGCAGGAGCTGGACTACATCTTCGCTTCGCACCAGGACCCGGACATCATCGCCGCCCTCGACAAGTGGCTGCTGCACACCCGCGCCCGGGTGATCTGCTCCAAGCTGTGGGCGCGCTTCCTGCCGCACCTGACGGCCAACTACCTGGCGGTCAGCCATGGCATCAACACCTACGACCGGGTCATGCCGTTGCCCGACCGCGGCCAGGCGATCGCTCTCGGCGACTGCTCGTTGAAGGCGATCCCCGCGCATTTCCTGCATTCGGTGGGCAACTTCCAGCTCTACGACCCGGTGAGCAAGATCCTTTTCTCGGGCGACATGGGCGCCTCGCTGGTGGACGACGCCGCGCCGGTCGGTGATTTCGCCGCGCATATCCAGTACATGGACGGTTTCCATCGCCGCTACATGGCGGCGAACAAGATCTGCCGCCTGTGGGCGCGGATGGTCCGGGACATGGATGTGGAGATGATCGTGCCGCAACACGGGCGGCCCTTCGTCGGCAAGGAAATGATCAGCGCCTTCCTCTACTGGATCGAGAACCTCGAGTGCGGCATCGACCTGCTCGGTCCGGACGACTACCGCATGCCCGGCTGAGTCCGCGCTTCCTGGCGTCATCGACGCCATGCTAGGGTTGCCCCTCGACCGTCGAGAGGGCCCGCCGATGCCCGCTTTGCCGTTGTCCCGCCGCGCCCTCGCCGCGCTGGCCCTGGTATTCGCCCTCCCTGCCCTGGCCGAAGACTGGCCCGACACCGACTGGCCCCGTGCCCAACAGCCCGCGGGGCCGGCGCTGGAGGCATTCGAGCGCTATGCCTTCGGCCGTCGCGACGATGTTCGTCGCAAAGGCATCCGTACCGACGCGGTAGTGGTGATCCGCGACGGTCGCCTGCTCTATGAGCGCTACGCCGGCCCGAGCCGTGCCGAGACCCCGCACCTTACCTGGTCGGTGAGCAAGAGCCTGCTCGCCACGCTGCTCGGCGTCGCCGAGGGCGAAGGGCGCTTCCAGCTCGACGACCCGGTGGCGCGCTACTACCCGCCGTTCGCCCGTCATCCCGAGGTGACGTTGCGCCACCTGCTGAACTGGTCTTCCGGGCTGGACTGGCAGGAGGACTACGAGTTCGCGCCGTTGAAGTCCTCCGTGGTGGCGATGCTCTACACCCGCGGACGCGACGACATGGCCGGCTTCGTCGCCGAAACCCCGCCGGCCCGGCCGCCGGGCCGGCGTTTCCGCTACTCCAGTGGCGACAGCAACGTGCTGGCGGCGGCCCTCCACGGCATGCTCGGCGCGGACTATGCCGAGTACCCCTGGCGCGCGCTGTTCGAGCCGCTGGGCATCCGTTCGGCGGTATGGGAGCGAGACGCCGCCGGCACGTTCGTCGGCTCGTCGTACGTCTACATGAGCGCCCGCGACCTGGCGCGCGTCGGCCTGCTGATGCAGCGCCACGGGCGCTGGCGCGAGCGGCAACTGCTGCCGCTGGCATGGGTCGAGTTCAACCTGACACCCTTCGCCCGCTACCGGCCGAGCGCGGAAGAGGAGGGCGAGGCGGTGCCGGGCGGCCAGTGGTGGTTGAACCGTGCGGTGAAAGGCGCGCCGGCGCCCTGGCCGGACGTCGCCGAGACCGCCTTCGCCGCGCTCGGCCACTGGGGCCAGGCGCTCTACGTGCTGCCCGAGGAGAAGCTGGTGATCGTGCGCTACGCCGACGACCGCGACGGGCGTTTCCGTCACAACGAATTCCTGCGCCTGGCACAGGCGGCGTTCGCCGGGGAGGCGCGGCCATGATCCGTCGCCATCCCTTGCTCTTCCTGTTCGTCCTGGGGCTGCTCGCCGCCCTCGCGTGGGCCTGGCAGAACCGCATCCACCTGGCGGCCTTTCCCGCCATCATCGGCGCCTACACGGCCAAGGAGTACTGCTCCTGCCGCTACGTGATGGGGAACTCCGCGGACTATTGCCGGGCCTATACCCAACAGTACGTGCCGATCAGCGGCTTCTTCGACGACGAAGCCCGC
The DNA here is from genome assembly GCF_026428275.1 of Pseudomonas sp. B111. Lineage (NCBI taxonomy): Bacteria > Pseudomonadati > Pseudomonadota > Gammaproteobacteria > Pseudomonadales > Pseudomonadaceae > Pseudomonas > Pseudomonas sp. B111. The sequence goes on along the minus strand of NZ_CP097857.1, from coordinate 6,214,795 downwards.
CGCCGGGTGACCGCCCGCGGCCTCGGCAGTACGCAGACGGCCGCCTGGCTGGGCCCGCGCGAGGGATGCCGGCTCATGCCCGAGGCGGACAGGCTGCCGGACTGACCGGCGGCGCATGTCGGGGCGCGGGGCGAGGGACGGCGCCGGCCCGAAGCCGGAGGTGGAATGCCTGTTGTATTGTGTGTCCTGTTGTTGCTCCTCAGCCCGCTGCTGTCGGCGGCGGAATGGCAACTGGAGCCGGATTACTCGCGGATCAGCTTCGTTTCCGTGAAACGCGCGAAGATGGCCGAGGTGCAGCGCTTCGACCGTCTCAGCGGCCAGATCGACAAGCAGGGCGTCGCGCGCATCGTGGTGCCGCTGGGCACCCTGGACAGCGGCCTGGCCCTGCGCGACGAGCGAATGAAGGACAACTTCTTCGAAACCTCGCGCTTCCCCGAGGCCACCGTGGAGAGCCGCCTGGACATGGCCGGCTTCGACGACCTGCGGGTCGGCCAGTCGCGGGTCGAGAAGCTCGACTTCACCCTCGACCTGCACGGCCAGCAGCGCCGCCTGAAGGCCGACGTGCTGGTCACCCGCCAGGGCGAAGGGCTGGTCCAGGTGGCGACCCTGGAGCCGGTGCTGCTGAAGCTGCTCGACTTCGACCTGGAAGAGAAGCTCAAGCCCTTGAAGGACATGGCCAATATTCCCTCGATCACTCCCGAGGTACCGGTGTTCGCCGTGCTGAACTTCCGCGAAGTGCCGCCGGAACAGTTCTGACGCGCCGGCGGAGGGCGGCGCGGGCCTTGGGTTCCACCCAGTGGAACCGCCTTCCGTTGTCCTTCGCCGCGCGCCGCGCTTAGCTGTGACCACGCCCGGCCGGCCTTGCGTCCGGGCCTCCCGCCAACAAGACCGGAGCGCAATCCGGCCAGAGGAGAGACGGCATGGCTCGACATCGACACATCGTGGCCTGGCTCGAGGAGGTCGCCGACGACCTGCGTAGCCTGCGCCAGGACATCCACGCCCATCCCGAACTGGGCTTCGAGGAGCGACGCACCGCCGCGCTGGTCGCCGAATGCCTGCGCGGCTGGGGCTACGAAGTGCACGAAGGGATCGGCCGCACCGGCGTGGTCGGCGTCCTCCGCCAGGGCGACGGCACGCGGCGGCTCGGCCTGCGGGCGGACATGGATGCGCTGCCGATCGTCGAGGCCACGGGGCTCGGCTACAGCAGCTGCCACGGCGGGCGCATGCACGCCTGCGGCCACGACGGACACACCGCGATGCTGCTCGGCGCGGCACGCTACCTGGCGGCGACGCGGCGTTTCGACGGCACTCTGGTACTGATCTTCCAGCCCGCCGAGGAAGGCCAGGGCGGCGCCGAGGCGATGCTCGCCGACGGGCTGCTGGAGCGCTTTCCCTGCGATGCGCTGTTCGGCATGCACAACATGCCGGGACTGGAGGCCGGACACCTGGGCTTCCGCGCGGGACCGATGATGGCTTCCCAGGACCTGCTGAGCGTCACCCTGGAGGGCGTCGGTGGACACGGTTCGATGCCGCACCTGAGCGTCGATCCGCTGCTCGCCGCGTCGAGCGCGGTGATGGCCCTGCAGAGCGTGGTGGCGCGCAACGTCGATCCGCAGAAGGCCGCGGTGGTCACGGTCGGTGCATTGCAGGCCGGCGAGGCGGCCAACGTCATACCCCAGCGCGCCGTGCTGCGCCTGAGCCTGCGGGCGCTCGACGGCCAGGTGCGCGAGCAGGTGCTGCAGCGGGTTCGCCAGATCATCGAGTTGCAGGCCGCCAGCTATGGGTGCCAGGCCAGCATCGAGCACTACCCGGCCTATCCGGTGCTGGTCAACAGCGTCGAGGAAACCGAGTTCGCCCGCCAGGTCGGGGTCGAGCTGGCCGGCGCGGAGCAGGTCGACGGCGACACGCCGAAGCTGATGGGCAGCGAGGACTTCGCCTGGATGCTACAGCGCTGCCCCGGCAGCTACCTGTTCATCGGCAACGGCAGAGGACGGCCGATGGTGCACAACCCGGCCTATGACTTCAACGACGACATCCTGGTCCGGGGCGCGGCCTATTGGGGCGCGCTCGCCGAGACCTGGCTGGCCGCCCCCGCGGCGTCCGGCCTTCGACTGACTGCCGCCAATAACGGCGCGGCCTGAGTCGCGCCGGCATTCCCCCGGTTACCAGGAGATTCCCATGCACGCTTGCCCGAGCGGTACCTCGCGTACCCGCCAGGTGGCGGCTGCCGTGATCGGCAACGCCCTGGAGTGGTACGACTTCATCGTCTACGGCTTCCTTTCCAGCCTGATCGCCAGGCTGTTCTTCCCTTCCGGCGACGAGTACACCTCGCTGTTGATGGCCCTGGCCACCTTCGGTGTCGGTTTCTTCATGCGTCCGGTCGGTGGGGTCCTGCTCGGCCTGTATGCCGACCGCAGGGGACGCAAGGCGGCGATGCAACTGATCATCCTGCTGATGACGCTGTCCATCGCGATGATCGCCTTCGCCCCGACCTACGCGGCGATCGGCGTCGGCGCACCATTGCTGATCGTGATCGCGCGAATGCTGCAGGGTTTCGCCACCGGCGGCGAGTACGCCAGAGCCACGGCTTTCCTGGTGGAAAGCGCGCCACCGCACCGGCGCGGTCTCTACGGTTCCTGGCAATTGTTCGGCCAGTGCCTGGCGGTGTTCGCCGGTGCGGGGATGGGCGCGCTGGTCACCCATTGCCTGGACGCCGAGGCCCTGGAGAGCTGGGGCTGGCGGGTGCCGTTCCTGTTCGGTCTGCTGATCGGTCCGGTGGGATTGTGGATCCGCCGCTACATGGGCGAGACCGAGGCCTTCCTCGAAGCCATCCGGGAGCCCGGCGAGCGCCAGGGGCTGCTCGGCTTGCTGCGCGAATACCGGCGCAGCGTGCTGGTGAGCATGGGCCTGACGGTGATCGGCACGGTGTCCTTCTACGTGGTGCTGGTGAATATGCCGACCTTCGCCCACAAGCAGTTGGGCCTGCCGCTGGACGAGGTGTTCATGGTGCAGATGGCTGCGGTGGCGCTGATGACCCTGGTGATCCCGTTGGCTGGGGGACTCTCCGACCGGGTCGGGCGGCGCCCGGTGCTGTTGGTCGCGACCCTGGCCTTCATGTTCATGGTCTATCCGCTGTTCGCCTGGGTCGCCGCGGCGCCGAGCCTGGGGCGCCTGCTGCTGATGCAACTGTTGCTGTGCACGGCGATCGGCGGCTTCTTCGGCCCGGCGCCGACCGCGGTGGCCGAGCAGTTTCCGGTGCGGGTGCGTTCCACCGGCCTGGCGGTGGCGTATAACCTGGCGGTGATGCTGTTCGGCGGTTTCGCCCCGTTCATCGTCACCTGGCTCACCGAGGTCGGCGGCTCGCCAGTGGCGCCGGCGTTCTACGTGCTCGGCGCGGCCTTCCTCGGGCTGCTCGCCACCCTCTATCTGCGGGAGGGCGCGACGCCCGCCCCGCGCCCCCGTGAACCGGCCCTGGGCAAGCCGGCAAGGAGTCTGTGAATGAGCGCCACCCGCCATCGAAGCGACGGCCACGAGGAAATCGTCGCGCTTGACGCGCTGCCGCTGTCCGCGGCGATCCGCCGACGCGAACTGTCCTGCCGCGAGGTCATGCAGGCCTACCTGGCGCAGATCGAACGGTTCAACCCGCGGGTCAACGCCATCGTCTCGCTGCAGGCGGAAAGCCGCCTGCTCGCCCAGGCCGACGAGCGCGACCGGCAACTGGCGCGCGGCGAATGGCTGGGCTGGATGCACGGCATGCCGCAGGCGATCAAGGACCTCGCCGCCACCTCCGGCATTCCTACCACCCTGGGTTCGCCGCTGTTCGCCGGGCAGGTGCCGGAGCACGACGCCATCGTCGTCGAGCGGGTGAAGAGCAGCGGTGCGATCGTCATCGGCAAGACCAACGTACCGGAGTTCGGGCTCGGCTCGCAGACCTACAACCCGCTGTTCGGCACCACCCGCAATGCCTACGATCCGGCGCGGATCGCCGGCGGCAGCAGCGGTGGGGCGGCGGTGGCGCTGGCGCTGCGCATGCTGCCGGTGGCCGACGGCAGCGACATGATGGGTTCGCTGCGCAACCCCGCCGCCTACAACAACGTCTACGGCTTCCGCCCGTCCCAGGGACGGGTGCCGCACGGCCCGCAAGCGGAACTGTTCGTCCAGCAACTGGCCACCGAAGGCCCGATGGGGCGCAGCGTGGCCGACCTGGCCCGGCTGCTGGCCACCCAGGCCGGCTACGATCCGCGCTGTCCGCTGTCGTTGCGCGACGATCCGCGCAGGTTCGCCGACGACCTCGGGCGCGACTTCCGCGGAGCCCGGCTCGGCTGGCTCGGCGACTACGCCGGCTACCTGCCGATGGAGGAGGGCGTGCTGGAGCTTTGCGAAGCCGCGCTGGGCGATTTCGCCGAGCTGGGCTGCGACGTCGAGGCGTGCCTGCCGGACTATCCCCTGGAGCGCCTGTGGCGCACCTGGCTGGTCCATCGCCAGTGGCTGGTGCAGGGCTCGCTTGGCGAGCTTTACGCCGATCCCGCACGGCGCGTCCGACTCAAGCCGGAGGCGCAGTGGGAAGTGGAGTCCGGGCTCGGCCTCGGCGCCGCCGAGGTCTATCGCGCCTCGCTGGATCGCAGCGACTGGTATCGGGCGCTGGCGCGTCTGTTCGAACGTTACGATTTCCTCTTGCTGCCCAGCGCCCAGGTGTTTCCTTTCGATGCAGAAACGGCGTGGCCGCGGCAGGTCGCCGGGCGGCCGATGGACACCTATCACCGCTGGATGGAGGTGGTGATCGGCCCGACCCTGGCCGGTTTGCCGGCGATCAGTGTACCGATCGGCTTCGGCGCGGCGGGCCTGCCGATGGGATTGCAGATCATCGGCCCGGCGCAGGCCGACCTGGCGGTGCTGCAACTGGCCCATGCCCACGAGGGCCTGACCCGTTGGGTCAGCCGCCGTCCGCCGGCGATGCTCGAGGCTCCAGGGGGAATCGACTAGGCCGCGGAGCAATGCTGCCGTATTCGCAGATTCTTCCTACATGACCTGGGCCTGCATCTTGCTTTGCCATAACGGTCTGTCGACGGTGGAGGTGTCGTCATGCCGGAAAGAGAAGAGGCGGGAACCGTGCGTTCGGTGGAGCGGGCGCTGGCGATCCTCGATCTGCTGGGCCAGCACCAGGCGCTGGGGCTCGAGGAGCTGCATTACCTGACCGAACTGCCCAAGGCCACGGTGTCGCGGCTGCTGCATACCCTGCTGGAGCAGGGCTGGCTGTACCGCGGCTTGACCGACCGGCGCTACCGGCTGCGTTCCACCCGCCTCTACGGTGACGCCGCCGAGCGCTTCCGCTGCCAGGTGGTGGAGCGTTCCGCGCCGCTGCTGGTGGAGTTGAGCGAGCGCACCGGGCTGGTCGCCGATTTGTCGATTCTCGACGGCGACCGCCTGCTGGTGGCGGAAAGCTCGGTGCCCGGCGTCCTGCGCAAGCGCTACCCGGCCAACCGGCTGGTGGTCGGCCAGCACGCCAGCCTGTTCCATTCGGCCATGGGCAAGGCCTGCCTGGGCGAACTGGCAGACAGCGAGGTGCGCCGCCTGGCGCGCCAGCACCAGGTAGACGAGGACCTCTGGTTGCGCACCCGCGAGCAGGCCCACGGCCAGGGCTACGGCGAGCGTACCGAGGGACACTGGGAGTATCCGGTGCGCCTGCCGTTCCTGATCCGCGCGGTGGCCTTGCCGGTACGCGCCCAGGGTCGCCTGCTCGGCAGCGTGGCGCTGCACTGGCCGCGCGACCAGGATTGCGTCGAACGGGTGCGCCGCCGGCACCTGGGAACCCTGGCCGATACCGTCAGTCAGTTGCAGCACGCGCTCGACTGACGCGGGAGTTTGCCTGCTCCCAGGCGGCCGGTTTAAGGTGGCGCCGGACGCAAAGGGAGCCCGCATGCACAAGTTGATCTGCCTCGGCCTGGCCCTCCTGGCCTTGCCGGTCCAGGCCGCCTGGTACCTGGACTACGAGTCGTCGCGACTCAGTTTCATCTCCACCAAGAACGCTACCCTTTCGGAAGTCGGCCGCTTCTTGGTCATGCACGGCAAGGTCGACGACAAGGGGCAGGCGCGCCTGCGCGTCGAGCTGGACTCGGTGAGCACCGACATCCCGCTGCGCGACGAACGCATCCGCGAGCATCTGTTCGAGACCAAGCGCTTCGCCGAGGCGGAGATCACCGCCCAGCTCGACCTGGCGCCGATCGTCGAGCTGGCCGACGGCGTGCAACTGGAAATGCGCCAGCCAGTGACCGTCAGCCTGCATGGCAAGCGCAAGAGCTACGCCAGCGACCTGTTGGTGACCCGCCTGGACGAGCATCGCTTCCAGGTGGTGACCCTGTCGCCGCTGGTGCTGGACGCCGCCGACTTCGACCTCGCCCCCGGCATCGAGACCCTGCGCAAGCTGGCCAGCGCCGGCAGCATCGGGCTCTCGGTGCCGGTCGGCGCCGTGCTGATCTTCACTTCGCGGTGAGCGGCCCGGTCTTTCCCTGGCGCAGCGACAACCGCTTCGCCCTGCTCAATGACGGCGTGCGGTTCTTCCCGCGCATGCTGCTGGCCATCGAGGCGGCGCAGCGGAGCATCGAGCTGGAGCTGTACCTGGTGGAAGACGGGCATTGCGCCGAACTGTTTCTCGTCGCCCTGCTGGATGCCCGCCGCCGGGGCGTCGCCGTGCGCTGCCTGTTCGACGGCTTCGGCTGCCTAGGCCTGGGCAGCGCCTGGATCCAGCGCCTGCGCGAGGCCGGCGGCGAACTGCGGCTGTACAACCCGCTGCGCTGGAAGCTGACTGGCGGCAATCTCTACCGCGACCATCGCAAGCTGCTGCTGGTGGACGGGCGCCTCGGTTATGTCGGCGGCGCCGGGATCACCGACGAATTCTGGGAACCGGTCAGCGACGTCAGCGCCTGGCGCGAGGTGATGGTCGAGATGGACGGCCCGGTGGTGGCGGACTGGGCCGCGCTGTTCGAGCGGCAATGGCTGGCCTGTCTCGAAGAGAAAGCCTGGAAGCCCCGCGAGGGCATGACCCTTACCCGCCTTCCGCCGCAGCCGGGGGCGGCCCGTGGGTTGGGCCGGGTGGCCTACGCCGACGCCCGCCAGCACCGCGACATCCTGCAATCGCTGGTCCGCGCGCTGAACGGCTCGCGCCGACGGATCTGGCTGGCGACGCCGTACTTCCTGCCGACCTGGAAGGTTCGCCGGGCCCTGCGCAAGGCCGCCCAGCGCGGCGTGGAGGTGCGCCTGCTGCTGGCCGGGCGGCTCACCGACCACGCCCCGGTGCGCTATGCCGGGCAGCGCTACTACCCGCGCCTGCTGCGCGCCGGCGTGCGCATCCACGAATACCAGCCGCGCTTCCTGCACCTGAAGATGGTCATGGTCGACGATTGGGTGAGCGTCGGCTCCTGCAACTTCGATCATTGGAATCTACGCTTCAACCTCGACGCCAATCTCGAGGCCCTCGACCCGGACTTCACCAATGAGGCGGCGGCGAGCCTGCTGGCGGACTTCGCCGACAGCCGCGAGGTGACCCTGGCGATGTGGCGCGCGCGACCCCTGTGGATGCGCCTGCACCAGCGCCTGTGGGGTTGGCTGGACCGGGTAGTGGTGAATTTCCTCGACCGCCGGCGCTAGGGAGCGGCCGTTCGTAGCCGCTGGCCGGCCCGGTGAAACTTGCCGGGGAGCTTGCGGGTCTACCCCGGACCGCCCATTACAATGACAAAGGAGAGATGCGTGGCAACGCCCGACTCCAAGGAACGTTTCATCGGACTGGAATGGTTGCGCTTCCTGCTCGGCCTGTACGTGGTGGTGTACCACACCCTGCATACCTATCCGAAAGAGCAGAAGTTTCCCGGTCTCGACGAACTGACCAGCTTGGGGTTCTTCGCCACCAGTACCTTCTTCGTGCTTTCCGGCTTCCTCCTGGCCCATGTCTACGCACGCAGCGGCCGGTTGCGCGAAAGTGCCCGCAGCTTCTGGACCAAGCGACTGTCCAATCTCTATCCGCTGCACCTGTTCTCCCTGCTGCTGTCGATCCTGGTGCTGCTGGCCCTCAGCCACCTGGGAATCGGTCCCGAGCTGGACAAGGCCACCCCGCGCTTCGTCATCTACGACACCAACGAAGTGCTCGGCCGCACCCACCCGGAACTCTTCCTGCACTGGATGAGCAACACCGAACTGTTCGTCAACAGCATCCTGCAGATCCTCCTGCTGCAGGCCTGGAATCCCTATTACCTGACCTTCAACGCGCCGTTGTGGTCGCTGTCGACGCTGATGTTCTTCTACCTGGCGTTTCCCTTCGTCGCCCCGCGGCTGATGCGCAGCCGGCACAAGTGGAAGGTGCTGGCGCTGGTCTGGCTGGTCTACCTGATCCCGCCGGTGCTGGTAGTGGCCAGCGAGAGCTACGGGATCCCCTGGACCGGCCTGCTGCACCGCAATCCGTTGCTGCGCCTGCCGGAATTCCTTGGCGGCATCCTGGCCTACGGGTTGTTCCGCGGCTACCGCGACCGCGGCATGGTGCCGGGACGCGGCCTGCTGGCCGCGCTGGTGGCGCTGGTGGTGGCGGCCTTCCTGGTGGCCGACTACCTGTTCACCCAGGGCGCCAAGCATTGGTACTTCCTGCTGCACAACGGCCTGCTGCTGCCGGCCCAGTTGCTGCTGGTGTGCCTTTGCGCGCTGCCCGCCGACCCGAAGAGCGCTTTCGTCCGCCACTGGTCGCCGCGCCTGGGGGCCGCCTCGCTGTCGCTGTTCGCCCTGCATGTGCCGATGTTCACCCTGTTCTCCCGTAGCGAGCGCCTTATCGCCGTGCCGGGGCGTTGTCTCGACGACTGGCGCGCCTGCACCGAGGCGGCGGCCGCGTTGCCATCGTCGCTGCTCTACTACCCGCTGTTCCTGGTCCTGCTGGTGGCGTTCTGCGTACTGTTCCAGGAGCGCGGCGTGGTGCCGGTGCGCAAGTGGCTGGTGCGCCGGCTGATGCCGACGCCGGCGCTGGCCAAGGTGCCGCGCCCGGCCTGAGGCCGTTCTCCCGGAGAACCGGACTTTCGACGGGTGGCAGGCCCGACCCGGCTGGTTATGCTGCGCGGATAACCATAAGAAGAGGGATGGAGCATGCTGCGCAGCCTGTCGCTGGCCCTGTCGATCGTCGCGAGCCTGGTCGGCTGCAGCACGCCCGGCGCGTTCTTCGGTTCGGTGGACGGACCGGCCTTCGTCGCCCATCCGAGCGCCGATGCCAGCCACGCCACAGTCTACCTCTACCGTCCGCGGAGCCAGTGGGCGGACGAGGAACTCGAGGCGCCGGGGATCTTCCTCAACAACGAATTGATCGGCAGCCTGCCGAGCAACGGCTACCTGGCGTTCGAGTTCGAGACCGGCAGCTACAAGCTGGAAATGCGCCGGCCGCTGGCGGGCAGCTTCTGGACCCTGTTCGCCGACGGTCCGATGGATTTCACCCGCATCGCCAGCTTCATGCTCGAGGCCAGGGCCGGCTCGGTCTACTACCTGCGCTACGACGAACTCAACCCGCCACCGAAGAGCGAGCACCCGGCGGGTGAGGGCGATGGCCCGCTGCAATTGGTGGCGGCCGATCTCGGCGCTGCGGAAATCGGCGCTACCCACCAGGTCCAGGAACCCATGCAGTTCGCCGCCAGCGGCTACCGGAAACGCGTGCAGCGCTCGTTCTGGGAAGGCGTCGGGCGGGCCCTGGACAAGATCGGCATCTGAACCCGGCACGCGTGTAGTAACCGTCTATTACCCGCGTCCCCCTGCGGATTGGCTACCTTAGGTGCATCCCCGGTATGACCGGGCCCTGCCCGAAGGAGTGCGCGTGATGGCTGCGAAGAAGATCCTGATGCTGGTCGGCGACTATGCCGAAGACTACGAAACCATGGTCCCGTTCCAGGCCCTGCAGATGGTGGGCCACCAGGTGCATGCGGTGTGTCCGGACAAGCGGGCCGGGCAAAGCGTGCGCACCGCCATCCACGATTTCGAAGGCGACCAGACCTACAGTGAGAAGCCGGGCCACAACTTCACCCTCAATGCCGACTTTGCCCAGGCCCGCGCCGAGGATTACGATGCCCTCCTGATCCCCGGCGGCCGCGCCCCCGAATACCTGCGCCTGAACGAGCAGGTGCTGGCTCTGGTGCGTGCCTTCGACGCCGCGCGCAAGCCGATCGCCGCGGTCTGCCATGGCGCCCAGCTGCTGGCCGCCGCCGGCGTCCTGCAAGGGCGGGCGTGCAGCGCCTATCCGGCCTGCGCCCCGGAGGTGCGGCTGGCCGGCGGCGAGTACGTCGACATTCCGTCGGACCAGGCCCACGTCGACGGCCACCTGGTCACTGCGCCGGCCTGGCCGGCGCATCCGGCGTGGCTGGCGCGCTTCCTTGAGGTGCTCGGCACCCGCATCAGCCACTGAGACCCAGGAGACCCCCGCGCATGTGCGAACTCTATGTGAAAGCCGACCCGATCCTCTATGAATCGCGCTCGCGTTCCTTGCGCATCCGCGGGGTGGTGACCACCCTGCGCCTGGAGAACCAGTTCTGGGACATCCTCCGGGAAATCGCCGAAGGCGAGGGCTTGAGCACCAACCAGTTGATCACCAAGCTCTACGAGGAAGTGATGGACTATCGCGGCGAGGTGCTCAACTTCGCCTCCTTCCTGCGTGTCAGTTGCACCCGCTACCTGGCGCAGCGGCGCGAGAAGGTCGCCGAGCTGAGCCTGGTCGGCCAGCGCGCCCAGGCCTGAGGGGAGGGAAGACGCGACCGGGGTGAAACGTTTAGGCTGGTCGCACTTCCTCCCCGATCCGGCGTCGCCTCGTGAAATACTCCCTGCCCACCACGGCCACCGCGCCGTTCTGTCCCTCGGCGGTCAGCCACAGCGTGGCGGTGCCGGCCGACGCCTCGCCGCTGCGCAAGCTGGCGCTGTTCGTCGGCCCCGGCCTGCTGGTCTCGGTCGGCTACATGGACCCCGGCAACTGGGCCACCGCCATCGAGGCGGGCTCGCGCTTCGGCTACGCGCTGCTGTTCGTGGTGGTGCTGGCGAGCTTTTCCGGGATGCTCCTGCAAAGCCTCTGTTCGCGCCTGGGGATCGCCACCGGCCGCGACCTCGCGCAGCTCTCCCGGGAGCGCTACCGCCCTGGCGTGGCGCGTGGCCAATGGCTGCTGGCGGAGCTGTCGATCGTCGCCACCGACCTTGCCGAGGTGCTCGGCGCGGCGCTGGCCTTCCACCTGCTGCTGGGAGTCTCGATTACCACCGGGGTGGTCCTCACCGCCTTCGATACCCTGATCGTGCTGGCCCTGCAGGGCGCCAACTTCCGCCGCCTGGAGGCCATAGTGCTGGGGCTGATCGCGACCATCGGCGCGTGTTTCTTCGTCGAACTGGTGCTGATTGGCCCCTACTGGCCGGATGTCGCCGCCGGCCTGCGGCCATCCTGGGACACCCTGAGCAGCCAGGAGCCGCTGTACCTGGCGATCGGCATCCTCGGCGCGACGGTGATGCCGCACAACCTCTACCTGCATTCGTCCGTGGTGCAGACCCGGGTCAGCGGCGACGACGCGGCGAGCAAACGCTCGGCGATCCGCTTTTCCCGGCTCGACACCATCGGCTCGCTGTCCCTGGCGCTGCTGGTCAATGCGGCGATCCTGATCCTCGCCGCCGCGGCTTTCCACGGCAGCGGCCACACCGAGGTGGTGGAGATCCAGGACGCCTACCACCTGCTCGACCCGCTGGTGGGCGGCGCCCTGGCCAGCTTCCTGTTCGGCTTCGCCCTGCTGGCGGCGGGGCAAAGCTCGACCTTCACCGGCACCATTGCCGGGCAGGTGGTGATGGAGGGTTTCCTCCGGGCGAAGATTCCCTGCTGGCAGCGGCGCCTGATCACCCGCGGCCTGGCCCTGGTGCCGGCCTTGATCGGCGTGCTCTGGCTGGGCGAAGGCGCGGTAGGCAAGCTGCTGGTGCTCAGCCAGGTGGTGCTCAGCCTGCAATTGCCGTTCGCCCTGTGGCCGCTGATTCGCTTCAGCAGCGACCGGAACCTGATGGGGGAGTTCGTCAACCCGCGCTGGGTCAGCGCGCTGGCCTGGTCGTTGTTCGGCCTGATCTCGGCGGCGAACCTGACCTTGCTGTATTTCTGGTTCGGCTGAACCAAGGCGCCTGCGGCGCTGCCAGTCCAGGCTCCGGCCAGTGGCCGTACGAAAAAGCCCGGCGCGGGGCCGGGCTTTTTCAGGGACGGAGCAGGCTTACTTGACCTCGACCGCCAGGCTTTCGGCGATCTTCTTCTGCCAGACCGCCGGGCCGGTGATGTGCACCGACTCGCCGTTGGTATCGACCGCGACGGTGACCGGCATGTCCTTCACCTCGAACTCGTAGATCGCTTCCATGCCCAGTTCGGCGAAGGCCAGCACCTTGGACTTCTTGATCGCCTGGGCGACCAGGTAGGCGGCGCCGCCGACGGCCATCAGGTATACCGCCTTGTTGTCCTTGATCGCCTCGATGGCGATGGGACCGCGCTCGGACTTGCCGATCATGCCCAGCAGGCCGGTCTGTTCGAGGATCTGGCGGGTGAACTTGTCCATCCGGGTGGCGGTGGTGGGACCGGCCGGGCCGACCACCTCGTCGCCGACCGGATCGACCGGGCCGACGTAATAGATGAAGCGGCCTTTCAGGTCCACCGGCAGCGTTTCGCCCTTGTTCAGCATGTCGACCATGCGCTTGTGCGCGGCGTCGCGGCCGGTGAGCATCTTGCCGTTGAGCAGCAGGGTCTCGCCCGGTTTCCAGCTTTGCACCTCTTCCGGGGTGATCTTGTCCAGGTCGACGCGGCGCGCGGACGGGCCGGCTTCCCAGACGATCTCCGGGTAGGCGTCGAGCGACGGCGCTTCCAGTTCGGCGGGGCCGGAGCCGTCGAGCACGAAGTGGGCGTGGCGGGTCGCGGCGCAGTTGGGGATCATGCACACCGGCAGCGAGGCGGCGTGGGTCGGGTAGTCCATGATCTTGACGTCGAGCACGGTGGTCAGGCCGCCCAGGCCCTGGGCACCGATGCCCAGCTGGTTGACCTTCTCGAACAGCTCCAGGCGCAGTTCCTCGATGCGGTTCTGCGGGCCGCGGGCCTTCAGTTCGTGGATGTCGATCGGGTCCATGAGGACTTCCTTCGCCATCACCGCTGCTTTCTCCGCGGTGCCGCCGATGCCGATGCCGAGCATGCCCGGCGGGCACCAGCCGGCGCCCATGGTCGGTACGGTTTTCAGCACCCAGTCGACGATCGAGTCGGACGGGTTGAGCATGGCCATCTTCGACTTGTTCTCCGAGCCGCCGCCCTTGGCCGCGACATCGACTTCGACCTTGTCGCCGGGAACGATGGAGTAGTGGATCACCGCCGGCGTGTTGTCCTTGGTGTTCTTCCGCGCGCCGGCCGGGTCGGCCAGGATCGAGGCGCGCAGGACGTTCTCCGGCAGGTTGTAGGCGCGGCGCACGCCTTCGTTGATCATATCGTCGACGCTCATGGTAGCGCCGTCCCAGCGCACGTCCATGCCGACCCGGACGAACACGGTGACGATCCCGGTGTCCTGGCAGATCGGGCGGTGGCCGGTGGCGCACATGCGCGAGTTGATCAGGATCTGCGCCATGGAGTCGCGGGCAGCCGGCGATTCTTCGCGCAGGTAGGCCTCATGCATGGCCTGGATGAAATCGACCGGGTGGTAGTAGGAGATGAACTGCAGGGCATCGGCGACGCTCTGGATCAGGTCGTCTTGCTTGATCACGGCCATGGAGCACGGTCCTCTTCAGGCGGGTAATTCGGATGCGGGGCAGGGTCACGGAGCCGGCCGCAGCCGAGGAGCGCGCCGGTCAGGCACCGGCGCAAAAAAGGCGCGACAGTATAGCCGTTCCGGCGAGACGGGCGCACGCGCCGACGATCAGACCTTGGTCGGCCAGCCGGCTGGTCGGCCGATAAATCCGCGGTCCGCTAGCTGGCAGTTCGTTCGACTAGGCAACCCGCAGGGGGCAGGGTACATTGCGGCCAGGTGCCATTACGGGACGGAGCCCATGCGCACAGACAAGCCTCCTCTGAAACAGCGTGCGCTGCAAAAGCTCTTGCTCCGCCGGTTCGGCATGGCCGCAGGCACCTACCTGCTCGGCCTGGTCCTGCTCTGGCTGGCGCTACTCAGCGGCTTCTACCGCGCAGCGCCGACCACCGCGGCAGCCAGCACCACCCTGGTGGTGGCTTGCCAACTGGCCTTCCTCTGGCTGTTCGCCAGCGGTCGCAACCTGCGTTACGCCGATCCCAGCCTGACCGAGCCGCAGGTGCTGGTGGCGATCGCCTGGCTGACCTATTTCCTCTATCACGTCGACAGCCTGCGCGGCACCTTCATGGTGTTCTACGTGCTGGCCCTGCTGTTCGGCGTGTTCCAACTGCCGCCGCGTGTCTTCGCCCGCTGTGCGGCGCTGGCGTTCATCGCTTTTTCCGGCATCTACCTGGTAGAGGCCTTGCAGCAGCGTCTCGAGCTGCCGGGCCGGGCTGCATTGCAGGTGCTCGTGATGTTCATCGTAATGGTCTGGCTGAGCCTGTTCGCCAGCTACATACAGGCGATGCGGCAACGCATGCGCCAGCGCCGCTATGCCTTGCAGGCGCACCAGGACACGCTGCGCGGCATGATGCGCCAACTGGAAGACCTGGTGGCCACCGACGAACTCACCGGGCTGTTCAACCGCCGGCATTTCATGCGCCTGGCCAGTCGGGCGCTGGAAGACCTGCTGCCGAACCGGCAGCACGGCCTGGCGCTGATCGACCTCGATCACTTCAAGCGGATCAACGACCGCCACGGCCACGCCGCCGGCGATCGGGTCCTGCAGACCTTCGCCGCGGTGGCGCGTTCCTGTCTGCGCGATGGCGACGTCCTGGCCCGTTACGGCGGCGAGGAGTTCGTCCTGCTGCTGCCCCACGCCGACGCGGAACAGCTGGAAAGCTGTTGCGAACGCCTGCGCCTGGCGTTCGAACAGGCGGAACCGGTCGGGGTCACGGTGGATACCCTGAGCCTTTCGGTGGGCATGACCCTGCTGTATGCCGACGACGATCTCGACGAGGCCTTGCAGCGGGCCGACCAGGCGCTCTACCGTGCCAAGCGTGGCGGACGAAACCGCTGCGACGCCACCTGGGAGGTCACCAGTGCCTGACATACGGGTCGGCGAGCGACGCCTTGCCGTCGCCGCCGGCAGCAACCTGCTGGATGCGCTGCTCGCCGGCGGCATCGCCGTGCCCCATAGCTGCCGCGCCGGCAGTTGCCACGCCTGCCTGGTGCATTGCCTGCAGGGCGAGGTGGAAGACACCCTCCCGGAGGCGCTCGATCCGGTACGGCGCGAAGCGGGCTGGCGGCTGGCCTGTCAGTGCCGGGTGCTCGGCGACCTCGTGTTGCAGCCTTTCGATCCTGAGCGCGACGGGCTGCCGGCCAGGGTCGTCGCCTGCCACTGGCTGGGCGATGTGCTGCGCCTGCGCCTGGAGCCGGAGCGGCCCTTGCGCTATCGCGCCGGGCAGCACCTGCTGCTGTGGAGCGACGATGGCGTGGCGCGTCCCTATTCGCTGGCCAGCCTGCCTCACGAGGACCCATGGCTGGAGTTCCACATCGACTGTAGCGCTCCCGGCGCGTTCTGCGACCGCGCCCGGCGCCTGGCGCCTGGCGCGCTCCTGCGTCTGGGCGAGTTGCGCGGCGGGGCGTTGCGCTACGAGCCGGACTGGCAGGAGCGACCGCTGTTGCTGATGGCCGCCGGCACCGGGCTGGCGCCGCTCTGGGGGATACTTCGCGAGGCCTTGCGCGCGGAACACCAGGCGCCGATCCAGCTGCTGCACCTGGCGCGCGACCACTACCTGGCGAGCGAGTTGGCGGAGTTGGCCGGGCGTCATCCGCAACTGCGCGTCAACCTGGTGTCGGCGGCGCAGTTGCCCTCTGCCTTGGCCGATCTCCGCCTTGTTCCGCGGCGCAGCATGGCCTTACTCTGCGGCCAACCCGCCAGCGTCGAACGCTTCGCCCGGCATCTCTACCTGGCCGGCGTACCGCGTAGCCAGACCCTGGCGGACCTGTTCCTGCCCCACGCCTGACGCGGCGCCGGTGGCGGTGCCTTGCAGCCATTGCCGCGGCCTTGCGCCGCATCCCTGGAGTGACGATGAGCGAGCTGATTCGGGTCGAACGCGAAACGGGGCTGCTGACCCTGCGCCTGGACCGCCAGGACAAGAAGAACGCGCTGACCCGCGCGATGTACAGCCGGATGGCCGAGGCGCTGCTGGAGGCGCAGGCCGATACGGCTGTGCGGGTGGTGCTGATCACTGGCGGCGACGCCTGCTTCACCAGCGGCAACGACATCCTCGACTTCCTCGAGCAACCGCCATCCCTGCGCGACAGCCCGGTCGGCCGTTTCATGAGCGCCCTGCTGGAATTCCCCAAGCCGGTGATCGCCGCGGTGAACGGACCGGCGGTGGGTATCGGCACCACCCTGCTGCTGCATTGCGATCTGGTCTTCGTTGGTCGCAACGCGCGATTGAAGATGCCGTTCGTCAACCTCGGCCTGACACCGGAGTTCGGCTCGAGCCTGATCCTGCCGCGCATGCTCGGTCATGCCAAGGCTGCGGAATTGCTGATGCTCGGCCAGGACTTCAGCGGCGAGCAGGCGGCGGCCTGGGGCCTGGCCAATGCGGCGCTGGAGGATGGCGCCACGGTGCTGGAGCACGCCCGCGATGCGGCCCGGCGCTTCCTGCACCTGGCGCCCTCGGCGGTAGTGGAGAGCAAGCGCCTGATGAAAGCGCCGTTTATCGAGGAGCTTCGCCGGGTGATCGCCGAGGAAGGCGATATCTTCAGTACCCGACTGCGCTCGCCCGAGGCGATCGAGGCGCTCAGCGCCTTCATGCACCGGCGCCAGCCGGATTTCTCCAGGTTCGCCTGAGCACACCGCTGTTGGGCCAGCGGAGCGACGATCCGTAGGGCGGATAACGCCCCAGGCGTTATTCGCCGCGATGCGGCTGAAACGGCGGATAACCGCGTAGCGGTTATTCGCCCTACACTACGTTGAGTTAGCGGAGCGCCGGTCCGTAGGGCGGATAACGCCACGGGCGTTATCCGCCGCGACGTGCGCTTATACCAGCAGGTCGCCGACGTGCAGCACCTTCATGGTGTTGGTGCCGCCCTGGGCGGTGTAGCTGTCGCCCTTGGTCAGGATCACCCAGTCGCCCTTGGTCACCACGCCGCGCTTGAGCAACTCGTCGACCGCGGCCTGGCTGACCTTCTCCGCCGGCAGCGCCGCCGGGTCGAAGGGGATGGTTTCCACGCCGCGGAACATCGCCACGCGAGCCTGGGTCTCGCGGTGCGGGGAGTAGGCGTAGATCGGTACCGACGAGCGGATGCGCGACATGATCAGCGGGGTGAAGCCGCTTTCGGTCAGGCAGATGATCGCCTTGATCCCCGGGAAGTGGTTGGCCGTGTACATCGACGCCAGGGCGATGCTCTCGTCGCAGCGGTCGAAAGTCTGGCCGAGGCGGTGGCTGGATTTCTGGCTGGTCGGGTGCTTCTCGGCGCCCTGGCAGACGCGGGCCATGGCTTTCACCGCTTCCACCGGGTACTCGCCGGCGGCGCTTTCCGCCGAGAGCATCACCGCGTCGGTGTAGTCGAGCACGGCGTTGGCCACGTCGGAGACTTCCGCGCGGGTCGGCATCGGGCTGTGGATCATCGACTCCATCATCTGGGTCGCGGTGATCACCACTTTATTGTTGCGGCGGGCGTGCAGGATGATCTTCTTCTGGATGCCGACCAGCTCGGCATCGCCGATTTCCACGCCGAGGTCGCCACGGGCCACCATTACCGCGTCGCTGGCACGAATCAGGCCGTCGAGGGCGTCGTCGTCGGCGACCGCCTCGGCGCGCTCGATCTTGGCTACCAGCCAGGCCTTGCCACCGGCCTCGGTGAGCAGGCGGCGGGCGTATTCCATGTCCTTGGCGTCGCGCGGGAAGGAAACGGCCACGTAGTCCAGGTCCATGTCCGCGGCCAGCTTGATGTCGGCCTTGTCCTTGTCGGTCAGCGCCGGCGCGGTGAGACCGCCGCCGCGGCGGTTGATGCCCTTGTGGTCGGACAGCGGGCCGCCGATCAGCACCCGGCAGCGCAGTTCGTCGGCGGCGACTTCCTCGACCACCATCACCACCCGGCCGTCGTCCAGCAGCAGTTCATCGCCGACCCCGCAGTCCTTCACCAGGTCCGGGTAGTCGATGCCGACCACTTCCTGGGTACCGGCGTCGCGGGCGTGGCTGGTGGAGAAGCGGAACTTGTCGCCGACCTGCAATTCGATGCGCTTGTTGGCGAACTTGGCGATGCGGATCTTCGGTCCTTGCAGGTCGCCGAGCAGGGCGACGAAGCGGCCGTGCTTGGCCGCCAGTTCGCGCACCAGCCTGGCGCGGGCGCGGTGTTCATCGGGGGTGCCGTGGGAGAAGTTGAGGCGGGCGACGTCGATCCCGGCCAGGATCAGTTGCTCCAGCACTTCCGGGGAATTGCTGGCTGGGCCGAGGGTGGCGACGATTTTGGTGCGGCGAACGGACATGCAAAGGACTCCTTGGATAACGCTGGCGTGCAGGCTACCACCGGCGAGGCTCGGCGGCGACTGCGGAGTCATACTATCTGCATCAGATGTCATTTGTCGGTTTGAGCACCAGCAGGTCGCATTCCACCTCCTCCAGGACGCGTTCGGCGGTCTGCCCGATCAGCGCGTTGTCCAGGTGCCCACGAGCGACCGCGCCCATCAGCAGCAGGTCGATGTCGTTGGCCCGGACGAAGTCGGGGATCGCCTGCTCGGCATAGCCGGCCAGCAGGTGGCGGCGCTCCGCGGCGATCTCCGGGTAGGCTGCCAGCAGGTCGTCGAAGGCCTGGCGGTGACGTTCCTCATGTTGCAGCACGAAACGCTCGTAGCCGGCGAGCATTTCCGCGTCGAACAGCAGGCTGCGCGGCATCGCCGCGTGGGTATGCAGGTAGTCGGCGCGCAGCCCCAGGCTGGCTTCGAGCTGGCGGGCGGCGGCGATCAGCCGGTGATCGAGGGCGGCCGGCTTGTCGCTGGCATGCAGTGGGTCGAGCGCCGCGCACAGGCGCTGGCCGCGCCAGGCGTCGTGATGGACCAGCCAGAGCGGCTGCGGGCAGTGGCGGATCAATTGCCAGTCGCTGTTGCCCAGTAGCAGGCGGCGCAGCAGGTTGTGCTTGCGGGTGCTCTTGAGGACCAGGTCGGGCCGGGTTTCGCCGACCCGTTGCAGGACCATCCGGTCCAGCGGCTTGCCCCACTGGGCCTCGACCTGAGTGCGGATGCCGGCCTGCTGCAGCGGCATGGAAAGCTGCTCCAGCCAGGTGACCCGTTCGTCCAGGTAAAGGTCGCGGGCACGCTGCAGCGAGTGACTGTCGAAGAACAGCCCGCCGTCCAGCGCCGGGTTGAAGTCGCACAGCAGCAACTCGACGCTGGCGCCGCTGCGTTCGGCGATCCACTGGGCACGGGTAAGGGCCGGCTGTTCGTCGCTGCTCGGATCGACGACCACCAGCAGGTTATGCAGGTTCATGGCAACGCTCCTGGCACTGGGCGGGAATGCCATTGCAGACCAGACGCCGCGACGGGCGCTTGATCTGGGTCAGTCCGGCGGGGATCAGCGCGGTTGCACGTTGAGCGCCTGGTCGAGGTGCCGGCTGGCCTTGTTCGACAATTCGCCTTCAGGATAGTCGAGCAACTGGCGGCGCAGGTATTCGATGGCCTTGTCGCGGTTCGGGTGCGGGTTGTCCGGCGCCAGGTACATCAGGCCGAGCTGGTAGAGGGCCTTTTCCTTTATACCGGCAGGAATCGCCGGATCGTTGACCGCCAGCAGGTAGAGCTCGGCGGCTTCGTCGACGCGATCCTTGAGCACCGCGCGGCGCGACAGCAGGGTCATGTCCGGGTCGAGGCTGGTCTTGTAGAGGTCGAGGTTCTGCTGTGGCTTCCAGGTGGCGAGCAATTCGCGGGCGCTCTTCTGCACCGGCTCCCTGGCTCGCTGTCGCATCGCCAGCAGGCGCGCCTGGGCATGCTCGGCGGCGTGGGTGCCGGGGAACTCGCGGACCACGCGCTGGAAGTAGTCGGTGGCCTTGGCGTCGTCGCGCTGGTCGTTGTAGCGGCTCATGTAGATCAGGCCGATCTGGTACAGCGAGATACCGCGCACCTCGGCGCTGTAGCGGCTATTGTCGTAGCCGGTGAGGTAGAGCTTCTCCGCCTCGGCGCTCCTGTTGTCGCGGATCGCCATGGCGCTGTAGGTCAGCAGGTCGCCTTCCTCCTCGATGGCGGCGGTCATGCGGTTGCTCTTCATCTGCTTGTATTCGGCGACTTCGCCAGTGGTCACCTGGGCGACGAACAGCGGCGTGGTCGGCGAACAGGCGGCCAGCAGCGACAGCAACGGGAGCAGGACGAGACGGCGGGCGAAGCGCATGGCATCTCCTTGGCGCCAGGACGAGAGCCACCCCAGTCTAGTCAGGCCCTTCAGTCACGCCAATACGCGCCGATACAGTTCCCAACGGAGGATATGCCTATGCGAAGCTTGATCGTTGCCTGCCTGGCGCTGAGTGCCACCGGTTGTAACAGCTGGTCGCTGAACAGCGACCTGAACGGGGCCTACCGCGCCTACGACAAAGGCGATTGCGCACAGGTGATGCTCGACCTGTCGCGGGCCGAACGGCGGATTCGCGCGCGGCCCTACCTGCAGCCGGAAATCTCGCTGCTGCGCGGCCAGTGCCTGGAACGCCAGAGCCTGTTCGTCGACGCGGCGCAGACCTACCACTTCATCATCGCCCGTTACCCCACCAGCGAATATGCCTACCGTGCCAAGGCGCGGCTGGAGACGTTGCGCCAGCTGGGCCGGCTGAATGAGACGCCGGCCTCGGCCAGCGCCGTGCCGACCCGCCTGTAGGCGGCCGGGAGGGATTGGACGGGCGTTCAGGCTGACCGTCGGTCGCATGGGACCCCGGTCGATCCGGTAAGCTTCGTCCTGGATTTCACGGAGGAGGTTCGCATGCGTGCCCTGTGGTTCTGTGTCGCCCTGATGCCCGTGCTGGCGCAGGCGGACATCTATCGCTGGACCGATGCCCAGGGCAAGGTACACTTCTCCGCCACGCCACCGGCCGGCGCGCAACGCGTCGAAGTCAGGCCGCAGGTGGTGGAACGTGACGCCGCGACCCGCCAGCGCGAGCAGCGCACCCAGGAGTATTTCGATGCTCGTCGCGAGGAACGCACCGCCGCCGCCGAACGTGCCGGCCAGCGCCAGGCTGCGCTGGCCGAGGAATGCGGGCGCTTGCGGCAACAGTTGTCCCAGCTCGAACGCGGCGGCCGCTTCTATCGGCAGGACGCCGGCGGCGGGCCGGTTTACCTGAGCGATGCCGAGCTGGACGCCATTCGTCGCGAACTGGCCTCGCGGGAGTCCGAACGCTGCCGCTGAGCTTGTTCCCCGAGCGCCGGCATCGTCATACTGGACTGCAAATCATAGCGAAATGCCATTATGGGTCTTCAACGACATATCCAGCGCCATCAGTTGCCCAGCTACCTGAAGGTGTTCAATCGCATCACCGATAAGCCGATGGGCTACATCGGCAACGTCTCCGAGGACGGCCTGCTGCTGATCAGCCAACTGCCGATGCTGGTCGGCGCGCGTTTCGAACTGCGCCTGAAGGTTCCGGGACTGGGCGGTCGCCCGCAATGCATCGATTTTTCCGCCGACTGCCGGTGGACCTGCGAGGACGTCACGCCCGGTCATTTCGATTCCGGCTTCCACCTGCTGGCGCCGCCCGCCGAATTCCTCGAACTGGTGGAGGCGCTGCGCCGCTACTTCAGCTTCCCCCGCCAGCCGCAGTCGGTCTGATCCGTCAAAGCACGCCGGCGCGCTTCCAGCCCAGGTAGCGGCTGATCAGCTCCGGCCCGAGTTCGCTGGGACGCGCATCGAGCACTGGCACGCCGTGGGCCGCGAGCTTCTCGTGGAGGCCGTTGCGCGCATTCAGGTAGTCGATGGTGCCGGTGTAGGCGAGCGCCTGCTCATAGCGGGCGACCGGCTCCTGGCGCAGGGTGTCGAGCACTTCCTCGCGCAGGCTGGCGACCAGCACCCGGTGCTGGCGGCCCAGGCGTTTCACCGCGCCGAGCAGTTCCTCGTCGTCCTCGTCGCGCAGGTTGGTCACCAGGATCACCAGGGCCCGCCGCCGCTGGCGGGACAGCACCGCCTGCACGGCTTCCGGGAAGTCGGCGGGACGCTGGCTGGTCTGCAGGTCGTAGACGGTGTTGAGCAGCGCGCCGAGCTGGGCGCTGCCCTTGCCCGGCGGGAGGTGCCGGCGGTCGTCGCCGGCGAAGGTCATGGCGCCCACCGCATCGCCCTGGCGCAGGGCCACGTAGGCCAGCAGCAGGCTGGCGTTGAGGGCATGGTCGAAGTGCGACAGGTCGCCGTCCTGGCTGCGCATGCGGCGGCCGCAGTCGAGCAGGAAGAGGATCTGCTGGTCGCGTTCGTCCTGGTATTCGCGGGCGATCGGCGTGCGTTTGCGAGCGGTGGCCTTCCAGTCGATCTGGCGCAGGGTGTCGCCGTCGCGGAATTCGCGCAACTGGTGGAACTCCAGGCCGAGGCCGCGGCGCTGGCCGCCGCGTACGCCGATCTGGTTGAGCCAGTGGTCGACCGCCATCAGTTCGGCGCCGTAGAGGCGGGCGAAGTCCGGGTAGACGCGGGTCTCGCCACGTGCTTCCAGGTAGCGGCGCTGCCGCCACAGGCGCAGCGGGCTGGGCAGTTCCAGCTCGCAGCGGGGAAACACGAAGTGACCGCGGTTGAGCGGCCGCACCCGGTAGCCGACCTCGGTGCTTTCGCCCGGGCGCAGTTCGACCTCCTGCGGCAGGTACTCGAAATCCATGCCGGCCGGCAGGTGATCGAACAGGGTCAGGCGAACCGGACGCCGATAGGTGTGCTGCAGATGCAGGCGCACTTCGCTCCAGCGCCCCAGCGGCAGGTTGCCGCTGAGCTGGCGGCTCAGCTTCGGCACCGCCTGGCGGCGCGCCCACAGGGCGTCCAGCAGGCCGAGCAGGAGCAGCGCGGCGAGCGCCGCCCACCAGAATGTATGCAGTTGCGCAGGCAACCGCTGGCCGAGCGCCGACAGGCTGCCCAGGCCGATGGCCAGCAGCAGGAGCGCGGCGAACAGCGCCAGCAGGGCGCGCGATGGCTTCATACGCGGGGGGCCGGTACCTGGTCGAGCAACTGTTGCAGGACCTGGTCCACCGACAGCCCCTCGATGTCCAGCTCCGGAGACAGCCGGACCCGATGGCGCAGGACCGCCAGGGTACAGCCCTTGATGTCGTCCGGCACCACGAACTCGCCGCCGCGCAGCAGCGCCCGCGCCCGGCCGCAACGGACCAGGGCGATCGACGCGCGAGGTCCGGCGCCGAGGGCCAGGCCCGGCCAGTTGCGGGTGGTGCGGGCCAGGCGCACGGCATAGTCGAGGACCTGGTCGTCGATCGGCAGGTCGCTGGCGATCCGCTGCAGGGCGAGAACGTCCTTGTCCTTCAGCAGCGGCCGCAGGTTGGCCACGTCGAGCATGTCGCTGCGCGCGGAGCGGGTCACCTGGCGCACCAGGGTCTGTTCCTCGGCTTCGGCCGGGTAATCGATGCGCAGCTTGAGCATGAAGCGGTCGAGTTCGGCTTCCGGCAGCGGATAGGTGCCTTCCTGCTCGATCGGGTTCTGCGTCGCCAGCACCATGAACGGCTGCGGCACCGGCAGGGCGCGTCCTTCCAGGGTGACCTGGCGCTCCTGCATCACTTCCAGCAGGGCGGCCTGGGTCTTGGCCGGCGCGCGGTTGATCTCGTCCGCCAGCAGCAGGTGGGTGAACACCGGCCCCTTGCGCAGCTTGAACTGCTCGCTGGCGAGGTCGTATACGGCGTGGCCGGTGACGTCGCTGGGCATCAGGTCGGGGGTGAACTGGATGCGCGCGAAGCCGCCGTCGAAGCAGCGCGCCAGGGCGCGTACCAGCAGGGTCTTGCCGAGCCCCGGCACGCCTTCCACCAACACGTGGCCGCCGGCGAGCAACGCGGTGAGCACATCGTCGATCACCGCGCCCTGGCCAATCAGGGCTTTCTGCAGTTCGCTGCGCAGGGCCTGGGCCAGCTGGCTGGCGCGCTGGCGCTGGAGCGCCGGGTTGGGCGCGGTGCTCGGTTGTTCGGGCGTCTGTTCGCTCATAGGGCATTCCTGAGGCTTTGCAGGTGGGCGACCTGGCGGGTGAAGTCGGCAGCGGAAAGGCGCTGCGCCGGATATGGGCGCATGGCCTGGCTGATGGCGCTGGGTGGCAGGCGGGTCATGCGCCCGAGGATCTGCCATTGCTCGGCGACGCCGAGCTGTTCGAAACCGGGGTGGCGACGCCGCGCCCTGCGCAGGATGTCGCGTTGCAGACCGTGCAGCAAGGCGACGTGGCCGCGCTGGCGGAGGAGGAAGTCGGCGCCGGCGCGCAGGTGTTCCTCCAGTTGCCGGCGCGAACGGCTGGCCACCGGCTGCAAGGGACCCTGGCGCAGCCCTGCGCGCCACAGGCCAGCGAGCAACAGCAGCAGCGCTGCCGCCAGGGCCTCGGGGAAGTGGCGGGCGAGCAGGGTGGCGAGGCTGTCGCGTTCGGCGCGGTAGAGCAGGGTCACCTGGTTGTCCTGGGTCAGGTACCAGAGCAGCCAGGCGTTGTCGTACTGCTCGATGTTGCGGTTCTGCCAGATCCAGGCGTCGGTGAGCACCGTGACCAGGCCCTTGCCGTGCTGCATCTGCAACAGGTGGGTGGCGTCGCCGCTGTTGGCCCAGGCGTAGGCGTGGTTCTGCGGATCGTAGAGGTGGTAGTCGGGATCGAAGCCGATGTAGGCCGGCGAGCGCTCGTTTTCCAGGTACAGGCGGGTCAGTGCGGAATAGTCCGGCACGCTGTCGGCGGGCTCTTCTTCCTCGCCGGCGGCTTCCTCCGGCGGCGCTTCGGTCGCATGGTCGTCGACGCTACCTTCGTCGGCGTCGGCGTCGGCGTCGGCGGTTTCCTCTCTGGCCCGGTCCTGGCTGTCGTCGAAGTCCTCGGTCAGGTACTGGCGGATATCCAGGCTGTCGAGCAGCAGGTCGCCGCTCTTCTTCTCGTCCTCGTCCCACAGGCGTTCGGCGATCAGCACCAGGTGCCCGCCCTGCTCGCTCCATTGCAGCAGGCGGCGCGCCTGGCCGGGAGTCATGCCGGAGCGGCTGCCGAGCAGGAGCAGGGTATGCCCGGAGGGCGGCAGCTCCTTGAGGACCTCAAGGCCGTCGGCGCGGCTCACCGTGACCCCCTGCTTGCGCAGGAACAGTTCGGCGGCCAGGTAGGGATTGCGCCGGGCCTCCGGCGATGGGCCGAGGTCGATCGTCTCCGTATAGGGTTGCAGGCGGCTGGCCAGGAAGATCGCCAGCAGCCCGGCCAGCAGCAGGAGCACGGCAAGCAACAGGAAGCGCGCGCGCCGGCTCATCATGGCTTGGCTCCCGCGGCGAAAAGGCTGCGCCAGCCGTCGCAGAGGCGCTGGCGAGCGTCGTCGGCCGGCAGCCGGTGGCCGTAAGCGAGCGCCTGCCATTGGGCGGTCAGCAGTTGGCTGTAGTGCAGCAGCGGCCGTTGTTGCTCCAGTCCTTCGACCAGGCGCAGGACCTCGCCCTCGGTATGAGAGCCCTTCAACGGCAGGCGGTAGTCATGCAGCAGTCGGCTGAGCAGCCCGCGGTAGAGCAGGCCGAGGGCTTCCCGTGGTTTCTCGTTCCAGAGCCGTTCGGCGTTGCCGGCGATGTCGTCGGGCAGGCTTTCCGGACTGAGATCGAGGCCGAACATCACCGTCGGCGCTTCGCGGCGGGCCCGTTGCGGCAAGCCCAGGTTGCCGACGAACAGGCGCAGCCATTCACGGTAGCGCCAGACCAGCAGGAACACCGCGCTGAACAGCAGCGCCCAGAGCAGCACTTCGATGACCTGCGCCGCGTGACGGAACGGCACCCAGTTGGCCAGGGCCTCGAAGAATGCCTTGAGCCGCTCTTCGTCCTCCTTGCGGCTGTCCTTTTTCTCGGTCTTGTCGCCGAAGCGCCAGCCCGTAACGGTCTCGCTGTTCTTGAACGGCACGCCGTCGACGATCGCCCGGATCTGCTTGCCGGCCTGTTCGCTGTTGAGTTTCTGCCGCAGCAGGCGGGCCTGCTCAGGCGGTAGCTCGGCTTCGCCGGCGCTGGCGGCGGCCGCCGGCTCGGCGTAGGCGGAAGGGGCGGGCAGCCAGGCCAGCGAAGCGGCCAGGCCGAGCAGCAGGACATAGGCGCTGCCGACCAGACGCTGGCGCAGGCGGCGGAACACCAGCTCGATGTCCCAGGCCTCCAGTTCGGTGCGCCGGTTCAGGTAGAGGGTGAAGCCACAGGCCACGTAGATCGGCTCCCAGACTACCAGCACCAGGACGTAGAGCAGGTTCGACAGGTGCTCCAGCCAGAGCCACTCGCCGGCTTCCGGGTCGAGCAGGCTCTGCCAGTTCCAGTCGATCTCGTTCTGCGCCGGGATCAGCAGGTAGAGAAGCATGGCGAAGCCGGCCCAGAGCGCCATTTCCAGGTGCACGCCGACCACGGTCAGCCAGGTCGCGCCGCCGGCGTTGCGCTGGGACAATACGATCAGGCGCTGGCTGCGGGCCTCCCCGGCGAGCCCTTCCAGTTGCAGGACCGGCAGGTCGAAGCTGCGCGTCGGACTGAAGCGGCGCCACAGCAGGCTGGCCGGCAACTGTTTCCTCAGCAGGGTGGGATAGGCGCGCAGGGCCTGCTTCAGGGTTGGCGTATCGCCGAACAGGGCGTGCGAGAGAATGTACAGCGGCAGCCGTTCGAAGGCCGGCTTGAGCCACCAGAAGATCAGGATCGCCAGGGTCGGATGCTGCCACAGCAGGAGGCTGAGCACGGCGAACAGCGGCAGGGTCAGCAACGCCCAGCTGCCCATCAGCAGGCGCGCATGGCGATGCGCCAGGAGGATGCCGAGGTCGAGCGCTTCCCAGGCGCTGCGCGGTCGAATCGCCACGCTGGCGTCAGTCAGGCGCATGGCGGCTCCGTCCGGCGAACAGGAAGTAGCTGCCGACCAGCAGCCAGAGGACCGCGCCGACCGCGTACTTCACCCGCGGCTCGAAATGACTGATGGAAGACCAATAGGCCTCGGTGAAGGCCGCCAGCAGCAACAGCACGATCACCCCGGCGATCAGTTGCACGCTGCGCCGGGCGGCCAGCCGCAGGGCTTCGCCGCGGGTCAGGCGACCTGGCGCGAGCAGCGCCCAGCCGAGCTTGAGGCCGGCGGCGCCGGCGAAGGTGATGGCGGTCAGTTCGAACGCGCCGTGGCCGATGACGAACGGCCAGAAGGTCTGCACGTAGCCGATCTGCGTCAGGTGGCCGGCCACCGAACCGATCATCAGGCCATTGAACAGCAGGAAGAACAGGCTGCCGAGTCCCAGCAGCACGCCGCTGGCGAAGGTCTGAAAGGCGATGCCGATGTTGTTCATGATGTAGAAGCCGAACATTTCCCAGTCGTCGCTGGTGTCGCGTGCCCCCAACGGACCCAGGCGGGTGGTTTCCGGGGCGTACATAGACTCCATCTCGCTGACCTTGTCCGGGCTGACCACGCTGTAGATCAGGTCGGGAAAGTGATAGACCAGCAGCCCCATGAGCAGGGCGCTGCCGTAGAACAGCAGGCTGGCCACGGCGATGCTGCGCCATTCCTCGCGGACCAGGCGCGGCAGGCCGGCGAGCAGGAAACCGAGGATGCGGCCGCCGAGCTGGCTGCGGTGCCGGTAGAACTGCTGGTGGCCGCGCATCGCCAGTTGCTGCAACTGGTCGATCAGGTGACTGCTGTAGCCGCGCTCCTGGGCCAGCGCCAGTTGTTGGCAGAGGCGCCGGTAATCGGCGGCGAAGTCGTCGCTGGAGCCTTCCAGCTTCTTGCCTTTCTCGAGGAAGGCGAGGCGTTTGTCGAAGCGTTGCCAGGCGGCCTGGTGGCGCTGTTCGAAGAGGCTCTGTTTCATGCGCTCTCCTGGCGCAGGCCGAGAAAGCCGCGGGCGATGCCGTTGATCTCGGCCTGGGCGCGTACCGGCTCGACGCCCAGCGGTTCGGCGAGAATGCCTGCCAGTTCCTCGCGGCGTGCCGAGGAAAGCGCCGCGCCGCGTTCGGCGAAGCCGAGGAAAGCGCGCTGTTCTTCCAGGCTCATGGGGAAGGGCGGCAGTTGCGGCTCGACGTCAGGCAGGCTGGGCCGGCTCAGTTCGGGTTCGCGGTAGACCACCAGGGTGCCGGCGGCGATGTCGCCCAGGCGCTTGAAGGCCGGATGGTTCAGGCAACAGAGCAGACCGAGGGCGTAGCCGAAGGGCAGGATGTCGGCGAAGCGCAGCAGGTTGCGCAGCAGCGACGCGGCCCAGCCCACCGGAGTGCCGTCGTCGTGGACGACGCGCAGTCCCATCATCTGCTTGCCGGGCGAGCGGCCCTGGTTGAGCACCTCGAAGAGGACCATGTACCACCAGGTCATGACGAAGGTCAGCAGCAGGCCGAGGCCGGCGCCGAGCTTGCCGAGGAACGCCAGGCCGAGCATCAGCACCAGCATGATCAGGCCGCGGATGCAGAGGTCGATGGTATAGGCCAGGGCCCGGGGGACGACGCCGGCGGGACGCAGGAGCAGGTCGATGCCTTCCGGCGTTTCCACGTGGTAGTGGGTGTCGAGGACCTCGGCGCCTGGCCGGGGGGCGGGCGCGACGAGGCGGGCGGCTGCGTTCGGTGGCATCGGGGGGCCGTGTCGGGGAAAGTCAGATGCTAGCCAGCGTGGCGTCATCAGGCAACCGGGCCGCCGCGACGGCCCGGTCTGCACCTCAGTTGCCCAGCGGGCGAACGCCGAAGATGGTGCGGTAGAGAATACCCATGGAAACGACGAACAGCGGGCCGGTCCAGATCAGGCCGATGAACAGCGGGATCATGCTCACCAGCATCAGCAGGCTCAGCACCAGCAGCAGGCCGAACACCTTGAACCAGTGGCGGCTGATGGCCTTGCGCGAGGTTTCCAGGGCCTGCCAGGGCGTCAGGCCGCGCTCGGCCACCAGCGGCAGGGCGAGCATGTAGGCGACGCTCAGGTAGAGGCCGGGGATGATCAGCAGGAAGAAGCCGACGTAGACCATCAGCATCATCAGCAGGCCGGTGAGCAGCAGCGGCACCAGCATGCCGAAGTAGTTGAACATTTCGTTGAAGGTCGCCGGCTGGTCGGCGGCGCGGCGGATGCCGATCATGGTCAGGCCGGTGAAGAACGGGTAGCCCACCGCCGTGGCGACCAGGCTGGCGATCATCTGGCCGACCGCGAAGGCGATGGGATCGGCCTCGCTCATCAGGCCGATACCGCCGAAGAGCAGGGTGAGGATGAAGGTGATGGTCTGGATCACCACGCTGTAGACCACGAAGGCGCCGATCAGGATGCCTTTGACGCCCTTGATCTTGGCCCAGGCTTCGCTGATCACGTCGCCGATGCGGAAGTCGTAGTCGCCGATGACCGGCGGCACCGCCTGGGTCGGTTGCAGGGCGCTGGCGGGGGTGGCGTAGGGATTGCTGGTGTCGTTCATGGTGCTGTCCTTGTCAGTGAAACGGGCATCCGTGCGAGCGGAATGCTAGCGAGGGCGGAGGGGACAACGCAAGGTTCGGATGGCAGATATGCGCACTGACGCGCCCTGGCGGGCCGTGCCTACGGTGCTTTCCGTGAGTTCGTTGGAAAACCTGGAAATCCCCGAAGTGGGTCGCGAGCTTCGCGGCAGTCACTGGTAGACTGCCCGGTGCCGCCAGAAAGGGAATGACCGTGAACGCGAGTATTTTTTGGTACGACTACGAAACCACCGGCATCGACCCTCGCCGCGACCGGCCGTTGCAGATCGCCGGGATCCGCACGGACGAGGCGCTGAACGAGATCGGCGAGCCGATGAACCTGTATTGCCGTCCCAGCGACGATATCCTGCCCCACCCTATGGCTTGCCTGATCACCGGCATCACTCCCCAGCGGCTGGCCGAGCGGGGGCTGTCCGAGGCCGACTTCATGACCCGGGTACACGCCCAGCTGGCGCAGCCGGCGACCTGCGTGGCCGGCTACAACTCCCTGCGCTTCGATGACGAAGTGACGCGCTACAGCCTGTACCGCAACTTCTTCGATCCCTACGCCCGCGAGTGGCAAGGCGGCAATAGCCGCTGGGACCTGATCGACATGGTCCGTACCGCCTATGCCCTGCGCCCGGAGGGCATCCAGTGGCCGCAGCTGGACGGCCGGCTGTCGCTGAAGCTGGAAATGCTCACCGCGGCGAACGGCCTGGAGCATGGGCAGGCCCACGACGCGCTTTCCGATGTTCGCGCCACCATTGCCCTGGCCCGCCTGATCCGTCAGCGCCAGCCGCGCCTGTACGATTACCTCTACCAGTTGCGCAGCAAGCACAAGGTGCTCGACCAGGTGCGCCTGCTGCAGCCGCTGGTGCATGTCTCCGGACGCTTTTCCGCGGAGCGCCATTTCCTCTCGGTGGTCCTGCCGCTGGCCTGGCACCCGCGCAACCGCAATGCTCTCATCGTCTGCGACCTCTGCGCCGATCCCGCGCCGCTGCTGGAGTTGTCGGCCGAGGACTTGCGCAGGCGCCTGTATACCCGTCGCGACGAACTGGCCGAGGGCGAGTTGCCGGTGCCGCTGAAGCAGATCCAGGTCAACCGTTGCCCGGTGGTGGCGCCGCTGTCGGTATTGCGCGGCGAGGATCGCCAGCGAACCGGCATCGAACTCGAGGAGTGCCAGCGAAAAGCCGAGTTGTTGCGCCAGCATCAAACCGTCTGGGCGGACAAACTGACAGCGCTATATGGCGAAGAAAGTTTCTCCGCCAGCGACGACCCCGAGCAACAGTTGTATGACGGATTTATTGGCGATCGGGATCGACGCCTTTGTGAACAGCTGCGCCTTGCCGAACCGGAGCAATTGGCCAAAGAACAATGGCCCTTCGACGATGCCCGCTTGCAGGAGTTGTTCTTCCGCTATCGTGCGCGAAATTTCCCGGAAACTTTAAATGTGGCCGAGCGCCAACAATGGGAAAGCTTCTGCCGCAATCGTTTGTCCCATGAAGAATACGGCGCACCGAATACTTTGCCGGCCTTCGAGGCGGCGCTGGAGGCTTGTCGGCAAGAGCAGGGCGGCACATTGCCGGCGGTACTTGCGGCCTGGCGCGATTACGCCGCGGAACTGCGTCAACGCTATTCGCTGGAGACTTGAGGACGCAGGCAGAGGAGTCGGTACGATACGGCGGAAATGAAAAACGCCAGCACTGGGCTGGCGTTCTTCGTGGAACTGACTGGTTTAGCCGAGCAGGGTGGCCCAGCTCTCGACGGCCTCGGGGCCCCACTTGGCTTTCCACTCTTTCAAAGTCTTGTGGTTGCCGCCCTTGGTCTCGATGACTTCGCCGGTGTGCGGGTTCTTGTACTGCTTGACCTTGCGCGCGCGCTTGCCGGCAGGCGCCTTGGCGGTGCGGGTGCTCTTGCCGATCTTGGCGTCCGGATCGAGCAGGGAAATCACGTCACGCAGGGACTTCTGGTAAGTGCCCATCAGCGTGCGCAGCTTCTCTTCGAATTCCAGTTCTTTTTTCAGTTTGTCGTCTTGTTCCAGGGACTTCAGGCGCTCCTGAAGTTCCTTGATGGCTTCTTCCGTGGCGCGATATTCGTTGATCAGGGACATGTCAGGTACCTTGTCTGTGCTGAGTGGCGGTGGCGGGCATGTAAGTAGATTCAATAATAGTCAGGGCGAAACTGTAAGTAAACCGCGATGAAAACTTTTCTCGATGAAATTCAAAGTAATTAATTCCGCATCGGGATTGCCCTGTTGTGCGGGTTTATTCTCTCGCGCAACAGCCTGTCGAAAGGCCTTCGCCGAGGCTGAACTTTTCCCGCCATGCCGCTAGAATGGCGGCCTTTCGCGATGTTTCTGGAGTATACCCATGCGCACTTTTCGGCTGGTGATCGCCTGTCCCGACGGGGTCGGGATCGTTGCCAAGGTGAGTAACTTCCTGGCCACCTACAATGGCTGGATCACCGAAGCCAGCCATCATTCCGACAACGATAACGGCTGGTTCTTCATGCGCCACGAGATCCGTGCCGACTCTCTGCCGTTCGACCTGGATGGCTTCCGCCAGGCTTTCGCCCCGATCGCCCGCGAATTCTCCATGGAATGGCGGATCACCGATTCCGAGGTGAAGAAGCGCGTGGTGCTGATGGCCAGCAAGGAGTCCCATTGCCTGGCCGATCTGCTGCACCGCTGGCACAGCGGCGAACTGGACTGCGAGATTCCCTGCGTGATCGCCAACCACGACGACCTGCGCAGCATGGTCGAGTGGCACGGTATCCCGTATTTCCACGTTCCCGTCGATCCGCAGGACAAGCAGCCGGCTTTCGATGAAGTTTCCCGGCTGATCGACGAACATGGCGCCGACTGCATCGTCCTGGCTCGCTACATGCAGATCCTGCCGCCGGACCTGTGCCGCAAGTACGCCCACCAGGTGATCAACATCCACCACAGCTTCCTGCCGTCCTTCATCGGCGCCAAGCCGTATCACCAGGCGTCGAAGCGCGGGGTCAAGCTGATCGGCGCGACCAGCCATTACGTGACCGAGGAACTGGATGCCGGTCCGATCATCGAGCAGGACGTGGTGCGGGTCACTCACCGCGACAACGTCGAAGACATGGTGCGGCTGGGCAAGGATGTGGAAAAACTGGTGCTCGCGCGCGGACTGCGCTATCACCTGGAAGACCGCGTACTGGTACACGGCAACAAGACGGTGGTGTTCGACTGAGTCGGCTTCCCTGGAATGCCGGCCGGGGCCGGCACCCGGAGGAACGAACATGAGCGATCCCAGGTCGGCGGGCACCGCCAGCCCGCCACCGACCCTCGGCGAGGGTTGCACCAGCCGTTACGACATCGACGCCCTCGGCGACGAGGACGGAACCGAGTTTCCCGGCGCGGCCGAACTCTGGCGGCGTATCCAAGAGAGCGCCAGCGAGACGGGCGAGGCTGACGCCGAGGATACGCTCAGGAAGAAGCCTCGCGACTGCTGATCAGCTTCTTCAGCAGCGGGCGTCCGGCGAGCACTGCGAACACCGGGCCGCCGGCGACGAGGTAGAAATAGAAGGTCACCGCTCGCCAGATGACGATGGCCGCCGCCGCCGTCGACTTGCCGATCATGGGGGCCAGCAGGGCCGCCGAGGTCAGTTCGGTGCCGCCGGCGCCGCCGGGGATCAGCGAGAGCTGTCCGGCGCTGAGCGAGACCATCTGGATCAGGAAGGTCCAGGCCCACTGGATGTCCACTCCCAGGCCGCGCAGGGTCAGGTCGAGCACGCTGAAGCGCAGCAGCCAGTGCGTACTGCTGAGAAGGAAGACCGCCAGCAGGCGTCGTTTCGGCAGGCGCAGGCTGTCGTGCAGGGCAATGCGGAAATGCAGGATCTTGCGGCCCCAGTGCAGGCGCTTGCGCGATGACACGCCGAGCCGCGCTAGAACCCGCCCGTTGAAGCGGATCACCTGGTGCAGGTAGCGGATCAGCATTACCGCGCCGACGAACAGGCCGACCAGGAATACCGCGCTGAAGATCAGGCTCGATTCCATGTTCGGGCTCAGCGAATGGCTGAGGGCATAGATCAGGATCGCGCCGAGGGCGCAGAGGAAGAACGTCAGGTCGGCCAACTGGTCGACCGCGAACACCGCGCTGGTCTGTGCCGGGCGCAGGCCGCGCCGGGCCAGCAGCGCCATCAGGGTCAACGGCCCGCCGCTGCCGCCCGGAGTGGCGCAGAAGGCGAATTCGCTGGCCATGATGATGCCGACGCTCTGCAACTGCCCGAGCTTGCCGGCGCGCCCGGCGAGCAGCAAGCGCAGGCGCAGGCCGTTGATGAACCAGCAGACCACGATCATGCCGAACATCAGCAGCAGGCTGTCCAGCGGGAAGGCGCGCAAGCGCGAGAACATGTCGCTGCCGCCGAGCACCAGCGGAATCAGCGAGGCACCGATCAAACCGAACAGCAGTAACCAGCCTCGACTCATGCCGCGTGGTCCAGGGCGAGGCGGCGCTCCAGCCAGTCGATCTTGGTCAGCGGCTGGCGCCCCTCGGACAGCAGGGTGCGCAGGGTACGCAGCCAGTATTCGCGGGAAAAGCGATGGCGCATGTCGACCGGATGGAGTCCGAGGCGGATCACCGGCGCTGCGCGCCAGGCCCGCCGGCGCTGCTCGCTGAGCGCCCAGGAGAGGCCGCGACGCCAGGCACTGCGCGCGCTCCAGACCAGGCCGGGGGCCTCGATCGGTTGCAGGTGGGGAAGCCGGTAGAGGTTGGACGGGTCGCTGGTGTAGCGCAGTCCGCTCTCGCCGAGCGCCTGGCGGGTGCCGGCGCTCATCAGCCAGGCCGGCGCGACGAAACCGTGCAGCGGCCATCCGCGGCGGCGGAACAGTTCGATGCCGGCGGCCAGGCGGGCCTTGGCCTCGGCGTGGTCGAGGGCATAGAACTCTCCCTCCCAGGTGTAGATGCGACGCATGAAGTATTGCCCTGGAGTACGCGGTGGTGGGGCGTCATCGTAGTGATAGAAGCCGTGGAGAGCCAGTTCGTCACCCCGGGCCACCCGCCGCGAGAGCAGTTCGCAGAACTTTTCGTCGGCTTCCAACGGGTTGCGATGGTGGAAATCGGGCACTACCAGCCAGGTCATGGGGACCTGGCCGAGCGCGTCCACGGCCTCGACGAAGGGCCGGTAGTCCGGCCAGGTTTCCGGGGCCACGTCGTGCAACACCAGCAGCAGGCTGCGTTCAGCCATAGCGCGGGAACCTCGCCTCGCTGTCGCCGAGTACCGCGTGGTAGTGCAGGAGCAGGCCGGCGACCACCGCGTCCCAGGCATGCTGGCGCTCGACGTGACGGCGGGCGCGCTGGCCGCGCAGCTCGACGTCGTGGCTGAACAGTTCGCGCACCGCGCAGGCCATGGCGTCGCCGTTGTTCGGCGCGCAGAGCACGCCGCAACGCTCCGGGACTATTTCCGCCAGTGCCCCGGCGCGCACCGCCACCACCGGAATACCGCTGGCCATCGCTTCGAGTGCGACCAGGCCGAAGGTCTCCTGGTCGCCGGCGTGCAGCAGCGCGTCGCTGCTCGCCAGCAGGCGGGCGACTTCGCGGCTGTCGCAGAAATGGTCGACCACGCTGGTGTTGCGCGGTACCCGGGTCGGCATGTTGGAACCCACCAGCAACAGGTGATAGCCGTCGCCGAGGCGCTGGATGGCGTCGAGCAGTACCGGCAGGTTCTTTTCCCGCGAACCGCGCCCGGCGAACATCAGCAGGCGGGTTTCCTCGTCCAGGCCGAGTTCCTGGCGCAGCCCCGGATCTCGGTTGCTCGGATGGAAGGTGACCAGGTCGACGCCCAGCGGTTGTACATGCACGTCGGCGACGCCCAGGCGCATCAGCTTTTCCGCCATTACCCGGCTGGGGGCCAGGACCCGGTCGAAGTGGCCGTACAGCTTGCTGACGTAGTTGTCCGCGTTGGTGCCGAGCCAGGCGCCCATGCGATTGCTCACCAGCAGCGGCAGGTCGGAGTGGTAGAAGCCGATCACCGGCACGTCCAGCCGACGCCGTGCGTCGAGCGCCGCCCAGGCGGTGAGGTAGGGGTCGCCGACCTCGATCAGGTCCGGTTGCAGATTGCGCAGCACCTTGCGCCAGGGGCCGCGACGGAGAGGGAAGCGGTAGCCATTGCCGAATGGCAGCGGCGGCGCCGGCACCTCGTGGATGCCGTTCGCCTGGCGATAGCCGGCGCCAGGAACCAGCACGCTGTGGCGAATGCCGGGATAGTGCCAGAGATGGCGATGCTTGGCTTCGAGATAGGTGCGTACCCCCCCGCTGGCAGGCGCGTAGAACATGGTCATATCGGCGATGTGCACGATGGGCCTTCCTCCGTTGAGCTTGTTCCTTCTGCCACTCAGTGGACCACCGGCGCCGGCAGTCGTTCGAACGGTGTGCGGGAGCCATGGGTAGCTTCAAGTCTAGGAAAGAAAGCGCGAGCCGGCGCGTTCGGGGCAGCCAGCGCGGGAATAGGTCGCAGAGGGAGCGGGCGGAGAGGAAGGCATGCCTCGGGAGGCATCCTGGCAGGATAAGGGTGAACAACGCCGTTGGCGTTGTTCACCCTACGAATGGCCGGGGGCAGGGCGGATAGCCGCGGCGCGATTATCCGCCGGTTCGGCTACGGCTCGGGCAGTGCTCAGATCTTGAAGCTGTCCACCAGCTGGCGCAGGCGCCCGGCCTGGGTTTCCAGCTCGCCGCAGGCGCGCAGGGTGGCCTGGAGGTTCTCCACGCCTTCCTGGTTGAGGGTGTTGATCTCGGTGATGTCCATGTTCAGCGAATCGACCACCGCGGTCTGCTCCTCGGTGGCGGTGGCCACCGACTGGTTCATCCCGTCGATCTCGGCGATCCGTCCGGTGACGCTGCTCAGGCGTTCGCCGGCACGGTTGGCGATCTCCACGCTTTCAAGGCTGTAGCGCTGACTCTCGGTCATGGTGCTGACCGCTTCCTGGGCGCCGATCTGCAGTTCCTCGATCATCTTCTGGATCTGCTGGGCCGACTCCTGGGCGCGGTGGGCCAGGTTGCGCACCTCGTCGGCGACCACCGCGAAGCCGCGTCCGGCCTCGCCGGCGCGGGCGGCTTCGATGGCGGCGTTGAGGGCAAGCAGGTTGGTCTGCTCGGAGATGCCCTTGATCACCTCGAGGATCTGGCCGATGTTCACCGTGCGGCTGTTGAGGGCCTCGATGTTGGCGCAGGAGGCGCTGATCTTCTCGGAAAGCTCGTTCATCGCGCGGATGGTCTGCTCGACCACCTGCTTGCCGTCTTCGGCCTGGTGGTTGGCGTCGGACGCATGGTGCGAGGCATCGGCGGCGTTGCGGGCGATTTCCTGGGCGGCGGCGCCGAGTTCGTTGATCGCCGCGGCGACGCTGTTGGTGCGGTTGGACTGCTCGTCGGAGTTGGCCATCGAAGAGTTCGAGGCGTTCACCACCAGTTGCGAGACGTCGTGCAGTTTGTGCGCGGTCCCGGCGACTTCCCGGATCGAGCGATGGATCCGCTCGACGAACTGGTTGAAGGCATCGCCGAGCACGCCGAATTCATCGCGGCTGGTCACGGCGAGGCGCTTGACGTCTGCAGCTGAGGTCGCCGCCCCCCCGGCTCGCCCTCCCCGGCGATGGTCCCCCGGATGCGGCCCCCCCGGCGCCGGCCCCGGCCGCCCCAGGTCCGCAGGTGCCTCGGCTGCCCCATCAGCCCAGCCCCCCGCCGCCCCCCCCCCCCCCCCCTCCCCCACGCCGACTCCCCCCCCCCCCGCCGACGCCCCCCCCCAGCGCGGCGGCCCAGAGCTCTCCCCGGGGCGCGGCGCGCCGGACCCCACAACCAGGTGGTGTTGTTCCACCCCCCACCCCCCCCGACCCCAGGCTGCCGCCTCGCCCACCGCCGCCCGGCACCCACCCTCCGTTCTCCCCTCCCCGTTCCCCCCCCCCCCCCCCCCCCCCCCCCCCCCCCCCCCCCCCCCCCCCCCCCCCCCCCCCCCCCCCCCCCCCCCCCCCCCCCCCCCCCCCCCCCCCCCCCCCCCCCCCCCCCCCCCCCCCCCCCCCCCCCCCCCCCCCTTGTGTGGGGGGAGGGGGGTGCGGTTGGACTGCTCGTCGGAGTTGGCCATCGAAGAGTTCGAGGCGTTCACCACCAGTTGCGAGACGTCGTGCAGTTTGTGCGCGGTCCCGGCGACTTCCCGGATCGAGCGATGGATCCGCTCGACGAACTGGTTGAAGGCATCGCCGAGCACGCCGAATTCATCGCGGCTGGTCACGGCGAGGCGCTTGGTCAGGTCGCCCTCGCCCTGGGCGATGTCCTGCATGGCACGGCCCATCAGGTGCAGCGGCTGCATCAGCAGGCGGATCAGCAGGCCGAGCAGGACCAGGATGGCGACGATGGAGATCAGCGCGGCGGCGATGGCCGAGACGCGGAACTTGCTGAGCATGGCGTAGGCCTTGTCCTTGTCGATGGACAGCGCCAGGTACCAGGTCACCGAAGGCAGGCCCTTGATCGGGGTAAAGGCGAGGATGCGGGTATGCCCGTGCAATTCGGCCTCGCTGAAACCGGTGGCGATCTTCGGCGTGTTCTGCGGGTAGACCTCGCTCAGGGTCTTCATCACCTGCTCTTTGTCCGGGTGCACCAGGATCTTGCCGTCGCCGCTGACCAGGAAGGCGTAGCCCATGCCGCTGAAGTCCAGCGAATTGATGATCTGTACCAGGGTCTTCAGGCTGAGGTCGCCGCCCACCACGCCGAGGGTGTTGCCGGCGGCCTTCACCGGCGTCGCCGCGGTGATGATCAGTTCCTGGGTGGCGGCGTCGACGTAGGGCTCGGTCAGGGTCAGGCCGCCGGCCGCTACGGCGTCCTTGTACCAGGGCCGGCTGCGCGGATCGTAGCCGGCCGGCATCGGGCTGTCCGGGCGCATGGTGAAGACGCCGTCCTGCTGGCCGAGGTAGGTGAAGCTGAAGGTCGAGGTCAGGGCCGGCTGTTCGAGCAGGGCGCTGACGGCTTCCGGGCTGTGGTCGCGGGCCAGGGTCTGGGCGGTCTGCTCGACCAGCAACAGACGGCCACCGAGCCAGTTCTGGATGTTGCTGGAGGTCACGTCACCCATTTCCCGCAGGTAGCTTTCGAGGTCCTCGCGGATCGCGTTGCGCTGCAGGTAATCGTTGTAGAGGGTGAACAGTGCGAAAGCGGCGAACACCACGAGGGAGGCCGCGAGGAGGATCTTGTGGCTGAACTTCAGACTTTTGATCATGTTGTATTGCGTCCAGGAGTATGTAGCGCCAGTCTTTGACCAGACCCCTGCGACCGTTCCGCGGGCGCAGGGGCTTTCCGTACGCCTTGCAGCGTCGGGCGGGTCGCGCGGGTGGGTAGTCCGTCGACCCAGGCACGGCCTTGTGCCACGAAGCCACGGTTCCCTGGGTGGCTCCGAAGAATGCGTGATACGGATACGATGGCGATTTTTCCTGTCTCAGCAAGGCCCGAAGGTCTTCGCTGAAGCTGGACGGCCAGATCGGGTCGATGCGCTGGCCCGACGCCCTTCGCGGGAACCCGCGCATATTGGTACGCGGGTTCCGCTGGAAGCCCCGTTGTACAAGGGCTTTCCCTTACTGTCGGCACAGCGTGCCGGAGCTTTAGTCCCGAGGATGAATGGATGTCGCAAGCGAATGAGTTGTTGATCGGCGCTGGCCCCGATGGCCAGCCGGTAGGGCAGGCCTGGCGCCTGGCCAACCGTCATGGATTGATCGCCGGCGCCACCGGTACCGGCAAGACGGTGACCTTGCAGCACCTCGCCGAATCCTTCAGCGATGCCGGTGTCGCGGTATTCGCCGCCGACATCAAGGGCGACCTGTGCGGCATCGCCGCGCCGGGCAACCCGCAGGGCAAGGTCGCCGAACGCATCGCCAGCATGCCGTGGCTGAATTACCAGCCGAAGGCCTACCCGACCACGCTCTGGGACATCGCCGGGAAGACCGGCCACCCGTTGCGCACCACCATCAGCGAGATGGGCCCGCTGCTGCTGGCCAACCTCCTGGAGTTGACCGATAGCCAGCAGGCCGCGCTGTTCGCCGCCTTCCAGGTGGCCGACCGGGAAGGCCTGCTGCTGCTCGACCTGAAGGACCTGAAGGCGCTGCTCAACCACCTGAAGGACAATCCGGAGATCCTCGGCGAGGACCGGGCGCTGTTCACCGGCGCTTCCGGGCAGGCGCTGCTGCGCCGCCTGGCCACTCTGGAGCAGCAGGGCGCCGAGGCCTTCTTCGGCGAGCCTGCCCTGCAACTGGAAGACATCCTCCGCCCCGAGCCGGACGGGCGCGGGCGCATCCACCTGCTCGACGCCAGCCGCCTGGTGCACGAGGCGCCGAAGGTCTACGCGACTTTCCTGCTCTGGCTGCTGGCCGAGCTGTTCGAGCAACTGCCGGAGCGCGGCGATGCCGACAAGCCGGTGCTGGCACTGTTCTTCGACGAGGCCCACCTGCTGTTCAACGGCACGCCGAAAGCCTTGCGCGACCGCCTGGAACAGGTGGTCCGGCTGATCCGCTCGAAAGGCGTCGGGGTGTACTTCGTCACCCAGTCGCCGGGCGACCTGCCGGACGATGTCCTGGCCCAGCTCGGCCTGCGTATCCAGCATGGCCTGCGCGCCTTCACCGCCAAGGAGCAGAAATCGCTGCGCGCGGTGGCCGATGGTTTCCGCCCGAACCCGGCGTTCGACACCCTGGGGGTGCTGACCGAACTGGGTATCGGCGAGGCGCTGGTCGGCACCCTGGAGGAAAAGGGCACGCCGGCCATGGTCCAGCGCGTCGCGGTGGCGCCGCCCTATTCGCGGATCGGCCCGCTGAGCGACAGCGAACGCGCCGAACTGGTCCAGCGGTCGCCGTTGAAGGGGCGCTACGACCAGCCGATCGATCGCGAGTCGGCCTACGAGGTGCTGGCGAGCAAGGCGGACGCCAAGCCCGAGGTCCAGGGCCAGGCGCCCGCACAGCAGGAAAGCTCGTCCGGCGTCGGCGGCATGGCCGGGCAGATACTCGGCAGCCTGCTGTCCAATTCGACGGTGAAGAGCGCCATGCGCCAGGCGGCCAACCAGTTGAGCCGGGAGCTGGTGCGTGGCCTGCTCGGCTCGTTGATGGGCGGGAAGAAGCGGCGCTGAGCGCCAGGCCATGAAAAAGGCGCCCGCGGGCGCCTTTTTCATGGGGGCTGGATGATCGCCGACTAACCGCTTCGCGGTTAGCTGGCCTGTGGGACGGACGGGCTCAGATCTTGAAGCTGTCCACCAGGTGCCGCAGGCGCCCGGCCTGGGCTTCCAGCTCGCCGCAGGCGCGCAGGGTGGCCTGGAGGTTCTCCACGCCTTCCTGGTTGAGGGTGTTGATCTCGGTGATGTCCATGTTCAGCGAGTCGACCACCGCGGTCTGTTCCTCGGTGGCGGTGGCCACCGACTGGTTCATGCTGTCGATCTCGCCGATCCGGCTGGTCACGCTGCCCAGGCGTTCGCCGGCACGGTTGGCGATCTCCACGCTCTCCAGGCTGTAGCGCTGGCTTTCGGTCATGGTGGCCACCGCCTCGCGGGCGCCGACTTGCAGCTCTTCGATCATCTTCTGGATCTGCTGGGCCGACTCCTGGGCGCGATGGGCCAGGTTGCGCACCTCGTCGGCGACCACCGCGAAGCCGCGTCCGGCCTCGCCGGCGCGGGCGGCTTCGATGGCGGCGTTGAGGGCGAGCAGGTTGGTCTGCTCGGAGATGCCCTTGATCACCTCGAGGATCTGGCCGATGTTCACCGTGCGGCTGTTGAGGGCCTCGATGTTGGCGCAGGAGGCGCTGATCTTCTCGGAAAGCTCGTTCATCGCGCGGATGGTCTGCTCGACCACCTGCTTGCCGTCCTCGGCCTGGTGGTTGGCGTCGGACGCATGGTGCGAGGCATCGGCGGCGTTGCGGGCGATTTCCTGGGCGGCGGCACCGAGTTCGTTGATCGCCGCGGCGACGCTGTTGGTACGGTTGGACTGCTCGTCGGAGTTGGCCATCGAGGAGTTCGAGGCGTTCACCACCAGTTGCGCCACGTCGTGCAGTTGACGGGCGGTGCCGGCGACCTCGCGGATCGATTCGTGGATACGCTCGACGAAGCGGTTGAAGGAAATGGCCAGCGTACCGAATTCATCGTTGCTGGTGACCTTCAGGCGCTTGGTCAGGTCGCCTTCGCCCTGGGCGATGTCCTGCATGGCGCGGCCCATGTCGGTGAGCGGTTGCATCAGTACGCGGATCAGCATGCCGAGGAGAAGCATGATGCCGACCACCGCGATCAGCGTGGCGACGATCGCCGAAGTGCGGAATTCGCTGAGCATCGAATAGGCGGTGTCGCGGTCGAGGACCAGGGCGACGTACCAGGTCACGCCGGGCAGTCCCTTCACCGGGGTGAAGGAAACGAACTGGCTGCGGCCGTCGAGTTCCACCTCGTGGACCCCGGGGTCGATGTTCGGTGCGCCCTTGGGATAGGCTTCGGCGAGGGTCTTCAGGACCAGCCCGGAGTCGGGGTGGAGGAGGATCTTGCCGGCGTCGCTGACCAGGAAGGCGTAGCCGGCACCATCGAACTTCAGGGAATTGAGGATCGCGGTCAGGGTCTCCAGCTTCATGTCGCCGGCGGCGACGCCCAGCAGTTGACCGGCGTGCCGCACCGGCAGCGACATGGCGAGGATCTGCTCGCCGGTGCCGGCATCGACGAAGGGTTCGGTGACGATAAGCCGGTCGGCCGCCAGCGCGTCCTTGTACCAGGCGCGGGTACGTGGGTCGTAACCTTCCGGCATGGCGTCGTAGGGGCGCATGGTGAAGGCGCCGCTGGCCGCCTCGCCAAGATAGACCGACGCGAAATTGCGGCTGAAGACGGGCTGTTCCAGTTGCCTTGCGATATTCGCCTCGTCGGGCTGGTCGAGCAGCGCCAGTTGCGAGGCCAGGCCTTCCACCAGGTGCATGCGGCCTTCCAGCCAGCTCTGGATGTTGCTGGCGGTCAGGGTGCCGATTTCCCCGAGGTAGTTTTCCGTGTCCGTGCGCACGGCCTCGCGCTGTCGGTAATCGTTGTAGAGGATGAAGCAGGTGAAGGCGAAAACCACCACCAATGCGGCGGCGAGAAGGATTTTCTTGGCAAACGACAGCGAGCGAAGCATGAGCGATGCGTCCTGGCAAAAGCCTCAAGAAGGGCGGGGAGCCCAGGCCACCAGGTAGGGAGCTTGCGGGGGAAAGCCATGATCCAGCGCCTGAACGGCCGGCTTTGTAGCACAGTGCCAGCATAAAGGCAAAATAGTGGCGCCATGAAAATGGCGCCACTGGAGGGAAATCGCTCTGGAAGAGGACGTCAGTCCGGAGCCAGTCCGCCGACTTTGGTGCCGACGCCGTCGAAGAAGGCTTTCAGACCGCCGACGATACCGCTGTCCGTGGGACTCAATACGGCAATCAGAGCCACCGCGATCAAACCGGCGATAACCGCGTATTCGATGGCATTTGCCCCTTCTTCGTCCGCCAGGAATGCGCGAACTTTGCAATACACGAGCAGAGTCAGGTTCTTCATTCTTGTTTGCTCCTCGAACGCGGCAATCACCGAGACAGAGCCCTGCCTCCACGCTGAGGCTAGGCCGATGATGGCGTTTTGCAACAACTAAATGGCATTAGTAGGAGTGGATTAGTCGCAAGGTTATATGGCGGGTTACAAGGCTTGGACTACATCTAATGACAAATTGACATTGATTATCCCGAGTCTAGATTCAGGCCTATCGTCGCAAGTTCGAAGTTATGAACTTTGGTTCTTGAATAACGACTGTCGCCAGTCGATAACCCCAATGTACCTGCCATGGAAAGCCAGTCCCGGAGTATGGCCATGACACGGACAGCGAGACGCCCGTTTTTCTTTTCCGATCATCGGCGATCGCCGGTGATTTTCCGTTCATCGACCTGTCCGGACGCATAGCAGGGGTCTGCCCATGAATAGCAAGGTGCTGATGGCCCTGGCCGGCCTGCTGCTGCTCGGTGCGGTGCTGCTCGGATACCTCGGCGTATCCATCGGCCGCGCGCCATCGAACGCGCATGCTCCATCCGTGGCGCCGGCTTCGGCGGCGGTGGACGCTTCGCTGGAAAAGCTCGAACGCAAGC
Organism: Pseudomonas sp. B111; assembly: GCF_026428275.1. Classification (NCBI taxonomy): domain Bacteria; kingdom Pseudomonadati; phylum Pseudomonadota; class Gammaproteobacteria; order Pseudomonadales; family Pseudomonadaceae; genus Pseudomonas; species Pseudomonas sp. B111. Next base: position 6,171,094 of record NZ_CP097857.1, on the reverse strand, counting down.
CGGTGCTGGTGGCCAGTCGCGATCTCCCGGCGCTGGCGGTGATCGGCAAGGACGACCTGAGCGTCGAGCTGTTGCGGACCGCACCGGTCGGTAGCTACGACAGGCCCGAGGCGTTGCTCGGCAAGCGGGTCTGGGTCGCGGTGCCGGCCGGCAGCATTCTTTCCGCCGCGACCCTAGAACCCGGCGGTCCGCTGGCCCGGACCATCCGTCCGGACGAGCGGGCGATGGCGATCGCTGTGGACGAAGTGGTCGGCGGCGGCGGCTTCGTCCTGCCCGGCGACTATGTCGACGTGATGCTCTTCGTGCGTGACGAGCGGGACGGCGAATCGACCCCGCTGGCGCAACTGGTGTTGCCCGGCGTCCGGGTACTGACCTACGGCGAGCGGATCGCCGTGGGCAGCGATGGGCAGGACCGCTCGAACCAGGAAAAGGACCCGCGTCCGCCGCGTACCGCGGTGCTGGCGGTACCGGAGGACGGCGTGGCGCGGCTGATGCTGGCGAGCCAGGCCGGTTCGCTGCGCCTGGCCATCCGCAGCAAGGACGAAGAACTCTACCGCAGGGAGCAGGAAGGCGCGCTGCTGCAAGCGTCGCTGGGCGCGCCGAGCGCGGTGCTGAGCCTCGACCAACTGCTGGAGCGCCGCAAACCGACGGCGCCGAGCGTGCGCAGCACGGCTCCGCGCGTGCCGGTGGCCAACGGGGTCACGGTCTACCGTGGCAGCGCCATGACCCATGAAGCGCCTTGAGGGGAGCCGGCATATGCATCGGAGCACCGGGATAGGCGTGTCGCGCTGGCTGGGAGGGCTGCTGGGGGTGGCGTTGGCGCTGCCGGCACTGGCTTTGCCGCAGGGCTGCATCGAGTTGCTGGCGCAGGCGCCGCGGGTCGACGTCGTCCAGGGACAACAGCGTGACCTGCGCCTGGCGGTGCCGATCGAACGGCTGGCCATCGGCGATCCGAAGATCGCCGACGTACAGTTGCTGGATCGTCGCGGCTTCCTGGTCACCGGCAAGGAACAGGGCTCCACCAGCCTGCTGATCTGGACCGGCTGCAGTCCCGAGCCGTTGCGCAGCCTGGTGGAGGTCGAGGGACGCGGTAGCGTCGATACCCGCGGTGCTCCAGCGTTCACCGCCGGCGCCGCGGAGGAGCTACCGAACCAGGTGCAGACCGATATCCGCTTCGTCGAGGTCAGCCGCAGCAAGCTGAAGCAGGCCAGCACCTCGTTCGTCCGGCGCGGCGGCAACCTCTGGGTGCTCGGTGCGCCAGGCAGCCTCGGCGACATCAAGGTCAATGCCGACGGCAGCGGCCTGGGCGGCACCTTCGGCACCGGCAGCTCGGGATTCAACCTGATCTTCGGCGGCGGCAAGTGGTTGAGCTTCATGAATGCCCTGGAGGGCAGCGGCTTCGCCTATACCCTGGCGCGCCCGAGCCTGGTGGCGATGAGCGGGCAGAGCGCGTCGTTCCTCGCCGGCGGCGAGTTTCCGATCCCGGTGCCGAACGGCACCAACGACAACGTCACCATCGAATACAAGGAGTTCGGCATCCGTCTGACCCTCACCCCGACGGTGATGAACAACCGCCGCATCGCTCTCAAGGTGGCGCCGGAGGTCAGCGAACTGGACTACAGCGCCGGCATCCAGAGCGGCGGGGTGGCGGTGCCGGCACTGCGTGTCCGGCGCACCGACACCAGCGTGATGCTGGCCGATGGCGAGAGTTTCGTGATCAGCGGACTGACCAGCAGCAACTCGGTGAGCAACGTCGACAAGTTTCCCTGGCTGGGCGACATCCCGATCCTCGGTGCGTTCTTCCGCTCGACCAAGCTGGACAAGGACGACCGCGAGCTGCTGATGATCGTCACCCCGCACCTGGTCCAGCCGCTGGCCGCCGACGCACAGTTGCCGGACCTGCCCGGCGAGGGCTTGCGGCACTACGATCCGGGGTTCTCGCGCCTGTACTTCCTCGAGCGCGGCGAGTACGACGGCCAGCAGAACGACACCGGCCTGTCGGATTAGGAGGCGCGCATGAACCAGAACTTCGTGGCGCTGACCCAGCATCCCGGCGAACTCGACTGGTTGCAGAACAGCCTGGCGTCCGCCGGCCAGGTGGTACCGGCAGGCAGCGCCAGCCTGGAGGAGTTGCTGGCGCTGCTCGACGTCACCGCCGCCGGGGTGCTGTTCATCAGCCTCGGCAAGAGCAACCTGGTGTCCCAGGGCGCGCTGGTCGAGGGATTGGTATCGGCGCGGCCGATGCTCTCGGTGGTGGCCATCGGCGACGGCCTGGACAACCAGTTGGTGCTGGCGGCGATGCGCGCCGGCGCGCGCGACTTCATCACCTACGGCGCCCGCGCCAGCGAGCTGACCGGGCTGATCCGGCGCCTCGGCGGACGCCTGCCCAGCGTGCCGGTGAGCGCGGCGCGCCAGGGCGAGCTGCTGACCCTGGTCAGCGCCCGACCGGACGCCGACGGCGCCTTCGTCGCCTTGCACCTGGCCAAGGCGTTGCAGGAGCAGACGCCGAACCAGGTCCTGCTGCTGGACGTCGGCCAGCCCACCGGCGAGGCGCTGGCGATCCTCGGCCTGGACTCGGCCTTCACCTTCAGCGACGCCTTGCGCAACCTGCGGCGCCTCGACCAGACCCTGATCGACAGCGCCTTCACCCGCCTCGACAGCGGCCTGCGGATACTCAGCCTGACCGACGAGCCCGGCGTGCTGGAGCGAGTCACCACCGCCGAACTCTATCTGTTGCTGGGCAACCTGCGCGGGGCGTTCAGCCATGTGGTGGTCAACCTCACCGGGCTGCCCGAGGGCGAGCTGAGCAACCAGTTGCTGGTGCAGGCCAACCGCGTGCTGTGGATGGTCGACCAGAGCGTGCCGTCCTGCAAGAAGGGCCTGGAGCGCCTGCGCCGCCTGCGCGAGCGCAACCTGCCGTTGCCCTCCATCGAGTTGCTGATCGAGCGCTACCTGCCCAATGTGGCGCCGGACCAGCAGGCCCTCAGCCGGATGTTCGACCTCGATCTGTTCGGCGTCCTGCCGTTGTCCCCGGAATCGCGCCTGCGCGCGAAGAACCTCGGCAAGAGCCTGTTCGAGGTGGCGCCGCGCGACCCATTGGCGGCCAAGCTGCGGCAACTGGCGGACAGCCTGTGCGTGACACGCGGCGAGCGCCGTTCGCTGCTGTCCTGGCTCGGCCGGGCCAAGGCGGCGCTGCTATGAGCACGGGATTCGGCGCGCGTCCTGACGGCGGTGCCTTCCACTACCGCCAGGAGCGGGACATCCAGGCGCTGAAGCTGCGCCTGCACCGCTACATCATCGACGAGATCGACGAAGACGGCATGAACCTGCTGGAGGGCGCGCGCTCCGCCGTGGTCCAGTACGTCTCGGAAAAGGTCTGCGAATACGGCTCGCGCCATCAACTGGCGATCTCCCGCTACGAACTGGACCGCCTGGCCGAAGAGGTGGTCGACGAACTCACCGGCTTCGGCCCGCTGGAGATCCTCCTGCGCGATCCCGGCGTCTCGGAAATCCTCGTCAACGGACCGGGCCGGGTGTTCGTCGAGCGGGAAGGGCGGCTCTACCAGAGCGACCTGCGCTTCATCGACGACCACCATGTACTGCGGGTGATCCAGCGTATCCTCGCGCCCCTCGGCCGACGCCTGGACGAGTCCAGCCCGATGGTCGACGCGCGCCTGCCTGACGGCAGCCGGGTCAACGCGATCATTCCCCCGGTGGCGCTGGACGGGCCGTGCATCTCGATCCGCAAGTTCAGCCAGGAGCTGCTGCGCAGTGCCGACCTGCTGGCCTACCAGAGCGTCGACGAAGCCTTGCTCGAGTTCCTCCGCCAGGCGGTCTCGCGCCGCTGCAACATCCTCATCAGCGGCGGCACCGGCACCGGCAAGACCACCTTGCTCAACGTCATCAGCGGCTTCATCGACGAACGCGAGCGGATCGTCACCATCGAGGACACCGCCGAGCTGCAACTCGGCCACGACCACGTGGTGCGCCTGGAGACCCGTCCGCCGAACGCCGAGGGCTACGGCGAGGTGACCGCCCGCGACCTGATCCGCAACGCCCTGCGGATGCGCCCGGACCGGATCATCCTCGGCGAGATCCGCGGCGTCGAGGTGCTCGACGTGCTGCAGGCGATGAACACCGGCCACGACGGCTCGATGAGCACGGTGCACGCCAACTCGGCGATGGATTCGCTGCTGCGCATGGAGATGCTGGTCGGCCTGACCGGCAACAGGCTGCCGGAGCAGACCTTGCGCCTGATGATCTGCGCCGCGCTGGACGTGGTGGTGCAGATCACCCGCCTGGCCAGCGGTCGGCGTTGCATCAGCGAAGTGCTGGAGGTGCTGGAGGTGCGCGACGGCGTGTACGTCACCAATACCCTGTTCAGTCTCGACCGGCGCGGTAGCGGGCAGTTCGTCCGCCAGGCCGCGCCGGTCGGGCAGAAATTCCGCCAGGCGCTGCTGTGAACGGCGCGCAACTGCTGGTGCTGTTCAGCGGCGTGCTGGCTTTCGCCGCGCTGGCCCTGGCGTTCATGGGCTGGCGCGCCGGGCGCAACGAACTGGTGGTTGAACGGCTGCTGGGACGCCAGGAGGCGGTCGCGGTGCGGCCGCGCAGCAGTCACTGGCTGGCTCGCCAGATGCGTCGCGCCGGTATCCAGCGCCCGCGCCCGTGGTTGTTCGGGGCGGCAGTGCTCGCGCTGCTGCTGGTCTGGAGCGGATTGCGCCTGTTCGGCATCGTCGGTGCGCTAGGCGGCCTGCTACTGGCGGCGCTGTCCTGCCGCGTCGCCCTGGGCATGCTCTACCAGCGCCGCCTGAAGCGAATGATCCGGCAGATGCCGCGTTTCCTCGACCAGGTGGTGCGCAGCCTGCACGCCGGGCGCACGCTGGGCGACGCGCTGATGCAGGCAGTGGAGAATGCCGAGGAGCCGCTGCGCGACATCTTCACCCTGGCGCGCAACCACGTGCTTCTCGGCATCCACCTGCCGGAGGCGTTGCAGGAAGTCGCCGAACTCTACGAGGTTGAGGAGCTGCGCATCCTCGCCCTGGGCGTCTCGGTCAACCACCGTTATGGCGGCAATACCAGCGACCTGCTGGACAGCATCGTCAAGCTCATCCACGAGCGCGAGAAGCTCAGCCGGCAGTTGCACGCGATGACCGGCGAGACACGGATCAGCGCCTATGTCCTGGCCGGCGTGCCGAGCGCCCTGGGCGGCTACATCCTGGCGAGCAACCCGGGCTATCTGCTGAACATGTGGGCCGACGGCACCGGGCGTTTCCTGCTGCTGGCCTCGCTCGGGCTGCAACTGCTCGGCTGCTATGCGCTGTGGCGCATGCTCAAGAGCGTCTAGGAGGTGGCCATGCAGGCACAGTGGCTGATTTTCGCGGCGCTCCTGATGGCGGTCGGCGGTGCCTTGTTGCTGTTGCTCCAGGCGCGCAACGGCAGCCGCGAGCAGCGTCTGATCGAGAGGCGCCTGGGAGCGCTGGCCAACCCTGGCGGCTCGACCAGGTGGCTGGCCGGCATGACCGAGCGGATGGACGACAGCTTCTGGGTGCGGCGCCTGCAACTGATGGACAGCGAGGCCCGCCAGTTGCTGCAACAGGCCGGCTGGCACGAGAGTCGCTACCGGACCCTGTACCTGATCTCGGTGTTCCTCACGCCGCTGCTGTTCGTTCTCCTGGTCTTGCTGGTCAAGCTGCTGCGCGCCGAGAGCGAGGCGTCCTACGCGGTGCCGCTGCTGTTCGCCGCCGGCATCGGTTTCCTCCTGCCCAAGCAGGTGCTCAAGCACTTCGCCAAGGCGCGCCGGGCGCTGATCGCCGACGAGATGATCCTGTTCGTGCAACTGATCCGCATCCTCTTCGATGCCGGCCTGACCGTGGAGCAGACGCTGCGCGTGGTCTGCCTGGAAGGCCGCGGGATCACCCCGCAACTGGCCCGCGAGCTGGACCTGGCGCTGACCCGTGCCGACAACGGCATCGACCTGGCGGAAGAGCTGGAGGCGCTTGCCCGGCGCCTGCAGGTGGACCCGCTGAACGACTGCTGCGGCGTGCTACGGCAGATGTTGCGCCAGGGCGGCAGTGCGCGCAGCACCCTGCTGACGCTCAAGCAACTGTTCGAAGACCGGCGCCTGACCACCTTGCAGGAACGCATCGGCAAGCTGTCGGCGAAGATGAGCCTGGTGATGATGGTGCTGCTGTTCCCGGCGCTGCTGATCGTCCTCGCCGGTCCGGGCGTCATCGCCATCACCAAGGCCTTGGGAGGACTGGGATGAAAGCACTGATCGGCATCGGCCTGTGCGCCGCCCTGCTCGGCGGTTGCGCCGCGCTGCCGGGGCGGGACGGCCCACGGGAGTGTTCGCAGCAGCTCGGCCAGGAGCAGGAACTGCAGATGAACATGGTCCGCGACATGATCCGCGAGGGCCGCCTGCATGCGGCCCTGGCCAACCTGGAAAGCATGCCGCCGGGCTTGATCGACGTGCGCGAGGAAAGGGCGCTGATCCTGCGCCGGATCGGCGACTCGCGGGCCAGGGCCGAGTACCAGGCCCTGCTGGAAACCTGCAAGGCACCCGAGGCGCACCACGGCCTCGGCCTGCTCGCCCTGCGCAATGGCGACAGCGCCCGGGCGGTCCTCGAGCTGCGCGAGGCGACGCGCCTGCGGCCGACCGAGAGCCGCTTCCGCAACGACCTGGGGGTCGCCCTGCTCAAGCGCGGCGACCGTGTCGGCGCGCGCTTCGAATTCATCACTGCGCTGGAGTTGCAGCAGGGCGGCAAGCTACCGGCGACCAACCTGCTCGGCCTGCTGTACCTGCAAGGCGACCGGGAAGATGCGCAGCGCCTGATCGAGCGTTTGCAGCTGGATGCCCGGGACATCCGCGCGGCCGAGGCGCGGGCGCGCAGCTGGGGTGCCGTACCGACACCCGGCGCGGCGCCGGCAAGCGACGACCCGCTGGCGGAACTGCCGGCGGAGGCGAATATGCATACCGCGATGGCCAACGAGGCGCCCTGAGCCGGCGCCGGAGAGGTGAACCATGCACGAGCGAATCCTGTTCGGCGTCTTGCTGCTCCTGTCCGGCCCGGCCTGGGCCGCGGACACGCCGGCGGTCCGTCCTGCCGCGCCAGCGACGGCCGAACCGCAGACCGCCACCCGCGCCTGGCTGGCCATCCAGGCGAGCGGCCGGGCCGCCAGCCCGGTTCGGCAAAGCGCGACCGCCGCCGAGCGCCAGCGTGCCTACCAGCGCTACCTGAAAAGCTATGAGCACGAGATTCCCGAGTACCTGCTGGAAGATCGTGGCTTCGGCGAGAGCAAGAACTGACGGTTCCTGGCGGAGGGGCAGGGCATGAACGGATGGCCTGCAAGACAGCGCGGGGCGATCGGCATCCTGGCGGCGACCACCCTGCTGCTGGCCTTGATCTGCCTGTTGCTGGTGGTGGATACCGGGCGGCTCTACCTGGAGCAGCGCAACCTGCAGCGAGTGGCGGACGTGGCGGCGCTGGAGAGTGCCTCCCAGGGAGCCTTGTGCGGCGACCAGAGTTCTGCCCAGGCGACGTCTTTCGCCAAGGCCAGCGCGATGCTCAACGGGTTCGATGCGGACGCCGCCGGCTCCAGCCTGTCGGCGGAGGTCGGCGGCGTGCTGAGTGCCGGCGGCCTGCGCAGTTTCATAGCCAGCGCGTCGAACGCGGCTGCCGCCAACGAGGCGGTGCATGTCGAGGTGACCAAGAGCGTTCCCGGCAGCCTGGTCGCCAACCTCGGGGGACTGTTCGGCGGCGGCAATGCCAACGTCGATCTCCGCGCAGAGGCCGTGGCGCGCCGCCTGCCGAACGCCACGATTTCCGCAGGTACGGGGCTGGCCAGCGTGAACAGTGGCCAATCGGCGTTGCTCAACCCCATCCTGAGCGGATTGCTGGGCACCCAGATCGATCTCTCGGCGGCGGCCTACAACGGTATCGCCGACGCGAAGCTCAGTGTGCTGGACATTCTCGGCGCGGATGGAATGGGCTTGATCGGGGTCGATACCAGCCTGGGGACCATCGAACAGTTGTTGAATACCAACGTCGGCTTGCAGCAGGTACTCGCCGCCAGCGTGAACGTCCTGGCGAAGAACGGCGTAGCCTCGGTCGAGGCCCTGAGAACGCAATTGGTGGGGGTAAAGTCGGCCACGTTGAAACTGGGAGACTTGCTGGGGCTGAGCGCCGGCGAGGTGAACAGCATGTCGCAGCTGGATACGGCGATCAATGCGCTGGATCTCATCATGGCGGTTGCCCAGGTCGCCAACAAGAATTCCGCGGTCGCCGTGAACCTGGGCATCCCCGGATTGGCCAATGCACGGCTCACGGTCGTAGAGCCGAAGAGGATCGTCTCCGGGCCGCCAGGGCAGGATGAGAGCGGTGCCTGGCGCACGGAGGTGCGCCAGTCCCAGGTACGACTTACGGCGGACATCGATTCCGGGTTCCTGTCCATTCTCGCCACCACGAAACTGCAACTGGCCATCGAAGGCGCGTCGGGAGCCGTCTGGCTGAAAAGCATGGCCTGTACCCGCCCGGATACCGCGTTGGACTTCGGTTGGAGAAGCAGCGGAGCGACGATAAAGATCGGCAGTCCGGCCAACATCGATCAGGTCGGCTCGATTCTGGTGCTTGGCGGCTTGGTGCGATTGGATCTCAAGCTCGATACCTCGATCGCCGGCAGCTCGGGCGATACGCGATTCAACGTGAAAGCCGACGGTTCCGATCTCGTCCAGAGCCGCAGGTTGCCGGAAAGCGGCTTTCTCGCCAGTACCCTGAAAACCAGCATCAACGTCAATCCCGTGGTGCTCGGACTGTGCTTGCCTTTGCTGTGCGGCTCGACGGCGCTCACCGACCTCATCGTGAATTCCGTGGTGGCACCTCTGGTCGATGGGCTGCTGACGCCGATCCTGAATCTGGTCCTGCCCTTGCTGGGGGTACAACTTGGATACATCGACGCGGAGATTCTGAAGGTCGATGTCGGCAGGGCGGAACTGCTGATCTAGCAGGTCCGCCGGGCCATCGCGCCTGTCAGTGCACCACCGCTCCGCTGCCCTGCTGCATCGCCGCAGGCGACAGGGCCAGCGCCAGCTGTGTGCGGTTGTGCATATGCATCAGGCGCAGCACCTGGGAGACGTACAGCTTCACCGTGTTCTCGGTGATGCCCAGTTCGTAGGCGATCTGGTAGTTGGTCAGGCCCTTGCTCACCAGCCGCGCCACCGCCTGCTGGCGGGGCGACAGCTTGCCGAACAGCGGATTGCTCGGGGACACCTGGCTTTCCGCGACCGACGCCGGCGGCGCGGACGGCTGGCTGTCTTCGCTCTTGAGGGCACTCGGCTGGCTGTTGCCGTGTACCTCGTACTTGATCTTGTGGATGTCGCGGTAGATCGAGTTCAGCGATTCGGCGAGGTATTCCAGGCGCTGGTTGACGTGGCTCAGGCTCAACTGGCTGCGGACGCGCTCGTGCAGGCGGTTCTCCAGGCGTTCGAGGCCATGCAGCAGTTCCTGCGGCGCCACCGGTTTCTGGTAGTAGTCGGCGGCGCCGACCCGCATGGCCTCGATCACTTCCTGGCGGCCATCGTGACCGGTGAGGATGATCGATTCGAAGAACCTGCCGTTGCCGGCGACTTCCTTGAGGCTCTCGATCAGGCGGATACCGTTGTCCTGCCCCAGGTAGAGGTCGCAGATGACCAGGCCGATGTTCGGGTCGGCCTGGAAGCTGGCGATCGCCGACTCCCGGTGGGTGCTGGTTACGCAACGGTAGCCACTGTTTTCCAGCAGTTCGCGGAGTTCCGAGGTCACCTGGGGTTCATCATCGATGATCAAGACGCTGAAATGCCGCGAGGCCGGTTTGTCCATGGTCATACGCTCCATTTGCTTATTTTGTTTTTAACAGGGGACGTGCATTGGAATGCAGCCATACCGAATGGTATTAGCCATAAGCATATAGTCGCTAAGTGAGGTCTTCCGCAAGTTTACTCAGATAATTTTACTGATAATCAGATGTGCCAAAAGGCCGGCGCTCATGGCGAATATAAAAGGGAATGACTTGTTTTTTGACGGTGCCCTTCGAAGGCGAACTTCTTCATTCATTGCGGACTTTTCTACCGAACGTTTGAATAACTTTACGAGGATGAATAGCGCGATGCACAGCAGGCAGCCGAAGGCCAGGCTATAGAGCACCGTAAGTGGGTCGCTGGCCAGCCCCAGTGCGGCCAGGTACTTGACGTCGGCAGCGCCGAGCCTGCCGAGAAGGTAGCCGGGAAGGCTGAGGCAGACGCCTATAAAAAGTGCGGTCATTGCCATATTAACCGTAGCACCGGTCAGGCTTGACTCTTTCACATATAAATAAACAAAGGAAATAAGAAATCCGCCCAGGATAAGCCAGTTGGAGACGCGCAAACGTTTGATGTCCTGATATCCGCAAACGCTTGCCCACAAGGCCAGTGCTAATTGCTCCATCCTGTTCTTCAGCCTTTTTTCGACATCTGGATTAATACCTTTTCAGTAACGTTGGCGGAGCGAATGACGACTAGTATTAAGGATGCGGATCGGGGATGTCAGCTCATGCTCGGAAAAGCTTCCCGGCGACGCCAGCACGGCGCCGTCGCCATCGAATTCACAGCGATCTTCCTGCTGTTTTTCGCGCTGGTCTACGGCCTGATCAGCTACAGCATTCCTTTGCTCATGTTGCAGTCGTTCAACGATGCCGCTGCCGTGGGGGCTCGTGCGGCGATCGCTGTCGATCCCTCCGATGCGGGCTACGAGAGCCTCGCCGAAGCCCGTGCCAGGGACGAGTTGCTCGCACGCCTGGACTGGATGCCGGCGGCCTGGCGGGCGAACCTCCAGCCTTGTGCCGGTAATGGCCAGTACGCCGACTACGTCAGCGCCACGTCGCGGATCGAGGTCTGCGTGCAGTACCCGTACGGCGATCCGGGCAAGGCGATCATCCCCGTGCTGAGCTTCCCCGGCATCGGCGCGATTCCCAACCTGCCGCAGACGCTGAAGGCGAGTGCCAACCTGTTGCTGTGAGGTGGTCGCATGTTCGAATTTTCCCGCTCGTCGTCCGCCGAGGCCGAGAGGCCGGAACCCTTTTCGCAGGAAGGCCCCTCCCTCTGGAGCGCTTCGCTGAGGAGTTGGGACCTGTGTTTCGAGATGGACGAACAGGACCGCGTGATCCGGGTCGGCGGGCGGCAGGCGTATCGTCTGCAGTGCGCCCATGGGCTTGGCGAACAGCCGCGGCCTTTCGCCGAGTATCTGGAGCGGCGCGCCCCCGGTGCGCCGACGCTGGCCGGCCTGCGCCGGGGCGAGCGTCTCGACCTGACGCTGCGCAGCGATGCCGCCGCGCCATTGACCTGTCGTTTCCAGCCGATGCAGCCGCTCGACGGCCTGGGACGCTCCCTGCTGCTGGGCATGGACATCTCCGACCTCAACTGGCAGTCCGACAGCCAGCAGCACCAGTTGCAGAGCCTGAGCCTGGGCAAGCTGATCCTTTCGCGTCTGCGCCATGTCTCCCACGGGCACCTGGCGGAGGCGGTCCAGGAGATTCTCGAATCGCTCTCCGGCGCGTTCCAGATGCAGGCTATCGCCCTGCTGCTGGGCGACGGCAAGGGTTTCTGCACGGTCTTCGCCAGTCATGTGCGGCCTGGCAGCGACAGTTTGCTGCGACCGACCCTGCAACTCGCCGACGACGACCTGCGCGAAGGGGCGGGCGCGCGCTTGCTACGCCGTGGCGAAGGCGCCTCGACGCTGCTCCGGCAGATCGGCGAGGACGCGCTCTACCTGGTGCCGGCGGCGATGCGCGGTGGCCGCCTGGGGGCATTGCTGGTGCGGCCGATGTCGCTGGAGCAGCTCGCCCAGGGGCCCGCGCCGCAGGACTGGCAATACCTCTCGGAACTGCTGGCGAACCAGGTGGCGGACCGCTGCGAACTCCACGAGCAGCACGACAGTTCGCGCAAGCTGGGGCTGTTGCAGGAGATGATCGGCGGCGGCTGGTGGCGTTACTGGGCGGAGCAGGAACTCTTCGAACTGGCGCCGGCCTTGCACGACAGCCTGGGGTTGACCGGCGAGTATCGTCGGGTGCCGCTGGAACACCTGCAGGGTCTGCTGCAACCGGCGGACGCCGACGAACTCGGCCTGCGCCTGCGCGCCTGCCTGCGCAGCGGCCAGGCGCTGGCCCAGGACCTTTGCCTGCGTCAGCCGGATAGCCGCGGCGAGCGCCGCTGGCTGCGCATCGAGGGCCGACCGCTGGGGCGCGGCAGCGCGCTGGGGCTGTCCGGCGTGCTGCTCGACATCAGCGAAGGCCGGCGCCAGGAGGAACGGGTACAGGCGGCCCACGCGCGGCTGCGCAGCCTGATCGACAGCGCGCCGGTGGTGATCTACGTCCAGCGGGTCGAGCAGGGGCACCTGGTGCCGGAGTTCTACAGCGAAAGCGCGAGCAACCTGCTCGGCCTCGACCTGCAGGGACAGAGTTGGCAGGCGCTCGCCGAACGGGTGCATCCGGATGATCTGGAGGCCTTTTTCGCCCGTGGCCGCGAGTTGCTTCGCGAGGGCCGGGTGAAGACCCGCTATCGCCTCGCCGATGGCCAGGGCAACTGGCACTGGCTCTACGACGAAGCCAAGCTGCTGCGCGATGCCCAGGGCCTGCCCAGCGAGGCGGTGGGCCTGTGGCTGGACGTGACCGAGCAGCACCTGGCGGCACAGCGTATCGCCGAGAGCGAGGAACGCTACCGGGTCCTGGTGGAGGATTCGCCGGCGCTGATCTGTCGCTATACCGCCGACCTGGTGCTGACCTACGTGAACCGGACCTTCGCCGATAGCCTCGCGACCAGCCCGGAGCGCCTGGTCGGTCGCCGGCTCGACGAGTGGCTGGCGGCGGAAGACGCCAGCGCCTTGCGCGCGCGTCTGCTGGGCTCGCCGCGGGAGGGCGCCAGCGAGGTGCCGGAGCTGCGCTTCAACCTGCCGGGGCAACGTTTTCTCTGGCTGGTGTGGGCCGAGCGGCCGTTGTTCGACGCCCGTGGCGAATTGTGCGAGGTACAGGCGGTGGGGCGCGACAACACGCCGGTGCGCCGGGCCCAGCAGCAACTGGCGCAAGGCGCCAAGATGGCCAGCCTGGGGGAGATGGTCAGCGGCCTCGCCCACGAGGTGAAGCAGCCGCTGCACGTGCTGCGCATGACCCTGTTCAACATGCGCCAGCGGATGAACAGCGTCGGCCTCGACGGCGACTACCTGGGCGAGAAACTGGAGCGCATGGATGCCCAGGTCCTGCGCGTCGACCGCCTGGTCAGCCACCTCGGCGTGTTCAGCCGCAAGTCGGCGCTGGAGGCGCTGCCGTTCGACCCCTATGCCGCCTTCGAAGGCGCCCTGGGCCTGCTCGGCGAGGGGCTGCGTCAGCACGCCATCGAGGTGGAGTGCCCGGCGCCGACGCAGCGGATGGTGGTGCGAGGGCAGGCGGACCAGTTGGAACAGGTGATCATCAACCTGCTCGCCAACGCCCGCGATGCCCTGCTTGGCAATCCCGGCCTGGCCAGCCGGCGTGTTCGCCTGGAGCAGGTGGCCTGCCGCGAACCGGGCTGGGTCGAATTGCACGTGCACGACAACGGCGGTGGGATCGAACCGCTCCTGCTGGAGCGGATATTCGAACCCTTCTTCACCACCAAGGCGGAGGGCAAGGGTACCGGCCTGGGTCTCTCGGTCAGCCACGATCTGGTGCGCAACATGGGCGGTAGCCTGACGGCGGCCAACCAGGGGGAGGGTGCGTTGTTCGTGGTTCGCTTGCCGCTGGCGGCGCCCGCCGAGGCGGGCGGATGACGTCGGTGGGAGCGCGGCAAAAAAACGCCTGCGGACAAGCAGGCGTTTTTTTCAACCGGCGAGGCGGCTCAGATGAATTGCGAGGCTAGCCAGAACAGGCCGGCGGACAGCGCCATCGAAGTCGGCAGGGTGAGCACCCAGGCCATCAGGATGTTGCGCACGGTGCCGCCGTGCAGGCCGCTCTTGTTCGCCACCATGGTCCCGGCCACGCCGGAGGACAGTACATGGGTGGTGGACACCGGCAGGCTGTAGATGTTGGCCATGCCGATGGCGGCGGCGGCGGTGATCTGCGCGCTCATGCCCTGGGCGTAGGTCATGCCCTGCTTGCCGATCTTCTCGCCGACGGTGAGCACTACGCGCTTCCAGCCGACCATGGTGCCGATGCCGAGAGCCAGGGCCACCGCGATGATGACCCAGAACGGCGCGTATTCGGTGGTCGCGGTCAGGTCCTTGCGTAGCTTCTCGAGGTCGGCCTTCTCCCGCGCCGGCAGGTCGGACAGCTTGCCGACCTTCTTCGCGGTGTCGTCCAGGCACAGCAGGTAGCGACGCACCTGCACGCGCTCGTCGGCGTCCAGGTCGTTGTAGCTGGGCACGCCGCGCAGGTCGCGGAGCAGCGCGTTGATGGTCGGCTCGGTCTGTTTCGGATCGCAGCGGTAGAACTGCGGCATCTCGCTGCCATTGCTCTTGCCCAGGGCCAGCATGTCGCCGAGGGTATCGGTATGGCGCTGGTAGAACTGGCTGAGGTGCAGGGCGGCGTCGCGGGTGCGCTCGATCTGGTAGGTGGTGCTGTTCAGGTCGAGGACGAACTTGGCCGGGACGATGCCGATCAGTACCAGCATGATCAGGCCGATACCCTTCTGGCCGTCGTTGGAGCCATGGACGAAGCTTACCGCCATGGCGGAAAGCACCAGCACCAGGCGGTTCCAGAACGGCGGGTGCTTCTTCTCGTCGAGTTCGCGACGGGTTTCCGGGGTCTTGTGCATCTTCGACAGCGGACGCCACCACTTCAGTCCGAGCAGGACCAGCGCGGCGACCATGAAGCCGGCCAGCGGCGAGAAGATCAGCGACAGGCCGATGTCGATCGCCTTCTGCCAGTTGATCCCTTCGGCCAGCGGCACGTCGGTGATCAGCGCATTGGCCAGGCCGACACCGAGGATCGAGCCGATCAGGGTGTGCGAGCTGGAGGCCGGGATGCCGAAGTACCAGGTGCCGAGGTTCCAGGCGATGGCGGCGGCGAGCAGGGAGAAGACCATCGCCAGGCCATGGCCGGTGTTCACGTTGATCAGCAGCTCCACCGGCAGCAGGTGAACGATGGCGTAGGCCACGCCGACACCGCCGAGCAGCACGCCGAGGAAGTTGAACACACCGGAGAGCATCACCGCCCGGTAGGGGGACATCGCTTTGGTGTAGATGACGGTGGCCACCGCGTTGGCAGTGTCGTGGAAGCCGTTGATGAACTCGAAGGTGAGGACGAAGGCCAGGGCCAGCACCAGGCTGATACCCACCCAGGCATCGAGCCCGCTGAAAAGATCGAACATGTGAGAAACCGGTCAGAGACGGGGCGGCGATTATGCCAGATGCGTTTTTATCCGTCTGGAACTCCGGAAGGTTGCCATTGTCGCGGGCAACGCCCCGTCGCATCGGGCTTTGCGGGAAAAACGAAACAGATTGAAACGCTTCGTTATCCGTCGCTCTCCTGTCGGTTGGAGGTAAATGGAATGGGGTTCGCTGCTTCCTGCCCGGCCTTGAGACGCTCTTCTTCGATCTTCTGCAGTTCTCTGTCGAACGCCTGATCCTGAACGGTTGGGCGCTTGCGCCAGGGCTTGCGGTCGGGTTCCGGCTGGGCGGCATAAAGCGTCACTTCGCCGCCGTACACGTCCTTGTAACGCTGTTCCTCGCGCGCCAGCGCGGCACGCAATTCGTCTTTCGTCACGGGTGGTCCTGAGTCCAAAAAGAGCGGGCCCGATAGCGACCAGGCTGGGCGGAAGCGGGGTCCGGCCAGCGCCGGTTGGGAGTCTAGTCGACCGCTACCGGCTGTAAATGGGCGCGGAATTATAACGTGGGCTCCGGGCTTGTCATACGGTGTCGGCCGACGGACGGCAGGACGGAAATTCTTCGAGCGACCCCTGGAAATGCGGCGAAGCCCCCATGGATCAAGGCCTGGCCGACGCGTCCGGGGTGTTCTCCGCCTTTCGTCGCGGCCTGCGCTAGTCGAATGCCAGCCATTGGCCATACCACTAAGGAACGATGGCGGCGCTTCCGGGGGCGGGCTACAAACCGGACTACAAGTCAAATAAAGAAGCCCCGCCGTCGCCCGTCCGACCCCAGGGTCATGACGCAACGCCCCGGAGGCCGGAGATTTACTCATGCAGCCCGCTCGTTCCCGCATCCTCTTCGTCTGCCTGTTGCAGAGCCTGGCCCTGGTTCTCCTGCTGGTCGGCGCCCGGCATGGCTGGCTGCCGCTGTACCTGGCCCTGCCGCTCGGCGTGGCGCTGCTCTGGTTGCCCTGGCTGCTTCCCGGCAACCGCACGGCGGTGGCGACCGTCGGCGAGCCCGACATCGCCCGGCTGGCTCGCGACCTGTCCCATAACACCAGCCAGAACGCCCTGTCGGCCGCCGGCGTGGCGTTCTCGGTGAAGCGCCTGGCGGAGAAGCTGCAATCCCAGCTCGACGCCGCCGAACAGATCGTCGGCAGCGCCGAAGTGATGATCCACACCGAGCGCGCCACCTCCAATCTGGCGCGCCAGGCCATGGACGCCGCCACCCGGGCGCGCGCCGGCAGCGACGAGGGCCAGGTGCTGCTGGCCTCGACCATCGAGCGCATGCATCGGCTCAGCGAGCGGATGGGCGCCAGCCGCGAGGCGATCGAGGCGCTGAACCAGCGCAGCGAGGACATCCAGCGGGTCACCCTGGTGATCCAGGGCATCGCCAGCCAGACCAACCTGCTGGCCCTCAACGCGGCCATCGAGGCGGCCCGCGCCGGCGAGCATGGGCGCGGCTTCGCGGTGGTTGCCGAAGAGGTGCGCGGCCTGGCCGGACGTACCGCCGAGGCCACCGAGGAAGTCGGCCAGATGGTCGCCGAGATCCAGCGCCAGACCAGCGAGGTGGTCGAGCAGATCCGCCAGCTTTCCGAAGAGTTGGGCGAAGGGGTCGGCCAGGTCGAGCTGACCGGTCGGCAACTGGAAGGCATTGCCGAACTGGCGGCCGGGGTGGAGAGCCAGATTACCGAGATCGCCCAGGGCGCCGAGATCAACCGCAGCCAACTCGCCAGCCTGTTCGCCGCGGTCGAGCAAGTGCGCGGCGACCTCAGCGCCAGCGAGGAACAGACCTTGCGTCTCGGCGAAGCCGCCAGCCAGTTGGAGAACCAGGCCGAGGTGATCAGCGAGCGCCTCGCCGAGGTCAGCCTGGACGCCTACCACCAGTCGGTCTACGACCTCGCCCGGGAGGGCGCGGCGGCTATCGCCGCTCGCTTCGAGGAGGACGTGCGCAGCGGGCGCATCGACCTCGACGACCTGTTCGACCGCAGCTACCAGCCGTTGCCCAATACCCAGCCGACCAAGTACCGGACCCGCTTCGACAGCTACACCGACCAGGTCCTGCCGGGCATCCAGGAGCAGTTGCTGGAGCGCAACCGCAACCTGGTGTTCGCCATCGCCTGTACCCCCGAAGGCTACGTGCCCACCCACAATCGCGCCTTCGCCCATCCGCCCAGCGGTGACCCGCAGACGGACGCGTTGCGCAGCCGCAGCAAGCGCCTGTTCAACGACCGCACCGGGATTCGCTGCGGCAGCCACCAGCAGCCGCTGTTGCTACAGACCTACACCCGTGACACCGGCGAGCTGATGCACGATCTTTCGGTGCCGATCTTCATCCACGGCAAGCACTGGGGCGGCCTGCGCCTCGGCTATCGGCCGGAGGGCGCGGAGCCGGGCAAGGCGGCTGCGCCGGCGGCGCAGGGGCTGAGCCTGGCCTTGAACGGCTAGCCGGCTGCGGCGATCAGGCCGCCGGCCACGGCGCAGGCGAGCACCACTTGCCAGGGCGGCGTCTTCCAGGCGAGCAGGGCCAGCAGGGCGAAGAGCAGCAGGGCGAAGTCGGCCGGGCGCAGGATGCCTTCGGTCCAGAGCGGCTGGTACAGCGCCGCCAGCAGCAGGCCGACCACCGCCGCGTTGACCCCGGCCAGCGTTGCCCGTACCCGGCGTTCGTGGCGCAGGCGTTCCCAGAATGGCAAGGCACCGGCGACCAGCAGGAACGACGGCAGGAAGATCGCCAGCAGGCACAGCAGCGCGCCGCTCCAGCCGTTCGGCGCCGGGCCCGAGGCTGCGCCGAGGAACGCGGCGAAGGTGAAGAGCGGGCCCGGTACCGCCTGGGCGGCCGCGTAGCCGGCGAGGAAGGTATCGCCGTCGACCCAGCCGTTGGGCACCACTTCCGCCTGTAGCAGCGGCAGCACCACATGGCCGCCGCCGAACACCAGCGAGCCGGCCCGGTAGAACGCATCGAGCAGGCGCAGCCAGTGTTCCGGCCAGAGGCGCGCGGCCAGCGGCAGGCAGACCAGCAGCACGGCGAACAGGGCGAGGAGCAGCAGCGCGCCGCGGTAGCCAATGGCGTTCGGCAGCCGCTCGTGGCCTTCCCCGGCTTCCGTTTTCAACAGGGCGAGGCCGGCCAGGCCGGCACCGGCGATCACCGCGACCTGGGCCCAGGCCGTGGGCCAGGCCAGCACGCTCGCGCAGGACAGCGCCATCAGCGCCAGGCGCGGGCGATCCGGACACAGGCTGCGGCCCATGCCCCAGACCGCCTGGGCCACCACCGCCACCGCGGCGATCTTCAGGCCATGCAGCACGCCCTCGGGCAACAGCGCGCCCCAGCGTCCCAGGCCGAGAGCGAAGAGTACCAGCAGCAGCGCCGAGGGCAGGGTGAAACCGAGCCAGGCGGCGAGGGCGCCGGGGTAGCCGGCGCGGGCCAGGCCGAGGGCCATGCCAACCTGGCTGCTGGCGGGGCCGGGGAGGAACTGGCAGAGGGCGACCAGGTCGGCGTAGCTGCTTTCGCTCAGCCAGCCGCGGCGGCGGACGAACTCGTCGCGGAAATAGCCGAGGTGGGCGATGGGCCCGCCGAAGGCGCTGCAGCCCAGCTTGAGAAAGGCGAGGAACACCGCGAGGGCAGTGTCGGGATGGCGGCTGGCGGTTGGCATGCGAACTCCGGATGGCGGCTGCTGCGAGCATAGCCGCATCGCATGCACGGCGGGTTACAGCATCGGCATGTCCTGGGCGCGGCTGGCCAGGCGGTATTGTTCCGGCGTGGTGCCGGCCAGCCGGCGGAACATCGAGATGAACGCCGAGGGGCTGCTGTAGCCGAGGTCGAAGGCGATCTGCTGGATCCCCCTGCCGGCTTCCAGCGCCTCGATGGCCGCGAGGAAGCGCAGGCGTTGGCGCCATTCGCCGAAGGTCATGCCCAGTTCGCGCTGGCAGTGTCGGGCCAGGGTTCGCTCGGTGCTGTGCACCTGCTGCGCCCATTGCGCCAGCGAGCGGTTGTCGCCCGGCTCGGCCTGCAGTGCGTCGAGCACCTCGCGCAGCGCCGGGGTACGGCCGTAGGGCAGGTAGTCGTCGTGGGGCTGGGCGCATTCCAGCTGGTCCATGACGACCCGGGCCAGGCGCAGGTCCTGCGCCGAGGTCGGCAGGTTGACCCCGCGCTCGGCGAAGTCCGAGAGGATCGCCTTGAGGATCGCGCTGATCGCCAGGGTGCAGGGTGTCGCCGGCAGGCGTCGTGACAGCTCGGCGGAGAGGTACAGCGAGCGGTAGACGATGGCCTGGCTGTTGTAGCAGCTGTGCACCCGCTCCGGTGGTATCCATACCGCGTATTGCGGAGGCGAGAGGAAGCGCTGGCCGTCGATCTCCAGCTGCATCACGCCATGGGCTGCATAGTTGAGCTGGCCCCAGGCGTGGGTGTGCGGCGGCGAATGGGTGTCGGCGCCGAACTCGTCATAGCGGAAATAGACGTCGAAAGACTGCCCCTGGAGATCGGGAAGGCGCAGCAGGGTGGTGGTCGACATGTCCGAACCTACGGGTGGTTTGTCTGGAATTCATTATACGTCTGTATTCGGACTGGCTCAGAATGGCCGCATATTCCTTTTTCATAGTGCGGAACCCTCATGCAATACCTGTTTCCCCTGCTGGCCGTGTTCATCTGGGCCGGCAACACCGTCGTCAACAAGCTCGCCGTGGGGATCATCCAGCCCGCCGAGATCGGTTTCTTCCGCTGGCTGCTGGTCGGCCTGGCGCTGACGCCCTTCATGCTCGGCCCGGTGCTGCGCAACCGCCGCTACATCCTCGCCAACCTCGGCAAGTTCGTGGTCCTCGGCCTGCTCGGCATGGCCGTCTACCAGAGCCTGGCCTACTACGCGGCGGCGCTGACCAGCGCCACCAACATGGGCATCATCCTGTCGCTGATGCCCCTGATGTCGCTGGGCCTGGCCAGCAGCATCCTGGCCCACCGGCTGAACGCCGGGGCGCTGCTCGGCGCGCTGGTGTCGCTGGCCGGCGTGGTGCTGGTGATCTCCCAGGGCCATCTCGGCGCTTTGCTGGAGCATGGAGTGAACCTCGGCGACGCGATGATGATCGTCGCCACCCTGGCCTATGCGGTGTACAGCGTGCTGCTGAAGAAATGGAGCCTGAAGCTGCCGGCCATGCAACTGCTCTACCTGCAGGTGCTGGTGGCGATCCTCGCCCTGCTGCCGCTGTACCTGCTGTCGCCGCGCACCGGCCTGAACGCCGCCAACCTGCCGCTGCTGCTGTACGCCGCGCTGTTCGCCTCGATCGTCGCCGCGCTGGCCTGGATGCACGGTGTCGCCCGTCTCGGGCCGAGCCGGATGGCGCTGTTCTTCAACCTGCTGCCGATCATCACCGCCTGCATCGCCACCCTGGTGCTCGGCGAGCGCCTGACCGTCCATCACCTGGTCGGCGGCGCGCTGACCCTGGCCGGGGTCCTGCTGGCCGAGTTCTGGCAGCGCCGCCCGGCCCGCCTGCGCTCGGCAACCTGCTGATTTCCCGGCAACTTCCTCGCGATTACGGCGCACGGAGGCGCCGCCACTGGCTATCATAGGCAGCGCTCCCCGCGTGGGAGCCGAGCCGTGCCAGCCTGGAAGAGGAAGAATCGTGGTCGAAGTGTTTTCCGTGCAGGATGGGCTGGACGCCGAGCGCGCCCTGCTCGACGAGGTGTGTGGCGGTGCCCGCGAGCATGGCCTGTTGCTCTGGCAGCCGTGCGATCGGGCGCTGGTCATGCCGCGCCGGATGGAGCGCCTGGAAGGGTTCGCGCCGGCCAGCGCAGCGGTCGCCGAACGCGGCTGGCCGGTGCTGCTGCGCGATACCGGCGGCGAGCCGGTGCCGCAATCGCCGGGCGTGCTGAACATCGCCCTGTCCTATGCGCTGGGGCCTGGCGACAACGAGCAGACCCGTATCGAAACCGCCTACCTGCGGCTGTGCCAGCCGATCTGCGACTGGCTCCGCGAGCGCGGCCTGGACGCCGGCGTGGGCGCCGTGGCCGGTTCCTTCTGCGACGGCCGCTACAATGTCACCCTGGATGGGCGCAAGCTCGCCGGGACCGCGCAACGCTGGCGGCGCAACGGCGCCGGCCGGCCGGTGGTGCTGGCGCACGCGGCGCTGCTGGTCGGCGCCGAGCGCGAGGAGATGGTCGAGGTGGTCAACACCTTCACCCGCCGTTGCGCCAGTGCCCCGGATTGCCAGGCGGACAGCCATCTCGGCCTGAGCGAGCGCTGGAGCGATTTCCGCATGGCCGACAGCCTCGAACTGGAACGACGCTTCGTCGCCGCCAGATCCTGACCTCTTTCGCCAGAGCCTTGCGCCAGGAATAGCCGTACCGATGCCAGAACCCTTGGGAACCACCGCCCTCACGCCCGGATTCATGATCGTCCACGGCAATCGCCTGGACGACCTGCGCGACCTCGCCGTTTCCTGGATGCGCCGCTATCCGCTGGCGCCGCTGGAAAGCGAGCGGGTCCTGGTGCACAGCAACGGCATCGCCCAATGGTTGAAGCTGGCATTGGCCGAAGATCCCCGCGAGGACGGCGGCGGTGGCGGCATCGCCGCGGCGCTGGAGGTGCAGTTGCCGGCGCAGTTCCTCTGGCAGGCCTATCGCGCGGTGCTGGGCCGCGAAAGCATTCCCGAGGTTTCCGAACTGGACAAGGCGCCGCTGACCTGGCGCCTGATGCGTCTGCTTCCCGGATTGCTGGAGCGTCCCGAGTTCCGCACCCTGCAACGTTTCCTCGCCGACGATGCCGACCTGCGCAAGCGTCATCAACTGGCCGAGCGCCTGGCCGACCTGTTCGACCAGTACCAGGTCTATCGCGGCGACTGGCTCGACGACTGGAGCCAGGGCCGCGACCAGTTGCGCACGGCGAACGGGCAGGCGCGCCCGCTCGGTGCCGACGAGCGCTGGCAGGCCGAATTGTGGCGCGCGCTGCTCGCCGACGTCGGTGCCGATAGCCTGGCCCGCAGCCGCTCCGGCGTGCACCGGCGCTTCATCGAGGCGCTGCGCTCCGCCAGCGCGGCGCCGCGCGCGTTGCCGCGACGAGTGGTGGTGTTCGGGATTTCCTCGATGCCGGCGCAGACCCTCGAGGCGCTGGCCGCCCTGGCCAGGTTCAGCCAGGTGCTGCTCTGCGTGCACAACCCCTGTCGCCACCACTGGGCCGACATCGTCGCCGACAAGGACCTGTTGCGCCACGAGTACCGCCGCCAGCAGCGCCGCGCCGGCGTCCCCGCCGACCTCGACGAGGACCGCCAGCACCAGCATGCCCAGCCGTTGCTGGCGGCCTGGGGCAAGCAGGGCCGCGACTACATCAACCTGCTCGACAGCTACGACGACCCGGACAGCTATCGGAACCTGTTCGGCGAGGTCAACGGCGGGCGCATCGACCTGTTCAGCGAGGAGGCCCCGCACGGGCTGCTCGGCCAGTTGCAGGACGATATCCTCGAACTGCGCCCGTTGGCGGAAACCCGCGAGCACTGGCCGCCGGTGGCGCCGCGGAGCGACGCCTCGATCCGCTTCCATGTGGCCCACAGCGCGCAGCGCGAAGTGGAGATCCTCCACGACCAGTTGCTCGCCCGCTTCAACGCCGATCCGAGCCTGAAGCCACGCGACGTGATCGTCATGGTCCCCGACATCAACGCCTACGCGCCGCACATCGAGGCGGTGTTCGGCCAGGTGCCGCGCGACGACCAGCGCTTCATTCCCTATACCCTGGCCGACCAGGGACAGCGCGGTCGCGAGCCGCTGCTGATCGCCCTGGAGCACCTGCTGAAACTGCCCGACAGCCGTTTCGCCGTGAGCGAGATCCTCGACCTGCTGGACGTCCCGGCATTGCGCCGGCGTTTCGGCGTCGACGAGGCCGACCTGGCGACCCTGCACCGCTGGATCGAAGGCGCCGGCGTGCGCTGGGGGCTGGATGCCGCGCAGCGCGAGCGTCTCGGCCTGCCAGCGGGACTGGAGGGCAACAGTTGGCGCTTCGGTCTGCGGCGCATGCTGCTCGGCTACGCGGTCGGCGAAGGCGCGGCCCTGCAAGGCATCCAGCCCTACGATGAGGTCGGTGGCCTGGACGCCGCCCTGGCAGGCCCGCTGGCTGTGCTGCTGGAACGCCTCGAGGTGGCCTACGCGGAGCTGGCCGAACCGGCCACCCCGGCGCAGTGGGGCGAGCGCCTGCAGGCCCTGCTCACGGTGTTCTTCGAGGCCCACGACGAGCGCGACGAACTGCTTCTCACCCAGCTTCTGCAATTGCTCGAACGCTGGCAGGAACACTGCGCCTGTGCGGCCTTCGCCGAGCCGCTGCCGATCAGCGTGATACGCGAGGCCTGGCTCGGCGGCCTGGACCAGGGCGGCTTGAACCAGCGCTTCCTGGCTGGCGCGGTGAGTTTCTGCACGCTGATGCCGATGCGCGCGATCCCGTTCCGGCTGGTCTGCCTGCTTGGCATGAACGATGGCGACTACCCCCGCCAGCAGTCGCCGCTGGATTTCGACCTGATGCGCAACGACTACCGCCCCGGCGACCGCTCGCGGCGCGAGGACGACCGCTACCTGCTGCTCGAGGCGCTGCTCTCGGCGCGCGAGCAACTCTACGTGAGCTGGGTGGGGCGGAGTATCCGCGACAATGGCGAGCGGCCGCCCTCGGTGCTGATCGGCCAGTTGCGCGATCACCTGGCGGCCGGCTGGCGCCTGGATCCGGACGGCGACGGCGAGGCGCTGCTGGGTGCCCTGACCCAGGAGCATCCGCTGCAGCCGTTCAGCCGCCGGTATTTTCACGATGCGCCGGAGCAGAGCGTCGATGGCCTGTTCACCTACGCCCGCGAGTGGCGCGAGGTCCATCGCGAGGATGAGATCGGCGCTCCCGACGCCGAAGCGCCACTGCCGCCGCTGGAGCTGGAGGGCGCGCTGGGGCTGCGAGCGCTGGCGGAGTTCCTCGCCAACCCGGTGAATGCGTTCTTCCAGCAGCGGCTCAAGGTGCGTTTCGACGACGAGCAATTGACCGGCAACGACGAAGAGCCTTTCGAACTGGACGCGCTGGACAACTGGAAGCTGCAATTCGAGCTGACCGAACGCATGAAGCGCTGGGTCGAGCGGGACTGGAATGCCGAGGGCCTGCCGGCGCAGTTGCAGGCCCAGGTCGAGCGACTGCGGCGACAGGGTCGCCTGCCGCTGGCGGCGTTCGGCGAGTTCTCCGCGCGCCATTTGCTGCAACCGCTGCCCGACCTGCTCTGGCGCTACCGCCAGGAAATCGAGCGCTGGCCGGAGGCGGTCGAGCAGCAGCAGGAGTTGCGCCATCGCCATCCGTCCGGGCTGGAGCTGGAGGACTGGCTCGGCGGCTTGCGTCGCGACGCTTCCGGGCGCCTGGCGCGCCTGCAGTTGCTCAGCGGCAAGCTCCATGAAGGGCGCGGCTTCAAGTGGCACAGCCTGGTGCGCCACTGGTTGCAGCACCTCGCCCTGCAATGTCTCGGCCAGCCGGTGAGCAGCGTGCTGGTGAGCCAGACCGGCACCCTGGAGATTCCGCCGCTGCCGAGCGAGCGTGCCGGCGAGTACCTCGACCAGTTGATCGACGCCTGGCGCCAGGGCATGCGCCAGCCGTTGCCGCTGGCCTGCCGGACCGCTTTCGCCTGGCTCGCCAGTGGTGGCGCCGCAGAGCCCGAGAAAGCCATGCGCGAGGCGCGCAAGCGCTACGAGGGAGGGTTCGGCATGGGGGGCGAGGTGGACGCCTCGCCGGCGCTGGCTCGGGTCTATCCGGACTTCGACCGGCTGCTCGCCAGCGGTGAGTTCGCGCACTGGGCCGAGCAGCTCTACGCGCCGCTGCTGGCTGCCCTGGGGCGTGGCGCGGAGGAGCAGGCATGAGCCAGCAGCAGATGCCCGTGGCCCTCGATCCGCTGGATTTCCCGTTGCACGGCAGCCGCCTGATCGAGGCCAGCGCCGGTACCGGCAAGACGTTCACCATCGCCCTGCTATACGTACGCCTGGTCCTCGACCATGGCGGCGAGAGCGCTTTCGGCCGGCCGCTGAGCCCGCCGGAAATCCTCGTGGTGACCTTCACCGATGCGGCGACCCAGGAACTCCGCGAGCGTATCCGCAGCCGCCTGGGCGAAGCGGCGCGTTGTTTCGCCGAGCCGCAGGAGCGCCACGACGGCCTGCTGGTCGCGTTGCGCCAGCAGTATCCCACCGAGCGCTGGCCGGGCTGCGCGCGCCTGCTGCGCCTGGCCGCGGAGTGGATGGACGAGGCCGCGGTATCGACCATCCACAGTTGGTGCTACCGGATGCTGCGCGAGCACGCCTTCGACAGCGGCAGCCTGTTCACCCAGAACCTGGAAACCGACCAGAGCGAATTGCTCGCCGAAGTGGTGCGGGACTACTGGCGGCGCAACTTCTACGGCCTGACGGCTCCGGCGGCGCAAGCCGTGGCCAGTTGCTACAGTGGGCCGGAGGCGCTGGGCAAGGCCTTGCAGCCGCTGCTGGCGCGGCAGGACGCCGACTTCCGCTACGCCGACCAGGCGCTGAGTGCGCCCGAGTCACTGGCAGCCTTGCTGGAGCAGGGCGGCGACTGGTATCGCCAGCTCGACCAACTGGACGCGCAGGCCCGCGCCGCCTGGCGCGCAGCGCGCGTCGAACTGGAAGCGCTGCTGCGCGACCTGCGTCCCTACCTGAACGGCAACAGCTATCGCGGCAAGGACAGCGACGAGACCTTCGACGCCTGGCTGCAAGCGTTGGCGGACTGGAGCGAGGGCGGCGAGCAGCCGGCCAACCTGGGCAAGTTCGGCCAGACCCGGATCAAGCTCACCGCCAAGCGCGTGGCGCCCGAGCATGCCGCGCTAAGGGCCATCGACGCCTGGGCCGCGCATCAGGAAGAGCGTCCCGATCTCGCTCCCCACCTGTTGTTGCACGCGCTGGGCGAAGTCGGGCGCGAACTGGAGGTCGAGAAGCAGCGGCGTGCCGAGATCGGCTTCGACGACCTGCTCAGCCGCCTCGACCGCGCCTTGCAGGGGCCTGGTGGCGAGCGCCTGGCGCAATTGATCCGCGAGCAGTTCCCGGTGGCGCTGATCGACGAGTTCCAGGATACCGACCCGGTGCAGTACCGGATCTTCGAGCGTATCTACCGGATCGCCGCCGATCCCGGCGAGCCCCAGGCGCGGGAGACCGGCCTGTTCATGATCGGCGACCCCAAGCAGGCGATCTACGCCTTCCGCGGTGCCGACATCCATACCTACCTGCGCGCCCGCGAGGCCACTCGCGGGCGGCATTACACCCTCGGCAAGAACTTCCGCTCGACCGCCGCCATGGTGGCGGCCGCCAACCGCTGCTTCGCCTTCGCCGAAGAGCATCCGCGCGGCGCCTTCCGTTTCGCCCGCGAGGGGCTGGAAAACCCGGTGCCGTTCCATGCGGTGGACGCCCAGGGGCGCGCCGAACGTTTGTTGATCGACGGTGCCGAGGCGCCGGCGATGACGTTCTGGAACCTTGACGCCGAAGCCGGCGTGCTCGGCTCCGCGGCGTATCGCCAGGAAATGGCCGAGCGCAGCGCCAGCGCCATCCGCCGCTGGCTGAGCCTGGCCGACCTGGGCCGCGCCGGCTTCGCCGACGAGCAGGGCGGCTGGCGGGCGTTGCGCCCGGCGGATATCGCCATCCTCGTCCGCGGTCGCGCCGAGGCCGAGGCGATCCGTAGCGCGTTGGCGGCGCGGCGTCTGGCCAGCGTCTACCTGTCCGACCGCGACTCGGTGTTCGACAGCCAGGAGGCCGCCGACCTGCTGCACTGGCTGCGCGCCTGCGCCGATCCCGGTGCCGATGCGCTGCTGCGGGTCGCCCTGGCTACCCGCAGCCTGCACCTGGACTGGGCGACCCTGGAACGATTGAACCAGGACGAACTGTTCTGGGAACGGATGGTCCTGCGCTTCCGCGACTATCGCCGGTCCTGGCAGGCCCAGGGCGTATTGCCGATGCTGCGGCGCCTGCTCGCCGACTTCGAACTGCCGGCGCGCCTGCTGCGGCATGCCGATGGCGAGCGCAGCCTGACCAACCTGCTGCACCTGGCCGAGTGGCTGCAGCGCGCGGCGGTGGAGCTGGACGGCGAGCACGCGCTGATTCGCCATCTGGCCGAGCAGGTGCAGAGTCCGGGGAGCGAAGAGATCCTCCGCCTGGAAAGCGACGCCGACCTGATCAAGGTGGTGACCATCCACAAGTCCAAGGGGCTGGAATACCCCTTGGTGCTGCTGCCCTTCATCTGCAGCTGGAGGGAGCTGGACGGCAACAGCGGCGCGCCGGCAAGTTTCCACGAGGATGGCGTTGCAGGGCGGGTCATCGAGCTGGCGCGGCGCAAGGAGCAGGCTGCGCGGGCCTACGAGCAGGCCAACGACGAGCGCCTCGGCGAAGACATGCGCCTGCTCTACGTGGCCCTGACCCGCGCCCGCCATTCGGTGTGGCTGGGCATCGCGCCGCTGGTGGCGAGCAACAGCAAGTCGCCGGAGTTGCACAAGGGGGCCCTGGGCTACCTGCTTGCCGGCGGCGCGACCATCGGCAGCGATGGCCTCGGCCAATGCCTCGCCGCGCTGCGCGGCGAGTGCCGGGAGATCGTCGTCGAGCCGGCCCCCGAGGCGGACGCCGAACGCTATGTCGCAGGGCGCGGCCAGGGCCTTGGGCAGGCCCGCGAAACCCGCCGCAGCAGCCGCGAGAAGTGGTGGGTCGCCAGCTATTCCGGCCTGCAATTGCAGGCCTCCGCCGGGCTGGACGATGACGAGGCGTTGGAGAGCGACGAATCGCAGGAGCCGATCAGCGCCGAGGAAGCCACCTTCCACGAAGAAGGCCGTTCCGCCGAACAGCCGCCGGTCGCGCACGCCAGCGAGATGCGCGACGACCTGCATCGCTTCCCGCGCGGACCGGCTCCCGGCACCTTCCTCCACGGGCTGCTCGAATGGGCCGGCCGCGAAGGCTTCGATGTGGCGCGCGCCGATGCCCAGCGGCGCCGCGAACTGGTCGCGCGACGCTGCGACCTGCGGGGCTGGAAGGACTGGGCCGAACCGCTCGATCTGTGGCTGGAACAGTATCTCGCCGAACCGCTGCGCTGGCCCGGTGGCGAAACCAGCCTGGCCGGGCTGGTCGCCTACCAGGTGGAAATGGAGTTCTGGTTCGCCACCCACCAGGTCCAGGCCGAGGCGATCGACGCCCTGGTCCGGCGCCATACCCTTGGCGGCGCGGCGCGTCCGACGCTGGCACCGACCCTGCTGAACGGCATGTTCAAGGGCTTCGTCGACCTGGTCTTCGAGCACCAGGGGCGTTTCTACGTGGCCGACTACAAGTCCAACTGGCTGGGCGCCGACGATGGCGCCTACAGCCCGGAAGCGATGACCGCCGCGGTGCTGGAGAACCGTTATGACCTGCAGTACGTGTTGTACCTGCTGGCCCTGCACCGGCAGTTGAAGGCGCGCCTGCCCGACTACGACTACGACCGCCACATGGGCGGCGCCGTGTACCTGTTCCTCCGCGGCGCCCGCGCGGCGACCCAGGGCCTGCACTTCGAGCGCCCGCCGCGGGAACTGATCGAACGCCTGGACGCGCTGTTCAGCGGCCAGCCGGGAGCCGAGCGATGAATCCGACCCTCAAGCAACTGGCCGGCGAAGTCCGCGATGGCCGCGACGACCAGGTAGCGCAACCGCTGGCGGCACGCCACGACCTGCTGCGCCAGCTCGACCTGTGGGTGGCGCGTGGCTGGCTGCGGGCGCTGGACCGGGCGTTCGTCGCCTTCCTCGTCGAGTTGCAGCCGCAGGCCGATCCCCGGGTGCT
The DNA here is from genome assembly GCF_026428275.1 of Pseudomonas sp. B111. Lineage (NCBI taxonomy): Bacteria > Pseudomonadati > Pseudomonadota > Gammaproteobacteria > Pseudomonadales > Pseudomonadaceae > Pseudomonas > Pseudomonas sp. B111. The sequence goes on along the minus strand of NZ_CP097857.1, from coordinate 6,141,980 downwards.
GCTGGCGGCAGCGCTGACCAGCCACCAACTGGGCCACGGGCACGTCTGCCTGGACCTGGAGGCGACCCTCGGCGCGCCTGACGCGGCACTGTCGCTGCCGCCGGAAGGCGACGAAGGCCGCGATGTGCTGCTGCCGTCGCAACTGCTGCGTGGCGTGCGCCTCGACGCCTGGCGCGAGGCTCTGGCGGCGTCATCGCTGGTGGAGGTGGTCGACGAGCGCCCAGGCGATCCCGAGCCGAGCGAGACGGCGACCTCGCCGCTGGTGCTTTGCGCTCAGCGTCTCTACCTGCGTCGTTACTGGCGGCACGAGCTGGAGATCGCTCTGGCCCTGCGCGAGCGCCTGGGTCGGCAGGCGCCCCTGGCCGCAGACCTGGCGCCGCGCCTGGCCGCGCTGTTCGCGCAGGCGCCGACGGAAGACGGCCAGCGCGTCACCGACTGGCAGAAGCTGGCCTGTGCCCTGGCGGCCCGCGGCTATTTCAGCCTGATCACCGGCGGTCCCGGTACCGGCAAGACCACCACCGTGGTGCGCCTGCTCGGTCTGCTCCAGGCACCGGCGGTAGTCGCCGGCCAGCCGCTGCGCATCCGCCTCGCGGCGCCCACCGGCAAGGCCGCGGCGCGTCTCTCCGAATCCATCGGCCAGCAGGTCCGGGCCCTGCCGCTGGCGGAAGACGTGTTGCAGGCGATCCCCGCCGAGGTCACTACCCTGCACCGTCTGCTCGGCAGCCGTCCGGATACCCGGCACTTCCGCCACCACCGGGACAACCCTTTGGCGCTGGACGTGCTGGTGGTGGACGAGGCCTCGATGATCGACCTGGAAATGATGGCCAGCCTGCTCGATGCGCTACCGCCGCAGGCGCGCCTGATCCTGCTCGGCGACAAGGACCAGTTGGCCTCGGTAGAGGCCGGCGCGGTGCTCGGCGATCTCTGCCGGGATGCCGAGGAGGGCTGGTACAGCGCCGAGACCCGCGCCTGGTTGCAGCGGGTCAGCGGCGAAACCTGGCAGGGCTTGCGCGAAGGTTCGGCGCAGGCGCATCCGCTGGCGCAACAGACCGTCATGCTGCGGCATTCCCGGCGCTTCGGCGCGAGCAGCGGGATCGGGCGCCTGGCGCGGCTGGTCAACCGGCAACAGGCCGATGACGCGCGCGCGCTGCTGGACAGTCCGCCCGCCGACCTCTTCGACCTGCGCCTGCGCGGGGAGCGCGATGCAGCCTTCGCCCGGCTGTTCGTCGACGGTCATCCGCAGGCGCCGGGCACGCCGTACGGCTACCGGCACTACCTGCAACGCCTGGCCGAGGGCCGCCCGGCCGCCGGACTGGCGCTGGAGGATGGCGCCTGGGAGCGCTGGGCGCAGTCGGTACTGACGGCTTTCGACGCCTTCCGCCTGCTCTGCGCGCTGCGCCGCGGCCCATGGGGCGTGGAAGGACTGAACCAGCGGGTGGCGGCGGAACTGCTGCGCCTTGGCCTGATCGAGGCCGATCACGGCTGGTACGAGGGGCGGCCGGTACTGGTGACGCGCAACGACTACAGCCTGGGGCTGATGAACGGCGATATCGGCATCGCCCTGCGCCTGCCCGAGCGCAACGACGACGGCAGCCTGCGCTTCGCGCTGCGCGTGGCCTTCCCGCGCAACGACGGTAGCGGCGGCGTGCGCTTCGTCCTGCCGAGCCGCCTGGTCGAGGTGGACACCGTGTTCGCCATGACCGTGCACAAGTCGCAGGGTTCGGAGTTCGCCCATACCGCGCTGGTCCTGCCGGACGCGCTGAACCCGGTGCTGACCAAGGAGCTGGTGTACACCGGTATCACCCGCGCCCGCGACTGGTTCAGCCTGGTGGAAAGCCTGCCCGGGGTGTTCGAGGAAGCAGTGCGGCGCAAGGTGCGCCGGCTCAGCGGGCTGATGCTGCATCTGCGGCCGGAAAGGGAAGAGCAGCCGCCGCATGCTCCGGGTGAACAGACCGAGCTGCCGTTCTGACGTGCCGCCTGGGCGGTCGGCTCAGCCGACCACCTTCAGGCTGCTCATGCCGTTGCCCTCGCGCTGGACCCGCACCTGGACCGGGATCCGTTCGTGCATTTCCTGGACGTGGGAAATCACCGCCACCTTGCGCCCCTGGGCCTGCAGGTTGTCCAGGGCATCCATCGCCAGTTGCAGGGATTCCGGGTCGAGGCTGCCGAAGCCTTCGTCGATGAACAGCGACTCGATGCGCAGCTTGCTCGATGCCATCGAGGCCAGGCCGAGCGCCAGGGCCAGGGAAATCAGGAAGGTCTCGCCGCCGGAGAGCGAATACACCGAGCGCAGTTCGTCGCCCATCTCGGTGTCCACCACCAGCAGGCCCAGTTCGCTGCCGCCGCGCTGCAGGCGGTAGCGCCGCGCCAACTGGCGCAACTGCACGTTGCTGTGCTGCACCAGCAGGTCGAGGTTGTAGCCCTGGGCGATGCGGCGGAACTTGTCGCCGCTGGACGAACCGATCAGTTCGTTCAGGCGGCCCCATCTACGGAACTCGGCGCGGGCTCGCTCCAGCTCGGCAAGCAGCGCCTGGCTCTGCTCGCGGCGCTGGTTGTCGGCCTGCAACTGGCTGTAGGTATCCAGGTAGGCCTGTTCGCTGGTGGCCAGGCGTTCGCGCTGTTGCCGCAGGTTGTCTTCCAGCGCCTCGCGGTCGGTTTCCGGCCGCTGCCGGCGATGCTGGAGCAGTTGCGCCTGGCGCTCTGCTTCCAGTGTCTGCTGGCGGGTGATCTCCTCTTGCAGTCGCTGCAATTGCTCCCGCCATTGCGTCGCCTGTTCCTCGGAAAGGCCGAGCAGGGCGTCGAGGCGGCTGTCGTCGAGGTTGTCCTGGCGTTCGCGCCAGGCCTGCCAGTCGGCCTGAAGGCGCTGGAACTCCTCCTGTTGGCGCTGCCGTTGCTGCTGCAGGTGTTCCAGGGCTTCGGCGAGTCGCAGTTGTTCCTCGCGCAGCGAATCCAGGGGCGCCTGGAGCGTCTCGACGGCGCTCTGCGCCGCTTGCGCGGCGTGCTCCAGCGATAGCTGCCAGTCCTGGGCGCAGGCGTGCTGGCCCAGGTGAGCGCCGAGGCGTCCGTTCAGCTCGGCGAGTTCCGCCTGGACCCTTTCCTCTGCCTGGCGGGCTTCGTTGCGTTGCTCGTCGCTTTGCTTCAGTTGCCAGCTTGATTCATCGCAGCGCTGCTTGAGCTCCTGCAGACGCTGTTCGACCTGCTGAAGCCGCGCCTGTTGCTGCCGGCGTTGCTCGATGGACTCGCCGAGGGCCTGGAAAGTCCGCAGCGGATCTGTCTGCCAGCGCTGCCAGTGCTCGTCGGAGAGCAATGGACGCAATTGCTGGCTGTCCTCCTCGACCTGCTGCTGCAAATGTTCGTAGCGCTGCCGTTGTTCCGTCAGCGCCTGCTGGCGCTGTTGCAGGATCGTCTCGGCGGCCCGCAGTTCCTGCTGCAATTGCTGGGTCTGGCGCTGGCGGGCGATCAGCCGGTCGAAGTCTCGTTGGCACTGCTGGCGCTGCCCTGCCAGGTCGTCCAGGCGTTGTGCCAGCCACTCCAACTGCGCGGACGGCTGCAGGAGTCGCAGTTCTTCCGGCAGCGTCCATTGGTCCAGTTGCCAATCGAGCGCGGCCAGTTGGCCAGTCAGTTCCTGCTGCTCCTGGCGACTCTGGTTGAGTCTTTCCCGCTGGCTGGAATAGCCCTCGCGCAGACCGACCAGGGTCTGTCGCAGCCGCTCGAGGGACTGCTCGGCGCGGACCTGCTCCTGGTCGTCGTGTTCACCGAGCGCGGCGAGCAGTTGCTCGGACTGGTGATAGGGATGCTCCTGGCTGCCGCAGACCGGGCAGGCCTCGCCGTCCACCAGGCCGGCGCGCAGTTGCTCGACGCTGGCGCTGCGGGCCAGACGTTGGCGCTGGAGCAACTCGCGGGTGACCTCCAGGGCCTGCTCCGCCGCCTTCACCTCCTCGGCGCATTGGCTGCCTTGTCGTTTCAGGTCGAGCAATGCCTGCTCCTGCTCGACCATACGCTGGTCGAGTTCGCCCAGGCGTCGAGCCAGGCCGGTGCGTTGGTCGAGGGCCTGTTGCCATTCCTTGTGGAGCGCTTGTTGTCGTTCCAGGCTATCGGTCTGCCGGCGCAATTCGTCCAGGCGTGCCGCCAGGTCGTCCGGCTCGCTGCCATGGAGGGCGGTCCATTGCGCCTGCAAGCGTTCGAGCGGTTCCCCGGCCTGGGCCAGGGATTTTTCCAGCTCGGGGAGCTGCGCCTGGCTTTCGAGCGCGCGCTGGCGACGTTGCACGAAGGCGGCGAGCTGGCCCTGGTGGGTCGCCCAGGCGTCGCCGAGCGCGGCGAGAGCCTGGCTGTCGCGCAATGCCGCCTGCAGTTGCGCCTGTTCCGCGACATGGCGCTGCTGCTCCATATCCAGTTGCCGAGCGGCGTCGCTTTGCTGGGCGTGGCGCTGGTTCGATTGCCGATGGAGTTCCTGTCGCTCGGCCAGCGTTCGCTCCAGGCGCCTGGCCTCGCTCTCCAGCTGGAAAGCCTCGCGCAACGGCGCCTGGGCCTGACGCAGATGGTTGTCGGCCTGGGCCTGGCGCTCGCGCGCCTCCTGCACGCGGGCCTGCAATCCTTGCAAGCGCTCGGCGCCCGCGGCTTGCTGCTCGGTGCGCTGCCGCTGCTGCTGCTCGGAGTGCCGGAGTTCCTGCTCGAGTTGCTTCAGGCGTTCGATCAGTCCGCGAACCGGAGCCAGGCGCTCCAGCCATTGCAGGGTTTCCCGCTCCGTCGCCAGGGCGTCCCAGGCCTGCCTGGCCTCGGCCAGTTGGCCTTGTGCGTGCTCGCAGGATTGCAGCAGCCGCTGCTCCTCGGTGAACCATTGTTGCTGGCCTTCCAGGTGCTGCAGGGCCTGTTGCTCCTGGAGACGCGCCTGGGCGTGGGATTCCAGCGCCGCCTCGAGCCCGGCCCGGGCCTGCTCGGCCAGGGGCAGGCTGCCTTCCAGGCGTTGCTCGAGTTGCTTGCGCTGCTCGTCGGCCTGGCTGGCGCGCTGATAGGCGGCTTTGCTCAATTGGCTGTACAGGCCGGTGTCGGTGAGTTTCTCCAGCAATGCGCCGCGGTCGTTGTCGCTGGCCTTGAGGAAGGCGCTGAATTCGCTCTGGGCCAGCAGCACGGCGCGAGTGAACTGGGCGAAATTGAGGCCGAGCTTCTGCTCCAGCTGTTCGCGGAACTCGCTCTTCTTGTTCGCTGCCAGCATTTGTTGGGTCTCCAGGTCCTGGAGGCTCTGCTGGCTCTTTTGCAAGGCGCCGTCCGCCTTGTCCCGGGAGCGCCGGGTTTCCCAGCGGGCGCGATAGCGGTGGCCGTCGATGCCGACGAAATCCACTTCGGCGTAGCCGCTGGCGCAACCGCGGCGCAGCAGGTTGCGTTCGTCGTTGCTGGACAGCTCGTTCCGGCCATCGGGAACCTTGCTGCTGGCCGAAGTGCTTTCCAGCCGCGGCGTGCTGCCGAACAGGGCCAGGCACAGGGCGTCCAGCACGGTGCTCTTGCCGGCGCCGGTCGGACCGGTGATGGCGAACAGGCCGGCGCTGGACAGCGGTTCGCGGGTGAAGTCGATTTCCTGCTCGCCAGCGAGGGAGGCGAGGTTCTTCAGGCGGATGGCGAGAATCTTCATGGAGCGGCTTATTTCCCCGGGGGCTCTTCAGTGGCCAGTTCGACGCTTTGCAGCAGGCTGGCGAAGTCATCCAACGCCTGCGCATCCGGGCCGGAGCCATAGGCGCTTTCCCAGGCGCGGCTGAACAGTTCCTGGGGGTTGAGTTGGTCGAGCCCAAGCAGCGGCGCCTGTTCTTCGTCGCGGCGCTGGTATTCGCTGGCGATGCGCACCAGGCGGCAAGCCTTGTCCTGCAAGGCGCTCTCGACCTGCTGGCGCAGGTCTGGTTGCGGCTGATCCAGCATGACGCGGACCTCCAGCCAGGGCCGCTGTTCGTTCAGCAGGTCGGCCTCGGCCAGTTCGCCGATTCGATCGAGCACCTCGCCAAGAGGCGCGGGGCCGATGCGCAACAGTTCCACCGCGCGTGGCACCGGGAGACTCTGCACATCCTTCAGGCGCTCACCTTCCAGGGTGACGAGGAGGACCTGGTGGCGATAGTTCACTTCGGCGAAGGACAGCGGCAGCGGCGAGCCGCTATAGCGAATGCGCTCCTGTCCGGCGACTTTCTGTGGCTTGTGCAGATGACCGAGGGCTACGTAGGCGATCTGCTCCGGAAACAGGCTGGCGGGCAGCGCTTCGACGTTGCCGATGATCAGGTTTCGCTCGGAGTCTTCGGAAACCGCGCCGCCGGCCATGTGTGCGTGGCTGACGGCGACCAGTGCCTGTCCCGGCTTGCGACAGGCTTGCGCGGCGGCAACCAGGCGTTCGTGCACCTGGCGGATACCGGCCAGGTAATCGTCGCCGAGCCCGCCTCCGGTGACTTCGGCGGGACGCAGGAAGGGCAGGGCCAGGCACCAGGCGGCGACCTGGCCATCCGCGTCGTGCAGGGGCAGCAGCAGGCGATCGCTATCGAGGCTTTCGTCTATCCAGCCGATTCGGCCGATGGCATGGGCGTTCAGTCGTTTCATCAGCGGAGCGGGCAGTTCGATGCGCGCGCCGGAGTCGTGGTTGCCTGCGATCATCACGATCTCCAGCCGCGGCAGCCGTCGATGGGCGCTGACGATGAAGTCGTAGAGGCGCTCCTGGGCTTTGAGCGGTGGATTGATCGTGTCGAAGATATCGCCCGCGATCAGCAGGACATCGGCGCGCTGCTCTTCCAGCTGGCGCAGCAGCCAGTCGAGGAAGCGCGCGTGTTCATGATCGCGGTCCTGGCCGTGCAGGGTCTGACCCAGGTGCCAGTCGGAGGTATGTATGAGGTGCATGGAACACTCGTCGAAAGCGGCGGAGCCGTGGCTCGCATTCCTTATATGAGGCAACAGAAGGAGAGGGCGGGGCAAGCCAGCCTATAAAGGAGGAATGGGGCGTCCTCTGGGCTTCCTGACCTTTGGGTTAAAAAGTTTCAAATAAGTGTTGACGCCAGTTTCTATCTCCCTATAATGCGCACCACTCCCGGCGACGACGAAGAGTAAATGCTTGAAAATCAAGGATTTACGGATTCTCTCCCAGGAGTGGTGAAGCGCTCCGGCAGGTTGTTCGCCGCAGCGGTTCGGTCCCGAAAGGGGATCGAAACGAAGCTTCACCGAGGTGCTTGACAGCGAATTTGAACGCTGTAGAATGCGCCTCCCGCTGATCGGAAGATAGTTTGAAGGTCGGCGCAAGCGGTTGAGTAGAAAAGAAAATTTTCGAAAATAACGCTTGACGGAACGAGAGGTTGCTGTAGAATGCGCGGCCTCGGTTGAGACGAAAGCCTTGACCAACTGCTCTTTAACAAGTCGAATCAAGCAATTCGTGTGGGTGCTTGTGATGTAAGACTGGTGATCGCAAGATTATCAGCAACGCAAGTAACACTCGTGAATTCGAGAGTTTTATCTCTTTTTAAGAGAATGCGATTGCTGAGCCAAGTTTAGGGTTTTATCAAAACCCAAGCAGTATTGAACTGAAGAGTTTGATCATGGCTCAGATTGAACGCTGGCGGCAGGCCTAACACATGCAAGTCGAGCGGATGAAGGGAGCTTGCTCCTGGATTCAGCGGCGGACGGGTGAGTAATGCCTAGGAATCTGCCTGGTAGTGGGGGATAACGTCCGGAAACGGGCGCTAATACCGCATACGTCCTGAGGGAGAAAGTGGGGGATCTTCGGACCTCACGCTATCAGATGAGCCTAGGTCGGATTAGCTAGTTGGTGGGGTAAAGGCCTACCAAGGCGACGATCCGTAACTGGTCTGAGAGGATGATCAGTCACACTGGAACTGAGACACGGTCCAGACTCCTACGGGAGGCAGCAGTGGGGAATATTGGACAATGGGCGAAAGCCTGATCCAGCCATGCCGCGTGTGTGAAGAAGGTCTTCGGATTGTAAAGCACTTTAAGTTGGGAGGAAGGGCAGTAAGTTAATACCTTGCTGTTTTGACGTTACCAACAGAATAAGCACCGGCTAACTTCGTGCCAGCAGCCGCGGTAATACGAAGGGTGCAAGCGTTAATCGGAATTACTGGGCGTAAAGCGCGCGTAGGTGGTTCAGCAAGTTGGATGTGAAATCCCCGGGCTCAACCTGGGAACTGCATCCAAAACTACTGAGCTAGAGTACGGTAGAGGGTGGTGGAATTTCCTGTGTAGCGGTGAAATGCGTAGATATAGGAAGGAACACCAGTGGCGAAGGCGACCACCTGGACTGATACTGACACTGAGGTGCGAAAGCGTGGGGAGCAAACAGGATTAGATACCCTGGTAGTCCACGCCGTAAACGATGTCGACTAGCCGTTGGGATCCTTGAGATCTTAGTGGCGCAGCTAACGCGATAAGTCGACCGCCTGGGGAGTACGGCCGCAAGGTTAAAACTCAAATGAATTGACGGGGGCCCGCACAAGCGGTGGAGCATGTGGTTTAATTCGAAGCAACGCGAAGAACCTTACCTGGCCTTGACATGCTGAGAACTTTCCAGAGATGGATTGGTGCCTTCGGGAACTCAGACACAGGTGCTGCATGGCTGTCGTCAGCTCGTGTCGTGAGATGTTGGGTTAAGTCCCGTAACGAGCGCAACCCTTGTCCTTAGTTACCAGCACCTCGGGTGGGCACTCTAAGGAGACTGCCGGTGACAAACCGGAGGAAGGTGGGGATGACGTCAAGTCATCATGGCCCTTACGGCCAGGGCTACACACGTGCTACAATGGTCGGTACAAAGGGTTGCCAAGCCGCGAGGTGGAGCTAATCCCATAAAACCGATCGTAGTCCGGATCGCAGTCTGCAACTCGACTGCGTGAAGTCGGAATCGCTAGTAATCGTGAATCAGAATGTCACGGTGAATACGTTCCCGGGCCTTGTACACACCGCCCGTCACACCATGGGAGTGGGTTGCTCCAGAAGTAGCTAGTCTAACCGCAAGGGGGACGGTTACCACGGAGTGATTCATGACTGGGGTGAAGTCGTAACAAGGTAGCCGTAGGGGAACCTGCGGCTGGATCACCTCCTTAATCGAAGATCTCAGCTTCTTCATAAGCTCCCACACGAATTGCTTGATTCACTGGTTAGACGATTGGGTCTGTAGCTCAGTTGGTTAGAGCGCACCCCTGATAAGGGTGAGGTCGGCAGTTCGAATCTGCCCAGACCCACCAATTGTTGGTGTGCTGCGTGATCCGATACGGGGCCATAGCTCAGCTGGGAGAGCGCCTGCTTTGCACGCAGGAGGTCAGGAGTTCGATCCTCCTTGGCTCCACCATCCAAACAATCGTCGAAAGCTCAGAAATGAATGTTCGTGAATGAACATTGATTTCTGGTCTTTGCACCAGAACTGTTCTTTAAAAATTCGGGTATGTGATAGAAGTAAGACTGAATGATCTCTTTCACTGGTGATCATTCAAGTCAAGGTAAAATTTGCGAGTTCAAGCGCGAATTTTCGGCGAATGTCGTCTTCACAGTATAACCAGATTGCTTGGGGTTATATGGTCAAGTGAAGAAGCGCATACGGTGGATGCCTTGGCAGTCAGAGGCGATGAAAGACGTGGTAGCCTGCGAAAAGCTTCGGGGAGTCGGCAAACAGACTTTGATCCGGAGATCTCTGAATGGGGGAACCCACCTAGGATAACCTAGGTATCTTGTACTGAATCCATAGGTGCAAGAGGCGAACCAGGGGAACTGAAACATCTAAGTACCCTGAGGAAAAGAAATCAACCGAGATTCCCTTAGTAGTGGCGAGCGAACGGGGATTAGCCCTTAAGCTTCATTGATTTTAGCGGAACGCTCTGGAAAGTGCGGCCATAGTGGGTGATAGCCCCGTACGCGAAAGGATCTTTGAAGTGAAATCGAGTAGGACGGAGCACGAGAAACTTTGTCTGAACATGGGGGGACCATCCTCCAAGGCTAAATACTACTGACTGACCGATAGTGAACCAGTACCGTGAGGGAAAGGCGAAAAGAACCCCGGAGAGGGGAGTGAAATAGAACCTGAAACCGTATGCGTACAAGCAGTGGGAGCCTACTTGTTAGGTGACTGCGTACCTTTTGTATAATGGGTCAGCGACTTATATTCAGTGGCAAGCTTAACCGTCTTTCATATATTACACACATCAGTGGGCAAGCCTTGAACCGTATTAGGGGCTAGGCGGTAAGCGGAGAAACGGCAGATCACTGATCACAGTGAGGGACGTGTTGACGCGTGCGTGGGTATAGACCCGAAAACGGCCGCGGGGCGGGATACACACACATTCCCCGCAGGGAGCAAGGGTGAAGGTCTTATGCGTACACCACTGGAACGGGAGGGGACCCGCCCACGAAAACCCCACTACCCGTGTTCTGAAAAAAGGGTCACTGGGAGATGCGGAGGCTTTTGATGGGATCGGAAGGCATCACATTGAGTGGCAAGTACTAATCAAGCTCGGGATGTAATAGCACGGTATACCTCATCCGAAGACTATCTTGAAGCCGTGACGCGACCTAGGTAGCACAACTTAAGTGGGGGGTAGAGCCCATGTTAACGGGACTAGGCGCCTACAGAGTCCATCCCACGAGACTTACGCACAACACGATGCGACACTACCGGAATAAGCCCACGAGACGCATCCGGCAGTTTCTGGCGCGCTATGGCGGCGCCAGCAATCCCCCACGGCGGCACCGTGACTCAAACGTCCGTCGTGGAAACGGGCAAAACAACCCGACCGCCCAGCCTACAGGTCAAAGTCTGTCCGCGGACCTGTACAGTGGTTAAAACACGTATGTGGGCAGGCTTACGACAGCTGAGGATGGGCTTGGTCCTTCAGAATGCAGCCACCCTTTAACAGGAAAGCGTCATCGCCCTCGCCTAGTTGTAGTGTCGGCCCGTCCGCGCTTGCGGGATAAGCATCGCCTAACGGCGGCTCAAAGACCCACACAAGATACCACGAAGGCTGCGGTGTGCAAACGTGTAAGTGAGCGCCAGGTGAGAGGGAGCGTGCTGTAAGCTATGCGCGTGGAAAGGTTGAAGTGGAGCGTAATGGCTGTGCTGGATTGGCATAGTCAGTACTAGTGCGGAAGATGACTGACACCAAACAAATGCCGAGAGTACACAGCGGAGACAGAAGGGTGTAAGAAAAAAAGAGAACACCCACGCACCCAGAAAAGACCAATGGGTTTCTTGCAGCAACGGTAATAGACGCAGGGTTAGTCACGGCTCACTAAGGCAGAGGATGTGAGAAGCGGGGTAGCCGGTCAAAAGGATGCGATGGGAAACAGGAAATAAATAATTCAGCCAAACCGGTACGTCGGTTATCCTTGCTGAGAGTGGGGAATGCGCACTTCTCTCATGGGGACGGGAGTTACTAAGGCTCTGAGCTCGATGCACCTTGGGGACCTGCCTTCGACGTGTGTAACATAGAGTCTTAAGGTGCCGGTAGGCTGCGAAAATCTTAGGTAATATCCGGGTCGTATGTCAAGGCACCCAGGGATAAGACGCCTGATGACGAAGTCGTCCTTTTAGATGACGAACGGTGTGTTCGATTGCCCTGTTGCTTCCTAAGTAAAAGCTTCTAAGACTCCAGGTGATACCAGGAAGACCGTACCCACCAAACCTGACAACAGGGGATGAGGGGATCTAGGGCTAAGAGGATACCTAAGCGGCAATCTCCGCTTCTGACGAGAAACCTCGGCTGCGTCGACCGAGAAAAATCGTACGCTGCAAGATAATTCCATCTGCCCTAGGTGGGCACGCCCTCAGTCAGTTACGAACTGTCGTTGGGGAAGCTAATGCAGTACAAAAGCCAGCCCTGCGCTGGCTGACGGATGAGATGCGTCAATCTGCAACCGCAGCCATGGCAAGGATTTTATATCGTTCAGTGTAGTTAATTCTTTCTTTCCTCTGTTCTCCCTCCTTCCCTCCAGTTTGGTTTCGTGTCGAACGCTATATCTAGTCTTGCCGCAAAATGATGCTAAACCAGGCCGTCCCGCCCTTCAAACCCCGCTTAGACTCCGGCCGGCCGCCCCCCCCCCACGACCCACTTCCCTTTCTCACGACGGAAGGTCGACGTAGAGGGTGGCTCCGTATTATGCCATCCAGTTCACGTCACCGAGTTCTCTCTGAAGCGCCGGGTATTCCTTCTAACCCTGGTAGCACCCCCTGTGTACGGTTTGAGGGGATACAGGTTCCTGGTGACCTCGGAAGGCCTTAAGGATAAGCTTTTCGTGGGAAAGCATGGCATCAAACCACTCGTCAGACATAAAAAAGGGACGACTCGTTTCCAATCCAGCCTCGGCCTTGATAAACCCCGGTATGCTCACACCTGAAGGAATACTTTCAGCACCTTACTCCACCTTAAACTTATGGGTACACACGAACAACGCAAGCATCGGCCTAGATTCTCGCATCGGTCCTCCCGTCGCACAGTACATCCAGCATCAGCATACAGCGAAGTAATTAACCGGCGTTTTCCCATCGCACTACGCGCTTTTCCATGACTCGTTGGCCTATAGGAAACGATCTAAACAAAAAGAAAACAAATACGACCTGCGTCGATTAACGTTGCGCAGGAACCCTTGGTCTTTCGGCGTGGGTGTTTTTCACACCCATTGTCGTTACTCATGTCAGCATTCGCACTTCTGATACCTCCAGCAAGCTTCTCAACTCACCTTCACAGGCTTACAGAACGCTCCTCTACCGCGTCACTTACGTGACACCCGCAGCTTCGGTGTGTGGTTTGAGCCCCGTTACATCTTCCGCGCAGGCCGACTCGACTAGTGAGCTATTACGCTTTCTTTAAAGGGTGGCTGCTTCTAAGCCAACCTCCTAGCTGTCTAAGCCTTCCCACATCGTTTACCACTTAACCACAACTTTGGGACCTTAGCTGGCGGTCTGGGTTGTTTCCCTTTTCACGACGGACGTTAGCACCCGCCGTGTGTCTCCCATGCTCGGCACTTCTGGGTATTCGGAGTTTGCATCGGTTTGGTAAGTCGGGATGACCCCCTAGCCGAAACAGTGCTCTACCCCCCAGAGTGATACATGAGGCGCTACCTAAATAGCTTTCGAGGAGAACCAGCTATCTCCGAGCTTGATTAGCCTTTCACTCCGATCCACAAGTCATCCCCTACCTTTTCAACGGGAGTGGGTTCGGTCCTCCAGTCAGTGTTACCTAACCTTCAACCTGCTCATGGATAGATCGCCCGGTTTCGGGTCTATACCCAGCGACTAAACGCCCTATTAAGACTCGCTTTCGCTACGCCTACCCTATACGGTTAAGCTTGCCACTGAATATAAGTCGCTGACCCATTATACAAAAGGTACGCAGTCACCTAACAACGCTACCTATACGGATTAAGGCTTCGCCCAGGAAAGATAAAGTCGCGACCCAAAATATACAAAAGGCATACGCCAGTCCAACTAAACTCGAAGTAGGCGGCTCCACACTATCGCCTTGTACGCGATACTGGCACTCATGGGTTGCTATTCTTTCCACCCTCCCCTCTCCCGGGGTTGTCATATTCTGGCGGTGAACTTTCCCTCACCACCCAGCGTACTGGTGGCAACGATCACGGCTCCAGGGGCACGCCGAGGTAGTCATTAGACACCCTGTGAGGTGGTCCCCCCCCCGGTTCGACATAAGCTGTCTCGTGCTCCGTCCTACTCGATTTCACTTCAAAGATCCTTTCGCGTACGGGGCTATCACCCACTATGGCCGCACTTTCCAGAGCGTTCCGCTAAAATCAATGAAGCTTAAGGGCTAATCCCCGTTCGCTCGCCACTACTAAGGGAATCTCGGTTGATTTCTTTTCCTCAGGGTACTTAGATGTTTCAGTTCCCCTGGTTCGCCTCTTGCACCTATGGATTCAGTACAAGGAAACCCGACGGTATCCATACGAGCGGGTTCCCCCATTTCACACGAGATCTACGAGACGACAAAGTCTCGTATTGCGCCCGTAGGCTCCCGAAGCTTTACGCGCACGGTACCACGTCCGTCTTTCATCGCCTCTGACTGCCAAGGCATCCACCGTATGCGCTTCTTCACTTGACCATATAACCCCAAGCAATCTGGTTATACTGTGAAGACGACATTCGCCGAAAATTCGCGCTTGAACTCGCAAATTTTACCTTGACTTGAATGATCACCAGTGAAAGAGATCATTCAGTCTTACTTCTATCACATACCCGAATTTTTAAAGAACAGTTCTGGTGCAAAGACCAGAAATCAATGTTCATTCACGAACATTCATTTCTGAGCTTTCGACGATTGTTTGGATGGTGGAGCCAAGGAGGATCGAACTCCTGACCTCCTGCGTGCAAAGCAGGCGCTCTCCCAGCTGAGCTATGGCCCCGTATCGGATCACGCAGCACACCAACAATTGGTGGGTCTGGGCAGATTCGAACTGCCGACCTCACCCTTATCAGGGGTGCGCTCTAACCAACTGAGCTACAGACCCAATCGTCTAACCAGTGAATCAAGCAATTCGTGTGGGAGCTTATGAAGAAGCTGAGATCTTCGATTAAGGAGGTGATCCAGCCGCAGGTTCCCCTACGGCTACCTTGTTACGACTTCACCCCAGTCATGAATCACTCCGTGGTAACCGTCCCCCTTGCGGTTAGACTAGCTACTTCTGGAGCAACCCACTCCCATGGTGTGACGGGCGGTGTGTACAAGGCCCGGGAACGTATTCACCGTGACATTCTGATTCACGATTACTAGCGATTCCGACTTCACGCAGTCGAGTTGCAGACTGCGATCCGAACGCACGCAAGGCGTCGGATAGTGTGGCAGGTCAAGCATCGCCTTAGTTCGGAAGGCGACTAAACGATCCGGAGCTTTTATGCCGTGAGGAGATGCAGACTCAACGTCCCTCGGGTACTGCGGGCCAAACGTCTTCTAGATATCCCCGATCACACATTGTAGCCAGAAGAGCCGTCTGATCGGTTAGGCCAAACTACGCACAGCCCCTGCCCGTATGATCTACCCGCTGACAAATGCGTCGCGGCCCACAAGTAACATTCGATGAGAGCCATGTGGACGACAGGCTCACGCTTCACTCAACTCTAACTCGACGTCGTCCGTATCCCTTGTCAACGAAGGGCAGTCTCTTAGGATAGCGTGCCCACCCAGAAGGTGCTCGGCCAGCCGGAAGAGGGTAACTAGACAAAGCGTGACAGCCAAAGGGTTTTGCGACGGCGGTTCCGGGGAGACCTTAACCCAACCATCTTACACAGACACGAAGCTGAGACAACAAGACCCACCGGCACGCCGCCTCCCTGTCGTGTCTTGCGGAGACATGCCCACGAAAGGGCCACACCCAATCCGCCCATCTCTGCGAAATTTCCTCACAGGCCGAACGCGTTCAAGGACAGGTAAGGTTCTTCGCGTATGCCTTCGAAGAGATGCAAACCACATAGGCGCTCCACTCAGACGTGCGGTCGCTGGGGCTTGACCTTCACGATCACAAATCATCAGATCGAGTTGATGCAAAAATGCACTAGCGCTCGGCCGCACCAGCCAATCACCAGTACACACCCGGAGCCCGCAACGCCCGAGCCGAGGCTAGCACGACCTATCGCGAGCGTAGTTAGCAGCGCTCCAGCACTAAGATCTCAAGAGATCACAAGGGCTTTACGTCGGACATCTCGTGGTCGTCTACTGCGCTGGGGGTGCCTACTAGCCGGTATAATCTCAGTTTTCGTTCTGATCCGAGTCTTGATTCTATCACAGCTTTGCACCTCTCTCAGATGTCAGTATCAGTCCAGAGTTGGGCGCTGTCTTCGCCCATATAGGGTGGTTCAACTGAGAACCTGAGTATACCTACGCATTGATCACCGATTCACAATAACAGGGAAATGCCCCACCACCTATACCGTAACGCTGTAGCTCCCAGTTAGTTTGGAGGCCATGTTCCCAAGGCATTATGAGCACCGGGGATTTCACACTATGGCCAACTCTGCCATAGCGCAGCCAAGCCAACCACCTAACGCGGCGCTTTAACCGCCCAGTTAATTCCGATTTAAAAACGCTCAGAACACCTCGTTATATACCGCGGCATAAGCGCGATGGCACGACCAGTGTCGACGGAGAACTTGTGCTTGCAGTCGCTTTACGGTAGCAACGTCCCCAGAAACCGCAACAAACCACCGATGGTACTAACTAGCTGCCCCCCTTACCTCACACACACTTAAAAAAAAGGGCTTCTATCGAATTCCCTGCGAGGACCATTTTCACACCGACAACGCCTACGCCCGGGGACGAACCGCACCTTCAGGGCTGGATCAGGCTTATCGCCTATGTTCCCAACAATCTATTGCCCGCCACTGCTGCGATACCGGGGACGCGGAGTGTCTGGCATAGCACACGCGCCCTTTTGTGTCTCCACGCTGTTCCCCGATCGTCGAAACTGCGGGACTAATGCCATTCAGGCGGCGGTCACGGCCGTTAACGCGCCGCAATCCGTTTCGGCACGTCGTGTACCTGGGCCTTTAACCCACCGACCATCAACTAGCTGCAGATCCCGATCTAGGGCCACACGCCGGTAGGAGTGATCGCGATCCGTAAGAATCCCACTGACATGTTGCTCCCTCCACTGGACTCAGGATGCGCTGACTGGGAACGTAAGTAGCGCGCAGTGTCCGGAACGTCAACCCCTCACCCCCGTACATAGGATATTGACATAGGCCATACTCACCCGTCTCCGCCGAGCTGAATCCAGAGCAAGCTACCTATCATCCGCTCGACTTGCTCATGTGTTAGGCTTGGACCGCCAGCGTTCAATACGAGTCCTCTGATCACAACTCTTCAGGTTGTCCCCTAGACTGCATGGGATTTGTTAGGATTAAAACCCAAAAATACTGTTGGCTCCAGCAATTCGCGAATTCCCTTAAAAAAAAGAGAAGATAACAAAAACTTCTCGACGAATTTCACCGAGTTGAATACTTACAACGGTTGTTTGATTAATCTGCCGATCACCCTAGTATTAAATCCACAAGCCATATCGCACCCACACGAATTGCTTGATTCGACTTGTTAAAGAGCAGTTGGTCAAGGCTTTCGTCTCAACCGAGGCCGCGCATTCTACAGCAACCTCTCGTTCCGTCAAGCGTTATTTTCGAAAATTTTCTTTTCTACTCAACCGCTTGCGCCGACCTTCAAACCATCTTCCGATCAGCGGGAGGCGCATTCTACAGCGTTCAAACTCGCTGTCAAGCACCTCGATGAAGCTTCGTTTCGAATCCCTTTTGGGACCGAACCGCTGCAGCGAACAACCTGCCGGAGCGCTTCACCACCCCTCGGAGAGAATCCGTAAATCCTTGATTTTCAAGCATTTACTCTTCGTCGTCGCCGGGAGTGGTGCGCATTATAGGGAGATAGAAACTGGCGTCAACACTTATTTGAAAGAACTATTCAGCTTTCAGCGTGATGCGCGCGAAAGCCTTCTTCCCTGCCTGGAACACACGGGTCTCACCCAGCGCCAGCATGAAGGCGCGGTCGACGACCTGCCCATCCACCTTGACGCTGCCGGCACCCAGGAGATCGCGAGCCGCCGCCGCATTCTTCACCAACCCCGCCTTATTAAGGACAGAGGCAACGGGCATATCCTCGGGGGACGACAGCTCGATCTCCGGCAGGTCTTCCGGCAGCTCGCCCTCCTTCAAGCGATTGCCGGCCGACTTGTGTGCGCTCGCCGCCGCCTCCTCGCCATGGAAGCGGGCGACGATCTCCTCGGCCAGCTTGATCTTGATGTCGCGCGGGTTGGCGCCCGCCTCGACGTCCTTGCGGAAGCTATCGATCTCATCCAGGGAACGGAAGCTGAGCAGTTCGAAGTAACGCCACATCAGCGTGTCAGGAATGGAGACCAGCTTGCTGTACATGACACCCGGCGCTTCCTGGATACCAATATAGTTGCCCAGCGACTTGGACATCTTCTTCACGCCATCCAGCCCTTCCAGCAACGGCATGGTCAGGATCACCTGGGCCTCCTGACCATAGGCGCGCTGCAGCTCGCGCCCCATCAGCAGGTTGAACTTCTGGTCGGTGCCACCCAACTCGACGTCCGCCTTCAGCGCGACGGAGTCATAGCCCTGGACCAGCGGATAGAGGAACTCATGGATAGCGATGGGCTGATTGCTGGCATAGCGCTTGCTAAAGTCATCGCGCTCCAGCATGCGCGCAACGGTGTACTGAGAGGCAAGACGAATGAAGTCAGCCGGGGTCAGCTGGTCCATCCAGGTGGAATTGAAGGCTACTTCGGTCTTGGCCGGGTCGAGGATCTTGAAGACCTGGGACTTGTACGTCTCCGCATTCTCCAGAACCTGCTCGCGCGTCAGGGGAGGACGGGTAACACTTTTCCCACTGGGGTCACCGATCATCCCAGTGAAGTCACCGATGAGGAAGATCACCTGATGCCCCAGGTCCTGGAACTGGCGCAGCTTATTAATAAGCACGGTATGGCCAAGATGCAGATCGGGAGCGGTCGGGTCGAAGCCGGCCTTGATCCGCAAGGGCTGGCCACGCTTCAGCTTGGCCACCAGTTCCGCCTCTACCAGGATCTCGTCTGCACCGCGCTGGATCAGCGCCAGCTGCTCTTCAACCGACTTCATTTACAGGTTCTGCCCAATTGCCAAAATCGAAAGGGAACCAACCATACAAGATCGCAGACTAAAAACAAATTTTGCCGACCGTCAGGGGGACGGAGCCAGGCCAGACGCGACTTTTGGCTTGATTCAAGGAGATTTTGGTTATATTTTAGGCAGTTATTTATTCACAATCCAAAAACACCAATCACGCCATGACGCAATCCGATCAGAAAGCGCCGCCGTATTACCCGAAAAGCCACTTGTTGGCCGCCAGCGGTGTTGCAGCGCTCCTCAGTTTGGCACTACTGGTGTTCCCCTCGAGCGAAGTCGAGGCCAAGAGGACCACGCTCAATCTGGAGCTTGAAAGCAACACCGATCGCCTCCTTCAGGAGAAAGACGACCTCCTGCCGCAATCGGTCACCAATTCCAACGACGAAGGCACGCCTTTCGCTCAGGTAGAAGGCGCCTCCGACGACAACACCGCCGAGCAAGACTCGGACAAGCCGGGCGCATCTGTAGCCGATGCCGACACCAAGCCCGTCGATCCCGAGTGGAAGACCATCACCGTCGCCAGTGGCGATACGCTTTCGACCGTATTCACCAAGGCAGGCCTTTCCACCTCGGCCATGCACGACATGCTGACCAGCAGCAAGGATGCCAAGCGCTTCACCCATCTGAA
Source organism: Pseudomonas sp. B111 (assembly GCF_026428275.1). NCBI lineage: Bacteria > Pseudomonadati > Pseudomonadota > Gammaproteobacteria > Pseudomonadales > Pseudomonadaceae > Pseudomonas > Pseudomonas sp. B111. The sequence continues at coordinate 6,122,697 of NZ_CP097857.1, read as the reverse complement.
GGTCGGCCAGGAGGTCAAGCTCAAGCTCGACCCCAAAGGAGAGCTGCAGGCGCTGCGAGTCAAGCAGAGCGAACTCGAGACCATCGGCCTGGACAAGACCGACAAGGGCTACTCCTTCAAACGCGAGAAGGCCCAGATCGACCTGCATACCGCCTATGCCCATGGCCGCATCACCAGCTCGCTGTTCGTTGCCGGTCGTAACGCCGGCCTGCCCTATAACCTGGTCACGTCGCTGTCGAACATCTTCGGCTACGACATCGACTTCGCCCTCGATCTGCGTGAAGGCGACGAGTTCGACGTGATCTACGAACAGCACAAGGTCAACGGCAAGCAAGTGGCGACCGGCAATATCCTCGCCGCCCGCTTCGTCAACCGTGGCAAGACCTACACCGCCGTGCGCTATACCAACAAGCAGGGCAATACCAGCTACTACCGCGCCGACGGCTCCAGCATGCGCAAGGCATTCATCCGTACGCCGGTGGATTTCGCCCGCATCAGCTCGCGCTTCTCCCTGGGCCGCCGCCACCCGATCCTGAACAAGATCCGCGCGCACAAGGGCGTCGACTACGCTGCCCCCATCGGCACACCGATCAAGGCCACCGGAGACGGCAAGATCCTCGAAGCCGGACGCAAGGGGGGCTACGGCAACGCCGTGGTGATCCAGCACGGCCAGCGCTATCGGACCATCTACGGACACATGAGCCGCTTCGCCAAGGGTATCCGCGCCGGTACCAGCGTGAAGCAGGGCCAGATCATCGGTTACGTGGGCATGACGGGCCTGGCCACCGGCCCACACCTGCACTACGAATTCCAGATCAATGGCCGTCACGTCGATCCGCTGAGTGCCAAGCTGCCCATGGCGGACCCGCTCGGTGGCGCAGATCGCAAGCGCTTCATGGCGCAGACCCAGCCGATGATCGCGCGCATGGATCAGGAGAAGAAAACCCTCCTGGCCCTGAACAAGCAGCGCTGATCGTGCCGCGCTACCTGGGGTTGATGTCCGGAACCAGCCTGGACGGCATGGACATCGTCCTGATCGAGCAAGGTGATCGCACCACCTTGCTCGCTTCCCATTACCTACCCATGCCGGCCGGGCTGCGCGAAGACATCCTCGCCCTGTGCGTCCCCGGTCCCGATGAAATCGCCCGCGCCGCCGAAGTCGAGCAACGCTGGGTCGCCCTTGCAGCACAGGGCGTGCGCGAACTGCTGCTCCAGCAGCAGATGAGCCCCGACGAAGTCCGTGCCATCGGCAGTCATGGTCAAACCATCCGGCATGAACCCGCTCGCCACTTCACGGTGCAGATCGGCAACCCCGCCCTGCTGGCGGAGCTGACCGGCATCGATGTCGTCGCCGACTTCCGCCGCCGCGACGTCGCAGCCGGCGGCCAGGGCGCCCCGCTGGTACCGGCCTTCCATCAGGCGCTGTTTGGCGATGATGACGCCTCCAGGGCGGTCCTGAACATCGGTGGCTTCAGCAACGTTTCGCTGCTCAGCCCCGGAAAGCCGGTACGCGGCTTCGACTGCGGCCCGGGCAACGTGCTGATGGACGCCTGGATTCATCACCAGCGCGGCGAACATTTCGACCGGGACGGTGCGTGGGCCGCCAGCGGCCAGATGAACCACGCACTGCTGGCAAGCCTGCTGGCGGATGAGTTCTTCGCCGCGCGTGGCCCCAAGAGCACCGGGCGCGAGCGCTTCAACCTGCCCTGGCTGCAGGAGCACCTGGCTCGTCACCCTGCCTTGCCGGCAGCGGATATCCAGGCAACCCTGCTGGAACTGAGCGCGCGCAGCATCAGCGAATCGCTGCTGGACGCCCAGCCGGACTGCGAAGAGGTGCTGGTATGCGGCGGCGGCGCCTTCAATACGGCGCTGATGAAGCGCCTGGCCATACTGATGCCCGAAGCTCGGGTCGCCAGTACCGACGAATACGGCATTCCCCCTGCCTGGATGGAGGGCATGGCATTCGCCTGGCTAGCCCATCGGTTTCTCGAGCGCCTGCCCGGCAACTGCCCTGATGTGACCGGTGCGCTCGGTCCCAGAACTCTGGGCGCGCTGTATCCCGCCTGAAACGAAAACGCCGCGTATATAAGCGCGGCGTTTTCGTAGCGACCCCATCGACGTCAGATCGAGAACGACTGTCCGCAACCGCAAGTCGTGGCGGCGTTCGGGTTCTTGATGACGAACCTCGAACCTTCCAGGCCTTCCTGGTAGTCGACTTCCGAACCCGCCAGGTACTGGAAGCTCATCGGGTCCACCACCAGGCCCACGCCATCGCGCTCGATCACGGTATCGTCATCGGCGATATCTTCGTCGAAGGTGAAGCCATACTGGAAGCCCGAGCAACCGCCGCCGGTGACGAATACACGCAGTTTCAGGCGAGGATTGCCCTCTTCGTCAATCAACGTCTTCACCTTGTTGGCTGCGCCTGGGGTAAAGAGCAGGGGCGTAGGGGTGAAGGTCTCGATGCTCATGTTTCCGAATCTCCCGGCTTGAGGCCGTGCGTTACAACATTACGCCCATTATCCTCTTGTCCCAGAAAAATGGTCAACTAATCCACAGTTTCCACGCTGGCAGGCAGTTCCAGCGGGCGCGGACTGGCCTCGGTCATCGGGCACAGGCGGCCCTCGATCTGGGCCCCCATGGCGGTTTCGATCAGCCCATAGTGAAGATTGCCCTTCACCCGGGCCTGGGCCCCCAGCTCCAGGCGTTCGATGGCATGGATGTCGCCATCCACCTGACCGTCGATGATCACATGGGGGGCCCGGATTTCGCCATCGACTCGACCGCCGGCGCTGACCCGCACCAGCCCTTCGTGCGCCTGCAACGCTCCGCGGACGGTGCCGTCGATCTGCACCGCGCCCTTGAGGTTCATGTCACCGACCAGTTCGGCGCCGCTGGCGATCAGGCTGGTCTGCCCGGTGAAACGCTGGACGTCGGCCCGGCCTTTGTTCTTGCTCCACATAATGCTCACTCACTGCTTCGGCCAATCGAAACGGCGCTGTAGCGGTTTGGACTGGCCATTCAGCTCCGCACGTACGTCGATCAGCTTCGGGATGAAGTTCTTCGGCAGCTCCAGCTCGGCGAAACGCCCCCCTTCTGGGATCGACTGGAAATGCCGGAGGGAAATCGACAGCCCTGTCTTGCCCAGTTCCGGCGAGAGCTGTTCGAGGTCGTAGGTAGCGTCCTTGCGCGCCAGCTTGCCGCTGATGCGGACTTTCAGCCGCCCATCCAGCTTGCGGTCGTCCCTGCCCAGGCGGCTGAGCATCACCTTATAGCGGAAGCGCTGCGGGTCGTCCGTGCCCTGCACCTCAAAGGCACGGATTTCCAGCGCATCCGCCTTGCTGGCCGGCGCGACTACCCCCTTGTAGAACGCGATGTCCTGTTGCTGCTTGAACACCTGGTCCTCAAGCAGCTTGATGGTCTGCCGGCTCTGTTCGGTGGCCTGCTGGCTGAGGCGTTCTCCGCTGCGCAACACCTCGATTTCGGTACGCAGGCGCTCCAGCTCGGCCTTCTGCTCGCCGATCAGGGTTTCCTGGCGTTGCGCATCGGCCTCGCTACGAGCGGCGTCCGCCCCGGTCGACCAGCGACCGCCGAGAAACGCCAGCGGAACCGCCAGCAGCAGCGCCCCCACCCCGAGGCGGACCAGCCAGGCCCGCCGTGGATCACGGAACTGGAGTTCCCAGCCGGACATCAGGGGAGCAGGGCCGCATGCGAGAGGCCCAGGCGCTCGTCCAGCCCGAACAGGATGTTCATGTTCTGGAGCGCCTGACCCGAGGCGCCCTTGACCAGGTTGTCGATCACCGACAGCACCACCACCAGGTCGCCGCCCTGGGGGCGATGCACGGCGATTCGGCAGACATTGGCGCCACGCACGCTGCGGGTCTCCGGATGGCTGCCGGCCGGCATCACGTCGACGAAGGGTTCGTCGGCGTAGCGCTTCTCGAACAACGCCTGGAGGTCGACCGAGCGATCCGCGACATGGGCATAAAGGGTTGCATGGATACCGCGGATCATTGGCGTCAGGTGCGGTACGAACGTCAGCCCGACCTCGCCGCCGGAGGCCCGACGCAGGCCCTGGCTGATTTCCGGGAGATGCCGATGCCCCTTGACCGCGTAGGCCATCATGCTTTCGCCCGCCTCGCAGAACAGCGAGCCAACCTTGGCACCCCGACCGGCGCCGCTGACCCCGGACTTGCAATCGGCGATCAGCCGCGAGGCGTCGGCCAGGCCGGCCTCCAGCAGCGGGATCAGGCCCAGTTGGGTCGCGGTCGGGTAGCAACCCGGCACGGCGATCAGGCGGGCCTGGCGGATCTTCTCGCGGTTCACTTCCGGCAGGCCGTAGACAGCCTCGTCGAGCAGCGCCGGAGCGCCATGCGGCTGGCCGTACCAGCGCGCCCACTCCTCGGCGTCCGCCAGGCGGAAGTCAGCGGACAGATCGATGACCCGGGTCCCGGCGTCCAGCAGTTCGCCAGCCAGCGCGTGCGCCACGCCGTGCGGCGTGGCGAAGAACACCACGTCGCAGGCGCCGAGGCGCTGCACGTCCGGCACGCTGAACTGCAGGTCGTCATAATGACCTCGCAGGTTCGGGTACATGTCGGCGACCTTCACCCCCGCCTCGGAACGCGAAGTGATCACTTCCACCCGGGCCTGCGGATGCTGCGCCAGCAGGCGCAGCAGTTCCACGCCCGTATAACCCGTACCGCCAACGATGCCGACCTTGATCATCTGTCCATCACTCCGCGCGCTGAGGCAAGCTAGCCAAAAGAGGCCAATGATAAGAGCCGAGCGCCGGCATGAACAGCGCTGGGCGTCCGGCTTTGCGACCGGTTCGGCCCTTCGGTCGGCAGTCTAGCCCGCGGGGTCGTCGGGCAGAAATTGCTGCGAGGCCCTATCCGAATGTTCCTACCTGTTATGCGGCCATATCTGCCGGCAAATCAGACAGCGGCAAGCCGCCAGGGTGACGCGTTCCAGCCATCCCTCTACTATCGGGGCACCGTGATCAAGAGGATGTCCTGATGTACCTGTGGCTCAAAGCCTTCCATATCATCGCCGTGGTCTGCTGGTTCGCCGGCCTGTTCTACCTGCCGCGCCTGTTCGTCTACCACGCCATGAGCGAGGACCAGACCAGCCGGGAACGCTTCTGCGTCATGGAGCGCAAGCTCTACCGGGGGATCATGATGCCCTCGATGCTCGCCACCCTGGTCCTTGGCCTCTGGATGCTCTATCTCACCCCCGGCTGGCTGAGCCAAGGCTGGCTGCACGCCAAGCTGACTCTGGTGGTCCTGCTGATCGGCTACCACCACGCCTGCGGCGCCATGCTCAAGCGCTTCGCCCGCGGCGAGCCGGGGCGTAGCCATGTGTTCTACCGCTGGTTCAACGAAGTGCCTGTACTGTTCCTGCTGCTGATCGTCCTACTGGTGGTGCTCAAACCTTTCTGACCCAGGAGTCCTGTCCATGTCCTTGCCCGCCCTGCTCGACCAACGCCTGCGACTGCCGATGGTGGCCGCGCCGATGTTCCTGGTATCCAACCCGCAGTTGGTGCTGGCCTGCTGCCGCAGCGGCATCGTCGGCAGCTTCCCGGCGCTCAACCAGCGCGAGAGCAGCGGCTTCGAGGGTTGGCTGGAGGAAATCGGGGCCGGCCTGCAGGCGCTGGACAATCCCGCGCCCTATGCGGTGAACCTGATCGTCCACAACACCAATCCGCGGTTGCAGGCCGACCTGCGGATCTGCGTCGAGCACCGCGTACCGATCGTCATCACCAGCCTCGGCGCAGTGCGCGAAGTGGTAGACGCTGTGCATAGCTACGGCGGCCTGGTATTCCACGACGTCACCACCCGCCGCCACGCCGAAAAGGCCGCCGAGGCCGGGGTCGACGGTCTGATCGCGGTGGCGGCCGGCGCGGGCGGGCACGCCGGGACCTGGAGCCCTTTCGCGCTGGTCGCGGAAATCCGCCAGTTCTTCGACAAGACTCTGCTGCTGGCCGGCTGCATCAACCACGGCCACGAGATTCTCGCCGCACAGATGCTCGGCGCCGACCTGGCCTATCTCGGCACCCGCTTCATCGCCACCCGCGAGAGCAATGCCTCCGACGCCTACAAGCAGATGATCCTGGAGGCACGCGCCGCCGACATCGTGCACACCCCGGCGGTGTCCGGCGTACCGGCCAGCTTCATGCGGCAAAGCCTGGAGGCCGCCGGCTACGATCTGAAGCGCCTGACCGACAAGGCAGACATGAACTACGGCGAGAAACTCAAGCCGGTGAACGACGAGGCCAAGGCCTGGAAGACCGTGTGGTCCGCCGGCCAGGGCGCGGGCAACATAGACGACTTGCCCGGCGTCGACGAGTTGGTCGCCCGCCTCGACCGGGAATATCGAGACGCCCTGCGGAACATGGATAGCCTGGCCAACCGCTGGCCGCGCTGAAACCGCCGGGTCACGGCGCCCCGGCTTGTGCGGGAGTTCTCATCTCGCGCTTGTGGGCGCCAAGGCCGCCGATTAGGCTGTCGGCTGCATTTCTCTCACCCCAGCTGACAAGGATGCCTGCATGACCGACCAACGCTTCAAGATCGTCTTCTCCGGCGAGCTGATGCCCGACGCATCGCTCGAAACCGTGAAGGACAATCTCGCCCGCCTGTTCAAGAGCGAACCGGGCAAGATCGACGCCCTCTTCGGCGGTCGCCCGGTGGTGCTGAAACGCGAACTTCCAGAGGCCGAGGCGGAGCGTTACCTGACCGCCCTGCGCCAGGCCGGCGCCAAGGCCTACAAGGAAGTCGACCTGGCGGCCAGCCTGAGCCTGGTGGAAACGCCCGATCACAACCCCCAGGTCGCGGAGGAAACCCCAGCGCAAGACCTGCCTCCCATGACCTGCCCGAAATGCGGCCATGAACAGCCCAGCGGAGCGGAATGTTCGGCTTGCGGCATCATCATCGAGAAGTACCTGGCGCGCCAGGCGCAGCTCGGCGAAAACGCCGCGCCTGCGGCCTCCGCGGCCGCGGGCGCGGGCGCGTCTCCCTACACACCACCCAGCGCCCAGGTCGGCGAAGCCCTCCCCGAGTTCGGCGAGCTGAACGTGTTCACCACCAACGGCCGGATCGGACGCCTGCGCTATCTCGGCTGGTCGATGGCGATGACGCTGTGCTTCCTCGTCATCATGGGCCTGGGCTTCCTGCTCGGCGAAACCGTCGGCGTGGCCGTCACCGCCCTGGCCTCGATCGCCTTCATCGTCATTGCCGTGATGATCGGCGTGCAGCGCCTGCATGACCTCGGCTGGTCGGGCTGGCTCTGGCTGCTCAACTTCGTCCCCTTCGTCGGCAGCGTGTTCGGCATCCTGATGCTGGTCCTGCCCGGCAGCACCGGCGCCAACCGCTACGGTCCGCCGCCGCCGGCGAACAGCACCGGGGTGAAAGTCCTGGCCAGTCTGATCATCCTGCTGCCGATAGTCGGTATCATCGCCGCCATCGCCCTGCCGTCCTACCAGGGTTACCTGGAGCGCGCGAACTATGACGGCGGCGCCAGCGCTCCAGCCGACCCGTACACCACGGACGAGCAGGCCGCCGCAGCGGCGGCCGAAGCCGATGAAGCCGCCACGGCGGCGGCAGAGGCCATGGAAGACGACGACCAACAGTAGCCACGCAACCCCTCGCGACGGGCGGGGTCCAATTCCCCGTCCGTTTCGGAGAAGTCTCGAATGCCCCGTTATGCCCTGATCACCGGCGCTTCCAGCGGTATCGGCCTGGCCCTAGCCGAAGCCCTGGCCCGGCGCGGTCGCGCCCTGATCCTGGTGGCGCGCCAGCGCGACGCGCTGGAGAGCATCGCCTATGAGCTGGCGCAGCGTTTCGGCGTGGAAGTGCTGTTCCGCACCTGCGATCTTTCCGAGCCGCTGCAACTGTCAGGGTTGTTGCACGAACTGGAACAGGGCGAACGACAGATCGACCTGCTGGTTAACAATGCCGGGATCGGTACCTCCGGCCCCTTCATCGACCAGGAATGGGCGCGGGAACAGGAGCTGATCGAACTCAACATCCTGGCCCTGGCCCGCCTTTGCCACTCCCTCGGCGCCCGCATGGCGGCGCAGGGCGGTGGCCAGATACTCAATATCGCCTCGGTGGCCGCCTTCCAGCCCGGCGCCTGGATGAGCAACTACTACGCCAGCAAGGCCTACGTCCTGCACTTCTCGGAAGGCTTGCGGGAAGAACTGAAAGGGCGCGGCGTCAAGGTCTCGGTGCTGTGCCCTGGGCCAACCCGTACGGCATTCTTCCGGGAAGCCGGGATGCGGCTCGGCAGGCTCGACCGGAGCAAGCTGATGATGACCCCGGAGGAAGTCGCGCTGCTGGCCCTGCGCGGGCTGGACAAGAACCGCGCCCTGATCGTCCCCGGTTGGCGCAATCGCCTGCTGGCGCTGAGCCCACGCCTGGCGCCACGCTGGCTGGTGCGCCGACTCGCCGCGCGGATCAACGCCTCGGCGGTACCCTCCGTCCCACGGGGTTGATCGGCCTCTCCTCGCAGGGCAACGAGGTTAGCCGTCGGCTCAGTCTGCCGGCACCGCCCGCCCCTTGGCCCAGGTCCGCAGCGCGGCGAGCTTTTCCGCCATCAGCACCGACAGCGGCGAGGTTCGCGACAGCTCCCTGAGCAACAGCTCCTGATCCACCGCCTGCTGTCGCGCCTGCCCGGCGTACAGTGCCGCCACCACCGCCTGCTCGATCTCCGCCCCGCTGAAACCCTCGCTGGCAGCCGCCAGCAGAAGGAGGTCGAACTGTGCCGGCTCCAGCTCGCGGCGTTGCAGGTGGATGCGGAAGATCTCGGCGCGAACCTCCGGCGTCGGCAGGTCGACGAAGAACAATTCGTCGAAGCGTCCCTTGCGGATCAGTTCGGGCGGCAGGCGGTCGATAGCGTTCGCGGTGGCGACCATGAAGACCGGCGCCTCGCGCTCGGCCATCCAGGTCAGCAGGGTACCCAGCACGCGCTGACTGACGCCGTTGTCCTGGTCGCCGCCAGAAATGCCCTTCTCCACTTCATCCATCCACAGCACGCAGGGAGCCATCTGTTCGGCCAGGCGCAGCGCCTCGCGCAGGTTGCGCTCGGTTTCGCCGAAGTACTTGTTGTAGAGACAGGCGAAATCCAGACGCAGCAACGGCAAGCCCCAGAGGCCGGCCACCGCCTTGGCCGCCAGGCTCTTGCCGGCGCCCTGCACGCCGACCAGCATCATGCCCTTCGGCTGGTCGCCAGGCTTGCCGGCGAGGAACGCCGACTGACGCTCGCCGAGCCAGCGCTTGAGCGCGGCAAGCCCGCCGACCTCGGCGAAGCGCGCGGTGTCGTACTCGAAGCTCAGCACGCCCTCCAGGTCGAGTAGCTGGAACTTGGTGCGGTTCAGCTCGGGCAGGTCCTCCTGGGTGATCGCCCCATCGTTGCAGATCACGTTGCGCGCCAGCAGCCGCGCCTCGGCATGGCTGAGCCCACGCAGGTTCTTCACCACCTGCTGCAGGGTGCGGTTGTCGGTGCGCACGCGGGCACCACGGTTGCGCTCGCTCCAGCGCGTCGCTTCCTCGCGGACGATGCCGAGCAGTTCGTCCTCGCTGGGCAGGGACAGCGAGAACCGCGCGGCGAAGCGCTGCACTTCGGCCGGCAGCTTCAGCGCATGGGACACCAGCACCACGGTCGGTCGATGATTGCCTTCGGCCATGGCGATTTCCTTGAGCAGGCGCACCAGGGTCGGGCTGTCGCCAAGGAAAGGATGCAGGTCGCAGAGCACGTAGAGATTCGCCTGCTGATCGTGCTTGATCAAGCGCAACGCCGCGACCGGGTCGCGGCTCTCCTCCCCGCCCAGCGGCTCGCCGCCGAAGCCCAGGCGCTGCACGCCCTCGGTCACCGACCAGGCATACAGGCCAAGGCCGCGCCTGACCGCCAGGCCGGTGAGGGTTTCCATCACCTTCGGCTCGTCCCAGGACTCGATCAGGATCAGCTTGACCCGGGAATCCAGGACCAGGCCGAGGTCGTGTATGTCGTTCTTCACTGCGGCTCCTTCACGCTTGGGCGGTCGCGACGGGCACCGCTACACTCGGGAAAGCACCCGAGGCCGGAGGAATCGCCCATGGACTGTCTGTTCTGCAAGATCGTGGCGGGGGAAGTTCCCGCGCGCAAGTTCTACGAAGACGAGGAAGTTGTCGCGTTTCACGATATCGGCCCGCAGGCGCCGGTGCACTTCCTGGTCATCCCGAAAAGGCACATTCCCACCCTCGAGCACCTGACCGAGGCAGACCGGCCGCTGGCAGGCCATATCCTCTTCACCGCCCAGCGCCTGGCCCGGGAGCAGGGCTGCGAGGAAGGCTTCCGTGTGGTGATGAACTGCAACGACCTTGGCGGGCAGACCGTGCACCACATCCACATGCACGTGCTGGGTCAACGCCAGATGCACTGGCCGCCGGGCTGAGTCCCTGCTGGCGCTGCGACATCGCAGCCCGTCCGCAACATCCTGCTATCAGCGCACTTCCGGTAAACTGGTGCGATCTTTCGTTTCCGGAGGTGCGCCATGTCCGCCGACCGCCACTATTCGCCCATCGACCGTTTCCTGCTGCAGGCCGACTCCGCCCTGCGCACCCTGCTGCCGTTCAGCGGCCAGCCGGCGCGACCGTCGCCGGCCATCGTGGAACCCGATGGCGAACTGAGCGAGGAAGACACCCGCCATATCGCCGGCCTGATGCGCATCAACCACACCGGCGAGGTCTGCGCCCAGGCGCTGTACCAGGGCCAGTCGCTGACCGCCAAGCTGCCCGAGGTCCGCGAGGCGATGGAGGAAGCCGCCGAGGAGGAGATCGACCACCTGGCCTGGTGCGAGCAACGCATCCGCCAGTTGGGCAGCCGTCCCAGCGTGCTCAATCCGATCTTCTACGGCCTGTCCTTCGGCGTCGGTGCCGCCGCCGGGCTAGTCAGCGACCGGGTCAGCCTGGGCTTCGTCGCCGCCACCGAAGACCAGGTGTGCAAGCATCTGGACGAACACCTGGCGCAGATTCCCCAGGAGGATCGGAAATCCCGTGCCATCCTCGAGCAGATGCGTATCGACGAGGAACAGCATTCGAGCAACGCCCTGGCCGCCGGCGGCCTGCGCTTCCCGGCACCGGTGAAGCTGGGCATGAGCCTGCTGGCGAAGGTGATGACCAAGAGCACCTACCGCATCTGAATCGCATGCATGAAAAAGCCCGCTCGAAGCGGGCTTTTTCTTTCTCGTGTGCGATCAGCGCGGCATGTTGCGCGCGTAGAAGATCTCCAGCATTTCGTGTTTGAGCCGTTCCGTGACCTGCTCGCGCTGCTCCGTCGAGAGCGTCCGGGTAGCGTCGCCGAACAGGTAGTTCTCCAGTTCGAAGTCCTTGAGCAGCATCTTGGTGTGGAACAGGTTCTCCTGGTACACGTTCACGTCGGTCATCTGGTAGGCCTCGCGCGTGTCGTCGGAGAGATAGTTCTGGATCGAGTTGATCTCGTGGTCGATGAAATGCTTGCGCCCCTCGATGTCGCGGGTGAAGCCGCGGACCCGATAGTCGACCGTGACGATGTCCGAGTCGAACTGGTGGATCAGGTAGTTCAGGGCCTTCAGCGGGGAGATCACTCCGCAGGTGGACACATCGATGTCCACGCGGAAGGTCGCGATGCCGTCCACCGGATGGATTTCCGGGTAGGTATGCACGGTGATGTGGCTCTTGTCCAGGTGCGCCAGGATGGTGTCCGGCAGCGGGCCCGGGGACTCTTCGATCTGGCTGTCGGTCGGAGTGACCGGCTGCTCGGAGATCAGGATGGTCACGCTGGCGCCCTGAGGGTCGTAGTCCTGACGCGCGATGTTCAGGATATTGGCGCCGATGATGTCGACAACATCGGTAAGAATCTGCGTCAGACGCTCCGCGTCATACTCTTCGTCGATGTACTGCACGTAGGCCTGGAGGTCTTCGGGCGTCTCGGCGTAGCAGATGTCGTAGATGTTGAAGCTCAAGGTCTTCGTCAGGTTGTTGAACCCGTGGAGCTTGAGTTTGCTTTTCACCGTGGGGAACTCTCTCGGTTGCTTGCGGCTCTGCCGCAGGGTTGGGGCATGCCCGTCAGATGCGAACGACGCACCTGCGTAGGACGGTTAACACCTCTTCGCGATGGCGATTGTGGTTTGTTGAGTTGCACGGGCGCCGGCTGGCGCCATTGGTCACCCGACCGGGATGGCTCGGGAAACGTCTATCAGAGCGGAAGAATCTTCCGAACTGAACGGCCGCCCGACGGAATCGCGCGGCACGAAAAAAGGGGCGCATTATGCAGAGCCAATCAAGCCTCCGCCAGAGTTTGCGCCCCTTTTATGATGACCGGATGTCGTCTCAGCCGAGTTCGACGATCTCGTAGTCGTGGGTGATCTCCACCCCGCCGCGACCGAGCATGATCGATGCCGAGCAGTATTTCTCCGCCGACAGCTCCACCGCGCGCTTGACCTGGGCCTCCTTGAGACCGCGGCCCTTGACCACGAAGTGCACGTGGATCTTCGTGAACACCTTGGGCTCCTCGTCGGCCCTTTCGGCCTCGAGGAAGGCTTCGCAGCTCTCCACCGGCTGGCGCGCCTTCTTCAGGATGCTGACCACATCGAAATTGGTGCAACCGCCGAGGCCGATCAGGACCATCTCCATAGGGCGCACCCCGAGGTTGCGTCCGCCATGGTCCGGCGGACCGTCCATGACCACCACGTGGCCGCTACCGGACTCGCCAAGGAACATCGCCTCGCCCGCCCACTGGATACGCGCTTTCATCGTTCAGACTCCCGCCGGCAAAGGGCGCCAGCTTAGCACAGGGCCCAAGGACAGTACGGGATCACAGTCCTGATAGCTGCGTCGCAAAATCACATCGACCTTCATGGTCGGTCTGTTAAGGATGGTCTGAAGTAGCCATGCATTTCCGGCTGACTTCAGCCTCCGCCGATTTTGAAAGCGGCAAACCGATCAAAAACGATCAGATAACCAGCTCATTTCGGTGTTTCTAGCCGCCGAGAACACCTCGCGGCGGCCATTTCCTGCATTACAGGCGCACCTCTCCTGCATTGGTCAGCAAATGTCGGCGTGCCATCCACAGGTTCGACAACGCGAACAGCGTCACCAGTTGCGCAGTATTCTTGGCCAAGCCACGGAAGCGCGTCTTCACATAACCGAACTGCCGCTTGATCACCCTAAACGGGTGCTCAACCTTGGCCCGTACCTGAGCCTTGGCTTTCTCGATCTTGCGTCTGGCTTTGTACAGCGCGCTGCTCTTGCCCAGCTTTTTGTAAGTGCTGCGCCGTGCTGCCACCTGCCAAATCACTTCGCGGCCATCATGCTCGGCACGCTTCTCGACGCCGGTATAACCCGCATCGGCGCAGACCACGTTTTCCTCGCCATGCAGCAACTTGTCGACCTGGGTGACGTCCGCCACGTTAGCCGCCGTACCTACCACGCTATGCACCAGGCCCGATTCGTCATCGACGCCGATGTGGGCCTTCATGCCAAAGTAATACTGGTTGCCCTTCTTGGTCTGGTGCATCTCTGGGTCGCGCTTGCCGTCTTTGTTCTTGGTCGAACTCGGCGCATTGATCAGCGTGGCATCGACGATGGTGCCTTGGCGCAGCGACAGGCCACGGTCACCCAGGTAGCCATTGATCACGGCCAGGATGCCAGCAGCCAGTTCGTGTTTCTCCAGCAGGCGACGGAAGTTGAGGATGGTGGTTTCGTCGGGGATACGCTCCAGGCTCAGCCCCGCGAACTGCCGCAGGATGGTGGTCTCGTACAGTGCCTCCTCCATCGCTGGATCGCTATAACCGAACCAGTTTTGCATTAGATGAACCCGCAGCATTGCCATCAACGGGTACGCCGGACGGCCACCTTCACCCTTGGGGTAATGCGGCTCGATCAGGGCAATCAACCCCTTCCACGGCACCACCCGATCCATCTCGATCAGGAACAGCTCTTTGCGGGTCTGCTTGCGCTTGCCGGCGTACTCGGCATCGGCGAAGGTCATCTGCTTCATCAGAAAACTCGGTGGGTGGCGTTCGGCTATTTTGCCAAAATCAGAAAGTCTTTTTCAGACTGTCCTTAAGCTGGACGCGGTTTACTGGCACACTTCCTGATCTGCCCGGTTGGGGGGAGCTCTCCGCTGAGCTCCCGGGCCCTGGCAGGTCTCTCCATAAGAACTCAAAAAAACATCGCCTTGTACGTCAGGCATATTCTTTATTCTTTCGGGACTCGGGCATGGTAGCTATTACCCACACACCCAAACTCAAACACCTAGACAAGCTGCTCGCACACTGTCACCGCCGCCGCTACACCGCAAAGAGCACCATCATCTATGCCGGCGATCGCTGCGAAACGCTGTTCTTCATCATCAAGGGTTCGGTCACCATCCTCATCGAGGACGACGACGGCCGCGAAATGATCATCGGCTACCTCAACAGCGGTGATTTCTTCGGCGAGCTGGGATTGTTCGAAAAGGAAGGCAGCGAACAGGAACGCAGCGCCTGGGTTCGTGCCAAGGTGGAATGCGAAGTCGCCGAGATCAGCTATGCGAAGTTCCGCGAACTGTCGCAGCAGGACTCGGAGATCCTCTACACCCTGGGCAGCCAGATGGCCGACCGCCTGCGCAAGACCACCCGCAAGGTGGGCGACCTGGCCTTCCTCGACGTCACCGGACGCGTCGCCCGCACCTTGCTGGACCTGTGCCAGCAACCGGACGCCATGACCCACCCGGACGGCATGCAGATCAAGATCACCCGCCAGGAGATCGGCCGGATCGTCGGCTGCTCGCGGGAAATGGTCGGACGCGTGCTGAAGAGCCTGGAGGAGCAGGGCCTGGTGCATGTGAAAGGAAAGACCATGGTGGTCTTCGGCACCCGCTGAACAGCACCCATGAAAAAGGCCGGTCGCAACCGGCCTTTTTCATGGGGTTCGACAGCGCGGATCAGTCAGGATCGGCGCCCAGCACCACACCGCCACGCTCCAGGAAGAACAGGCGCTTCAGCTCGAGGCCAGGATCGTCGGCCCGCATGAACGCCTCGCCAACCAGGAAGGCGTAGACCTCGCTGACTTCCATCAGCTCCACGTCGGCCCGGTTGAGAATACCGCTCTCGGTGACCACCAGGCGGTCGCGGGGAATTTCCGGCAACAGGTCGAGGGTGGTTTCCAGGCTCACCTCGAAGGTGTGCAGGTTGCGGTTGTTGATGCCCACCAACGGCGTGTCCAGGGTCTTCAGTGCACGTTCCAGCTCGGTGCCGTCATGCACTTCGACCAGTACGTCGAGACCGACCGACTTGGCAGTCGCCGCCAGTTCGGCCATCAGCACGTCGTCCAGCGCCGAGACGATCAGCAGGATGCAGTCGGCACCGATCGCCCGCGCCTCGACGATCTGGTACGGATCGATCATGAAGTCCTTGCGGATCACCGGCAGCGCACAGGCGGCCCGCGCTTCCTTCAGATAGGCATCGGCGCCCTGGAAGAAGTCCACGTCGGTGAGCACCGACAGGCACGCCGCGCCACCCGCCTCGTAGCTGCGGGCGATCTCTGCCGGGACGAAGTGTTCGCGCAGCACGCCCTTGCTCGGCGATGCCTTCTTGATCTCGGCGATCACTGCCGACTCCTTGCGCTTGGCCCGCTCCAGCAGGGCATTGGCGAAGCCGCGCGGCGCATCGGCGCTACGCGCCAGCCGCTCGACCTCGGCCAGGTTGACGCGCGCACGGCGCTCGGCGACCTCCTCGGCCTTGCGGGCGAGGATCTTCTGCAGAACCGTCGGCACACTCACTGTGCGTTCTCCTCTCTGTAAACGGCGGTGAAGGCCACCAGTTCGTCCATCTTCTCCCGTGCCAGCCCGGTGTGCAGGGCATCGTGGGCGAGTTGAATGCCCTCGTGCAGGCTGGTCGCCAGATCGGCAGCGTACAGTGCCGGGCCGGCATTCATCACGATCAGCTCGGCGGCCTTCTGCCCAGCCTCGGTCTTGCGCCGCCCCAAAGCGTCGCGGATCAGTTCCAGCGAGGCCTGCGGACTGTCGACCTCCAGCCCCATCAGGGTCTGGCTCTTGATCCCGAAGTCCTCGGGACGCACTTCGTACTCGCGTACCTCGCCGTCCTTCAACTCGGCAATGTGGGTCGCCGCGGCCAGACTGAACTCGTCCAGCCCGTCGCGCGAATGCACCACCAGCACATGCTCGCTGCCGAGACGCTTGAGCACTTCAGCCAGCGGCTTGCACAGTTCCTGGGTGAACACCCCGACCACCTGGTGCCTGACTCCCGCCGGGTTGGTCAGTGGGCCAAGCATGTTGAACAGAGTCCGCAAGCCC
This sequence comes from Pseudomonas sp. B111, assembly GCF_026428275.1. Classification (NCBI taxonomy): domain Bacteria; kingdom Pseudomonadati; phylum Pseudomonadota; class Gammaproteobacteria; order Pseudomonadales; family Pseudomonadaceae; genus Pseudomonas; species Pseudomonas sp. B111. The sequence continues at coordinate 6,106,389 of NZ_CP097857.1, read as the reverse complement.
AGCTCGCGGCGCGGACCGGCGGCGTACTTCATCGCCTTGTGGTGGACCTGGGCGAACATGAACCCGACGCCGACGGTGTCGATGCAACGCGCCACCTGTTCGGAGGTCAGCTCCAGGTAGATGCCGGCGGCTTCCAGCAAGTCGGCGCTGCCGCTCTTGCCGGAGACCGCGCGGTTACCGTGTTTGGCGACCTTGCCGCCAGCGGCGGCGACCACGAAGGACGCCGCCGAGGATACGTTGAAGATGTTCGCGCCATCGCCGCCGGTGCCGACCACGTCGACCACATGCTTCAGCGTAGGCAACTGCACGCCGTCGGCCAGTTCGCGCATCACCGCCACCGCGCCGACGATCTCGTCGATGGTTTCGCTCTTCATCCGCATGCCCATCAGGAAGGCGCCGATCTGCGCGTCAGTGCACTGCCCGGTCATGATCTGGCGCATGACCGCCTGCATTTCGTCGGTGGTCAGGTCGAGCTGGTTGACGATGCGATTGAGGGCTCCCTTGATATCCATCTCAGTTGCCCTCCCCACGCACGCCGCCCTGCTGGCGGAGGAAGTTGGCCAGCAGCTCGTGGCCCTGCTCGGTGAGGATGGACTCGGGATGGAACTGCACGCCCTCGACATTCAGGGTCTTGTGGCGTACGCCCATGATCTCGTCGAGCGCTCCGTCGGCATGTTGGGTCCAGGCGGTGATCTCCAGGCATTCCGGCAGGCTCTCTCGCTTCACCACCAGCGAGTGGTAGCGCGTCACCGTCAGGGGATTGGCCAGGCCGGCGAACACGCCGAGGTTCTTGTGGTGGATCGGGCTGGTCTTGCCGTGCATCACCTGCCGCGCCCGCACCACTTCGCCGCCGAAGGCCTGGCCGATGCTCTGATGGCCAAGGCAGACACCGAGCAGCGGCAGCTTGCCGGCGAAGCGCTCGATAACGGCCAGCGAGACGCCGGCCTCGTTGGGGGTGCAGGGACCGGGGGAAAGGACGATGCGCTCGGGCGCCAGGGCCTCGATCTGTTCCACGCTCAGTTCGTCGTTGCGCACCACCTTGACCTCGGCCTTGAGTTCGCCGAAGTACTGCACCAGGTTGTAGGTGAAGGAGTCGTAGTTATCGATCATCAGCAGCATGCTGGCTGTAACCTCTTGATTTCATTCTTATGCGAATCGCATCACCCGGCTTTCGCCACACCCGTTTCCCGGCGTGCTCGCGGAGGAAGGGGGAGTGGATCGTCGGCATTATGCCTGTGGAAAACGGGGGACGCAGGGAGACGTGACCGGCCAGGCCGGCGAAGAAGAAGTCAGGCGCGCCAGCGCCAACGGGCGAATGCCTTGATGAGGGAGGTGATGATGCTGCTGAGGTGGATCACGATAGCGGTCTCACGGAGCCATGTTGGGGAACATAGCCCAGTGGGGAGGATGGGTGCAACAGCGGGATGTCGGGAAGAGCGCCGGCCGGAGCGGCCGGCGCAGGGGATGCTACTGTCAAGACAGGCTTCGGGGTGGCGCTGAAGCCTGCTTACATGGCGGGCGGGTTCAAGGAAGTGGATATCGCCCCTTGATCTCTTCTACCTTGGCGATCCAGTCAGAGTAGTCCGGCTCGGTGCCGGCCTTGATAGCGTCGAACTCGGCCTCGGTCTTGAGCGGGTCACTCTCCAGGCGGTAGGCATTTGCCCGCGCCGCGGCTGCGGCATCGTACTCAGCCTGCAAGCGTTCGGCGGCCTGCTGCTCGGGGGTTCTCAGTTGGCTCCAGTCAATGTTCATTTCGGTAGCTCCACAGGTCCGTCAACTTCCACCAAAATTGGTTCAATCTCGGCGCGATAAGCAGTCAGAATGTCTGCTGTCACTTGGTGGATGTAGCGTACGAGAAGAAAGTTGCTTCGAACCTCCACCTCTTGCAGGGGGGTTATGTTGATGTATGCCTCCGGAGGCAAGTACCCACCCACTGCAAGTGGAGAAAAATCGAACTCTACGCCGTCGATAGTCAACCGCAATCCGTTTACAGAAACCGAGCTTACCCGTTCTTTGCCAGGCAATCCGACTTGCAGGTCGGGTTTTAGCAAGAACTTCATTAGCGCCATCTCCCTACCGCGTTGACAGAACAGTCGATGAAGTTCCCAGAAGCCCAGCCACTCGATACGTAAGTAGGGCGCATGACTCGTACGTTGCACGCGCTAACAGTAGTAGCAGCGACCAATACCGGACCGAGTTGCTGGAACTGCAATGGATTGATATCCGACTGCTGACCTTGAATTAAAGTAGCGGTGACATTCGGGGGTTCGAAAAAGCTCATGGGGAACGTGTACTGGCGGGTCAAGATGTCTACCGCGCTGAATTCCAGACGGAGCTTCGCGTAGATAATCTGAGTGCCGTCGGCGAAACGCAGACTGGTGCCCACGTTGATAGCCGTGGTCCCGTTCTGCTGCATGACCGCACCGTTCGGAACATTCGACCCGTCAACAGATACCGTACCTACAAGCTGCTTATCCGAGAGTAGCCGCACCCATGCGCCCCAGTTGCCGGAGAGCTTCCGGCGGAAGTACATGAGGTCAGAGGTTCGCGGAATGAGCATCTGCACGGCGGTGCTCACATCGTACGGATGGTGGTAGAGCATGGATCCGATAGGGTTGATACCGTCGACCCCCGGCGGCAAGTTCGCCCAAGGCGACGCTCCGATACCGTAGAACCCGCATTCGTTCGGGACATTATTGGCGTCGCTGACAGCCCGCAGATTGGACATCGACTTCGGCATGCCACCAATAAAGCTCAGGGCATTCTCAGCAGTCGCTGCGGCGTTGAGTCCCCGCCCCACCGCCGTCATTCCCATGTCCGCCTGCGCTTGCGTGCCGGTATTGGACAGGGCCCACGGCTTTATGCCCGCAAGGGTCGCCCCCCAGTCCATCGCGATCTGGTTGAAACGATCTGATAGGTCCTTGTCGTAGCCCAGGATCGGCGCCACTGCATAGGGCTGGCCGCTGGCCGTGCTGCCCTGGTAGTTGGGTTTGATCGAGATGACCGTCGAACTGGCGACGTTTGTGACCTCGTACCAACAACCATCGGGGCCACGAAATGCATCGCCGACCCGGGCATTGGACGAGAACTGTGTGCCAGTACCGGTAACGGTCGGGCTATTTGCGGTCACCGCTACGGTGCCGGTTGAATACCATACCATGAACTTTCCTCATTAAAGAGAGGTAACATCGACAATCATTACGGCGGAATCTCCACCACTGTAGTAAGTTTGGTTTGTCACTCCGCCCTGTAAAAGCCTGTTGTATACCGTTACGCGCTCAACTGTCAGAGTGTTTCCAGAGATTCGAGATGCGCTTGCATCCATCAACTCAATCCGCCATTTCGGCGGAAAGGGAGGCGGAGGATTCGGTGGCGAAGGAGCGGGACCTACTTGAGTCGAATATGACGAAGCCAGAGGGACTATCGCATAGACCCTGCCAGGGGGAAGCTGGTAAGTAGCGACACCTGTTCCCTTGGGGGTGACATACACCCCAACAACTTTCAAGTAATCAAGATCACTATCGAAAGTCACTACATCTGTGGCTGCGTTTCTTAAAACAAGACTGCCAGCAGCGGAAGTTGATGATGGGTCATCGAAAATATAATACGAAACACTCCCCTCGGACTGAGTTGCCACCTTCCAAGAAACTGATGTGCCATTCCTTTGCACCTTCGACAGATACACAAGCTGATTCGAGGATAGCGCCAGTATCGGCAGTCTGCTAGAACTGATCGCGGTGTGCGAGACCACCGCCGAAATGACTCCATTGCCATCATTCGCAGTAGTCACCGCCCCCTTTGCTTTCAGCGCCGTATTTACAAAGCTGTCGTCAATAACGACCGCCCCGCTTGGATTTCTGACAATAACCCGCGCCATTAATAAATCCCATAGACGATACTAATCGACCTTGGCGGAGTCGACCATGACAAGGTATTACCAGACACAGTAATACTAGGCAGATTGAAGGTGACAAACTCAATATCTGGAATCCATGACCACCAGGGGCTGCCGCCAGAAAACTCTGGAACAACAATACTGCCTGCCGAATTACCAGTTGAGATAATTCCCAACTGTTTGGTAATACGACTCGACAGATCAACCTTAACCCTCCCTGTCAACCTGTCACGAATAATGAATGTCGCCATCAGACTGATATCTCCACAACAACTATATTTGTCGCATTATCAGTAATCGTCCACTTTCCCCCGGTAAAGCGTGACGTTGCGTTTACTGATGATGCATTGAGCTCTATGCCCCCGGTTTTATTTATCTGCCAACCTGTCTGACCAGACACATAGTTGTTCGACTGAATCACGTTGCCGATCTTCGCGTTGGTGATCGATCCGTCCTGAATCATCGCGTTGTTGATGAACATCTGGCCGCCAACGATCGAAACCGGCGCCACGGTCTGCCCGCTGGAACTGTTGAACCAGAGGAACCGATCAGCCTGGAACGCCATGGTCGTCACGCTCGTACCGCTGTCGAAGCCCAGTTGCCAGCCAGCGGCGTACTTCTGCCCGTTGGCATGCGCCTGGAGCTTCACGCTGTAGAGCGCCTTGACGTTGCCATCCAGCGAGGTAACCGCTTGAGAGGTGGTCTGGATGTTCGCCTCGTTGGTATCGGTGCGCGCGCTGACGGTATCCACCCGCTGCCCCAGGGCGCTGTCCGCGTTGGCACGGACGGTCTGTTCGGTGCTGATCGCCGAGGCGTTGCTCGCAACCTGGCCGGTGAGCTGATCCAGCCGCTGGACGGTTACAGCATTGTTCGACGCAACGACCGACTCGACGGTTGCGATCCTGCCCTCCGCCGTCCCGGTCCACGCCTCAAGCAAGCTCGTCCGCTTCGCCTGCGCTTCGTCCTCGTTCGCCCGCACGGTGACTTCGGTGGCAGCTCGAGCAATGGTGTCCCAGCCCTTCAGCGCATCCGCCTTCTCTCCGGTCGCCGGTTTCCCGCGGGCGGCAGCTTGCAGCACATCCAGATTCGATGCCGCTGCTTCGATCCTGCCGTCGAGTTCGCTGATTTCAGCGGTATGGCTCGCCACCTGCTGCGCCAGCCCGTTGGCGGTTTCCAGCGACTGGCCGATATCGGACCAGTAGGCCGCGTTCGGCGGCGCCGTCTTCGCCGGCACAGCCTTCAGTGCCTGGTACAACCGCTGCCCCTGTCGCACCATGTCGTTCTTCGCGTAGACCTTGGCCGGGTCGTACAGCAGAACGTCGGCGAGGTCGCCGACCTGCTTCTGCAAGCCCCCGATATCCACCTGCATCCGTTCGATATCGGAGAAGAACTGCTGGCCCAGCGCCGACTCGACGTACTCCTGGGTGATCAACTGGTTGTATTCGCTGGCGTCGCTGGAGCTGGTGCCGGTGACCCAGTTCGACCAGGCGCCGACGTTGCCGCTACGGTCGATCAAGCGACCGCGGAACGCCAGCCGTTCGCCGGCCGGTATCGGCGATACCAGGTGGGTATTGCCTGGGTAGGCGAACAGGCCCAGCGCCCGTGCGGTCTCCTCGCTGCCGCCGGGCGTGGCGGACTGCTGGATCTCGGTGTAGGCGGTGTCCGCTGCGCCGCTGGCCGGGAACCCCCACTCCAGGCCGATGCGCCAGGGGCCGGCCACGCAGCGCAGGTAGGCCAGCGCCGGCGGCGGCGTGGTCTTGCCCTCAAGAGCGGTCTCCACACTGCTGGCGTAGACCGAGCCGACCTCCATCACGTTCAAGGCGCGTACCCGCACCAGATAGCGACCGGCATAGATGCCCGGCACGTCGAAACCGAGCGCCGAGGTTCGCGGCACCCGCACCCAGTTGCCCGAGTCCTTGCGCCATTCGGCCTCGTAGGCCACCGCGTTCGGCGCGGCATCCCAGGAGGCCGACAGGCTGGTCACCGCCAACCCCTGGTCGACCTTGGTGAAAGCCTTGATCCGCACGTTCTGCGGCGGCGCCTGCACGCCCGGCGGAATGCTGGTGACCGGCGGCAGCTCGATGCGCGCACCGTTGTCGATGGCGTCGAACTTGCTCGCGTTGTGTTGCAGCGCGGTGATCTCGAAAAGATTGTCCTCCGGCCGGGTGATGCTCATGATGCGGAAGCGCTGGGTGGTCAGGCTGTTGCTCTGCAGCGCCCACTGCCCCTGGGGCCGAGGCGTCTCCGAATAGGCGGCGGTCACGGTCAGCACGCGGCCTACCACCGACTGGACGCTGCGCGCCTCGGCCTTGCCGTTCGGCAGGTTGACCAGCAGGCGATCGCCGGGTCGGGCCTCGACGTCGCGGTCGAGGGTCAGCGCGCGGCCATCCACCGCGCTCAGGCGTCCGCCGATCTGCTTGCCGGACTTGACCGGGTCGGCTACGGCGATGATCTTCCCCGGCGCCAGCCCACGGCCATCCATGCCGGTGCGGAAGGTCACCGCGTCCTGCTCCAGCTCCTCGGTCAGCAGCGCCCACTGGCCACGCCGCTGCGCCTCGCCCTCGGAGGTGCAGCCGATCGCGGTGATCTCCAACTGGCTGATGCCGTAGCGGCGCTGCGCGCGGTCATTGTTCACCGCTACCGGTTGGCTCTGGTAACCGTTGCCCGGATTGTCGTAGTTGACCAGGGCCAGGGTATGGCGATCGCGCTGGCGGCTGCTGCTGTAGTTGAAGTGGCTGCCGTCGTCGCCACGCACGGTGTTCGACGGCGAGAAGGTGTAGGCCTCGTCCTCCGGCATGTCGGATACCGCCACCATTTCCGCGCCGGACCAGTAGGACATGCCGCGGAAGATCGCTGCCAGGTCGCGCAGCACGGTCCAGGCTTCGGCGCGACTCTGCAGGTACAGGTTGCAGCTGAAGCGCGGCTCCTGGCCGCCCTTGCCGTCGGGCACCGACTGGTCGCAGTACTGGGCGATGCGGTACAGCGACCACTTGTCGACCATGCTCGCGTCGATCCGCCGACCGAGGCCGAAGCGCTTGTGCAACACGATGTCGTACCAGTGCCAGGCCGGGTTGCTGGTCCAGGCCGACTTGAACGAGCCGTCCCAGGTGCCGCTGTAGCTACGGGTCTGCGGATCGTAGTTGCTCGGCACCCGCACCCGCCGGCCGCGCGCTTCCACCGATATCTGCGGAATGCTCTGGAACTGGCTGGCATCGAACTCGACGAACAGCAGCGCGGTGTTCGGGTAGCGCAGCTTGGCGTCGATCACCTCGGTGATCGCCTCGACCCGCATGGTGTCGGCGACGCGGTTGTTGTTCTGGTTCGGCGTCAGGCGGCGCACGCGCACCTGCCAGCCGCTCCGCGCCTCCGGCAGGTCGACACGGTGGGAGCGCTCGTAGCGGCTGGTGGACTTGTCGTCCAGCGAAGCCTTCAGCGCTTCCTGCCAGGCACCGCCGTCGACGGCGATGTCGATCGCGTAGTCGATGCGGTAGCCGACCACGTCACCGTTTTCCTGCTGGCGCTGGATGGCCGGCCAGGACAGGCGCAGGCGCACCGCCGAGAGCTGGGTGTTGTTCACCGCGCGGACCCAGGGCGCGTCACTCTTGAGTTCGACGCCGACCGCCAGTTCGTTTTCCACGGCGGGCACACCGGCAATGTGTTCCTGGTCCACCGAGCCCGGACGGAACTCCCAGGTCACTCCGGGGAAGTTCACCGAGCCGTCCGCCGCCAGCAACGGCGTATCGTCCAGGTAGATCGAACGGCCGTCGACGCCACCGTCGAACTCGCCTTCGCCCAGTGCCAGGAGAATCTTCGCCCGCGCGATCGAGCGCACCGAGTCCGGCATCTCCACCGGCTGGCGCGGCTTCTTGCTGCCACCCTTGTGGCCCGTGATGGTCTTGTTCATGACGTTCCTTCAGGCAAAAAAACGCCCGCGCATGGCGGGCCTGTTACGGCGTTGCCGGCTACAGCCGGTCCTCGGCATAGATGCCGGCGCTGATCACCGCGCCGCCAATGCGGCGCTTGCCGTAGAGCACGCCGACCGGATGGCCCTGGGCGATGGTGTTGACCGGGCCGCCGAAGGCATAGCTGGGGGCGTTCTCGGGGGCCTCGCGGCCCTTCAGGCCCTTGGGTTGGGGACTGAGCATCTGCATGACGCCGCCCGCCAACATGCTGACTCCAGCGGTTACCAGGAACGAACTGGTTCCACCGGAGAAGAACGTCGTGAATCCACCCACGACAATCAAGGCAGCCCCCAGAATCGTCTGGAAAAGCCCCGCCTGCTTGCTCCCGATCACCAACGGCACGATGCGGATATCCTCGCGTCCGCGCATGTCCAGTTGCTCGCCGGACAGGTTGGTACGCCCACGGAACACGGCGAAGGTCAGCCCTTTCGATTCCGCCTCGCGCATGAACGTCTCGAATCCCTCCATGGTGTGCTTCAGGGCGCTCATCGCCTCGCGTACCGTGCCGCTTTCCAATAACCGGCCGTGCATGCGGCCGAAGCGCTTGCCCAGAACCCCGTATAGACGGATGGTGGTGAGGCCCTGACTCAGGGTGTCATTCATGGACCTGTTCCTCTCGTAAAGAGCCGATTCCGACGGCTCGCTTGAATATGTCGTTCACTGCGGCATCCGCGTGTGCCGCAAGACCAGGCGCGTGCGTTCGATCCAGGGTCCGCCGAACACGTCGCGGGTCGACAGCCGTCCGTACAGGTGGTGCAGCAGGAACGGTCCGTCGCCGCCGAGCGCCTGGACCGGCTCGCTGTCCAGACGCCAGTCATTGCCCAGGTAGATGCCCGCGTGGTTCGGGTGCAGCGCCCTCCCGACCTGCATCACCAGCATGTCGCCGCGGCGGATTCCGGCCAGCGGCACCGGCCGGAATCCAGCCGCCGCATAGTGCTGCTCGTAGAGGCTCTCGCCGGTTTCCCACCAACCGTCGCGGCGCGGATAGTCCGGAAGCTCCAGACCTGCCTCGCGGCGGTACCAGTCGCGACAGAGGCTCCAGCAGTCGAGCACGCCGTGGGCGAACTCGCGGCCGAGCAGCGGCGCCCGATAGCCCTCCGGCGCTAGATGCGCGACATCGCCTTCCGGCCAGGACAGGATCACCCAGGGCAGACCATGCAGTTCGCAACTGACCCGATCGGCCATGCTCGGCGTGGCCGGAACGTCCGGGTGGCTGTGGACGATGGCCAGGACCTCGCCCTGGTCCTCGGCGGCGCACCAGTCCTGGTGATCGATCACGAAGTGCTCGCTGGGCGATCCGGCTGCGTTGCGACAGGCCACGTAGCGGCGTTGACGCGCACCGCGAACGATCAGCCCGCAGCATTCGCGCGGATGCTCGCGGGCGGCGTGTGCGGCGATGGCCCGCTGCAGGCTGCGGCTCAGTTCCATGCTCACATCCTGACCAGGCCGGCGCCGGCGAAGCCGCCGTGGGACAGCGGGTTGTCCGCGCCGAAGCGCAGCTTGCAATCGCTGACCCGGCCGCCGCAGCGGTCCAGCGCCGGATCGTCCACCGGATTGCCGTCGGCATCGAACATCGCCGTGCCGGTGTAGTTGCAGTCCTGCCCGCGGTACTCGTTGGTGATGCACCAGTGGCACAGCGAGGTGATCTGGCGCGCCGGGATCTGCTGGCCCTGGAAATCCGGCGGAGCGGACAGCTCCCAGGTCACCTGGACGCTGTTCTCGGCGGTCTTCTGCTCGAGGAACCAGATGTTCAGGCGCTCCTGGGAGGGGTCGGCCTGCGGGTTGCCTTCGGCGAAGTTGGCCGCATCCAGGTAGTGCGCATAGGTCTCGCGCACGGTCAGGCGCGCGCCTACCAGGCCATCGAAGAACAGGCAGAGCGCGCTGATGCTGCCGTCGATGTTGCCCACGCTAAGGGTCGGCGAACTGGCCCGGCCGTCGCCGCGCTGCTCGAAGCCGCGCGCCTCCAGCGGCCAAGCTTGGTAGGCGTTGCCCTGCCAGTGGATCGGCCCCTGCTGCAGGTGGCCGTGGAAGCGCAGCATCTCGCCGCCGAACCCGGTGCAATCCAGGTCGAACAGGCGCACCAGCGCCCCAGGCTCGAGGGCCTGGTCATCGGCTGTGATGGTCATGCTTACCTCACGGATTGAAGACTTGCTGGAAGGTGGTGTTCAGGGTGAACACGCCGTTGCCGCGCGGCCGCAATTGCCAGCCCTGGGCGCGCACCCGTACGGGTTCGCCAGTGGGCAAGGTCCAGAGGAACGAGCGGTAGCCGCCGTGGCGCTTGAGGAAATCGCGGATCGGGCCGATCAGCGCGAGATCGCCGGTACGCGAAACCTGCCAGGTCTCGCTGAGGTTGTTCAGCCCGTCACCGAGCGCCTGGCTGTAGCCGCCGCCGTACTGCACCTGGCGTACCAGTTGGTTCGCCTGGCCGGCGGAATCGATCGAGATGTCCCAGGTAAAGCGTTCCAGATCAGCCATTCACCATCCTCCATACCAGGCCGCCGGGGCGCAGCTCCTGCGCCACCACGTTGCGCGCGGCATCGTTGATCATTCCCGCCAGCTGCTGTCCCGTACCGTCGTCGCCGCTGGCCGTCGCCGTGCCCTCGCGGCCGCCGCCCAGGCTGACGCTGGTGGAGAAATTGAAGACGTTGCCCCCCTCGCCGCCGCCGAGCGCGCGCACGCCGAGCACACCATCGGAACCGCGACTCAGCGGCATGATGGCTTCCGGCCCACGCTCGCCGATCAGCGCCGGACGACCGCCGGCCATGCTGAACAGCGCCGGCGCGCTCTGGATGCCATCGTTGAAGGCACCGCCCCTGGCGAACCCAGGCATGCCTCCGGCGCGTTGCTTGCTGACCCAATTGGCCATGTCCGAGCCGGTATAGTCGGAAATCCGCGAGCCCGCCGTTGCGCCGCTACCGAAGAACCCGCTGACCGCACCGACGATGCCGCCAATGATCTGCAGCGTCGCCTGCCGCGCGGCGATCCGCGCCATATCCTGGATCACCGAGTCGGCGAAATCCTTGAACGACAGCTTGCCCGTGGTGGCAAAGGTGAACAGGGCGTTCTCCATATTGGTGAAAGCGTTGGTAAACAGCATGTCCATCATTCCCGAGACGTCCTGCGCCTGGTCGCGCAGGCTCGCCCAGGAGGCGTCCATCTGTTCGACCCAACTGCCCACCGGCTTGCCAGCGCTCGCCGAAGCCCCTCCAGCCGATACCTTGGAACCGTCCCCGGTCTGCCCGGAAGCAGTGGCCACCATCGCGCCGACATCCATCGCCGCTGCCGGCATTGGCGCGGCACCCTGGGCCGCGGGAGCGCCCGCAGCCGCTTGTCCCGCATCTGCTCGGGCCTTTTCCAGTAGCGAGGTATAGGGCTTCTGGCTGGCCAGTTGCGCCTCGGTGATGCCGGCCTTGCCATTCATCCAGCCGAACAATCCGTCCAGGGCGAGCATTGAAAGCTGCCGCGCGGCGATCCGGGCGACATCGTCGATCACCGTCTTGGCGAAGTTGCTCAAGGACAGCTTTCCGGTAGTGGCGAAATTGAACAGCGACTTCTCGAGCTTCTCCGACGCATTCCTGAACAGCTCGTCGGTCATCCCGGAGATATCCTGCAGCGGCGCGCGGTAGGCGCCCCAGACACTGTTCATCTGCAACAGCCACTGCTTGAAGACCTGCGACTGGAGCGACGGCTGTTCCTTCTCGTCGTCGCCGGCCTTCGCCTGTCCCTTGCCCGTCTTGTCGTCGACCTTGGGCTTCTCGGTACCGACGCTGGCGACCCAGCCAAACAGCCCGTCCAGCAGCATCAGCGTCATCTGCCGCGAGGCGAGGCGCGCGGCATCGGCGTAGGCGGCCTTGCCCACGTTGGCAAGCGACAGCTTGCCGGTCTCGCTGAGATTGAGCAGCGCCTTGTCGAGCTTGTCGGAAGAGTTCTTCAGTAGTGCTTCGTTGAGCTTGGACAGATCCTGGAGTGGTTCGCGATAGCTCTTCCAGGCTTCCCCCAGCTCCTTCTGCCGGGTCTTCCACTCGGCCAGTACCTTGTCCTGAGCGCTCTGCACAGGCTTCTTGGCCTGACCCGCCTGGCGACTGGTCCTGCCCAGCATGTCCAGCGCCTGGTCCAGCACGCTGCTGGCAATCAGTGCCGAACTGTCCAGGCTTTTGCCGATAGCCTTGCCAGCCTTTTCCGCGCGCGCCTCCATGGCACGCATTTTCTGATCGTTGATCCTGCCAACCTTGTCCATCCCGGCCCTGTACCCTTCGCTGCGAAGGACCAGGTCGAGCGTCAGGCTGCCGTCGGTATTCGTGGCCATGATTCATGTCTTCCAGAAAAAGACCCCGCCGCAGCGGGGTGGCCTGTCATGCCCATTGATCCATCGCCTGATGCAGCGAAAGGGGCTGGAGAGCCATATGCGGACGGAACGCGTCGGGATCGGCGTCCGCTCCCAGCGCATGCCCGAGCAACGCAGCGATCCGAGCCAGCGCAAGCTCCAGCCGGTGTCCCGGATGGAGCGAGCCGCGCTTGTTCAGGTAGGCGACCCAGGCGCGGTACTCGGCGTAGCTGAGCCGCTCCTTGGCCTCGGCAATGGTCGACCCGCCGACGCCGTTCAGCACCAGCTCGTGCCAAACCTCGTCGGCGGGGGTCAGTTTTTTTCCGCGTCCTCGACCCGGTTGACCTCACCGACCGCCTGCAGCAGCAGGAAGCCCAGCGCCGGGTCGAGGTCGTAGGCCTGTTCGTAGGTCAGGCTTTCCTCTCCCGTCTCGCCCAGGCGAATGCATTCGGCGAGGTAGCGCGCGTTGCGGCTCTGCTGGTCGCCTTCGGCGGAAAACAGGCGCTCCACCGCGCCAAAACTGTTGCGTCGGACGAACACCTGGAAGGTGTCGCTGACCGCCTTCTTCCTGCCGGCGGGAACGCGGGTCCAGGTAATCTCCTTGCGCACCAGCGCCGACTCGATGAAACCGCCCGCCGCACGAAGTTCGTTGAGATTCATCTACGCGCTCCTCAAGCCGACTTCGGCGTCCACTTGCCGGCGCCGGAACGCTGGATGGTGGCCTGGGTAGCGACCAGCGTGTTGCTGGCGAAATCGAAGGGGAAGTCGCTGACGTAGCCTTCGAAGGTGAACCAGGTGCGCGCCGGCGGCAGCACGAAATCGTCGCCTTCGGTGCTGACGGTCGGCTTTACGTCGATTCCGTCGGACCAGCCGATGGCCCACTTGACGCTCGTCTCGCCATCTTTCTCGGACAGTTGGAACAACCGAACGTGACTGGCCAGGCGTGGATCGGCGTTGATGCCGAGGGTCGCCTGGCCAGGGGTGCGCAGGCCTTTCTTGTACTTGCGCGAAGTGTCGCTCAGGCACGGGTCTTCGATCTGGTCGGCCGGATTGCCGCCCGGGTTGAACGAAGTCACGCCTTCGATCTCCAGGACGGTAGCGGCACCGGTACCGGATACCGGCGGAACCAGGGCGTAGATCTGGGTACCTTGAGTCAGGATGGACATGGAAAACTCTCCTTTATGCACATGAAAAGACCCGCACCAGGCGGGTCGTCTGGCCCCGTCCCCAGGACGGTCGGCCGTGGCGCGGTACGCGGTCGGCGAGGAGCCTCCACGTCCCGAGCCGTTGTCGGATGCAAACGAAAAAGCCCGGCACACTGGCCGGGCTCTGAGGTTGCAGGTGACATCCCTGGGGGGACACACCTGTACAAGCATGACTACGTTGTACCGACCGATTCCCGGCTCGACAACGCTGCGGAATCAATACACGGCAATATGCGCCGGACACACGTCCATCGACGTCCATATGCGCCCAGTGTCTCAGCGGCAGGCACGCAACGCCGCCTGCAATTCGAGTTCGTAGCCCTGCCGCTGGCGGCGCTCGGCGAGCAATGCGCGAACCTTGGCCTGCAGCGAATCGCCGGCCTTCAGCGTGACGCCGGCCCAGCTCGGCGGGCGCACGTCAGGTACACGGCAGGGCACTGCGAGGGGAACCTCGACGCGCACGGGGCGAGGTGTCGTCGGCGAGGCTGCGCAGCCCGCGAAAAGCAGACAAAGCCCCAGCAGGAGACGAGTCATAGTCCCAGCTCCCGGTCGATCGCCGCACCTGCCGCCTGGCAGTCCACGCCAATGTCGGGTTCCTGGAGCAGACGCACGGCCGCGGCATACTGCTCCGCGGCCTGCGCCCTGGCCTCGCCGATTGCCTGCTCGACGTCCTTCGCGCGCCTCTCGGCGCTCGCCCGCACCGCCGCCAGCGCTCGCTGCTGCTCATCGAGCAAAGCCTCGAGCTGGCCGCTGGCGACGCGGCTGGCAGTGAGTTGGCCCAGGGCCTCCTCCAGTTGCGGACGATAGTGGCGGGCAACCAGGCCGCCGCCGAGCAAGGCGCCGGCCAGCAGGACCAGCAACACGGCCGGCAGGAGCAGAGCGAGCCGGCTCATGACAGCACCGCCCTGGCCCGCTGCCACAACGCCAGGCGCTCCGCCTGGCCATTCAGGCCGCCGTTGATGCGGCGGGTGATGGCAGCGAACTCGCCGCGGTCGGCCAGCTCGTTGAGCCCGTGACCGGCCCACCACCAGGCAGCGCTGCGGGCCGCCGGCACGGGCTGCTCCAGGCGCCAGGGCTCGGCTTCCAGCGGCTCGCCGAGGGCCTCTCCGACCAACCGGTAGTTGGCACGCCCGGTGATCTGTAGCAAGCCACGCCCACGGAAGCGCCAGCCATCGCCGGACGCTTCGTCGCCATTGCCGTTGCGCGTGGCGTAGGTGTTGTCGGCAATCGCCTGCGGATTGCGCGCCAGCCGCAAGGCCAACGCGTTGGGCTGCCCGTCGGGGCCGAGATAGCGACCCGGCCAGGTCGCCGCCAAGCCTTGGGCGCTGTAATTGAGGTTCTCCACCAGCCGGGTCAACTGGCTGCTTTCGTGGCCGACCTGGGCGAGAAACGCGGCACACCGCGCCGGTGTGTCGATCTCCCTCTCGTCCATGGCCCGTTGCAACGCCACAACGAAAACGCCCGCGACGAGGCGGGCGTTGGGAAAAATGCGCAGCAATTGCTGCTCGGTCAGTTTCATCGATCCTCCTGCACTCCGATGGGTTTCAGGCGTCACCCCTTGCCGCCTCGGCCGCCGTTGCATTGCACGACAGTGGTCCATCCGCTGGAGCTGTAGGTGTGCTCCACCGAGTCGATCAGGAACTCGCCGTCGATTCCCGCCTTGAAGCCTTGGAGCAGCAGGCTGCGCTCGGCGAACAGGTCGCCACGCCCCGGCAACTCCAGGCGCACACTGGCACTGGAGCGGCTGAAGCTCGCCAGGCGAGCCTTCGCCGCCTGCTCG
This sequence comes from Pseudomonas sp. B111, assembly GCF_026428275.1. Taxonomy (NCBI): domain Bacteria; kingdom Pseudomonadati; phylum Pseudomonadota; class Gammaproteobacteria; order Pseudomonadales; family Pseudomonadaceae; genus Pseudomonas; species Pseudomonas sp. B111. The sequence goes on along the minus strand of NZ_CP097857.1, from coordinate 6,091,223 downwards.
GCCTCTCCACGGCTGGCATAGAGATGCCGGTCGACATGCTCGCCCGTAGCCGTAGCCGGTGCCTTCGGGTTCTTCAGCTCGACGCTCTTGACCTCGCCGCTGCCGGGCAATTGGTAGCGAGTCTTCACCGTTCTCATCAGGCTGCGGTCGTCGTAGGTAACGTCGAAGCTGCCGACGTCAGCACGTCCCAACACCAAAGGTTCGATCCGACGCCCCGTGGCGCTCTGCCCGCTCTGTCGCGGCAGCACCATGAGCATGCCCTCGGCCAGCTTGGCGGTGCAGTCGTACTGGCGCGCCAGACGGGTGACGAAGTGGTAGTCGGACTCGTTGACCTGGTCGACCCGGGCGATCGCCACCTGCAACGGACACTCCACGCGCCAGCCGTTGCGTGCGCCAACATCGCGGCAGACCTGAGCCAGGGTAGTGCCCTCCCAGCCGCCGCTGCGTATCGTCTTGCCACTGCCGCGCATGTCGCCAGCCTTGGCAGTGACGGTCAGGCAGTCCGGCGGACCAGCCCACTGCAAGGTGTCCACGGTAAAGCGTCCCATGCGCATCAGTGGCTCGCCGGCATAGCCGAGATGAACCTCCAGCACCGCACCGCGCCTGGGTAAGGCCAACTGTCCATCGCGATCGTCGAGCCTCAAGGTCAGGCTGTCGGACTCCATGCCCGGCTTGTCCAGCAAGGTCAGCTTGAGCAGGCGGTCATTCAGCCGCTGGGTGACGTCGGTGCCGTCGGCAACGATACGGAAACTCGGTTGCACCTGGTTTCTCCAGAAAAGAAAAACCCCGCCAAGGCGGGGTTGCGGGTGAGCGGTCGATCAATCCCACAGGCGCACCTGTTCGACATTGACCACCGGCATGTCAGGGAAACTGATCAGCAAGCCGGCGCGGAATGGCTGCTGCTCATCGGCCAGCCCGGGATTGGCGTCGAGGGTCGCCTCGACGCAGCCCAACAGATGGCCATAGACGTGGTAGCAGAGGCTGTCCAGCATGTCGCCGTCAGCGGTTCGGCAGGTCGTCGCCATAGCGCTTGAACTCCAGGTCGAAGGTTTGTTTGCGGGGAGCGCCGTTGCCCAGCAGGGCGCTCTGGTTCTCGCTGATCCGCACCAGACACCAGAGGCCCATCTGCACCTCGCCGTAGCCGCTGCTCAGGATCAGCGGCTCACGCCGCTCCGCCAACCGGCGCAGCGCTTCGAGCTGCTCCAGACCGACGACCTTTTCCTGGTTACCTACCTGTCGACGCAGCGGGAATACCGCACCCTTGAGCAGGATGCTCTCCTCGCCCATGCCGACGCTCTGCAGCGCCGGCCGCCGACCCAGGCGCACCTGCCCGCTCCAGTTGTAGGCACTGTTGCGCTGCAGGGCGTCGAAGGCGGCAGTATTCAGGTTGAAGTAGAACGGTTGGGCATTGGCGGTCAGCGGCTGCAGTACCAGCAGGTGCGGCAAGGGCGCTGCGGCCTCGCTCGGGGGCGTCGCCGAGGGTGCCAGCAGCCACGACGGCAGCACCCCCGCCAGCGTCGGACTGATGTCGCCAGCGACCTTGCCGACCGCCTGCGCGGCACTGTTCACCTGCACCTTCAGCGCATCCAGGCGTTCGTCGATACCAAGCAACGCCCGGCTCGCCCGGTCATAGGTGGAGACCACGCGGTTCACCTTGCCCTGCGCCTGGCCGATGCCGCGCATGGCACGCTGCAGCCGGGCAGCCATTTCCGGCGATACGCCGGGCAGGTTCTCCAGCTCCGCGGCTGCGCCGCGGATCTCGCTGATCGCGCCGTTCACCGGAGCGACCACCTTGTCCAGACTCTTGCGTCCGGACTCGCCGGCGCGACCCAGGTACCTCAGGCCGGCCTGCAATTGTTCCAGATATGCCATGGGGACTCCTTAGACCATCGCCGGATCGTAGAGGCTGCGCCGCTGCCGCTCGTCGGCGAAGTCGACAAGCATGCGTTGCAGGTAGGGCAGCAACTCGTCGGCCAGGCGCTGCGGCTCGTGTACGTTGCCTTGCACCGTCAGGTTGATCTGCGGCGCGAAGGTCCAGTTGGGCGCAGCCGCGACGGGCTCGGCCTGTGGTGCGGGCACCGCCGGCTTGTTGTCCGAGTCCGCCGGCGGATCGCCAGCCAGACTGCGTCCCAGACGCCCCCCCAGTTCGCTACCGCCCCAGGCGCCGATAGCGCCGCCAACCAATCCACCGATCAGCGTACCGACCACCGGCACCACCGAGCCGATGCTCGCTCCCAGAGCGGCGCCAGCCAGGGAACCAGCCAGGGAGCCACCGGCCTCGCCATAGGCGATGGTCTTTTCGCTCTCCGACAGGTCGCTGGAGTAAACCTCAGCAACATCGATCAACGACGAGGCCACTTGCAGCGGCGCGTTGCGTATGGGCAAACGCGACAGGCGCGGCAGCTTTCCTGCCATCGCCCCCAAGCCTCCTCCGGCCGAGAAGCCAAGGGATGGAAGGGAGCGGGCCTTCACCCCACCGCCCTTGCCTCTCTTCCTGCGTGGTGTTTGACCGCGCTTTCGTTGTGCCGGCCTCCTCGCGGACTCCAGCGTAGAGTCGCCTCCCGGCACCGGCCAGTTGGTAACGAACACGCGTTGTATTTCACTACCACCCGATACCCGGCCTGCACCCCGTTCGATCAGGTCGCCGACGGCAGCGATCCCTCGCCGACCGAGCCGACCGCCACGCAGCACGTCGATAGCGCCGCGCCCTCCCTTGTAGGCGAGATACCCGGATAACACCGCACCTGCGGCGGCGGTAAGACCGGCCGTCGTCCGCGGATAGGCTTCGAGCAGCTCCGCAGTCGACTCGCCGAGTACCGCGCTCCCCTTGGCCAGGTTGTCCAGATATGGATTCAGGGCGCTGCCCAAAGCGGTCTGCGCCCTCTCCCAACTGTCGCTGGAAGCCTTCCACAGCTCCTGGGACATCCCCTCGCGACGCCGCGCATCGCGCTCCGAAGAGCCTACGGAAGACTGCTGGGATTCGAGCAAGCCCTGGAACTCGCCGCGCGACGCTCGATAGGCTTCAAGCGCCGGCGACGCCGCACCGGCGCTGAGCTTGCCGCCCTTATCCCGATAGCGCGCAGCCAGCTCCAGGTTGGCCTCCAGCAGACTCGCTCCGTCCTTGCGCAGCGCTTCCAGGTCCCGGTCGTAGTCCTGGCCATAAGCGCGTTTCAAGCTGCCGCTGCCGACGAACTCCAGCCAGGCCTTCATCCGCACGTCCGCTTTGTCTGGCGTGGTGTTCTTTGCCTGAATCTCCAGCAAGGCCCCCAGTGCACCGACATCGCCGGCCGTGGCCTCTCCCGCATTGCCCAGCGCTGACAACAAGGCAGGCAGGCGACGCGCCAGGGCCTCACTGCCAACTCTGCCTTTACCCAGGACGACCAGGCGGTCGAGGGAGGCGGACAATTGCTCTGGCGAGTCCGAACCCTGGGCCAGTTGCAACGCTCGAACCAGCCCCGCAGCCTCGGCTGAAGCAATCCCTTGGCCAAAGCCGAAGCGGCCCGCCAGTCCCAGATTCATTTGCGCGGCGGCGAACCCCATGCCGGTGGCGTTCAAGTGCTCCAGCATGTCCAGCGTCGCCGTGCGTCCCAGGCCGCTCTGGCTGGCACTGTCCTGGATCAGGGATGCCAAGGCTGGCTCCCGGCCGACGTCCAGGCCGTTGCGGATCGCCAGGTCGCGCAACCGCGCTTGATAACCGGCAGCCGTCTTGCTGGCTTCCACGACCAGTCCAGAAAATGCGCTAGCCAATGGCATTGCCTGGCTGGCCTGCTCCAGCCGTTGCAGGCCGCGGACCTGCATATCCAGGCCACGCTGCATCTCGCCCAGTCGAGCGTAGGCATCGCCCGCGGCCCTGGCCTCGATGCCGAGTCGCTTCAGTTGCTCCTGGCGTTCGCCAAGCTGCCGGGCATGCTCAGCAACGCCGCGGTCCCCGACCTTGCGCATATCGGCGAGTTCTCGCTCCAGGCGTATGGCGTCTCCCAGCACATCTCTCAGGCTGGACGCCTGGCGGGAACGTTCCTGGAGACTGTCGAGCCGTGCCTTGACGGTCTCGAATGCCTTGCCCAAGAAGGGGTCGGCGATGCCGCCGATGGAGACCACCAGGTCCATGTCTTTACTCATGACGGTTCGTCTCGTCTATTATCGATGTCCGCCTCCGCGGACCTACTGAAGTAGCGCGGGCGCCGCTCGCCTGGCGGACGGCGCCGTCGCTCACTCCTCGCCCTCGGCGAGCCACCAGAGCAGGTCGCCCAGGGTCATGCGCTCCAGTTCGCTGGCCTGGAAGCCCAGCTCAATGGCCAGGCGCCTCGCCAGTTGACGCATACGCGAAGGTGTCGTCCGTGTCGTCTTGCACCAGGCGAAAGTAGGCGCCCTGCAGCCGCTGGTAGTCGCTCAGCTTCAGCCCCTCCAGGTCCTGGCGGCTGACCTGCGCCAGCGAGGCGAACAGTTGCAGTTCGCGCTCCTCGGCATCGTCGCCGGCCACCTTGCCGGCCAGGCGGATATCACGCACGGTGGGTGCACGCAGGGTCAGCGTGTCGACGCTGACCCCGTTGCACTGTGCCGGACGCGAGAGACGAACGAGGGCGGCGTCAGCATCCAGCGTCAGCCAGCCCGGCAGTCGATTCTCTTGGGTCATGTCCGGAGCTCCTCTTACAGGCCGAGGTCGTTGCGCATGCCGGCCAACTGGTCGACACCGTTGATCGCACGGACACCGTTGACCGGATCGATCTCGTAGACCTCGCGGCCATCGACTTCCAGCTTGTAGTAGCTGACCGCAACGGCGTACTTGAACTCGGCTTTCTCGCCGGCCTTCCAGTCGCCCGGGTCGACTTCCTTGAGCAGGCCGCGCAGGGTAGCCACCACTGGCACGCTGGCGCCCTTCTGGCCCTTGAAGGAGCCGCGGAACACGCCATTGAAAGCGCTCTGGTCGGCCAGGCCGAAGAAATTCAGTGCTTCTCGGCGGGCACCGTTGGTGGAGAACTTGGCCTCCATCGCCTCCAGGCCCATGTCGATGGATACCGGCGCATCCATGCCGCCGGCACGGTATTGCTCGGTCTTCACAGCCAGCTTGGGCAGGGTCAGGGATGGCACGTCACCGGCGAAGCTCACGCCGTCGATGAACAGGTTGGTATTGGTCAGGGTTTGCGGAATCATCACGGGCGCTCCTTAGGCGACATCCAGAACTTCGGTGAGCCACTGATCGGTCACCTCGACACGGAAATTGGGGTTCTCGGCAGGCGGCACATCGGTGAAGCGGATGTTCCAGTACACCTTGCCCTGGGCCAGCTGGCTGGCGCTGTTCAGGTCTGGGTCGGCATAGACCTCGAAGTTGATCACCGCGCCCTGGTTCTTCAGATCGCGCATGAAGGCGCGCAGGCCCTCGGTGACATCCTTCACGTAGGTCTTGGTGATGCCGCGGTCCACCGCCCACTTGTGCCCGGCGAGGATCGCATCCATCACCAGGTCCATGGTCCGAACGCGGGTGACGAAAGCCCACTTGCTGTCGCTGGACAAGGTGCGATTGCCCCACAGGCGATAGCCATCGTCGCGAATGATCGTGGCGATATTGGCGTTGTTGAGCAGGTTGGCGCGACAGGTCTCATCACCGTCGAGGAACTCCACCGGACGGCTGGTGCCGGTGATGCCCTTGATCTCCTTGTTCGACGGCGAGGACCAGAAGCCGTACTCGGCGTCGGTCCAGGCGAACAGGCCGGCGGCGTAGGCCGAAGCCGGGGCCTTGCGTGCGGCATTGGTGGCGCTGTCCCAAACCTGCACGCCCGGGTCGACCATGAACAGGCGCTTGCTGCCGAAGTTCTTGGCGTAGGCGACGGCCGCCTCGTCGGTGCTATTGGGACCATCGAGAATGGCGATGGCCCGCAGTTTCTCGGCCAGCCCGTCCATGGCGGTGGCCACCGCTTGCTGGGCCGAATGACCCGGCGCAACTAGTAGACGTGGCTGGGCATTGAAGCGGCTCTTGCCGTCTAGCAGAGCCTGAAGTCCGGTGCGCTCGCCGGCGGCGCTGACACCACCTATGACGGCGCTGGCCTGGGCCTCGGGAGTCTCCGCGGCCTCCACGCCCACCGCCACGATCACGGCCTGGGCACGATTGTAGATGGCCTCGCAGGCCAGGTAGATCGACGAGCCGATGCCGAACGCCGCGGCGGCGTCCTTCTTGCTGGTGAGCAGCACCGGAACGTTGGGCTTGGCGCTTGCCTGCGCCCCCGGCGTGAACACATCGCAGAGGCCGATGACGGAGCTGGCCGGCAGCGCGATGGTGCGCGCACCGATATCGACGTTGGTTACCGTAACGCCGTGGAAGAAACTCATAGGTAGATCTCCATTAATGAAAAACCCCGCACGGGGCGGGGTTCAGGGGGTGATGAGCGGTTCGAGCCACAGCGGCGGCTCGGGTCTTGCGCCTAAATCAGGAAACGCCGCGGATGCCGGCCAGTCTCGAAGGCTGGCGCGGTACAGCGTGAGTTCGAGCAGTTGCGCCTGGTTCAGGGTCGTAATCTTGCCCAGGTCGAGCTCATCCCGGTGACGGGCGATGGGGCCATCAGTAAGCGTCAACTGGCGATCGCGCCAGATGCGCTCACGGTGGGCCAGGACCTCTTCTGCCGGGGCCGGCGGGTCGATACAGAACGGACGGCCGGCGGCGTCGGCGACGATCTGCTTGCCCTCGCTCTGGGCTACCAACAGCGCCAGGTATTCAGCTTCCTCGAGGGGATACATCCGCGCGTCGATGGGCATGCGGTCGCCGTGGACATCCTTCGAATAGAAACCGCCAGTGGCGGCATGGAAAAAAATCATGGGTCACCTCAACAGCCAATGGCCACAAGCCTGATCGCATAGTTCTGGACCGCACCGTGATACTCGGTAGCGACGATCACACACCCCGTGGTGCTGACGCTGACATCTGCGAGGGTGACGGTCGATGCCGACGTCGCCGGCCGCCCCAGTTCCTTGACGCTCGGCACCACGTGCAGGCAGGTAGTGGGAAACGCGATCGGAAAGGTCAGCGAGCGGTTGACGATTCCACCCGGATGATCGCCGACACTCACTGTCATCCACTGCACGATGAGTCCTGTATCGTTATCCTTCCACCAGCCATTCAGCGATCGGTTCGCCGTCGCGGGAACCCCAGCCCCGATATTGTTGCGCGCCCCCGCTGCCGTATTCGAACCAAGACCGCCGCGCGCCAGAGGCAGGATGCCCGACGTGATCTGGGCGGCGTCGTGGTTGTGGCCAGTAGGCGGAAAGGTCGCTGGCTTTCCTGGCAGGGCGGCCCACGTAAAGCCACTTTTCAGCAGATAGTCGTTCGGATTGAAGTCCGCTCCATGCCATACACGCCGCCATGGATACCAGGTGTTGGTGTAGCGGCAACGAAAATAGAACCCTTCACCGTCATAAACCTGGTATGTCTGGTAGATGAAATTGGTGCCTGCATTATGCACTTGAAGCAAGCCGGCCCGGGGGACCGGGTAGTTCGCCCCACTTTCGGCCTGTGCATTGGCCGTCTGGTACCACCATCCCGACGTGATCAGCGAGTTGAGATTGACCGCACCGCCCAAGGCCCCGTCCGCCTCCTTGCTGAACGAACCACCTATGTCGCAGCGCTTCCAGGGCAGCCAGTCCCGGGCGCTAGGGTTGGCCGCGTAGGACACCCGTACATACATCTCGGATGTAGCGTTGTAGCTCGTTGCAATCTGCGAAGCATTGCCGTTCTGATCCGGATAGAACATCGACTGGATGTAGAAGTACCGTCCGGCAACAGGTCCGTTCGCATGATTGGTCAGCATCAACGGCACGGTCGCGGTGTTCGGATCGCTAGTGGTCGAGACAGCAGTAGCCAACCCGCGCGCGAATACCGGCAAACGCTGCTCGGCCAGCACCCCGCTGACCAACTTCGAAGCATCCAGCCCGGGAATGTCCGTCGCCGCCAGCGCCATTCCAGCAGTCACCCTTCCCTTCGTATCCACGGTCACCTTCGGATAGCTGCCCGCTGCCACACCGGTAGCGGAAAGACTCAGCGGCGCAGAAACATTGGCACTGCCGTCGAAGGTCACCGACCAGGAGGCATCGCCACTGGCTGCCAGGCTACGCGGTGCGGCCAGCCTGCTGGATGACACGGCGTTGCCATCGACTCGCAGCGCATCGGTGATGCCATAGCCGGCCAGGGTGGTGGCCTTGTTCGCTTTCTGCGCCAGTTTTCCGTCGGTATCGGCCTTGGTATAGGCATCTCCGATCGCATAGCCGGCCAGGGTGCTCGGATTGCTGCCCTGGGTGACCACCCCGTTGGCGTTCACCGTGACCGAGCGATAGCTGCCCGCCGTCACGCCGGAAGGCGCCAGGCCAATGCTGCGGTCGGCAGAAAGATCGCCCCCACCGACCAGGCCATTGCCAGCCAGGATCTTGCGGCCCTTGAAATCGGCAGCGACCTTTTCCTTCACCCAGTCCTGAGTGGCGTAGATGATGCCGTTGTCGATCAGCAACTGGACATTCTCCAGGCCGGAGAGCGCGATGTTCACCCGAATGGTCTGGGTCCGCGCACTGCCACTTTCCATTGCTGCCTTGTAGCTGGGCGGGCAGTTGGATACCGCGACGAACTTGCCGTCGGCATCCTGCAGGCCGATCTCGCGGATCCAGAAGCCACCTACCTCAACTGGTAGCACCACCTCGGCAACCAGAGTATTGATGTTCTTGTCCGACACGAACAAGCGATTGAGCTGCGCCCGGTAGCGCTGGTTGATCAGTTTCGTCTGCGTGGCTGCGGGTATCGGATCCGGAGTAGCACCCGGTGCGCCGCCAGCATCGCCGATCAGCATATGAGTCGGCTGCCATTTCTTGCCTGCGGCGCTGGCCGCAGCCAGCGCAGCGGCACCTATGTCGGTGAGCAGGCCACCGTATTTCGGAGTATTGGTCGTCATGTCACTGTTTCCAGGGGAAGATTTCCAGGGTGTCGCCGTCGGTCACGGCCAGTCCGTGACGGGACCGGATTACCGGGGTGATGCGCAGGTCCAGGCGGGTCAGGTGTCGGCTCACCGGGCGGACGTCATCGAGCAAGCGCTCCAGCTCCAGTACGGTGCCTTCGTCGATGCCACGGTCGCTGACGTCCACGGTGATCTCGAAGGTCCCCGGCACGCCGGTCGGGCTTCGCTGCCACCATTCGGTGACCTCGCTCAGCGCACCGATCGGCTCGACCACTTGGCGCAACGCGGTCAGCGTGCCTTTGCGCTGGTGCAGGACGAAGGACGTCGCTACCGCATTGCGCTTGGCCTCGTCGCTCCAGTCCGGGTCCCAGCGGTCCACCGAGCGCGTCCAGGCCAGGTAGGGCAGCAAGGCCGCCTCACAGCGTGCCGGATCGTTAAGCGCACGAAGCGGCACCGGCAGTTCGGCAGGCAATACATCACCCAGAGAGCGTTCCAGAGAACTCCTGTTTGGCGGCAGCAGTCGGCTACTCATCGACGCCTCCCAAGGTGATCGCGTACCCCGTGCAATAGGCCGCCTGGGTTTCATCCAGGACCACGTCGGCCGCAGGCTCCTGCAGTTCGACGCGCTGCACGCCTTCGACATGCAGGGTGGCGAACAGGGCCGAACGCCGGATGTCGCGGCCCAGGCGGCGCTGGGCGGAAATGTAGTCGCGCAGCGAAGCCTCGGCGGCGGCACGGATCAGTTCGGCCTCGGGACCGGGAAACAGGTAGAGCTGCGCCTTGACCTGATAGGGAACGATTCCTGCCGAGCGCACCGTTACCCGATCCGCGACAGGACGCACGTCCTCCGCGTTCAGCGCCAGGCGCACTGCCTGCAACACCGCTTCCGGTGCCTGCCCGTTGCCTTCCACCCCGAGCACGCTGATCAGCACTTCGCAGGGCGCCGGACTGGTCGCAGAGGCATCCGCCACCCTTCCATCCGCGCCCAGCGCATGGGCTATATAGGCGTTCCGCGGTCCTGCGACGGATAGCTGCTCGAACGCGAGCTGGATGCGATTGCGCAGCGACTTGTCGCTCTCGTATTGTGCCTCCACCGGCGGTACCGCCTCGGGCTGAGCGGGCCTGATCAGCAAACGCTGCACATTGAAGCCGGCACCGATCTGGTCGAGATCGGCACCGCTGGCGTATGCCAGCATCACCGCCCGCGCCGCATCGTTGATCCGCGCCCGCAGCAGCAGTTCTCGATAGGCCGCCAGTTGCAGAAGCTTGAGAACCGGATCGGACTCCACCTCCGCTGTCCATTCGCCAGCCATGGCTTCGCGGAAGTCGCCCAACAGCTCTTGGTAAATCGTCTCGAAATCGAGGTTTTCGATAACCTCTGGCTCCGGCAACTGGGAAAGATCGATGATCACGCCGAGACCTCCATATTGATGTTCTCGCCCTCGAACACGCCGCTCAGGAGCAGATCCACGCGGCCATCGACGACCGCGACGACTCGTACGGCAGACAATCCGATGCGCGGTTCCCAGCGCCCCAGGGAACGGGCTACCTCGGCCTGCACGGCGCTTTTCCAGCCTTCGCTCACCGGCATGTCGACCATCCGCCGCAGCTTGCTGCCGTACTCGGGGCGCATGCGCCTGCTGCCCAACGGGGTGGTCAGGATGTCCTCGACGGACTGTTTAAGATGAGCCAGGCCGGACAGGGGCAGCCCGCTACGGCGATCCATCCCGATCATCGCCCCGTCCTCCCGCTCCGGCAGAGACAGGCCGCGCCTGGCTCCGAATGGCTGTGAGTGTTGCCCATGGCGAACTCCGCAAACGAAAAGGCCCGCTCGCGCGGGCCGGTTGAATGTTCGACGGACCGCCCTTCGGCAGCCCCGTCGTATGTTCAATGGGTGTGGTGGTTGCTGTTGCCGGCGGTGTCGATGATCGAGCCGCCGCCGAGGATGTCTCCGCTGACCGTCAGTGTCCCGGCGATCTCCACCGGTCCTTCCAGGCTGATCTTCGGCGCCTTGAGACTGACCGCCCCGTCGCTGACCCGCACCTCGCTGGCGCCGACCCTCACTTCCACGGTGCCGCTGGGCAGCTCGACGCGGTAGCGATGCGCAGCCCAGTCGTAACTCAACGAGGCGCCGTCGTCGAAACGCCAGGTCTCACTGCTGGCGCTGTTGTCCGGCGCCGTGCCCGCATCGCCGTACAGACCGGGAATAAAGGTACCCATTGACACTCCGCCCGACGGACTGAGCAGTACCCCCTGTTCGCCTATGCTCGGCGCACGCCAGTGGCGAACCTTGCCGGCTGCCAGGGAGTGCCAGCGCAGCCAGCCGCTGGTCCAGTCGCCGGAGCGCACCCGTACCCGCGCCGCTGCCAGGTCCACGGCGACCACCACGCAGGGCAGGATCATCGCGGCGAGCATGCGGTCATGCTCCGCACTGACATAGCTCATGCCAACGCCTCCGGAGCGAAGTAGTCCGGCTCATGGCCGGGGCCGGTCTGCGGGTCGAAGCCCAGCATCAGGCTGCCCGGCGGCTGGTCCTCCCAGGCCCACTCCGGGTCTCCGAGACGCAGCGACTGCGTCCACTCGACCAGCCAGACACGCAGGCTCTTCAGCTCCTCGCGACTGCCGTCGACGGCCGAGCGTACGAAGCGCGCCGGTTCCAGAGACAGGTTCCAGGTCTGCTCGCGCAATGTCCGAACGATTCCGCAAGCAATGGATACCGCCTGGCGATCGGCACCAGGCGGCACCATTATCCGCGCCTGCAGGCGGCACAGCAGGGCGCTCTCGCCGGTACCGGGATCGCGCTCGGGCAGCAGCTCGGCTATTTCCAGGGAAACCGCCGGGGTATTTTCCGGCACGCCTGGCCAGAAGCCGATCAACTGCGCCTCCGGCAGACGCTCACGCAGTACCTGCTCGATGGCCGCGTACAGAGCCTCGAGCGTGACAGCCTGTTCAGGCATGGTTGACTCCTTCGATCAGTTTCAATGCGGGCCACGGTCGCCCGACTGTTCCTCGGGCAGCTCGCAAACCCCCAGGCGCCGGGCGGCCCAGCGTTCGTAGAGTCCGACGGCGATCTCCGCGCCGGCCGCGGCGGTCAGGCTGCCCAGCGCAGCGGCGAACAGCAGCGCGGCGCCGCAAGCCAACGCCAGCAGCATCACCGCCACGCCGCAGACGATCGACGCGCCGGAGCGCAGCGCCAGGCGCCGCAACAAGGCCCAGCCGCCGAGACCGGCCTTGTCGGCACGCCACATCTCGCCGCTGACGCCGCCCAGCGCGGCGAGCAGGATCAGTACCCAGAGCGGCATTTCCGTCAGTGTCTGCGGTTCGTTGCCCATGGGTCCCTCCTTGGCAGGCAGCGCCGGGCACGTCCGCACGAACGTTTTCCCGGGCAATAAAAAACCCGGCGCCAGGGCCGGGTTCCGGTGCTTCACGAGTGCCTCCCTGGGGACGCACCTTTACAAGAATGACTACTTTTTACCGCCCGATTCCCAGCCCGGCAATGCCTTCTCGACAATCCACTGCAATAGGAGGGAGACGCACCACGATATGAGGGTGATATACCGCCCTGGGAACCTTCGCCAGGCATCCGGGCAAGCGCATACCCACTTCCGATATGGAAAAGCCCGGCATCGACTGACGAAAAGGATGGCTACGCCAGCCCGACCCCGCCTCTACCGTGCAGGGGCCGCTGCTGTGCATGGGGCTCGCCGCCTCCATGGGCGACAGGCATAAAAAAACCGGCCCGAAGGCCGGTTGGAAAACTCCAGGGGGGACCGGAATCCGGTCCAGGAACTCAGGCCGCCCGTCGCAGCAGGCCGTCCTGGATACCCTGGTGCGCCACATGCAGACGCAGATAGAAGGTGTTGCGGCTGCAACCGCAGTGACGGTACTTCTGCTCGGGGAAGCTGTCGCGATTGAGATAGTGCTCCACCACCACGGTCTTCAGTTCCTCGGGTAGGCGATTTACCAGACGATCGACCTCCGCCACACGGTCGAGGATCACCCGGCTGCCACGGTGGCCGCGGACCACCTCGCCCTTGCTGGCGATCAGCATGGCGATCAGGTTGCCGCCGGCGTAGCCGCCTCCGTTGCTGCCTGGCGCGTGCATTTCCTCGGCCCAGAGCTTGAGCATTTCATCGATGGCTTTGATCACGGTCGTGTCTCCTTTCACTGCCCGCGAGGGCTCGGCATGAGGTCGGTTCAACGGCGCTCGTGGCGGTCCTGGCAGTCGATGCAGCGACTGCAACCCGGTGCCGCCCGACGGCGCGCCTGGGGAATGGGCTCGCCGCAGTCCTCGCAGTCTTCCGCGGACTCGCGGATGGCCAGCGCCGGGCGCGCCGCCAGGAGGCCGTCGAGGCGAGCCAGGACCAGTTCGTTGGCGTGATCGGCAAGGTCAGCCATGGAAAGCCTCCCTGGCGTGCCCGACGCCCGACGGCCGAATGGATGGAACATGACAGATGCGCGGCGCCGGTTCGGCGACCTGCGTTCCTCTGCGCGGAAATGGCGAGTGCGTATCTCGCGACATGGCAATGACTCCCTGTACGACGCCGCCGTACCTGAAGCAGGTCGGCGACAGAATGAATGAGCGGGACGGAGCGTCTGCATGGACGGCGCTCCGGCCCTCCAGGTGCCGGAGCGCTTTCCCGTGGCCCCGGCACCCAAGCAGTCGGCACCTGCATCGTCGGTCGCCGACAACCGGGTGTGTCCCTGCACCCATGTGAAATCTCTGAAAGGCGGGTGGGAAGTTGTGGAACTCACCCCTTCCGCTTTCTGACGGAAGAGAAATTACAACCAAAGCTATTTATCGTCAACACCTAGGCTCTTTACAGAAAATTCATCGGTCTGTAGATTGCCGAGCATGGACAAGAGCACCCAGATCCCGCCCGACAGCTTCGCCGCTCGCCTCAAGCAGGCCATGGCGATGCGCAACCTGAAGCAGGAAACCCTCGCCGAAGCGGCAGGGGTTTCGCAGAACACCATTCACAAGCTGACCTCGGGCAAGGCCCAGAGCACCCGCAAGCTGATCGAGATCGCGGCGGCCCTGGGCGTTTCGCCGGTCTGGCTGCAGACCGGCGAAGGCACTCCAGCCGCGCGCAGTGCCGTGTCCGTGGCCGATGGCAGCCCATTGGTGCTGGAACCGCTGCATCCGTGGGACAGCGACACACCGCTGGACGAAGACGAAGTGGAACTGCCGCTGTACAAGGAAGTGGAGATGTCCGCCGGCGCCGGACGCACTGCGGTACGCGAGATAGAGGGGCGCAAGCTGCGTTTTTCCTATGCCACGCTGCGTGCCTCGGGCGTCGATCCGTCGGCGGCGATCTGCGCCCAACTCACCGGCAACAGCATGGAACCGCTGATCATGGATGGCTCCACCATCGGCGTGGACACCGCCACCACCCATATCACCGATGGCGAGATCTACGCCCTCGAACATGACGGCATGCTGCGGGTGAAGTTCGTCTATCGCCTGCCCGGCGGCGGCATTCGGCTGCGCAGCTTCAACCGCGAGGAATACCCGGACGAGGAGTACTCGCCGGAGGACATGCGCAGCCGCCAGATCAGCATGATCGGCTGGGTCTTCTGGTGGTCCACCGTACGCCACCGGCGCGCCCCGTCCCTGGTGCGGTGAGCGCCTGGCGCTCGCCCGCACTACAACTCCAGCTATTGCACAGAAAAACAACCTGAGCTATATTTCCTTCAACGACGCGTAGCCGCAGGAGGGAATACCGTGCAGCCAACCATCGCCCCTACCACTCCAATTCCACGCCAGGAAACCGTGGAATTGGTCTACCGCATCTTCGGCGACGTCCTGGTGCCGCTGGAGCAGGTCCGCGAACGCTGGTTTCGCAACCTGAACAAGGAAAACTTCAGCAAGGCCCTGGCATGCGGGCGGATCGCCCTGCCAGTGACGACCCTCGACGATAGCCACAAGGCCATGCAGTTCGTGGCCCTCGATCACCTCGCCGCCTACGTCGACCAGCGCGCGAACCAAGCCGGAAGCGCCCGTCGAGCACAGCCAGGCGCGGACAGCATCGCATCCTGAGCGGCCCGCCGTTGCCAGCATCGTAGGGAGCGACACCATGCTCCGCCTGGCGGATATCGCGTCGCGATACTCGCCCTACGAAAGCGGTTCCGCGTAGGGCGAAGCCAATGCGAGGGTCCAGCCGGGCACAAAAAAGGCGGATGGCGCAAACGCCATCCGCCTTTTTTTCTTCCGCCTCGCGCCGTCTTACTCGACGCTCTGCTCGGCCAGCGCCACGGCGCGGAACATCGCCCGGCGCTTGTTGATGGTTTCTTCCCACTCCAGCGCCGGCACCGAGTCGGCAACGATACCGCCGCCGGCCTGCACGTGGAGTTCACCGTTCTTGATCACCGCGGTGCGGATGGCAATGGCGGTGTCCATGTTGCCGTTCCATGCCAGGTAGCCGACCGCGCCGCCGTAGACTCCACGCTTGACCGGCTCCAGCTCGTCGATGATCTCCATGGCGCGGATCTTCGGCGCGCCGGACAGCGTACCCGCCGGCAGGATCGCCCGCAGCGCGTCCATCGCGCTGAGCCCCTCGCGCAATTGCCCGGTGACGTTGGACACGATGTGCATGACGTTGGAGTAACGTTCGATCACCATTTTTTCGGTGACCTTCACCGCGCCGATATCGGACACCCGCCCCACGTCGTTGCGCCCCAGGTCGATCAGCATCAGGTGCTCGGCGATCTCCTTGGCGTCCGACAGCAGATCCTGCTCCAGCGCCAGGTCGGCCTCTTCGTTGATCCCGCGCGGACGGGTACCGGCGATCGGGCGCACCGTGACCAGGCCATCCTCGACCCGTACCAGCACCTCCGGCGAGCTGCCCACGACATGGAAGTCGCCGAAGTTGAAGAAGTACATGTAGGGCGTCGGATTGAAACAGCGCAGCGCGCGGTACAGGTCGATGGGCGCCGCCTTGAACTCGATGGACATGCGCTGCGACGGCACCACCTGCATGCAGTCGCCGGCCAGGATGTAGTCCTTGATCCTTCCTACCGCGTTTTCATAGTCCTCGCGGGTGAAGCTGGCACGAAACGCCGGCTCCCGGCCCTGGGCCGCCTCGAGATCGAGGCCGCGACGCGGGGTGATCGGCTGGCGCAGACGCTCCAGCAGCTCCTCCAGACGTGCCTGGCCGCGCTCGTAGGCATTTTCCTCGGATGGATCGGCGAGGACGATGGCGTGGATCTTCCCGGCCAGGTTGTCGAATACCACTACGGCATCGGACACCATCAACAGGATATCCGGGTTGCCCAGCGGGTCCGGGTTCGGACAGGTGGCCAGGCGTTTTTCCACGTAGCGCACGCAGTCGTAACCGAAGTAGCCGACCAGGCCTCCATCGAAACGTGGCAAGCCGGGCACGGTGGGCACCTGGTAGCGCGCCTTGAACTCCTCGACGAAAGCCAGCGGGTCGGCGCAATCGAAGCGCTCGGTTTCCATGCCATCGATGCTGATCCGCACTTGATGGTCGTAGACCCGCAGCACCGTGCGGCACGGCAGGCCGATGATCGAATAGCGCCCCCATTTCTCGCCGCCCTGCACCGACTCCAGCAGGTAGGAGTTCGGCGCGTCGGCCAGCTTCAGGTAGATCGACAGCGGCGTGTCGAAGTCGGCAAGGGTCTCGAAGGACAGCGGGATGCGGTTGTAGCCATCGGCGGCCAGCCGCAGGAATTCTTCGCGATTCATGATCAGCCTCATCGGAGGAGAGAACGGTCAACAGGGTGCAAACGCGCGCCGGCTATCCGGCGGAGGATGATGTCAGGCGCGCCAGCGCCAACGCGCCAGGGCCTTGATGACCTTCATCCAGAGTTTGCTGACCGCCACGGCTTGATCTCGCTGGTCGGAGGGGGAAAGGGAGTCGTCCGGCAACACTATCTCAGCGGCCTGGTCGGCGCAAGGCAGCAGGTCGCGCAGGTTGTCGATGACCAGGGTGGGCGCTTCCTCGGCGATCGGCCGGCCGTGGTTGTAGCCATAGGTCAGCGCCGCGCAGCGCACGCCGGCAGCCTTGGCGGCGAGCACGTCGTTGCGCGAGTCACCGACGAACAACGCATCTTCGGGCTCGATGCCGGCCATCTTCATCACGAACAGCAACGCCGCCGGGTCGGGCTTCTGCTGCGGCAGGGTGTCGCCGCCGATGATCCAGCGGAAATAGCGACCCAGCTTCATCTCATCCAGCAGCGGAGCGACGAAGCGCTCCGGCTTGTTGGTGATCAGCGCCATTTCCACGCCGTTGCGCTTGAGCCACCTGAGGGTATCGACGACGCCGGGATAGACCTCGGTGAGCGCATGACTGTCGGCATAGGCCTCCATGAACAACGCCAGCGCGGCTTCGGTTTCCTCCTCACCGATGCCGTCGTGCTCGATGCTTCCGGCCAGGGCGCGACGCACCAGGACGCGTGCGCCGTTACCGATCCACTGGCGGACCTTCTCGATGCCCGCCGGCGGCCGCCCGAGGCTGGCGAGCATGCTGTCGACCGCGGCGGTGAGGTCGGGAACGGAATCGACCAGCGTGCCATCCAGGTCGAACATCACCAGACGCGGCAGGCGCGTGGCGAAGAACGGCTCCGCAGCGCTCATTACTGGTGCGCCTGGGCCAGTTCGGCATGCATGGAGCGGATGACCTCGGTGTAGTCCGGGGCGTTGAAGATGGCCGAGCCGGCGACGAAGGTATCGGCGCCCGCCGCGGCGATCTCACGGATGTTCTTGACGTTGACGCCGCCATCGATCTCCAGGCGGATCTCGCGTCCGGAGGCATCGATCAGGGCGCGCGCCTCGCGCAACTTGTCGAGGGTACCGGGGATGAATTTCTGCCCGCCGAAGCCGGGGTTGACGCTCATCAGCAGGACCATGTCGACCTTGTCCATCACGTACTTCAGCACCTCCAGCGGAGTGGCCGGGTTGAACACCAGGCCTGCCTTGCACCCGCCGTCGCGGATCAGTTGCAGGGAACGGTCGATGTGCTGGGAAGCTTCCGGATGGAAGGTGATGTAGGTGGCGCCAGCTTCAATGAAGTCGCCGATGATGCGATCCACCGGGGACACCATCAGGTGCACGTCGATCGGCGCGCTCACGCCGTACTTGCGCAGCGCCGAGCAGACCATCGGGCCGATGGTCAGGTTCGGCACGTAGTGGTTGTCCATCACGTCGAAGTGAACGATGTCGGCACCGGCAGCGAGCACCTTGTCCACGTCCTCGCCCAGGCGGGCGAAATCGGCGGAAAGGATCGACGGAGCGATGGCGAAGGGTTGCATGGCGCACCTCAAAGGGGATCACGGAAGGCGCGCATTGTAGCCGTTATCGGTTTTTGGCGGTGAAAATGACGACTTTTCGCCGCAGCAGCCGACGCCCGGACCAAGCCGGGCGCGCCCTGCGCCTCAGGCGCCGGGTTGTGCGGTACGCATCTTCTCGCTGCGCCCGCGCAGCCATTCCAGGGTCAGCAACAGCAGTACGGAGAAACCGATCAGCAAGGTCGCCGCGGCGGCAATGGTGGGGCTCAGGTTCTCGCGAATGCCGCTGAACATCTGCCGCGGCAGGGTGGCCTGCTCGGGGCCGGCGAGGAAGAGGGTCACTACCACTTCGTCGAACGAGGTGGCGAAGGCGAACAGCGCGCCGGAGATCACCCCGGGAGCGATCAGCGGCAGGGTCACCCGGAAGAAGGTGGTCAGCGGCGGCGCGCCGAGGCTGGCGGCGGCGCGCACCAGGTTGTAGTTGAACCCCTGCAGGGTCGCGGAGACGGTGATGATCACGAACGGCACGCCGAGCACCGCATGCACCACGATCAGCGACAGGTAGCTGTTGCCGAGCCCGAGCGGAGCGAAGAACAGGTAGCTGGCCACGCCGATGATCACCACCGGCACCACCATCGGCGAAATCATCAGGCTCATCACCAGTGCCTTGCCGCGGAACTCGCCGCGGGTCAGGCCGATCGCCGCCAGAGTGCCGAAGACCATCGCCAGCAGGGTCGCCGCCGGAGCGACGATCATGCTGTTGGTCAACGAGCGCATCCACTCGGCGGACTGGAAGAAGTCGGCGTACCAGCGCAGGGAGAACCCTTGCAGCGGGTAGACCAGGAAGGTGCCGGAGTTGAACGACAGCGGCACGATGACCAGCACCGGCAGTACCAGGAACAGCAGTACCAGGCCGCAGAGGATGCGCAGGGAGTAGAACCACAGGCGCTCGACCGGGGACATGTAGGGACTCAGCATGACTCGCTCTCCAATGTGTTTCGTGCGGATCCCCCTCTCCCCGCCCTCCGGGCAGCCTTTTTTCCGAAGGGAGAGGGGAATCGGTTGGCCTTCTCGGAAGGCGCTCTATCCCAGGCGCAGGCGGCTGGCGCCCACCAGCCAGCTGTAGACGACGTAGAGCACCAGGGTAGCGAGCAGCAGCAGGCCGCCGAGGGCGGTGGCCATGCCCCAGTTGATGGTGCTGTTGGTATAGAAGGCGACGAAGTAGCTGACCATCTGGTCGTTCGGGCTGCCCAGCAGCGCCGGGGTGATGTAGTAGCCGATGGACAGGATGAACACCAGCAGACAACCGGCGCCGACGCCCGCGACGGTCTGTGGGAAATACACCCGCCAGAAGCTGGCGAACGGGTGGCAGCCGAGGGAAATCGCGGCGCGCATGTAGCTCGGCGAAATGCCCTTCATCACGCTGTAGATCGGCAGGATCATGAACGGCAGCATGATGTGCACCATCGCGATGTATACGCCGGTGCGGTTGAACACCAGTTGCAGCGGCTGGTCGATCAGGCCGAGCTTGAGCAGCGCGCCGTTGATCAGGCCACCCGATTGCAGCAGGACGATCCAGGCGGCGACACGCACCAGGATCGAGGTCCAGAACGGCAGCAGGACCAGGATCATCAGCAGGTTGCTCTTGCGCGTCGGCAGGTTGGCCAGCAGGTAGGCCAGCGGGTAGGCCAGCAGCAGGCAGATGACGGTGATCACCGCGCCCATCCAGAAGGTGCGGGCGAAGATGTCCAGGTAGATGGCCTGGTCCGGGGTGGCGCGCGCCACTTCGCCGAGATCGTCGATCCGGTGGTCGAGGGCTGCGAGCAGGTAATAGGGCGTATAGCTGCTGGCGTTGCGGCGGATCACCTGCCAGTAGGCGGGGTCGCCCCAGCGCTCGTCGAGCTGCTCCATGGCGTCCTTGTAGGAAGCGGGCTCCTCCTTGAACGGCAGCTTGCGCGCGGTCTTCGCCATCAGGCTGCGATAACCGGCCAGCTCCATGTTCAGGCGCTTGGAGAGATCGCCGATGGTCTGGTTGCGACGAGCCTCGGCGAGATCCTGGCTGAGCGCCTTGTAGACGGCGTCGGCCGGCAGCGACTTGCCGTCCCAGGCGGAGATGGCCTCTACCGTCAGCGGCAACGAGCGAACCACTTCCGGGTTGGACACGCTCTTGTAGAGCAGCGCGGCGATCGGCACCAGGAAGGTCAGGACCAGGAAGGCCAGCAGGGGCAGGATCAGCGCCTGGGACTTCAGGCGGTTCATCCGCTCGGCGCGCGCCAGGCGTTGCTTGAGGGTGCTGCCGGTGGCCTGGGACATGGGCACAGCTGTGGCCATAGCGAACTCCGGAAAAAAAGCGGGCCGTCGGGAACGACCCTGGAAAGTGTGGAACGGTAGGAGGAGCCGCCGCGCGGCGGCCCCTCCGGCCCTCACTGGAGGGTCAGGCGAGGATTACCTGGCCGCCCAGGCGTTGAAGCGCTGTTCCAGTTGTTCGCCGTAGTCGGCCCAGAAGGTCACGTCCATTGCCACCTGGTTCTGGATGTTTTCCGGAGTGGTCGGCATGTCCTTCAGCAGGGCCTTGTCCAGCAGCGGCACCGCCTGCTTGTTGGCCGGACCGTAGGCGATGTTTTCCGAGTAAGTCTTCTGCTGCTGGGGCTGCACCGAGAAGGCGATGAACTTCAGGGTCTCTTCCTGTTTCTTCGCCCCCTTCGGGATGGCCCAGGCGTCGAAATCGTAGATGCCGCCGTTCCATACCACCTTCAGGTTGCTTTCCTTCTGCACCGCGGCGATCCGACCGTTGTAGGCAGAACTCATCACCACATCGCCGGAAGCCAGGTACTGCGGCGGCTGGGCGCCCGCCTCCCACCACTGGATGCTCGACTTGATCTCGTCGAGCTTCTTGAAGGCGCGATCCTGGCCTTCCTTGGTGGCGAGCACGCCGTAGACGTCCTTCGGCGCCACGCCATCGGCCATCAGGGCGAATTCGAGGGTGTACTTGGCGCCCTTGCGCAGGCCGCGCTTGCCGGGGAATTTCTTGATGTCCCAGAAGTCCGCCCAACTGGTCGGCGCGCTTTTCAGCTTGTCGGCGTTGTAGGCGAGCACCGTGGACCAGACGAAGAAACCCACGCCGCACGGTTGGATGGCGCCGGGGACGAAGTCCTCGGTCTTACCGAACTGCGCCGGGTCGAGTTCCTCGAACAGGCCTTCGTCGCAGCCGCGCGACAGCTCCGGCGACTCCACTTCCACCAGGTCCCAGGAGACGCTGTTGGTATCGACCATGGCCTTGACCTTGGCCATCTCGCCGTTGTATTCGCCGGCGACGATCCTGTTGCCGGTGGCTTTCTGGTAGGGCTCGTAGAACGCCTTGATCTGGGCGCTCTTGTTGGCCCCGCCGAAGGACACCACGGTCAGGTCCACCGCCATGGCCTGGGCCGCGCAGGCCAGGCCGGCCGCCAGGGTGGCGAACTTCAGGCTGGCCGCTTTCAGGGATTTCGACATTATTGTTCTCTCCACAGTGCAGGGTTGCTTCGGTACGGTTCGGGACTGCCGGCGCTCACGCCGCCGGCAGAGGGTCGAGCGCCCTCACATGCTCGACCTGCCAGCCCAGCGGAACCACATCACCGACGCTCAGCGTCGGGTCCAGCTCGGCGATCGGCTGCTTGACGAAGAAGTCGTCGCGGCCGCAGACCTCCAGGCGCACACGCACGTGGTCGCCCAGGTAGACGAACTCGGCCACGCGGCCGGAGAAACGGTTGACGCAAGACTCGCTGGCACCGTTCAGGCGCACCCGCTCGGGGCGGATCGACAAGGTCACCGGCTCGCCCGGCTGGCCGACGTTGACCGCCAGCGCCTCGACCTTCTCGCCGCGCGGCAGTCCGACCACGCAGCGCTCGCCGTCGCAACTGAGAAGCTGCCCGGATAGACGGTTGTTCTCACCGATGAAGTTGGCCACGAAGGTGTTGCGCGGCTGCTCGTAGAGATTGCGCGGCGGCTCGATCTGCTGGATTTCGCCCTGGTGGAACACCGCCACCCGGTCGGACATGGTCAGCGCCTCGCCCTGGTCGTGGGTGACGTAGACCACGGTGACACCGAGGCGCTGGTGCAGATGCTTGATTTCCATCTGCATGTGCTCGCGAAGTTGCTTGTCCAGCGCTCCCAGGGGCTCGTCCATCAGCACCAGTTGCGGCTCGAAGACCAGCGCGCGGGCCAGCGCCACGCGCTGCTGCTGGCCACCGGAAAGCTGCGCCGGATAACGCCCGGCGAAGGCGTCGAGCTGGACCATCGACAACGCGCGCTTGACCCTTTCCTTCACGTCGGTCTTGCTCATGCCACGGACGCTGAGGGGAAAGGCCAGGTTCTCGGCCACGGTCATGTGCGGGAACAGCGCATAGTTCTGGAACACCATGCCGATGTCGCGCTTGTGCGGAGGGACATTGTTGATCGAGCGACCGGCCAGGAGGATTTCGCCGGCGGTGGGGGTTTCGAAACCGGCCAGCATCATCAGGCTGGTGGTCTTGCCGGACCCGGAGGGGCCGAGCAGGGTGAGGAATTCGCCCTTGCGAATGTCCAGGTTGAGATCCTTCACGATGAGGGTCTCGCCGTCGTAGCTTTTCTGCACGCCACGGAAGCTGACCAGCACATCGCCGCCTTGAGTCTCGGCCATAACCGCACCTTTGTTCGTTTTATGGATGCTGTGCGAACAGCCTAGAGAACCCGGCGCAGGACGCAAATCGGCCGGCAAGAGAGTTTTCTATCAGGGGAAAGGAAAGCTCTTTGTAGGAATCGCCCTACAAAAAAGATGCCCCCCGGAATGGGCCAGACCGCTCTGGGAAGGGGCTTTCGAGAAGGGCAAAGGTTTGCGCGCCAGCGCTCTCCGGCTGGCGCGCAACGGCCTCCTCAGCGCTTGGCCCAGTTCTGGAAACGCTGCTCCAGGGCCTCGCCGTGCTCCGCCCAGAAGGCCACGTTCATACCCACCGCGTTCTGCATGTTCTGCGGTGCGGTCGGCAGGTTGGCAGCCACTTGCGGATCGAGGAGGCCTACCGCCTTGCGGTTGGCCGGGCCGTAGGCGATGTTCTCGGCGAAAGCCTTCTGCTGCTCCGGCTGGCTGGCGAAACGGATGAACTCCTCGGCCAACTGCTTCTTCCAAACCCCGACCGGCAGCGCCCAGAAGTCGAAATCGTAGACGCCGCCGCTCCAGACCATTGCCAGGCGCTGCTTCTCGGCCTGCGCCGCGGCGATCCGCCCGTTGTAGGCCGAACTCATCACCACCGTGCCATCGGCCAGGTCGCGCACAGGGTCCTGCCCGGACTTCCACCAATGGATATAGGGCTTCAGCTCGTCGAGCTTGCGGAATGCCCGCTCGACGCCGGCGGGCGTCGCCAGCGTCTGGTAGACGTCCTTCGGCGCCACGCCATCGGCCATCAGGGCGAACTCCAGGCTGTACTTGGCGCCCCAGCGCAGGCCGCGCTTGCCGGGAAACTTCTTCACGTCCCAGAAATCCGCCCAGCCCTGCGGGCTGCCCGCAACCTTGCCGGGGTTGTAGGCAAGCAGCGTGGTCCAGACGAAGATGCCGACTCCGCAGGGCTGCACCGCGCCGGGAACGAAATCCGCGGGATCGCCGACCTTCGCCATGTCCAGCTTCTCGAACAGACCTTCCTCGCAACCGCGCGCCAGCTCCGGCGCCTCGACTTCCACCACGTCCCAGGAGACGTGGCTGATCTCCACCATGCGCTTGAGCTTGCCCAGGTCGCCATTGTAGGAGCCATGCACCACGCGATTGCCGGTGGCGCTCTTGAAGGGTTTGTAGAACGCGGTTTCCTGGGCTTCCTTGTTGGCGCCGCCGAAGGAAATCACGGTCACGTATTCCGCCCAGGCGGGCGCGGTAACTCCGAGAAGGGCGCACAACAGGCCCGTCCTCATGGCTGGCAACATCGTTTCTTCTCCTTATCGTGTTGGCCGGCAAGCATCATTCCCTGCCGCGCGGAAGCCAGGTAGACAGCAGATCGCGAAAACCGGACCTGGCGCACAAGCCGCGAGCAAAACCTGGGCGAACGCCCCTGTCAGAGCAGGCGGTGCTCCATCGCGTAGCGCACCAGGTCGGCTACCGAATGCGCGTTGAGCTTCTGCATCAGGCGTGCCTTGTGGGTACTGATGGTCTTGTTGCTGACCGCCAGTTGCTGGGCGATCTCGTTGACGTTGGCGCCCTGCACCAGCCGCTCGAACACCGAGAACTCGCGCTCGGAAAGCAGCGCATGGGGCGGACGCGAATCGGTCAGGCCGACCTCGAAGACCATCCGATCGGCAAGGTCCGGGTCGATGTAGCGTCCGCCGCCGGCGACCCTGCGGATCGCGGTGAGCAGCAATGCCGGATCGCTGTCCTTGGTGGCATAGCCGGCAGCACCTATCTTCAGGGCGCGGGCGGCCATCTGCGCCTCGTCGTGCATCGACAGCACCAGGATCGCCGGCGGCTCGTTCAGCGCGCGAATCCGCGGAATCGCCTCGAGGCCATTGACGCCGGGCATGGAGATATCCAGCAGGACCACCTCGCAAGGCGTTCCGCGCAGGGTTTCCAGCAACTGCTCGCCATTGGTGGCCTCGCCGACCACCTGCAGGTCCTTGGCCATGCCAATCAGTTGCTTGATGCCTTCCCTGACGATCGTGTGGTCTTCAGCGACCAGGACTCGGATCACCACTCTTTGCTGCCTCACGCTGTTCCGCCTTGCCGGCGGTTGTTCTTGTCACGGGCCCGCGACGCCCAGCGGAATCCTCACGCTGAGCGTGGTGCCCTCGCCGGGGGCACTGTCGATGTCCAGCGTACCGCCCATCATCAGCACCCGCTCGCGCATGCCGACCAGGCCGAAGGAACTGCCACGCCCCACCGTGGCAACATCGAACCCGCGACCGTCGTCGCTGACGCTCAGGCACAGCTCGTCGCCCTCGCGCAGCAGACGCAGTTGCACAGTA
Source organism: Pseudomonas sp. B111 (assembly GCF_026428275.1). Lineage (NCBI taxonomy): Bacteria > Pseudomonadati > Pseudomonadota > Gammaproteobacteria > Pseudomonadales > Pseudomonadaceae > Pseudomonas > Pseudomonas sp. B111. The sequence goes on along the minus strand of NZ_CP097857.1, from coordinate 6,066,093 downwards.
TGCGCCTCGGCATGCCGCATGACATTGGTCAACGCCTCCTGGAGGATGCGGAACAGGCCGATAGCCTTGGCGTCGACCAACTGCGGCGAGTTCTCCGGCACCTCCACCAGGCAGGGAATCTGCGTGCGCGCCTCGAAGCGCCGCGCCTGCCACTCCACCGCCGAGCCGATTCCGGCGTCGAGGATCGGCGGGCGCAGTGCGGTAGCCACGTCGCGCACCAGCTGGAACAACTGGGCGATCAGCTTTTTCATGTTGCCCAGGCGTTCGCGCAGGCCCTCCTGGGCATCGGCATAGGCCAGCTCGCACATCGAGGTTTCCAGCTTCAGCACCGTCAGCACCTGGCCCAGCTCATCATGGACCTCGCGGGCGATACGCGCCTTCTCCTCCTCCCGCACCGACTCCAGGTGCGCCGACAGCTCGCGGAGCTGGGCGCGCGACTCGCCGAGTTCGAGTTCGATCTGCTTGTTCGCGGTGATGTCCCAGACCACCCCGTCCCAGACCGCGCGACCATCCTCGAAACAGCGCGCCGAAGCCTTGATGTCGGCCCAGCGCAATTCGCCCTGGCGAGTGAGGATGCGGCCCTGCCAATGCCAGTCGCGATTCTCGTCGAGGGCAGCCATCTGGCTCGACCAGTAGCGCTCGCGGTCGTCGGGATGGACCAGGCCACGAATGCCGCGGCCGCTTTCGATCAGCTCGCGGGCGCTGTAGCCGACCAGCGCCTCGCTGCCCTCGCTGATATAGGCGAAGTCGGAAAACGCGCCGGCCCGCGGCCGTTCCAGGCGGAAGACCATGCCCGGCACGTTGGAGGCGATGCCCTTCATCCGCGCCTCGCTTTCCTGCAATGCCTCGCGGGCACGGCGGCGCTCGGTGACGTCGCTGAGGAACACCACCAGGTACTCGGACGTGCCGAAGCGCAGGAAGCTAAGCGAGACGTCGGCCGGCAGCCAACTGCCGTCGGCGCGCAGGCAACGGGTCTCGAAGCTGAGCGGGCCTTCCTCGCTGTTGCGCGCACGACGCCACAGGTTCAACCAGCGGTCCATGTCCAGGCCGGGCTCGAAGTCGGCCAGCGGACGATCCACGAGTTGACCGTCGGCATGGCCGAGCATCTGTTCGGCGGCGCGGTTGGCGTAGCGTACGCGGCTGTCCCAGTTGACCCAGAGGATGCCCAGGGTGCTGTTGTCGATGGAGAACTGGGTCAGGCGCAGCGCCTCCTCGGCCGCCTGGCGCAGCTCCAGGTCGCGGCGGGCGCCGTACAGCCGGGCTTCCAGCGCCTGCTGCTGGCGCCGCTGGAGGAACACCGCCGCCAGCGCGCCGGCCAGCAGCAGGCCGAGGAGGATCGACAGGTTCTGCCAGAACCCCGGCGACTCGCCGAGGCGCGGATACTTGGGTTGCAACCAGCGCTCGTGCAACTGGTCCAGGGACTTGCGCGGCAGCGAACGCAACGCCTGGTCGACCACCATCGCCAGTTCCGGCCAATCACGGCGGGTCGCCACCCGTAGCAGTTGCGGATAGCCGATGTCGCCAACCACCGCTAGCTCGGCGAACTCCGGCTCGCGGGTCAGGCGGCTGAGTTGCGCTTCGTCGATCACCGCGTAGCGTGCCTGTCCGGCGAGCACGGCGCGCAGCACCTCGCGTTCGGAATCGGCCGACACCCATTGCAGGCCGCTATAGGTGCTGCTGAGGTAGTCGGCTACCGAACTGCCGGCCCGCACGGCAACCCGGGTATCGCGCTCCAGTTGCTCCAATTCGACGCTGCCGCTGCCATCGCGCTTCCCCACCACCAGCCGGGAAACCCGCAGGTAGGGATCGGAGAACAGCCACAAGCGCAGCCCGGCTGGGGTCTGGCTGAGGCCGGGAGCGATATCCACGCGCCCAGCGCGCAGGGCATCGTCGAGCGCCGCCTGGTCGGGATAGCCCTGCCACCGCAAGGTCACCTGCATTGCCGTGGCCAGCCAGCCCATCAGCTCCACGTTGGCCCCGGAATACTGTTGCAGGCGGCGGTCGTACTGGGCATAGGGCGCTTCGGTGACCACCCCGACGCGCAATTCCCGATGCTCCGCCAGCCAGGTCCGTAGCTCCGCCGTCAGCGGCAAGGCGACCGACTCCTCCGCTCGCACGGGCAGGCTCAACAGCAGACAGAAGAAGAGCAGACAGCAACGACGCAACATGCCGGCGACACTCCACGGAATACACCGCAACGGAAGGAAAAGCGGGCATACCTTACCGCGAGCGCGACCGGCGAACCATGCGAAGGCTCGGCCTGACAAAGAAGTGCTCTGGGTTTAGGCTGCCTTCTGGATTGTCTATCGGGAATTTCCAATGCCGGCCTTCTCTCTACTGCCGAAGCCCTCCGCCCTGCTGCCGCTGCTATTGGCCGCCGCTTTCCTGCCGCCGGCTTTCGTTCAAGCCGAAGAGGAGGCCGCCAAGGACCAGCCGCCGGCCCCCGTGGAACGCCCGGCGGTCAGCGAGCGCAGCCAGGACGAGGCCAAGGGGCTGGAGCGCCAGTTGCCGGAGGACGGCCAGCAGATCCTCAAGGCCGGCGACGAAAGCTTCCTCACCCTCTGGTTGCCAGCCAACACCGCCGAGGCCGAAGGTGTAGTGATCCTGGTTCCCGGTGATGGCGAAAGTCCGGACTGGCCGCAAGCCATCGGCCCGCTAAGGCGCAAACTGCCGGATGCCGGCTGGCAGACCCTGAGCCTGGCCCTGCCCGACCCGCAGAGCACCGCGCCGGTTACCCGCCCTGCGGAATCCGCCGCCAGCGCCAGCGCCGACAAGGACGCCAGCGCCGCGGACAGCGCAAGCAAGCCTGACGTGAAAGGCGAAAGCGGCAACGCGCCGGCGCCGGAAAGCACCGCCGAAGCCGGCAGCGGCGAACCGGCGCAGAGCGAGGACCAGGCCCCTCCCCCAGCCATCGATCCGGTCGAGCAGCGCAAGGCGCACGCCGAACGGGTCATGGCGCGCCTGCAGGCGAGCATCGACCTGGCCCTGCAGCACGAACCGAAAAGCGTCGTCCTGCTCGGTCATGGCACGGGCGCCTATTGGGCGGCACGCTACCTGGCGGAGAAGGAGCCTGCGGAAATCCACAACCTGCTGCTGGTTGCCGCGGAGGTACCGCGCGATTTTCGCCCGGCGCTGGAAGATATGGTGCCGAAGCTGAAACTGGCGACCGGCGACTTCTATTACCGCGACGCCCGCGCCGACCGCGAGGCGGCCAGGCTGCGCATGCAGGCCGGCAAGCGGCAGAAACACCCGGCCTACGTACAAATCGCGATGCAGGCGCTACCGGCCGACCCCAAGGCGGAGCAGGAGCAACTGTACCGACGAATCCGCGGCTGGCTCAGTCTTCACCTGCAGGCCGATGCGCAGAAACCTGCGGAGTGATCAGCGGAACCCCTCACGCTCTCGGACCAGGGCGTAGGCCGCCTGCAATTCACGGGTTTTCTCGGTAGCCGCACGCACGCGCTCGACGCTGGCGCCGGCTCCCGCCAGTTTGTCCGGATGATGCTGGCTGATCAGCTTGCGATAGGCGCGTTTGATCAGCGCCGGCTCGCTTCCGGCCTCCACGCCGAGCAGCAGCAGGGCCTCACGGTAGCTATCCCGGGCGACAGCGCGCGTCCGCTTCGGCATGACCCGCGCCGACAAGCGTTCCGTTCGCTCCGCCGACCAACCCAGCCAGCGCCCCCATTGCAACACCAGTTGTCGCGCCGACTGGCTGAGCACGCCGCCAGCCCAGGCCATCCGCCAGCAGGCGAGCAATACTGCCTCCGCACGTTCGCCTTTCAGACGCGCGACCTCCTCCTGCAGATGGGCGATGCCGGCCTTGCCCTTGCCGAAGGACGCGATGGCACGCCGCTGGGCTCGCCTATCGAGCTTGCGCAACGCCATCTCCTCGCGCGCCTGGCGGATATGCATTTCCTCCACCCGCCCGCCGCTCTTGGCCAGATAGCCGAGCAACTGGAACAGCAGGTCGTCCTCATCGTTCACCGCCCGCCCGCGCAAGCGCGCCAGCAGGCCGCGCCAGGACTCCAGGCGTAACCTGCGGTCCAGCAGTTGCCCCAGCAGGCCGCCGAGCAGGGCGCCGGGGATGCTGGCCAGGGCCCAGCCGGCTCCGGCTCCGATCAGCGTAGCGGGCCAGAGCATCTCAGGCGTGCTCCGCCAGCAATCGCTCGACTTCCGCGAGGCGCTCGTGAGTACCGACGTCGACCCAGTGCCCACGATAGTGTTCGCCGCTGACCCGCCCCGCGGCGATGGCCTTGCGCAATAGCGGCGCCAGCTTGAAGGCGCCCGGCTGGCAGCCCTCGAACAGCGCGGGATGCAGTACGGCGATCCCGCTGTAGGTCAGGTTGCCGCCCGCTTCGCGGGTCTCGCCCACCCGTCCGCCGGCATCCAGGTGGAAATCGCCGGCGGGATGGTGCGCCGGGTTGTCGACCAGCACCAGATGCGCCAGGTCGCCGTCGGCAAGATGCAGCCGAGAGTAGTCGAAGTCGCTCCAGACATCGCCGTTGAGCAACAGGAACGGCTGCTCGCCGAGCAACGGCAGGGCGCGGAAGATTCCACCGCCGGTTTCCAGCGGTTCTCCCTCGGGTGAATAGGCGATCCGCCCGCCCAGGCGCGAGCCGTCGCCGAGATAGGCCTCGATCTGCTCGCCAAGCCAGGCATGGTTGATCACCCAGTCGTCGACTCCGGCCTGGCGCAGCGCCAGCAACTGACGCTCGATCAATGGCACGCCGGCGGCCTCGATCAGCGGCTTGGGCGTGTGCAGGGTGGTCGGCCGCATGCGCTCGCCACGCCCGGCGGCGAGGATCATCGCCTTCATGCCTCGGCTCCCTGCGGCAGCGAGGCCAGCAGCTCGCCCAGTTCGGCCAGCTCGGGACGGCGCGCCACGGCGGTTTCCAGATAACGGAAGAAGCGTGGCACGTCACCCAGGTAGCGCGGCTTGCCGTCGCGGTGACAGATACGGGCGAAGATGCCAATCACCTTCAGGTGGCGCTGCACGCCCATCAGGTCGCTGGCGCGGAGGAAGTCCTCGAAGCTTGGCGGCAGCGGGATGCCGGCCCAGGTCGCCTTCTTCCAGTAACGACTCAGCGCGGCATGCACGCGCGGCTCCGGCCAACTGACGAAGGCGTCCTTGTACAGGCAGGTGACATCATAGGTGACCGGGCCGTGCAGGGCGTCCTGGAAGTCGAGGACGCCCGGGTTCGGCTCGCTGAGCATCAGGTTGCGCGGCATATAGTCGCGATGGACGAACACCCGCGGCTGCTCCAGCGCGCTGCGTACCAGCAGGTCGCAGATCCGCTGCCAGCGGGCCAGCGTCTCGCCCTCCAGCTCCACGCCGAGGTGGCGGGCCAGGTACCAGTCGGGGAACAGCTGCAGCTCGCGGCGCAGCACCGCTTCGTCGTAGGCAGGCAGGACACCGGCGACATCGACCTTCTGGAAGGCGATCAGCGCATCCAGGGCCGGTTCGAACAGCTCGTCGGCATTTCCGGGATGAAGCACGTCGAGGTAGGTCTGCCGGCCCAGGTCACTGAGCAGCAGGAAACCGTTCTCCAGATCCTGGGCGAGAATCCTCGGCACATGCACGCCGGCTCCGGCGAGCAGTCCGGCGACCTTGACGAACGGTCGGCAGTCTTCCTGGGGCGGCGGCGCGTCCATCACCACCAGGCTGCGGTCCCCTCCCTGCCAGCGGAAATAACGACGGAAGCTGGCGTCGCTACTGGCCGGGATCAGTTCGGCGGGGGGCACTTCCCCCCAACCTTCGGCAACGAACAACTCGGGCAAACAAGAGTCCAACCAGCGATTCAGCTGCTGGAAACGGGCATCATCAGACATTTACGGGGTTCTCCACGGCCCTAGCCGTTGCGCAGGTCATGCTTTATTATCCAGCATCTTTTTCAGCCCATCGAGAGGCGTGCGGCCCACCGGGCCGATGGCGCGCAGGAAGCCCGGATTAACAAGATGGCAGTGAAATCCCTCGTGTTTCGAAGAAAGTTTCCCCTGCTGGTCACCGGCAGCCTGCTGGCTCTGCAGCCGGTCGCAGCATTGACTGTACAGGCCGCCGATCAGTTCGACTGCAAGGTATCGGCCACCGGCGGCTGGGATTGCTCCCCGCTGCAGAACGCCAATGCCAACCTGCCACCGCGCCCGGCGCATACCGCGACCTCGGTCAGCACCGCCGCGGCGGGCACCAGTGTATCCGGCAGCGGAGGCGAAACCGTCGAGGCAGAGCCGACCCAGCGCCTGGTCACCGAGTCCGGCGGTCGCGCGCTGAAGTCCCGCAGTGCGGACTACTCGCACCTCGACTGGATTCCTCGGGAAAAACTGACCGCCGCCCAGTTGGCGGAAATCGGCCCCTATTGCGGCGGCTCCTACATCGAGCCGGTGCGTCCGGGCATGGATGACGGCGCGCCCAGCGACGAGAGCCCGACCTACGTATCCGCCAAGGCTTCGCGCTACGAGCAGGAAAAACAGATCGCCACCCTCGCCGGCGACGTGGTCCTGCGCCAGGGCAGCATGCAGGTGGAAGGCGACGAGGCCAACCTGCACCAGCTGGAAAACCGCGGCGAACTGGTCGGCAACGTCAAGCTGCGCGACAAGGGCATGCTGGTGGTCGGCGACCACGCCCAGGTCCAGTTGGACAACGGCGAAGCCCAGGTCGACAACGCCGAGTACGTGATCCACAAGGCCCATGCCCGCGGCAGCGCGCTCTACGCCAAGCGCAGCGAGAACGCCATCATCATGCTCAAGGATGGCACCTACACCCGCTGCGAACCGAGCAGCAACGCCTGGACCCTGAAGGGCAACAACGTCAAGCTGAACCCGGCCACCGGCTTCGGCACCGCGACCAACGCGACCCTCCGGGTCAAAGATTTCCCGGTGTTCTACACCCCGTACATCTATTTCCCGATCGACGACCGCCGCCAGTCCGGCTTCCTGCCGCCGAGCTTCAGCAGCACCAGCGACACCGGCTTCACCCTGGTCACCCCGTACTACTTCAACCTGGCGCCGAACTACGACGCCACGTTGTACCCACGCTACATGGCCAAGCGCGGCATGATGCTGGAAGGCGAGTTCCGCTACCTGACCCACAGCAGCGAAGGGATGGTGACGGCCGCCTACCTGAACGACAAGGACGACCACCGCGAGAACTTCCCGGACTACAGCAAGGACCGCTGGCTGTACGGCCTCAAGAACACCACCGGCCTCGATTCGCGCTGGCTGGCCGAGGTCGACTACACGCGGATCAGCGATCCCTATTACTTTCAGGACCTGAACAGTGACCTGCAGGTGGGCAGTACTACTTACGTCAACCAGCAGGGAGCCCTAACCTATCGTGGCGATACCTTCACAGCACGCCTGAACGCACAGTCGTATCAGTTGGCGACCACCACTGACATTACGCCCTATGATCGCCTGCCGCAGATCACCTTCAACGGCTTCCTTCCCTATAACCCGGGCGGCCTGAAACTGGATTACTCCACCGAGTTCGTTCGCTTCGACCGCGACCTCGACGAGAATGTCTACTTCAACGATGACGGCAGCATCCGTGGACAGCGCCCAGACGCTTATCTGGAAGGCCTGGCCCGTGCCACCGGCGACCGCATGCATCTCGAGCCTGGCGTCAGCCTGCCGATGACCCGTAGTTGGGGGTACCTGACGCCGACGCTGAAGTATCTCTACACCAAATATGATCTGGATCTGGACAGCAAGGGCAAGAACTCCCTCAACGTCTATCAGGAAACCTTCGATAGCAATCAGGACCGCTCGCTACCACTGGTCAAGATCGACAGCGGCCTGTACTTCGACCGGGACACCAGCTTCGCAGGCACCCAGTTCCGCCAGACCCTGGAACCTCGCGCCATGTACCTGTACGTGCCATACAAGAACCAGGAAAATATCCCGGTCTTCGACACCAGCGAACCGTCATTCAGCTACGACTCGCTATGGCGTGAGAACCGCTTCTCAGGCCGCGACCGCATCGGCGACGCCAACCAGCTGTCCTTGGGCGTGACGACTCGCTTCATCGAATCGAACGGTTTTGAACGTGCCACACTGAGTGCCGGCCAGATCTACTACTTCCGTGATCGCCGAGTCCAGTTGCCAGGCCTGAGCGAAAAAGATCTGGATCTCTTGGAACAAAAGAGGCTGGAAGATCCAGCTCTGCCAGAAGTAAAGAGACCAGACACCGACAGTTGGCGGTCACCTTATGCCCTGGCCGGTCTGTACCGCTTCAATCGTGACTGGAATGTCACTTCCGATTTCAATTGGAACCCAAACACCAGCCGCACCGAGTCCGGCAGTACAATGTTCCACTACCAACCGGAAAACAACCCGAACAAGGTCGTCAATGCGGGCTATCGCTATCGCGAAGACTCCCGTCGCTTCAACAGCTCCACCGGGCGCTTCGAATATGGTCGCGAAAACGACATCATCAAGCAGCACGACTTCTCGGTCATCTGGCCGCTGGTGCCGCAGTGGTCCGTGCTCGCCCGCTGGCAGTACGACTACAACAAGAACCGCACACTCGAGGCCTTCGGCGGCTTCGAATACGACAGCTGCTGCTGGAAGCTGCGCCTGATCAACCGCTACTGGCTGGATGTGGACGATGACGCCTTCCTCGTGCAGAGCGAGAAGGCCGACCGCGGCATCTTCCTGCAGATCGTCCTGAAGGGCCTCGGCGGCATCGTGGGCAACAAGACGGAAATGTTCCTCGACAAAGGCATCCAAGGTTATCGTCAACGTGAAGATCAAGCTATGTAACCGGCTGCGCCCCCTTGCATTGGGCGCAGCACTCCTTTGCTCCTTCGCGCATGCCGAAGTGGTACCACTGGACCGGGTCGTCGCCATCGTCGACAACGATGTGATCATGCAGAGCCAGCTCGACCAGCGCCTGCGTGAAGTGCACCAGACGCTGCTCAAGCGCGGTGCGCCGCTGCCGCCCGAGCACGTGCTGACCCAGCAGGTGCTGGAACGCCTGATCATCGAGAACATCCAGCAGCAGATCGGCGACCGCTCCGGCATCCGTATCTCCGACGAGGAGCTGAACCAGGCGATGGGCACCATCGCCCAGCGCAACGGCATGAGCCTGGAGCAGTTCCAGGCCGCCCTCACCCGCGACGGCCTGTCCTACGCCGACGCCCGCGAGCAGGTCCGTCGCGAGATGGTGATCAGCCGTGTGCGCCAGCGCCGGGTCGCCGAGCGCATCCAGGTCAGCGAGCAGGAGGTGAAGAACTTCCTTGCCTCGGACATGGGCAAGATCCAGCTTTCCGAAGAGTACCGCCTGGCCAATATCCTGATCCCGGTGCCGGAAGCCGCGTCCTCGGACGTGATCCAGGCCGCCGCAAAGCAGGCCCAGGAGCTCTACCAGCAGCTCAAGCAGGGCGCCGACTTCGGCCAACTGGCGATTTCCCGCTCGGCCGGCGACAACGCCCTGGAAGGCGGCGAGATCGGCTGGCGCAAGGCCGCCCAGTTGCCGCAGCCGTTCGACAGCATGATCGGCTCCCTGGCCGTCGGCGACGTCACCGAGCCTGTCCGCACCCCCGGCGGCTTCATCATCCTCAAGCTGGAAGAGAAGCGCGGCGGCAGCAAGATGGTCCGTGACGAGGTGCATGTCCGCCATATCCTGCTCAAGCCCAGCGAAATCCGCAGCGAAGCGGAGACCGAGAAGCTGGCGCAGAAGCTGTACGAGCGCATCCAGTCCGGGGAGGACTTCGGCGAACTGGCGAAGAGCTTCTCCGAAGATCCGGGTTCCGCCCTCAACGGCGGCGACCTGAACTGGATCGACCCGGAAGCCCTGGTGCCCGAGTTCCGCCAGGTGATGAACGATACCCCGCAGGGCGAGCTGTCCAAGCCGTTCCGCTCGCAGTTCGGCTGGCACATCCTGCAGGTCCTCGGCCGTCGCGCCACCGACAGCAGCGAGAAGTTCCGCGAGCAGCAGGCGGTAAGCGTTCTGCGCAACCGCAAGTACGACGAGGAACTGCAAGCCTGGCTGCGGCAGATCCGCGACGAGGCCTACGTGGAAATCAAGCAGTGAGCCTGCGCTTCGCGCTCACTCCCGGCGAGCCGGCAGGTATCGGACCCGATCTGTGCCTGCTGCTCGCCCGCTCCGCCCAGCCCCACCCCCTGATCGCCATCGCCAGCCGCACGCTCCTGCAAGAGCGCGCCGGCCAACTGGGCCTGGCGATCGACCTTAAGGACGTTTCCCCGGCCGCCTGGCCAGAGCGACCGGCCAAGGCCGGCCAACTGTACGTATGGGATACGCCGCTGGCCGCCCCGGTCCGCCCCGGGCAATTGGACCGCGCCAACGCCGCCTACGTCCTGGAAACCCTGACCCACGCCGCTCAGGGCTGCCTCGACGGGCACTTCGCCGGGATGATCACCGCACCGGTACACAAGGGCGTGATCAACGAAGCCGGAATCCCCTTTTCCGGCCATACCGAATTCCTCGCCGACCTCACCCACACCGCCCAGGTGGTGATGATGCTGGCCACTCGCGGCCTGCGCGTGGCCCTGGCGACCACCCACCTGCCGCTGCGCGAGGTCGCCGACGCCATTAGCGACGAGCGCCTGTCCCGGGTCGCGCGCATCCTCCACGCCGACCTGCGCGACAAGTTCGGCATCGCCCATCCGCGCATCCTGGTCTGCGGACTCAACCCGCACGCCGGCGAAGGCGGTCACCTGGGCCGGGAAGAGATCGAGGTGATCGAACCCTGCCTCGAGCGCCTGCGTGGCGAAGGCCTCGACCTGATCGGCCCGCTGCCGGCCGACACCCTCTTCACCCCCAAGCACCTGGAGCATTGCGACGCGGTGCTGGCGATGTACCACGACCAGGGCCTCCCCGTGCTCAAGTACAAGGGCTTCGGTGCCGCCGTGAACGTGACCCTCGGCCTGCCGATCATCCGCACCTCTGTCGACCACGGTACCGCCCTCGACCTGGCCGGCAGCGGCCGCATCGATAGCGGCAGCCTGCAGGTCGCCCTGGAAACCGCCTACCAGATGGCGGCCAGCCGCTGCTGACGGCGGTCGGCCATCGTTTAGCCCTGCCGGCCCGACGCTTCGCTGTTAAAATGGCGCCCTTTCGCATCCGCGCCTCCCGCCTTGGCCTGGGGCCCGCAGCCTGGAACCGTTTCCAATGTCCGAGCTTTACCAACACCGCGCGCGCAAGCGCTTCGGCCAGAACTTCCTGCACGATGCCGGGGTGATTCACCGCATCCTCCGTGCCATCCATGCCCGCGAGGGTCAGCGCCTGCTGGAGATCGGCCCGGGCCAGGGCGCCCTGACCGAGGGACTGCTGGGCAGCGGCGCACGCCTGGACGTGATCGAGCTCGACCAGGACCTGATCCCCCTGTTGAAGCTGAAATTCGGCCTCGAGTCGCGCTTCAGCCTGCACCAGGGCGACGCCCTCAAGTTCGATTTCACCTCGCTGGTGGAGAGCGGCGAGAAGCTGCGAGTGGTCGGCAACCTGCCCTACAACATCTCCACGCCACTGATCTTCCATCTGCTGGAGCACGCGCCGGTGATCGAGGACATGCACTTCATGCTGCAGAAGGAAGTGGTCGAGCGCCTGGCGGCCACGCCGGGCGGCGGAGACTGGGGCCGGCTCTCGATCATGGTCCAGTATCACTGTCGGGTGGAGCACCTGTTCAACGTCGGCCCCGGCGCGTTCAACCCGCCGCCCAAGGTCGACTCGGCCATCGTCCGTCTCACCCCCTTCGCCGAGCCGCCCCATCCGGCACGCGACCCGAAACTGCTCGAACGGGTGGTCCGCGAGGCCTTCAACCAGCGCCGCAAGACCCTGCGCAACACCCTCAAGCCTCTCCTGAGCGTCGAGGACATCGAGGCCGCAGAGGTCGATCCGACCCTTCGTCCCGAACAACTCGACCTGGCCGCATTCGTCCGCCTGGCCAACCGGCTGGCCGAGCTGCCAGGCAATCGTTAGTCTGGTGAGACACTCGTCAGGAATCAGGCAAGCCGTATGAGCGATACCCAGCACCAGGTCAACGTCAGGGTCGACACCCGCTACCTTCCGGAACAGTCCGCCCCGGAGCAGAACCGTTTCGCCTTCGCCTACACGGTGACCATCGAGAATCAGGGCGAGGTTCCGGCCCAACTGCTGTCGCGCCACTGGATCATCACCGACGGCGACGGCCGTACCCAGGAAGTTCGCGGCGCCGGCGTGGTCGGCGAGCAACCGCTGATCGCCCCCGGCGCGCAACACACCTACACCAGCGGCACGGTGCTGGCGACCCGGGTCGGCAGCATGCGCGGCAGCTATCAGATGCTCGGCAGCGACGGAATCGCCTTCGACGCCGCGATCCCGGTGTTTCGCCTGGCCGTACCGGGAGCGCTGCACTGATGGCGGTCTACGCGGTAGGCGACCTGCAGGGTTGCCTGGATCCCCTGAAATGCCTGCTGGAGCGCGTCGCCTTCGACCCGACCAAGGACCGCCTGTGGCTGGTCGGCGACCTGGTCAACCGCGGCCCGCAGTCCCTGGAGACGCTGCGCTTCCTCTATGCCATGCGCGAGTCGGTGGTCAGCGTCCTGGGCAACCACGACCTGCACCTGCTGGCGGTGGCGCACAAGTCCGAGCGCCTGAAGAAGTCCGACACGCTGCGGGAAATCCTCGAGGCGCCGGACCGCGAGCCACTGCTCGACTGGCTGCGTCGCCTGCCGCTGCTGCACTACGACGAACAACGCAAGGTCGCCCTGGTGCATGCCGGCATCCCCCCGCAGTGGAGCCTGGAAAAAGCCCGCCTGCGCGCAGCCGAGGTGGAGCAAGCATTGCGCGACGACCAGCGCCTGCCGCTGTTCCTCGACGGCATGTACGGCAACGAGCCGGCCAAGTGGGACAAGAAGCTGCATGGCATCGACCGCCTGAGGGTGATCACCAACTACTTCACCCGTATGCGTTTCTGCACCGAAGATGGCAAGCTCGACCTGAAGAGCAAGGAAGGCCTCGACACCGCGCCGCCCGGCTACGCCCCCTGGTTCAGCTTCCCTTCGCGCAAGACTCGCGGCGAGAAGATCATCTTCGGCCACTGGGCGGCCCTCGAAGGCCACTGCGACGAGCCCGGCCTGTTCGCCCTGGATACCGGCTGCGTCTGGGGCGCGCGGATGACCCTGTTGAACGTCGACAGCGGCGAACGCCTGAGCTGCGATTGCGCCGAACAGCGCGCGCCGGCCAGACCCGCCGCCACGCCCGCATGAATCCCCGGCGTCCGGTGGATGCCCTGTACACAGGTACCCCGACATGAGCGACACCTTCCAGCGCATCGCCCCCGAACAGGCCCGCCAGCTCCGCGAAAACGGCGCCCAGGTGGTCGACATCCGCGACCCGCAGAGCTTCGCTGTCGGCCATATCAGCGGCTCGCGGCACATCGACAACCACTCGGTGGCGGACTTCATCGCCGCCGCCGACCTCGACGCTCCGCTGGTGGTGGTCTGTTACCACGGCAACTCCAGCCAGAGCGCCGCCGCCTATTTCATCCAACAGGGCTTCAGCGACGTCTACAGCCTCGACGGCGGCTTCGAGCTATGGCGCAGCGTCTATCCCGCGGATACCAGCAGCGGCGAAGCGGAGTAGGCCGCGCCGCTACCCCGCCAAAAAAACTGTAACTTCTCTCGCCTTTCTTCCTTTACTCCGTCCAGAACGAACTATTCTTTTCCTCAGGCCATCCAAAACAGGGGAGAGCCGGCACACCGGCTTCCGGGCCATCGGCTGTGACCGTTAGGAGCGCTGGCGGAAAGGGAAGCACCGTGCAGCGACGGAGTCTGGGGGATTCTCGCCGGCCTGGCTGGCGGCCCCCCCGCACCCGCACGACCGATCCCGCGCCGGCTCACTGCATCGAGCGAGGAGACGTCATGAGCATTTTCAGTCACTTCCAGGAACGCTTCGAAGCGACCCGCCAAGAGGAATATTCCCTCCAGGAATATCTCGACCTCTGCAAGCAAGACAAGACAGCCTATGCCTCCGCCGCCGAGCGCCTGCTGATGGCGATCGGCGAGCCGGAGTTGCTGGACACCTCGGTGGACTCCAGGCTGTCGCGGATCTTCTCCAACAAGGTGATTCGCCGCTACCCGGCGTTCGCCGACTTCCACGGCATGGAGGAATGCATCGACCAGATCGTCGCGTTCTTCCGCCACGCGGCCCAGGGCCTGGAGGAGAAGAAGCAGATCCTTTACCTGCTCGGCCCGGTCGGCGGCGGTAAATCCTCCCTGGCGGAAAAACTCAAGCAACTGATGGAGAAGGTGCCCTTCTACGCGATCAAGGGCTCGCCGGTCTTCGAGTCGCCGCTGGGCTTGTTCAACCCCGACGAAGACGGCGCCATCCTCGAGGAGGACTACGGCATCCCGAGGCGCTACCTGCGCTCGATCATGTCGCCCTGGGCAACCAAGCGCCTCAACGAGTTCGGCGGCGACATCAGCCAGTTCCGCGTGGTCAAGCTGTACCCCTCGATCCTCAACCAGATCGCCATCGCCAAGACCGAGCCCGGCGACGAGAACAACCAGGACATATCCGCGCTGGTCGGCAAGGTCGACATCCGCAAGCTGGAGGAATACCCGCAGAATGACGCGGACGCCTACAGCTACTCGGGCGCCCTCTGCCGGGCCAACCAGGGCCTGATGGAATTCGTCGAGATGTTCAAGGCCCCGATCAAGGTCCTGCACCCGCTGCTGACCGCGACCCAGGAAGGCAACTACAACAGCACCGAAGGCCTCGGTGCCCTGCCCTACAGCGGCATCATTCTGGCTCACTCCAACGAGTCGGAATGGCACAGCTTCCGCAACAACAAGAACAACGAGGCCTTCATCGACCGCATCTACATCGTCAAGGTGCCGTACTGCCTGCGCGTGGCGGACGAGATCAAGATCTACGACAAGTTGCTGGTCAACAGCTCGCTGGCGCATGCCCACTGCGCGCCGGACACCCTGAAGATGCTCTCGCAGTTCTCCGTGCTGTCGAGGCTGAAAGAGCCGGAAAACTCGAATATCTACTCGAAGATGCGGGTATATGACGGCGAAAACCTGAAAGATACCGATCCCAAGGCCAAGTCGATCCAGGAATACCGCGACTCGGCCGGAGTCGACGAAGGCATGGCCGGGCTTTCCACCCGCTTCGCCTTCAAGATCCTCTCCAAGGTATTCAACTTCGACCCGCACGAGGTAGCGGCCAACCCGGTGCACCTGCTCTACGTCCTCGAACAGCAGATCGAGCAGGAACAGTTCCAGCCGGAAACCCGCGAGCGCTACCTGCGTTTCATCAAGGAATACCTGGCGCCGCGCTACGTCGAGTTCATCGGCAAGGAAATCCAGACCGCCTACCTGGAGTCCTACAGCGAATACGGTCAGAACATCTTCGACCGCTATGTGCTGTACGCCGACTTCTGGATCCAGGACCAGGAATACCGCGACCCGGAAACCGGCGAGATCCTCAACCGCGCCGCCCTCAACGAGGAACTGGAGAAGATCGAGAAACCCGCGGGCATCAGCAACCCGAAGGACTTCCGCAACGAGATCGTCAACTTCGTGCTGCGCGCCCGCGCCGGCAACAACGGCAAGAACCCGAGCTGGCTGTCCTACGAGAAGCTGCGCGTAGTGATCGAGAAAAAGATGTTCTCCAACACCGAGGACCTGCTTCCGGTCATCAGCTTCAACGCCAAGGCCAGCAAGGAGGACCAGCAGAAGCACAACGACTTCGTCAAACGCATGGTCGAGCGCGGCTACACCGAGAAGCAGGTCCGCCTGCTGTCGGAATGGTACCTGCGGGTTCGCAAGTCGCAGTAGTCTGCCATCGGTACGGTCGCTGCGACCGTACCGGTCGCCGTCGCATTCGGACCTCGGCGCCTCCGCTCCGGCGGGGCGCCACAGGCCCTGAGGAGCATTCATGAGCTACGTCATCGACCGGCGTCTGAACGGCAAGAACAAGAGCACGGTGAACCGCCAGCGCTTCCTGAGGCGCTACCGTGAACACATCAAGAAGGCCGTCGAGGAGGCCGTCAGCCGGCGTTCCATTACCGACATGGAGCACGGCGAGCAGATCAGCATTCCCGGGCGCGATATCGACGAACCGGTGCTGCACCATGGCCGCGGCGGGCGGCAGACCGTCGTCCACCCCGGCAACAAGGAATTCACCGCCGGCGAGCACATCGCCCGCCCATCCGGCGGCGGGGGCGGCCGCGGCGGCGGCAAGGCCAGCAACAGCGGCGAAGGCATGGACGACTTCGTCTTCCAGATCACCCAGGAGGAATTCCTCGACTTCATGTTCGAGGACCTGGAGCTGCCCAACCTGGTCAAGCGCCACATCACCGGCACCGACACCTTCAAGACCGTCCGCGCCGGCATCAGCAACGACGGCAACCCGTCGCGCATCAACATCGTCCGCACCCTGCGCTCGGCCCATGCGCGGCGCATCGCGCTGTCCGGCGGCAGCCGGGCCAAGCTGCGCGCGGCGCTGAAGGAACTGGAGCGGATCAAGCGCGAAGAACCGGACAACCTCGGCGATATCCAGGAACTCGAGCTGGAAATCGCCAAGCTCCGCGCGCGCATCGACCGGGTGCCGTTCCTCGATACCTTCGATCTCAAGTACAACCTGCTGGTCAAGCAGCCCAACCCCACCTCCAAGGCGGTGATGTTCTGCCTGATGGACGTCTCCGGCTCGATGACCCAGGCGACCAAGGACATCGCCAAGCGCTTCTTCATCCTGCTCTACCTGTTCCTCAAGCGGAACTACGAGAAGATCGAAGTGGTGTTCATCCGCCACCACACCAGCGCCCGCGAGGTCGACGAGGAGGAGTTCTTCTACTCCCGCGAGACCGGCGGCACCATCGTCTCCAGCGCGCTGAAGATGATGCAGGAGATCATGGCCGAGCGTTATCCGACCCATGAGTGGAACATCTACGCCGCCCAGGCCTCGGACGGCGACAACTGGAACGACGACTCGCCGGTGTGCCGGGACATCCTCCTCAAGCAGATCATGCCGTTCGTCCAGTACTACACCTACGTCGAGATCACCCCGCGCGAACACCAGGCCCTGTGGTTCGAGTACGAGCGCGTGCGCGAAGCCTTCGAAGACAGCTTCGCCCAGCAGCAGATCGTCTCGGCATCGGACATCTACCCGGTGTTCCGCGAGCTGTTCCAGAGGAGGCTCGTCGCATGAGCAAGCGCCAGCCCATCGCCACCGGCTCGGAATGGACCTTCGAGCTGATCCAGCAGTACGACCGGGAAATCAGCAGGATCGCCGAGCGCTATGCCCTGGATACCTATCCGAACCAGATCGAGGTGATCACCGCCGAGCAGATGATGGACGCCTACGCCTCGGTGGGCATGCCGATCGGCTATAACCACTGGTCCTACGGCAAGCACTTCCTCAGCACGGAAAAGAACTACAAGCGTGGCCAGATGGGCCTGGCCTACGAGATCGTGATCAACTCCGACCCCTGCATCGCCTACCTGATGGAGGAAAACACCCAGTGCATGCAGGCGCTGGTGATCGCCCACGCCTGCTACGGGCACAACAGTTTCTTCAAGGGCAACTACCTGTTCCGCACCTGGACCGATGCCAGTTCGATCATCGATTACCTGGTGTTCGCCAAGCAGTACATCATGCAGTGCGAGGAGCGCTACGGGATCGACGCGGTGGAAGACCTGCTCGACTCCTGCCACGCCCTGATGAACTACGGTGTCGACCGCTACAAGCGGCCCTACCCGATTTCCGCGGAAGAGGAGCGGCAGCGGCAGAAGGAGCGCGAGGAACTGATCCAGCGCCAGGTCAACGACCTCTGGCGGACCATCCCGCGCGTCGGCGGCAAGGACAAGGAACAATCCATGGCGCGCTATCCGAGCGAGCCGCAGGAGAACATCCTCTACTTCATCGAGAAGAACGCGCCGCTGCTGGAGCCCTGGCAGCGTGAGGTGATCCGCATCGTGCGCAAGATCGCCCAGTATTTCTACCCGCAACGCCAGACCCAGGTGATGAACGAAGGCTGGGCGACCTTCTGGCACTACACGCTGCTCAACGATCTCTACGACGAAGGCCTGGTCAACGACGGCTTCATGATGGAGTTCCTGCAATACCACACCAGCGTGGTCTACCAGCCGTCCTTCGACAGCCCCTACTACAGCGGCATCAACCCCTACGCCCTGGGCTTCGCCATGTACCGCGACATCCGCCGCATCTGCGAGGATCCCACCGACGAGGACCGCCGCTGGTTCCCGGATATCGCCGGCAGCGACTGGCTGGCCACGCTGAAGTTCGCCATGAAGAGCTTCAAGGACGAAAGCTTCATCCTGCAGTTCCTCTCGCCCAAGGTGATTCGCGACCTGAAGCTGTTCAGCATTCTCGACGACGACCAGAAGGACGACCTGCTGGTCGCGGCGATCCACGACGAAGCCGGCTACCGCACCATCCGCGAGACCCTGGCGGCGCAGTACAACCTCGGCAACCGCGAGCCGAACATCCAGATCTGGAACGTCGACCGTCGCGGCGACCGCTCGCTGACCCTGCGCCACCAGCAGTTCGACCGCCAGCCGCTGAGCGACTCCACCGCCGACGTGCTCAAGCACCTGCATCGCTTGTGGGGCTTCGATATCCACCTGGAGACCCTGCAGGGCGACCAGCTCGTGCAGACCCACCACATGCCGCCCAAGGGCGCCAGCGAGGGCGAGGAAGGCTACCCGCGTTTGGACCTGATCATCCCGCCCATTTGATCGGTTGACGTCCGCCCCGACCGCCGGCCAGCATGCCGGCACGGTCGGGGCCACCCACAGCAGAACAAGAAGCCGGCCGTCCACGGGAGCCGCCATGCGCCTGTTCGCCATCGTCCTGCTCTGCCTCGTCCTGGCCACCTGCGCCAGCCACATCCCCAGCGCCCGGGTGACCCATCCGGCCAGCGCCGGATTGCCCGGCCTGGAAGGTTTCCAGTTGATGCCGCCGGAACAGGCGGTCGACGCCCTTCCCTACCGCAACCGCTATCCGCTGATAAACGCAGAGCTGCGCCAGGGGCTGGCGGCCCACGGCTACCACGAGAGCGCTACCCCGCAATTCCGCGTCTACTACTGGCTGGCGCTACGCGACGCACCGCTGGAGTTCCGCCCCGACCTTCCGCCCACCTCCGGCATGGGGCCTTATCTGGCGATCCACCGCCTGCGCGACGAAACCGGGACATTGCGCGTGCGCCTGGTCGACCTGGAGGAGCGCGCTCTCTGGGAAGGTATGGTAAGCACCGGCCTCAGCCCCGCCAGGGCCAATCCGGAACAGCTCGAACTGGCGGTCGGCGCCCTGCTCCGGCAGCTTCCACGCGCCCGCTAGGACACCCTGGGGTAGACTTCCGCCTATCACGCGGAGGATTCCCATGCAGATTTACAAGGTCGGCGGCGCCGTGCGCGATCGCCTTCTCGGCCGTCCGGTCACCGATATCGACTGGGTGGTGGTCGGTGCCAGCAGCGACGAGATGCTCGCCCGCGGCTACCGCCCGGTGGGCGCCGACTTCCCGGTCTTCCTTCATCCGCAGAGCGGCGAGGAATACGCCCTGGCGCGCACCGAGCGAAAGAGCGGGCGCGGCTACGGCGGCTTCACCTTCCATGCCAGCCCCGAGGTGACCCTGGAGGAAGACCTGACTCGCCGTGACCTGACCATCAACGCCATGGCCGAGGACGAACAGGGCCGGGTAATAGACCCCTACGGCGGCCAGGCCGACCTCGAGGCGCGCCTGCTGCGCCACGTTTCCCCGGCGTTCGCCGAAGATCCCCTGCGGGTCCTGCGCGTAGCGCGCTTCGCCGCCCGCTACGCCGGCCTGGGCTTCCGGGTCGCCGCCGAAACCCTCGCCCTGATGCGCCAACTGGCGGAGTCCGGCGAGTTGCAGGCGCTGACCCCGGAGCGCAGTTGGAAGGAAATTTCCCGCGCCCTGATGGAACCCAACCCCGAGGTCTTCATCCAGGTCCTGCACGACTGCGGCGCCCTGGCCGAACTGATCCCGGAAGTCGAGGCGCTGTTCGGCGTACCGCAGCCGGCGGCCCACCATCCGGAAATCGATACCGGCGTCCATGTCCTGTCGGTATTGCAGCAATGCGCCCGCCACCGGCAGCCGCTCAGCGTACGCTGGGCCTGCCTCCTGCACGACCTGGGCAAGGGACTCACCAGCGAAGCGGACTGGCCCCGCCATATCGCCCACGAGGCTCGCGGCGTGCCGTTGATCGATGCGGTGAACCAGCGCTTCAGGGTCCCGCGCGACTGCCAGGAACTGGCGCGCCTGGTGGGCGAGTACCACACCCACGCCCATCGGGCGCTGGAGCTGCGCCCGAATACACTGCTGGAGCTGTTGCAGAGCTTCGACGTGTATCGCCGCCCGCAGCGTTTCGAGGAGTTCGTCGCCGCCAGCGAGATGGACGCGCGCGGCCGCCTCGGCCTGGAACAGCGCGACTATCCGCAGGCCGCCTACCTGCTCGGCGCGGCGCAGGCAGCGCGGGCAGTCAGCGTGAAGCCGCTGGTGGAAAAGGGCCTGAAGGGCGCGGAACTGGGCGAGGCGCTGAAGCGTGCGCGCCTCGCCGCACTCAAGGCCTACAAGGAAGAACGCGGAAAGGCCTGAAGCAGCGCTTCGGGAGTCAACGCCTGGCCACGCCATTCGAATGGCGCCGGCCAGAGCTTCTGCTGGATCCTCGCCTCGCGCCAGAGATCGCCCAGCGGCTGGCGGGCGACCGGATGCTCCAGGTTCGGCGCCAGCTCGGACAAGGGCCAGAGCACGAAAGCGTTCTTCAGCACTTCGGCGCGCGGCAGCACCAGGCCATCGAAATCGCCAACCAGGTCGCCGTAGAACAGCACGTCGATATCCAGCGGCAGTCCCTTGCGCTCTGGCGCATAGCGGCCGTTGTCGGCCTCGATGTGCTTGAGTCGCAGGCTCAGTTCGGCCAGCGGCAGATCGGTGCGGGCAGACACCACCAGGTTGAAGAACGGCCCGCTCTTGATACCCACCGGCTCGCTCTCGAACACCGGCGAGCAACGCAGGTCATGAAGGAAACCGGCCAGCGCATCGAGGCCGGCATGCAGGTGGCGCTCACGCTCGACATTGCTGCCGAGGCCGAGGTAGACCGGGATCAGCGACATCCGCGTTCGATCTCCACGCCAACGCCACGGGCCGCCGGCACCGCGCCGGGCTTGGTCACGCGGATGCGCAGCCAGGGAATGCCGCGCTCGCCCATCAGTACCTCGGCGAGGCGCTCGGCGAAGGTTTCCACCAACTGGAAATGCGATTCCCGGGCGAATTCCTGCACCCGCTCGGACAACGCGGCATAGTCCAGCGCCAGGGCGAGATCGTCGCCCGCGGCGGCCGGACGGTTGTCCCAGCCCAGGGTCAGGTCCAGGCGCAGGCACTGACGGATGCCGCGCTCCCAGTCGTACACGCCGATGACGGTATCGACCTCCAAGCCTTCGATAAAAACTCTGTCCACTTCGCTACCCGCTCCAAGGGATGCCACGACAAGCGTGCGCCGCCCCGTTAGAATCGAGGACATCCTCGTCCTCGGTGGAATCCATGGTCTGGCTACTGGCGATCCTCGCCTACCTGCTCGGTTCCCTCTCCTTCGCCGTCCTGCTCAGCCGCTGGTTCGGCACCCAGGACCCGCGCGCCAGCGGTTCCGGCAACCCCGGCGCGACCAACATGCTGCGCGTCGCCGGGAAGAAACTCGCCATCCTGACCCTGCTCGGCGACGTCGGCAAAGGCCTGTTGCCGGTGCTGGTCGCCCGCTGGCTGGGGCTCGGCGTGATGGAGGAGGCCTGGGTCGGCATCGCCGCCGTGATCGGCCACCTGTATCCGCTGTACTTCAACTTCCGCGGCGGCAAGGGTGTCGCCACCGCCGCGGGCATGCTCCTCGGCCTCTATCCGCCGGCCGTACTGCTGGCCGCAGCGGCCTGGCTGCTGACCTTCAAGCTGTCGCGCACCAGCTCGCTCGCCTCGCTGGTGGCCACCCCGCTGACCCTGCCGTTGCTGGCCTGGCAGCAGCCCGGAGCGCTGCTGCCGATGACCGTGCTGACCGGCCTGATCGTCTGGCGGCACCGCGCCAACTTACGCGATCTATTCGCCGGCCGCGAACGGCATTTCTAATCCATAAAAGGAAAAAACTTCATGCAGTCTGGCCCAGCTGCGTCATCGACACCTGCCTGACTGCGACCTGGCGGCCACTCAGACCGCCGGCAGCGACTCCATCGGCCAGCGCGGCTGGACGCTGATCGCCGGGCCGTCATGCTGGCCGGCGAGCAGGCGCTGGCAGCCGGCGTAGGCGATCATCGCGCCATTGTCGGTGCAGAAGCGCGGGCGGGCGTAGAACACCTGCCCCTTCATTTCGCCGAGCATCTTTTCCAGGCCGCTGCGCAGCGCCTGGTTGGCGCTGACACCGCCGGCGATCACCAGGTTCTTCAGGCCGGTCTGCTTCAAGGCGCGACGGCACTTGATCAGCAGGGTCTCGACCACCGCGGTCTGGAACGCCAGGGCGATGTCGCAGCGGGTCTGCTCGCTGTCGTCGCCGGCCTCGACGCAACGCTGCCAGGTGTTCAGGGTAAAGGTCTTGAGCCCGCTGAAGCTGAAGTCCAGGCCGGGGCGATCGGTCATCGGCCGCGGGAACACGAAGCGGCCAGGAGTGCCGCGCTCCGCCAGGCGGGCGATTTCCGGACCACCGGGATAGCCCAGGCCGATCAGCTTGGCGGTCTTGTCGAAGGCTTCGCCGGCGGCATCGTCCACCGATTCGCCAAGCAACTGGTAGCGGCCGATACCGTCCACCCGCACCAACTGGGTGTGACCGCCGGAAACCAGCAAGGCGACGAACGGGAACCGCGGTGGCTGCTCTTCCAGCATCGGCGCCAGCAGGTGCCCTTCCATGTGGTGCACG
The DNA here is from genome assembly GCF_026428275.1 of Pseudomonas sp. B111. Classification (NCBI taxonomy): domain Bacteria; kingdom Pseudomonadati; phylum Pseudomonadota; class Gammaproteobacteria; order Pseudomonadales; family Pseudomonadaceae; genus Pseudomonas; species Pseudomonas sp. B111. The sequence goes on along the minus strand of NZ_CP097857.1, from coordinate 6,043,221 downwards.
CCGACCGCCGGCACGCCCCAGGCGAAGGCCATCGCCTGGGCACAGGAAGCCCCCACCAGCAGGGCGCCGACCAGGCCGGGACCGGCGGTATAGGCGATCGCGTCGATATCCGCCGGCGTGCAGCCGGACTCGTCGAGCACCTGGCGGATCAGCGGCAGCATGCGCTTGACGTGGTCGCGCGAGGCCAGCTCGGGCACGACGCCGCCGTAGACGCGATGGAGGTCGATCTGACTGAACAGCGCGTCGGCCAGCAGGCCGCGTTCGCTGTCGTAAAGGGCGACGCCGGTTTCGTCGCAGGACGTTTCCAGTCCCAGCACGCGCATGGGCTTGAGCCTTAGAGCTTGGCAAATACGAAGCCGCGCATGATAATCGGCGGCTTTGCGCCAGACCAGTGTTTTTCGATCGGAGGCTTTGCATTCCTCCGGCCGAACCGTTAATATCCGCAACCCTTGAAAACCGACGTATCCGCGCCACCTTGCCGGAGTACGTTCAACCCCCGGTAATCAGTGAAGGTACGACCTGGATGCCAGCCGTCAAAGTAAAAGAGAACGAACCCTTCGACGTAGCCCTGCGTCGTTTCAAGCGCTCCTGCGAAAAAGCAGGTGTACTGGCTGAAGTTCGCAGCCGCGAGTTCTACGAGAAGCCCACTGCCGAGCGCAAGCGCAAGGCCGCTGCCGCAGTGAAGCGCCACGCGAAGAAAGTACAGCGCGAACAGCGCCGTCGCGAGCGCCTGTACTGATCCACTCGACGCCCACGCGTCAGTGATCGTGCCTCAGCCCGGCCTCGGCCGGGCTTTCGGCTTTCCGTCATGAGCGAAATCAAATCCCGCCTCCTCGACGCCGTCAAGGTCGCCATGCGCGCCCAGGACAAGCCGCGGCTGACCACGTTGCGCCTGGCCCTCGCGGACATCAAGCGCGTCGAAGTCGACGAACGCATCGAGGTGGATGACGCCCGAGCCCTGCTGATCCTAGACCGGATGATCAAGCAGCGCCGCGACGCCCAGCGCCAGTTCAGCGACGCCGGCCGCCAGGACCTCGCCGAGGTCGAGGCCGCCGAGATCCTCGTGCTTCAGGACTTCATGCCCAAGCCCCTGGACGACCATGAGATCGACGCCCTGATCGAGCGCAGCATCGTCGACAGCGGCGCCCAGGGTCCGCAGGACATGGGCAAGGCGATGAACCTGCTGCGACCGCAGGTCCAGGGTCGCGTCGACATGGCACAGGTCAGCCAGCGCCTGAAGGCGCGCCTCTCCTCCTGAAACACCGCGCCGGCCTGATCGGCCCGGCGATAATTGCTATGCTGCCGCTCTGCGCCCACGCGCCGTCGTTTTCGAGAACACCATGGCCGGCCTGATACCGCAAAGCTTCATCGATGACCTGCTGAACCGCACCGACATCGTCGAGGTGGTGAGTTCGCGCATCCAGCTGAAGAAAACCGGCAAGAACTACAGCGCCTGCTGCCCGTTCCACAAGGAAAAGACTCCCTCGTTCACCGTCAGCCCGGACAAGCAGTTCTACTACTGCTTCGGCTGCGGCGCCGGCGGCAACGCGCTCGGCTTCGTCATGGACCACGACCAGCTGGAGTTCCCCCAGGCGGTCGAGGAACTGGCCAAGCGCGCCGGCATGGACGTGCCGCGCGAGGAACGCGGCGGACGCGGGCACACGCCGCGCCAGCCGACCGACTCGCCGCTCTACCCGCTGCTCAGCGCCGCCGCCGAGTTCTACAAGCAGGCGCTGAAAAGCCACCCGGCGCGCAAGGCCGCGGTGAACTACCTGAAGGGCCGCGGCCTGACCGGCGAGATCGCCCGCGACTTCGGCCTCGGTTTCGCCCCGCCCGGCTGGGACAACCTGCTCAAGCACCTGGGTGGCGACAACCTGCAACTCAAGGCCATGCTCGACGCCGGCCTGCTGGTGGAGAACAGCGACACCGGCAAGCGCTACGACCGCTTCCGCGATCGCGTGATGTTCCCGATCCGCGACAGCCGCGGGCGGATCATCGCCTTCGGCGGCCGGGTGCTCGGCGACGACAAGCCGAAGTACCTGAACTCCCCGGAGACTCCGGTCTTCCACAAGGGGCAGGAACTCTACGGACTCTACGAAGCCCGGCAGAAGAATCGCGACCTCGACGAGATCATGGTGGTCGAGGGCTACATGGATGTCATCGCCCTGGCCCAGCAAGGCATCCGCAACGCGGTGGCGACCCTCGGCACGGCGACCAGCGAGGAACACATCAAGCGCCTGTTCCGCCTGGTACCGAGCATCCTGTTCTGTTTCGACGGCGACCAGGCCGGGCGCAAGGCGGCCTGGCGCGCCCTGGAGTCGGTGCTGCCGAACCTGCAGGACGGCAAGCGCGTGCGCTTCCTGTTCCTCCCCGAGGGCGAGGACCCGGACAGCCTGGTACGCGCCGAGGGCGAGGATGCCTTCCGCGCACGCATCACCCAGCAGGCCCAGCCGCTGGCGGAGTACTTCTTCCAGCAACTGATGCTCGAGGCCGACCCCGCCACCCTGGAAGGCAAGGCCCACCTGGCGACCCTCGCCGCGCCGCTGCTGGAGAAGATTCCCGGGAACAACCTGCGCCTGCTGATGCGGCAACGCCTGTCGGAAATCACCGGCCTGTCCGGCGAAAACATCGGACAACTGGCGCACCACAGCCCGCCGCCGTCGTCCATGGACCACGGAGCGAGCGGCGCCTTGGACGGCGACGACTATTTCGCCGCCAGCGCCTACTACGAGAACGAGCCCTCCCATGCGCCGTTCGACGCTGCGCCAGGCTATGGCGAGGCGCAACCGCGCAAGAGCTGGAACAAGGACAAGAAGCCCTGGGACGGCAAGAAGTGGGATGGCAAGAAGAAGTGGGACAAAGGCGGCCGCGGCGACTTCAAGGCTCCGCAACGAACGCCGGTCAGCGTGGAGTCCACCACCCTCAACGCCCTGCGCACCTTGCTGCATCATCCGCAGCTGGCCTTGAAGGTCGACGATGCGGGCACCCTCGCCAGGGAGCAGGATACCTACGCCCAGTTGCTGGTGTCCCTGCTGGAAGCCCTGCAGAAGAACCCGCGGCAGAGCTCGATGCAACTCATCGCGCGCTGGCACGGCACGCCCCAGGGCCGCCTGCTGCAGGCCCTGGGCGAGAAGGAGTGGCTGATCGTCCAGGAGAACCTTGAAAAGCAGTTCTTCGACACCATTACTAAACTCTCCGAGAGCCAGCGTTTCGGCGAGCGGGAGGAGCGTTTACGCAGCGTCATGCAGAAGAGCTACAGTGAACTGACCGATGAAGAGAAAGCCTTGCTCAGAGAGCACTACAGTGTTGCCGCTTCATCGCCTTCCCAGAGCTGAACTGGCGCCTCAGCCCAGGCATCAGGTATAATCCTCTGCTTATTTTTTGCCCGCCAAGACCTTCAGTGGATAGGGTGTTATGTCCGGAAAAGCGCAACAGCAATCTCGTCTGAAAGAGTTGATCGCCCGAGGCCGTGAGCAGGGATACCTGACTTACGCGGAGGTCAACGACCACCTGCCGGAGGATATTTCCGATCCGGAACAGGTGGAAGACATCATCCGCATGATCAACGACATGGGGATCAACGTATTCGAGACAGCCCCGGATGCGGATGCCCTGTTGCTGGCCGAGGCGGATACCGACGAAGCCGCAGCGGAAGAAGCCGCAGCGGCCCTGGCCGCGGTGGAAAGCGACATCGGTCGCACCACCGACCCGGTGCGCATGTACATGCGTGAAATGGGTACCGTGGAACTGCTGACCCGCGAAGGCGAGATCGAAATCGCCAAGCGCATCGAGGAAGGCATCCGCGAAGTGATGAGCGCCATCGCCCAGTTCCCGGGCACGGTGGACAGCATCCTGGCCGACTACAATCGCATCGTCGCCGAAGGCGGTCGCCTCTCCGACGTCCTCAGCGGCTATATCGATCCCGATGACGGCAGCCTGCCCGCCGAAGAGGTGGAGCCGGTCAACCTGAAGGACGATTCCGCCGACTCGAAAGAGAAGGACGACGAGGAAGAAGAAAGCGACGACAGCAGCGACAGCGACGACGAAGGCGACGGCGGTCCGGATCCGGAAGAAGCCCGCCTGCGTTTCACCGCGGTCTCCGAGCAGCTCGACAAGGCCAAGAAGGCCCTGAAGAAGCACGGTCGCGGCAGCAAGCAGGCCACCGCCGAACTCACCGGCCTGGCCGAGCTGTTCATGCCGATCAAGCTGGTGCCCAAGCAGTTCGACGCCCTGGTCGCCCGCGTGCGCTCCGCCCTGGAAGGCGTGCGCGCCCAGGAACGCGCCATCATGCAACTCTGCGTGCGTGACGCGCGCATGCCGCGTGCCGACTTCCTGCGCCTGTTCCCGAACCACGAGACCGACGAGAAGTGGGTCGACAGCGTCCTGAAGAGCAAGCCGAAGTACGCCGAGGCCATCGAGCGCCTGCGCGACGACATCCTGCGCAACCAGCAGAAGCTGGCGGCCCTGGAAAGCGAGGTCGAGCTGACCGTCGCCGAGATCAAGGAAATCAACCGCGCGATGTCGATCGGCGAAGCCAAGGCTCGCCGGGCGAAGAAGGAAATGGTCGAGGCCAACCTGCGCCTGGTGATTTCCATCGCCAAGAAGTACACCAACCGCGGCCTGCAATTCCTCGACCTGATCCAGGAAGGCAACATCGGCCTGATGAAGGCGGTGGACAAGTTCGAATACCGTCGTGGCTACAAATTCTCTACCTACGCCACCTGGTGGATTCGCCAGGCGATCACCCGTTCGATCGCCGACCAGGCACGCACCATCCGCATCCCGGTGCACATGATCGAGACGATCAACAAGCTCAACCGCATCTCCCGCCAGATGCTCCAGGAAATGGGTCGCGAGCCCACCCCGGAAGAGCTTGGCGAGCGCATGGACATGCCTGAGGACAAGATCCGCAAGGTACTGAAGATCGCCAAAGAGCCGATCTCCATGGAAACCCCGATCGGTGACGACGAAGATTCGCACCTGGGCGATTTCATCGAGGACTCCACCATGCAGTCGCCGATCGAGATGGCGACCAGCGAGAGCCTCAAGGAATCCACCCGCGAAGTCCTCGCCGGCCTCACTGCCCGGGAAGCCAAGGTGCTGCGCATGCGCTTCGGCATCGACATGAACACCGACCACACCCTCGAGGAAGTCGGCAAGCAGTTCGATGTGACCCGCGAGCGGATCCGCCAGATCGAAGCCAAGGCGTTGCGCAAGCTGCGCCATCCGTCGCGAAGCGAGCACCTGCGCTCCTTCCTCGACGAGTGACGAACGAACCCCCGGCCTGAAAAACCGGGGGTTTTTCTTTGCCGCTTGCCCCGCCGCCCGGCGTCTACACTTCCGCTTATATTCCCGTCCACCGCGAGACCGCCTCATGCAGCGTCTGCAGGCCGTGCTTCTCCTGTGTCTGGCCTGCTGCTGGCCGGGGCTGGCCGGCGCCCTCACGCTCACGCCCGAGGAACGGGCCTGGCTGGCCGAGCACCCGAGCATCCGCCTGGGCGTGGACACCTCCTGGCCGCCATTCGAGTTCCGCGACGAACAGGGCCGCTACCAGGGACTCGCCGCCGGCTACGTCAGCCTGCTGCAGGAACGCCTGGGCGTCAGCCTGACGCCTGTCGAACCGAAGACCTGGACGCAGGTCCTGGAGCAGGCCAAGGACGGTCGGCTGGACCTGCTGCCCGGCATCATGGCTACCCCGGAGCGCCAGGAGTACCTGAGCTTCACCCGGCCCTACCTGGACTTCCCGATCATCATCCTGGCACGCAAGAACGGCCCGATGCCGAAGCGCATCGACGAGCTCTACGGACTCAAGGTCGCGGTGGTCGACCACTATGCTCCTCACGAACTGCTGATCGCCCAGCATCCCGACCTCACCCTGCTGCCGCTGCCTTCGGTAGCGGCAGCCCTGCAGGCGCTGGCCACCGACCAGGCCGACGCCTTCGTCGGCGACTTCGCCTCCAGCGTATGGAACCTCCGCCAGCTCAAGCTCAACGGCCTGGAGATCAGCGGCGAGACGCCATACCGCTACCAACTGGCGATGGCCGTGCCGCGCGGACAACCGATCCTCGCCGGGATCGTCGACAAGGTCCTCGCCGACCTCAGCGCCGAGGAGATCGAGCGACTCCAGGCCCCCTGGGTCGGCGGCCTGCTCGACCGACGTCCGGCCTGGCGCGAGATGGCGACCTACGGCCTTCCCATCGTCCTGCTGATCCTGGTCTCGGTCGCCATACTGCTGGCCATGAACCGCCGCCTGCGCCGCGAGGTGAGTCGCCGGCGGCAATTGGAGCGCGAACTGCGCGACAGCGAACAGCACTACCGGGGACTGGTGGAAAGCCTGAATGCCATCGCCTGGGAAATGCGCCTCGAGGAGAACCGCTTCACCTACGTCTCGCCCCACGCCGAACGCCTGCTCGGCTATCCTCTCGGCGAATGGCTGCAGCCGGGCTTCTGGCAGCGGACCCTGCACCCCATGGACGCCGAGTACGCCATCCACTACTGCATGAGCGAAAGCCAGGCCGGACGCGACCACAGCTTCGACTACCGGATGCTCGCCGCCGACGGCCGGGTAGTCTGGATTCGCGATCTGGTCACCCCGATCACGCAAGGCCGGGACCTGCTCCTGCGCGGTCTGATGATCGACATCACCGAGGCCAAGCTCACCGAGCAGGCCATGCGCCTGTCCGAACAGAAGTTCGCTTCGGTGTTCCACCACTGTCCGGACATGGTGGTACTGGCCAATGGCGCCGACGGCCGCTTCCTCGCGGTGAACAACACCTTCGAGCAGCAGATCGGCATCGCCGCCGACGACGCCATCGGCAAGACCGCCACCGAACTGGGCATCTGGGCACTCCCCGGCCTGGGCCCGCAGGTTCTGGAAAAGCTCGGCCACGGCAACCTGACCAACCTCGAGGTGCCCCTGCGGCGCCGCAATGGCAGTACCTTCAGCGCGCTGCTCAGCGCCCAGCACGTGGTCCTCGACCAGACCCCGGCGCTGGTGGTGGTGATCCGCGACATCACCCACCTGGTGGAGACCCAGGAACTGCTGCGGATCTCCGAGGAGAAGTTCGCCAACGCCTTCCATGCCTACCCCGACGGTCTGCTGATCAGCCGCCTCGAAGACGGCACGCTGATCGACGTGAACGAAGGCTTCACCCGTCTCACCGGCTACCGCCGCGACGAGGTCATCTCCCGCTCCACGCTCGAACTCGGCCTGTGGGTCGACACCGAGGACCGCAAGCGCCTGATCTCGCTGGTACGCCACCACACCCTGACCCAGGGCTTCACCGCCCCTGTACGGGACCGCAACGGTGGCATCCGCCAGTGCGAGATGTCCGCCCACCGGATCAGCATCGATGGCGAGGACTGCGTGCTGACCATCGCCCGCGATATCACCGAGCGCCAGCTCATGCAGGAGAAGCTGCAGCAGGCCGCCACCGTCTTCGAAAGCACCGCCGAAGGCGTGATGATCACCGATACCCGCCAACGCATCACCGCGGTCAACCGCGCCTTCAGCGAGATCACCGGCTACAGCGAGCAGGAGGCGCTGGGACGCTCGCCCAGCCTGCTCTCCTCCGGACAACACGACTCCAGCTTCTACCTCGCCATGTGGAACCAGCTGGAGCGCGACGGGCACTGGCAGGGCGAGATCTGGAACCGACGCAAGACCGGCGAGCTGTACCCCGAATGGCTGACCATCAGCGCGGTACACAATCCGCAGGGCGAGATCACCCACTTCGTCGGCGTCTTCGCCGATATCTCCACCCTCAAGTACGCCCAGGCCCGGCTCGACTACCAGGCCCACCACGATCCGCTCACCGGCCTGCCCAATCGCCTGCTGTTCGAGAGCCGGCTCAATCACGCCCTCGACGAGGCCCGCGAAGAGAGTCGTCCCGGCGCCGTGCTGTTCATCGACCTGGACCGCTTCAAGCACATCAACGACAGCCTCGGCCATCCCATCGGCGACCTGCTGCTCAAGGCCATCGCCGAACGCCTGCGCGACCAGTTGCGCGACGTCGATACCGTGGCCCGCCTGGGGGGCGACGAATTCATCATCCTGCTCCCAGGCCTGCACCAGGAAAGCGACGCCGAGCACGTCGCGCGCAAGCTGCTGAATGCCTTCACCGCGCCGTTCCAGGCCGACGGTCATGAATTCTTCGTCAGCGCCAGCGTCGGCATCGCCCTGTTCCCCAAGGACGGCGACGACGCCCCGACCCTGGTGAAGAACGCCGACGCCGCCATGTACCGCGCCAAGTCGCGGGGCCGCAGCCGCATCGAGTACTACACCCGCGAACTGACCTACCTGGCCACCGAGCGCATGGCGCTGGAAACCGAACTGCGCCGCGCCCTCGAGCGCGACGAGTTGCAGCTCTACTACCAACCCAAGCTGAGCCTGGAGAGCGGCTTGCTGGTCGGCGCCGAGGCACTGGTGCGCTGGTACCATCCGCTGTTCGGGGAAATTTCCCCGGAGCGCTTCATCCCCCTCGCCGAGGATTGCGGCCTGATCCTGCCCCTCGGCGACTGGGTGCTGGAACACGCCTGCCAGCAGATGGGCGAATGGCAAAAGCTGCACGCGCCGTTCGGCCCGCTATCGGTCAACCTCGCCGGCGCCCAGCTCGGCCAGCCGCAACTGATCGAACGCCTCGAGCAACTGCTGGAGCAGTCCGGGCTGGAACCGTCGCGGCTGCAACTGGAAATCACCGAGAGCTTCATCATGAACCAGACCGAGGAGGCCCTCGCCGTCCTCCACGGCCTCAAGCGTCTCGGCGTACAGCTGGCGATCGACGACTTCGGCACCGGCTACTCCTCGCTCAGCTACCTCAAGCGCCTGCCGCTGGACATCCTGAAGATCGACAAGTCGTTCATCCGCGGCCTCCCCGACGATCCCCACGATGCCGCCATCACCCGCGCCATCATCGCCCTCGGCCGCAGCATGCAGCTCACGGTGATCGCCGAAGGCGTGGAAACCGAAGGCCAGCAGAGCTTCCTCACCCACGAAGGCTGCGAGCAGATCCAGGGCTTCGTCCTCAGCCCGCCGCTGCCCGCCGAGCTGTTCGCCAGCAAATTCCTCAAACCGCGCCAGCCGATTGGCGCTCCCCGAGAAGCGCCGGTATAATCCGCCGACCTTCTGGGGGCCTATAGCTCAGTCGGTTAGAGCAGAGGACTCATAATCCTTTGGTCCACGGTTCGAGTCCGTGTGGGCCCACCACCTTCAAAGCCGCGCACTGCGCGGCTTTGCGCTTTCTAGGGTAGTGGCCTCATAAACGGCTCCATGGCCAAAAGGTACAAGATCGGTACAGTACTGGTTCGCCAGTCTGCCTTTGGAGTCCTTATCTGATGGCAACAATCGTCCCCCTTCCCGTGGTCCGCAAAACGGACTGGCCGACCAACGAAAAAACCTTCCGCACCAAGCGCGACGCCGAAGACTGGGCACGCCGCACCGAAGACGAGGTGGTACGCGGCGTGTACATCCAGCACAGCGGCTCCGAGTGCATGTGACCTGCCCCCATTTTGTAGCCCGAGAGCTACATGTCCCTGCATCAAATTTTATCGATGCCCAAGGGGTACGGCCGACCTCTATCCACAAGGTTTTTGACGTGCTGAAACAGGCGCTTTAGCTGACTCAGCCACCCTGAACAGGCATGCTCATCAAGCTATCAACCCAGCTTGAGAATTAGACAGTGAGCCGAATAGTTGGCATTATCGGCTCACAAAATGAGCCGAATAGGCTCTCTAATCGGCTCAAGATGAACATCCCTTATGAACGACCCACTCTGGATCTGGCAGCAGCCCGACTGGCCGCAGTTCAACTGGCAAGCCGAAGCGCTTGCACCACTGCTGCGCTCCTGTAGCCAGGCTCAGGGTCGTTTGTTAGGAATGCTCGGTGCCGTGGGGAGTGACACCGAAGTGCAGAGCAGCCTGGATGCCATGCTGCAGAACATCGTCACCTCTTCAGCCATTGAGGGAGAGCAACTGAATGTCGGTTCGGTGCGCTCATCATTGGCACGGCGACTGGGATTGCACGAAGAAGGTCGAACCACCTCTCGCTCCGAAGGCCTGGCGGAACTGCTGCTCGATGCGACCCACGCACATCAAGAGCCGCTAGACGAACAGCGACTGTTCACCTGGCACAGTTGGTTATTCCCCACCGATGACCAACTTCTGGCTCGACCACTACACATCGGCGCACTGCGCGGCGAAGAGCCCATGCAGGTAGTTTCGGGTCGGATAGACCGCCCTACCGTATATTTCGAAGCCCCTCCCCGCGCAGGATTGGAAGCGCAACTGGCGGACTTTCTCGCCTGGTTCGAAAGCAGCCGCAGCGATGCCAGCCTCGACCCGTTTCTGCGCGCCGGTATCGCACATTTCTGGTTCGTGACCCTGCACCCCTTCGACGACGGCAACGGTCGCCTCACCCGCGCTATCACCGATCTGGCATTGGCTCAGGGCGAGCAGCAAGCCATTCGCTTCTACGCCATGTCTGCGAGCATCCTCGACGACCGCGCCGGCTATTACCGCATCCTAGAAGCCAGTCAGAAAGGCGGGCTGGATATCACCAAGTGGCTGCAGTGGTTTCTCGAAACCTTGCTCAAGAGCCTGGAGCAAGCCCTTGCCCGTATAGACCGCGTGCTGGTCAAGGCGCGCTTCTGGCAGGCACATCGCAGCCAAACGCTATCGGCGGAGCAGATCAAAGTGCTTAACCGCCTGCTCGATGGCGGCGAAAGGGGGTTCGAGGACGGCATCAGTGCGGCGCAATACCAAGCTGTGGCCAAGGTTTCCAAAGCCACCGCGACCCGCCACCTGAGCGACCTGCTGGAAAAGGGCTGCATCGAGCGACTGCCCGGCGGAGGGCGTAGCACCCGTTACCAGATAGCACGCTGAGCGCCTGCACCGGGCTCATCAGCCCTTGATGCGTCATCGCGCCATAGGACAATGGTCGCGCCCCCCTTGAGCACTCGAAAGCAATTGGCCATTATCGGCTAAGTGCCAGGCATCTGGATTTCGGCACACCTGCTCACCTCTCCATTAAGCAGCTCGGCTCAAGGAAGAAAATGGATTACAGCCCGATAGTCGCCCAGGCCTGGGGCATGCTGACCTGGTTTATCCCGGCAGCCCTGCTGATTGGCCTGTTCAAATCGCCTTGGGCCAAGGGGCAGGTCGGTGAACTGCTGGTGCGACTGTTCGCCCATTGGCAACTGGACAAGCAAACCTACCGCCGCCTGCACAACGTCACCCTGAACACGCCGGACGGCACCACGCAGATCGACCACGTATTTCTCTCCCCCTACGGCATCTTCGTGCTGGAAACGAAGAACATGAGCGGCTGGATTTTCGGCAGCGAGAAGCAAGCGCAGTGGACGCAGAAGCTCTACAAACGCACCTTCAAATTCCAGAACCCGCTGCGGCAGAACTACAAACACCTCAAAGCGCTGGAAGCCACCCTTGGCGTCAATCCCGAGCACCTGCACTCGGTCATCACCTTTGTCGGCGGCAGCATCTTCAAAACCGAAATGCCGGCCAACGTAACCCAGGGCATCGGCTTTATCAGGTATATCAAGTCGTTCCAGCAGCCGGTATTCAGCGAGGCCGAAGTCGGCGCGATGCTGCACGCCCTGCAAACCGGCCGTCGCGCACCGACACTCGCCACACACCGCGAGCATGTGCAAAACCTCAAGCGCCGGAGCGATCCGACAGCCGAGCGGCAATGCCCGAAATGCGGCAGCTTACTGCTGATTCGTACAATGAAGTCAGGCCCGAAAGCGGGGCAGCAATTCTGGGGCTGCTCGGGCTTTCCGAAATGCAGGACGATACAGAGCCTTTAACACCATCTATCGAGCGCACCTGATTAAAACTGCCGAAACTAGATATCTACTACTTCAATGAAGAGTGACCGCGCAGAGAAATTAACCCTTGACTTTTCTCTGAAAATATTAATAGCCAAAAGGATATAAGCCAGCGATGAGTGATTCGACACATAACCCGGACCAGTATATGTTTGGCTTCCGTCAGCTGGCTAGTAACGGAAAGAAGAAAATTGGTGTTCTTATGGGAGCAGGCGCTCCGGTAAGCATTAATATCGGGTCCTCAAATGACGACTGGATATCACTGATCCCCAATCTTCAAGGATTAACAAAAACCGTTAAAGAGAAACTTTCTGCCAAGGAATTGAAAGTCTATCAAGATCTTGAGAAATCAATTCTCAGCCCAAACCTAGAGAAAGTGCTTTCAAAAATACGAGCCCTTAATGAAGTCATTGGCGACTCAATTGTTTATGGCTGTAATTCAACCGAATTCCTAGAACTATCTGAAAAAATATGCAACCTAATCAGGGATGCAGTAAGCAAAGAATTGCCACTAGGGCAAACACCCTACTCAGAGTTAGTATCTTGGATTAATGGCGTAAATAGAAAACATGGCGTAGAGGTTTTCACAACAAACTATGACCTGCTGCTAGAACAAGCACTGGAGCGCTCTAAGACACCGTATTTCGATGGCTTTAGTGGTGCAAGAGATGCTTTTTTTGACCCGTCAAGCATTTCTAAAAACGACCTTCCTTCACGATGGGTAAGGCTATGGAAACTTCATGGATCTATTGGGTGGGAGAAAAACGATAAAAATGAAATTATCAGAATCCCACGTTCCAACAACGCAAGCATGGTTTACCCATCACACATCAAATATGATCAAACCCAAGCCGCACCATTTTCTTCATTATTTGAACGGCTAAGAAATTTCATTCTCGAGCCTGATAGCCTATTAATTTCAACTGGCTTTTCATTCGCTGACGCACACATCTCATCACGATTACTGGAAAGCTTGCAGGCCAATCCCTCTTCAGCCCTATTAGCGTTTCAATTCGGGAAACTCGAATCCGAAACATACATAAGAGATCTAGCACTAAAATGTCCCGGCATAAGTGCATACTGTAAAGATGGTGCCATTATCAATGGAGTGGAAGCCAAGTGGAGAATAGGCGCACTGCCAAGTAAAGGCTGGAGAAACATAAGAGGCGAGTACTATAGTGAAGGAAACTTTTTATTGGGAGACTTTAGTCGACTAGCGAGATTTCTAGCAACCGCCGGAGGCGACTTTTCAAGTAACACAATAAGAGACCCGATAGACATCGAAACTCTTATTGCAGTTGCCGGCGCCCAACCAGCCGAGGCTGAAGAAGATTCACCTGAAGGGGATCATAATGAATAATTCCCCTACATTGCTTGGCACTATTAGCGCCGTCTCAAGTTCCTCGGCAGTTGTTGAACTCGCCGATTCCGTGGAGTCAGGCATAGTCATACTGGAAGGTAGAAACTATCGAGTTGGCCAGGTTGGTAGCTTTGTAAAAATACTGCTTGGATATAATAACCTGTATGGCGTTATCGCCGGCTCCAGCGAGTCGTCTCAGTTAGACGATCAAGATGGCATCCATCTTGATCGTCGCTGGATAAAAATCGAGCTCATTGGGGAAATAGTTGCCGGTGAGTTTGAACGCGGCATTAGCGAGTACCCTAGCATAGGTAATGAGGTACACATAGTCGTAGACAGTGACCTGAAAAAAATATTTGGCAAGGACATTGATGGTCACTTTAACGTCGGGACACTTTCGAGCTCAGACGGCATAAGCGTTAGCTTGGACTTAGACAAACTAGTTACAAGGCATTCCGCTATATTCGGATCAACCGGCTCAGGAAAATCCACTAGTACAGCCAGCATATTGAGATCCATGGTCACAGCGGCGGAAAAAATAAACATGCCTTCCGCTCGCATACTACTTATAGACATACATGGGGAATACCAATCAGCCCTAGGCGACATCGCTAATGTTTTTTCAGTTCTTCCTGACGCTGAGAACAAGCTATACGTGCCTTACTGGTGCATATCTCCGACACACCTAATGGAATTTCTATGTGGAACTTTAAGCGATAGCCAAAAAGCGATTTTTTTAGATAAAACAGTTTCTGAAAAAATAAGCAGCATTACCACCAACAACTTCGACGGTGTCAACCCGGATAAAGTTACAAGCTCAACACCTCTTCCGTACAGCATAAAAAAAATTTGGCATGAGCTATGTTTCCTAGATAATGTGAACTGGAAGGATAAGGACCAGACAGAGCCTGCCTACGCCATAAATGGTTTAGGCGACTGTGAAAGCCTTATAGCACCAAAATTTCAGCCTCCGGCACCTGGAAATACCCCACCATTTAAAGGCGGCGCAGGTTTAATGAAGAGACAGCTTGACTTAATGAAGTCAAGACTAGCAGACACACAATATTCATTTATGTTAGAGCCCGGTGAATGGGGTCCAAACAAAGATGGCGTTATAGAAAAAGATTTAGACGCACTTGTTGAAGGGTGGCTTGGCCATGAAAAGCCAATAACAATCCTTGACTTGTCGGGAATGCCATCTTCGCGACTCAGCCTATTACTTGGAACTATTCTAGATGTGCTGTTTGAGGTTTCGATATGGGGCCGAGAGATGCAGGCAGGAATGAGAAAAAGGCCGTTACTCTTAGTTCTTGAAGAAGCACACAGATATCTTTCCAAATCTGAAACTGGTCTCGCAAAAGAAATGGTTCAGCGAATTTCTAAAGAAGGGCGTAAATTCGGTGTTGGCGCAATGCTAGTAAGCCAAAGGCCCTCTGAAATTGACGAAACAATTTTATCTCAATGCGGCACGATTATTTCTTTAAGAATAAACAACACCACTGACAGAGGCATAGTTAAATCCGCAATGTCCGAAGGTTTATCTGGCATAGTAGACACTCTCCCAATCCTAAGAACTGGCGAAGCCATAATTGTAGGAGAAGCTGCAAAGCTACCTACACGCTGCAGATTTAACTTATTACCAGACGACAAGTATCCCAACAGTAAAGACCCATGCGTTGCGGATTCTTGGAAAAAACCAAAGGAAGTAGAAAACTATAAAGAGCTAATAAATAGCTGGCGTTCTCAAACCAACAATCAAGGATAGTCAAATGGAACGTGTACAGGTCGGATCTAGTAACCTCGCATCAATCGGCTATGACCCGTCAACTGAAACACTCGAAATTGAGTTTCTCAATGGTCGCGTCTACGAATACTACGGAGTACCAGAGTCTATATATACCGACCTAATGGGTGCCAGCTCTCACGGAATATATTTCAGAGCTCACATAATGAACTCATTTAGCTATCAAAGAACCCAATAAAAGTTAGGGAACCACGTAATAGCACATTCACAAGCCAGTTAGGGCTGACGATTTCTTTAGCCCTAGCTCAACATGACTGCATGTAGAACCCCAATTAGTCGAAAACGCTGCGGATTACCTGTGCAATGCAAGCCAACGCGGCAGCTTGCACTGGAGGCCATCGCAGTACAAAAAACAGTACACTGGCGGTACAGTGCCTAGCTTCTTTCACTTTTGCAAAATTACGCTCAAACCCAGCAACGACGCTGCTTACAGCTTATTTTACTTGCACCAAGCTACTCACAGTTTTACTGGCCTTGAGACCTTTCTAGGTCACTCATAATCCTTTGGTCCACGGTTCGAGTCCGTGTGGGCCCACCACCTTCATAGCCGCGCATTGCGCGGCTTCAAGCTTTTTGGTCTGCCCCGCCCCGAGTGCCTTCCAGCGGCTGGCCATCTCCCCTTACCGCGTTTTCGAGCGTGGTCAGCTCGCTGATCTTTCCGAGTGCGCTAGCCAAACGTCTGCATAAACGGAACGGCACATTGCCTGATTGCCGCGAACACATGCGGGGCCTGCTCGCACAGCTCAGTTGAGCGGGCCAACAGCCGCTCCAGTGCTTGCAACTGCTTGCGGATCACTTCTGTTGGCCGAGCTACATCGCAGACCTGGGCGAACTCCAGCAGCCCCTGTCGCGAGGCAAAGAGGGGCTTGTTGCCTACGACATCCAGCGCCAGTACATCTTGCGGGATATAAGCCGTGGTGTTGACGATGTCGTAGGCCGGTGCCAAGCGCAATTCGCAGCTGTATTGGCGGCAGGTTTCCAGCACCTGCCGATAGGTCTCTACCGTTGCACCGGCGAGCCGTGCTGCAGGTCACAGGCTTTGGTGTGAATCGCCCCCCACTGCGCGATCAATTGCAGGGTGTCGGCGGCAGCAGCGCAAGTTTCGGCGAAAGCGAACTGGCGCTGGCGGAGCGGAATCCGATGGACGTGGCGCTCTGCTCGCCGCCTGAGCGTGGGAAGGCACTTATCAGGCACTTCCGAAGGCACTACCGGACGATATCGATTCCATCGCCAACGCGGTAACTTCGAAGCACTTAAACCTTCATGAAACTGCAACTTCCAACTCGATCGACAGCTCTGGAAATACATCCTCGGTATTTTCCTAGACCCTAACCAAAGTCTGGATCGTTTCGTCACAAGAAACGCTGGAGCGCCTATTCCAGAGCGCTTCGAACAATCGGTAAAAATAAAATCCAAATAATCAGACGCAGTTCAAAAACAACCAGAACAGATAGTTTTTCCGCCTTTCCCAACATGCTCCTCTCGCCTTGACTCGTTCGATGCAGCGGATCGCCCATGCGTATTTCCGGCATTGTCCGAGGCCCATTCCCTGTTCGACGCGATACCCGGCGCACCCATAACAATATGCCGCCCTCCACGGGCCGATAGCGCCAGTTGTGAGCCTGTCCACCACTGCATTTCCCTCACTGCAAGGAGAGAACATGAGTCGCTCACCCATCCCTCGCCACCGAGCGTTGCTGGCCGGTTTCTGCCTGGCTGGCGCGCTGTCCGCCCAGGCGGCCACCCAGGAAGAAATCCTCGATGCGGCACTGGTCAGCGGGGATTCCTCGCAACTGACCGACAGCCACCTGGTCGCCCTGCGCCTGCAGCAGCAGGTCGAGCGCATCCGCCAGACCCGCACGCAGTTGCTCGACGGTCTCTACCAGAACCTCAGCCAAGCCTATGATCCTGGCGCCGCCAGCATGTGGGTCCTGCCGGCCAACCCGGACAATACCCTGCCCTTCCTCATCGGCGACAAGGGCCGCGTGCTCGCCAGCCTGAGCCTGGAGGCCGGCGGCCGCGGGCTGGCCTATGGCACCAACGTGCTCACCCAACTGAGCGGGGCCAATGCCGCCCACGCGCCGCTGCTGAAGCGGGCGGTGCAGTGGCTGGTGAACGGCGACCCGGGCGCGGCCACTGCGAAGGACTTCAAGGTCAGCGTGGTCGGGGTGGACAAGACCGCCACCCTCAACGGCCTGAAGAGCGCCGGCCTGCAACCGGCGGACGCCGCCTGCAACGCGCTGACCGACGCCAGTTGCGCCAGCGCCAGCAAATTGCTGGTACTGGGCAACGGCGCCAGCGCCGCTAGCCTGAGCGCCACGGTGCGCGCACGGCTACAGGCCGGGCTGCCGATCCTCTTCGTGCACACCAATGGCTGGAACCAGAGCAGCACCGGCCAGCAGATCCTCTCCGGCCTGGGCCTGCAGGAAGGCCCCTACGGCGGCAACTACTGGGACAAGGACGCGGTGCCATCCAGCCGCACCCGGGCGCGTTCGGTCGAGCTGGGCGGTGCCTACGGCCAGGATCCGGCGCTGGTGCAGCAGATCGTCGACGGTAGCTGGCGCACGGACTACGACTGGTCGAAATGCACCTCCTACGTCGGTCGCACCACCTGCGACGACGTGCCGGGACTGAGCGACTTCAGCAAGCGCGTCGATGTACTGAAAGGCGCCCTCGACGCCTACAACCAGAAGGCGCAGAACCTCTTCGCCCTGCCCGGCACCACCTCGCTGCGGCTCTGGCTGCTGTGGGCCGACGCGGTGCGGCAGAACATCCGCTACCCGATGGACAAGGCCGCCGACACGGCGCGCTTCCAGGAAACCTTCGTCGCCGACGCCATCGTCGGCTACGTGCGCGAGGCCGGCGCGGCGCAGAAGGAACTGGGCAGCTACGCCGGCCAGCGCCAACAGTCGATGCCGGTATCGGGCTCGGAGGAAACCCTGACCCTCACCTTGCCGTCGGCCCAGGGCTTCACCGCCATCGGCCGCATGGCGGCGCCGGGCAAGCGCCTGAGCATTCGCATCGAAGACGCTGGCCAGGCCAGCCTGGCGGTCGGCCTGAACACCCAGCGCATCGGCTCGACGCGGCTGTGGAATACCCGCCAGTATGACCGCCCGCGCTTCCTCAAGAGCCCGGACATCAAGCTCCAGGCAAACCAGTCGGTGGCGCTGGTATCGCCCTACGGCGGCCTGTTGCAACTGGTCTACAGCGGCGCCACGCCGGGACAGACGGTAACCGTCAAGGTAACCGGCGCGGCCAGCCAGCCGTTCCTCGACATCCAGCCGGGCGAGGACAGCAGCCAGGCGATTGCCGACTTCATCCAGGCGCTGGACGCCGACAAGGCCGACTGGCTGGAGATCCGCAGCGGCTCGGTGGAGGTCCACGCCAAGGTGGAGAAGGTCCGTGGCTCGATCGACAAGGACTATGGCGGCGACGTCCAGCGCTTCATCCGTGAGTTGAACGAGGTGTTCATCGACGACGCCTACACCCTGGCCGGCTTCGCCATTCCCAACCAGGCGAAGACTCCGGCAATCCAGCAGGAATGCGCGGTGCGCGGCTGGGACTGCGACAGCGAGACCCTGCACAAGCTGCCCGGCACCCAGCACATCAACGTCGACCAGTACGCCCAGTGCGGCGGCGGTTGCAGCGGCAACCCCTACGACCAGACCTGGGGCCTGAACCCGCGTGGCTGGGGCGAAAGCCATGAGCTGGGCCACAACCTGCAAGTGAATCGACTGAAGGTCTACGGCGGGCGCTCGGGCGAAATCTCCAACCAGATATTTCCGTTGCACAAGGACTGGCGCGTGCTCCGCGAGTTCGGGCAGAACCTCGACGATACGCGGGTCAACTACCGCAACGCCTACAACCTGATCGTCGCCGGACGCGCCGAGGCCGATCCGCTGGCCGGCGTATACAAGCGCCTATGGGAAGACCCGGGCACCTACGCGCTGAACGGCGAGCGAATGGCCTTCTATACCCAGTGGGTGCACTACTGGGCCGACCTGAAGAACGATCCGCTGCAGGGTTGGGATATCTGGACCCTGCTCTACCTGCACCAGCGCCAGGTGGACAAGTCCGACTGGGACGCCAACAAGGCCGCTCTCGGCTACGGCACCTACGCCCAGCGCCCGGGAAACAGCGGCGATGCCAGCAGCACGGATGGCAACGACAACCTGTTGCTCGGCCTGTCCTGGCTGACCCAGCGCGACCAGCGGCCAACCTTCGCGCTATGGGGCATCCGTACCTCGGCAGCGGCCCAGGCGCAGGTGGCGGCCTACGGTTTCGCCGAGCAGCCGGCGTTCTTCTATGCCAACAACCGGACCAACGAATACAGCACGGTGAAGCTTCTGGACATGAGCCAGGGGTCGCCGGCGTGGCCGTTTCCGTGAGTCGTAGCTGAGGGGGCTGGCGCGGGGTGATGCTTCTCGCTCCGCGCCGGTCCTCATGCCCCTCTCCCCGACGGGAGAGAGGGTCGGCCATGCCAGCGGGCAATGCCGTGCCAGGCTGGCAAGCCAAACTGTCGTTCAAGCTGAACGATCCTGCGCAATAATGAGCCCCTTCCACCAGCAAGGACCGCTCATGACCGACCGCCTTCCCTGCCGCGCCTGCGGCCATCTCATTCTCCCGACCACGGCGGCGAGGAACGACGGACTGTGCATGCCCTGCAAGGGCGGCTACCGGCAGAACATCGAGGATGGCAAGCGTTTCCACACGGAGCGACGGCGCTACCTGGCGAGTCCGCAGGCGCTGTACTGGAGCGCGCTGGTGAATCGCGTCTACGATGGCCGCGAGGGATTCGCCGGGCTGTCGCCGGCCGAACGGAGCTACTACGCAGTGAGCGTGCTCAGCGGCGAAGTGCACAACGGCGGCTTCGACCAGTACTTCGGCAACTCCTCCGGCGACCAGTACCAGGCGGCGCGCGCGGGTCTTCGCGAGTTGGAGGCGGAGGACGCCCTGGCCCTGCTGGAGCGAGCCGCCGCCCTGCTGTTCGGCGACGGTCCGGTGCCAGTCTCCCAGGCCGAACGCCAGTTGCGCATGCCGACCTGGGCCGATGAACCCGACCGCGACTGCGAAGCGGCCCTGGATGCGCTGGACACGCGCTTCTACGCCCTGGCCGACGCGCTGGGCGAACGCCTGCTGGCCCATGCCCGCCACCATGCATTGTTCGCCCTGGACGAGCCCGATGAAGCCTGAATTGGATGCCCTAGAGGCCTGGCTCGGACAACCGCTGCCGGCTGCCTTCGTCGCCGCTCTGGAGCAGCACGGCGGCCGCCTCGTCGAGCCGGACCTGCTGCTCTACGCCGCCGACGAGTTGCTGGAACGCAACCGGGCCTTCGAAACCTCTCTCTACTGCCCCGGTTACCTGGCCATAGGCGACGACAGCGGCGGCCGCGCCGTGGTGATGGCGCTGGACGACCACTGGCAGGCGCTGTTCCTGGTCGACCATGGCGCGATGACGCCGGACTGCTTCGAACCCCTGGCACCCAGCCTGGAGGCCTGGCTGGAAGCCGGGCCCTGCCTGCCCGAATGACGGAGAAACGCCCATGATTCCTTTCGGCCTCAGCCCCGAACAATTCCGCGAGCGCTACCGCCGCGACCTGCAACGCGCCGCGCCGGGCGTGATCCAGCACCTGCGCGAGCTGCTCCGGCAACCCTTGGAGGAAGGACTGCGCGACGGCGAGATCCAACTGTTCCTCGGCGAGGACGGACGCGACGCAGCGGAAGCGTGGTTGTACCTGAATGGCGCCAGCAACCGGGTGGACGCCAGCGACCCGCGCCTGTTTCCCGGCAAGGCGCTGGACCTGGCGCTCGGCCTGGGACATGCCCCGGATTTCGACGAAGCCTATTTCGCCGACGGCTTCGGCGGCGTCGATCTGCTCGCCGATACGCTGCAAGCCTGGTTCGCCGAGTGCTGGTGGAAGGCCGGCGGCTGGGCCTGGCCGATCCCGCTGTGGCTGCACGTACACGATGGCTTCGGCGACGGCCGTGGCATCGCCCTCACCGAACGCTGCTGAACAGGGAGACCACGCATGGAACTGATCCGCAACCTGGACGATGCGAACATGGGCGAAGTGTATTGGCGCCTGTACCGGCGCTACATCAGCCTGTTCATCGAGAACGAGGCCGACGACGCCTACGCCTGGCGCTGCGCCCGAGCCCTCGACGAACTGGATGACGCCGTGGTCGAGCGGCTTTGTGCCGCCAGCCTGCGCTACCGCGCCGCGCGCCTGGAGCGGCTGGGCGAGTCTGCGGAGGAAGTCGCGCCGGCGCGCGGGGTGCTGGAACGGATCGAACCGGGCGAGCTGATCGTGCCCGACCCGGAACAGGGCGACGAAGCGGTGATCCACCTGTCGCTGAACTGCGAATGGGACCGCGAACACGGTATGGAATGGATCGTCCGGGGCGGCGAGGTGCTCTATGTCGGCCCCTTTCACGGCGAAGACCCGTGGCGGGACTTCACCGTGAAGGAACCATGGAACTACGCCTGAGCAGAGGCCTCAACGCTTGGCGATGATGTACACCGCGTGGACGATGCCCGGGATGTAGCCGAGCAGGGTGAGCAGGATGTTCAGCCAGAAGGCGCCGCCGAAGCCGACTTGCAGGAACACGCCCAGCGGCGGCAGGAGGATGGCGATGAGGATGCGGATCAGGTCCATGAACGGAACTCCTTGGTCCAGGGTCGATACGGTGTCCGGCGCGTGAGCCGGCGTTTTTTCGCGTCACCCTATGACTGACTCCCGCCATTCGCGGAGGGTTCAACCGCAACGGTACTCGCCGCCTGTCACGCGCAGCGGTACGCTTGAGCCTACGCTCATGCGAGCGGACAACCCGCAAGGAACATCCATGTCCGACCTGCCCCCGCGTCCCGCCTTCTGGCCGTACCTGCCGGGCTACGCCCTGTTGCTGCTTTCGGTGCTGCTCTGCGCCAGCGGCAGCTACCGTTTCGTCACCCCGATGGCGCTCGCCGACGGCGTCGACCTGGTCTACCTCAGCCAGGGCCTGGCGCTGCTACCGCTGGGTACCGGGCTGGTCGGCCTGCTCGCGGGCTTCCTCCTGCATGTCCGCGGGCGCTGGCTCGGCGCGCTGCTGGCGCTGCTGCCGGCGACGCTGATCTGCGCCTGGAACCTGTACAACTATGCCGCCCACGGCGACGAGGCGTTGTCGCCGAGTTTCGCCCAGTACACCCAGGCGCTGCTCGGCCTGCTGCTGCTCGGCGGCGTGCTGAGCCTGGTCGACCTGCTCCACGGCAGGCCCTCGACGCTGCTGCGCAAGGGCCTGCTGGGGCTGGGCTGGCTGGCCCTGGTGGCCTGGCTGGGGTTGCTGTTCTACCTGCAGCGCCTGTACGGCCTCACTTTTTGAACTGGTCGTAGGCTTCCAGCGCGCGCAGCGAATAGACATAGGCGGCGCCGGCATTCAGGGAGATGGCGGTAGCCAGGGTCTGGGCGATTTCCGCCTCGCTGGCGCCGGCCTTCAGCGCGGCCTCGGTGTGCACGCCGATGCAACCGTCGCAACGGGTGGTAATAGCCACGGCGATGGAGATCAGTTCGCGGGTCTTGGCATCCAGGGCGCCCTCGGCGCTGGCTTCCTCCAGCGCGCCATAGGCGGCGAGCATCTTCGGGTGTTGCTTGCCCAGGGCACCGAAGGCTTTTTTCACGGCGGGGACGAACTCGGTCCAGTTGTTCAGCATGGTGATATTCTCCGTTGCTTTCGCGCCGGGAGTGGCGCGTCGGGTTACCAGTCTCGACCAGTCTGGACCGCGCCGCCTGCCCATGCGTCTCTACTTTCGACCTGATCGGCTCATCCCATGGACCCACTCGACCGGCTCATCCAGCTCGCCAACCTGCAGGGCCGCCTCGACCAGCGCTGCCAGCTACAGGGCAGCTGGGCGCTGGAGCACCCGCAAGCGGTGCCCGGCGAGGCGACCTTCCATATCGTCATGGCCGGCACCTGCTATTGCGAATTCCTCGATGGCGCTCGCCTCGACCTGCATCCCGGCGACCTGATCCTGTTGCCGCGCGGCACCCCGCACCTCCTGCGCAGCGACAGCCCGGCGCAACCCTGCGAACCCACCGTAGAGCGCCGCGGCAGCATCCCGCTGTACCAGTTGAACGGCCCCGGCGAGGCCCTCGACATGCTTTGCGGCAGCTACCGCTACCACGCCGGTGCCAGCCTGTTCGGCGCGCTCCCCGAGCGCCTGCTGGTGCATATGGACGAGTCGACCCAGCAGCCCCTGCGCGCGCTGATCGGGTTGATGCGCGAGGAAGCCGAGAGCACCCGCAGCGGCGCCCGCTCGATCATCGACGCGCTGGCCACCGCGCTGTTCGCCCTGGCCCTGCGCGCCTACCTGGACCGCCAACCGCTGGGCGACGGCCTGTTCGGCCTGCTGGGCGACGCCCGCCTGGGACGAGCCCTGCGGGCCATGCTGGAACGCCCGGAGCATGCCTGGACCCTGGAACAGCTTGCCCAGCAGGCGGCGATGTCGCGGGCCAGTTTCGTCCGCGCCTTCTCCGCCCTCGGCGGGACCTCGCCGTGGAACCTGCTGACCCGCATCCGCATGGAAAAGGCCCGCGGCCTGCTGCGACAAACGCAGAAGAGCCTGCTGGATATCGCCGCCGAGACCGGCTACCAGTCGGAGGCGGCGTTTTCCCGCAATTTCCGCCAGGCCTTCGGCGAATCGCCGGGCCGTTTCCGCCGCCAGGCCGACTCCGCTCGCTGAAAGCGCTACCGGCGCACATTTCGGCGATCCGCTGCTATGCAATGTGAATGATTTTCGCAACATCCTGTACGAATTCACTGACAGTACGGCTACACTGTGCTTTCCCGGCAAGGAGGCGCGGGGGTACTTGTCGCGGCACCCACTCTCCCGCTTTACCAGTACGCCCAGGAGGCAAACATGGAATGGTTTCTGAAATGCGTGAAGGAACACTACTTCGACTTCAACGGGCGTGCCCGTCGCAAGGAATACTGGATGTTCACCCTGGTGAACATCATCATCTCCGTCGCGCTGAGCGTCGTGCTCGGCCTGATCAGTGAAAAGCTCCTGCCGATCGCCAATCTCTACTCGCTCGCCGTGCTGCTGCCGGCCCTGGGCGTCACCGCCCGGCGTCTGCACGACATCAACAAGAGCGGCTGGTGGATGCTGATCGCGCTGATCCCGATCGTCGGCCTGTACCTGATCTACCTGCTGGCCAAGGACAGCGACGCCGGCCAGAACCAGTACGGCCAGAACCCGAAGGGCATCGCCTGATTCCTTCCCGCCGGGCCGCACGGCCCGGCGTTCTCCCTCTCCCTGTTTCCCTTCCCGCCCCTGACCGGGGTTAGAATGCCTCGCTCCCACTCCGGCGCCCTGCGCCAACGCCCGCAGCGAGGTAGCCCATGCCCCACCCCATCGACGCACTGATTTCCGACTGCGACGGCGTCCTGGTCGACAGCGAGGTCATCGCCGAGCGCGTGATGTACGAGGCGCTCAGCGCCTACGCGCCGCTGGAGGAGCTGCAGCGCCTGCTGGAAGGCACCTTCGGCCTGACCAGCCGCGACATCCTCGATCGCGTCGAGAAGCACTTCGGCCTACGCATCCCCGACAGCTTCAACCGCGAGGTGCGCCAGCGCAGCGAGGAGATGGTCGCCCAGGTCCAACCCATTCCCGGCGCACGCGAGGCGCTGCTGGCCCTGGACCTGCCCGTCGCGGTGGCCTCCAACAGCCGCCGCCACAGCCTGGAGCGCTCGCTGGCGCGCGCCGGGCTCAGCGAACTGATCGGCGAACGCCTGGCCAGCGCCGATATGGTCGCCCTGCCCAAGCCCGCACCCGACGTCTACCTGCACGCCGCCAGCCTGCTCGGCGTCGCCCCCGAGCGTTGCCTGGTGGTGGAAGACAGCAGCACCGGCACCCGCGCCGCCCTCGCCGCGGGGATGCGGGTGATCGGCTTCGTCGGCGCCGGGCACATTCCCGCCGGGCACGCCGAGGTACTGCGCGAGCTGGGCGCCATCGCCATCGTCGAGCACATGCGCGAACTGCCGGAGACCGTGGCGCGCCTGCGCCGCGAGAGCCGAGTGGCGCTGGGAACGCCGTAACCGGGCGTCAGAGACTCTTCCAGGTCAGGTACACCCGCAGGTCGAACTCCAGCTGGTGATAGTCCGGCAGCATGTACTGGCAGAGCTGGTAGAACGCCTTGTTGTGCTCGCTTTCCTTCAGGTGGGCGAGTTCGTGGACGACGATCATCCGCAGGAACTCCGGGGCGGCGTCCTTGAACAGGGAAGCCACGCGGATTTCCTTCTTCGCCTTGAGCTTGCCGCCCTGCACCCGCGAGATCGCGGTGTGCAGGCCGAGGGCACGCTGGACCACGTCGAGCTTGTTGTCGTAGAGCACCTTGTCCAGGCCCGGCGCGTTGCGCAGGTGTTCCTGCTTGAGGTTCATGGTGTAGGCGTACAGCGCCTTGTCACTCTGCACATCGTGACGCCCCGGGTAGCGGCGCTCGAGGTACTCGCCCAGGCGGTTCTCGGCGATCAGCTGGCGGACCTGGTCCTGCAGCGATGCGGGATAGGCCTGGAGGTACTTGAGGGGGATCATGCACGGGTCCGGCGGTTCGCGGAAAACGCCCAGTGTACCGCGTCGGGAGCTCCGGCGGCCGACCGCCGCTTCGGGTAAGATGCGCGCCGTTTCCGATGAGCGGAGTGGGACAGTGGCAAGTACAGATGTGCTGATCGTTGGCGCCGGGGCGGCCGGGCTGATGTGTGCGATGACGGCGGCCGGGCGCGGGCGCCGCGTGCGGGTACTCGACCACGCCAACAAGGCCGGCAAGAAGATCCTCATGTCCGGCGGCGGGCGCTGCAATTTCACCAACCTGTACACCGAGCCGGCCAACTTCCTTTCGCGCAACCCGCACTTCTGCAAGTCGGCGCTGGCCCGCTACACCCAGTGGGACTTCATCGGCCTGGTGGCCAAGCACCAGGTGCCGTACCACGAGAAGAAACTCGGCCAGCTGTTCTGCGACAACAAGTCCAGCGACATCCTCGAGATGCTGCTGCGCGAATGCGCCGAGGCCGGAGCGGAAATCCTGCTGGACACCTCGATCGAAGAGATCGCCCGCGACGACGCCGGCTACCGCCTGCGTACCAGCGCCGGCGAGATGCGCTGCGAGTCGCTGGTGATCGCCAGCGGCGGCCTGTCGATCCCGACCCTCGGCGCCAGCGGTTTCGGCTACCAGGTGGCGCGCCAGTTCGGCCACGAGGTGCTGCCGACCCGCGCCGGGCTGGTGCCGTTCACCATCACCGACCAGCTGAAGGAGCTGTGCGCCGAGCTTTCCGGCACCTCCGTGGATTGCCGGGTGAGCTGCAACGGCCAAGTGTTCCGCGAGAACCTGCTGTTCACCCATCGCGGTCTCAGCGGCCCGGCGATGTTGCAGATTTCCTCCTACTGGCAACCGGGCGATACCCTGGAAATCGACCTGCTGCCGGACCACGACACCAGCGAATGGCTGGCGCAGCAACAGCGCGAGCGTCCCAACAGCGAGCTGAAGACCCTGCTCGCCGAGTTGTTCACCAAGAAGCTCGCCGGACTGCTGGCCGACCGCTGGTTCGTCTCCAAGCCGATGAAACAGTACACCCCGACCGAACTGGCGGGTATCGCCGGGCAGCTTTCGGCCTGGCGGGTCACGCCCTCGGGCACCGAGGGCTACCGCACCGCGGAAGTGACCCTGGGCGGGGTGAGCACCGACGAAGTGTCGTCGAAGACCATGGAGTCGCAGCGCTCGCCGGGGCTGTATTTCGTCGGCGAAGTACTGGACGTCAGCGGCCACCTCGGCGGCTTCAACTTCCAGTGGGCCTGGGCCTCGGGTTATGCGGCGGGACAGTACGCCTAGCGCGCCTCGGCCAGATAGGCCTCGGTGCGATAGGGCAGCGCTACCTGCTCCTTCCCCTTGAGCGCCGGGTGGCTGGCGACCAGCTCGCGCAATTGCGCCGCCACGGCGTTCTTTTCCGTCTCCGGCAAGGCGGCGATGAAGCTCACCGAAAGGAAGCGCGAGACGATCACCTGCTCCGGCGGGCCGACATGCTCGTAGGCGAAGGTGGAAAGTCGCAGCGGTCCGAAGGGCGCACGCTCGAACGGCCGACGCCAGTCGCCCTTGTAGAAACGCGGCGCATCGCCTTCGTAGGGGGTGATGATGCGGGTGATCTCGGCGACCCAATCCAGCGACTCGTCACGCACGTTCCACACCAGCCCCAGCCTGCCTTCCGCCGTCAGCACGCGGCGCATTTCCTCCAGCGCCTCCACGGTGGCGAACCAATGAAAGGCCTGTGCGCACACCAGGGCGTCGGCGAAGCCGTTGGCCAGCGGAATCGACTGGGCGCTACCGGCCAGCGCCTGGACCTGCGGCAAGGCTCCGGCAAGCTGGGCGCGCATCGCATCCACCGGTTCCACCGCGACCACTCGCGCGCCGGTACGGGCCAGCAGGCGGGTGAACTTGCCGGTGCCGGCGCCGAGGTCCACCGCGACGGTCTGCGGACGCAGGCCAAGGGCATCGCGCAGCCAGTCGGAGAGCGCTTCCGGGTACTCGGGCCGGCCCTGGGCGTAACGCTGGGCCTCGGCGCTGAAACCTTGCTGGGCGGCGCTGTGTACGGACGACATGAGGGACCTCCTGGGCGGCAGGGAAAGCCCGAGGTATAGCACAGCGGTTTTCCTCCGAATTCCAGACGAACGGTTCAAAGCCTTGCGCGGCGTGGCTCGCAGCCATTGGTCAGGGGCTTCGTGGACCTCTCGGGGAAGAGGCTATTGTCGATCCGAAGGCCCAACCGACGACCAGGGTAAAAGCATTCCGGCACACACCGGCATCCCCCGCCACAACCAGGAGTCAGCCATGAGCAGCGAAGTCAGCGCCATCCGCCAATTGATCGAAGACTGGCGAGCCGCCGTCCGCGCCAGCGACGTTCCGCGCATCGTCTCGTACTACGCGGAGGACATCGTCGCCTTCGACGCCATCCTGCAATTGCAATTCAAGGGGCGCGACGCCTACCAGAAGCACTGGCAGGCCTGCACCGAGATGTGCAAAGGACCGATGACCTTCGATATCGCCGAACTGCAGATCCATGCCGACCAGCAGGTCGCCTTCGCCCACTACCTCTGCCACTGCGGCGGCACCGGCCCGGACGGCCAGCCGCACTCCTCGTGGATGCGGGTCAGCGCCGGCTACCGCAAGCAAGGCGACGGCTGGAAGGTGATCCACGAGCATTTCTCGGCGCCGTTCGACATGGACGGCAAGGCGCTGTTCGACCTGCAGCCCTGACTCAGCGCCGCGCGGCGGTCGTCGCCGGGTCGCCGCAGCGTTTCACTGCGCGAGGGCTGAGCAGCGAGCAAGGCTTGCCGACCAGGTAGCTGCGGTAGACCTTCAGCAGCGTAGCCTGGCTGTAGCGGCAGCCCTTGCCGCTCTTGCGCAGGCAGGGGCTCTCGAACTCGAAGCGACCGTTGACCGGCTCGGCCAGCTGGATGCGCAACGCCGGCCAGGTGGAGCGTTGCGGCGCCGGCGGGGTTTCCAGTCGGCGACCGTCGCGCACCACCAGTTCGCCGCCGGCCTCTGCATAGTCGAAGACGAACAGCAGGGTGCGCGAAGTCTTGGTCGTGCAGTCGCTACGCGCCAGGCAATCCTGCGGATCGGCGGGATCACGCGCTACGCTCGGCGACGCGGCCTCCTCGACGTCGCGGGATGGCGCGTGCAGGCCAGCGCAACCGGCCAGCAGCAGGAACGGCAGGGTCAGGAGCCAGCGGCGCATCGGATTTCCCCGGGACGGATGTGCAAGAGCCCCGACCAGCGGGGCTCCCGTTCGAACGAAGGCGCTTAGTTGACCTTCGGATCCAGCTCGCCGCGAGCGTAGCGCTGGAACATGCCTTCCAGGGAGATCGGCTTGATCTTGGAAGCGTTGCCGGCGGTGCCGAAGGCTTCGTAGCGAGCGATGCAGATGTCGCGCATGGCCTCGACGGTCTTGGAGAAGTACTTGCGCGGGTCGAACTCGCTCGGGTTCTGCGCCAGGAAGCGGCGGATGGCACCGGTGGAAGCCAGGCGCAGGTCGGTGTCGATGTTCACCTTGCGCACGCCGTACTTGATGCCCTCGACGATTTCCTCGACCGGCACGCCGTAGGTCTCTTTGATCTCGCCGCCGTACTCGTTGATGATCGCCAGCCAGTCCTGCGGTACCGAGGAAGAGCCGTGCATCACCAGGTGGGTGTCCGGGATGCGCGCGTGGATTTCCTTGATGCGCTGGATCGACAGGGTGTCCCCGGTCGGCGGCTTGGTGAACTTGTAGGCGCCGTGGCTGGTGCCGATGGCGATGGCCAGGGCGTCGACCTTGGTCTTCTTCACGAAGTCGGCGGCTTCTTCCGGATCGGTCAGCAACTGGCTGTGGTCCAGCACGCCTTCCGCGCCGACGCCGTCTTCCTCGCCGGCCATGCCGGTTTCCAGGGAACCCAGGCAGCCCAGCTCGCCTTCCACGGACACGCCGCAGGCATGGGCGAACGCCACGGTCTGCTGGGTCACGCGGACGTTGTAGTCGTAGTCGGCAGGGGTCTTGCCGTCTTCACGCAGGGAGCCGTCCATCATCACCGAGCTGAAGCCCAGCTGGATGGAACGCTGGCAGACGTCGGGACTGGTGCCGTGATCCTGGTGCATGACCACCGGGATGTGCGGGAATTCTTCGATCGCGGCGAGGATCAGGTGGCGCAGGAAGGGCGCGCCGGCGTATTTGCGAGCACCGGCGGAAGCCTGGACGATCACGGGCGAATCGGTCTTGTCGGCCGCTTCCATGATGGCGCGCATCTGCTCGAGGTTGTTGACGTTGAAGGCCGGCACGCCGTAGCCGAATTCGGCGGCGTGATCCAGCATCTGGCGCATGCTGATGAGTGCCATGGTTCTCGTATCTCCCAATCGCGGGGTCGTTCAGTGATTCAGAAGCCTGCCGCAGGGGCAGGCCCGGTTCAAGTTCCTTGCGAGGAGCGGTCGCGGCGCCGCGCCCCTGCCGGCGCCACTCAGCGCGCCTTGCAACCGCGACCGATGAGGTCGTCGGTTTCGACCCAGTACACCAGGCCTTCGTCGTTCTCCAGGTGGAAGCCCAGGCGTCCGTCGCTATAGAAAGCGCCGACGGCCGCAGGTTCCTGCTCCAGATGGTGGACCACGTCGTCCTCGTCCTTCAGGCGCAGGTCGACGATGTTCTTGCTGCCGTCGATATAGCGCCATTCGATCACCGCCTTGCTGTCGCAGGTCCAGCGGGTCCAGTCCTTGCCACCGGGCTTGCCCGAGGAGCCGGAGCAGCCGGCCAGCAGGGCCGCGGCGGCGAGGCCGCCGAGCAGGGCGATACGCGAGTAGTTCATGTCCATCCTCCATCCGTGCGGAACGCTCCGCCGCACCTCGCCGGGCCGCAAGCGGCCCGCGCGGCGGCCGGCTGGCCTTGCCTGTCACAGGAAAGGCGCAATGCTACTGCGTACGCTGGCGAATCCCCAGCCCTTTCCGTAGAAACTGGCAGAAAAGCACTACGGGCATTCCACCGGCTTTTGTCCGGCGGTCGGATCGCCGCTGCTCTGCTGCTCGACCCGCTGGCGGTTCTGCTCGGTCGGCACCATCACGTCCGGCGGACTGATCACCTCGCAGGTGCTCGGGCGTCGACCGCCATCGCCGCTACAGGCGGCCAGGCCCAGGCAGAACATCAGGAGTGGCAAGGTTACGGAACGCATGGGGCACCTCCTTTTTTCGTCGTCCTCAAAGGTGTGACCCCCGAGGACGGCGAATGGTTTGCCCCGTCTGCGTCAGCCCTTGGCGCGCTGCTCCAGGATTTCCACGGCCGGCAGGACCTTGCCCTCGACGAACTCGAGGAACGCGCCGCCACCGGTGGAAATATAGGAGATCCGCTCGGCGATGCCGTACTTGTCGATCGCCGCCAGGGTATCGCCGCCGCCGGCGATGGAGAACGCCGCGCTATCGGCGATGGCGTTGGCCAAGGTACGGGTGCCCTCGCCGAACTGGTCGAACTCGAACACCCCGACCGGACCGTTCCATAGGATGGTCTTCGAGGTCTTCAGCAGCTCGGCGAACTGCGCGGCGGTCTGCGGGCCGATGTCGAGGATCATGTCGTCGTCGGCGACCTCGGCGATGGCCTTGACGGTCGCCACGGCGCTCTCGGCGAATTCCTTGGCCACCACCACGTCCACCGGCAGCGGCACCTTGACCTTGGCGGCGATGGCCTTGGCGGTCTCGACCAGGTCGGCCTCGTACAGTGACTTGCCGACCTTGTGTCCGGCCGCGGCGAGGAAGGTGTTGGCGATGCCGCCGCCGACGATCAGCTGGTCGCAGATGCCGGCCAGGCTGTTCAGCACGTCGAGCTTGGTGGAAACCTTGGAGCCGGCGACGATCGCCGCCATCGGCCGCGCCGGGTTGCCCAGCGCCTTGCCCAGCGCGTCCAGTTCGGCGGCCAGCAGCGGGCCGGCGGCGGCGACCTTGGCGAACCTGGCCACGCCGTGGGTCGACCCCTCGGCGCGGTGGGCGGTACCGAAGGCATCCATCACGAACACGTCGCACAGCGCAGCGTACTTCTGCGCCAGCTCGTCAGCGTTCTTCTTCTCGCCCTTGTTGAAGCGCACGTTCTCGAACAGCACCAGGTCGCCCGCCTTGACCTCGACGCCGTCGAGGTAGTCGGCCAGCAGCGGCACTTCGCGGCCCAGGGCCTTGGACAGGTACTCGGCCACCGGCTTCAGGCTGTTCTCGGCGGAGAACTCGCCCTCGGTCGGACGGCCCAGGTGCGAGCAGACCATCACCGCCGCGCCCTTCTCCAGGGCCAGCTTGAGGGTCGGCAGGGCGGCCTTGATCCGTGCATCGCTCTGCACCTGGCCGTCCTTCACGGGCACGTTGAGGTCCTCGCGGATCAGCACGCGCTTACCTTTGAGGTCGAGGTCAGTCATCTTCAACACGGTCATGACAATCAGTCCTTGGGTACTTGTTGATCAGGCACGGCGGCGCGCAGGTAGTGTCCGGCGACGTCGAGCATACGGTTGGCGAATCCCCATTCGTTGTCGAACCAGGCCAGCAGGTTGACCAGGCGAGGCCCGGAAACGCGGGTCTGGCTGCCATCGACGATGGCCGAATGGGGGTCGTGGTTGAAATCGCAACTGGCGTGCGGCAGCTCGGTATAAGCCAGCAGTCCGCGCAGCGGGCCGCTTTCGGCGGCCTCGCGAAGCACCCGGTTGATCTCGGCGGCGGAGGTGTCGCGGGAAGTCTGCAGGGTGATGTCCAGCGCCGAGACGTTCACCGTGGGCACGCGTATGGCTTTGGCCTGGATGCGCCCGGCAAGTTCCGGCAACAGGCGTTCGATGCCGCGCGCCAGACCGGTGGACACCGGGATCACCGACTGGAACGCCGAACGGGTACGGCGCAGGTCCTCATGGTGGTAGGCGTCGATCACCGGCTGGTCGTTCATCGCCGAGTGGATGGTGGTGATCGACACGTATTCCAGGCCGATCGCCTCGTTCAGCAGCTTGAGCAGCGGCACCCCGCAATTGGTCGTGCAGGAGGCGTTGGACACCAGCGTTTCGCGGCCGCTGAGGTCCTGCTGGTTGACCCCATAGACGATGGTGGCGTCGATGTCCGCCTCGCTCGCCATCGGCTGCGAGAACAGCACCCGCGGCGCGCCGGCGCGGAGGAAACGTTCGGCCTGGGCGCGGTTGGTGTACTGGCCGGAGCACTCCAGCACCAGGTCGACCCGCAGCGCCTGCCAGTCGATGGCTTCCGGAGTCGGGCTGCGCAGCACCTTCACGCAATCGCCGTTGATGTGCAGGCAGTCGCCGTCGACCTTCACTTCGCCGGGAAAGCGGCCATGGGTGGAGTCGAAGCGGGTCAGGTACTCGACGCTGGCCTGGTCGGCCAGGTCGTTCAGCGCGACGATCTCGAAGCCCAGTTGCTCCGGGCGCTCGTGCAGCGCGCGCAGGACGCAGCGGCCGATACGGCCATAGCCATTGAGCGCGACGCGAAAAGGCGGGGTGGACATCGGCAGGGAGAGCTCCGGCAAGGGGCCAGTGAAAGGCGCCAATTATGCGGGGGATGGGCCCGCCTGGGAACCGTCCGCGACCCGCGCGGCGCGGCATGCGCCGCGGCGACGGCTCGCGCGCTGGCGCTGAAACGATTCATGCGACACCTGGCTGGCGCGACCGCGTTCCGCTGTGCAAGGCTCGCCCGCATCCACCGACCGCCAGGAGCGCCAGATGCCCCGCTTCGCCGCCAACCTCAGCATGCTCTACCCCCGCCACGACTTCCTCGAACGCTTCGCCGCCGCCGCGGCGGACGGCTTCGAGGGCGTGGAGTACCTGTTCCCCTATGCCTATCCTGCGGCCGAACTGAAGGCCCGGCTGGACGACCACGGCTTGCGCCAGGTGCTGTTCAATGCCGCACCCGGCGACTGGGACAAGGGCGAGCGCGGCCTGGCCAGCCTGCCGGGGCGCGAGGCCGAATTCCGCCGCGCCATCGCCCAGGCCATCGACTATGCCCAGGTCCTCGGCAACCGCCACATCCATGTCATGGCCGGACTGCTGCCGGCCGGCGCCGACCGCATCCGCCACCGCGAGACCTACCTCGACAACCTCGCCCATGCCGCCCGCGAGGCCGCCGGCGCCGGGCTGACGGTGCTCATAGAGCCGATCAACAACCGCGACATGCCGGGCTTCTTCCTCACCCGCCAGGACGACGCCCAGGCCATCTGCCGCGAGGTCGGCGCGGACAACCTGCAGGTGCAGTTCGACTGCTACCACTGCCAGATCGTCGAGGGCGACCTGGCCACCACCCTGCGTCGCGACATCGGCAATATCGGCCATGTCCAGATCGCCGGGGTACCCGACCGCCACGAGCCGGATGACGACAACGAAGTGAACTACCCCTACCTGTTCGAGCTACTCGACCGGCTCGGCTACCAGGGCTGGATCGGCTGCGAGTACCGTCCGCGCGGCGACACCTCGGCAGGCCTGGAATGGCTGCGGCGCTGGCGCGCTACTCGACGCGACGGATGATCGGCTCCAGCGCGTCCAGGCGCTCGCGGGCGGCCAGCCAGTCGCGCACTTCCGCGCACCACTGTTCTTCCTTCAGCACCGCGCGTGCACGGGTCAGCACTCGCGGCCAGGGACGGTCGTCGAACAGGCGCAGCAGCACCTGGTTGAGCTGTTCGCTATCCAGCGGCCGGCGTCCACGGCGCACCGGCGCGTCGACCCGCTGCGCCAGCGATTGCAGCACCCGTTCGCGCTGTGCCGTATCCACCGGCATCGGCTGCTCGTCGTAGGCGCAGAGCACCAGGATCTCCGGCGCGACGTTCTCCAGCAGGCCGGCGCGCAGCCGGCAGTGGCCATCGAGGATCACGCAGGCATCCAGGCAGTTCAGGCGCAGCGCCAGCACCGGCGGCAGCTCGCCTTCGCGGGCCTTCTTGCGCCACCACTTGACCCGCCCCTCGTCATCCTCGACCCGGCGCAGGGCGATCAGGGCGTCGTTGTCGCGCCCCCACCAGTCGAGCCACTGCACCCAGTCGTCGTCGAGGACCTTCTCCAGGCTGTAGAAGCGCCAGTCCGGCAACAGTGCGTCGCGCCCGACGCTGCGGTAGCGCCAGCGTTCCAGCACCCGTTCGCGCGGATCGTGGCTCTGCGGTGGCTGCCAGGCGGGCACCTGCTCGGCGAGCGACAGGCGCAGCAACCAGCGCCCGGCCTCCAGGCAACTGCCCGGGCTGGTACGCAGGGTCTCGACGAAATAGCGGCTCCAGGCCTTGTAGCGGGCCTCGCCGCGCAGGCCGCGCAACGCTTCCAGAGTCGGCGAGTCGATGGGCGGCACGCTGGCCTGCGCCGGGCTCGCCGCGACCAGGCTCTTCACTAGCCAGATGCCATCGTGGTACGGCAACTGGGTGGCCCAGAGCAGCGGCTGATCGCCACGCATCAGGCGAATGCGGGCCTGGCCGCCGGATTGCAGATGAAGGAAAGAGGGCGCCCGATGGGCGCCCTCCACCTGGACCGCGAGGCCCAGCCATTCGCCATTGGCGGGGCTTTCGAGGTCCCGCCAGTAGAGCGTGTGCATCAGTCTTCCAGCAGCTCCTCGGCCACCGCCAGGACGTTGTCCAGGGTGAAGCCGAAGTGCTCGAACAGCGCCGGGGCCGGCGCCGACTCGCCGAAGCTGGTCATGCCGATGATGCGCCCGTCGAGACCGACGTACTTGTACCAGTAGTCGGCATGGGCGGCCTCGATGGCGATGCGCGCGCCGACTTCCACCGGCAGCACGGACTGCTTGTAGGACTCGTCCTGCTGCTCGTAGACGCTGGTGCACGGCATCGATACCACGCGGACCTTGCGGCCCTGCTCGCTGAGCTTGTCGTAGGCCTGCACGGCCAGGCCGACTTCCGAACCGGTGGCGATCAGGATCAGTTCCGGCTCGCCTTCGCAGTCCTTCAGCACGTAGCCGCCGCGGGCGATATCGGCCACCTGGGCGACGTCGCGCGCCTGGTGCGGCAGGTTCTGGCGGGAGAAGATCAGCGCGGACGGACCGTCGGCACGCTCGATGGCATGCTTCCAGGCCACCGCCGACTCGACCGCGTCGGCCGGGCGCCAGGTGTCCAGGTTCGGGGTCAGGCGCAGGCTGGCCAGTTGTTCGATCGGCTGGTGGGTCGGGCCGTCCTCGCCGAGGCCGATGGAGTCGTGGGTGAACACGTAGAGCACGCGCTGCTTCATCAGTGCGGACATGCGCACGGCGTTGCGCGCGTATTCCATGAAGATCAGGAAGGTCGCACCGTAGGGAATGAAACCGCCGTGCAGGGCGACGCCATTCATGATCGCGCTCATGCCGAATTCGCGCACGCCGTAGAACACGTAGTTGCCGGCGGCGTCGTCGGCGCTGACGCCCTTGCAGCCCTTCCACAGGGTCAGGTTGGAGCCGGCCAGGTCGGCGGAACCGCCGAGCAGCTCCGGCAGCAGCGGGCCGAAGGCGTTCAGCGCGTTCTGGCTGGCCTTGCGGCTGGCGATGGTCTCACCCTTGTTGGCAACATCGGCGACGTAGGCCGCGGCCTTCTCGGCGAAGTCGGCCGGCAGCTCGCCCTTCAGGCGGCGCAGCAATTCGGCGGCCAGTTCCGGATGGGCAGCCTGGTAGGCGGCGAAACGCTTGTTCCACTCGGCTTCCTGGGCGGCGCCGGATTCCTTGGCGTCCCACTCGGCGTAGATCTGCGCCGGGATCTCGAACGGAGCGTGCTCCCAGCCCAGCGCGGCGCGGGTCGCGGCGATCTCGTCGGCGCCCAGCGGCGCGCCGTGGCACTCTTCCTTGCCCTGCTTGTTCGGCGAGCCGAAACCGATCACGGTCTTGCAGCAGATCAGGGTCGGCTGGTCGCTCTTGCGCGCGGTATCGATGGCGGTCTTGATCTCGTCGGCGTCATGCCCGTCGACGTTGCGGATCACTTGCCAGCCATAGGCCTCGAAGCGCTTCGGGGTGTCGTCGGTGAACCAGCCGTGGACCTCGCCGTCGATGGAAATGCCGTTGTCGTCGTAGAAGGCGATCAGCTTGTTCAGGCGCAGGGTGCCGGCCAGCGAGGCGACCTCATGGGAAATGCCTTCCATCATGCAGCCGTCGCCGAGGAAGGCGTAGGTGTAGTGGTCAACCACCGCGTGGCCGTCGCGGTTGAACTGGGCGGCCAGGACCTTCTCCGCCAGCGCCATGCCCACCGCATTGGCGATGCCCTGGCCGAGCGGACCGGTGGTGGTCTCGACGCCGGCGGTGTAGCCGTACTCCGGGTGGCCCGGGGTGCGCGAGTTGAGCTGGCGGAAGTTCTTCAGGTCCTCGATGCCGAGGTCGTACCCGGTGAGGTGCAGCAGGGAGTAGATCAGCATCGAGCCGTGGCCGTTGGACAGCACGAAGCGGTCGCGGTTGGCCCACTGCGGGTTGCTCGGGTTGTGCTGCATGTAGTCGCGCCAGAGGACCTCGGCGATATCGGCCATGCCCATCGGGGCGCCCGGGTGGCCGCTGTTGGCTTTCTGCACGGCATCCATGCTCAGTGCACGGATGGCATTGGCTCGCTCACGACGGCTGGGCATCGCAATTCTCCTACGGGGGTTGCTGGTCGGAAGACCAGGAGTGAAAAAAAGGGCGCCATTTTCGCCCACCGAAGGCCCAAGGGGCAATGACAGATCGGCAGGGGGACAGTATGTCGCTGCCGACCGGTTTTGCCAGAAGCCTGGCGCAGCCGGATTGCAATTGCGCGACGGCCACCCGTCATCAATATCAAAAATTTTTGATACAGGCATTGCCGGGGTTCGGACCCGGTACTAGACTGCGCCTCCATGAGCCTTCGCGTGCCTTCGATACGACCAGACGACTACGACCCGCTCGCCGCGCTGTGCAAGGCGGCTGGCGACTCGCTGCGACTGAACGTGTTGCGCGCCCTGGCCAACGATTCGTTCGGCGTGCTGGAGCTGGCGCAGATCTTCGCCATCGGCCAGTCGGGCATGAGCCACCACCTCAAGGTGCTGGCCCAGGCCGGGCTGGTGGCGACGCGCCGCGAAGGCAACGCGATCTTCTACCGACGTTCGCTGCCCCTGGCCGAACGCACCGGCGGCGCGCTGCACGCGGCGCTGCTGGAGGAAGTGGACGAACGGGCGCTACCCGACGACGTGCGGGCGCGGATCGATGCCGTGCACGCCCAGCGCGCGGCGGTCAGCCAGGACTTCTTCGCCCGCGCGGCGGACAAGTTCCAGGCCCAGCAGGACCTGATCGCAGGACTGCCGCAATACCGTGAGAGCGTGTTGGCCTTGCTCGACGCACTGGCCTTCGCCCCCGGCGCCACGGCGCTGGAGGTCGGCCCGGGGGACGGCGGGTTCCTGCCGGAACTCGCCAGGCGTTTCCGCCAGGTCACGGCGCTGGACAACAGCGCGGCGATGCTGGAACTGGCGCGCCAGCGCTGCAAGGAAGAAGGATTGGGCAACGTCCGCCTGGAATTGGCCGATGCCCTGCAGGACGCCGCCGAACCGGCCGATTGCGTGGTGCTGAACATGGTCCTGCACCACTTCGCCGCGCCGGCGGAGGCGCTGAAACAGTTGGCCCGCCTGGTCCATCCGGGCGGCAGCCTGCTGGTGACGGACTTGTGCCGGCACAACCAGGGCTGGGCCAGGGAGGCCTGCGGCGACCTCTGGTTGGGTTTCGAACAGGAGGACCTGGCCCAGTGGGCCGACGCCGCAGGGCTCACGCCCGGCGAGAGTCTTTACATTGGTTTACGCAATGGCTTCCAGATCCAGGTCCGGCACTTCGCCAGGGATGCATCCGAAAGCCGCCTCACCCACCGGTAATGTAGGAACCGATTGATGAGCGAATATTCCGTTTTCACCTCCGAGTCCGTGTCCGAAGGCCATCCGGACAAGATCGCGGACCAGATCTCCGACGCGGTGCTGGACGCCATCATCGCCAAGGACAAGTACGCTCGCGTGGCATGCGAAACCCTGGTCAAGACCGGCGTGGCGATCATCGCCGGTGAAGTCACCACCTCCGCCTGGGTCGACCTGGAAGAGCTGGTGCGCAAGGTCATCATCGACATCGGCTACGACAGCTCCGACGTCGGCTTCGATGGCGCCACCTGCGGCGTGCTGAACATCATCGGCAAGCAGTCGGTGGACATCAACCAGGGCGTCGACCGGGCCAAGCCGGAAGACCAGGGCGCCGGCGACCAGGGCCTGATGTTCGGCTACGCCAGCAACGAGACCGACGTGCTGATGCCGGCGCCGATCTGCTTCTCCCACCGCCTGGTCGAGCGCCAGGCCGAGGCGCGCAAGTCCGGCCTGCTGCCATGGCTGCGCCCGGACGCCAAGTCCCAGGTGACCTGCCGCTACGAAGGCGGCAAGGTGGTCGGCATCGATGCGGTGGTGCTGTCCACCCAGCACAACCCGGAAGTCT
Organism: Pseudomonas sp. B111; assembly: GCF_026428275.1. Classification (NCBI taxonomy): domain Bacteria; kingdom Pseudomonadati; phylum Pseudomonadota; class Gammaproteobacteria; order Pseudomonadales; family Pseudomonadaceae; genus Pseudomonas; species Pseudomonas sp. B111. The sequence continues at coordinate 6,004,299 of NZ_CP097857.1, read as the reverse complement.
CCTATAACGACCTGCGCGACGGCGTGATGGAGCTGATCATCAAGCAGGTGCTGCCGGCCGAGCTGCTGCACAAGGACACCCAGTTCCACATCAACCCGACCGGCAACTTCGTGATCGGCGGCCCGGTCGGCGACTGCGGCCTGACCGGACGCAAGATCATCGTCGACTCCTACGGCGGCATGGCCCGCCACGGCGGCGGCGCGTTCTCCGGCAAGGACCCGTCCAAGGTCGACCGCTCCGCCGCCTACGCCGGCCGCTACGTGGCGAAGAACATCGTCGCCGCCGGCCTCGCCGAGCGTTGCGAGATCCAGGTTTCCTACGCCATCGGCGTGGCCCAGCCGACCTCGATCTCGATCAACACCTTCGGCACCGGCAAGGTCAGCGACGAGAAGATCGTGCAACTGGTCCGCGAGCACTTCGACCTGCGCCCGTACGCGATCACCAAGATGCTCGACCTACTCCACCCGATGTACCAGCCGACCGCGGCCTACGGCCACTTCGGTCGTCATCCGTTCGAGCTGACCGTGGACGGCGATACCTTCACCGCGTTCACCTGGGAGAAGACCGACAAGGCCGCTCTCCTGCGCGACGCCGCCGGCCTCTGAGCGACCGCGCGATGAAAAAGCCCCGCTTCGGCGGGGCTTTTTCGTTTCCGGCAGGCTCAGCGCATGCGGAAGGCTTCCTGGTGGAACAGCCGCAGCGGCATGCCCTGCCGGCGCAGATCGCGGCGCAGGCTGTCGGCCAGCCCCTGCGGACCGCAGAACCAGACGCTCGGCCAGCGTCCTTCGGCGCTCTTCAGCACGCCCAGTTGCGCCGCCTGCGGCTTGCCCTGCTCGTCGCTATAGCGGATGTGCAGGATCACGCTGGGCAAGCGTTCGCAAAGCTCGCGCAAGCGCCCGGCGAACAGCGCTTCCTGGGAATTGCGCACGCAATAGTGCAGCTCCACCGACGGCGCGCTTTCCGGCGCGGCCTGCAGCGACTCCAGCCAGGCGATGAACGGCGTCACGCCGATCCCGGCGGCGACCCAGACCTGCCGCCCGGCCAGGCCACGGCGGAAGTCGAAGCAGCCGTATGGCCCCTCCACCTCGACCCTGGCGCCGACCTCCAGGTTGTCCTGCAGGCGCCGGGTGTAGTCGCCCAACGCCTTGATGCTGAAGCGCACCTCGCCGCAGCCGCGGTCGGCGCTGGCGATGGTGAACGGATGGGCACCCTCCAGGCGGTCGCAGGTGAGAAAGGCGAACTGCCCGGCCCTGTGCGACCAGTCGCCCTGCAGCCGGCAGGTCACCTCGAGCAGGCTTTCGCCGTGCCGCTCGACGGCGGTGACCACGCCCGCATGGCGGCGCGCGCGACCGATCCGCCCGCTCAGAGACAACAGTGCGCAGGCCGAACCGAGCAGAGCGCAGGCCGCCACCAGCCAACCGGCCGGCTGGCTCCAGTAGCTGGCCGGGGCGAGCACCACGGAATGGAAGGCCAGTACCAGGTAGACCAGGGCCAACGCCTTGTGCACATAACGCCAGAGGTGATACGGGAAGCGCTGCCAGAGAGTGATCAGCAGCATCCCGCCGAGAATCCACGCCGACCATTCACCCAACTCCTTGGCCGAGCCACGGAAGACGTCGAGGAAGGTTTCCACCCGCGGGCCTTTCACCGGTTTGCCGACGATACCCGCCAGCCAGGGGCCGGCCAACTCCAGCAGGTAGTGCAACAGGCCGAGGACGATGGCCAGGATGCCCGCCCACTTGTGCAGGCGGTACATGCGGTCGAGCCCGTCCAGCGGCTTCTCCAGCCAGACCGGACGCACCGCCAGCAGCATGATCAACGACATCAGGGCGAAGGACGCTACCCCGGTAAGCAGGATCGCCTGCTTGCGCACCACCCAGATATCCAGGCTCGCCGGCGGATCGACGGCCAGCGTCAGGCCCCAGGCCGCCAGCGCGGCGGCGAGAACTCCCCATAACAGTTTCATTGGCACCACTCCCCGACAGAACGCGCGAATCGCTGGAATGAACCCTGCGCGTCCAGTCTTAATTGTCCCTTAACTTCATGGGGGAATTAGCGAGGCCAGCGAGGTTTTCCCGCACAGCCATGACCTGCGTCAATCGTTGTCGGCCTTCAACCCCGGGGTGGGCGGAGCTATGCTGGTCCGCCGCGCCTACCGCCGAGCCGTGCCATGAAGATCCGCCTGCTGTCCGACCTCCACCACGAACATTTCGACGGGCGACGCCAACTGCCAGAGGTCGAGGCCGACGTGGTGGTGCTGGCCGGCGATATCCACAGCCACCTGGAAGGCCTGCACTGGGCCCGCGAGACCTTCGCCGACAGCGAGATCGTCTACGTCGCCGGCAACCATGAGTTCTACTCCTCGGAAATGACCGACCTGACCCAGGCGATGCGCAATATCGCCCGGGCGCTGGATATCCACTTCCTGGAAAACGACGAAGCGCGGATCGGCCCGGCGCGCTTCCTCGGCGCCACCCTGTGGACCGACTTCCAGCTCTATGGCGCGGACGGCTATGCGCCCGCCCATGAGCTGGCCCTGCAATCGATGCCGGACTTCAGCTGCATCGACTGGTTCGGCGGCGACTTCACCCCCGAGCAGAGCATCGCCCTGCACCGAGCCTCGCGCGACTGGCTCGCCGAACAGCTGGCGCGGCCCCACGACGGCCCGACGCTGGTGGTCAGCCACCACGCGCCCAGTGCGCTGTCGATCCCGCCGCAGTTCGTCGGCAACCCGCTCTCGCCAGCCTTCGCTTCCAACCTCGACGAACTGGTGGCGCAGGCCGACTACTGGCTGCACGGTCACGTTCACGATGCCCTCGACTACCGCATCGGCCGGGCACGGGTGCTGGCCAATCCGGGCGGCTATCCCCACGAGAAAGGCGGGTTCCGTCCGGAATTCGTCTTCGAGGTCTGAGCCTCAGCGCGGCAACTGGCTGAAGAAGCGCCAGATTTCCGCTGGGGCGTCCAGTTCCGGGTCGCTCTTACCGAGAATCCGCGGGAAGCGATAGTCCGGCTGCGCCAGCACGTGGCCGCCGCCATGCACGCTGAGCAGCTCCACCGGCGGATGGCCGTCTTCCTGCCAGCGCTGGCGCTCGGTCCAGACCGTGCCGGGACGGGTCAGCGGCGCCACGTCCGGCGGCGCGGCGATGCCGTTCAGGCCGGCCCACCAGCGTGCCGAGTCCAGGGTCGAGCGTACCGCGCCCCGGTCGCCGAAGCCGAACAGGCTGACCTTGCCGCCGAGATAGGGATTGATCGGATCGCGCGTGCCGTTGATCAGCAACGCCGCGGTCGGCCGCTCGACCGGCCGACAGGCATCGTTCTCCGTGGTCGGCAGGCTCGCCGCCACCGTTGCGATCGCCGCCGGCAACCCCGGTGCTTCGGCGGCCAGGCGGAAAGCCATCTGGCCGCCATTGGAGTAGCCGGCGACATATACCCGCTGCGGATCGACGCGGTATTCCTGGGCCAGCCGCGCCACCAGCGCGCGGAGGAAAGCCACGTCATCGACGTCACGCAGCCGCGCCGAATAGCTGGCGGCCTTGCGGCAATCGTTCCAGTGGCCCTCGAAGCCGTCCGGGTAGGCCACCAGGAAACCTTCTTGCGCCGCCAGCCGGTCGAAGCCGTAGCCGCTGATGCGGCGCATCTGCGCGCCGTCGCCCCGTGAGCCGTGCAGCACCACCAGCAACGGCGCTCCCTCGGTCACGCCCGGCGGCACGTAGAGCAGGTAATGCCGGCGCAGGCCCGCGACCTTCAGGCTCGAGTCCTCGCTGTGGCCGGCCAGCGCGGGGGTGCGCAGGGCCTCGTCCTGCAGCCACCACCAGGCGCCGGCGAGCAGCGCCAGGACCAGCAGCAGGATAAGCGTGCGAACCAGGCGGATCAGCGTACGCATCGCGGTTCTCCCGTTCTCGGCGTCTTCGAACAACGTTAGGCCGGGTTGCGCCGGAATGCCCGAACCATGGCCCTTCTCCAGAGACCCCGGGGCGGCGTACTTTGCTCCCGGACAACCACAACCGTGCCGTTTGCTGGCACACTTGCGCCTTTGTCACGCCGGCTGCCGCCTGCCTCATCCGCCTGCCAGGACGCTCGGCCGAGCCGTCGTCCGGCAACCGCACCGGCCGTTCGATCAAGGAGCCAACCGATGTCCATTCGCCCTTCACTGCCGCTGGCCGGGCTGCTGCTCGCCGTCTCCCTGCCGCTCTCCGCCGCCCAGCCGGGCACCACCAAAGGCGCCCCGCTCAGCGGTTGCGCCGCCAAGCAGGCCGCCATCGAGGCGAAGCTGGAAACGGCCCGCTCGTTCGCCAACGAAGGCCAGGTGGCCGGCTTGGAAAAGGCCCTCTCCGAGGTCAAGGAGCACTGCACCGAAGCCGGCCTGCTGAGGGAGAACAAGCAGAAGGTGATCGACAGCGAGCGCGAGGTCAGCGAACGCGAGAAGGATTTGCGCAAGGCCATGGGCAAGGGCGATCCGGAGAAGATCGAGAAACGCAAGGCCAAGCTGGCCGAGGCCCGCGCCGAACTGGAAGAGGCCAAGAAAGGCCTGGAACAGGCCCAGGCACAGTAGGACACCAGGTACCGCCCTACGCCTCGCGCCTCCCACGTAAGGCGTATGACGCCCACGGCGTTACCCGCCATCCGCGCCGCAGCGGGACACCAGGTGCCGCCCAGCGCTGCCGCAACGGCGAATGAGCGCCAGCGCTCATTCGCCCTACCCCTCGCGCCTTCCAGGCAGGGCGTATGACGCCCGGTCCGGCCTCAGAGCGCGCGGAATTTCTTGTGGCAGGCTTCGCAGGCGTCTTCCACCGCGGCGAAGTCCTTGCGCACGCCATCCGGGGTCGGCGTGGCCTGGCGAGTGTTGTCCTGGAGACGGTTCATCGCGTCGATGAAGACCTGGGTGGCGGCCTTGAACTCCTGCTGGCGCTGCCAGACCTCGTCCTTGGCGCGGGTGTCCTCGCCCTCCTCGCCGGCCTTGGGACTGGGGAAGTACTGCCAGGGCTGGTCGGCCAGTTGGTGCAACTTCGCCGATCCGGCGCGGAACTTCTCCGCGTCGAAGGGCAGGCGTCCGCGGAGCATCCCGCCCATGTCCTCGCTGGTCCGTAGCATTTCCTTGAAGATCGCCTGGCGCTTGGCCTCGGGCGAGTTGGGATCCATACGGTGACAGCCGCTCAGGGCGACGCCGGCCAGCAGCACGACGAGCAGGGACTTCAGCTTCATGGCAAGGCTCTTTTTTTCAGGGTCGATCACGGAAGCGGCGGATTATCCGCCGCCACCGCCGATTGATCCAGAGCCGCGCGCCCGCACTGCGGCCATAGGCCGCAGCGGGCTGCTCAGGCGGAAACCACGAAGAACGCGGCGATGAGCAGCATGCCGACGAACCAGACCAGCGAGCGCAACGGCCCCCAGTCGGCGAGGTAGCAGATGACGTAGAGCAGGCGACTGGTGATCCAGGCAATGGCCAGGCTATCCAGGGTCGCCTGCGAAGCGTTGCCGACCAGATGGGCGATGATCACCGCCGCGGCGAACGCCGGGGTCACTTCGAAAGCGTTCAACTGGGCGTTGTTGGCACGCCGGCGAAAGCCTTCGAGCGAACCGAGGAACGCCCGCGGGTCGGCGTTGGCCCGACCGCCGTAGCCCTCCCCGCCGAACTTGGCGATGGAGGTACAGACGTAAGGCAGGAAGATCGCGATCAGCACGCACCAGAAAGCGATGGTCATGGCAGTTCCTTGTAGTTGTGGAACTGCAACTCAAGCTGGCGCCGCTCGTTCTGTAAAGGCACAGCTCCTTCAGAGCTTCATCAGCAGCATTCCGGCCAGCACCAGGCCGCACGCCAGCAGGCGTGGCAGTCCGAACGGCTCGTTGAGGAAGCGCATGCCGAACAGCACCGCCAGCAGCACGCTGGTCTCGCGCAACGCTGCCGCTTCGGCGATCGACCCCAGCTGCATGGCCCACAGCACCAGGCCGTAGCTGGCCAACACGCAGACCCCGACCGCCAGGCCGAGCTTCCACTCCAGCGCCCAGAAGCGGGCGAAGGCGCGGGTTCGCGCGCCGGCTGCGATCAGCGGGAACGGCAGGCCGGAGAGCAGCGTCAGCCAGACCAGGTAGTCCAGCACCAACGGCCAGCGCTTCAGGGCGTTGCCGTCGCTCCAGGTGTAGCCGCCGATGCACAGGCCGATCAGCAGCACCACCGGCAGGGTCCGCCAGGGCAGGCGCGAACCGCCGCCGCCCCAGAGCAGGCAAAGCATGCCGAAGGGGATCAACAGGATGCCGAGGATCTGCCGGCCGCTGAGCTGCTCGCCGCCGAACGCCAGGGTCAGGCCCAGCACCACCAGCGGCGACAGCCCGCGCATCAGCGGATAGACCAGGCCCAGGTCGCCGACCTTGTAGGCCTCGATCAGCAGTACCCGGTAGAGCAGTTGCAGGACGGTGGCGCCGAGCAGCCAGGGCCAGACTTCGGCCGGCGGCAGGCTGACGAAGGGCAACAGCAGGATGGCGCAGAGCACGCCGACCACGTCCATGCAGGCGACGACCAGCAAGCGGTCGCTGCTGAACTTGACCAGGGTGTTCCAGGTGGCGTGGAGAACGGCGGCGCACAGCACCAGGCTGGTGGCTAGCATGATGGTCCTTTTGGTATAGACCAAGATAGTCTATCCCGGCGGAGCCTCCAGATGCTCACCCCGTTGCGGCGTTTTTCCCTGAAAGCTCCTACGAAAGCGGAGAAACATGCAGCAGACATCGTTACGTCAAACGGCTTAATCTTCGGGCAATCCTGATGGACTACCATCGGCCAGCGCCGCACAGTGCCGGCCCGGCCTCCCTTATCAACGACACAGGAATCCCTGCCTTGAGCGCTCTCCTCAAGCCCCTCGACAACCGCTTGTTCTGGCCCGCGGTCGCCATCGGCGGCCTGCTGATCCTCGCTTTCGTACTCTACCTCCAGCACGTGCGCGGCTTCGCGCCCTGCTCGCTGTGCATCTTCATTCGCCTGGACGTGCTCGGCCTGGTGCTCGCCGGGATCGTCGGCAGCCTCGCCCCGCGTTCGCGGATCGCCGGCGGCATCGCCGCGCTGGGCATGCTCGCCGCCAGCCTGGGCGGGATCTACCACGCCTGGTCGCTGGTCGCGGAAGAGAGACTGGCTGCCCAGGGCATGGGCAGTTGCAAGATGTTCATGGGCTTCCCCGAATGGATACCGCTGGACACCTGGCTGCCGCAGGTCTTCCAGCCCGAGGGGCTGTGCGGCGAAGTGGTCTGGACCCTGCTCGGCCAGTCCATGGCGGTCTGGTCGCTGGCGCTGTTCGTGTTCTGCCTGCTGGCCCTGGCGGCCAAGCTGGCGTTCGGCCGCCGCACCGCCTGACAGCGCCGATATCCGTGCCGGCACAAGGAACGTGCTGGCCATTGGCTGGTCTACAATCGAGCTTTCTCAACCCGGATGAGTACCACCATGCCTCGATTCCTCAGAAATGCCCTCCTTCCCGTCCTCGCCCTGCTGCTCAGCGGCTGCGGCTACAACGCCATGCAGGCCGGCGACGAACAGGTGAAAGCCGCCTGGTCGGAAGTGCTCAACCAGTACCAGCGGCGCGCCGACCTGGTACCCAACCTGGTCAGCACGGTGAAGGGCTATGCCTCCCATGAGGCGTCGGTCCTGACCCAGGTCACCGAGGCCCGGGCCAAGGTCGGCAGCGTGCAGCTGAACGCCGACCAACTGGACGACGAGCAGGCCGTGCAGCGCTTCCAGAAGGCCCAGGGCGAACTGAGCTCGGCGCTTTCGCGCCTGCTGGTAGTCACCGAGAACTACCCGCAACTGAAGGCCGACGGCCTGTTCAAGGACCTGCTGACCCAACTGGAAGGCACCGAGAACCGCATCGCCGTCGCTCGCGGCCGCTACGTCAAGTCGGTACAGGAATACAACGTGCTGCTGCGCCAGTTCCCCGGCGTGATCACCGCCAAGCTGTTCGGCTACAAGCCCAAGGCGAACTTCAGCGTGGAAAACGAAGCGGCCATCTCCACCGCGCCGAAAGTCGATTTCGGCAACCCGCAACCGGCGCAGTAAGCCATGCGCCGGCTGCTACTGGGCGCCGGGCTGCTGCTCGCCAGCCTGGTCGCCTGGGCCGATGTGCCACCGATACCCGCGCTGACGGCGCGGGTCACCGACCTCACCGCGACCCTTTCCGGCGACCAGCGCCAGCACCTGGAGCAACAGCTCGCCGCCCTGGAAGCCAAGAGCGGCGCGCAGCTCGCGGTGCTGCTGGTCCCGACCACCGGCGACGATTCCATCGAGGAGTACGCGGTGCGTACCTTCGAGAAATGGAAGCTGGGCCAGAAGAAGGTCGACGACGGCGTCCTGCTGCTGGTGGCGAAGAACGACCGCACCCTGCGCATCGAGGTCGGCTACGGCCTGGAAGGGGCCATCACCGACGTCCAGGCCGGACGGATCATCAGCGAGCAGATCACGCCGCAGTTCCGCCAGGGCAACTTCTATGGCGGCATCCAGGCCGGCGTGGACAGCCTGGTGCAACTGATCGATGCCGAGAAGAACCCGGACAGCGCTACCGCCAGCGCTCCCGTCGACGCCTTGCCGGCGGTTCCCGAGGCCACGCCGCCGCGGGCCCTGCCGGCGCCGGTCGACGAGGGTGAGGTGTATGACAGCGCCCCGCCGGAGCCGAAGAAGAAGAGCGGCCTGAGCGGACAGCTCTGGGGCAACCCGGTCTACCTCGGTGTCTATGTGGCGGTCCTGCTCGCCGTGGCCCTGCTCGGACGCCTGCTGCCGTTGCAGTGGATGCGGCGGCGCAGCATCGGCCGCTTCCTGCTTTGCAGCGCGGCGGTCGCCGGCCTGGCCTGGCTGTTGAGCATGGGCCTGTGGCAGAACGTCGACCGCGCGGCGGACGACAGTCTCGGCGTACTGGCCCCGACCCTGTTCATCTACGCCCTGTTCCTGCTTCCCGGCGAAGTGCTGATGGCCATTCTCAGCGCCATCCTCAATAGTCGCGGCGGCGGTGGGGGAGGCGGCAGCGGCGGTGGCGGCATCTTCCGCGGTGGCGGCGGCTCCAGCGGCGGCGGCGGCGCCTCCGGACGCTGGTGACGAAAAGCCCGAGGCCTGTGCCTCGGGCTTTTTTCATCGGTCGGCGACGGTTCTCGCCGATGCCGGAAGTCTTCGCCGCTATCCGGCAAACGACAGGGTAACGCGCCTCGTCAGGCGTATACCCAGAGCACCCTGACCGGCGCCTGGCTGCGGTTGGCATAGCGGCTGCGCATATGGCTGGGAATCTGGAAACCGTCGCCGGCCTGCAGGCGCAGCTCCTCGTCCTCCAGCCACAGGGTCAGCTCGCCTTCGAGCACGTAGCCGCCCTGCTCCGAGCTGTCCAGCAGGTCGCGCTCGCCGCTGTCGGCACCCGCTTCAAGGCAGGTTTCGAGCATGAAGAAGGCGCCGCCAAGACGCGGCGACACCAGGTTGTCGCTGGCGCCACGAGCGTAGGCCAGGGTCCGACGCTCGCCCGGACGGGTCACCCAGGGCGAGGCCTGGGTCTTCGGCGAGCAGAAGAAGTAGGTCGCCGGCACCCCGAGCACCTGGCTGATGGCGACCAGGTCGTCCACCGCCGGCCGCGACAGGCCGCGCTCGACCTGGGAGACGAAGCCCACCGAACGGCGAATGCCGTCGGCCAGCGCCTGCAGGGTGATGCCCTTGCGCTTGCGCAATTCGCGCACCAGGCTGGCGATCTCCGCCAGGTCGTCGGCTACTTCGCTCATCTCGGCTCCGGGCCCTCTCAGAACAGGTCGCGCAAACGGTAATACGCTTTGCCCAGGGCTTCCAGCGGCGCGGCGAAGCGCTGGCCACCGGGAAACTTCGGATTGCGCAGACGCTGGTAGAGCGCCAGGGTCTCGTCGTCGCCGAGCAGCGCGTCGCTGACCGCCCTGGCCGCCGCCAGACTCGGCAGCACGCCGTGGCCGGAGTAGCCTTGCAGCCAGTAGCGGTTGCCCTGCCGGCCGATGTCCGGGGTGCGCCGCATGCTGCAGTCGATATGCCCGCCCCAGGCGTATTCCAGCGCCACCCCGCGCAACTGCGGGAACACCCGTTCGAGATAGGGCCGGGTGGCGGCGCGGATGTCGCTGGGCATGCCGCCCAGGTAGGTGCAGCCGCCGCCGAACAGCAGGCGGTGGTCCGGGGTCAGGCGGAAGTAGTCGAGGACGAACTGGTTGTCGGTCACGCAGCAGTTGCGCGGCAGCAACGACTTCGCCCGTTCCTCGCCGAGCGGCTCAGTGGCGACCTGATAGGTGCCCACCGGCAGCATCCGTTGCGACAGCTCGCTGTCCAGCCCGTCGATGTAGGCGTTGCAGGCCAGCACCAGCGCCGCGCAGCGGATCTCGCCGTGCTCGGTACGGACCCGGTAGCCGTCGCCCTCCTCGCGATAGTTCAGGGCCCGGGTCCGCTCGTGGATACGCCCGCCGGCGCGCTCGATGGCGGCGGCCAGGCCGAACGCCAGCTTGAGCGGATTCAGGTGTGCGGCGTGGGGATCGTAGAGACCGGCAAGATAGCGCTCGCTGGCGATCCATTCGGGCAACTCGTCCTTCGCCACGAAGCGTAGCCCCTCGTAGCCCCAGCGACGGTTGGCCTCGGCCTGCCAGTCGTAGAGCAGGCCGACCCGGCGCGGCAGGATCGCCGTCCATAGGTGGCCGACCCGGTAGTCGCAGTCGAAGCCATGTCGCTGCGGCAACTCGCGCATCTCGCCGGCCGCCCAGAGCATGCCGTCCCAGAGACGGCGTGCGCCTTCGTAGCCGAGGTCGGCCTCCAGCGGCGGCAGGTCGCTGGACCAGCCGGGCAGCGCCTGCCCGCCGTTGCGCCCGGAGGCCGCCCAGGCGATCCGGCTGGCTTCGATGACGCATACCTGGCGTCCGCCTTCGACCAGCCGCAGCGCCGTGTGCAAGCCGCTGAAACCGGCGCCGACCACCAGCACCTCGCAGTCGAGGTCGCCCTCCAGGGCCTGGCGCGGCTGGATCAGTTCGGGATTGACGGCGGCGTAGTAAGTGCCGACATGCTCGTTGGATTGCAGGAACATCGCGACCTCCGTGAAATTATATTGGTTATTTTTCATGAAAAATAACATTTAAAATTTCACGACACCAGTCCCGAGCATTCGCAAACGGCCGGCAGAATGCCGTCGCGCACCAGCAGAGGCAGAGGGGCAAATATTCGAAAGGAGGCGGGAAGCCCCCCGCCAGAGCGAAACTGGCGAGGGGAACAGACGTGCGGACGGCGCGGCTCGCACCGCGGAGAAAAGGTGCACGACCACGGGCGGGGGCATGCCGGGCGTGCTGCGCCAGTGTCGGCGCCGACGGGAGCGGGCGACAGGTACGAATGCACCAGCCGCCCTGGTGCATTCGTACCCTCTTCGTTTATTTGCGCCCGTTGCCGTTGCGCGGCTCCGGCGCGAATCCGCGTTCGCGTGCCCAGACGATGGCCTCGCCACGGCTGTGGACATCGAGCTTGGCGTAGATGGTCGCCACGTGGTTGCGCACGGTGTTCGGCGCCAGGCCCAGTTCCTTGGCGATCTCCTTGTCCGCCAGGCCCTGGCAGATGAGGTCGAACACCTCGCGCTCGCGCGCGGTCAGGTCGGCCAGTTCGGCGCCGGTGCCCGGCGCGTTGGCGCGGCGCACGTTGGCGAGCTTTTCGATCAGGGTGCGGCTGAACCAGGAAGCGTCCTGCATCACCGTCTCGATGGCGTGCACCAGCTCCATCTCGGTGCGCCGCCGGTCGCTGATGTCCAGCAAGGCCACCAGCACGCAGTCCTGCTCGTTGAGGCTCACCGCCTCGGCCGAGACCAGGCAGTCCAGGCCGTTGCGATCCTTGTGCTGCAGGCGCAGCTGGACGTTGCGCACGCTGCCGCTCTGCGCCAGCAGCTCGCCCAGGCGCTCGGCGCCGCCGTCCTGCCACAGCCCGCAGGCGACGGTGGACTCGCCGAGCAGTTCCTCGGCCTGGTAGCCGAAGGTTTCGCTGAAGGCCTGGTTGATATCCAGCGCCTGCAGGTCGTCGCCGCACAGCACCAGGCTCGGCACCGGTGCCATGCGGAAGGCCTTGGCGAAGCGCTCCTCGCTCTTGCGCAAGGCCTCCTCGGCCCTCTTCCGCGGTTCGAGATCGGTGAAAGTGAAGAGCATGCAGGCCTCCTCGCCGACCTCTATCGGCTGCCCGGCGACCACCACGCACTTGCGTCCGCCCTCCGCCACCCGCAGGCTCGCCTCCATCTGCGGGATGGTCTCGCCGGCGCCCAGGCGCTCCACCGCCAGTTCGCGGCGCTCGGCCTGGTCGAGTACGTCCAGCTCGTACACCGAACGGCCGATCACCTGGTCGCGGGCATAGCCGGTCATTTCCAGGAAGCCGACATTGACCTTCACGTAGCGGTAGTCGCTGAGCCGGCAGATCACCGCCGGCGCCGGATTGGCATTGAAGGTCTTCTCGAAGCGCTGCTCGGCGCTGGCCCACTCGGTGGCGTCATGGAGGATCAGCACCAGGCAGTCGGGCTTGTCCTCGGGGGTGGTCAGCACCAACCCGCGCACGCGGTGCACCCAGCGGGTGTCCTCGTCGGCGGCGGGAAACACTTCCACCACCACGTCGCTGAAGCACTCGCCAGCCACCAGGCGCTCGGCCGGGTACTGGCCCTCCTGCAGCGGATGATTGTTGCGGTAGCGCAGGCGAAAGCGCTCGCGATACTCGCCGGTATCGGCGCCCAGGCCTTGCAGCGAATCGACGCCGTGCATCGCCAGGGCCGCCTCGTTGGCCCAGAGGATGCGCTGGTCCGGCTCGATCAGGATCACCCCTTCGGTAAGGCCGGCGATGATCTGCTGCAACTGGCGGCGGTCGGTCTGGGTACGCAGTACCTGGTCGTTCATGCTGTTCCTCTTGGATGGAGCGATTTTCCGGGGGCAGCAAGGATGCCCGCCCGCCCTGACCGCGCACGCGTGACGATTGCACTAGCGGTGCTAGTGCATTTGCATCGCGAAACGATAGCGGAGGCACCCCTACCCTGGCGATACAGGAAGCAATGTCCGGGCGGGAAGCCCAGACGCCGCGCCGGCCGGGAGGCTACGCCGCCCCTCGGTCCCGAGGTCGTCGACGCATCCACCCGACTCGCCCTGCACGAGAAGAAAGCCCCATCCCCTTGCATGAGCGATGCGATGAGCAAGAACAAGCACCCCGATCTCGGCGAGATCCAGCGCAGCCTGAACCAGGCGCTGGAAGGCTACGACTGCCAGTGCCGGATGCACTACGACGGCACCGTCAGTATCAATGTCGCCGCCCGAGAGCACGACGAAACCTTCACCTTCGTCGGCATCCAGCCCGGCGAGCTGGACAACCCCACCCGCCTGCACCTGTTCGCCGAAAGCCTGCGTCGCGACCTGGCACTACTGGAGCCCTGGTTGGGAAAGCACGCAGCCTAGAATAAAAAAAGCGCCCCACAGGACCAAAACGACGTCCGGAGGCGCATGCGAGGACAGAGGAATCTTTCTGGCGATCAGGCCCGGCGTGCGATCTCCGCCGGCCGATGCGCCAGGTAATCGAGCAACAGGAACAGCACCGGCGCCACCTCGCGGCAATGCGCGACACCCTGGCGGATCCTCCCGGCGCTCTGCACCGCCCCTTCCCGTTGCAGGTCCTGCGGGCAGGCATCGAGCAGCGCCTCGATGCTCTCCGCGGTGCTTTCCAGGTGACATTGCAGGCCGATAGCCTGCTCGTTCCAGATGAAGCCCTGGTTGGCGCAGGCAGCCGAACCATAGAGCGGCACGCTGCCGGCTGGCAGGTCGAAGGTCTCGCCGTGCCAGTGGAACGCCATCAGCCGTTCCGGCAGGCGCTCGCCCAGCGGCGAGCCCAGCGCCTGGCTGTACCTGTGCAGCGGCCACCAGCCGATCTCCGCCTGGCGTCCCGGGCGTACCGCAGCCCCCAGCGCCTGGGCCAGCAGCTGCGCGCCGAGGCAGATGCCGAGGACCTTCTTGCCGGCATCCAGCGCCGCGCGGATCAAACGCTTCTCCGCCACCAGCCAGGGATATTGCGCTTCGTCGTGGACGCTCATCGGCCCGCCCATCACCACCAGCAGGTCGAAGCTGTCCAGCGCAGGCAGGTGGGCGTCGGCGTAGAGGTAGCAGACGTGCTCGTGCTCGCTGTGGCGGCCGATCCAGTCGCCGATCCGCGCGCTGCCTTCGAAGGGAACGTGTTGCAATACCAGGGCGCGCATCAGGCCACCTCCTCGTGTCGGTTGGCGACCCGGGCCAGGGCCCGCTCCAGTCGCCGCAGCATTTCATCGACGTTGGCCCGGCTCACCGTCAGCGCCGGGGAAAAACGCAGGCAATGCGGCTGCGGCGCGTTGATCAGCAGGCCTTCGCCGAACGCCGCGCGAACCACCGCCGGCGCGCGCTGGCCGATCAGCGGCAGCCCCCAGAACAGTCCCTGGCCGCGCAGCGGACCATGCCCATAGCGACGCGCGACACGGGCCAGGCCATCGCGCAGGTGAGTGCCCTGCTCGCGCACCTGCTCCAGGAAACCCGGCTCCAGCACGGTATTCAGTACCGCCAGCCCGGCAGCGGTCATCAACGCGTTGCCATGGTGGGTGCCAAGCTGGTCGCCCGGTTCGAAGCAACAGGCGTTGCCACGCGCCAGCAGCGCCGACAGCGGCACCCCGGCGCCGAGGCCCTTGCCGAGGGTAACGATGTCGGCGCGTACCCCGTACAGTTCCTCCGCCAGCAGCGCGCCGCAGCGGCCGATGCCGGTCTGCACCTCGTCGAGGATCAACAGGACGCCACGCTGCCGGCACAGCCGCTCGATGCCACGCAGGTAGTCGAGGGTCGCCGGGATCACCCCGGCATCGCCCTGCACCGGCTCCAGCATCACCGCCACCGTCTCTTCGTCGATGGCCGCGGCCATGGCGTCGAGGTCGTTGAACGGCACCCTGGCGAATCCCTCCAGGCCATGCTGCGCCGGCTTGCCACAAGCCGTCAGGGTGCCCGGGGTGCGTCCATGGATGCTGTTGACGGTGCTGACGATCCGTTGCGCGCCGCCGCGATGCAGGCGGCCCCACTTGCGCGCCAGGGCGATGGCCGCTTCGTTGGCCTCGGCGCCGCTGGTGAGGAAGTAGGCCTGGTCGCTGCCGGTCGCCAGGCACAGGCGCTGCGCCAATGCCAGCACCGGCCGGTTGAGCAGGCCGGGGCCGGCGCTGACCAGTTCCCGCGCCTGCCGGGCCAGGGCCTGGACCAGCACGCTGGGACTGTGGCCGAGGCAGTTCACCGCCAGGCCCTGGGTGAAGTCGAGGAAGGCGCGTCCGTCGCTGTCCCACAGCCACGAGCCCTGGCCACGGACGAACACCTGCGCGGGCCGTTCCTGGGTGCGCATCAGGCGCAGGCTATCCAGCGCATCAGCCATCTTTCAGTTCCTCGGTCATGTACTCCACCGCCAGCAGGCGCACGCCCTGTGGCCCCTGCTCCAGCAGCCGACGCTTTTCCCGGCGCGTTTCGAAGCGCAGTTCGAAGCCGTCGCCGGCGGGGAAGCGCTGGCGCATCAGCTCGCGCACCTCGGCAAAGCGCGCGGCGCTCACCGTCATGCTGGCCAACAGCCGGCCGGACTGGCTCAAGGTGATCAGGTAGTCGCTCAAGAGGCATGCTCCCGGTAATCCGACGGCCCGTGCAGGCGCGGCCCCCAGTCTTCCACCACGCCGCTGGACAGGCGTTTCGCCGCTGTCTTGCGCCAACGCTGGGATAGCGCGTCGCAGGCCATCATCTGGCGCAACCCGAGAGGCTCCAGGGGATCGCCGAAATACCACTGCAACAGGCGGGCGACGGTCAGTTCAGGGTAATGCCGCTGGACCAGCTTCAGCTGGTCCCCGGGAGTCACCATGCCGCTGCGCAGGACCCGATAGAACCAGCCGCAGCGGCCGCCGCTCTGCAATTCGTCGGGCAGCTCGGGAAGATTCCAGCGCTGGCCCTGGCGATAGCAGGGCGAACGCGGCTGGCTGACTTCCAGCAGGGCATCGCCCCAATGGAACTGGTCGCCGATGCAGACCTCGGCTTCGGTGATGCCGTAGGTCGAGATGTTCTCGCCGAACGCCGGCAGTTGCCAGCGGTTCAGCGGGTGGCGCTTGCGCCAGTAGCGGTAGTGCTCGGCGGGATAGTGATGAAGAGCGCGCTCGAGGCCGCCGTGGTGGCGGATGTCGGCCTGTTCGTCGCCGGGCAGGCCATCGTGGCCCAGCCAGAACTCCTGCTCGACCGGCAGCTTGTCGATCGCGCTGACCAATCCGCCCCAGGTTTCTTCGACTTTACCTATGAAAACACCGTTTACGACTATCTGCTCCATTGCTCCGCGACCACCCGATGTACCGCCAATGCAGCTAGACTAGTGCCTCACGCGGGACCCACTCCATTTCGATTTTCCAGTTTTATCGATAAGAACAGCTTATGGATTTTCGCCAACTCCGCTATTTCGTCGCGCTCTACGAGGAAGGCCACGTCGGCCGCGCCGCCGAACGCCTGGCCCTGTCGCAACCGGCCCTCTCGCAGCAGATCCGCCAGTTGGAGCAGAACCTCGACGTCTCGCTGTTCCAGCGCAGCGGCAAGCGCCTGCTGCCGACCGTCGCCGCCCACACCCTGTACAACCATGCGGTACCGCTGCTGGAGGGATTGGAAAGGGCCCGCGAGGCGATGCGCGTATTCCGCGGGCAGACCCCGCGCAGCCTGGCGATCGGCGTACTGCAGACGGTCAACGCCAGCCTGGTGCCGTACATGGTCGAACGCCTGCACGCCGCGCAGCCGCACCTGCGGGTGCAGATCTACGAACTGTCGGGAATCGACATCGAGCGGCGCCTGCTCACCGGCAACCTGGATATCGGCATCGGCTTCCTGCCGCCGCGCCAGCCGGGCTTGCACAGCGTCGAGCTGTACGAGGACGAATTGCAGCTGGTGATCCCCGAGGAACACCCGTTGAAGGAGTTCAGAAAGGTGTCCCTGGCCCAGGCCGCGGAGTTGCCGATGCTGCTGCTCGGCGAAGAGTTCCGCGCGCGCCAGATCTGGCAGGAGCAACTCGCCGCGATCGGCCGGCGGCCGCGGGTGCAGGCGGAACTGAACCACATGAGCGGGATTCTCGACAGCCTGCCGCAGACCCGCTTCGCCACCGTTCTACCGGGCAAGGCACGGCAGATGCACTCGAACCAGCGGCTGCTGTGGAAACCGCTCAGCGAACCGCGCATCCCGCTGAAGGTCGGCCTGGTCTACCGCGACGCGCAACGCCAGCACGCCAGCGTCGAGCTGCTGCGCTCGCTGCTGGAAGGCGTGGTCTGAGCGACGCGGTTTTCCTCGGGCAATAAAAAACCCCGCCTTTTGGGCGGGGTTTTGCAGACCTCTATCCTGACATCCGTGCTACGCCACCATCCATGGTGGATTCCCTGAGTTTCCGTATTGTCTTTGGCGCTTCCTGCGCAATGTCCTGACGGTTTGAAGA
The DNA here is from genome assembly GCF_026428275.1 of Pseudomonas sp. B111. Classification (NCBI taxonomy): domain Bacteria; kingdom Pseudomonadati; phylum Pseudomonadota; class Gammaproteobacteria; order Pseudomonadales; family Pseudomonadaceae; genus Pseudomonas; species Pseudomonas sp. B111. Next base: position 5,986,844 of record NZ_CP097857.1, on the reverse strand, counting down.
TTACGCATCTCTGCGAGGGGGAGAAAGCAGCCAAAACCACCGCCGTTTGTAAGCCTTGGCTTACACGCTGTAATAGTTCCGCTCGCCGGACCGACGGCAACACCCAGCCGCCGGGAGCTTGCCGTGCGTCAAGATGATCTGCGCCGGGCCCGCTACAGTGGCCAGTCCCCTCATCATCGCGAGCCTTCCCAGCATGGAATTCCAGCGCGTCCACCAGCAGTTGCTGCAAAGCCACCACCTGTTCGAACCGCTTTCTCCCGTCCAGCTTCAGGAACTGCTCGCCAGCAGCGACCTGGTCAACCTCGACAAGGGCGCCTACGTGTTCCGCCAGGGCGAGCCGGCGCACGCCTTCTACTACCTGATTTCCGGCTGCGTGAAGATCTACCGGCTGACCCCGGAAGGCCAGGAGAAGATTCTCGAAGTGACCAACGAACGCAACACCTTCGCCGAGGCGATGATGTTCATGGACACCCCGAACTACGTGGCCACCGCCCAGGCCGTGGTGCCCAGCCAGCTGTTCCGTTTCTCCAACAAGGCCTACCTGCGCCAGTTGCAGGACAACACCCCGTTGGCCCTGGCCCTGCTGGCCAAGCTCAGCACCCGCCTGCACCAGCGCATCGACGAGATCGAGACGCTTTCCCTGAAGAACGCCACCCACCGCGTGGTGCGCTACCTGCTGACCCTCGCCGCCCACGCGCCGGGGGAGAACTGCCGGGTGGAAATCCCGGTGGCCAAGCAACTGGTGGCCGGTCACCTGTCGATCCAGCCGGAAACCTTCTCGCGGATCATGCACCGCCTCGGCGACGAGGGCATCATCCGCCTCGACGGCCGCGAAATCAGCATCCTCGACCGCGAACGCCTGGAGTGCTTCGAGTGAACAGCCCCGCCGCTTGATCGCGGTCAAGCGCGCCACGGCCCGTCCACCGGCAAGCTGGCGGGGTCGAGCCCGCGAGAACGCCCATGCGCCAATGCCTGTATTGCCTCCATGAAACCGAAGGCGCGGAAAGCGCCTGCGAACAGTGCGGCATGCCACTGCCCAGCGCTTCCCAGCGCCAGCTCCAGGGTCGCCGGCAGCGGCGCTTCGCCTGGTTCTGCGTCGGGCTGGCGCTGTTCTGCCTGGGCATGATGCTCTGGTTGCCGCGCGATGCTCCCTGAGGCATCTCAGCGGCGCAGGCGCCGATAGAGCTGGAGCAGGCGCTCGGGCAACTGCCCGGCGCGCTCGACCAGCGCGAAGCCGTCGGCGCCGAACAGGTAGGGCAGGTAGTCCGCCGCCTCCTTGTCGATGGTGATGCAGAACGGCACCAGTCCCTGGCTGCGCGCCTCGATCACCGCCTGGCGGGTGTCCTCGATGCCGTAGCGGCCCTCGTAGCGGTCCAGGTCGTTGGGCTTGCCGTCGCTCAACAGCAACAGCAGGCGACGCTTCTGCGGCTGCCCGCCGAGCACCTGGCTGGCCCGGCGGATCGCCGCGCCCATCCGCGTGTAGTAGCCCGGCGAGAGCGCCAGCACGCGACCGCGGACCTCGCCGCCGTAGCCTTCGTCGAAGTCCTTCAGCACCTGCCAGCGCACCTGCTGCCGGCGCACCGAGGAAAACCCGTACAGCGCGAAGGGGTCGCCCAGTGCCTGCAACGCCTCGCCGAACAGCAGCAGGCTGTCGACGATGCTGTCGATCACTCGCCGCTGGTCGTCGAGGTAGGCTTCGGTGGACATCGACAGGTCCGCCAGCAACAGGCAGGCGAGGTCGCGCCGGCGCGGCCGCTGTTCGAGGAACAGGCCTGGCTGGGTGGAACCGCCGCGCCGCCGCTCGACCTGGAAGTCGAGCCAGGCATCGAGGTCGATCTCGTCGCCTTGCGGCTGCTGGCGCAGGCGTTGGCGGCCGTCGCGCAGGCAGGCGAACTGGCGGCGCAGATGCAGCGCGGTCTTCTCCAGGTGCGCCGGCAGGCTGGCGCTGGTCGCGCCGCGCGGCCGCATCGGTTGCAGCAGCACGTGGTCGCTCAGCAGGCGCTGCTGCCGATAGTCCCACTCGGGCAGCTTCAGCCCGGGGCCGAGCGGCAGGTCATCGTAGTCGGCGGCCGGCAGGTCGAGATCCAGGCGCAGGCCGCCGCCCTTCTGCGTGCGCTGGCGCGACAGCGACAGGTAGTCGAGGTCTTCGGCGACGCGCGCGCCGTCCGGGTCGTCCTCGTCGTCGCTACAGCGGTCCAGGGCCAGGTGCTCCGACCAACTGAGCAGGCTTTCCAGGCGGAACAGCAGCAGGTTGCGCTCGCTGTCGCGCTCCTCGACGCGCTCGGCGCGCTTGCGCGCTCCGCTGCGGGCGACCTGGCGCTTGCCGGCGCCGGCGGCCGCTTCCTCGCCGTCCTCCGCGCTGGCGGAAGGCGTCCAGCGCTCGCCGGGATACAGCCACAGCGGCACCGGCCAGGGCGCCCGCTCGACTCGCGGGAAGCGCTCGACGCTGCCCGGCTCGGCAAGCGCGCGGCGCAGGGCGATTTCCAGTTCGGCGTCTGCCGCCGGGCAATCGTCCAGCGACGGGCGCTGGCGCAGATGCGCGGCGACCAGCCGGGCGTAGCGCGGGCGCAGCGCCGGATAGGCGTCGAGCAACTGCCGCGCCCAGCGCTGGTTGTCCTGGGCCCAGTGCCGCAGCGGCCCGGCGCTGGCCGCCAGCAGCGCCAGCCAGCGATACAGTTCACGGTTCAGCTCGGCCTGCGGATAGACCGCGAGGGATTCCGGCAGGCGCAGGCTGTCGCCGTTGAACCAGGACACCGGGGCCTGCTCGCAGGTCCCGGCGACCCGCTGCAACCAGGTGCGGCGTAGCAGCAGGCGGCGCGCCGGGGTCGCCTCGAGGGCTACCCCCGGTGCGCCGCCGAGCGCCCGGAAGAGCATGCCGAGCGGACGCCGCATGCTCTCCAGGGTCACCCGCGCCGCCTCGAACTCGCCGCTGGCATGGCGGGTGATGAAGCGGTGCCAGTGGGCGCCGACCCATTCCTCCAGCTCGACGGCGAAGGCCATCTCAGGCGGCCGCCTTGCCGCGCCGGAAGCTCAGCAGGTAGGCGACCAGGCCGATGAGGAACACCACCCCGGCGCCTTCGCGCAGCCAGTAGAAGATCGCCAGCTGGTCCTGGGTGGCCATGAAGGTCATCGCCGCGCCGTCCGCCGGCATCCGTTGCAGCCAGACCTGCAGCACCCCGGCCGCGGAGAGGAACAGGGTGATGAACACCATCGCCACGGTCATCAGCCAGAAGCCCCACATCTCCAGGACCTGCGAGCGGTTGTCCATCGCCTCGCCGATCCCGCGCAGGCGCGGCATGGCGTAGGAGATGATGGTCATCACGATCATCGCGTAGGCGCCATAGAAGGCCATGTGGCCGTGGGCGGCGGTGAGCTGGGTGCCGTGGGTGTAGTAGTTGACCGGCGCCAGGGTATGCATGAAGCCCCACACTCCCGCGCCGAGGAAGGCCATCACCGTGGTGCCCATGGCCCACAGTGCGACCGCGCGGTTCGGATAGTCGCGGCGGCGGCGGTTGATGGTGTTGAAGGCGAACAGCACCATGGCGAAGAACGGCAGCGGCTCCAGCGCCGAGAATACCGAGCCGAGCCACAGCCAGTAGCCGGGCACGCCGATCCAGAAGTAGTGGTGGCCGGTGCCGATGATGCCGCTGATCAGCGCCATGGCGATGATCACGTAGAGCCACTTCTCGATCACCTCGCGGTCGACCCCGGTGATCTTCACCAGCACGAAGGCGAGGATCGCACCCATGATCAGTTCCCACACGCCTTCCACCCACAGGTGCACCACCCACCACCAGTAGAACTTGTCGCGGGTGAGGTTTTCCGGGTTGTAGAAGGAGAACAGGAACAGCAGGGCGAGGCCGATCAGGCCGGTCATCAGGACCATGCTGATGGCGGTCTTGCGCCCGCGCAGCACGGTCATGCCGACGTTGAACAGGAAGCCCAGGGCGACGATCACGATGCCCGCCTTGCTGATGGTCGGCTGTTCGAGGAACTCGCGGCCCATGGTCGGCCACAGTTCGTTGCCGGTGAGCCTGGCCAGGCCGGCGTAGGGCACCAGCAGGTAGCCGAGGATGGTCAGCACGCCGGCGGCGGCGAATACCCAGAACAGGATCCAGGCCAGCTTCGGGCTGTACAGCTCGCAGTCGCTCTCCTCCGGCACCAGGTAGTAGGCAGCGCCCATGAAGCCGAACAGCAGCCAGACGATCAGCAGGTTGGTGTGCACCATGCGCGCGACGTTGAAGGGGATCGCCGGGAACAGGAAGTCGCCGACCACGTACTGCAGGCCCATGATCAGGCCGAACAGGATCTGCCCGACGAAGAGGATCAGGGCGAACACGAAGTAGGGTTTGGCGACCGCCTGCGAGGCGAATTTCAGGGAGCCATTGGGCGACATCATCAACCCTCCTTGTTCGGCGGCCATTGGTTGGTATCGATCTTCGAGCTCCACTTGAGGAACTCGGCCAGGTCGTCGACCTGCCCTTCGCTGAGATGGAACTGCGGCATGGCGCGGCGGCCCGGCACGTTCAGTGGCTGGATCTTCATCCAGGCCTGGAGGAAGGTGTTGAAGCCCTCCTCGCCGCCACGGCGTCCGACCACGTTGCCCAGCTCCGGCGCGAAGTAGGCACCCTCGCCGAGCAGGGTGTGGCAGCCGACGCAGTTGTTCTGTTCCCAGACCAGCTTGCCGCGCACCACCGCGGCGCTCATCGCGGCCTCGTTGGTGCGCTCGGGCAGGGTCTTCTCGGTGTGGTAGGTCAGGGCCAGGAACAGCAGGATGAAGAACACACTCCCGCCGAAATAGATGTTCCTGGCCATGCCTTTGGTAAAGGTCTCGGACATGCGGCCTCCTGGAATGGGTGGTGCGGCGATTCTAGGAAGCGGCGGCGGCGAACCCGCTTGATGGCAATCAAGATTCCCGAACGATTTACTCAGTTATTCATCCGCGCCAGGTACAGCGCAGCGCCCACCGCCAGGGCCATCAGCAGCGGCCAGGCCAGCAGCAGGCGGCGCCATAGCGCCGGGGCATGGGCCAGCTCCATGAAGCGCTCGCCGATCAGCCAGCCCTTGGCCACCGCGCAGGCCAGCACCGCCGCCAACAGCCAGGGAGAGTCGCCGGCGCCGCCCAGCAGCACACCGGTCACGGCCAGCGCCAGCAACGCCAGCCAGCAGAGGGTCAGGGTTCGCATCGGCACCTCATTGCAGGACGTAGACCAGCGGGAACAGCAGCACCCAGACCAGGTCGACCATGTGCCAGTAGAGCACTCCCGACTCCAGTCCCGAGCAAGCCTGCGGCGTATAACACCGGCGCCAGCAGGCCTGCGCCAGCCAGCCGAGGATCAGCAGGCCGAGCAGGACGTGGAGGAAATGGAAGCCGGTCAGGCACCAGTAGAGGGTGAAGAAAGTGTCGTGCTCGATGTCCAGGCCGAGATCGGCGAGCCGCCCGTACTCGTGCAGCTTCAGGCCGACGTAGACCAGCGCCAGCAGCAGCGCCGCCAGCAACCAGCCGCTCGCCTGGCGCGGCCGTCCGCGGCGCACCGCATGCACCGCCAGCGCGGCGAGCCAGCCGGAGCTGAGCAGGGCCACGGTCAGCAACAGGCCCCAGCGGCTATCCAGTTGCTCCCGGCCGGCACGGAACAGCTCCGGCTGCCAGGCCTGGGCGCCGGCGAACGCCAGCAGCAGCAGGCTGAACACGCTGAGTTCGGCGAGGATGAAGAACCACATCGCCAGGTCGCCGGGCAGGCGCCGCTCGACGGTATCAGGCGACATGGAGATCGACGATGTCCATCAGCGCCGCCACCGTCGCCGGGTCGTCCGAGAGCGGTTCGGCCAGCGCCACCCGGCACGCCTCGCGCGGGTCCATGCCGTCGCCGATGAGGCGCGCGGCGAAGATCAGCAGGCGGGTCGAGGCGACTTCCTCCAGGTCGTGCTGCTCCAGCCGCCGCAGCGCCTGGCCCAACTGCACCAGGCGCTGCGCCAGGGCCTCGGCACAACCGCTCTCGCCGACCAGGATGCGTGCCTCCTGCTGCGCCGCCGGGTAGTCGAAGCGCAACGCGACGAAACGCTGCCGGGTGCTGGGCTTCAGGCCCTTGAGCAGGTTCTGGTAGCCGGGGTTGTAGGACACCACCAGCATGAACGAAGGCGGCGCCTGCAACGTCTCGCCGGTGCGCTCCAGGTACAGCTCGCGGCGGTCGTCGGCCAGCGGGTGGATGGCGACCGTGGTGTCCTGGCGCGCCTCCACCACTTCGTCCAGGTAGCAGATGCCGCCTTCGCGCACCGCGCGGGTCAGCGGGCCGTCCTGCCACCAGGTGCCGTCGGCGCCGATCAGATGGCGGCCGAGCAGGTCGGCGGCGCCCAGGTCGTCGTGGCAGGCGACGCTGTACAGCGGCAGTTCCAGGCGCCGCGCCATGTACTGGACGAAGCGGGTCTTGCCGCAACCGGTGGGGCCCTTGAGCAATACCGGCAGGCCGTGCCGCCAGGCGCGCTCGAAGACTTCGATCTCATGGCCGGTGGCCTCGTAGAAGGGTGTCGCGTCCCGCATGTCCTACTCCTGCGCTAGGGATTAGGACCGCACGCTATTCACAGTTGGAAGGTGCCACAAGCGCAAAGCAACGCAATCTTGATTCCGGTCAAGCAAGGGTAAAGACCCTGCTTTCTATGATCCTTTCGCGCCATGAATTCCCGGGAGTTCCCGACGCAGCCACCCCCAAAACACTGCTAAGGGAGCGCCTCGCAGGGCTCCTGAGGAGATAGACCATGCCATTTGGCAAGCCACTGGTGGGCACCTTGCTCGCCTCGCTGACGCTGCTGGGCCTGGCCACCGCTCACGCCAAGGACGACATGAAAGCCGCCGAGCAATACCAGGGTGCCGCTTCCGCCGTCGATCCCGCTCACGTGGTGCGCACCAACGGTGCCCCCGACATGAGTGAAAGCGAGTTCAACGAGGCCAAGCAGATCTACTTCCAACGCTGCGCCGGTTGCCACGGCGTCCTGCGCAAGGGCGCCACCGGCAAGCCGCTGACCCCGGACATCACCCAGCAACGCGGCCAGCAATACCTGGAAGCGCTGATCACCTACGGCACCCCGCTGGGCATGCCGAACTGGGGCAGCTCCGGCGAGCTGAGCAAGGACCAGATCACCCTGATGGCCAAGTACATCCAGCACACCCCGCCGCAACCGCCGGAGTGGGGCATGCCGGAGATGCGCGAATCGTGGAAGGTGCTGGTGAAGCCGGAGGACCGGCCGAAGAAACAGCTCAACGACCTCGACCTGCCCAACCTGTTCTCGGTGACCCTGCGCGACGCCGGGCAGATCGCCCTGGTCGACGGCGACAGCAAGAAGATCGTCAAGGTCATCGATACCGGCTATGCCGTGCATATCTCGCGGATGTCCGCTTCCGGCCGCTATCTGCTGGTGATCGGCCGCGACGCGCGGATCGACATGATCGACCTGTGGGCCAAGGAGCCGACCAAGGTCGCCGAGATCAAGATCGGCATCGAGGCGCGCTCGGTGGAAAGCTCCAAGTTCAAGGGCTACGAGGACCGCTACACCATCGCCGGCGCCTACTGGCCGCCGCAGTTCGCGATCATGGACGGCGAGACCCTGGAGCCGAAGCAGATCGTCTCCACCCGCGGCATGACCGTAGACACCCAGACCTACCACCCGGAACCGCGCGTGGCGGCGATCATCGCCTCCCACGAGCACCCCGAGTTCATCGTCAACGTGAAGGAGACCGGCAAGGTCCTGCTGGTCAACTACAAGGATATCGACAACCTCACCGTCACCAGCATCGGTGCGGCGCCGTTCCTCCACGACGGCGGCTGGGACAGCAGCCACCGCTACTTCATGACCGCCGCCAACAACTCCAACAAGGTTGCCGTGATCGATTCCAAGGACCGTCGCCTGTCGGCCCTGGTCGACGTCGGCAAGACCCCGCACCCGGGGCGTGGCGCCAACTTCGTGCATCCCAAGTACGGCCCGGTGTGGAGCACCAGCCACCTGGGCGACGGCAGCATCTCGCTGATCGGCACCGATCCGAAGAACCATCCGCAGTACGCCTGGAAGAAAGTCGCCGAACTACAGGGCCAAGGCGGCGGCTCGCTGTTCATCAAGACCCATCCGAAGTCCTCGCACCTCTACGTCGACACCACCTTCAACCCCGACGCCAGGATCAGCCAGAGCGTCGCGGTGTTCGACCTGAAGAACCTCGACGCCAAGTACCAGGTGCTGCCGATCGCCGAATGGGCCGATCTCGGCGAAGGCGCCAAGCGGGTGGTGCAGCCCGAGTACAACAAGCGCGGCGATGAAGTCTGGTTTTCGGTGTGGAACGGCAAGAACGACAGCTCCGCGCTGGTGGTGGTGGACGACAAGACCCTGAAGCTCAAGGCCGTGGTCAAGGACCCGCGGCTGATCACCCCGACCGGCAAGTTCAACGTCTACAACACCCAGCACGACGTGTACTGAGACCCGCGTGCGGGGCACGCCCCGCACGCTCCCCCCTACGAGGAACCGTGATGAAACCGTACGCACTGCTTTCGCTGCTCGCCACCGGCACCCTGCTCGCCCAGGGCGCCTGGGCCGAAGACCCCGAAGTGCTGTTCAAGAACAAGGGCTGCGTGGCCTGCCATGCCATCGACACCAAGATGGTCGGCCCGGCCTACAAGGACGTCGCCGCCAAGTTCGCCGGCCAGGCCGGCGCCGAAGCGGAACTCGCGCAGCGGATCAAGAACGGCAGCCAGGGCGTCTGGGGCCCGATCCCGATGCCGCCGAACGCGGTCAGCGACGACGAGGCGCAGACCCTGGCGAAGTGGGTCCTGTCGCAGAAATGAACGCCCCTCCGGACTTCCGGCGCGCCGCCAGCCACGCCTTGTGGCTGGCCCTCGCGCTGACGTTCGCCTGTCCTCTTCCGGGCCTGGCCGACGAGCATCCCGATGCCCGTCGCCAGGCCCAGTTGCGTCACCTGCTGTTGCAGGACTGCGGCTCCTGCCACGGCCTGCGCCTGACCGGCGGCCTCGGCCCGGCGCTGACCCCCGAGGCCCTGCGCGGCAAGCCGCGCGAATCGCTGGTCGCCACCGTGCTCATGGGCCGTCCGCAAACCCCGATGCCCCCCTGGGCCGGCCTGCTCAGCGAAGACGACGCCGGCTGGCTGGTGGACCGCCTGATCGAAGGAGAGATCGCCCCATGAACCTGCGTCCCCTCGCGCCGCTTTTCCTCGCCCTGCTCGCCGGCTGTAGCCAGCAGCCGCCCTTGCGCGGCAGCGGCGACCTCGGCGTGCTGATCGAACGCGCCGACGGCAGCGTGCAGATCCTCGACGGCACGGCGAAGACCTCGCTGGCGCGGGTCGAAGGCCTCGGCGACCTGTCCCACGCCTCCCTGGTTTTCTCCCGCGACCAGCGCTACGCCTACGTATTCGGTCGCGACGGCGGCCTGACCAAGCTCGACCTGCTGGCCCAGCGCATCGACAAGCGCCTGATCCAGGGCGGCAACAGCATCGGCGGAGCGATCAGCCAGGACGGTCGGCTGGTCGCGGTATCCAACTACGAGCCGGGCGGGGTCAAGGTGTTCGACAGCCGCACCCTGGAGCTGGTCGCCGAGATTCCCGCCACCCGCCTCCCCGGCCAGGACAGGAACTCCCGGGTGGTCGGCCTGGTCGACGCGCCGGGGCAGCGTTTCGTGTTCAGCCTGTTCGACAGCGGCGAGATCTGGATCGCCGACTTCAGCCAGGGCGACACGCCGCACCTGACCCGCTTCCGCGATATCGGCAAGCAACCCTACGACGCCCTCATCAGCCCCGACGGGCGCTACTACATGGCCGGGCTGTTCGGCGAGGACGGCATGGCCCAGCTCGACCTCTGGCACCCGGAGCGCGGCGTCAGGCGCGTACTCGGCGACTACGGCCGCGGCCAACGCAAGCTGCCGGTGTACAAGATGCCGCACCTGGAGGGCTGGACCATCGCCAGCGACCAGGCCTTCGTCCCGGCGGTCGGCCATCACCAGGTGCTGGTGCTCGACGCGCGCGACTGGAAGCAGACCGACGCCATCGACGTCGCCGGCCAGCCGGTGTTCGTCATGACTCGACCGGACGACCGGCAGATCTGGGTCAACTTCGCCTACCCGGACAACGACAAGGTGCAGGTCATCGACAGCGAGACCCACGAAGTGATCGAAACCCTACGCCCTGGCCCCGGCGTACTGCACATGGAATTCAGCGGGCGCGGCGACCAGGTCTGGATCTCGGTGCGCGACGCCGACCAGTTGCAGGTCTGGGACCCGTACCGCCTGAAGCGCATCGGCAGCCTTCCGGCCCGCAGCCCGAGCGGCATCTTCTTCAGCCACCGCGCCCAGCACATCGGACTCTAGGAGGCACCATGGACGACCTCTCCCGCCGCCTCCTCGCCCGCTACCAGAAAGGCCTGCCGATCTGCGCGGAACCCTATCGGCGGATGGCCGAGACCCTGGGTTGCAGCGAAGCCGAGGTGCTCGAACGGCTGCGTCGCCTGGAAGCCGACGGCGCGTTGTCGCGGGTCGGCCCGGTGCTCCGCCACCAACGCGCCGGGGCCAGCACCCTGGCTGCCCTGGCGGTGCCCGAGGAGCGTCTGCAACGGGTCGCCGAGCGCATCAGCCAGTACGCCGAGGTCAACCACAACTACCAGCGCGAACACCGCTACAACCTGTGGTTCGTGCTCACCGCCGGCGACCGCGCGCAACTCGACCGGGTACTGGCGGAGATCGCCGCCGACACCGGCCTGCAACCCCTCGACCTGCCGATGCAGGAAGCCTACTGCATCGACCTCGCGTTTCCCCTGGAGGCCAGCCGATGAACCCCGTCGAACCCCTCTCCGCGCCGCAGCGGCAACACCTGCGCTACCTGCTGGAACAGGGCCTGCCGCTGGCCAGCCGGCCCTACCGGGTGCTCGCCGAACGCATCGGCGCCGGCGAAGACGAAGTGCTGGAACAGGTCCGCCGCTGGGACGAAGACGGCCTGTTCCGCCGCTTCGGAGTGATCCTCCACCACCGCGCCCTGGGCTATACCGCCAACGCCATGCTGGTGCTGGACGTCGCCGACGCGGAGGTCGACGCCGTCGGCCGCGCCCTCGCCCACGAAACGATCGTCTCGCTCTGTTACCGCCGCCCGCGTCGCCTGCCGATGTGGCCATACAACCTGTTTTGCATGATCCACGGCCGCGAGCGCGGCGAAGTGGAACGCCAGATCGAGGCCCTGCTGGAGCGCCACGCCCTGCGCCAGACACCGCACCGCTGGCTGTTCAGCCTGCGCGCCTACAAGCAGTGCGGCGGCCGCTACACCGCGCCGCCGGCCGACCTGGAGCGCCGCCATGGATGAGTTCGACCGGCGCCTGCTGAACCGCCTGCAACACGGCCTGCCGCTGGAGCCGCATCCCTACGCGCTGCTCGCCGCCGAGCTGGATTGCCGCGAGGAAGACATCCTGCGCCGCCTCGACGACCTGCTCGACGACGGCACCCTGACCCGCTTCGGTCCGCTGTTCGATATCGAGCCCCTCGGCGGTGCCTTCACCCTGGCCGCCATGAGCGTGCCGGAGGCGCGTTTCGAAGAGATCGCCGCGCTGCTCGCCGGCTGGCCGCAGGTCGCCCACAACTACCGTCGCGAGCACGCCCTGAACATGTGGCTGGTGGTCGCCTGCGACAGCCCGGCGGAGGTCGCCGAGACCCTTGCACGGCTGGAGCGCGAGAGCGGGCTGGCGGTACTCGACCTGCCCAAGGAGGCGACCTACCATGTCGGCCTGCATTTCCCCCTCTGACGCCCTGCTCGCCCGCCGCCTGATCGAACTGACCCAGGCCGGCCTGCCGCTGGTCGCCGACCCTTGGGCGTGGATCGCCGCGCAACTGCGGCTGAGCGAGGCGGAGACCCTGGCGCTGCTGAAGCGCCTGCGCGACGCCGGGGTGATCCGGCGCATCGCCGCGGTGCCCAATCACTATCGCCTTGGCTACCGGCACAACGGCATGACCGTCTGGGACGTCGCCGACGAACGCATCGAACGCCTCGGCCGGCTGGTAGGCGGGCTGTCCTTCGTCAGCCATTGCTACCGGCGCCCGCGCCATCTGCCGCAGTGGCGCTACAACCTGTTCGCCATGGTCCACGGCCGCAGCGAAGCGGAGATCGAAGGCTACCGCCAGCAGATCCGCCTGCTGCTCGGCGAGGACTGTCGCGCCGACGAGATGCTGGTGAGCAGCCGCATCCTGAAGAAGACCGGCCTGCGCCTGGCGCAGAAGGAGGAACGTCCATGCTGAGGATCAGCCATTACCTGCGCAGCCTCGCCGAGGACGCGCCGACGCCGCGCCGCGCCGGCGGCAGGCGCGCCCCGGTGGTGATCTGGAACCTGCTGCGGCGCTGCAACCTGACCTGCAAGCACTGTTACTCCACCTCCGCCGACAGCGACTTCCGTGGCGAGCTGGAGACCGCGGAAATCCTTCGCGGCATCGACGACCTGCGCGCCGCCGGAGTGCGCGTGCTGATCCTCTCCGGCGGCGAACCGCTGATGCACCCGGACCTCTTCGAGATCGCCGCCCATGCGCGCCAGGCCGGGATGTTCGTGGCGCTGTCGAGCAACGGTACGCTGATCGACGAAGGCAACATCCAGCGCGTCGCCGAGGCCCGCTTCGACTACGTCGGCATCAGCCTCGACGGCCTGCGCGAGACCCACGACCGCTTCCGCCAGAAGCAGGGCAGCTTCGACGCCGCGCTGGCGGCCATGCGCCTGTGCCGCGAGGCGGATATCCGCGTCGGCATGCGCACCACCCTGACCGAGGAGAACGCCGCGCAACTACCGGCACTGCTCGACCTGATGCGCGAACTCGACGTGCAGAAGTTCTACCTCTCGCACCTCAACTACAGTGGCCGCGGCCGCCGCAGCCGCGCCCTCGACGCCCACCACCGGCGCACCCGCGAGGCCCTCGCGCTGCTCTTCGAACGGGCCGACGAGGACATCCGGCAGGGGCGCGACAGCGACTTCGTCACCGGCAACAACGACGCCGACGCGATCCTTCTCCTCGACTGGCTCAAGCGCCGCCGCCCGCAGCAACTGGCGCGTCTCTGCGAGCTGCTGCTGGACTGGGGCGGCAACGCCTCGGGCGAGGGCATCGCCAACATCGACAACACCGGCGAGGTGCATCCGGACAGCTACTGGTGGCACCACAGCGTCGGCAACATCCGCCATCAGCGCTTCGCCGACTTCTGGTTCGAGCGCCCCGACCCGCTGCTCCTGCAACTGCGCCAGCGCCCGCGACCGGTGGTCGGGCGCTGCAGCCAATGCCGCTGGCTGGACATCTGCAACGGCAACACCCGCACCCGCGCCTGGGCCGGCGGAGAACTCTGGGGCGAAGACCCCGGCTGCTACCTCAGCGATCAGGAAATCGGCCTCGAGCGCATCGCGCTGCACGCCGTCTAAGGAAAGCCTCATGAACACTACCGTGATTCCGCCGTCCCTCCTCGATGTCGATTTCCCTGCCGGCAGCGTCGCCCTGGTCGGCGCCGGCCCCGGCGATCCGGGCCTGCTCACCCTGCGCGCCTGGGCCCTGCTGCAACAGGCCGAGGTGGTGGTCTACGACCGCCTGGTCGCCCGCGAGCTGATCGCCCTTCTGCCGGAAAGCTGCCAGCGCATCTACGTCGGCAAGCGCTGCGGCCACCACAGCCTGCCGCAGGAAGAAATCAACGAGCAGCTGGTGCGCCTGGCCCGGCAGCAACGCCGGGTGGTCCGCCTGAAAGGCGGCGACCCGTTCATCTTCGGTCGCGGCGCCGAGGAGCTGGAGCGCCTGCTCGAGGCCGGCGTCGACTGCCAGGTGGTCCCCGGCGTCACCGCCGCCTCCGGTTGCAGTACCTACGCCGGCATCCCGCTGACCCACCGCGACCTCGCCCAGTCCTGCACCTTCGTCACCGGCCACCTGCAGAACGACGGCCGCCTCGACCTCGACTGGGCCGGCCTGGCGCGCGGCAAGCAGACCCTGGTGTTCTACATGGGCCTGGGCAACCTCGCCGAGATCGCCGCGCGCCTGGTCGAGCACGGCCTCGCCAGCGACACCCCGGCGGCGCTGGTCAGCCAGGGTACCCAGGCGGGCCAGCAGGTGACCCGCGGCGCCCTTTCCGAGCTGCCGGCGCTGGCGCGGCGCTACCAGTTGAAGCCGCCGACGCTGATCGTCGTCGGCCAGGTGGTGGCGCTCTTCGCCGAGCGCGCGATGGCGCATCCGTCATACCTGGGCGCCGGCTCGCCGGTCAGCCGCGAGGCCGTCGCATGCGCCTGATCGGCCTCGCCCTCGGCCTGCTCCTCGGCGCCCTCGCACAGGCCGGCGAAGCGCCGGGGGAAGCGCTCTACCGCCAGCACTGCCAGGCCTGCCACGGCGCCGGGCGGCTCGGCGGCAGCGGCCCGACCCTGCTCCCGGAAAGCCTTTCGCGGCTGAAGCCGGCGCAGGCCCGCGAGGTGATCCTGCACGGACGCCCGGCAACCCAGATGGCCGGCTTTGCCGGTCAATTGGACGCCGCCGCGGCGGACGCCCTGGTCGCCTATCTCTACCAGGCGCCGCCGCGCGAACCGCAGTGGAGCGCCGAGGACATCCGGGCCAGCCAGGTTCAGCCGCATCCCCTCGCCACCCTGCCGTCCAGGCCGCGCTTCGAGGCCGACCCACTGAACCTGTTCGTGGTTGTGGAATCCGGCGACCACCACGTGACCATCCTCGACGGCGATCGCTTCGAGCCCATCGCCCGCTTCCCATCGCGCTACGCCCTGCACGGTGGTCCGAAGTTCTCCCCGGACGGGCGCCTGGTGTACTTCGCCTCGCGCGACGGCTGGGTGACCCTCTACGACCTGTACAACCTGAAGGTGGTCGCCGAGGTCCGCGCCGGCCTCAACACGCGCAACCTGGCGGTCAGCGACGACGGGCGCTGGGTCCTGGTGGGCAACTACCTGCCCGGCAACCTGGTGCTGCTGGACGCCCGCGACCTGTCCCTGGTGCAGGTCATCCCGGCGGCCGACGCCCAGGGCCAGGCCTCGCGGGTCAGCGCGGTATACACGGCACCGCCGCGGCACAGCTTCGTGGTCGCCCTGAAGGACGTCCACGAGCTGTGGGAGCTGCCCTATGCCAACGGCAAGCCGGTCGCGCCGAAACGGTTGGCGGTGGCCGACTACCTCGACGACTTCTCCTTCAGCCCCGACTACCGCTACCTGCTGGGCAGCTCGCGGCAGGCCAGGGGCGGCGAGGTGATCGAGCTGGACAGCGGCGCGCGGGTCGCCTCGATCCCGCTGTCGGGCATGCCGCACCTCGGCTCGGGCATCTACTGGAAGCGCGACGGGCGCTGGGTGTTCGCCACGCCGAACATCAGCCGCGGGGTGATCTCGGTGATCGACCTGCAAAACTGGAAGCCGTTGAAGGAAATCGTCACCGACGGCCCCGGCTTCTTCATGCGCAGCCATGCCGACTCGCCCTACGCCTGGACCGATACCTTCCTTGGCAAGAAACACGACGAGATCCTGCTGATCGACAAGCAGACCCTGGAAATCGCCCATCGCCTGCGCCCCAGCCCGGGCAAGGTGGCCGGCCACGTCGAGTTCACCCGCGACGGCCGCTACGCCCTGCTCAGCGTCTGGGACCGCGACGGCGCGCTGGTGGTCTACGACGCGCACAGCCTGGAGGAAGTGAAGCGACTGCCGATGAACAAGCCGTCGGGCAAGTACAACGTCGGCAACAAGATCGGCTATGCGGAGGGAACCTCGCACTGAGGCTCGGGCGAGACGCCATCAACGGATATCCCCGTATCCTCCGCGACGGACCGCGACAACCCTGTCCCCTCACGGCACGAGAAAAACCACGGGAATGGCGGATAACCGCAAGCGGTTATTCGCCCTACCGCCCACCCTGCGCGAGGAGCCCTAGGGCATAACGCCAACGGCGTTATCCGCCGATCACCCTGTCCCATCACGGCCCCGAGAAAACCCTGGGAATGGCGGATAGCCGCAAGCGGATATCCACCCCCACCCGTCCCGCGCGCCGAGCCCCCGGCGCCCAGAAAAAAGCCCCGCATCGCGGGGCTTTCCGTCTCAGGCGCCAGGCCTCAGAACTGCTCGGCGTCCAGCAGGTACAGCGACTCGCTGCCGGCGCGCACGGAGGCGCTCAGGGAATGGATGCGCGGCAGCAGGCGGGCGAAGTAGAAGCGCGCGGTACCCAGCTTGCTGGCGTAGAAGTCGTCCTCGCCCTGCTTGGCCAGCGCGGTGCGCGCCATCAATGCCCACATGTAGGCATAGGCGGTGTAGCCGAACACATGCAGGTATTCGACCGACGCCGCGCCGATCTCGTTGGGGTTGCCCTTGGCGCGGTCGAGCAGCCAGGCGGTCAGCTCTTCCAGGTTCTCCACGGCGGCCGCCAGCGGCTTGCTGAACTCGCCCAGGGCCTCGTCGGCGGAAGCGACGAAGGCCTTGATCTCGTCGGTGAAGTGACGGGAGAAGGCGCCGCCGTTGCCGATCACCTTACGTCCCACCAAGTCGAGCGCCTGAATGCCGTTGGTGCCTTCGTAGATCTGCGTGATGCGACAGTCGCGCACCAGTTGCTCCTGGCCCCATTCGCGGATGAAGCCGTGGCCGCCGAAGATCTGCTGGCCATGGATAGTGGTTTCCAGTCCCATGTCGGTGAGGAATGCCTTGGCCACCGGGGTCAGCAGCGCCACCAGCTCTTCCGCACGCTTGCGGGTGACCGCGTCTTCGCTGTACTTGGCGGTGTCCAGCTGCATCGCGACGTAGCTGGAGAAGGCGCGGCCGCCTTCGTTCAGCGCCTTCATGGTGAGCAGCATGCGGCGCACGTCGGGGTGCACGATGATCGGGTCGGCGGCCTTGTCCTTGGCTACCGGGCCGGTCGGCGCGCGGCTCTGGATACGCTCGCGGGCATACTCGATGGCGCTCTGGTAGGAGCGCTCGCCGGTGGCCAGGCCCTGGATGCCGACGCCAAGGCGCTCGTAGTTCATCATGGTGAACATCGCCGCCAGGCCCTTGTTGACCTCGCCCACCAGCCAACCGGTGGCGCCGTCGAAGTTCATCACGCAGGTGGCCGAGGCCTTGATCCCCATCTTGTGCTCGATGGAGCCGCAACCCAGGCTGTTCTTCTCGCCCAGCGAGCCGTCGGCGTTGACCAGCACCTTCGGCACCAGGAACAGCGAGATGCCCTTCGGCCCGGCCGGGGCGTCGGGCAGCTTGGCCAGCACCAGGTGGATGATGTTCTCGGTCAGGTCATGCTCGCCGCCGGTGATGAAGATCTTGGTCCCGCTGATCTTGTAGGAACCGTCGGCCTGCGGCTCGGCCCTGGTGCGGATGATGCCCAGGTCGGTGCCGGCATGCGGCTCGGTCAGACACATGGAACCGGCCCAGGTGCCGGCGTACATGTTCGGCAGGTACTTGTCCTTCAGTTCGTCGCTGGCATGGGCATTGAGCGCCAGGCAGGCGCCGGCGGTCAGCATCGGGTACAGGCCGAACGACAGGTTGGCCGAGTTGACCAGTTCCTCGACCTGCGCCGAGATCACCTTGGGCATCCCCATGCCGCCGTAGGCCGGATCGCCGCCGACGCCGACCCAGCCGCCTTCGGCGTAGGTCCGGTAGGCCTCGGGGAAGCCGGCCGGGGTGCTCACCGCGCCAGCGTTCCACTGGCAGCCTTCCTCGTCGCCCGGACGGTTCAGCGGGGCGATGGTACCGGCGGTGACCTTGCCGGCCTCTTCGAGGATCGCCGCGGCGGTCTCGGCGTCGACCACTTCGGCCAGCGCCGGCAGTTGCGCCCAGAGCCGGGAGACCTCGAACACCTCATTGAGGACGAAGCGCATGTCGCGCAGCGGAGCTTTGTAATCAGCCATGTGGGGGAATCCTCGATCGTACCGATCGCCGGCCGGGGGCCAGCGGCAACAAAATGGAGGCACGAAAGGCGTGCCGCGGCCGAGTCTACACCACCAACATTTCGGACTTGTAGCGTCACGTCGTGACCATTAAGTCTATATCGGTCTTCTATGCGACAGGCATGAAAAAGCCCGCTTTTCGCGGGCTCGAGCGAGTTCGCCGGGAGTCCGACGGGCCCGGCGGGTGGGGGAGAAACCGGGGGAAGAAGCGCCGCGCCCCTGCCCCGGCAGCCGCTAGAGCGAAAACTGCTCCGCCGACAGGCTCATCAGGCCCGCCGCGCCGGCCTGGATCGCCGCGGCGTGCGCCGCGGTGCGCGGCAGCAGGCGACTGAAGTAGAAGTCGGCGGTGGCCAGCTTGGCTTCGTAGAACGCGGCCTCGCCGCTGCCGGCATCCAGCTTCTCGCGCGCCACCAGGGCGATGCGCAACCAGAAATAGGCCAGGGTCACGTAGCCGGAGAACATCAGGTAGTCCACCGAGGCGGCGCCCACTTCGTCGGCATTCTTCATCGCCGCCAGGCCCACCTGCTGGGTCAGTTCGCCCCACTGCGCGTTCAGCGCCGCCAGTTGCGCGACCTGTCCCTTCAGTTGCGGATGCTCGGCCTGGGCCTGGCACAACTGGTGGACCAGTTTGGTGAAACCGCGCAACAGCTTGCCCTGGCTGCCCAGTACCTTGCGGCCAAGCAGGTCGAGGGCCTGGATGCCGTTGGTGCCTTCGTAGATCTGTGCGATGCGGCAATCGCGGACCAACTGCTCCATGCCCCACTCGCGGATGTAGCCGTGGCCGCCGTAGACCTGCATGCCGAGGTTGGTCACCTCCTGCCCGGTCTCGGTCATGAAGGCCTTGCCGATCGGCGTCAGGAAGGCCAGCAGGTCGGCGGCCCGCTCGCGCTCGGCGGCGTCCTGCGACAGGTGCTCGGTGTCGAGCAACTGGGCGGTGAAGTAGGCCAGCGCGCGGTTGCCTTCGTTGAACGCCTTCATGGTCAGCAGCATGCGCCGTACGTCGGGGTGCACGATGATCGGGTCGGCCGGCTTGTCCGGCGCCTTCGGCCCGGTCAGCGAGCGCATCTGCAAGCGTTCCCGGGCATAGCGCACGGCGCCCTGGTAGCTGGTCTCGCCAAGGCACAGGCCCTGCATGCCGGTGCCCAGGCGGGCGTGGTTCATCATGGTGAACATGCAGTGCAGGCCCTTGTTCGGCTCGCCGATCAGGTAGCCGGTGGCGCCGTCGAAGTTCATCACGCAGGTGGCCGAGGCCTTGATCCCCATCTTGTGCTCGATGGAGCCACAGGAAACCGCGTTGCGCACGCCTGCCTCGCCGGCGGCGTCGGGGAGGAACTTCGGCACGATGAACAGCGAGATACCCTTGGTCCCGGCCGGCGCATCGGGCAACTTGGCCAGCACCAGGTGAACGATGTTCTCGCTCAGGTCGTGCTCGCCGGCGGAGATGAAGATCTTCGTCCCGCTGATCGCATGGCTGCCGTCGGCGTTCGGCACCGCGCGGGTCTTGATGATGCCCAGGTCGGTGCCGCAGTGCGGCTCGGTCAGGCACATGGTGCCGGTCCAGGTGCCGGCGGTCATCCGCGCCAGGTAGAGGTCCTTCTGCGCCTGGCTGCCGTGGGCGTGGATCGCCGACATGGCGCCGCGGGTCAGGCCCGGGTACATGCCCCAGGAGACGTTGCTGGAGCCGATCATCTCGCTGAGCAGCAGACCCAGCGAGTGCGGCAGGCCCTGGCCGCCGTACGCGGGATCGCTGGCGACACCGTTCCAGCCACCCTCGACGTACTGTGCATAGGCTTCCTTGAAGCCCTTGGGCGTGGTCACCACGCCGTTGTCGAAGTGGCAGCCTTCTTCGTCGCCGGAGCGGTTCAGCGGCGCCAGAACCTGTTCGCAGAATTTCGACCCTTCATCGAGGATCGCCGCCACCATGTCCGGGGTCGCGTCGCTGGCGCCGAGCGCCTGGTAGCGCCCATGGAAGTCGAATACCTCATCGATCAGGAAGCGCATGTCGCGCAGCGGAGCCTTGTATTCCGGCATCTCTGTTCTCCTCGGCAGGGGCGCCCCACAGGCGCGAATCCCTCGAAGCTACTGCGCCGGGCGGGCGCCTACAATCACGCTGCGGACGCTGAATGCAACGCCATAACCCCGAGGTCGAAAGGCCAGGATGCAGCGGATCGCAGGCATGAAAAAGCCCGCCGAAGGGCGGGCTCTTTCTCACCTGGGGAACGGGCCGCCAGCGGCCCGTGCCATCAGTAACCGAGGGCGAAATCTTCCTCGGCCATCTCCATCAGGTTGTTGGCGCCGGACAGCATGGCGGCGACGTGGGCGCGGGTACGCGGCAGGATGCGCTGGAAGTAGAAGCGCGCGGTCTGCAGCTTGGCCTTGTAGAAGGCTTCCTCGCCGGTGCCGGCGGCCAGCTTCTCGGCGGCCAGGCGCGCCATGTCGGCCCAGAAGTAGGCCAGGCAGGCGTAGCCGGAGTACATCAGGTAGTCCACCGAAGCGGCGCCGACTTCCTCGCGATCCTTCATGGCGGCCATGCCGACCTTCATGGTCAGGTCGCCCCACTCCTTGTTCAGCTGCGCCAGCGGAGCGACGAATTCCTTGACGGCTTCGTTGGCTTCGTTGGCCTGGCAGAACTTGTGCACGATCTTGGTGAAGCCCTTCAGCGCCTCGCCCTGGGTCATCAGCACCTTGCGACCCAGCAGGTCGAGGGCCTGAACGCCGGTGGTGCCTTCGTACAGCATCGAGATGCGGCTGTCGCGGACGTTCTGCTCCATGCCGTGCTCGGCGATGAAACCGTGGCCACCGAAGATCTGCACGCCGTGGTTGGCGGACTCGAAGCCGACTTCGGTCATGAACGCCTTGGCGATCGGCGTGAGGAAGGCCAGCATCGAGTCGGCGGCTTTCTTCTGCTCTTCGTCCTGGCTGCGCTGGACGATGTCGACCTGCTTGGCGGCGAAGTACAGCATCGCGCGATTGCCTTCGGCGAAGGCCTTCATGGTCAGCAGCATGCGGCGCACGTCAGGATGCACGATGATCGGGTCGGCGGGCTTCTCGGGCGCCTTCGGACCGGTCAGCGAGCGCATCTGCAGACGCTCGCGAGCATAGGCGATGCCGCCCTGGAAACCGACTTCGGCATGGGCCAGGCCTTGCAGCGCGGTACCCAGGCGAGCGGTGTTCATGAAGGTGAACATGCAGTTCAGGCCCTTGTTCGGCGGGCCGATCAGGAAGCCGGTGGCGGCGTCGAAGTTCATCACGCAGGTGGCGTTGCCGTGGATGCCCATCTTGTGCTCGATGGAACCGCAGGAAACCGCGTTGCGCTCGCCGGCGTTGCCTTCGGCGTTGGGCAGGAACTTCGGTACGATGAACAGCGAGATGCCCTTGGTGCCCTGCGGGGCGTCGGGCAGGCGGGCCAGGACGATATGGACGATGTTGTCGGCCATGTCGTGCTCGCCGGCGGAGATGAAGATCTTGGTGCCGGTGACCTTGTAGCTGCCGTCGGCCTGCGGCTCGGCCTTGGTGCGCAGCATGCCCAGGTCGGTGCCGCAGTGCGGCTCGGTCAGGCACATGGTGCCGGTCCACTCGCCGGAGACCAGTTTGGTCAGGTAGGTCGCCTGCTGCTCGGCGGTGCCGTGGGCATGCAGGGTGTTCATGGCGCCGTGGGACAGGCCCGGGTACATGCCCCAGGACCAGTTGGCCTGGCCGAC
The DNA here is from genome assembly GCF_026428275.1 of Pseudomonas sp. B111. Lineage (NCBI taxonomy): Bacteria > Pseudomonadati > Pseudomonadota > Gammaproteobacteria > Pseudomonadales > Pseudomonadaceae > Pseudomonas > Pseudomonas sp. B111. Next base: position 5,965,250 of record NZ_CP097857.1, on the reverse strand, counting down.
CATCTCGCTGATGGCCAGGCCGAGGGATTCCGGCAGCCCCTGGCCGCCGTGCTCGACGTCATGGGCCAGGCTCGGCCAGCCGCCTTCGACGAACTGCTGGTAGGCCTCCTTGAAGCCGGTCGGGGTCTTCACGCCGTCGGCGCTCCAGGTGCAGCCTTCCAGGTCGCCGACGCGGTTCAGCGGAGCGATCACCTGTTCGCAGAACTTCGCACCTTCCTCGAGGATGGCGTTGACCATGTCGGGAGTCGCGTCTTCGGCGCCCGGCAGGCTCTGGTAGTGCGCTTCGTAGCCCAGCAGCTCGTCGCGAACGAAACGGATATCACGCAAGGGGGCCTTGTAATCAGGCATAGCAGTCAACCTCTACGAAGGGTTCTGGTTAATCGGCGACCGGACGGATGTCCAGAGTCTGCGGTCGCAGTGCGGGATCGCTCCCGGTCGCCTTGCCGGACGCACTCATGCGTCCCGACTCTCAAACAGGCGTTTGAAACATACGTTTACGCCAATCCCTTGTCAAGCATCCGAACCGACCGCTCGGTCATGCCCGAAATCACTGGCTGCAACGACCATCCAAAGCGCTTTCGTCTCTCTCAGTAAAGCCCATGGCGAAGCGCCCGGCAGGCTTCAGGGGCCGCCGGGTGACAGTCGGAAAAGAAAGAGTCGGGGGCGACCGCTGCCGGCCGCCAGGGAGTCAGGCGTGGGTGTCGATCAGGGTGCCGAGGGTCTCGTCGGCTACCTCGATGACCCGGGCGCCGCTCTGCGCCTCGAGCTTGCCGCGGGTCAGCTCGACCATCTGCTCGGCCTGGGGCGAACGGGCCTCCACGGTGTTGCGGGCGATCTCGCTGCCGGCCTGGGCGACGCGGGCGCTACCCGACTGCACCGCATTGAGGCCACTGACGAAAGCGTTGCCGGAAATTTCCACCCTCTACTCCTGGGGACGCGCACGCGCCGCTACGATAGCAAGTGGCTTCTATTCAAGCAGACTTGGCCGGCGCTGGGTACCGCCCGTTGGTTATGGACGGCCCGCTGTTTATAGCCCGATACCCAGGGGCCGCAGGTCGAGGTGCGCGGCCACGGCCGCGGGAGTGGCTTCCTCCAGGCGCGGTACCCGGCCCAGGCAGGGCGCCGGCAGGCGCTCGGCGAGGGTCGCCAGGTTCTCCTCCAGGCGCGAGGTAGCCGGGTCGACGACGTTGGCCACCCAGCCGGCCAGCGCCAGGCCGTCGCCCAGGATCGCCTCGGCGCTGAGCAGCGCATGGTTGATACAGCCCAGGCGCACGCCGACCACCAGCACCACCGGCAGCGCCAGCAGGCGCGCCAGGTCGGAGAGGTTCTCGCGACCCTGCAACGGCACGCGCCAACCGCCGGCGCCCTCCACCAAGGTGAGATCGGCCTGTAGCGCCAGCACCTCGCGCACCGCCTCGTGCAAGCGTGCGGCGCTCAGTTCGACGCCGGCCTCGCGCGCCGCCAGGTGCGGGGCGATGGCCGGCGCGAAGGCCAGCGGGTTGACCTGCTCGTAGGCCAGCGCCAGCGAACACTGGCCGAGCAACGCCAGCGCGTCGCCATTGCGCAGGCCTTGCGCCGTGGGCTCGCAGCCGGAGGCCACCGGCTTCGCCGCGGCGGTGCTCAGGCCGGCACGCCGGGCCGCGTGGAGCAGGCCGGCGGCGATGGTGGTCTTGCCGATCTCGGTGTCGGTACCGGTGACGAAGAACGCCGGCATGGTTCAGGAATCCTTGCGCAGCACGCCGAAGACGACGCGGTAGGTAGCGGGCAGCCCCTCGGGCTGGCGGAAACGCTCGTAGGCGGCGACCAGCGCGCGGATGCGCTGGCGCCCGGTCAGGCCGTCGGGCCGCCCGGGGTTGAGGTTATGCGCGCCCAGCGCCTTGAGTTCGTGGGTCAGGCTGCGCAGGTCGGGGAAATGCAGGACCCGGTCCTCGTGGCGCAGGGTCAGCGGCAGCAGACCGCTGCCGGCCGCGTGTTGCAGGTAGTCGGCGAAGGCGCGGAAGCGATTGACGTGGACGAAGCCGTCCACCACCCGCCAACTGTCGCGCAACTCGCCCAGGGTACCGACGCACAGGCTGCTGAACGCCAGCACGCCGCCCGGCCGCAGGACCCGCCGCGCCTCGGCCAGCACCGCCGGGAGGTCGGCGCACCACTGGATGGCCAGGCTGGAGAACAGCAGGTCGCAACTGCCGTCGCGCAACGGCAGCCTCTCGGCGTCGCCGCCGATGAAATGGCTGGCGCCGCCGCGCGCGCGGGCATGCCGCAGCATGCCTTCGGCGATGTCCACAGCCAGGCCCTCGGCCGCGCCAAAGCGGCGTTCCAGGGCCCGGCTGAAATGACCGGTGCCGCAGCCGAGATCGACCCAGCGGCGCGGCGAGAAGCCTTCCGGCAATGCCGACAGCAGGCTCTCGCCGACGCCGCGCTGGAGTTCGGCCACCGCGTCGTAGCTGGCCGCCGCGCGGGAAAACGACGCGGCGACCCGGCGCTTGTCGGGCAGCGCGGCAACGCCATGGGGCGCCAGCAGCGGCGCGGAATCGTCAGGCATCGTCACCCTCGCGAAGGAATCTCAGGATTGCGCTGGCCACCTCGTCCGGGCATTCCAGCGGCAGGCCGTGGCTGGCCGCCAGGGTCGAGACCTCGACGTCCGGCAGCCACTCGAGCAGGGCCTCGGCGGCGGCCACCGGCACCAGCGCATCGGCTTCGGCGAACAGATGCAATTGCGGCCCGCGGAAGTTTTCCAGGGCGGCCCGGGTATCCAGTTGGCCGAGCAACTGCAGGCCGGCGACCAGCGCCTCGCGCTCCAGCTGCGGCAGCGCCACCTGCAGTTGCCGCGCCAGGGTCCGAGGGTCGCGCGCACCCTGGCTGACCAGCAGGGTGAAACGCTTGCGGGTCAGGTGCGGTTCGAGCAGGAAAGCCTCGAAGAAGTCCTCGAAGGTTTCCGCCGGCATCGCGTTCGGCCAGTCCTCGCGCACACGGAAGCACGGATTGCTGGCCAGGGTCAGCAGGCCCCGGCAATCGTCGCCGCGGCGCGCCGCCAGTTCGCCGGCGAGCATGCCACCCAGCGACCAGCCGGCCAGCCAGCTATCGCGCGGCAGGTTGTCGTCGAGTTCGTCGAGCCAGTCGGCGGCATCGTCCAGCGACGGCAGCGGCTCGATCAACACGTTCAGGTGCGGCTCGCGCTCGTGCAGCGCGTCGCGCAGCGGTTCCAGCGGTGCGCTGCCCAGGCCCCAGCCCGGCAACAGGATCAGGTGGTCACGCATCGTCTCCCTCCTCGGCTTCGATCTCTGCCAGAAGGCTAGACGACAGCTGTCGCCAGCTTTCGCCGAGGGCTTCGAGCAAGCGGTCGACCTGCGCTTCGCTGTGCGCGGCGGACAGCGTGACGCGCAGCCGCGCGCTGTTGGCCGGCACGGTTGGCGGGCGGATCGCGCCGACCATGATGCCACGGGCTCGAAGCATGCCGGCCAGGGCCACGGCCTGGCGGCTGCCGCCGACCAGGATCGGCTGGATCGGCGTGAAGCTGTCCATCAGGGTCAGGCCAAGCGCCTCGGCGCCATGGCGGAAACGGGCGATCAACGCCGCCAGGTGTTGCCGCCGCCAGCTTTCGCGGCGCAGCAGCTCCAGGCTCTTCAGGGTGGCGCAGGCCACCGCTGGCGGCTGGCTGGTGGTGTAGATGTAGGGCCGGGCGTACTGAATCAGGGTCTCGATCAGTTCCTCGCTGCCGGCTACGAAGGCGCCAGCGGTACCGAAACCCTTGCCGAGAGTGCCGATCAGCACCGGCACCTGCTCCTGGCCGAGGCCGAAGTGTTCGACGATCCCGCCGCCGCTGGCGCCCAGCGGGCCGAAGCCATGCGCGTCGTCGACCATCAGCCAGGCGCCGCGGGCCTGCGCCACGGCGGCCAGGGCCGGCAGGTCGGCGAGATTGCCGTCCATGCTGAAGACCCCATCGGTGACCACCAGGGTATTGCCCTCGGCCTTGTCCAGGCGCGCGGCGAGGCTTGCCGGGTCGTTGTGCAGGTAGCGCGAGAAACGCGCGCCGGAGAGCAATCCGGCATCCAGCAGCGAAGCGTGGTTGAGGCGGTCCTCCAGCACCGTGTCGCCCTTGCCGACCAGCGCGGTCACCGCGCCAAGGTTGGCCATGTAGCCGGTGGAGAACAGCAGCGCGCGCGGCCGCCCGGTGAATTCGGCGAGGGCCAGCTCCAGTTCGTGGTGCGGACCGCTGTGGCCGACCACCAGGTGCGAGGCGCCGCCGCCCACGCCCCAGCGCTCGGCGCCGGCGCGTAACGCGGCGATCACTTCGGGATGATTGGCCAGGCCGAGGTAGTCGTTGGAACAGAAGGCCAGCAGCGGCTGGCCGTCGACCACGACGTCCGGACCCTGGGCCGACTCCAGCAGCGGCCGCTGGCGGTAGAGGTCTTCCGCGCGCCGGCTGGCGAGGCGGGAAGCGAGATCGAAGGACATGGCAGGTCGCTCGTGTTGCTGGACGGACGCAGGCGCACCCGTCCACGCAGGGCCGACATCAGCGGCTGCAACGAAGGGACGGCGGCGCCCTCCCTTCCAGTATGGTCAGGCGGAAGCGGCGTTATAGAACAGCTTCGATTCGCGTTGTTCCACCAACGCCTGCTCGATGGCGGCCTGGTGCACTTCGTCGGCGTGCTCTTCGCGCTCTTCCGGCTTGATGCCGAGACGGGCGAACAACTGCATGTCCTTTTCGGCCTGCGGGTTCTTCGTGGTCAGCAGCTTTTCGCCGTAGAAGATCGAGTTGGCCCCGGCCATGAAGGCCAGCGCCTGCATCTGCTCGTTCATCTGCTCGCGGCCGGCGGACAGGCGCACGTGGGACTTCGGCATCATGATCCGGGCCACCGCCAGGGTGCGGATGAAGTCGAAGGGATCGACGTCCTTCTCTTCCGCCAGGGGCGTGCCCTTGACCTTCACCAGCATGTTGATCGGCACCGACTCCGGGTGCTCCGGCAGGTTCGCCAACTGGATCAGCAGGCCGGCGCGGTCGTCCACCGACTCGCCCATGCCGAGGATGCCTCCGGAGCAGATCTTCATCCCCGCCTCGCGCACGTAGGCCAGGGTCTGCAGGCGCTCGCTGTAGGTCCGGGTGGTGATGATGTTGCCGTAGAACTCCGGCGAGGTATCCAGGTTGTGGTTGTAGTAGTCGAGGCCGGCATCGGCCAGCGCCTGAGTCTGCTCCTGGTTCAGCCGGCCGAGGGTCATGCAGGTCTCCAGGCCGAGCTTCTTCACGCCCTTGACCATCTCCAGGACGTAGGGCATGTCCTTGGCCGACGGGTGCTTCCAGGCAGCGCCCATGCAGAAGCGGGTCGAACCGATGGCCTTGGCCTCGGCCGCCGCCTCGAGGACCTTCTGCACCTCCATCAGCTTCTCCTTGTCCAGGCCGGTGTTGTAGTGGCCGGACTGCGGGCAGTACTTGCAGTCCTCGGGACAGGCGCCGGTCTTGATCGACAGCAGCGTCGAGACCTGTACGCGGTTCGGGTCGAAGTACGCGCGATGCACCGTCTGCGCCTGGAACAGCAGGTCGTTGAACGGCTGCTCGAACAGGGCACGGACTTCGGCGAGGGACCAGTCGTGACGGGTGGCGACGGAAGCGGTTGCACTCATGGGGAAGATTCCTTCGACGCTTGCATGGCGCCTTTTGTCGGGGAGCCCCGGCACGCCGGGGTCAGGCTTAAGGGGCATCATAAGTGGCTCTAGGACGCTGTCAACCCAGACCAGGACACAGGTATACATCTGATCAATATTTGATCATTTCATCGGCGATCGTCGCCCCTGAGCATTTCACCCAAGACACTCGACTTCGGCCTACTTCAAGCGCTTCAAGCCGCCACCAACCAGACCATCAAGGAGAAGCCTTTCCAGATCACTGCAAGCAAGAACTGCATAGCGCCTATGGCCTGGGAGCCCTTCTGAGTCCCGTGAACTCTTCCAGCACCGTAGGCGACACGTTGGTGCCGGGAGACAACAAGTCCGTAGGCATCACCGTGCTCAGGCAAGAAGACCGTCGCATCGTCCCCTTCAACAAAGAATTCCAATTGGTGGAACACAGCAAAGACCAGATCGTGGTGAAGAACTTCCTGGCCCAACTGAAATGGATGACCAACGCACCTACGTTGGGTCGATTCAATGCCACCGCTGCGATAGATATCTACTACAAGTGAGCGGGAGGCCGCTTCGCAGACGGAAGCGGCCGGTATCGACGACTCAGCGCAGGAAGAAGTGCTGGAGTCGTTGCACTTGCCAGTTGTAACGGCGACGCGCCTCGAGACCTTCCTCCAGGCTGACGGCGACGAAACGCGCCTTCTGGTTCGGTTGCATCTGCGCCAGCCGGTTCAGGTCGGGGCTGATCACCGTGCCCAGCGTGGCATATCCCCCACCGGACACCGCATCACGATGCAGGACGATGGGTTCGAGCCCGCCCGGTACCTGGATCGAGCCGATGGGATAGCAGGCGTCGACGATGTTGGACGGGTCCGAGCCTGCGCCGAATGGCTGTTCGCGCGGCTCGAACCGGAACGCCGTGCCGCCCTTGAGGCGGTAGCCGGTGCGGTCCGCCTCCGAGCCGACGGTCCAGGTCTCGGCGAAGAAACGCTCGACCGCGTCGGGAGTCAGGCGATGGACGTAGAGTCCGGGAACTACCCGCAAGCTCACCTCGCCGCCGACCTCCACCTGCAGCGAACGCGGCAGCGCCAAGCCCTCCACGGCAGAGGGCGAGGCAGACCCCAGGGGCAGCAGGTCGCCCTCCGCCAGTCGCCGTCCCTGCAAGCCACCGATCGCCCCCAGACCGTAGGTCGAACGGCTGCCCAGCACCTCGGGTACCGCGATGCCGCCGTCGATGGCGAGATAGCCACGGGCGCCGGCACGGATGAAGTCGAACCCCAGGACCTGGCCGGCGCGAACCCGGAAGGAAGTATCCAGCGGCATCTCCGCGCCCTCCAGGCGAGGCGTCATGCGCGCCCCGCACACGGCCACCAAGGCGTCGCGCTGGAACTCCAGCTGCGGACCCAGCAGCGCGCACTCCAGCACGGCGGCGGTCGGTGCGTTGCCCACCAGCAGGTTGGCCGCGCGCAGGGCGTACTGGTCGAGCGCGCCGGACGGCGGGATGCCCAGGTGATAGTGGCCTTCGCGGCCGGCGTCCTGCACCGAGGTGGCGAGGCCGGGCTTGAGCACCTTAATCGACATACAGCACCTCCTGCAGACGTTGCGTGCAGCCTCGCGGATCGGCGAGGAACGCGTCGAGATCGAAACTCACCGGACGGATGCGCAGGTCGAATGTGCCCGCTTCGACTTCGGCCGCCATGCGTTCGTATTCGGTCCGCTCGATGGGGCGGAACTGGACGATGTCGCCAGCGCGGAAGAACACCATCGATTCCTCGAGATAGGGCAAGCCCTGGCGCGGATCGAAGATCGGCGCCGGAGTCACGCCGAACATCTGGTAGCCGCCGGCACCGCGCACCGAATAGATGCAGCCGAAGCAACCGCCGTGGCCGAGGGTCAGCTTCGGCGTGTCGATGCGCGGACGCAGGTACTTGGGCACCTGCAACTGCCGCTCGCGCTCGACCATCTGGTACATGAACGGCAGGCCGGCGACGAAACCGACCATCGAGACGAACCACGGCGTGCCGCTGTGCGCCTGGATGAACGCCTGCACGTCGGCGTAGCCGTTGATCCGCGCGGCGTACTCGAGGTCGGTGGAGTCCGGGTCCTGGTGACGGTCGCGGAAGCGCATCAGGGTCTCGTGGGTCCAGGGATCGTTGTACAACACCGGCACTTCGACGATACGCGTCTCGATGCTGCGCGCGGCGACCGCCTCGGCTTCCAGGCCGCGCACGGTCTCCAGCAGCGCCTGCGGGGCCAGCCGGTCGGGGTCGAAGCGGACCTGGAACGAGGCGTTGGCCAGGCACACGTCGAGCACCCCGGGCAATTGCAGGGCCTCGATGGCGCGGGTGATCGCCATGCCGCGAAAGAAGGCTTCCAGCGACATGGCTTCGGCGACCTCGGCGAACAGGTGCTCGTCGCCGCCGAAGCTGTAGCGGATGTTGGCGTGCATCTCAAACCTCCTGCGCGGCTGCGGTCCGCTCGGCGAGCCAGGTTTCCAGGGTAGCGGTATCGAACTGCGCGGCCTGTACCCGCGCATGGGCGAGCAGCCAGCGGTGCAGCGGCAGGGTAGTGGCCATGCCGGCCAGCACGGTGCGCTCCAGCGCCTGGCGCGCGCGGGCGAACGCTTCGTCGCGGTCGCGACCATGGACGATCAGCTTGGCCAGCAACGAATCGTAGTACGGCGGCACCCGGTAGCCGGGATACAGGTGGCTGTCCACTCGCACGCCCTCGCCCTGCGGCCATTCCAGGCGCTCCACGGTGCCGGGGCTGGGGAAGAAATTGCGCGCCGGGTCTTCGGCGTTGATCCGCATCTCCAGCGCCGCGCCGTTCAGGCGAATGTCCTCCTGGCGCCAGGGCAGCGCCTCGCCGGCGGCGATGCGCAGCATGGCCTGGACCAGGTCGATGCCGGTGACCATCTCGCTGACCGGATGCTCAACCTGGATACGGGTGTTCATCTCGATGAAGAAGAACTCGCCGCTGTGCGCGTCGAACAGGTATTCCAGGGTGCCCGCGCCACGATAGCCGAGACTCTGCGCCAGGCGCACCGCGCTCTCGCAGAGGGCCTGGCGCTGCGCGCCGTCCAGCGCCGCCGAAGGTGCCTCCTCGAAGACCTTCTGGCGCCGCCGCTGCAGCGAGCATTCGCGTTCGAACAGATGCACCGCGCGCTCGCCATCGCCGAGGATCTGCACTTCGATGTGCCGCGCCTGGCGGATGAAGCGCTCCAGGTACACCGCCGGCGAACCGAAGGCGGCCTGCGCCTCGCGCTGGGCGATGGGGAATTCCCGACGCAGTTCGTCGGCGTCGTGGGCGATACGGATGCCACGCCCGCCGCCGCCAGCGGAGGCCTTGACCAGCAGCGGATAGCCGACCTCTTCGGCGCAGGCCAGCGCCGCGTCGAGGTCGTCCAGCTCGCCGGGCGAGCCCGGCACCACCGGCACCCCGGCGGCCATCGCGGTACGCCGCGCCTCGGCCTTGTCGCCCATGCGGCGGATGGTCTGCGCATCCGGACCGACGAAGACCAGTCCGGCCGCCTGCACCGCTTCGGCGAAGGCAGGGTTCTCGGAGAGGAAACCGTAGCCGGGATGGATCGAGTCGGCACCGGTTTCCCGCGCCGCCATGAGAATCGCCTCGATATCCAGGTAGCTCCGCTCGGCCCGCGCAGGGCCGATCAGACGTACCTCATCGGCCAGCCGCGCGGCCAGCGAATCGCGATCCGCCTCGCTGCACACCGCTACCGTGGGAATGCCCAGTGCCTGCGCGGCGCGGATGATGCGCACGGCGATCTCGCCGCGATTGGCCACCAGCAGCTTGTTCAGTCGCTTGTGCATGGCGTCCTCCTCAGGTAGCGCTGGCGATCACCGCCAGCACCTGTCCCGGCTCGATGGCCTCGCCATCTTCCACGTGGAACACCTGGAGTATGCCGGCCTGCCCGGCCTGCACTTCGGAAAACTGCTTCATCACCTCGATCAGCCCGATCACGCTGCCGGCCTCGACCGCCTGCCCGACCTCCGCGTAGGGTGGCGCGTCGGGGCTGGCCTTGCGATAGAAGGTGCCGGGCAAGGGGGACTGCACGTTATGTTCGGCCATGACGAATCCTCATTATTCGAACGTTGTAGGAAATGGCAGAAAAGCTTGTCGCGAGGCTCGCCGAGGCGAGCGGCGCTCAACGCGGCGCCTTGATGCGGATGCCGGCGCCTTCCAGGCGCGCGCGGGTGCTGGCGACCAGCTCCAGGGCGCCGGGGGTGTCGCTGTGGATGCACACCGAGTCGAAGGCGATGTCGAGGTCCTCGCCCTCGACGGTGCGCACCTTGCCCTCGCGGCAGGCGCGCAGGACCTTGTCGGCGACCTGTTGCGGATCGAGGGCGGCGACCCGCCGGGTGAAGACGATGGAGCCGCTGCGGTCGTAGTCGCGGTCGGCGTAGAACTCGCGCACCAGCGGCTGGCCCAGTTCCCGACCGATGCGCCAGGTGGCCGAACCGGGCATGCAATAGAGCAGCAGTTCCGGTTCCAGGCGTTGCAGGGTCTCGACGAACAGGCGCGCGGCGGCCTCGTCGCGCGCCAGGTGCATGTAGAGCGCGCCGTGGGGCTTGACGTGTTGCAGCGACAGGCCCTGCAGCCGGGCGAATTCGCGCAGGGCGCCAAGCTGGTAGAGCATGTCGTTGACCAGCTCGATGGCCGGCGCGGCGATGTGCCGGCGACCGAAGCCGACCAGGTCGCGGAAGCCCGGATGGGCGCCGATGGCCACGCCATGCTCGGCGGCCATCTCCACGGTGCGGCGCATGCTGCTCGGGTCGCCGGCATGGAAACCGGTGGCGATGTTGGCGCTGCTGATCAGCGGCATGATCGCCGCGTCCACGCCATCGCCGATGGTCCATGGGCCGAAGCCTTCGCCCATGTCGGAATTGAGGTCGACTTCAGTCATTGCCGGCTGGCCTCATCTGTCTTGTTGTTGGATGGAGCCACGGTAAAAGCCGGGAAAGGTATTGGGTAGATTTATTATTCGATAGACTGGTTTCTGAAAAACAGATACCTCTTCCGGATGCTGCCCATGGCCCTGACCCTCCGCCAGGTTCGCTACTTCATCGCCACCGCCGAGTTCGGCCAGATATCCCAGGCCGCCATCCACCTGAACATCTCGCAGTCGGCGGTGACCAGCGCGATCCAGGAACTGGAGGGCATGCTCGGCGTCGCCCTGTTCACCCGCACGGCCCAGGGCATGAACCTGACCGACAGCGGCCGGCACTTCCTCAACCACGCCTATTCGATCCAGCGCAGCGTCGACGACGCGCTCAACAGCCCGCAACCGGACACCCGGGTCGAAGGCACCCTGAAGGTCGCCGCCAGCTATACCGTGATGGGCTATTTCCTCCCCCACCACCTGCAACGCCTGGCGCAGTGGTACCCGGAACTGGAGCTGCAACTGTTCGAGGACGAGCGCGCCAGCATCGAGCGCGGCCTCCTCGACGGTCGCTACGACATCGCCGTGCTGCTCACCGGCAATCTCACCGAGCCCGGGATCGCCGCCGAAACCCTGTTCAACTCCGAGCGCCGGTTGTGGCTGCCCAGCCGCCATCCGCTGGGCGAGAAGGCCGACCTGGGCCTGGCCGACGTGGCCGGCGAGCCCTACATCATGCTCACCGTCGACGAGGCCGGGCAGAGCGCGCTGCGCTACTGGCAACAGAGCGGCCACCAGCCGCAGGTGATCCTCCATACCAGTTCGGTGGAAGCGGTGCGCAGCATGGTCGCCAACGGCTCCGGCGTGGCCATCCTCTCCGACCTGGTGTACCGGCCCTGGTCGCTGGAAGGCAAACGCATCGAGACGCTATCGCTGGTCGACCCGGTGCCGTCGATGAGCGTCGGCCTGGCCTGGCGCCGCGACACCGAAGCGAGCGCCGGGATGCGCGCGTTCCGCGAATACTTCCGCCAGTCGTTCCTCGCTCCGCAGCAAAGCAGCAGCCGGCGCTGAACCCGGCGGCTAATCTCTGATCCAACGCTGGGAACACTCAGGACAGGACACTCATGGGTACAGAAGGCTTTTTCGACGGACTGGGCGAGATGCTGGGCAGGGCGATCCGCTTCGTGGTGGACCTGCTCTCCGGCCTGCTGGGCGGCATCTGGGGCGCCATGGACGACTTCCTCCACGGCCTGGCCAGGGCCATCGGCATGGACGCATCGCTGTTCAGCTTCGTCTTCCTGGTGCTCGGCCTGTTGCTGCTCTACAGCGGCATACGCGCCTTCATGCGCCGCTCGATAGTCGGCGGGGTGATCTGGACGGTGCTCGGCCTGATCGTCATGAGCTGGCTCATCCACTGATCCACGCGTCGGCCGTTTCCGCAAGGAGCGAAGGAAGGCTTCGGTTATCCACAGGCGAGTTCCGAACCCGCTGGCAACGGCTGGTCGGCGGCGCGCGCCTGCGGTTGCATGGTGCGACATCCGCCAGGAAGTCCCGCCATGTCGTTCCCGCTTCGTCCTCTCACGCGCTGGCTTTTGCCGCCGCCGGCCTGCCTGCTCTGCGCCGCCCGCAGCGACCAGCCGCCCCGCCCGCTGTGCCGCGCTTGTGCCGCCGACCTGCCCTGGTCGCGCCAGCAGTGCCGGCGCTGCGCCCTGCCCCTGCCGCTGGACGGCCAGGTGTGCGGCGAGTGCCTGCGCCGCCCGCCGGCCTATGAACAGGCGATCGCGCCCTGGCGCTACGCCTTTCCGCTCGACAGCCTGATCAACCGCTTCAAGCACCAGGCGGCCTGGCCGCTGGGGCGGCTGCTCGGCGAGTTGCTGGCGGAACACCTGCGGCAACGCTACGCCGAAGGCCTGCCGCGCCCGGCACGCCTGCTGCCGGTCCCGCTGGCGCCACGGCGCGAACGTCGTCGCGGCTTCAACCAGGCGCAACAGCTCGCCGAGCGACTGGCCGGCGAGCTGGACCTGCGCTGCGATCCGCACAGCCTGCGGCGAGTGCTGGATACTCCGGCCCAGCAGGGCCTGGACGCGACGGTGCGGCGGCGCAACCTGCGCCACGCCTTCGCCCTGGCGCCCGCCAGCGATGTTCGCGGGCTGCACCTGGCACTGGTGGACGACGTGCTCACCACCGGGGCCACCGCCGAGTGCCTTTCCCGCCTGTTGCGCCGGGCGGGCGCCGCGCGGGTCGACGTCTACTGCCTGGCGCGCACGCCGAAGCCCGGCTGAGCTGGGCTAAACTGCCGCGCAACCGATACGGGAGAGGATCCATGCGCGCACTGCTGGTCGCGGCCTGCCTGTTGCTCGGCGGTTGCAGCCACTTCGCCGAAGACGACTGGCTGGGCGAAGACAAGGCCCTGCATTTCGCCAGTTCCGCGGCCCTTACCGCGGCGGGCATGCAGATGGCCCACGACCGCGGCCTGCACGGTGCTCGCCAGGCACGCTTCGGCCTGAGCTTCTCGCTCGCCTTCGGCGTCGGCAAGGAACTCTACGACAGCCGTTCCGCCGGCAGCGGCTGGAGCTGGAAGGACCTCGCCTGGGACCTGGCCGGCGCCGCCGCCGGCTACGGTCTCTACCAGGCCGCCGAGTGACGCCCTTGCGTTTTGCCCATGGCTGTTGGAGCCTTCGCCGTATACGTCCGCTCATAGCGAAGCTTCCATGTCCGCACTCTCCACTCTCGCCCAGCACGTCACCCGTCGCCCGCAACGCATCGCCCTGCTCGCGCAGATCGCCGAACTGGGCTCCATCACCCGTGCGGCGAAGGCCGTGGGCATCAGCTACAAGGGCGCCTGGGACGCCATCGACGAACTGAACAACCTGGCCGAGCGTCCGCTGGTCGAGCGTAGCGTCGGCGGCAAGGGCGGCGGCGGCGCCCGACTGACCGCCGAGGGCGAACGCCTGCTGGCTCTCTACCGGCGCCTGGAAGCCTTGCAAGCGCAGGTGTTGCAGGCCGCTGAAGACGCCGAGGACCTCAACCTGATCGGCCGCCTGATGCTCCGCACCAGCGCACGCAACCAATTGCACGGGCGGGTCCTGTCGATCCATGGCGAAGGCTTCCACGACCGCATCGCCATCGAGCTGCCAGGCCAGCAACGCATCGAGGCGCTGATCACCCGCGCCAGCACCGAGCAACTCGAACTCGGTCGCGGCCGCCCGGTACTGGCGCTGATAAAGGCCGGCTGGCTGGACGTCGGGCTGGAACCGCGCGAGGACCAGCCGAATCAGTTGCAAGGCACCCTGGAGGAAATCCTCGCGGCCAAGGCCGGTCCCAGCGAGGTGCGCATCGCCCTGGGCAGCGGTCTTACCCTCTGCGCGCTGCTGTCCGGCGAACGCCTGGCCAGCCTGGGGCTGAAGAAGGGCCAGAAGGTGATCGCCTCCTTCGATCCAGCCCAGGTCCTGCTCGGCACGCCGCTGTGAACCTGCCGGCCCGCGCCGGCTTGCGTACACTAGGGGTCTTTCGAGCCTTGGATGCCCCGTCATGTCCCATCCCTTCGACCAACTGACCCCCGACCTCGTCCTGGATGCCGTGGAAAGCCTCGGCTATCTCAGCGACGCACGGGTGCTGGCGCTCAACAGCTACGAAAACCGCGTGTACCAGGTCGGCATCGAGGACGGCGAGCCGCTGATCGCCAAGTTCTACCGACCGGACCGCTGGAGCGACGCGGCGATCCGCGAGGAGCACGCCTTCTCCGCCGAGCTGGCGGAATGCGAGGTGCCGGTGGTGGCGCCGCTGTCGCGCGACGGCGAAAGCCTGTTCGCATTCGCCGGCTTCCGCTTCGCCCTGTTCCCCCGGCGCGGCGGGCGCGCGCCCGAGCCGGGCAATCTCGACCAGCTCTACCGCCTCGGCCAGTTGCTCGGCCGCCTGCACGCGGTCGGCGCCACGCGGCCGTTCGAGCACCGCGAGGCGCTCGCTGTGGATAACTTCGGCCACGCCTCGCTGGCCACCCTGCTGGAAGGCAATTTCATCCCCAGGAGCCTGCTGCCGGCCTACGAGTCGGTCGCCCGCGACCTGCTGAAACGCCTCGACGCCCTGTTCGCCGAGGTGCCCTACCAGCCGATCCGCCTGCACGGCGACTGCCATCCGGGCAACCTGCTGTGCCGCGACGAGGTCTACCACATGGTCGATCTCGACGACTGCCGCATGGGCCCGGCCCTCCAGGACCTGTGGATGATGCTCGCCGGCGAGCGCCACGAACGCCTGGCGCAGATTGCCGAACTGGTCGACGGCTACAATGAGTTCCACGACTTCGACCCGCGCCAGCTACCGCTGCTCGAAGGCCTGCGCAGCCTCCGCCTGATGCACTACAGCGCCTGGCTCGCGCGGCGCTGGGACGACCCGGCGTTCCCACCGAGCTTCCCCTGGTTCGGCAGTGAACGTTACTGGGGCGAGCAGGTGCTGGTGCTGCGCGAACAACTGGCGGCGCTGGACGAGGAACCGCTGCGGCTGTTCTGAGCCTCCTGCGGACAGGGCGAATGGCGCGCGGCGCTAGCCGTCCCGCCGCGGGGCAGGCGAGGGAACGGCAAGTGTGCCGGTGCTTTTCCGCGGGAACTGTGCGCAGACAACCCCGTCACCCCCCTACTAGAATTCACAGGTCATCCGCTCGTGCATGCCGTGCACGGCCATTCTTACCTGCCTGACGTTTCAAGGATTCTCCATGGCGACCGCCAACCTCCGTCGGGGCTATGTCCTCGGCCTGACGGCTTATGTGATCTGGGGATTGTTCCCGCTCTACTTCAAACTGCTCGAACGCATTCCCGCGGTGGAAATCATCGTCCAGCGCGCGGTCTGGTCGGCCCTGTTCGGCGCCGTCCTGCTGCTGTTCTGGAAGCACCCGGGCTGGTGGCGTGAGCTGCGCCAGAATCCGCAGCGCTTCGTCGTGCTGGCCGCCAGCGGACTGCTGATCGCCAGCAACTGGATGACCTATGTCTGGGCGGTGAACAACGGCCACATGCTGGAAGCCAGCCTGGGCTACTACATCAATCCGCTGATCAACGTGATGCTCGGCATGTTGCTGCTCAAGGAACGCCTGCGTCCTCTGCAATGGCTGGCGGTGGCCCTGGCTTCGCTGGGCGTGGCGCAGCAGGTCTGGCAACTCGGCAGCCTGCCCTGGGTGTCGCTGGTGCTGGCCCTGACCTTCGGCTTCTACGGCCTGATCCGCAAAAAGGCGCCGGTCGCCGCGCTGCCCGGACTGGTGGTGGAAACCTGGCTGCTGCTGCCGCTGGCGCTGGTCTGGTTGCTGTTTTTCGCCGACGGGCCGACCAGCGAAACGGCTTTCTGGAGCACCCCGGAAGCCCTGTGGGTGGTCGCCGCGGGCCCGGTGACGCTGGTTCCGCTGGTCTGCTTCAACGCTGCGGCAAGGCACCTGCCCTACGCCACCCTGGGCTTCCTGCAATACCTGGCACCGACGCTGGTCCTGCTACAGGCGATCCTGCTGTTCGGCGAGCATCTGGACTCCAGCCGCCTGACCGCCTTCGCTTTCATCTGGCTCGCCCTGGCCGTCTACAGCTTCGACGCCTGGCGCAGCCTGCGCCGCCTTCCCCAGCCGGGCTGACGTTATCCCCAGGCTTGCGGAACTCCGCAAGCCTGGCGAAAAAACACGCACTCCTTCCTATCCCCCGCCAATACTGACGCTCAGCGATCCACCCCAGGCTTTTCCACAGGTTCATGCACGTACTTTGTGCATAGACCTGCCTTCTCCTCCCCGCAGGCGCGTGGATAACTCGTCGGAAGAAGCCCTGCAAAGCGCCTGATCAGTCTTTGAGCACACCGCTGTATGCCAGTATTACCAAGGGTTACAACGATATACACAAGGCTTATCCACAAATCTGCCCAAGGCTTTTGTGAGCAACTGTGGATGAACCGGAAAAGCCATCGATCAAAAAACGTACTGACACCTGGAGTACCGATGGATAAAGGCCTGCATGGATTCTTCCCCGGCTTACCCACAGACTGCTCCACGTTATTTGTGCACAGGGGCAATGACAGCGGCGAAGGTTAATCCACAAGAAAAAGCGCAAGAGAGGCTGCTCAGAAAACGAGCAAACCCTTGTATCGCCCATGGATAAAGGCCTGCAAGGTTATCCACACAGAATACCCACAGGCTGGTCCACCTGGTTTGGGAATAACCGCAACGTAGCTGGTCAAAAAACGCGCTACGACCTCCAAGCCTCGCGGCGCCTGGGCTTCAGGGTTTCACCCAAGGCTTTTCCACAGGCCCGTCCCCGGCTTTCCTGAACAACTTCAGGACGCGTCCAGCACCAACTCCACCATCAGGTCGTCGGCCAGGTCTTCCAGTCGCTCGCGCAGGGTGTCCAGCGACAGGGTCAGCGGCACCGCCAGCAGCGCATCGGCATGGAACAGCGGTTCGCTGCTCATCGGCGCCGGGCGCACTTCGGTGGACAGGCTCTCCAGGTTCACCCCGTGCTCGGCCAGCAACCGGGTGATGTCGCGCACGATACCGGGGCGGTCGTTGCCCACCAGGTCGAGGTGGATAGGCTTCCAGTTACATACCGGCTCGATCCCGCTTTCCGCCAGGAGCACGCGGATACCGTGGCTGGACAGGCCCTGTAGCCCTTCCACCAGTTCGTCGTAGCCTTCCGCCGGCACGGCCACCCGCAGTATCCCGGCGAACTGCCCGGCCATCCGCGACATGCGGCTTTCCAGCCAGTTGCCGCCGTGGGAGGCGATGCATTGGGCGATGCGCTCGACCAGGCCGGGATGGTCGGTGGCGATCACGGTCAGGACCAGGTGATCCATGAGCTTGCCTCCTGCTGGGACGAATGGGAGTTCAGAGCTGCAGCCAGTAAGTGTAGAACTGTTCGTCACGGACATAGCCGAGGCGCTCGTAGAGCGACTGCCCGGCGTGGTTGGTCTTCGCCGTCTCCAGTTGTAGGCCGCAGGCGCCCATGCTTTCGGCGAAACCCCGGGCCTGGTTCATCAGGGCCTCGCCGACGCCCTGGCGGCGCGCCTCCGGACGGACGTAGAGATCGCTGAGCAGCCACGAAGGTCGTAGCGCCAGGGAGGCGAACAGCGGATAGAGTTGGACGAAGCCCAGCGCCCGCGCCTCGGCATCCCTGGCCAGGAACAGGGTCGAATCGCCCTGGCGCAGGCGCTCGGCGAGGAATGCGCGGACCTGCTCTTCCGGCGCCGGCACTTCGTAGAAGTCGAGGTAGGCGGAAAACAGCGGAACCAGGTCGGCGAGATCGGCGAGGGATGCGGCATGGACGGGCATGGCGAGGCTCCTGGGGCGATTCCGGGAGTATAGGCAAGGCGCTCGCAGCGCAGTGAAACATCCTGCGACGCCGCGCCGCAGTTGGGCTCGCGATAAATCGTGTACTGTTTTTAGATTTATCTGGAACAAAGTACAGTTTTTTTGCGAACATTGAGCCTGGCCAACGTGACCGTGAAGCGTCATCCAGTCGTAACGCGACGCGTAACCACTGATTTTTCCCGCGGCATCATGTAGTATGCCGCGGCTCGGACTACAAGGCCGTGCGGCCCGGGTCCAGAGCTGGTCTAGAGCAGAGTGAGGCAAACAATGACTGAACGCGTTCAAGTCGGTGGCCTGCAGGTCGCCAAAGTCCTGTTCGACTTCGTGAACAACGAAGCCATCCCCGGAACCGGCGTCTCTGCCGACACGTTCTGGACCGGTGCGGAGGCCGTGATCAACGACCTGGCGCCGAAGAATAAAGCCCTGCTCGCCAAGCGCGACGAACTCCAGGCCAAGATCGACGGCTGGCACCAGGCTCGCGCCGGCCAGGCCCACGACGCCGCTGCCTACAAGGCCTTCCTCGAGGAAATCGGCTACCTGCTGCCCGAGGCGGAAGACTTCCAGGCCGGCACCCAGAACGTCGACGACGAGATCGCCCGCATGGCCGGCCCGCAGTTGGTGGTGCCGGTGATGAATGCGCGCTTCGCCCTGAACGCCTCCAACGCCCGCTGGGGCTCGCTGTACGACGCGCTCTACGGCACCGACGTGATCAGCGAAGAAGGCGGCGCCGAGAAAGGCAAGGGCTACAACAAGGTTCGCGGCGACAAGGTCATCGCCTTCGCTCGCGCCTTCCTCGACGAGGCCGCGCCGCTGGAGTCCGGCTCCCATGTCGACGCCACTTCCTACAGCGTGAAGAACGGCGCGCTGGTCGTCGCGCTGAAGAACGGCAGCGAAACCGCCCTGAAGAACGCTGGCCAGTTCCTTGCCTTCCAGGGCGACGCCGCCAAGCCGCAAGCGGTACTGCTCAAGCACAACGGCCTGCACTTCGAAATCCAGATCGACCCCAGCAGCCCGGTCGGCCAGACCGATGCCGCAGGCGTGAAGGACGTGCTGATGGAAGCCGCCCTCACCACCATCATGGACTGCGAGGACTCGGTCGCCGCGGTCGACGCCGACGACAAGGTAGTGATCTACCGCAACTGGCTGGGCCTGATGAAAGGCGACCTGGCCGAGGAAGTCAGCAAGGGCGGCAGCACCTTCACCCGCACCATGAACCCGGACCGCGTCTACACCAGGGCCGACGGTTCCGAACTGACCCTGCACGGCCGCTCGCTGCTGTTCGTGCGCAACGTCGGCCACTTGATGACCAACGATGCGATCCTCGACAAGGACGGCAACGAAGTGCCGGAAGGCATCCAGGACGGTCTGTTCACCAGCCTGATCGCCATTCATGACCTGAACGGCAACACCAGCCGCAAGAACAGCCGCACCGGCAGCGTGTATATCGTCAAGCCGAAGATGCACGGTCCGGAAGAAGCCGCCTTCACCAACGAGCTGTTCGGCCGCGTCGAGGACGTCCTCGGCCTGCCGCGCAACACCCTGAAGGTCGGCATCATGGACGAGGAGCGCCGCACCACCGTGAACCTGAAGGCCTGCATCAAGGCGGCCAAGGATCGCGTGGTGTTCATCAACACCGGCTTCCTCGACCGCACCGGCGACGAGATCCACACCTCCATGGAAGCCGGCGCCGTGGTGCGCAAGGGCGCCATGAAGTCGGAGAAGTGGATCGGCGCCTACGAGAACAACAACGTCGACGTCGGCCTGGCCACCGGCCTGCAAGGCAAGGCGCAGATCGGCAAGGGCATGTGGGCCATGCCCGACCTGATGGCCGCCATGCTCGAGCAGAAGATCGGCCATCCGCTGGCCGGCGCCAACACCGCCTGGGTCCCGTCGCCGACCGCCGCGACCCTGCACGCCCTGCATTACCACAAGGTCGACGTGTTCGCCCGCCAGGCCGAGCTGGCCAAGCGCACCCCGGCCTCGGTGGACGACATCCTGACCATTCCGCTGGCGCCGAACACCAACTGGACCGCGGAAGAGATCAAGAACGAGGTGGACAACAACGCCCAGGGCATCCTCGGCTATGTCGTCCGCTGGATCGACCAGGGCGTCGGCTGCTCCAAGGTGCCGGACATCAACGACGTCGGTCTGATGGAAGACCGCGCCACCCTGCGCATCTCCAGCCAGCTGCTGGCCAACTGGCTGCGTCACGGCGTGATCAGCCAGGAGCAGGTGGTCGAGAGCCTCAAGCGCATGGCCGTGGTGGTCGACCGGCAGAACGCCAGCGACCCGTCCTACCGGCCGATGGCGCCGAACTTCGACGACAACGTCGCGTTCCAGGCCGCCCTGGAGCTGGTGGTGGAAGGCACCCGGCAGCCGAACGGCTATACCGAGCCGGTCCTGCATCGCCGCCGCCGCGAGTTCAAGGCGAAGAACGGGCTGTAGGCCGTTCGCCGCAGCGCAACGAAAAGCCGCCCCGAGGGGCGGCTTTTTCATTTCTTCGGGTAGCCATGCACACGCTCCCAACAGTCGTCACGCAGCTCCTCGGCATGGCTACGGATGCTGCCCCAACCGTTCTGCCGCAGCGCCTCCCGGGCCTCTCGACGTACCGCCTGCCATCCGGGGTGGGCATAGATGTCGAAGTCGAAGCAGCCCAGCGCTTCCTCGGGCAGCTCGTTGCACAGCGCCCAGACACGCCTCAAGGCATCGCGAAAACTCCCGGCCTGGTGACCCGGACAGCCTTCGAGCCACTCGTGCAGCGGCACGATCTTCTCCGACCAGGTAGAGCAGCCCGGGCAACTGCCGATGGTCTCTCTCTGCATGGCACCGTCAAGGGCCAGGAAATCGAGCGCCAGGAACGCCTCTGCGCTGAGCAGGACCCATCGATGCTCATCCTGCCCGTACCACGTCCAGATGAAACTGCCCGGCTCGTTCATGTCGGCTCCTGCGCCGAGGGAAAAGCCGCGACGATAGCCTAATCAGGCTGCGCCGAGAAAGCTCAGCACCGCGCCTTCGAACGCCTGCGGGAACTCGACGTTCGACAGATGCACCGCCGGCAGCGTAACCAGCCTGGCCCCGGCAATCGACGTGGCGATCAGCTCGCCGTGGCTGGCGGCGGTGACCGTGTCGTACGCCCCTGCGATCACCAGGGTCGGCCGCTCGATCCGCGTCAGTTGCGCGCGCAGGTCGGTATCGCGCACCGCCGCGAAGGAGCCGGCCAGGCCGTGCCGGTTGGTGGCCATGAGCATCGCCCGGAAGCGCTCGACGACGGGCGCGGCGCGCTCCAGCAGCGCCGGCGGAAACCAGTTGCCGAGGAAACCCGCGGCGGTCTCGCTCATGTCCTCGGCCTGCAGCACCGCGGCGATGCGCTCGTCCCACTGCGCCGCCGGGCCGAGCCAGGCCGAGGTGTTGGCCAGCACCAGCCGCTCGATCCGCTGCGGCGCATGCAGCGCCAGCCACTGGCCGACGATCCCGCCCAGGGACAGGCCGAGGAAATGCGCGCGCCGTACCTCCAGCGCGTCGAGCAGCTCCAGTACGTCCTCGCCCAGCCGGGCCAGGGTATAGGGCCCCGGCGGCACGCTGGAGGCGCCATGGCCACGGGCGTCGTAGCGCAGGACGCGGAAGTGCCGGGTCAGTGCCGGGAGTTGCGCATCCCACATGTGCAGGGTGGTGCCGATGGAGTTGGAGAGCGCCAGCAGCGGTTTCTCCGCCGCACCGTCCAGGCGATAGGCGAGGCTGGCGCCATCGCTGGTAGCGAGAAAAGACAGGTTGCCCATGGGAGCCTCCGGGGTCAGGGTGATTGCCATGCACGCCAGGCTAGTTGCGACGGCCCCTGGGAAAAACTACAAAGAATGGAACGACTCTGTCAGGGAAGCTGACATGCACGATTTCACCCTCCACGACCTCCAATGCTTCGACGCAGTGGTCGACGCCGGCGGCTTCCAGGCCGCCGCACAGCGCCTGCACCGCTCCCATCCGGCGGTGTTCGCCGCCGTTGCCAGGCTGGAGCGCCAGCTCGGCCTGGTGCTGCTGGAACGAGGCGGCTACCGGGTCGGCCTGACCGCCGCCGGTCGCTCCTTCCACCAGCGTGCCCAGGCCCTGCTCTACGAACTGGAAGGGCTGCGGGGCCACGCCGCGCACCTGGCCCAGGGCGAGGAAAGCGAGCTGCGCGTGGTACTGGGCGACCTCTGCCCGCCGCGCCCGGCCCTGGCGCTGCTCGCAGGGTTCTTCGGCAGCCAGCCGCAGACCCGCCTGCAATTGCTGTTCGAAACCGTCAGCGGCCCGCTGGAGCGCCTGCTGGACGGCGAGGCCGACCTGATCCTGCATCGCGTGGACAAGTCCGACCCACGCCTGGAATGGCTCGACCTGTGCAGGGTCGGGCTGGTCCCGGTCATCGCGCCGGGCCTGCTCGGCGATCCTCCGCCGCGATCGGTGCGCCCGGAACAACTGCGCCCCTTCGCCCAGTGCGTGATGCGCGACAGCGCCCGCCATTCGCCGCCGACGGACTATTTCATGCTCGCCGGCGCGCGACAGTGCAGCGTGCCGGACCAGCGAACGAAGAAAGAGGTGATCCTCCAGGGCCTCGGCTGGGGGCACCTGCCGGACTTCCTGGTCGACGAGGAACTGGCCGACGGCCGCCTGCTCGCCCTGGCCGGGCCGCATCTGCCAGGACGCAGCGAAGAGGTGGTGGCGGCGCGCCGGCGCGATCGCGCGCAGGGCCCGGTAGCGGAACGCCTGTGGGCGTTCCTGCGGGACAACGCTACGACGTTGCGGGGGAAAAGCGGCGACAGGGCGGAGGGCGCCAGGCGTCCTCGGTGAGAAACTGGCGGATATCGCCAGGCGCTATTCGCCCTACCCCCACACACTCCCCCGGCATCAACGTCGGCTTGCCGCCAGCTATTCCGCCATCTTGCGCAACGCCTCGCCATCCAGCCGGTAGCGCACCCACTCGTCCTGCGGCAGCGCGCCGATGGAGCGGTAGAAGTCGATGGCCGGCTGGTTCCAGTCCAGCACGCTCCACTCCAGGCGTCCGCAGTCGTTGGCCACGGCCTCGCGGGCCAACTCGCGGAGCAGCCGGCGACCGGCGCCGACGCCACGGTATTCCGGGGTGACGTAGAGGTCTTCGAGGTAGATGCCGTTGCGCCCCAGCCAGGTCGAGTAGCTGTAGAAATACACCGCATAGCCGATCGGCCGGCCTTCGCTCAGGCACATCAGCGCGCGGGTCGGCGAGCCTTCGGCGAACAGGCTGCGGCGGATGCCTTCGACGTCGGTGACCACCTCGTGGCGGGCGCGCTCGTAGTCGGCCAGTTCGATGATGAAGGCAAGGATCTGTTCGGCGTCGGCCGGTACGGCGGGACGGATTTCGAGAGTCATGGGCAACCTTCCGGTGGAGGATCCGGCCATCCTAGTGCGACTGCTAAGATGCATGAAGTGCATTCTTCTCATCGGCAACTGAATAACATGCATCCCCTGCTGCGCCGTCTCGATCTCAACCTCCTGCTTGTCTTCGACGCCCTGTATCGCCACCGCAACGTCGGCACCGCAGCCAGCGAACTGGCGATCAGCGCCTCGGCCTTCAGCCATGCGCTGGGGCGCCTGCGCCAGGGGCTGGACGACGAACTGTTCCTGCGCCAGGGCAATCGCATGCAGCCGACCCAGCGTGCCGAGCACCTGGCCGCTGCGGTGGCCGCCGCCCTGCGCGCCCTCGGCGAGGGGCTGGAAGAGTGGCGGCCGTTCGTACCGGGACAGAGCCAGCGTACCTTCGTCTTCGCCGCCACCGACTACACCGCCTTCGCCCTGCTTCCGCCGCTGATGAACCGCCTGCAGCACAGCGCGCCCGGAGTGCGCCTGCGCCTGGTCAACGCGGAACGCAAGTTGTCGGTGGAGGCCCTGGCCAGCGGGCGGATCAATTTCGCCCTCGGCTACGACGAGGAACACGAGCGCCTGCCCGAAGGCATCCAGGCCCATGACTGGTTCGCCGACCGCTACGTGGTGGTAGCGCGGCGCGACCACCCGCGCCTCGCCGGGGCGCCGACGCTGGAGGGCTACCTGGCCGAACGGCATGCGGTGGTGACGCCGTGGAACGAGGACAGCGGGGTGATCGACCGGCTGCTGGCCCGCTCCGGCCTGCGTCGCGAAGTGGCGGTGCAACTGCCGACGGTGCTGGCGGCGCTGTTCCTGGCAGGCTCCACCGATTTCCTGCTCACCGCTCCCCGACATGCCGCACGGGCCCTGGCGGAAGCCGCCGGCCTCGCCCTGTATCCCGCGCCGTTCGACATTCGGCCCTACGTGCTGCGGCTCTACAGCCACGTCCAGCATGTCGGGCGTGATGCCCATGCGTGGATGATCGGGCAGTTGAAGGGCCTGGATATTTCCCGGACGGGCTGAGCTTCGCGCCGCGCACCGTCGACGGGCGCGGCGGTAACACTGGGCACAATTATTGTGCACAATTTTCCCAATACGCTCTCCTGGCGCCACGCTTTTTTCCCCTCTCCCTCGTCCGTCCGCATAAGCCTATGAATCAGTTCGAAATTCTTACCTGATCGAGGCGACAGCTTTTTCCCAAGCGGTTTCAGGGGCTTGCCGGTGAAAGGCCGGTTTCCGCAGAACACGGAAAAGTCGGTCGAGGATCGGTTGGCACATAACTGGCTTAAATCTTCGAAATTCTTGTATACAAAAACAACAGACGAACCCGACCTCGCGCCGAGTTCTTCCGACTGCCGGAGGAGACCGCCATGTCCAGCACCCCGAAGCCGCCCGCCTCGCCCCGCGAGTTTTCTCCCTCGCTGCTCGACCTCGGCACCCTGGAAAGCCTCGACAGCCTGCCGCGCGCCGGTCAGCGGAGCGCGGAGTTCTCCGCCTCGCTGCTCGACCTGGGCACTCCGGCCAGTCTCGACTGCCTACCACGCGCCGGGCTGCGCGCAGCGGAGTTCTCGGCGGCGCGCCTGGACCTGGGCACTCCCGCCAGTCTCGATTGCCTGCCCCGCGCCAGCCATCACGCCGGCACCGAACTGCCGCCGCTGAGCCCGCGCCTGTACAGCGCCGATCTCGCCCCGACCAAGGCCGAAGGGCGCCGCTGGGGACGCTACAGCCTGTTCGCGCTGTGGACCAACGACGTGCACAACATCGCCAACTACTCCTTCGCCATCGGTCTCTTCGCCCTCGGCATGAGCGGCGCGCAGATCCTCGCCGCGCTGGCCCTGGGCGCGCTGATGGTCTACGGGCTGATGAACCTGTCCGGCTACATGGGCCAGAAGACCGGCCTGCCCTACCCGGTGATGTGCCGCATCGCCTTCGGCATCCACGGCGCACAACTCCCCGCGCTGATCCGCGCGGTGATCGCCATCGCCTGGTTCGGCATCCAGACCTACCTCGCCTCCATCGTCCTGCGCGTGCTGCTGACGGCGATCTGGCCGGGGCTCGCAGCCTACGACCAGGACGCCATCCTCGGGCTGTCGAGCCTGGGCTGGGCGACCTTCGTCTCCATCTGGTGCGTGCAACTGCTGATCTTCGCCTACGGCATGGAGATGGTGCGTCGCTACGAATCCTTCGCCGGACCGGTGATCCTGCTCACCGTCGCCGCCCTCGCCGCCTGGATGTACCTGCGCGCCGGCGCCTCCATCGCCTGGTCAAGCGGCGAACCCATGAGCGGTTCGCAGATGTGGTTGAAGATCTTCGGCGGCGCGGCGTTCTGGGTGACCCTGTACGGCACCATGATCCTGAACTTCTGCGACTTCGCCCGCGGCTGCCCGGATCGGCGCACCATCAGCGTCGGCAACTTCTGGGGGCTGCCGGTGAACATCCTGCTGTTCGGCCTGTTCGCGGTGGTCCTCGCCGGCGCCCAGTTCAGGATCGACGGCCAGCTCATCCAGAGCCCCACCGACATCGTCGCCGCGATCCCCGACACCCTCTTCCTGGTGCTGGCCAGCCTGGCGCTGCTGATCGTCACCGTGGCGGTGAACATCATGGCCAACTTCGTCGCCCCGGCCTACGTACTCACCAACCTGGCGCCGAACCTGCTGAACTTCCGCCGCGCCGGGCTGATCAGCGCGACCATCGCAGTGCTGATCCTGCCCTGGCACCTGTACAACAGCCCCGGGGTGATCCTCTACTTCCTCGGCGGCCTCGGCGCGCTGCTCGGCCCGCTGTACGGGATCATCATGGTCGACTACTACCTGGTGCGGAAAGGCCGGGTGAACCTGCCGGAGCTGTACACCGAAAGCCGCGCCGGCGCCTATCACTACGCGCGAGGGGTGAACCCGCGGGCCATCGCCGCGTTCGTCCCGGCGGCGATCATCTCCACCCTGCTGGCATTGTTGCCGGCATTCGCCGAGCTATCGCCGTTCTCCTGGTTCTTCGGCGCCGGCCTGGCCGGCCTGATCCACTATGCCCTGGCCAAGCGCCGCACGGCCTACCGCGAAGTTTCCGGCGAAGCGATCGCGGTGGACAGCGTGCAGCACTGAAGGATACCTGGCCGGCCTGGGCGCGACACCCGCCTAGGCCGGCAGTAGCGCCTGCAATTCTTCCTCGATCGCATCCAGCGCCTGGAACGACCGCTCGACGCGGGCCACCGCGACCGCCCCCTCCAGCGCCGCGAGGATCAGCCAGGCGCGCGAGGCGGCGAGCTTTTCCGCCAGTCCGTCGGCGCGCAACGCACGCTCGATGCTGGCGTGCCAGGCGCGGAGCGCCCGGCGGCATTCAGCGTGCACCGGGGCCAGCTCGGCGTCGATGCTCAGGCTGGTGGAAAGCACCGGGCAGGCCTCTTCGAAACGCGAATGCTCCAGCCAGCCACGCAGGGTCGCGGTGAACTGGCGGAGGACGTTGCGCGCATGGGGGGCCTGGGTCCCGGCGCGGTCGAGGAAGGACGCCACCTCGTCGGCGACGAAGCCGATCGCGGCGCTGGCGATCTGCGGCTTGCCCTCGGGGAAATAGTGATAGAGCGAGCCTTTCGGCGCCTCGGCGCGAGCGATGATGTCGCTCAGCCCGGTGCCGAAATACCCGCGGCTGGCCAGCAGCGAGGCGGTGGCATGGACGATCCGTTCGGCGGCATTGGACTTCTTCGGCAAACCTGACTCCCCAACTCACGGCAGACGACCGGGCAAGCATGCCCGAGCCTCAGGGCAGATGAAACACGCCGCTGGCGCTGGCCACCAGGCGCTCGCCGCTGTGCAGCCGGGCCGAGGCGAAGGCCATGCGCTGGCCGAGCTTGTCGACCCGGGTATGCACCTCCAGCCAGTCGCCGACCCGCGCGACCCCGCAGAAGTCCAGGCGCAGGCCGACGGTGACCATCGGCTGCGGCGGTTCGCGGGAGAACGCCATGGCGTAGCCGAGGCCAACGTCGGCCAGGGTCGAGAGCAGGCCGCCGTGGGCGGTGCCACCGTGGTTGCAGTGCTTTTCGTCGATGCGCAGCGCCACCACCAACTGGCGCTGGGCGTCGTGCCGGCAGAAGAAAGGACCGAGCAGGTCGAGCAACGGACTGCTGCGGAACAGCGGCTGGAACCCTTCGGGGACGTTCATCACGGTGCGGCCTCCGTTTTATATAGACTGGTCTATATAAAATATGCCCGGACGCTGGATCCACCAGCGCCGCGAAGGTCTTATCGAGGCGCTGAATGGCGCTTCATCAGGACGGCGCCCTGGGCGCCGCCCGCACTCCCTCTCAGCGGCTCATCGGACCGCGCACCGGCCGCTCGCGGGCGTGGCTGGTCGCGCTGAGCGGCGCGCCGGCCTCGCGCAGCGCCTGGCGCTGTTCGGCGACCGGGGTCTGCGCGGTGGCCTTCTCGAAACGCGCCAGATGCTGGAAGGCCGGCAGGGCGAAAGCGTCAGCCAACAGGCGCGCCAGGCGCGGCCAGCGCTCGCCGTCGACCTGGTAGCGCGCCAACTGGGCATTGCGGAACAGGCAGGCGACGGCGACATCGGCGATGGACAGCTCGCCGCACAGCCAGCCGCTTGGCGGGACCCGCCCTTCCAGGTAGTTGCAGATCGATGGCAGGTCTTCGTCGTAGGTGCGTTGCAGGATCGCCTGGTCGGGTTCGCGCTGCCAGATGCCGCGGTTGATCACCAACTGGTGGAACAACTGCCAGATGATCACCTGGCCCAGCCGCGAATCGGCGTACTCCTCCAGCCAGCGGGCCTGGGCGCGCTGGCCGATGTCGGTGGGATATAGGCTCGGCTGCGGGTAGCGCTCCTCCAGGTACTGGCAGATCACGCTGGAATCGTTGAGGACGAAGTCACCGTCCACCAGCACCGGAATCTGGCGCAACGGACTGAGGCGCTCGAAGGCCTCGTCGCCGAAGAACGGCACGATGGGGTCGATGCGGTAGGCGATGCCTTTCAGTTCCAGCAGCACCAGCACCTTGCGCACATAGGGGGACAGATAGGAACCGATGATCAGCAAAGGTTCGGCCACGGCGAGACTCCTGTTCTTGTTATGGGAACGCCGATCCTCCGGCAAACCGGTGGGACGACTCAAGTGGCTTCCCGACGGACGCCAATTGCAGGGATAGTCGCACTTTGCGATCATTTGCGAATAATTCTCGTTTTTCCATTCAATCCCGTTTCGGGATGGGGAGCGGCCGTGTCGGCGGGTGACGTCAGCAACAGCGAATTCGTGGGTAGCCTGTACCGGGACCACCGCGGCTGGCTGCTTGCCTGGCTGAACCGCAACCTCGGCTGCCGCCAGCGCGCCGAAGACCTCAGCCAGGACACCTTCGTTCGCCTTCTCGGCCGCCCGGAGCTGCCCGGCCTGCGCGAACCACGCGCGTTCCTGGCGAAGGTGGCGCGCGGCCTGATGATCGACCACTTCCGCCGCGCCGCCCTTGAGCAGGCCTATCTCGTCGAACTGGCGCTGGTTCCGGAAGCGGAGCAGCCTTCGGCCGAAGAGCAGTACCTGATTCTCGAGGATCTCCGCGAGATTGATCGCCTGCTTGGCACGCTGTCGCTGAAGGCGCGCAGCGCGTTTCTCTATAGCCGCCTGGACGGCATGCCCCACGCGGAGATCGCCGAGCGTCTCGGAGTCTCGGTGCCGCGCGTGCGCCAATACCTGGCCCAGGGCCTGCGCCAGTGCTATATCGCCCTCTACGGAGAGCCCCGGTGAGCGCCGACGATCGTCATTCGCCGGTACGCGCGCGGGTGCTCGACGAAGCCATCGCCTGGCAATTGCTGCTCGACTCCGGCGAAGCCCATCCCGACGATCACCGCGCCTTCCACCGCTGGTACGCGGCGCATCCCGAACACGAACGCGCCTGGGAACAGCTCGGCGGCCTCGACCGGCACCTGGCGAGAGCCGCCAACGGGCCGGCGCGCAACGCCCTGCTATCCGGCAACGCACGCTTCAAGCGCCGCCTGCGCCGGCTCGGCGGCAGCGCCCTGGGGCTAGTGCTGGCGCTGGGCGTCGGGCTCGGCCTGGCCAACCGCTACGTCCCGGTCCGCTACCTGCTGGCCGACGCCTACAGCGCCACCGGCGAGCAGCGCGAGCTGACCCTCCCGGATGCCACCCATGTGCGCCTGAACAGCCGCAGCGCCATCGACGTCCGCTTCGACGGCGAACGCCGCCAGGTCGTGCTACTGGCCGGCGAGATCCTGGTGGAAACCGCCCATGGCGACCCGCGCCCCTTCGTGGTCAGCAGCGCCGATGGCGACATGCGCGCCCTCGGCACGCGCTTCCTGGTGCGCCGCGAGGAACCCGGCACGCGCCTCACCGTGTTGCAGTCTGCGGTGGCCGCGCGCGCGGAAACGCTCAGCGAAGAGCGTGTGATCAAGGAAGGCCAGCAGGTGCTGATCCTGCCGCAAGGCCTGCAGGCCAGCGAAGCGGCCCCGGCCCTGGCCGGCGCCTGGGCACAAGGCATGCTGGTGGTGGAGAACGCCCGGCTGGCCGACCTGGTGGCGGAACTGGGGCGCTATTCGCCGGCGCTGCTGCGGGTCGACCCGAGCATCGCCGACCTGCGCGTCACCGGCAGTTTCCCGCTGAAGGACACCCGCCTCGCCCTTCAGGCTTTGGAGCCGAGCCTGCCGGTGCGCAGCGTGAGGCACAACGCCTGGTGGTTCGAAGTGGTGCCACGCTGAACCGAACGGGCCGGCGAAAAATTTTTCCCGCCGGCCCTATCACTTTTTCCGACTCGTCCGGCAAGGAGGCATTGAGACTCGTTTCCATCCAGGAGCCCCGCACATGCCCCGCCCGACGTTCCGTCCCGGCCTGCTCGCCCTAGCCATCGCCCTCGCCGTTCCCGCACCGTTCCTCCACGCCGCCCCAGCCGAACAGGCCAGCGTGCGCGACTACCGCATCGCCGCCGGGCCGCTGGCAGGCACCCTGAACCGCATCGCGGCCCAGGCCGGCCTGGTCCTCACCCTGGACCCGGCGCTCGCCGAAGGACGCAGCGCCCACGCCGTACAAGGTCGCTTCGACGCGCCCGGCGCATTGCGCGAAGCGCTCAAGGGCAGCGGCCTGGAGCTGGTGGAAAATGCCGGCGGCACCTACAGCCTGCGCAAGGTGCCGGAAGACACCCTGTCGTTGCAGGCGATGACGGTCAGCGGCGCCGAGGAAGACCCACTGGGGCCGACCAGCGGCTACGTGGCCAAGCGCAGCATGACCGGGACCAAGACCGATACGCCGATCCTCGAGACCCCGCGCTCGATCTCGGTGGCGACCCGCCAGCAGATGACCGACCGCGCCGTGCACAACCTCGACGACGCGGTGCGCTACATGCCCGGCGTCGTCGCCAGCAGTTTCGGCAGCGACTCCCGTTCCGACTGGTTGAAGGTGCGCGGCTTCAAGCCGACCCAGTTCCTCGATGGATTGCCGATGGCGACAGGCTCATACAACAACCCGAAGCTGGAGACCTGGAACCTGGAGCGCCTCGCCCTGCTCCGCGGCCCGGCCTCCTCGGTCTACGGCCAGACCCCGCCCGGCGGCATGCTCGACATGGTCAGCCTGCGTCCGCAGAACGTCGCCAGTCACGAGGTGAAGGCCGAGATCGGCAACTACAACCACAAGCAGATCAGCTTCGACAGCACCGGCCCGATCGACGACGAGGGGCGCTTTCTCTATCGCCTCTCCGGCGTGGTGCGCGACAGCAACACCCAGGTCGACCATATCGACGACAAGCGCTACAACATCGCCCCGAGCCTGACCTGGAACATCGACGACGATACCCGGCTGACCTTCCTCAGCCAATTCAACCGCGACGATACAGCCGCCACCAGCCAATTCTTGCCGTTACGCGGGACCAAATACGACGCTCCGTTCGGAAAGATCTCCCATCACAAAAACCTCGGCGATCCGGACTGGGACTTCTACGACCGCACCTACTATTGGTTGGGCTATTCCTTCGAACGGCGCATCAACGATGTCTGGCAGTTTCGCCAGAACCTGCGCTACCTGCGCAACGACCTGTCGTTCCAGACGCTTACGCCAACCAGCAGTATCGATGCGGCCAGCGCCGACGGCACCTTACAGCGCATGACGACCTCGGTGGACGAGGACATCAGTCAGTTCGTGGTAGATAACAATTTCCAGGCTGACTTCGAGACCGGTGCGCTGCGCCATACTCTCCTGCTGGGTATCGATCACAACCGCACCCGCACCGACTACACCTCGATCTACAACTTCACCGGTGTGCCGCCGACCAACGTCAACAACCCGATCTATGGTCAGCCAATTCCCAAGCCATCGCGCTCTAGTGCGTTCTATGACTACCGACAGAAGACTTATCAGACCGGGCTCTACGTCCAGGATCAGATCGCCCTCGACAACTGGCGCCTGACCCTCGGCGGCCGTGAGGACTGGGTACATGCCGGCGCCACGTTCTACAATCAGAACGATGCCACCAACACCAGCCGCGACAAGAAATTCAGCGGTAACGCAGCTCTGAGCTACATCTTCGACAACGGCCTGGCGCCCTACCTTTCCTATGCAGAGTCATTCCAGCCAAGCACCGGCGCCGACGATATAGGCTCCAACAAGATGTTCAAACCCACCGAAGGCAAACAATGGGAACTGGGCGTCAAGTATCAACCCGTAGGCTCCGATTCGCTGTTCACCGCAGCCGTCTACGACCTACGCCAGGAGAACGTGAGGGTCACCGACAACGTCAATGGGACACCCACTACCTCGCAGGCTGGCGAGGTTAAGGTCACCGGCTTGGAACTGGAAGCCACCAGCAACGTCACAGACAATCTGAAAGTGATCGGCTCCTATAGCTACACCGACACCGAAGTGAAAAAAGGCCAGTACGCAGGCAACCGCCTGCAACAGGCGCCGCGCAACCAGGCCTCGCTATGGGCCGACTACACCTGGCACGAGGGTGCGCTGAACGGTTTCAGCGTGGGTGCCGGCGCCCGCTACGTAGGCTCGACCTACGGCGACCAGGCCAACACCTACGACGGCTACGCCGGCTCGTACACCCTGTACGACGCCGCCGTGCGCTACGACCTGGGCCAATTGAACGGCAGCCTGAAAGGCGTCAGCGTGGCGGTCAATGCCAACAATCTGTTCAACAAGGACTACCTGGCGTCCTGCGACGGCTACTACTGCTACTACGGCGACCAGCGCAGCGTGGTGGGCAGCGTCAGCTACAAGTGGTAAGCGACGCGTCACAGGTGCGCAACGGCGGATAACCGCTTCGCGGTTATCCGCCCTACCGCAGAAAGTACCTTCCGGGCACCGGATGCCCTCCTCCCGCCTGTGGGAGAGGGCCGGGATATCGGTAGCCGGCGCATCGGGGAGGAGCTGCATTCCGGGCGCCGGAGATCGTCGTTCACCCCGCGATCCGACCCCACAGCGCGCTGGCGTCGTCGTGGATCTTGAAACGCGGGAAAGCCAGGGCCTGGTCGTCGCCCTGTTCGATCTCGCGCAACTCGTCGAGCATGGCGCTCACTCCGACGTCCTCGAGGCGCCGCAGCAACTGTTCGTCGGTATAGCGGCGGAAAGGCTCGACCAGCCGGTCGAAGCCGTCGGTCATCAGCACGAAGGAACGCAACGCGGCGAGCGGCAAGGTCTCGCGCTGCACCTGGCCGAGCCAGCGGTCGCTGATGTCCAGCGCCCAGTAGCCCTCGGGCTTGTTCATCAGCAGGCGGTTCTGCCGCACGCGCGGGCGGCTGGCCTTGAACAGTTCGGCGTGATCCCACTGCGGATGTTCCTCGCGCATCCGGCAGAAATGCGCCAGGGATTGCCGGTCCAGTTCGTACAGGGCCGAATCGCCGAAGCTGCGTACCTGGCCGTCGGCGCCTTCGACGAGAATCCGGCTGTCGCCGATGTTGAGCAGTTCGATTTCTCCGCCGCGAATCCGCAGCAGGCTCAGGCAGGCCGCCGGCATGTCTTCGAGGTCGTGCCAGTCGCGGCCGCTCTGGGCGCGGAAGTCGCCCTGGATATCGTTGAGCAGGCGCCGCAGCAGGGTCTCGCTGGATTGCTCGGGCTCGACTTCCAGCAGCAACCGCAGGTGCCGGTCCACCGCCTGGGCCAGCCAGCGCGCGTCGCTTTCCACGCCCAGCACGCTGCGACCGATGCTGGTGGCACCGTCGATCACCCAGGCGGCCTGCGCCGTGCAGCCCAGCGCATCGTCGTTCACCGCGCCCCCCGCGCGGCATTCCGCCCCGAGTATTTCCACTGTGGCCATTCGCAGTTCCTCCTATGCTCAATGCGCTGCCAGAATAGCAAGACAGAGCCTTTCCACGTTCCGCTCGTCGTTCCGGGAGAACCGTATGCGTCACCTGCCCTACCCGCTGCTGGGCCTGCTCCTGGCCCTGTCGTCGACCGGCGCCGCCCTGGCCGGCGAACAGTACTACCCGCTGGACAAGGGCTCCGCGCCCTACGCGGTCGCGCCCAGTGCACAGGGTGCGGTCTGGTACGGCGCGGACGGCGGGCATTCGCTGGGGCGCCTCGACCCGACCAGTGGCGAGAGCGTGCAGGTGCCGCTCGGCGAAGGCGCGCGGCCGCGAGCCATCGTCAGCGACGAGAGCGGCAACGCCTGGGTGCTCGACAGTGGCCTCAACGCCATCCTTCGCATCGGCGGCGAGCGCCTGGGCAGCGAACGTTTCCCGCTACCGGCCAAGGTCGCGCCGGCCGGGCTCGAGTCCGCGGTATTCGACGACGACGGGCGCCTCTGGTTCACCGGCAGCCGCGGCTTCCACGGTCGCCTCGACCCAGCCAGGCGCCTGGTGGAGGTCTGGCCCTCGCCCCAGGGCAAGGCGGCGAACGGCATCTGCGTCACTCCGGACGGCGAGGTCTGGTACGCGCAGGACGACGCGCTGGTGCATGTCGATCCGCTCGACGGCAGCGCCGAGCGGTTGCCCGCACCTGAAGGCACGAAGGCCTTGCGCGGGATCGGCGCCGACTCCATCGGCAGGCTCTGGGCCAGCGACAGCGGTGGCGCCCGGCTGTACCGCTACGATCCCAGCGATGCCTCGTGGCAGAGCTGGCCGCTGCCGGACAGCCAGGCCCGCCCGGACAGCCTGCGGGTCGACACCATGGACCGTATCTGGCTGCACGACGCCGCCAGCGGGGCGCTCTTGCGTTTCGACAGTGAGCAGGCGACATTTCGCGTCCTGCCCAGCGACCGGCCGGCGCCCGGCAACGCCCTGCTCGGCAGTCGCCCCGGAGAAACCTGGAGCGCCGAGCCTGCCGCCGATCGTCTACGCGTCGTCCGCGACTGATCCTTCCAAGGAGCCCGCATGAGCGCTACCCATACGCTGTTCTACGCCGCCGCCTCGCCCTTCGTGCGCAAGGTCCTGGTCCTGCTCCACGAAACCGGCCAACGCGAGCGCGTGGCGCTCGAGGAAGTCACGCCGACGCCGGTCGCGCCCATCCGGCAGCTCAACGCCAGCAACCCGGCCGGCAAGATTCCCGCCCTGCGCCTGCCGGACGGCCAGGTGCTGCACGACAGCCGGGTGATCTGCGACTACTTCGACCAGCAGCACGTCGGCGAACCGCTGATCCCCCGCGAAGGCAGCGCCCGCTGGCGACGCCTGACCATCGCCTCGCTGGCGGACGCCGTCCTCGACGCCGCGGTGCTGACCCGCTACGAGACCTTCGTCCGTCCCGAGGAGAAGCGCTGGGACGCCTGGCTCGAGGCACAGCGGGAAAAGATCGCGTGGTCCCTGGCATGGCTGGAGAGCGACTGCATCGCCGAACTGCAGGCGCGCTTCGACATCGCCGCCATCGGCGTCGCCTGCGCCCTGGGCTATCTCGACCTGCGCCAGCCGGAGTGGGACTGGCGCGGCCGCTACCCGCGACTCGCCGCCTGGTTCGCCGAAGTCAGCCAGCGCCCGTCGATGCAGGCCACCCGCGCCTGACCCCGAGGCCCGCCGACGCCTGCTGCCGCCGCAGACGTTCGGCGCGTTGCAGCCAGGCCGCCGAGGGGCCGGGGAACAGCAGGCCGATCCGCGCCGCCAGGCGCTCGCCGTCGCGACGGTCGTCGCGCAGGCCGACATAGCCGTTCATTTCCAGCACACCAGGCGGAACAGCAGCAGGCCCAGCAACAGCGCGCTCTGTCCGAGCCCCATGCAAAGCTCCAGGAAGGAGCGTACGTGCGGATTGCCGGCGGCGCCCTCGATGCCGCTGAGGCCTTCCCAGAATCCGTCCGGCATCAGCACCAGCATGGCGTGGGCCAGGGGCTTGCCGCTGGCGATCCAGTACTCGATCAGGCCGAACTTGCCGAAGAACAGCAGAAAGATCAGGATCACGCCGCTGACCAGCAGGCCGAGGGCGGCACAGAGGGTGAACTCGAAGAACAGGCGCATGCTTTTCCTCCTTGGAAATCGGCGGCGGCCGGCGCCGCCGCCCTCGTCGTCAGGCCCTGGCGGGTACCGCCGGGAGGTCCTTGCGGCCGACCCCGTACCAGTCCAGGCGGCGGGTCAGCACCATCACCGCGGCAAGCACCGCGAACAGCAGCAGCGAGCCCATCAGCAAGGCGTAGTCCTCCGCGCTCAGCAAGCCGTAGAGCAGGCCGTACAGCCCTGCCAGGCCGACGCTGAAGCCCAGCCCTCGGGCCACGCTGCGCAGGACGAAGCACAGGTAGAAGCCGATCAGGCCGACGCAGGCTCCGGCGGAGACCAGGTAGGCCAGCTCGAAGCCGACATGCTCGGCCAGCGACAGCAGCAGCAGGTAGAAGAACGCCAGCGCCAGGCCGACCAGCGCGTACTGGATCGGGTGTACCGCCAGGCGCTTGAGCACCTCGAAGAGGAAGAAGCCGGCGAAGGTCAGGGTGATGAACAGCAGCGCGTACTTGATCGCGCGGTCGGCCTTCAGGTACTGGTCCACCGGATCGACCAGGCCGACGCCGAAGGCGCGCGCCTGGAAACCGTCGCAGCGCTGCTCCTCCACGCAACTGCGCAGCGCCTCTTCCATGTTGGTGGCGAAGAAGCTGGTTTGCCAGCGCGCGGTGAAGCCCTGGGCGGTGATCTCCCGCTCGCTGGGCAGGAACTCGCCGCCGAAGCTCGGGTGCGGCCAGTCGGCCTTCAGGATGACCTGGCTGTCGCGGCCCACCGGCACGATGTCCAGCCGCTCGCTGCCGAGCAACGACAGGTCGAAGGCGTACTCCAGGCGCTGCGCCTGGCGCCCGTCGACGCCTTGCAGCGGTGCGTGCACACCGCTGCCGAGCAGGCCGACCCGGCTACCCGGCTCGAAGTCGACGCTGGCACCGTTGAGGGACAGGCGCAGGGCATTCTCGATGCCGCGGATGTCGCTGATGCCCATCGCCAGGAACGGCGTTTCGAACTGGTAGTCCTCCAGGTCTTCTTCGATGCCATAGTGCGCAGGCACCTGGAAGTAGCCGGCAACCTTGTTGTCGACGTGGTACAGGCGCGCCTGGTAGATGCCACGGTAGCGCAGCTCGGTGTGCATCTGCCCGTCGAGGGCGAAGCGGTCGGGCAGGAAGTACAGCTCGCCGCGCTGCTCGCGCTCCTGCAACACGCGCTTCTCGGTCTTCTCCTCGGTGACCCACTCGCGCACCGTCCTGCGGTACGGCACCACCAGCAGCGGGCCGGTGAGGCGCTGGCTGTAGCTGGAGCTGCGGGCGATATCCTGCAGCACGCCGTCACGAACCTCCTGGCGATCGCGGATCAGGCCGTCGATCATCAACAGGGGAATCAGCAATAGCAGGATGAGTAGGGCGATGGCGCCGAGCTTGTAGGCCAGCGTGCGGTTCATGGGGGACTCTCCGTCGGGGTGATGGCGGAAAGTCTGCGGCGCCGCGATGGCGGGCTTCGGGTCGCCGTGTGGAGAGTCGATGGAGTTTCCGTGGAGACGCCTCAGCCGCGCGGCAGCCAGAGCAGCGCCTCGACGCCGTCGTCGCGGTTGCCGACCTGCAACCGGCCGCCATGCAGTTGCGCCACCTCGGCGACGAAGTTCAGTCCCAGCCCGGTGCTCTTGCGCCCGCTGGCCGGGCGCGGCAGCGAGTAGAAGCGTTCGGTGAGGCGCGCCAGGGCGTAGTCGGGAATCGCCGGCCCCTGGTTGAACAGGCGCAGGGCGATACCCTCGCCGTCGGCCTCGGCGAGCAGGCGAAGGATGCCGCCGGGCGGGGTGAAGTCGAGGGCGTTGTCGAGCAGGTTGGCCAGCGCCTGGCGCAGCAGGAACTGCTCGCCGCGAACCTCGCAGGGACCTTCCAGGCGGTTCTCCACCCGCAATCGCTGGCGCTGGATACGCGCCGCCTGGCCTTCCAGCAGGGACGCGGCGATCTCCCGCAGGTCGACCTTGCCGACCTCCTCCAGGCCTTGCCGCTGCTCCACCTGGGCCAGGCTCAGCAGGCGCTCGATCAGTTGTTGCAGGCGCTCGCTCTCGCCGGCGATGTTGCCGACGAAGCGCGCCCGCTGCTCGGCCGGCATCTCGCCGTCGAGCAACTCGGCGGCGCCACGGATCGCCGCCAATGGGCTCTTCAGTTCGTGGGTCAGGGTATGCACGTAGCGCTCGACGTAGTCCTTGCCTTCCAGTTGCGTGCGCATGCGTTCCACCGCGTCGGCCAGTTGCGCCATCTCGCCGCCGCGATAGCGCGGCAGCTCGGCGCGGCGCCCCTCGCTGACCGCCTGTGCGTACTGGGTGAGGCGCCGCAGCGCGCCGCTGAGCCACCAGGAGAGCAGGCCGCCGACCAGCAGGCCGAGGGCGATCAGCCCGGCACCGAGCCAGGCCAGGCGCCGCTGCGAGCGGTCGATGTAGGGTTGCAGGCTGCTGTTCGGCTTGGCCACCGAAACCACCCCGATGATCTTCCCGGCATCCTTGATCGGCGCCGCCACGTACATCACCGAGGAATCCGGGTCGTCCGGGTCTTCGCGGCTGGAGCGCGCGCCGTACTGGCCACGGAGGGTCAGGTAGACGTCGTTCCAGCGCGAATAGTCCTGGCCGACGGCCACCCCGGCGGAGTCCAGCAGCACCTTGCCGCTGGCGTCGGTGACGTAGATGCGGTGGTTCACCGCCTCCTTGCGCAAGCCCCAGATATCCGCCTGCGGCACCCGCTTGCCGTAGTCCTCGAGCATCTCCGGCAGGTCGCTCTGCGCCAGGGTGCCGTTCTTCACGTCCTGGCGGAGGATCTCGGCGAGCAGGTTGGCGGTGTCCACCAGGGTTTCCTCGGTGGACTGGCGCACGCCGGGGCGCACTTCGTCCATCACCGTGCTCAGCACGAAGTAGCCGGTGAGACCGACGAACAGGAAGTAGACCAGAAAGATCCGAACGCCGAGCGGCATCAGGCGTGGTCCGGGCTGTAGCTGTAGCCCAGGCCGCGATGGGTCTGGATCGCTTCGCCGCGTTCGTTCACCTGGCGCAGCTTGGCGCGCAGGCTCTTGATGTGGCTGTCGATGTTGCGCTCGTAGCCGGCCTCGCTGGCGACGCCGAGGGCGTCGAGCAACTGCTCGCGACTGAATACCCGCTCGGGCTGCCCGAGCAGCGTCTGCAGCAGGCGGAACTCGTGGCGGGTGAGGTTGAGCGGGGTGTCGCGGTAGTGGATCCGCACGCGCTCCTCGTCGACCTGGAACGGCCCGCTCGGCGTGGCCTCTTCCAGCGCCGCCGGGCGCGGCGCCATGCGCTTGAGGATGGCCTTGACCCGCGCCGCCACCTCGCGCGGGCTGAACGGCTTGACCACGTAGTCGTCGGCGCCGATCTCCAGGCCGACCACGCGGTCGATCTCGGCATCGCGCGCGGTGAGGAAGATCACCGGCACCTCGGAGAACCGCCGCAGGCGCTTGCAGGCCTCGAAACCGCTGATGTCCGGCAGACCGACGTCGAGGATCAGCAGATCCGCCGGCTGGCGCTCCTGCAACGCCAGCGCCTCGCCGGCGAGGGTCACCCAGGTGGTGGCGAAGCCTTCGGCCTGCAGGGCGTAGAGCAGGGTGTCGGCAATCGCGGCTTCATCTTCGACGATCAGGATATGCGGCATGGCGTGACGGCGGCTGACGGGAATGCCGGAACGGTGCCGCAAGCCGGCGCGCGCGTC
The DNA here is from genome assembly GCF_026428275.1 of Pseudomonas sp. B111. Taxonomy (NCBI): domain Bacteria; kingdom Pseudomonadati; phylum Pseudomonadota; class Gammaproteobacteria; order Pseudomonadales; family Pseudomonadaceae; genus Pseudomonas; species Pseudomonas sp. B111. Next base: position 5,926,003 of record NZ_CP097857.1, on the reverse strand, counting down.
AATCGCGCCGCCGGTGGCGTAGGACGCTTACTTGCAGGTGGGCTTGTCGGCGACGAAGCGCTCGGAGGGATCGACCGCGACGTGGAATTTGCGCAAGCCCTTGGTGCCCATCAGGAACGGATAGTTGAAGGCGCTGCGGTCGGTGAGGTTGACCTCGATGGTCTTCATCGCTCCGCCCAGGCAGACCTGCAGGTCGATCACCGGGCGTTCGCTCAGGCGGTCCTCATCCTCGTCCTCGCCGTTGCGGTTGTCGGCGCGGTTCTTGATCTTGCCGATGCGCGCCAGCTTGTGCTCGAACACCGAGCCATCGGCCTCCTTGGTGGCCAGGCGGAAGCGCACCCACTCCTCGCCGTCGCGCTGGAACAACTCGATGTCCTTGGCCGACAGCGAGGAGGTGTAGGCGCCGGTGTCCATCTTCGCCTGCAGGGTGCGGTCCAGCTCCGGCAGGGAGACCCATTCGTAGCGGCCGTAGAGGTTGGGTTCGGCGGCGAGGACCGGCAGGGCGAACAGCGAGAGCAAGGCAAGGGCACGCTTCACGCGGGCATCTCCTGAAGTGATACGAGGTCCACATAGGACTAGCACGGCGCGGTTTCGTTCGCCACGCCGGCGGCTTGGGCGGCGCGGCGCGGATGCGTATGATGGGCCGCGTCGACCCACACCCAGGACAGGGAAACCAACCATGCGGGAACTGTTGACCGGCCTGACCAGCAGCCTTCTGCTGCTTCTCAACACGCTGATCCTGATCGGCCCGATGATGCTGATCGCACTGCTCAAGCTGGTGCTCCCCGGCCAGCGCCTGAAGGACCTCTGCTCCAGGGGCGTGATGTGGATCGCCGAGACCTGGGCGGAGATCGACAAGTGGATCTTCGCCACCTGCACGCCGACGGTCTGGGACGTGCGCGGCGCCGGCGACCTGCGCCAGGACACCTCGTACCTGGTGGTGAGCAACCACCAGTCCTGGGTCGACATCCCCGCCTTGATCCAGGTGTTCAACCGGCGCACCCCGTACTTCAAGTTCTTCCTCAAGAAGGAGCTGATCTGGGTGCCCTTCCTCGGCCTGGCCTGGTGGGCGCTGGAGTATCCGTTCATGAAGCGCTATTCCAAGGCCTTCCTGGAGAAGCACCCGGAACTCAAGGGCAAGGACCTGGAGATCACCAAGGCCGCCTGCGAGAAGTTCAAGCGCATCCCGGTGACCGTGGTGAACTACCTGGAAGGCACGCGCTTCAGCGAGCAGAAGAAGGCCCAGCAACAGTCGCCCTATCGCCACCTGCTCAAGCCCAAGGCCGGCGGGGTGGCCTTCGTCCTCGCCGCGCTGGGCGAGCAGCTGGACGCCCTGCTCGACGTCACCGTGGTCTACCCGAGCGACAAGGTTCCGGGATTCTGGGACCTGCTCTGCGGACGGGTGCCGAAGGTGATCGTCGACATCCAGACCCGGCCGATCGATCCCGCCCTGTGGCAGGGCGACTACGAGAACGACCCGGTGTTCCGCCAGTACGTGCAGGAATGGGTCTCGCGCATGTGGGAAGAAAAGGACGAACGCATCGCCCGCTTGCGGCAACTACGCTGAAGTACCGGCCGAAGCACACCCATCTCGTAGGGCGGATAGCCGCAACGCGGTTATCCGCCGTTTCCACGGCGCAGCGGCGGATAATGCCGGGGGCGTTATTCGCCCTACCGGTGCGGGCAACGAATACCCGGGGGTCGCACCCACCTCGTAGGGCGAATAACCGCAACGCGGTTATCCGCCGATCCGCTGGCGGCAGATCAGAGCAGCGACGAGCCGCCCGCCTTGCTCACTCCCCAGAGATTGCTCAGGCTGCCCAGCAGCTCGCTGTTGGCGCCCTGCTTGCCGAAGTAGTCGACCAGCACCTGGGCGAACTTCTCGGTCATCCCGCTATCCATGCCCAGGGTGCCGAAGGCCTTGTTCACGTCGCCCATGCTGTCCGCATTGCCGAGCAGCGAACCGAGGCCCTTGCTGTCGCCGCCGCTCTTGCCGAGCACGTTGCCGAGCCCGCCGAGACCGGCCAGGGCGTTGTTGCCGGCCAGCTTGTCGAGGCCGGGGATGGTCTTAACCAGTTGCGAATAATCGTTGCCGGCCAACTGGTTCTTGGCCAGGCCGAGCAGGGCGCCGGTACCGCCGACCGCCTGCTCCTGGCTGACCCCGAGCTGACCGGTGAGTGCGCCGAGCAGACCGCTGGTCTGCGGGGTGGTGGCTACCTGGGCGGAGTCGCCCTGGGACGCCCCGGCGACCGCCTTGGCGGCATCCCCGAGATTGAAGGCGAACGCGGAGGCGGCGCTGAGCAGCAGGGCCGCGGCCAGGGTAGCGTGAGTGGTGACGCGCATCGGCAATTCCTCATGAGATATCGAACGCCCCGGCCGCATTCGCAGGCCGGGGTGAGATTTCGACCGGCCGGCCGGTGCCTTGTTCCCCAACCTTGGTCGGGTCACTTGGCCTTCGGCTTGTCGGCCTTGCCCTTGGCGGCGGCGCCTTTCTTCGCCGCCGGCTTCCTCGCCGCCGTCGCGCGGCCCCTGGGCGTCTCGCCGGCACCGGACTTCTTGCGTGCCGCCGGCTTCGGCGCGGCGCCCTTGCGGTAGCCGACGCCGTCCTTGGCGTCGTAGAAGAAGGTGACCGTCTCGCCCTCCTTCACCTCGCCCTTGAGCATCGCCGTGGCCAGGCGCGTCTCCAGCTGCTGGCGGATCTGCCGCTTCAGTTCGCGGGCGCCGAACTCCGGCTGGTAGGCCTCTTCGGCGAGGTGGCCGACCAGGCTGTCGTCGATGTGCAGGTAGATGTCCTGAGCGTGCGCGGCGCGCTTCACCCGCTCCAGTTGCAGGCGCACGATGTCCTCGATCTGCGCCTTGCTCAACGATTCGAAGACGATCACCTCGTCGAGGCGGTTGAGGAATTCCGGGCGGAAATGCCCGCGCAGGGTAGTCATCAGTTCGCGCTTGAGCTTCTCCGGCGGCTGGGCGAACTCGCCGGCCTGGGCGTTCTTCATGATCAGCTCGGAGCCGAGGTTGCTGGTGGCGATGATGATGGTGTTGGTGAAGTCCACCACGCGCCCCTTGCCGTCGGTCAGGCGGCCGTCGTCGAACACCTGCAGGAGGATGTTGTTGACGTCGGCGTGGGCCTTCTCGATCTCGTCGAGCAGGATCACGCTGTACGGCCGCCGGCGCACCCGCTCGGTGAGCTGGCCGCCCTCGTCGTAGCCGACGTAGCCCGGCGGCGCACCGATCAGCCGGGACACCGCGTGGCGCTCCATGTATTCGCTCATGTCGATGCGGATCATCGCGTCTTCGTCGCCGAACACCACCTCGGCCAAGGCCTTGGCCAGCTCGGTCTTGCCCACCCCGGTCGGGCCGAGGAACAGGAAGGTGGCGATCGGCCGGCTGCCCTGGCGCAGCCCGGCGCGGGCCAGGCGCACGGCGTCGCTGACCGCGGTGATCGCTTCCTGCTGGCCGATCACCCGCTGGTGCAGGCGCTCTTCCATCTGCAGGAGCTTCTCGCGCTCCTCGGCGGTCAGTTCGGTGACCGGGATGCCGGTGAGCTTGGAGATGATCTCGGCGATGTCCTCGACCCGCACCTCCTCGGTCTTCGACCCCTGGGTCTGCTGCCAGCGCTCGGTGATCTGCTCGAGGTGTTCCTTGCGTTCCTGGATGCGTTTCTCGAAGACCTTCGCCTCGTCGTACCACTTGCGGCTGGCGGCGTAGTCCTGCTCGCGCTTGAGCTGCGCCAGCTCGGCCTCCAGTTCCTGGATCTCGGCCGGCCGCGAGGTGCTGGCGATGCGCACGCGGGCGGCGGCCTGGTCGATCAGGTCGATGGCCTTGTCCGGCAGGAAACGGTTGCCGATGTAGCGGTCGGACAGTTCGGCGGCGGCGACGAAGGCCTCGTCGCGGATGGTCACCTTGTGGTGGCCTTCGAGCTTGTCGCGCAGGCCACGGAGGATGGAGATGGTCTGCTCCACCGTCGGCTCGGGGACGAACACCGGCTGGAAGCGCCGCTCCAGCGCGGCGTCCTTCTCGATGTACTTCTGGTACTCGTTGAGGGTGGTGGCGCCGATCAGGTTCATCTCGCCGCGCGCCATCGCCGGCTTCAGCACGTTGGCCACGTCCAGCCCGCCTTCGCCGCCGCCCTGGCCGGCACCGACGATGGTGTGCACCTCGTCGATGAACAGGATGATCTCGCTCTGCGCCGCCTGCAGTTCGTCCATCACCTGCTTGAGGCGTTCCTCGAACTCGCCGCGGTACTTGGCGCCGGCGACCATGGCGTTGATGTTCAGTTCGACCAGGCGCTTGTCGCGCAGCACCTCCGGCACCTCGCCCTGGACCATGCGCTGGGCCAGGCCTTCGACGATGGCGGTCTTGCCGACGCCGGGCTCGCCGATCAGCACCGGGTTGTTCTTCTTGCGCCGGGCGAGAACCTCGATGGTGGTCTCGACTTCCTTCGAGCGGCCGATCACCGGATCGAGCTTGCCTTCGCGGGCCAGCCGGGTCAGGTCGCGGCTGAACTTGTCCAGTTGCGGAGTGTTGCTCGGGCCGTCCACGCGGCCGTCCTCGGCGCCCTTGCCGACCACCTTGACCGCTTTCTGCCGTAGCGCCTGCTCAGTCAGGCCATACTTCTTCAGGAGCGTCCCGGCGAAGCTGTCCGGCACCGCTGCCAGGCCGAGCAACAGGTGCTCGGGGCCGACATAGCTGTGGCCGAGTTCGCGGGACAGGGCGAAGGCATGCTGCAAGGCGCTCTTCACCCGTGGCGAGATGGTCATGTCCTCGCTCGCCTCGCCCTTGCTGGCGCCGCGCACGGCGTTGGCCTCGATGTACTGCTTGAGGTCGGCCGGCGACAGGCCGAACTGCTTGAGCACCGCCTGCACCACGTCGGCGTCGGCCAGGGCGTAGAGCAGGTGCTCGGTGTCCACTTCGCGCTTGCCGAATTCGGCGGCGACCTGCGCGGCGCGTTGCAGGTACTCGGTGGTCTGCTTGCTGAAGTACTCGGCGATGTCCACCGCCTCCGGCTCGCGGGCGCGCACCGGGGTGACCGGGCTCTGCTCGCCGAAGCCGGAGAAGATCTCGTCGAACGGGCTGCCGCCGCCGAACAGCGACTCCAGCGGCGAGCGCATGCGCTGCTGGCGCATCAACTGGCGGTAGTGCAGTTCGCAGAGGGCGAGTTCGCGGCGCTGGCCGTTCTGTACCAGGCTGACGCGGGCGACGGCGGGACGTTCGTGGCAGATAGCGCAAAGTTCCTGGGCCATGGGAGGGCTCCTGTTTCCACGGAAGGTGGGCTTCGGCGACGGCGGCGGCGACCGGGGTCGCCGAGCGCTGCGTGGAGAACATCGCGACAAGGCGGTGAAGCACGCGCCGTCGAGCATGCAACGCGGGACATGTCCGTGCGATGACGAAGCGCCGGCGTCGCATCCGCAGCCACTGACGGGGTGACTCTTGAGTACTAGCACAGCAGCCGGCGAGCGCCAGCGCTTCGGCTTGACCCAGGACAATGAAAGGCGACCGCTCTGGCCCGCGACTTCCGCCGCAATGCCCGTTGTTCGCCCCGATCCGGTCGTCGGCCGTCCCATCGCGGCGAGAACTTCTCTATGCTTGGGCCCTGTCCGCCCGAGGGAGCCCGTCCATGAGCGAGCCGTTCCAGCTCACCCCCCGCATCGCCCGCCAACTGCCCTGGCTGGTCGCCGTCGCCTTCTTCATGCAAGCCCTCGACGGCACCATCCTCAACACCGCGCTGCCGAGCATGGCCAGTTCGCTGAACGAAAACCCGCTGCGCATGCAGGCGGTGGTGATCGCCTACCTGCTCACGGTGGCCCTGCTGATACCGGCCTCGGGGTGGATCGCCGACCGTTTCGGCACACGCCGGGTATTCCTCGGCGCGGTACTGCTGTTCAGCCTCGGCTCGTTGCTTTGCGCGCTGTCGCCGAGCCTCGAACTGCTGGTCGGCGCGCGCATCGTACAGGGCGTCGGCGGCGCGCTGATGATGCCGGTGGGACGGCTGGTGATCCTGCGCGTCTACCCGCGCCAGGACCTGGTGCGGGTGCTCAGCTTCGTCACCATTCCCGGCCTGCTCGGCCCGCTGGCGGGACCGACGCTGGGCGGCTGGCTGGTGGAGTACGCCTCCTGGCACTGGATCTTCCTGATCAACCTGCCGGTCGGCCTGCTCGGCTGCCTGGTGGCGATGAAGCTGATGCCGGACCTGCGCAGCCCGGTGCCGAGCCGTTTCGACAGCATCGGCTTCCTGCTCTTCGGCGGCTCCATGGTGCTGATCTCCATCGCCCTGGAAGGACTCGGCGAGCTGCACCTGTCGCACCTGCGCGTGGTCCTGCTGCTGATCGGCGGACTGGTCCTGCTCACCGCCTACTGGCTGCGCGCGCTACGCATCGACAAGCCGCTGTTCCCGCCGAGCCTGTTCAAGGCGCGGACCTTCGCCGTCGGCATCCTCGGCAACCTGTTCGCCCGCCTGGGCAGCGGCGCCCTGCCCTTCCTCACCCCGCTGCTGCTGCAGGTGGGACTGGGCTACCCGCCTTCCACCGCGGGCATGACCATGATCCCGCTGGCGCTGTTCGCGATGGTCGCCAAGCCGATGGCCAAGCCACTGCTGGACTTCTTCGGCTATCGCAAGCTGCTGGTCGGCAACACCCTGATCCTCGGCTGCCTGATCGCCGGCTTCGGCCTGGTCGACCAGGACACCCCCTACGTCTGGCTGCTGCTGCACCTGAGCCTGCTCGGCGCGGTGAACTCCCTGCAATTCACGGCGATGAACACCCTCACCCTGATCGACCTGCAGGACAGCAACGCCAGCAGCGGCAACAGCCTGATGTCGGTGGTCGTGCAATTGTCGATCAGCCTTGGCGTGGCTTGCGCGGCGGCGTTGCTGGGCGGTTTCCAGACCGACCTGGATACGGGGCAGGACACCGTACTCGGCGCCTTCCACGCCACCTATGTCAGCGTCGGCCTGATGTCGATGCTGGCCGCAGCGATCTTCTTCCAGCTCGGCAGCGAGGACGGCCGCACCAGCCCGCGCCGGGTCGATCCGGAAAAGGACCCGGACCTCTAGCCGGGCTCGCGAGGACGAGGCGCGCCCGCGCAACCTGTGGATGACGGCGCTGATCGTGCTGCCCCGGCTGGCGCTGGCCGCCGGACTGCCGCGCGGGTTCTTCTACTGAGCGGCGAGCGCGCCGCAGGTGGGTTTGCGGGTGAAGGTTCGGGACACGTCGACCGCGCCGAGGTGTTCGAGCGTGCGGCGGCCGAGCAGCACCGGATAGTTCATGTTGCCGCGGTCGCGCAGGGAGAACTGCTCGCGCAGCAGCTTGGCGCCCAGGCAGATGTCCATCGCCACCACCGGACGGCTGTCGCTGCCACCGGCGCCGCGCACCTTGATCAGCCGCAGCACCTTGCGCTCGAAGGTCACGCTGACCGGCGCCTTGCTGTCGGCGGTGGGCAGCACGACATCGAAGCGCACCCAGCGCTCGCCGTCCTTCTTGTAGCGATGGATATTCCTCGCGTCCAGCGACGAGGTCAGCGCGCCGGTATCCAGCTTGGCCTTGGCCTGCATGCGCTCGGGCATCAGCCAGGACTGCTCGATCCAGCCCCAGTGCTCGGTGGCGGCATGGCAGGACGCGGAAGAGAACGACAGCGACAACAGCGCGGCGAAGGCCAGACGACGGGATTGCACAGGCTTCATCGAAACGACTCCGAACGGGACCGGGCCACTCTGGGCGGGAACTCGTCAAGACAGGGTGAACGGCAGGCGAAGACAGTGTGACGGTTTTCTCCGGGCAATAAAAAACCCGGATGCTTCCATCCGGGTTCTTCGGGCTGGGGCCCAGGGATCTTAGTTGATCACCTGAACGCGCTCGGCCTGCATGCCTTTCTGGCCTTGTACGACTTCGAAGCTGACCTTCTGGCCTTCGGCCAGGGTCTTGAAGCCGTTACCTTCGATGGCACGGAAGTGAACGAAAACGTCCGGGCCGCTTTCCGGGGTAATGAAGCCGTAGCCTTTGGTTTCGTTGAACCACTTAACGGTGCCGTTCTGACGGGACATTGCAAGTTCTCCTTGGAACTATGGGTATTGATTTAGCCACGAAATCGTAGCCGGTAACTGAGTTGCAAGGAGTTACAAGGAGTCGAGCAGGACGGGCTGGAATTTCCGACCGCATCAGGTCACGATCGACGGCGACCCATGCAAACACAGTGTCAGCACTCTACGACAAAAAACTGAGGAAAGCGAACCTGTATAAAAATACAGAAACGCGCTTTTTTCGTTTTTCGGACGAACGGTACTGGCCAAAGATACATTGCCTGTCGCTGCTGCTCCGGCGGCGATCGCACGCGGCAAGCCGCCGCAGGCTGCTAGACTAGCCGCTCGTATCGCCTGCCGAGCCCTGCCCCGTGACCTCCACCGCTTTCTCCTCGCTGCCGCTTTCCGCGGACCTCCTGGCCAATCTCGACTCCCTCGGTTACCGGGAGATGACGCCGATCCAGGCGCAGAGCCTGCCGCTGATCCTCCAGGGCCACGACCTGATCGCCCAGGCCAAGACCGGCAGCGGCAAGACCGCGGCCTTCGGCCTCGCCCTGCTCAGCCCGCTGAACCCGCGCTACTTCGGCTGCCAGGCGCTGGTGCTGTGCCCGACCCGCGAACTGGCCGACCAGGTCGCCAAGGAGATCCGCCGGCTGGCCCGTGCCGCCGACAACATCAAGGTCCTGACCCTCTGCGGCGGCGTCCCCTACGGTCCGCAGGTGGCTTCGCTGGAGCACGGCGCGCACGTGGTGGTCGGCACCCCGGGGCGCATCCAGGAGCACCTGCGCAAGGGCACCCTGGTCCTCGACGGGCTCAATACCCTGGTCCTCGACGAAGCCGACCGGATGCTCGACATGGGCTTCTACGACAGCATCGCCGAGATCATCGGCCAGCTCCCCGAGCGCCGGCAGACCCTGCTGTTCTCCGCCACCTACCAGGACGGCATCGAGAAGCTGGCGAAGACCTTCATGCGCGATCCGCGACAGGTGAAGGTCGAGTCGCTGCACGCCGACAGCCAGATCGAGCAGCGCTTCTTCGAGATCGACCCGAAGCAGCGCATGGACGCCGTGGTACGCCTGCTCCAGCATTTCCGGCCGCAGTCCTGCGTGGCCTTCTGCCAGACCCGCCAGCAGTGCCAGGAGCTGGCCGACGCACTGAAGGCGCAGCGGATTTCCGCCCTGGCCCTGCACGGCGACCTGGAGCAGCGCGAGCGCGACCAGGTCCTGACGGTGTTCGCCAACCGCAGTTGCAACGTACTGGTGGCCACCGACGTGGCCGCCCGCGGGCTGGACATCGCCGCCCTGGAAACGGTGATCAACGTCGAGCTGGCACGCGACCCGGAGGTCCACATCCATCGCATCGGACGCAGCGGTCGCGCCGGCGAGAAAGGCCTGGCCCTGTCGCTGGTGGCGCCGGCCGAGGCCAGCCGCGCGCAGGCCATCGAGGACCTGCAGAAGCAGCCGCTGGCCTGGTACGCCCTCGGCCAGTTGAAGGCCAGCCCGGAGCCATTGCTGCCGCCGATGAGCACCCTGTGCATCGCCGGCGGACGCAAGGACAAGGTGCGCCCCGGCGACCTGCTCGGTGCCCTCACCGGCGACGCCGGGCTGCCCGGCAGCGCGGTGGGCAAGATCGCCATCTTCGACTTCCAGGCCTTCGTCGCCATCGAGCGCGGCCTCGCCCACCAGGCCCTCAAGCGCCTGAGCGAAGGCAAGATCAAGGGGCGCTCGTTCAAGGTCCGCCTGCTGTAGCGCGCCGCCGCTTCGCTCGCCGGGCCCGCTCCGGCGCGCGATATCGCCGCCGGGTAACTTCCGGCGCGGCGACGACGTCTTAGCGTTCGCAGGCACGAAGCCTGCATCCGCCAGATGCCCGGCTCGACCGAGTTGCCCACGGCAGCGTTTCCTGCGACTGCGGCGGGCAGCGGACTTCCAGTCGCGCGAAATCGGCCGATTGAATTAGCCGGACAGGCCACATAGGCTGAACCACGGACCATCGGATAGCACTCCGCCCCATGCCGCCCTCTTCGCTGACACACACGCTCCGCCGCCTCTGGGCCCTCGACAAGTTCGCCTACAGCCTGCGGGTGTTCATCGCCCTGGCCGGCGCCCTGCTGCTGTGCTGGTGGCAGGACCGCATCGAGCTGCTGATCCCGCTGTTCCTCGGGATCATCGCCAGCGCCCTGGCGGAGACCGACGACAACTGGCTCGGCCGCCTGCAAGCGCTGCTGGTGACCCTGCTGTGCTTCAGCGTCGCCGCCTTCGCCGTCGAGTTGCTGTTCCCCTATCCCTGGCTGTTCGTTTCCGGGATGGCGCTGTCGGCGTTCGGCATGATCCTCCTCGGCGCCCTCGGCGAGCGCTATGCGGCGATCGCCTCGGCGACCCTGATCCTCTCGATCTACACCATGATCGGCGTGGACCAGCGCGGCGGTGAGGTCGCCGATGTCTGGCACGAACCGCTGCTGCTGGTGGCCGGGGCGGCCTGGTACGGGCTGCTCTCAGTGCTGTGGAACGCGCTGTTCTCCAACCAGCCGGTGCAGCAGAGTCTTTCCCGCCTGTATTTCGAGCTGGGCGAATACCTGAGGATCAAGTCGAGCCTGTTCGAACCGTTGCGCCAGCTCGACGTGGAGGGCCAGCGCCTCGCCCTGGCACGGCAGAACGGCAAGGTGGTGGTGGCGCTGAACCAGGCCAAGGAGACCATTCTCAACCGCCTCGGCCATGGCCGGCCGGGCCCCAAGGTGAGCCGCTACCTGAAGCTCTATTTCATCGCCCAGGACGTCCATGAGCGCGCCAGTTCCTCGCACTACCCGTACAACCGGCTGGCCGAGGCGTTCTTCCACAGCGACGTGCTGTTCCGCTGCCAGCGCCTGCTCAACCAGCAGGGCAAGGCCTGCCAGGCCCTGGCGCGGGCTATCCGCCTGCGCCAGCCGTTCGACTACGCCGACCGCGAGCTGGCCCTGGAAGACCTCCAGGCCTCGCTCGAACACCTGCGCCAGCAGAGCAACCCGGCCTGGAAGGGCCTGCTGCGCTCGCTCGGCGCCCTGGCCGCCAACCTCACCACGCTGGACCGCAAGCTGGCCGGGGCGAGCAACCCGGACGCCATCGCCGACGAACAGGACAGCGCCCTGCTCGACCGCTCGCCGCGCAGCCTGAAGGACGCCTTCGAGCGCCTGCGCCAGCAGCTCACCCCGACCTCGCTGCTGTTCCGCCACGGCCTGCGCATGGCCCTGGCGTTGACCGCCGGTTACGGCGTGCTGCACTGGATCCATCCGACCCAGGGCTACTGGATACTGCTCACCACGGTGTTCGTCTGCCAGCCCAACTATGGCGCGACCCGCCTGCGCCTGGTGCAGCGGATCCTAGGTACGGTGGTCGGCCTGGTGGTCGGCTGGGCGCTGATCGACCTGTTCCCCAGCCCGCTGGTGCAGTCGCTGTTCGCGGTCGCCGCCGGGGTCGCCTTCTTCGCCACCCGCAGCAGTCGCTATACTCTGGCGACGGCGGCGATCACCCTGCTGGTGCTGTTCTGCTTCAACCAGGTCGGCGATGGCTACGGGCTGATCCTGCCCCGCCTGTTCGATACCTTGCTGGGCAGCCTGATCGCCGGCCTCGCGGTGTTCCTGGTGCTGCCCGATTGGCAGGGCCGCCGGCTCAACCGCATGCTCGCCAACACCCTCGCCTGCAACAGCCGTTACCTGCGGCAGATCATGCAGCAGTACGCCACCGGCAAGCGCGACGACCTCGACTACCGCACCGCCCGGCGCAACGCGCACAACGCCGACGCAGCGCTCTCGACCACCCTGTCGAACATGCTCCTGGAGCCCGGCCACTTCAGGAAGGACGCCGAGATCGGCTTCCGCTTCCTGGTCCTCTCGCACACCCTGCTCAGCTATCTATCCGGTCTCGGCGCGCACCGCGAAAGCCTGCCCGAGGACGCCAGCGACGGCCTCCTGGAGCGCGCCGCCGAGCGGCTCTCCGCCAGCCTCGAGGAAATCGCCGCGAGCCTGGAACAGAAACGCCCGGTCGCCATCTACAGCGAAGAGGAGGAAGCGCTGGCCAAGGAACTGGAGCAGATGCCCGAGGACATGGACGACAGCCATCGCCTGGTACAGACCCAACTGGCGCACATCTGCCGCCAGCTCGCCCCGCTGCGCACCCTGGCCGCGCACTTGCTGAAGAAGGAACTGGCCGGCGCGCAGCCGCTGCCAGGCCAGCCCTAGCGCGCGCCGTAGCGCTCCAGCAGGCGCTGGTAGCTGCCGTCGTCGCGCATGCCGCGGATGGCCAGGTCGAAGCCGTCGACGATCTCGTCATGCCGGGGATTCCTCAGGCTCACCAGCAGGTGCAGGCCGTTCTCGCCAAGCGGGATGGGCAGTACCTCCAGCTTGTCGCGCAAATCGGCCAGTTCGCCCTTGAAGGCGACCCCCAGCGCCAGCTCGTCCTCCACCGCCAGGTCGACCCGCCCCGCCTCGAGCATCCGCGCGGCGTTGGCGAAGCTGGTCACGTTGACCTTCTGCAGACGGCTGTCACGGTCGAATTCGGGCGCGTAGGCATAGTCGCGCACGACCGCGATGCGGTAGGGACGCAGGTCGCTCAGGCGGGAAAACTCGATACCCCGCCCCTTGCGTTGCAGCAGGCGGATGCGGTTGCTCAGGTAGGCGCGGGAAAACTGCCCGTAGAGGCTGCGGGCGGGCTCGTACCAGGCGCTCAGGGCGATGTCGTAGTCGCCGCTGCGCACGCCGTACAGGGCACGCGACCAGGGTACCTGCTGGAAACTCGAGTCGAAGCCGGCGCGCTTGAGCGCGGTGGTCACCAGTTCCACCGCCAGGCCGTTGCCAGGCAGGCGCGAATCGACGAAAGGCGGCCAGGAGTCGCCGACCAGGCGCAGGTTGGCGGCAGGCAGCGCGCAAGGGAGGAGCAATGTCAGCAGCAGGAGTGCGCATCGCAGCATGAAGGAGCGTCCCGGGAGTGGATCGCCACAGCATAGCCATCCCGACCCCGGGCACGCATGTCCCCGTGTCGCGGCTCGATGATATTTCCATCACAAACCGCGCGCGTTCACCTCTCCTCGTCCTCTCCGTCGGCCTTTTCGTTCCGCGGCGCGGCACCTGCGTACTTGCCGCCGAAGAGTTCGATCGGCATCGGGAAGACGATGGTCGAACTCTTGTCGCCGGCGATCGCGCCGAGGGTCTGCATGTAGCGCAACTGCATGGCGCCACTCTGCCGGCCGAGCATCTGCGCCGCCTGCATGAGTTTCTCCGAGGCTTGCAGCTCGCCCTCGGCATGGATCACCTTGGCCCTGCGCTCACGCTCCGCCTCGGCCTGCCGGGCGATGGCGCGGACCATCGATTCGTTGAGATCGACGTGCTTGATTTCCACATTCGCCACCTTGATGCCCCAGGCGTCGGTCTGCGCATCGAGCACTTGCTGGATATCCAGGTTCAGGCGCTCGCGCTCGGCGAGCATCTCGTCCAGTTCGTGCTTGCCCAGCACCGCGCGCAGGGTGGTCTGCGCTAACTGGCTGGTGGCGGCCAGGTAGTTCTCCACCTGGATGATCGCCTTCTGCGGATCGAGCACGCGGAAGTACACCACCGCGTTGACCTTCACCGAAACGTTGTCGCGGGAAATCACATCCTGCGGCGGCACGTCGAGAACGATGGTGCGCAGGTCGATGCGCACCATCTGCTGGATCGCCGGGATCACCAGCACCAGCCCCGGCCCCTTGACCTTCCAGAACCGCCCGAGCTGGAACACCACGCCACGCTCGTACTCGCGGAGGATGCGCAGCGCGCTGAACAGCAGCAGCGCGAGGAACACCAGCAACATCGCCAAACCATAGGAAATACCCATCATCCACCTCCTTCATCGGCCAGCGCGACTTCCAGGAGCAGGCCCTTGCGCGCCAGCACCCAGACCGGCTGGCCCACCGCCAGCGGCCGCGCGGCGAGCACCCGCCAGCGCTCGCCCTGGAGCAGCACCCAGCCTGCGCAGGGTTGTTCGGAATCCACCGCCGCCACCGTCGCCAGGCTGCCGACCAATCCGGCGGTGCCACTTACCACCGCTTGCCGGCGAGTACGCAGGGCCATGCCCAGCAGACCGACGATCAGCGCGGCGCTGAGCAACGCCAGGGCCACCACCAGGCCGGGCGGAATGCCGTAGCCGGGCACCTCGGTATCGATCAGGATCAGCGCGCCGACCACGAACGAGACGATTCCGCCGATGCCGAGCACGCCGAAGCTGGCGACGAACGCCTCGCCCACCATGAACGCCAGGCCCAGCGCGATCAGCGCCAGCCCGGCGTAGTTGACCGGCAGCATCTGCAGGGCGTACAGGCCGAGCAGCAGGCAGATGCCGCCGAGTACGCCGGGCAGCGCCATGCCGGGATTGGCCAGTTCGAAGATCAGCCCGTAGATGCCGATCATCATCAGGATCAGCGCCACGCTGGGATCGGTGAGCACCGCCAGCAACCGCGCGCGCCAGTCCGGTGCCTGGCGCTCGACCGTGGCGCCGCCGGTAGCCAGGGTCAGCACGCGCTCGCCGACGCGCAGGCTGCGGCCGTCGAGCTGGCGCAGCAGGTCGGGCAGGTCGCGGGCCTGCAGGTCGATCACCTTCTGCGCCGCGGCCTCGTGCGCCGCCAGGCTGACCGCCTCGCGCACCGCGCGCTCGGCCCACTCGGCGTTGCGCCCGCGCAGTTGCGCGAGGCCACGGATATAGGCGGCGGCGTCGTTGACCTGCTTGCGCGCCATGGGTTCGGCGTCCCGCGCCGGGGGCTTCTCTGCGGGCTTGTCCGGCGTCCCCAGGCGCACCGGGGTGGCAGCGCCGAGGTTGGTGCCCGGCGCCATCGCCGCGATATGGCAGGCATACAGGATGTAGGTGCCGGCGCTCGCCGCCCGCGCCCCGCTGGGCGCGACGAAACCGGCGACCGGCACCTGGCTGGCGAGGATCGCCTTGACGATGCGCCGCATCGATGCGTCCAGGCCGCCGGGCGTGTCCAGTTCCAGCACCACCAGTTGCGCGCCGTCCTCGGCGGCACGCTCGATGCCGCGCACCAGGTAATCGGCGCTGGCCGGGCCGATCGCACCATCCACCGAGAGCACCCGAACCGGGCCGGAGGCCGCGAAACAGGCCGGGCCGGCGAAGCACAACAACAGCGCCAGCGCGAGCCGGCACGGCATCCGCATATCGACCTCCCCGACCGCCCGGCCGGGCCACCCCGGGACGAAGGTGCTCGTCCCGCGCACCGGGCCGGCAAGCGACCGGCCCCGCCGCGCACTTCTCAGTCTAGTTCAGTGGCTCTCGCCTTCCCCGCGCGTGTCCGGATCGGCAAATCCCTCAACATGCCAACTTTTTAGCGACGAAATGATGGCACTCGCCACAGGAATTCATTAATCTTCGCGGCCGCAGCGGGCAGGCCGCCTGGCGCCCGACCCCATCCGGCTTCCGGCGGCCTCCCGCGGCCCTTGTCCTTTCTTCGCCAGACGAAGCCGGTATGCGCAAGACATAACTTGTCACAATCGCCTGCCCATCATGTGCCGGTCATCCCCAGCGCGGACCCGCACCATGACCTCCGATGTCCTTCCCGCCGACGCCGTCGTCAGTGCCGCCGGCAACGCGCACAAGCCCCATCTCGAGCAGCGTCCCGGCCGCCTCACCGCCCTCGTATTCTTCGCCGTGCTCGCCACCGGACTGCTGTTCAGCGCCTACAGCCTGATGCAGGACGTCGATGACGTCGGTTCCGCGATCACCACCTGGACGCCCTTCCTGCTGCTCGGCGTGGCCCTGCTGATCGCCCTCGGCTTCGAGTTCGTCAACGGCTTCCACGACACCGCCAACGCGGTGGCCACGGTGATCTACACCCACTCGCTGCCGCCGCACTTCGCGGTGGTCTGGTCGGGTTGCTTCAACTTTCTCGGCGTATTGCTCTCCAGCGGCGCGGTGGCCTTCAGCATCATCGCCCTGCTGCCGGTGGAACTGATCCTGCAGGTCGGTTCCTCGGCCGGCTTCGCCATGGTCTTCGCCCTGCTGATCGCCGCCATCCTGTGGAACCTCGGGACCTGGTGGCTGGGCCTGCCGGCGTCGTCCTCGCACACCCTGATCGGCTCGATCATCGGCGTCGGCGTGGCCAACGCGCTGATGCATGGGCGCGATGGCACCAGCGGGGTGGACTGGGGCCAGGCGACCAAGGTCGGCTACTCCCTGCTGCTCTCGCCGCTGATCGGCTTCGCCTGCGCCGCCCTGTTGCTCCTGGCGCTGCGCCTGCTGGTGAAGAACCGCGCGCTGTACAAGGCGCCGAAGGGCAAGGCGCCGCCGCCCTGGTGGATCCGCGGCCTGCTGATCCTGACCTGTACCGGGGTGTCCTTCGCCCACGGCTCCAACGACGGACAAAAAGGCATGGGCCTGATCATGCTGATCCTGGTCGGCACCCTGCCGATGGCCTACGCCCTGAACCGCACCATGCCGGCGGACCAGGCGGTGCAGTTCGCCGCCGTCGCCGAGGTCACCCAGCAAGCGCTGGTGAAGAGCGCGCCGCAACCGGCGCCGGCCGATCCGCGCCAGGTACTCTCCGACTACGTGCGCAGCAAGCAGGCATCGCCTGAGCTGATCCCGGCGCTGGCCGCCCTGACCGGCTCGATCGGCCAGGAAGTGAAAGGCTATGGCGCGTTCTCGCGGGTACCGGCGGAAGCCATGGGCAACGTGCGCAACGACATGTACCTGACCTCCGAGGCGATCCGCCTGATGGACAAGGACGGCGTCGGCCGCTTCGACGCCGACACCCGCGGCAAATTGCAGGCGTTCAAGCAGAAGATCGACGACGCCACCAAGTTCATCCCGCTATGGGTGAAGATCGCCGTGGCCATCGCCCTCGGCCTGGGCACCATGGTCGGCTGGAAACGCATCGTGGTGACGGTCGGCGAGAAGATCGGCAAGACCCACCTGACCTACGCCCAGGGCGCCTCGGCGGAAACCGTGGCGATGCTGACCATTGGCGCGGCGGACCTGTATGGCTTGCCGGTCTCCACCACCCATGTGCTGTCTTCCGGGGTGGCCGGGACCATGGCGGCGAACGGTTCGGGGCTACAGTGGAAGACCATCCGCAACCTGCTGATGGCCTGGGTGCTGACGCTGCCGGCGGCGATCCTGCTCTCGGCCTCGCTCTACTGGCTGCTTACCCGGCTGTTCTGAAACACGGCGGCCGGCATGGGTGCCGGCCGCTCGTCGCGCCGCTCAGGGCAGGACTTCGTCTTCCTTGAACTGGTCCTTGATGTAGGTGATCTCGGTCTTGCCGTGGGGCGCCGGCAGGCCGTCCGGGCCGAGGTTGACGAAGACCATCTTGTCGATGGTGAGGATGCTCTTGCGGGTGATCTTGTTGCGCACGTGGCAGGTCATGGTCAGCGAGGTACGACCGAAGTCGGTGGCGGTGATGCCCAGCTCGATGATGTCGCCCTGGCGCGCCGAGCTGACGAAGTTGATCTCGGAAATGTACTTGGTGACCACGCGCTGGTTGCCCAGCTGGATGATCGCGTAGATCGCCGCTTCTTCGTCGATCCAGCGCAGCAGGCTGCCGCCGAACAGGGTGCCGTTGGGGTTGAGATCTTCTGGCTTGACCCACTTGCGGGTGTGGAAATTCATGTGAACTCCTGGTGTGGTGCCCCACGGCCGCCATCCTGGCCGTCGTGGAGGATGCCCGGCGGTATCGCCGCCGCGGCTCCGCGGGACCCGGCGGATCGGCCCGGTCCCGGGGCGGCGCGTCCTGCCTGCGCCGCCCGATGTTCCTGCGCGCTCAGCCCAGCCCGTTGGCCTCGCGGTACTGCCTGGCCTCTTCCACCAGCCAGTCGCGGAAGGCATTGAGCATCGCCGATTCGACCCTGCGCTCGGGAATGATCAGGTAATACGCATTCTCGCTCAAATAGGCATGTTGCATGGGCACGATAAGCCTTCCGTCGGCCAGCTCGTCCTGGATCAGGAAGGGCGGTATGAGGGCCACGCCCATGCCGTGCATGGCCGCCTGGGCAAGCATGGAGAACAGCTCGTAGCGCGGCCCGCTCATGTCGTGGGCGACGTTCAGTCCCTGGGAGTGAAACCACTGGCGCCAAGCGTAGGGCCGGGTGCTCTGCTGCATCAGCGGCAGCCCGGCGACCTGCTCGGCGCTCAGCGTTCGACGCCCGCCCAGCAGCTCCGGGCTGCACACCGGCACCGGATTCTCGCGCATCAGGAAATGCGAGACGGTACCCGACCAGTCGGCGTCGCCGAAGTACAGCGCGGCGTCGAACTCGGTGTCGGCGAAGAGGAACGGGCGGGTGCGGTTGGTCAGGTTGACCGTGACCTCCGGGTGCAGCCGCTGGAAACGCTTGAGCCGCGGCAACAGCCATTGGGTGCCGAAGGTCGGCACCACCGCCAGTTCGATCGCGCCGCCGCCCTGGTGCCCCATCACCGCCAGGGTGTCGCGCTCCACCGCGTCGAGGCGTACCGCCACCCGCCGGCTATAGGACAGCCCGGCCTCGGTAAGCTTGACCCCGCGCCGCGAGCGACGGAACAGCTCGACACCGAGGAACTCCTCGAGCGTGGCGATCTGCCGGCAGATCGCGCTCTGGGTCAGGGACAACTCCTCCGCCGCCTTGGTGAAGCTCTCGTGGCGCGCGGCGGATTCGAAGCTGACCAGCGCGGCGGTGGAAGGGATCTTGCGTCGCATGGAGGACTCCGGAGTGCCGGTTTCGCATCTATGACGCCCAGGTCACGATTCCTCGCGCCTCTTCAAGGGCATGAAATACGAGACTCATTTTCTCGGAGTGAGAAAATAGCACAAGTGCGTGCGAATTCCTCGTTTGCCGCCCCATTCGCTAGGCTCTTAGGATGCTTCCATTCCGGCTGGCCCACGCCAGCCTCCGCTACCGCTTGACGAGGATGTACGCATGGCCACCAAAGCTAGCTTCAACTGGGAAGACCCCCTGCTGCTGGACCAGCAGCTCACCGAAGAAGAGCGCATGGTTCGCGACAGCGCCCAGCAGTTCGCCCAAGACAAGCTGGCCCCGCGCGTGCTCGAAGCCTTCCGCCACGAACAGACCGACCCGAAGATCTTCCGCGAGATGGGCGAGACCGGCCTGCTCGGCGCGACCATTCCCGAAGCCTACGGCGGCAGCGGCCTCAACTACGTCTGCTATGGCCTGATCGCTCGCGAAGTCGAGCGCGTCGACTCCGGCTATCGCTCGATGATGAGCGTGCAGTCCTCGCTGGTAATGGTGCCGATCCATGAGTTCGGCAACGAAGCCACCCGGCAGAAGTACCTGCCCAAGCTGGCCAGTGGCGAATACATCGGCTGCTTCGGCCTGACCGAGCCGAACCACGGTTCCGACCCGGGCTCGATGGTCACCCGGGCGAAGAAAGTCGACGGCGGCTATCGCCTGAGCGGCAGCAAGATGTGGATCACCAACAGCCCGATCGCCGACGTCTTCGTGGTCTGGGCCAAGGATGACGAAGGGCAGATCCGCGGCTTCGTCCTCGAGAAGGGCTGGGAAGGCCTGAGCGCCCCGGCGATCCATGGCAAGGTCGGCCTGCGCGCCTCGATCACCGGCGAGATCGTGATGGACAACGTATTCGTTCCGGAAGAGAACGCCTTCCCCGAGGTGCGCGGCCTGCGCGGTCCGTTCACCTGCCTGAACTCGGCGCGCTACGGCATCTCCTGGGGCGCCCTGGGCGCCGCCGAATTCTGCTGGCACACCGCCCGCCAGTACGTGCTCGACCGCCAGCAGTTCGGCCGCCCGCTGGCCGCCAACCAACTGATCCAGAAGAAGCTGGCCGACATGCAGACCGAGATCACCCTGGCCCTGCAAGGCTGCCTGCGCCTGGGGCGGATGAAGGACGAAGGCACCGCGGCGGTGGAAATCACCTCGATCATGAAGCGCAACAGCTGCGGCAAGGCCCTCGACATCGCCCGCCTGGCCCGCGACATGCTGGGCGGCAACGGCATCTCCGACGAGTTCGGCATCGCCCGCCACCTGGTCAACCTGGAAGTGGTGAACACCTACGAGGGCACCCACGATGTCCACGCGCTGATCCTCGGCCGCGCGCAGACCGGCATCCAGGCATTCTTCTGAGCCACCGAGCAACACCCCGGCGCGCTTTTTCACGGTAGCGCGCCGGCCGCCGGGGAGACGGGCAAGGAACCCGTCTTCCCGGCCATTTCCGTTTCCAGCCTCCAGCAGCGAGAACCGTCATGCCCGGCGCCCTTTCCCATATCCGCGTACTCGACCTGTCCCGCGTCCTGGCCGGCCCCTGGGCCGGGCAGATCCTCGCCGACCTCGGCGCCGAGGTGATCAAGATCGAGCGCCCCGGCAGCGGCGACGACACCCGCGCCTGGGGCCCGCCGTTCCTCAAGGATGCCGAAGGCAACGACACCAGCGAGGCGGCCTACTACCTGTCGGCCAACCGCAACAAGAAGTCGGTGACGGTGGACTTCACCCAGCCGGAAGGCCAGCGCATCGTTCGCGAGCTGGCGGCCAAGGCCGACATCCTGCTGGAGAACTTCAAGGTCGGCGGGCTCAAGGCCTATGGCCTCGACTATGAATCGCTGAAGCAGGTCAACCCGAAGCTGATCTACTGTTCGATCACCGGCTTCGGCCAGTCCGGCCCCTATGCCAAGCGCGCCGGCTATGACTTCATGATCCAGGGCCTGGGCGGCCTGATGAGCCTCACCGGGCGCGCCGACAACGAGGAAGGCGCCGGTCCGGTGAAGGTCGGCGTGGCGCTGACCGATATCCTCACCGGGCTGTACTCCTCCACCGCGGTGCTCGCCGCCCTCGCCCACCGCGACGTCAGCGGCATCGGCCAGCACATCGACATGGCCCTGCTCGACGTGCAGGTCGCCTGCCTGGCCAACCAGACCCTCAACTACCTGACCACCGGCGTGCCGCCGCGGCGCCTGGGCAACGCACACCCGAACATCGTGCCGTACCAGGACTTCCCCACCGCCGACGGCGACATGATCCTCACGGTCGGCAACGACAGCCAGTTCCGCAAGTTCGCCGAGCTGGCAGACCACCCGGAATGGGCCGACGACCCGCGCTTCGCCACCAACAAGGCGCGGGTGGCCAACCGCGAGGTGCTGATCCCGCTGATCCGCCAGGCCACGGTGCTGCACACCACCGCCGAGTGGATTCTTTCCCTGGAGCGCGCCGGCGTGCCCTGCGGGCCGATCAACGACCTGGCGCAGGTGTTCGCCGACCCGCAGGTGCAGGCCCGCGGCCTGCGCGTGGAGCTACCGCACCCGCTGGCCGGGACGGTGCCGCAGGTGGCCAGCCCTATCCGCCTGTCCGAGACGCCGGTGGAATACCGCAACCCGCCGCCCACCCTCGGCCAGCACACCGACGAGGTCCTCGAGACGCTCCTCGGCCTGGACGCGGCCGCGCTGGAAAGGCTGCGCGACGGCAAGGTGATCTGAGCCCCGCGCGCCGCCCCAGCGACGCATCGGCGGACAACGCCCCACCGTACCCCGCGCAGCACCACGTAGGGCGCATAACCGCAACGCGGTTATCCGCCGCCCAGCCGCGCATCGGCGGATAACGCCCCTGGCGTTATTCGCCCTACCGTACCCTGCGCAGAACCGCCACGTAGGGCGGATAACCGCAACGCGGTTATCCGCCGGCCCAGCCGTGCATCGGCGGATAACGCCCCTGGCGTTATTCGCCCTACCGTACCCTGCGCAGAACCGCGACGTAGGGCGCATAACCGCAACGCGGTTATCCGCCGGCCCAGCCGCGCATCGGCGGATAACGCCCCTGGCGTTATTCGCCCTACCGACCCCGTGTAGAAGGCGGTCGATGCCGGCGCCTCGATGGAAGCGCCACTCAGGCCGCCAGGCGGCCGCCGGCGATCGCCTCGGAGGCCTTGAGCATGGCCCGCAACAGCACCGCGCAGCCGGCGGCCAGGTCGTCGGGGCTGGCGTTCTCGATCTCGTTGTGGCTGATGCCGTTCTCGCAGGGCACGAAGATCATCCCCGCCGGACCGAGTTCGGCGAGGAAGATCGCGTCGTGGCCGGCGCCGCTGACGATGTCCATCTGCGGCATGCCCAGCGCCTGCGCCGCCTCGCGCACCGCGCCGACGCATCCCTGGTCGAAGTACAGCGGCGGGAAATCGGCGGTCGGCACCAGCTCGTATTGCAAGCCATGCTTCTCGCAGGTCGCGGCGATCACCTGGCGGACTTCGGCGATCATCGAGTCCAGGCGCTCCGGTTGCAGATGGCGGAAGTCCAGGGTCATCTTCACTTCGCCGGGTATCACGTTGCGCGAACCGGGATAGGCGTGCAGGCAGCCGACCGTGCCGCAAGCATGCGGCTGATGGCCGAGGGCCGCGCGATTGACCGCCTCGACCACCGCCGCGGCACCGACCAGGGCGTCCTTGCGCAGGTGCATCGGCGTTGGCCCGGCGTGTGCCTCGACGCCGCGCAGGGACAGATCGAACCATTTCTGCCCGAGCGCGCCGAGCACCACGCCGATGGTCTTCTCCTCGTCCTCGAGGATCGGCCCCTGTTCGATGTGCGCCTCGAAATAGGCGCCCACCGGATGTCCGAGGCAATCCCGCGCTCCCGCGTAGCCGATGGCGTCCAGCGCCTCGCCTACGCTGACACCGTCGGCATCGCGCTTGGCCAGGGTCTCCTCCAGGGTGAACTTCCCGGCGAATACGCCCGAGCCCATCATGCAGGGCGCGAAGCGCGAGCCTTCCTCGTTGGTCCACACCACCACCTCCAGCGGCGCCTCGGTTTCCACCCCGAGGTCGTTGAGGGTGCGGATCACCTCGAGGCCGGCCATCACCCCGAAGCAACCGTCGAACTTGCCGCCGGTGGGCTGGGTGTCGATGTGGCTACCGGTCATCACCGGGGGCAAGTCCGGGTTACGCCCGGGACGACGGGCGAAGATGTTGCCGACCCGATCGACGCTGACCGTGCAGCCGGCCGCTTCGCACCATTGCACGAAGAGATCGCGGGCCTGGCGGTCGAGATCGCTCAGGGCCAGGCGGCAGACCCCACCCTTGGCGGTGGCGCCGAGGCGGGCGAGATCCATCAGCGATTGCCAGAGGCGCTGGCCATCGATGTGTCGCTGGGTGGATTGCAGGACGTTCCGGGCAGTGCTCATTGTCGTCTCCTCAGGCTTGGAGTGGGTGTCGGCGGCTCGCCGGCCGCCTGTATGCCCATCAGGGCAGCGGTTTGGCCAATGCCGCCGGGCTCCGCGCGCGGCGGCCGCAGAGGCCGTAGTAGAGCGCGCCGCCGAGCAGCGAGCCGGTGAACCAGCCGTAGTCGTAGAACCAATGGAATTGGCGGTTGCCGAGGGCCATGACGGTCAGCGCCACCGGCACCGCGAAGGCGGCGAAGCCGGGCCAGTTCCAGGCCGGGTAGACGTCGTCGCGGTAGAGTCCGGCAAGGTCGAGGCGTTGCCTGCGCACCAGGAAGTAGTCCACCACCATGATCCCCGCGATCGGCCCGAGCAGGCTGGAGTAGCCGAGCAGCCAGTTGGAGTAGACGCTTTCCAGGCTGAGGTCGGAAACGATCCAGCCGAGCTTCTTCAGCAACTCGTGGGCCATCAGCGCCAGGCCGATGAAACCGGTGAGCCAGACGGCGCGGGTGCGGCCGATGAGTTTCGGTGCGATGTTCTGGAAGTCGTTGGTCGGCGAGACGATGTTCGCCGCGGTGTTGGTCGAGAGGGTGGCGACGATGATCAACGCCATCGCCACCGCCACCCAGCCGGGGCTGGGGATGTGGCCGATCAGGCTGACCGGGTCGGAAACCGTCTCGCCCACCAGCGAAGCCGAGGCGGCGGTCATCACCACGCCGAGGGCGGCGAACAGGAACATGGTCAGCGGCAGGCCGAAGATCTGTCCGAGTATCTGGTCCTTCTGGCTGCGCGCATAGCGGCTGAAGTCGGGGATGTTCAGCGACAGCGTGGCCCAGAAGCCGACCATCGCCGTCAGCCCGGCCATGAAGTAGCCGGTGACGCTGGCGCCTTCCGGGCGCTTCGGCGGCTGCGCCAGCAGTTCGCTGACCGATATGTGCGGCAGCGCCCACACCAGCAGGCCGAGGCCGACCAGCACCAGCAGCGGTGCCGAGAGTGTCTCCAGCCATTTGATCGACTCCGCGCCGCGCAGCACCACCCACAGGTTCAGCCCCCAGAACAGGAGGAAACCGATCACCTCGCCGGTGCCGCCAAGGGCCTTCCAGGCGGGAAAGATCGAACCGAGGAAGAGATGGATCGCCAGCCCGCCGAACAGCGTCTGGATGCCGAACCAGCCGCACGCGACCACGGCGCGGATCAGGCATGGCACGTTGGAGCCGATGATGCCGAACGAAGCGCGCAGCAGCACCGGGAAGGGAATGCCGTAGCGGGTGCCAGCGAAGGCATTGAGGGTCAGCGGGATCAGCACCACCAGGTTGGCCAGCAGGATCGCCAGCAGCGCTTCGCCGACGCTGAGGCCGAAGTAGGCGGTGAGGACGCCGCCGAGGGTGTAGGTGGGCACGCAGATGGACATGCCGATCCACAGCGCGGTGATGTGCCACCTGTTCCAGGTACGCTGTTCCACCCGGGTCGGGGCGATGTCGTGGTTGTAGCGGGGACTGTCGAGTACGTCGCTGCCGGCGGACAGCTCGACCAAGCCGTCGCGCTCGGTCACTTCCGATCTGCTCTGTTGCATGGGCCTCTCCAGAATTCTTTTAGTTATTCGCTCATCGGGCTAATGCGATGGCCGGAGTACCGCACCACCAGTACTGCACCTCCGGTCCGGACAATGCCGTGGCGGGCGGCACTCAATAAGCGTGCCGAAAACCCCGCGACGTCACTGGGCAGGCCGGTCTACTGGAGGTAACCGACTGATCTGAAACACTTCGTCGACAACGTTGGTGACACGCCGACGGGCAGTCCGGTGTGTCACCGGGGAAAATGCGCGAGCCTGTCGCCCTGGTCAGGAACCAAAGGAGTGCAGGCGAATTTTTTTCATCTCCCCACAACCGCTCGAACACGGCTTTCAAGCGGCTGATTTTGCATGAGAAATCTCGACCTTTTTGAATTCTTGTCAAGCGCGTCAAAATGGTGAGAACCCTCACCATTTTGGTGATATTTATTTTTAATTATTTAAAATCAACAAGTTACAAACTCAAACAACCATTTGAAAATAATCTTGCTCAATCGATGATCAGCATCTAGATTCGAATCCTGTCAGCGCTGACAGGATTACAGAAACCCTCGGCGCATGGCGAAAAAACAATTTCAAGAACCGGCAACGACCGGTCAGCCTGCGAGGAAAGACGGCATGTCCCTGTTGATCCGTGGCGCCACCGTGGTTACTCACGAAGAGAGTTATCGAGCCGACGTGCTCTGTGCCAACGGCCTCATCCAGGCCATCGGCGAGAACCTCGAAACCCCCTCCGGCTGCGACGTCCTCGACGGCGGTGGCCAGTACCTGATGCCGGGCGGCATCGACCCCCATACCCACATGCAGTTGCCCTTCATGGGCACGGTGGCCAGCGAGGACTTCTTCAGCGGCACCGCGGCCGGGCTGGCCGGAGGGACCACCTCGATCATCGACTTCGTCATCCCCAACCCGCGACAGTCGCTGCTGGAGGCCTTCCACACCTGGCGCGGCTGGGCGCAGAAATCCGCTGCGGACTACGGCTTCCACGTCGCCATCACCTGGTGGAGCGACGAGGTCGCCCGGGAAATGGGCGAGCTGGTGGCACAGCACGGGGTGAACAGCTTCAAGCACTTCATGGCCTACAAGAACGCCATCATGGCCGCCGACGATACCCTGGTGGCCAGCTTCGAGCGCTGCCTGGAGCTGGGCGCGGTGCCGACGGTGCACGCGGAGAACGGCGAACTGGTCTTCCACCTGCAGCAGAAACTCCTCGCCCAAGGCCTCACCGGCCCCGAGGCGCATCCGCTGTCGCGTCCGCCGCAAGTCGAGGGCGAGGCCGCCAGCCGCGCCATCCGCATCGCCGAGACGCTGGGTACGCCGCTGTACCTGGTGCATATTTCCAGCCGCGAGGCGCTGGACGAGATCGCCTATGCCCGCGCCAAGGGCCAGCCGGTCTACGGCGAGGTGCTGGCCGGGCACCTGCTGCTCGACGACAGCGTCTACCGCCACCCGGACTGGGCCACCGCGGCCGGCTACGTGATGAGCCCGCCGTTCCGTCCCGTCGAACACCAGGAAGCGCTGTGGCGCGGCCTGCAGTCCGGCAACCTGCATACCACCGCCACCGACCACTGCTGCTTCTGCGCCGAGCAGAAGGCCATGGGCCGCGACGACTTCAGCAAGATTCCCAATGGCACGGCCGGCATTGAGGACCGCATGGCGTTACTGTGGGACGCCGGGGTCAACAGCGGGCGCCTGTCGATGCACGAGTTCGTCGCGCTGACCTCCACCAACACCGCGAAGATCTTCAACCTGTTCCCGCGCAAGGGCGCGATCCGCGTCGGCGCGGATGCCGACCTGGTGCTCTGGGACCCGCAGGGCAGCCGCACCCTCTCGGCCGCCACCCACCACCAGCGGGTCGATTTCAACATCTTCGAAGGTCGCACCGTGCGCGGCATTCCCAGCCACACCATCAGCCAGGGCAAGCTGCTCTGGGCCGCCGGCGACCTGCGCGCCGAACCCGGTGCCGGACGCTACGTGGAGCGCCCGGCCTACCCGTCGGTGTACGAAGTGCTCGGCCGCCGCGCCGAACGCCAGCGCCCGGTCGCCGTCGAGCGCTGATCCTTCCCGCAATACCGGACCGGCCCGTAGAGGCCGGACGGTGCCGTATTGCCGTTGACTGCCCCGAGAAGAAACCAGAAGAGAGGCTACAACCGTGATCGATTCCCTGAACCACCTCCCCCGTCCGGACGCCGGCGCGGACACGCTCGCCGAGCGCTTCGCCGACCTCGCACCGCCGCTCAATGCCCGCCAGGCCGCCCTGGAAAGCGCCCGCTGCCTGTACTGCTACGACGCGCCCTGCGTCAACGCCTGCCCGACCGAGATCGACATCCCCGGGTTCATCCGCAGCATCGCCCAGGAGAATGTCCAGGGCGCGGCGCAGAAGATCCTCTCGGCGAACATCCTAGGCGGCAGCTGCGCCCGCGTCTGCCCCACGGAAATCCTTTGCCAGCGGGCCTGCGTACGCAACAACGCCCAGGAATGCGCACCGGTGCTGATCGGCCAGTTGCAACGCTACGCCCTCGACCACGCCGGCTTCGGCGAACATCCGTTCAAGCGCTCGCCGGCCACCGGCAAGCGCATCGCCGTGGTCGGCGCCGGGCCGGCCGGGCTGTCCTGCGCCCACCGCCTGGCCATGCACGGCCACGACGTGGTGCTCTTCGAGGCCCGCGCCAAGGCCGGCGGCCTCAACGAGTACGGCATCGCCCGCTACAAGCTGGTGGACGACTTCGCCCGGCGCGAAGTGGAATTCCTCCTGCAGATCGGCGGTATCGAACTGCGCCACGGCCAGCGTCTCGGCGACAACCTGGCGCTCGGCGCCCTGCACGACGAGTACGACGCGGTGTTCCTCGGCATCGGCCTGGCCGCCAGCAAGCGCCTCGGCCTGGAAGACGAGGACGCCCCCGGCCTGCTCGCCGCCACCGACTACATCCGCGAACTGCGGCAGAGCGACGACCTGCTCGACCTGCCCGTCGCCGACCGTTGCATCGTCATCGGCGCCGGCAACACCGCCATCGACATGGCGGTGCAGATGAGCCGGCTCGGCGCCCGCGACGTCAACCTGGTCTACCGCCGTGGCTTCGAGGAAATGGGCGCCACCGGCCACGAGCAGGAGATCGCCAAGGTCAGCCAGGTGCGCCTGCTGACCTGGGCCCGACCGGAACGGGTACTGCTCGACGAGCATGGCCGGGTGCGCGGCATGCGCTTCGCCCGCACGCGCCTGGAGAACGGTCGCCTGGGCGACACCGGCGAGCACTTCGAACTGGCCGCCGACGCCATCTTCAAGGCCATCGGCCAGGCCTTCGAAGGCGCCAGCCTGGGCGATCCGCTGGCAGCGCAACTGCGGCGCGACGGCGAGCGCATCCAGGTCGACGGACAGATGCGCACCAGCATCCCCGGCATCTACGCCGGCGGCGACTGCGTGGCGCTCGGAGAGGACCTCACCGTGCAGGCGGTGCAGCACGGCAAACTGGCGGCGGAAGCGATCCACGCCCAACTCATGCTCAACGTGGAGGCTGCGTGATGGCCGACCTGTCTATCGAATTCGCCGGCATCAAGTCGCCCAACCCCTTCTGGCTGGCCTCCGCGCCGCCCACCGACAAGGCCTACAACGTGGTCCGCGCCTACCAGGCGGGCTGGGGCGGGGTGGTCTGGAAGACCCTCGGCGAAGACCCCGCGGCGGTCAACGTGTCGTCGCGTTATTCCGCGCACTTCGGACCGAACCGCCAGGTGCAGGGGATCAACAACATCGAGCTGATCACCGACCGCTCGCTGGAGATCAACCTGCGCGAGATCGCCCAGGTGAAGAAGGACTGGCCAGACCGCGCGCTGATCGTGTCGCTGATGGTGCCCTGCGTCGAGGAGTCGTGGAAATACATCCTGCCGCTGGTGGAAGCCACCGGCGCCGACGGCATCGAGCTGAACTTCGGTTGCCCCCACGGCATGCCCGAGCGCGGCATGGGCGCGGCGGTGGGCCAGGTACCGGAGTACGTGGAGATGGTCACCCGCTGGTGCAAGACCCACTGCTCGCTGCCGGTGATCGTCAAGCTCACCCCCAACATCACCGACATCCGCCAGTCGGCGCGCGCCGCCCATCGCGGCGGCGCCGACGCGGTGTCGCTGATCAACACCATCAACTCGATCACCAGCGTCGACCTGGAGCGCATGGTCGCCCTCCCCGTGGTCGGCACCCAGAGCACCCACGGCGGCTACTGCGGCTCGGCGGTGAAGCCGATCGCCCTGAACATGGTCGCCGAGATCGCCCGCGACCCGCAGACCCGCGGCCTGCCGATCTGTGGCATCGGCGGTATCGGCAGTTGGCGCGACGCAGCGGAATTCGTCGCGCTCGGCTGCGGCGCGGTGCAGGTATGCACGGCGGCGATGCTGCACGGCTTCCGTATCGTCGAGGACATGCAGGACGGTCTCGCGCGCTGGATGGACAGCCATGGCTACCAGCGGCTGTCCGACTTCAGCGGCGGCGCGGTGGGCAATACCACCGACTGGAAGTACCTGGACATCAACTACCAGGTGATCGCCCGCATCGACCAGGACGCCTGCATCGGTTGCGGCCGCTGCCATATCGCCTGCGAGGACACCTCGCACCAGGCCATCGCCAGCCTGCCCCGGGCCGACGGTACGCACCGCTACGAAGTGATCGACGCCGAGTGCGTGGGCTGCAACCTGTGCCAGATCACCTGTCCGGTGGAGAACTGCATCGAAATGGTGCCGCAGGACACCGGCAAGCCCTATCTCAACTGGACCCAGGATCCGCGCAACCCTTACCGCGAAGCCTCCTGAACGCAGGGCGGCGCCCGCATCCCCGGCGGACGCCGCCCTGCCGCGCGCCGGCACGCTTCCTGCGTGCCGCTGCGGTCCGACGACGCGCAACGGCGTCTGTCGGATCGACCCGCCTTCGACTACCATTCGCCGCGGCCCGGCCGACGCTCCCGGACGGCCGGCGCCCCATGGAGACTCGCGCATGTCCGCAGACAGCAACTACAGCCAGCAACCGGTCCCGCTGGCGGCGCGCAAGAGCGCACTGGCCCTGAGCGTGGTGATGCTCGGCCTGACCTTCTTTTCCGCCAGCATGTGGACCGGCGGCACCCTCGGCACCGGCCTGAGCTACGACGACTTCTTCCTCGCCGTGCTGCTGGGCAACCTGATGCTCGGCCTGTACACCGCGATCCTCGGCTTCATCGGCGCGCGCACCGGCCTTTCCACCCACCTGCTGGCGCATTACTCGTTCGGCAGCAAGGGCTCCTGGCTGCCCTCGGCGCTGCTCGGCGGCACCCAGGTCGGCTGGTTCGGCGTCGGCGTAGCGATGTTCGCCATCCCGGTGGCCAAGGCCACCGGCCTCGACGTCAACCTGCTGATCCTGGTCTCCGGGGCGCTGATGACCCTCACGGTGTTCTTCGGCATCGCCGGTCTGACCCTGCTGTCGGCCATCGCGGTCCCGGCGATCGTCGTCCTCGGCAGCTACTCGGTATGGCTCGCGGTGCGCGACGCCGGCGGCCTGGCGGCGCTGCAGCAGGTGACGCCGAGCGCGCCGCTGAGCCTCTCGACCGCGATCGCCCTGGTGGTCGGCTCGTTCGTCAGCGCCGGCACCCTCACCGCCGACTTCGTCCGCTTCGGCCGCAGCGCGCGTACCGCCGTGGTGGTGTGCCTGGTGGCGTTTTTCCTCGGCAACTCACTGATGTTCATCTTCGGCGCGGCCGGCGCGGCGGCGGTGGGCAAGTCGGACATCTCCGACGTGATGATCGCCCAGGGCCTGCTGATCCCGGCGATCCTGGTCCTCGGCCTGAACATCTGGACCACCAACGACAACGCGCTGTATGCCTCCGGCCTCGGCTTCGCCAACATCACCGGCCTCTCCAGCCGCTTCCTGGCGATGCTCAACGGCGCCCTCGGCACCCTCGCCGCGCTCTGGCTGTACAACCACTTCGTCGGCTGGCTGACCTTCCTCTCCGCCGCCATCCCGCCCATCGGCGGGGTGATCATCGCCGACTACCTGAGTCGCCGCCGGCGCTACCGCCAGCACCCCTGCGCGGACATCCAGGCGATCAACTGGGCGGCGATCCTCGCCGTCGCCTGCGGCACCGCCGCCGGCCACTGGCTGCCGGGGATAGTGCCGGTCAACGCGGTGCTCGGCGCCGCCATCGCCTACCTGCTGTTCAATCCCCTGCTGAGCCGCAGCCCGAACAAACCAGAAGAGGTCCTCCATGCTGATTGACAACCTGCGCCTGCGCGGCCGCGAAGGTCTCTGGCAACTGCGCGTCGCCGATGGCCGTATCGCCGCCCTGGTGCCGATGGAACAGGCCGCCGACGACGCCGGCGAGCGCCTGGACGGCGCCGGCGGTCTTGCCGTGCCGCCGTTCATCGAGCCGCACATCCATCTCGACACCACCCAGACCGCCGGCCAGCCGGAGTGGAACCGCTCCGGCACGCTGTTCGAAGGCATCGAGCGCTGGGCCCAGCGCAAGGCCCTGCTCAGCCACGAGGACGTCAAGCAGCGCGCCTGGCAGACCCTGAAATGGCAGATCGCCAACGGCGTGCAGCACGTGCGCAGCCACGTCGACGTCTCCGACCCGACCCTCACCGCGCTCAAGGCCATGCTCGAGGTGCGCGGCGAAGTGGCGCCCTGGGTCGACCTGCAGATCGTCGCCTTCCCCCAGGAGGGCATTCTCTCCTACCCCAACGGCCTGGAACTGCTGGAGGAGTCGCTGCGCCTGGGCGCCGACGTGGTGGGGGCGATCCCGCATTTCGAATTCACCCGCGAGCTGGGCGTCGAGTCGCTGCACAAGGCCATCGACCTGGCCAAGCGCTACGACCTGCCAGTGGACGTGCATTGCGACGAGATCGACGACGAGCAGTCGCGCTTCCTCGAGACCCTGGCCATGCTCGCCCATCGCGACGGCCTCGGCGCACGGGTCACCGCCAGCCACACCACGGCGATGCACTCCTACAACGGCGCCTACACCTCGCGGCTGTTCCGCCTGCTGAAACTGTCGGGAATCAACTTCGTCGCCAACCCGCTGGTGAACATCCACCTGCAGGGTCGCTTCGACGACTACCCGAAGCGCCGCGGCATCACCCGGGTCAAGGAACTGCTCGGTGCCGGGATCAACACCTGCTTCGGCCACGACGACGTGTTCGACCCCTGGTACCCGCTGGGCACCGCGAACATGCTGCAGGTGCTGCACATGGGCCTGCACGTGACGCAGATGATGGGCTACGACGAGATCGACGGCGGCCTCGACCTGATCACCCGCAACAGCGCCCGCACCCTCGGCCTGCGGGAATACGGCATCAAGGTCGGCCATCCGGCCAACCTGCTGGTGCTGCCGGCCCGCGACGGCTTCGACGCGGTGCGCCGGCAGGTCCCGGTGCGCTACTCGATCCGCGGCGGACGGCTGCTCGCCGAGACGGTCCCGGCGCAGACCACGGTGTTCCTCGAACAGGCGGAAGCGGTGGACTTCACCCGCGCCAGCTGAGCCATCGCCGGAGCCTTCTAGCGAAGGCTCCGCTGCTCAGGGCTCCAATCCGATTCCGCGCAGGACCACGCTGGTCACCGTCTGTACCGCCCTTTCGAACTGCATGTCGCTAAGCGGCTGGTGGCCGTTGAGCACCTCGACCTGGTAGCCGAAGTCGGCGTAGTGCTGGGTGGAGGCCCAGATCATGTAGAGCAGGCTGCTCGGTTCGATCGACAGGATGCGCTTTTCCTCGACCCACTGGCGGATCTTCGCCTCCTTCATCTTGGCCCATTCGTAGAGGCTGTCGTCGAGGGTGGCGCCGAGCAGCGGCGCGCCATGCATGATTTCGTTGGCCCAGACCTTGGAGCCATGCGGGCGGGTGCGCGAATGGTTCATCTTCGCGCGGATATAGCTGGTCAATACCACCCTTGGGTCATCGAACATCTCGAAGCAGAGGGCGTCCTGCTTCCAGACCTCGAGCAGGCCGAGGAGGACGTCGCGGTACAGCTCGTCCTTGGTGCTGAAGTAGTAGTGCAGGTTGGAGCGCGGCAGTTCGGCTTCTTCGGCGATGTTGCCCATGGAGGTGCCGGCGTAGCCTTTTTCGGCGAAGACTTTTTCGGCGGCCAGGAGAATCTTCTCGACGTTGCGGCGGCGGATCTCGATCTTGTGTGTGCCCATGTGCGATCCATTACTGCGAATTCAACCAAGGCTACCAGCAAATCCGGACGTGCGGCGACGCCCAGTCTTGCCAGGTAGCCCCTCTCAGCGACGCTTCGGACGGCGGCCGCGCAGGCGACGCCAGCCGATCCAGCAGCCGCTGGCGCAGACCACCAGGCCGCCGAGGCTGAAACCGAGCATCCACAGGTCCCACAGCGGACGCCGGGTCAGCAGCGGCAGCCAGTCCCAGCTATGCAACAGGGAAAACAGCCAGCGGCTGCCGCGCCGACCGTCGTCGAGCACGCCAACCACCGCGCCGCTGTAGGGATCCAGGTGCACCCAGGTATGCCGGGGATCGTCGAAACGCAGGCGCCAGACCGGCAGGCGCCGTTCCAGGTAGCCCATCATGCTGTGTTCTTCGCGCGGGTAGTAATAGAAGTCGTAGCGTTCCAACCGTTCGGCCTGCATCGGCACGCCCGGCAGCAGCGCGCGAGCCGCCGCCAGCAGGCGATCCGCGGGTAGCTCGCGGAGGATTTCGCCATCCGCCGTCAGCAGCAGGCTGTTGCCGCTGGCGCTGCGCCCGAGCGCATAGGGCTCGCCGTCGAGCGCCCGCCACTCCAGCTCGCGCACCCGCAACCCGGCGGCACGCAAGCGCCGCAGGACAGCGTCCGCCTCCAGTCCGGCGGGCAGCGCCCGGTCCCAGCTACCGCCCTGGTAGGCCGCGAGGTCGAGCGGCGTGCCGCGGCCGAACAGGTTCCACGGATTCATCGACATCAGCCCGCTGAAGATCCAGCTCAGCACCAGCGCGCCGAAGAGCAGGCCGGCGAGGTGGTGCCAGCGCTGGAAACCGCCCGCATAGGGCGAGCGCGAGCCGCTGCGGTAGGGCTTGCGGAAGCGCCAGCGGAGCAGGCCGACGAGGATGCCGAGGACGGTCGCCAGGGTCGCCAGCAGCGACAGGCCGATCACCAGGTTCGCCCACTGCCCGTCGAACCCGCCGCCGCGCAGCGGATAGAGCCAGTGCAACCAGGCGCCGAGCCAGTTCCAGGCACGCTCCCGGCGGCTGGCGTCGCGTACCACCTCGCCGGTCTGCGAGGACAGGTAGAGCAGCCGGCCCTCCTCGTCCGCGGTCTGCACCCGCCATAGCGGCCGGTGCGGATCGAGGTTGCGGGTATGGGTCCAGGCGTCTTCCTCGATCCGCCCTTGCAACTGCATCGGTACTTCGCCGCTGAAAGCACGGGCCGAAGCCAGCACCCTGTCCGCGTCCACCGCCAGCGGCCGGCCGTCGCGCGCCGCCAGCGCACGCGTGCGTCCGTCGGCGTCATCCAGCAGGTAGGTCGGCAGACCGCCTACGCTGGCCAGCCGGATGCTCCGCGGGGTTTTTCCATCGCCGCCGGCGAGGGCCGTCCGCAGCGGTACGCAGGCCTCGCAGCCGTCCAGCTCGGGCAGGTGGGCCAGGCGCTCCAGCGGAGTCAGCTTGGGATAGCCGACATACAGCATGACCATGCCGGAGACGAACCAGAGCACCATCAGCAGGCAGCAGCCGATGCCCAGCCAGCGGTGCCACAGGTACAGGTAGCGTTTCATCGACGACTCCTCAGAAGCGCGTCTGCACGCTCAGCTCGAAGGTGCGCGGGTCGCCGACGTAGTACAGCGGCGTGCTCTGCACGAAGCGCGCGTAGACCTCGTCGGTGAGGTTGCGCACGCGCCCGGTGATCCGCGTGCGCTCGTCCAGCCGGTAGCTGAGGAAAGTCCCGTAGACCGTATAGGACGGCACGTGCCAGGTGTTGGCGTTGTTGGCGTACACCGAGGACACGTAGCGCGCGTCCACCCCGCCCTGCCAGGCCGGGTCGAAGTCGTAGGTCAGCCACAGGTTGCCGACCCGCTCCGGCACGTTCGGCGGCGTCTTGCCCTTACGCGAGACGGCGACGCCGCCGACGTTCTCGGTGAACTCGTCGTACTGCGCGTCGACCCAGGCGAAATTGCCCTCGGCCAGCAGCTTCGGGGTGATCCGCAGGGAGGCGGCGGCCTCGATGCCCCTGGAGGTCTGCTGGCCCACCGGCACGCTGAGGTTGGGGTTGTTCGGGTCGGCCACCGAGAAGTCCCGGCGGACGATGCGGTAGGCGGCCAGGGTGGCGCTGCCGCGACCGTCGAGGAAATCGAACTTGCTGCCCAGCTCCCACTGGTCGCCGGTGGACAGGTCGTAGTCGCGGACCTGGCCGAAGCTGGCGCTGGTCAGCACCCCTCCCGGCGGGTCGGCGGCGGTACTGTATTGCAGGTAGACGTTGGCGTGCGGGGTGAACTGGTAGACCAGCCCGGCGCGCCCGGTGAGCACGTCCCAGCGCCGTTCGAAGTGTGCAGGATCGCTGGCGGTCACCGTCCGATGGTTGCGCACGTCGAGGTCGAGGTGGTCGTAGCGCAGCCCGGTGACCAGCGACAGCTCGTCGGTCAGGCCCAGGCGGTTCTCGGCGAACAACGCGCTGGTGCGCACCTCGTTGCTGCGGTCCTTCCGGTGGCCGGGACGCATGCCCGGCAGGTCGTAAAAGTGGCCCGGCTCGAAACTGGCCGGATCGACCGTACCGAACGGCCCGGAGGCGGTACTCGGGAAGCGCGTCTGCTTGTTGATGCTGTAGTCGAAGCCCAGCGCCCAGTCGCTGGCCAGTCCGAACAGCGGCTGGCTGTGCTGTAGCTCGAAGCGGTTGCCGTTGAGCTGCTGGTCGTGGCGCTGGAGGAATGCGTTGGAGCGCACCACCCCGCTGTTGTCGGCGTTGTAGCGATAGGTCTCGAGGTTGCGGTAATCGCGCTCGGCGTCGTAGTGGTAGAAGGTGTTGCGCCAGCGCGTACTGTCGCTGACCCGGTATTCGAGGATCGAGCGCAGCCAGCGCACGCGCTGTTCGTAGCGGCCATCGGCGACGTTGTAGTTCTCGCGGCGACGGCTCTTGTCGATCTTCAGCTCGCCGGCGTAGGGATTGAGCACCGGTGTGCCCCAGTAGGGGCTGTCTTCCTGCTCGTCCTGGTACTCCAGGGCCAGGGTGTGGGAAAGGTCCGGGGTCAGGTCGCTGAGCAGGGAGAAAGCGACGTTCCACGATTCGCGCGAATTGCGGTCGACGTAGCCGTTGCCGCCGCTGCGGCTGACGTCCAGGCGCACGAAGTGCTTCGGCTCGGGGCCGATGCCCAGGGCCTGGTTGAAGCCGAAGGCGACTTCCGAATCGTCGTAGCTGCCGTAGCGCACCCGGCCTTCCATGAAATCGCCGTAGCGGTCGGCGAGCTTGCTGATGTAGTCCAGCGAGCCGCCGACGGCACCGGCGCCGTTGAGGAAGGAGGACGGACCGCCGACCAGCTCGACGCGGTCGACGATCCAGTCGTCCAGCGGACGCATGGCGCTGCTGTATTGCACCGGAATGCCGTTGAACAACTGGTTGACCTGGTTCGAGCTGAAGCCGCGGTAGGTGACGAAGCCGCCGAAGCCGGGCGGCGCCGAGGCGTTCACGCCGGGCAGGCTGTTGGCGATGTCCTGGGTGCTGCGCAGGCCGCGCCGCTCGAAGCTGGCACGGTTGGCCACGCTTACCGAGCCGGGAGTCTCGCGCAGGCTCAGGCCCAGGCGCGAGCCGCCGCCGGCGCTGTCGTCGAGATCGAGGGCCGGCGGGGTTTCCCCGGCGGCGCCGGCGCTGACGGTGAGGGCGGGCAGTTCGGTGGGTTCCTCATCGGCCCAGAGCAAGGCCGGAACGCCGGCCAGGGTGAGGTTGAGACCCAGCGCGAGGACGCGGCGGGCCGTGGAGTGCTTTTTCATCGAGCGATCCTGAAGCAAGGCATGGTGGGCACGCCCGCCTCGCCCGGATGGACAGCGGCGAGCGCTGCGCGGACGAGGCAGGACGGGCGACGGATGCAAATGCCCGGCGCGGCGGGCGTTCAGGATCAGGCGGGGGAAGCGCGCGGGTTGGCCGGCGGCCAGACGTATCGGGGCGGCACCGGCTCGCGCGTGGCGGGCGGGCGGAAACGCGCCTGGCGTCGCCGTTGCAAGCGCCAGGACCAGATCACCCCAAGCGCGACGAACAGCACCAGAGCGCTGCACATCGGGCAGCTCATCGGCAACTGGGGATTGACCGGTGCCGGATCGCCGGCGGACCCGTCGTCGGGATCCAGGGATAGCCATTGGCTGGCACCGGCGACGCAGAACAGCCCGACGCTGGCCTTCTGCCCCTTGTCGCTGCCCACTCCCAGCGCCTGCAGGTGCAGGACGCCGCAAGCCAGCGCGTTGACCAGCACGCAGGCACAGAGGGCGAAGCTCAGCCACTGCAGCAGCGGCGAGCGGGAGTTGGGAGCGATTCTCATGACCGCGCACTCTAGCATCCTGACCCGCAAATTCCCCGCGCTTCTGCGCTGCGGTGCATCGCCGCAGCCCGAGGACACGACGCACGGCGACGAGCGGCGTATCAGGGGTGACTTGGGAGTTTCATGTGGCGCCGCTATAATCGCCCGCTCAGGCGGCCCTTTCGGGTCGCTCCCGCCTTCCGTTCGAGGGGCGCTGCAGCAGGCCTAGGCCTGTCAGGCTCGAACGGAGCGCGCTCTCAGGCCGGCCTCGCCGGTCTGTCAACGCACCAACGGCGCCCATTCGCAGACAACGAATGGAGAGTTACGCATGAGCGCTGTCATGACGCCCGCCGGTTTCACCGACTACAAGGTCGCCGACATCACCCTGGCCGCCTGGGGCCGCCGCGAGCTGATCATCGCCGAATCGGAAATGCCCGCACTGATGGGCCTGCGCCGCAAGTATGCCGGCCAGCAGCCGCTGAAAGGCGCGAAGATCCTCGGTTGCATCCACATGACCATCCAGACCGGCGTGCTGATCGAGACCCTGGTCGCGCTGGGCGCCGAAGTCCGCTGGTCGAGCTGCAACATCTTCTCCACCCAGGACCAGGCCGCCGCCGCTATCGCCGCCGCCGGCATCCCGGTGTTCGCCTGGAAGGGCGAGACCGAGGAAGAGTACGAATGGTGCATCGAGCAGACCATCCTCAAGGACGGCCAGCCGTGGGACGCCAACATGGTGCTGGACGACGGCGGTGACCTGACCGAG
This sequence comes from Pseudomonas sp. B111, assembly GCF_026428275.1. Classification (NCBI taxonomy): domain Bacteria; kingdom Pseudomonadati; phylum Pseudomonadota; class Gammaproteobacteria; order Pseudomonadales; family Pseudomonadaceae; genus Pseudomonas; species Pseudomonas sp. B111. The sequence goes on along the minus strand of NZ_CP097857.1, from coordinate 5,888,137 downwards.
ATCCTGCACAAGAAATACCCGCAGATGCTCGAGCGCATCCACGGCATCACCGAAGAGACCACCACCGGGGTCCACCGCCTGCTCGACATGCTCAAGAACGGCACCCTGAAAGTCCCGGCGATCAACGTCAACGACTCGGTGACCAAGAGCAAGAACGACAACAAGTACGGCTGCCGCCATAGCCTCAACGACGCCATCAAGCGCGGCACCGACCACCTGCTGTCGGGCAAGCAGGCCCTGGTGATCGGCTACGGCGACGTGGGCAAGGGCTCCTCGCAGTCGCTGCGCCAGGAAGGCATGATCGTCAAGGTCGCGGAAGTCGACCCGATCTGCGCCATGCAGGCCTGCATGGACGGCTTCGAAGTCGTCTCGCCGTACAAGAACGGCATCAACGACGGCACCGAGGCCAGCATCGACGCCGCGCTGCTGGGCAAGATCGACCTGATCGTCACCACCACCGGCAACGTCAACGTCTGCGACGCCAACATGCTCAAGGCGCTGAAGAAGCGCGCGGTGGTCTGCAACATCGGCCACTTCGACAACGAGATCGACACCGCCTTCATGCGCAAGAACTGGGCCTGGGAAGAGGTCAAGCCGCAGGTGCACAAGATCCACCGCACCGGCAAGGACGGTTTCGACGCGCACAACGACGACTACCTGATCCTTCTCGCTGAGGGCCGCCTGGTCAACCTGGGCAACGCCACCGGCCATCCGAGCCGGATCATGGACGGTTCCTTCGCCAACCAGGTGCTGGCGCAGATCCACCTGTTCGAGCAGAAGTACGCCGACCTGCCGGCCGCCGAGAAGGCCAAGCGCCTGAGCGTCGAAGTGCTGCCGAAGAAGCTCGACGAGGAAGTGGCCCTGGAGATGGTCAAGGGCTTCGGCGGCGTGGTCACCCAGCTGACCCCGAAACAGGCCGAGTACATCGGCGTGAGCGTGGAAGGCCCGTTCAAGCCGGACACCTATCGCTACTAAGCGGACCACGGGGCAGGCGCCATGCGCCTGCCCCGTTCGCATGAGCGCTCCCACGATGTCCACGCACCTCGCCGATCGCTACAACCAGGCCTGGCTGTTCGCCGCCCGCGCCCACCGCAACCAGACCCTCAGCGGCTCGCCGCTGCCTTATCTGGTGCACCTGGGCATGGTCGCCAACGAGCTGCTGGCCGCCGATCGCGACGGTGCCATCGAACGGCTCGGGGAAACCCTGCAGATCGCGGTCCTGCACGACACCCTGGAAGACACGGCGACCTCACCCGAGGAGCTGCGGCAACAGTTCGGCGAGTTCGTCTGTGCCGGCGTGCAGGCCCTGAGCAAGCGCGTCGGCGACGGCCCCAAGCGTTCCCTCGACGACTATCTCCAGGCGCTTGCCGAGGGCCCGGCGCAGTACGCCCTGGTCAAGCTGTGCGACCGCATCACCAACCTGCAGCCACCGCCGCAGACCTGGAACCAGGACAAGATCGCGAACTACCACCAGGAGTCGCAGCTGATCCTCGCTCGCCTCGGCCATGCCCACGCCGCGACGGCCCGACGCCTGCGGGAAAAAATCGAGCACTACCGCCAGTACTACTGAAGTACCCGGCGCTAGTCGGAATCAACAAGAAGAGGCGCGGCCGTGGTCGCGTCCAAGGAACCGATCATGAGTCAGAGCGAACGCCGTTTCAGCTTCGAGTTCTTCCCGGCGAAGACCGAGGCCGGCCATGAAAAGCTGTTGGCCACCGCCCGCAACCTGGCGGGCTACAAGCCCGACTTCTTCTCCTGCACCTACGGCGCTGGCGGATCCACCCGCGACCGCACGTTGAGTACCGTGCTGCAACTGGACGGCGAGGTGAAGGTGCCGACCGCGCCCCACCTGTCCTGTGTCGGCGACTCGAAAGCCGAGTTGCGCGAACTGCTCGGCCGCTACCGCGAGGCCGGCATCCGCCGCATCGTCGCCCTGCGCGGCGACCTGCCGTCGGGCATGGGCATGGCCAGCGGCGAATTGCGCTACGCCAACGAACTGGTGGACTTCATCCGCACCGAGACCGGCGACCACTTCCACATCGAGGTCGCCGCCTATCCGGAAGTCCACCCCCAGGCGCGCAGCTTCGAGGATGACCTGGCGAACTTCGTGCGCAAGGTGAAGGCCGGCGCCAGCAGCGCCATCACCCAGTACTTCTTCAACGCCGATGCCTATTTCTACTTCGTCGAGCGGGTCGCCAAGCTCGGCGTGGACATCCCGGTGGTCCCCGGCATCATGCCGATCACCAACTACTCCAAGCTGGCGCGCTTCTCCGACGCCTGCGGCGCCGAACTGCCGCGCTGGATCCGCAAGCAACTGGAAGCCTACGGCGACGACAGCCGCAGCATCCAGGCCTTCGGCGAGCAGGTCATCAGCGAGATGTGCGAACGCCTGCTGGAGGGCGGCGCACCGGGACTGCATTTCTATACTTTGAACCAGGCCGATCCGAGCCTGGCGATCTGGAAGAATCTCCAGCTGCCACGCTGATACCGCCCACGCGGTTCGGCCCGGCAGCGTATACCGGCAGGGAAGCCTCTCACGCGATCCACGACAGACATGGCCAACTCACGCAAGCATCTGATCTACCTGGTCTACGGGCGACAGACCTACCACCAGGAAGCCCTGTTCAGCATCGCCAGCGCCTTCGCCCACCTCCGCGACGGGGCGGCGCATGGCCTGACGGTCAGGGTCTATACCGACGACCCCAGTCCCTACGCCGGCCTGCCGGTGCAGGTCCGCGAAGTGACGGCCGAGGAGCTGGTCGCCTGGTGCCAACCGCACGGCTATCACTTCCGCGCCAAGCACGTGGCCCTGCGCGACGCCCTGGAAGACGCCGACCAGGCATTGCTGATCGACACCGATACCTTCTTCCACAGTTCGCCCCTGCGCCTGTTCGACCGCATCCAGCCCGGCAGCCTGCTGTGCAACGCGATCGGCGCGCGCTATGGCGAACACCGTAACTTCCCGCTCTACCGCGACCTCTCGCCCTACCTGTTCGAGCGCGGCTGGGCCGACGACGAGATGCACCAGCTCAACTCCGGCGTCATCGGCCTGCCTCGGGAAGAGGCGAAAATACTCGACCGTTCGTTGGAATTAATGGATGAACTCTATCCAATTGCCAACGGTGCCTATACTCTTGAGGAATTCGTCCTGGCCGTCGCCGCCCACAAGCGGCTGGAGCTGGTGGGTTGTACCGACCTGATCCACCATTACTGGAGCCGGAAACAGCTGTTCCGCGCGAAGATCCAGGCCTGGTTGTGCAAGCACGGTTCCTCCCTTCTCAGCGCTGCAGCCCTCGACGACACCCTCAAGGTGACCGATCGACTGCCACGCCCACCGCGTGCCAAGCGTCTGCTGTACAAGCTGGGAACCCTGCCGTTGCCGGCTCCGATGCGCCAGTTCAGTATCGAACTGCTCTACGGTTGCCACGAATACAGTAACGAGTTCGACCGGGCCTGCGGCCCCGTCTGGTGGGAGAAAGCCGCGACCAATGCCATCGAACGCTATCCGCAGGAACCGATTGCGGAACAAATCGAGGATTGGCTGAATCACAGCTTGCTGCGCAACCTCCTTGGCTCCCGGGCCAACGAGATCCGCCAGCATTTGCGCCAGCGTGACCTGCTCTGACCGCAGCCCTCCGTTGACGCTGCCCCCGGCCCCCCCACCCAGGGCCGGGAGCGAACCGGCCAGCGCCCCCGACCAGGTGCGCGGCCATGCCCGCGAGGGCACCCGTTCGACACCGGCCACCGAGCGCATACGCAGCGCCGCGGCCAGACCTTCCGCCCTGTCCGACAGGGCCCGAAGGTAGACAGGAGTTCGCAGAACTTGGTGATTTCACAGCAGCCGGCCTCGCCCCGGCCCATATAGGAAAACCCGCATGTCCTTTTCTTCCCTCGGACTCTCCGAGGCGCTTGCCCGCGCTGTGGAGGCTGCGGGCTACAGCCAGCCCACTCCCGTGCAACAGCGGGCGATTCCCGCCGTGTTGCAAGGTCGCGACCTGATGGTTGCGGCACAGACCGGCACCGGCAAGACCGGTGGTTTCGCCCTGCCGGTACTGGAGCGCCTGTTCCCCGCCGGTCATCCCGACCGCGAACACCGCCACGGCCCGCGCCAGGCGCGCGTGCTGGTACTGACCCCGACCCGTGAGCTGGCCGCCCAGGTGCATGACAGCTTCAAGGTCTACGCCCGCGACCTGCCGCTGAACAGCACCTGCATCTTCGGCGGGGTTGGCATGAACCCGCAGATCCAGGCCCTGGCCAAGGGCGTCGACGTACTCGTCGCCTGCCCCGGCCGCCTGCTCGACCTGGCCGGGCAGAACAAGGTCGACCTGTCCCACGTGGAAATCCTCGTCCTCGACGAAGCCGACCGCATGCTCGACATGGGCTTCATCCACGATGTGAAGAAGGTTCTCGCCAAGCTGCCGCCCAAGCGCCAGAACCTGCTGTTCTCGGCTACCTTCTCGAAAGACATCGTCGACCTCGCCAACAAGCTCCTGCACAACCCGGAACGCATCGAGGTAACGCCGCCGAACACCACGGTCGAGCGCATCGAGCAACGCGTGTTCCGCCTGCCGGCGCCGCAGAAGCGCGCCCTGCTGGCGCACCTGGTGACCGTCGGCGCCTGGGAACAGGTGCTGGTCTTCACCCGTACCAAGCACGGCGCCAACCGTCTCGCCGAGTACCTGACCAAGCACGGCCTGCCGGCCGCCGCGATCCATGGCAACAAGAGCCAGAACGCGCGGACCAAGGCGCTGGCCGACTTCAAGGCCAACGACGTGCGCATCCTGGTGGCGACCGACATCGCCGCCCGCGGCCTGGATATCGACCAGTTGCCCCATGTGGTCAACTACGAGTTGCCCAACGTCGAGGAAGACTACGTCCACCGCATCGGCCGTACCGGCCGCGCCGGACGCAGCGGCGAGGCGATCTCGCTGGTGGCGCCGGACGAAGAGAAGCTGCTCAAGGCCATCGAGAAGATGACCAGACAGCGTATTCCCGATGGCGATGCCCAGGGTTTCGACCCCGAGGCCGTGCTGCCCGAGGTGGCCCAGCCGGAGCCCCGCGAGGCGCCGCAGAAGCAGCCGCGCCGCGACAAGGAACGGCGCAGCAGCCGCGAGCGCAAGCCGAAAGACGCCCAGGCGAGCAACCCCGACAGCAATGTCGCTGCGGCCCAGGACGGTACCGAGAAGCCGGCCGGCAAGCGCCGCCGTCGTGGTGGCAAGAACAAGGAAAACCGCGAGGCCGGCCAAGCGCAGCAGCCGCGGCAGAGCCGCGAAGCGCGTCCGGCCAAGCCCAATCGGCCGCCGGAAGTCGACGGTAATCGCGATCCGGAAGAGTTCCTCGACGACGACTTCGACAATTTCGGCAACCGCGCCGACTACGTCAGCCCCTACCAGGGTCAGGAAAACAAGGGGCGCGGACGCCGCGGTGGCCAGCAGAAACCCCAGGGCGGCACCGGCCAGCAGGGTCGTGGCCAAGGCCAGGGCCAAGCTCGCGGCAAGAGCCAGGGCGCCGCTCAAGGCGGCGCTCGCGGTCAGGGTGCCGGCCAGGGCAAGGCGAAGAAACCGCGCGCCAGCAAGCCGCGCGGCCAGGGTCGCGAGAATGCCTCGCGGATGAGCGACGCGCCGCTGCGCGAGCCGTCCGAGTACGGCACCGGCAAGCAGCCGAGCCGCCAGCCGGTGGTGATCAACAAGCGCGACCTGGTGCGCATGGATCGCTTCCCCACCGCCGAGCAGCTCGACGAGCTGGAGCCGCGGCGCAAGGGCGAGCGCCCCGCACTGCTGACCCGCAACCGCTAAGGCCGAGCGGGTCCGTGACGCGGACCCGCCGACTTCCGCGAGGATAAAAAAACGCCGACCCTAGGGTCGGCGTTCTTGCATGGCGCGGAAGGCGATCAGGCCTGCGGATCTTCCTTCTTCGCGGTCTGCTGCTGGGTCACGGTCTGCTGGTTCCAGCCGCCGCCGAGGGCCTTGTACAGGTTGACCTCGCTGGTCAGCTGGTTGAGGCGGTCGGTGATCAGTTGCTGCTGCGCGGTGAACAGCGAGCGTTGCGCGTCGAGCAGGGTCAGGTAGTTGTCCACCCCCGTGCGGTAGCGCTTGTCGGCGAGCTGGTAGTACTCGTCGCTGGCCTTGACCAGATCGCGCTGTGCCTGCAACTGCTCGGTGAAGGTACCGCGCGCGGCCAGACCGTCGGCGACTTCCTGGAAGGCGGTCTGGATCGCCTTCTCGTACTGCGCGACGTTGATGTCCTTCTGGATCTTCGCGTAGTCCAGGCTGGCGCGCAGGCTGCCGGCGGTGAAGATCGGCAGGTTGATCGACGGCTGGAACAACCAGGAGCCCGAACCGGCGTCGAACAGGCCGGACAGCTGGCGGCTCATGGTGCCGGCGTTGGCGGTCAGGCTGATGCTCGGGAAGAACGCCGCGCGCGCGGCGCCGATGCTGGCGTTGGCGGCCATGAGCTGGTGCTCGGCCTCGAGGATGTCCGGGCGCCGTTGCAGCAGGTCCGACGGCAGGCCCGCCGGCACTTCGGTCAGCAGGGTCTGGTCCAGGCCCAGGCCTTGCGGCAGGTTCGCCGGGATCCCGGAACCCAGCAGCAGGACCAGTGCATTCTGGTCCTGGGCTACCAGGCGGGTGTACTGCGCCAGGGTCGCGCGGGCGCCTTCCACGGCGGTCTGCGCCTGGCGCAGGTCGAGCGCGGAGGCGACGCCGACGTCGTAGCTGCGCTGGGTCAGGTCGAAACTCTTCTGGTAGGTGCCCAGGGTGTCCTTGGTCAGTTGCAACTGCGCCTGGTCGGCCTTCAGCGTCAGGTAGGCGGTCGCCACGCTGGCCACCAGGGTGGTCTGCGCGCTGCGCTGCGCCTGTTCGGTCGCCAGGTACTGCTCCAGGGCCTGGTCGCGCAGGCTGCGCAGGCGGCCGAAGAGATCGAGTTCCCAGGCGGTAGTGCCCAGGGTCACCCCGTACTGGCTGGAAATCGCCGGACTGCCGGTGGTCGACAGGTCGCCCGGCAAACGCTGGCGGGTGCCGCTACCGTCCACGCCGATCCGCGGGAACAGGTCGGCCCGCTGGATGCGGTACTGCGCCCGGAAGGCCTCGACGTTCAACGCGGCGACCCGCAGGTCGCGGTTGTTTTCCAGCGCCACGCCGATCAGTTGCTGCAACTGCGGGTCGCGGAAGAACTCGCGCCAGCCGATGTCGGCGGCCGGAACGGCCGCCGCGCCGGTGTTCTGCCCGTAGGCCTGCCCTTGCGGGTAGGCCGCGGCTACCGGCGCCTCGGGGCGCTGGTAGTCGGGGATCAGCGAGCAGCCGGACAGAACGACAGCGGCTACCGCCAGGGAAAGGAAGGACCGTTTCATATCATTGCCCCTTTTCGACGGACGCTTGCTGCTTGGACGCCTCGTCCTTGAACAGCGTGCTGACCGCCACGTAGAACAGCGGTACCCAGAAGATCGCCAGGACGGTCGCAGTGACCATGCCGCCGATCACGCCGGTACCGATCGCATGCTGGCTGCCCGAGCCGGCGCCGGTGGAGATCGCCAGCGGAACCACACCAAGGATGAACGCCAGGGAGGTCATCACGATCGGCCGCAGACGCATGCGGCAGGCCTCGATGGCCGCCTCGACGATGCCCTTGCCCTGCTCGTGCAGCTCCTTGGCGAACTCCACGATGAGAATGGCGTTCTTCGCCGACAGGCCGATGGTCGTCAACAGGCCCACCTGGAAGAACACGTCGTTGGACAGGCCGCGCATGGACGTCGCCAGCAGCGCGCCGATCACGCCCAACGGCACCACCAGCATCACCGAGAACGGAATCGACCAGCTTTCGTACAGGGCCGCCAGGCAGAGGAACACCACCAGCAGCGACAGCGCATACAGCGCCGGCGCCTGCGAGCCGGACAAGCGCTCCTCGTAGGACAGGCCGGTCCAGGAGTAGCCAACGCCTTTCGGCAATTGCTTGACGATCTCCTCGACCGCCGCCATGGCGTCACCGGAACTCAGGCCGGGCGCCGGCTCGCCGAGGATCTCCATCGCCGGCACGCCATTGTAGCGCTCCAGCTTCGGCGAACCGTATTCCCACTTGCCGGTGGCGAAGGCGTTGAACGGCACCATCTCGCCCTTGTCGTTGCGCACGTACCACTTGCTCAGGTCGTCCGGGTTCATCCGCGCGTCCGGCCTGCCCTGCAGGTAGACCCGCTTGACCCGGCCACGGTCGATGAAGTCGTTGACGTAGCTGGAACCCCAGGCGATGGACACGGTGCTGTTGATGTCGGCGAGGGACACGCCGAGGGCGCTGGCCTTCTCGTCGTCGATCTCCAGCTTGTACTGCGGTTCGTCGCTCATGCCGTTGGGGCGCACGCGTTGCAGCGCCGGGTTCTGCGCGGCGAGCATGAGGAACTTGTTGCGCGCCTGGAGCAGGACCTCGTGGCCGACGCCCGCCTGGTCCTGGAGGAACAGGTCGAAGCCGGTGGCGTTACCCAGTTCCAGTACCGACGGCGGCGCGAAGGCGAACACCATCGCGTCCTTGAAGCTGAAGAAGTGCATCTGCGCGCGCTTGGCCAGCTCGAACACGCTGTTCTCACCACCGGGACGCTCTTCCCAGGGCTTGAGCATGATGAACGCCATGCCCGAACTCTGGCCGCGGCCGGCGAAGTTGAAGCCGGTCACGGTGAACACCGAGCTGACCGAAGAGCTTTCCTTCTCCAGCAGGTATTCGCGCATCGAGTCCACCACCACCTGGGTACGCTCGGCGCTGGAGCCCGGCGGGGTCTGTACCTGGGCGAACAGTACGCCCTGGTCCTCGTCGGGGAGGAACGCGGTGGGAATGCGGGTGAACATCCAGATCATCCCGGCCACGATCACCACGTAGATCAGCAGGTACGGCGCGCGATGCTTGAGGATCGACGCCACGCCCCGCTCGTAGCCGTGGGTGGTGGAAAGGAACATCCGGTTGAACCAGCCGAAGAAGCCGCCCTTGTGCTCGCCATGGTCGCCTTTCTCGATCGGCTTGAGCATGGTCGCGCAGAGCGCCGGGGTGAGGATCAGCGCCACGATCACCGAGAGGGCCATGGCCGACACGATGGTGATGGAGAACTGCCGGTAGATCACCCCGGTGGAGCCGCCGAAGAACGCCATCGGCAGGAATACCGCCGAGAGCACCATGGCGATACCGACCAGCGCGCCCTGGATCTGACCCATGGACTTGCGCGCCGCCTCCCTTGGCGACAGGCCTTCCTCGGCCATCACCCGCTCGACGTTCTCCACCACCACGATGGCGTCGTCCACCAGCAAGCCGATGGCCAGCACCATGCCGAACATGGTCAGGGTGTTGATCGAGAAGCCGAACGCGGCGAGCACGCCGAAGGTCCCCAGCAGCACCACCGGTACGGCGATGGTCGGGATCAGCGTGGCGCGGAAGTTCTGCAGGAACAGGTACATCACCAGGAACACGAGGAGGATCGCCTCGCCGAGGGTCTTCACTACCTCATGGATCGAGGCCGAGACCACCGGGGTGGTGTCGTACGGGTAGACCACCTTCATGCCCTGCGGCATGAACGGTTCCAGGTTGGCGATGGTCTGGCGGATCGCCTTGGCGGTATCCAGCGCGTTGGCGCCGGTGGCCAGCTTGATCGCGATACCGGACGCCGGGCTGCCGTTGAACTGCGCGTTGATGCTGTAATCCTGGCCGCCCAGGCCTACATCGGCGACGTCCTTCAGGCGCACCTGGGAACCGTCGGGATTGACCTTGAGCAGGATGTTCTCGAATTGCTCCGCGGTCTGCAGGCGGGTCTTGCCGATGATGGTGGCGTTGAGCTGCTGGCCCTTGACCGCCGGCAAGCCGCCGAGCTGGCCGGAGGAAATCTGCACGTTCTGCGCCTGGATCGCGCTGCTCACGTCGCCGGGGGTCAGCTGGTAGCTGTTCAGCTTGGCCGGGTCGAGCCAGATGCGCATCGAGTACTGCGAGCCGAACACCTGGAAGTCACCGACGCCCTTGGTCCGCGAGAGCGGGTCCTGGATGTTGGAAACGATGTAGTTCGACAGGTCTTCCTTGGTCATGCTGCCGTCGGTGGAAACCACACCGACCACCATGAGGAAGTTCTTCACCGCCTTGGTCACCCGGATCCCCTGGCGCTGCACTTCCTGCGGCAGTAGCGGGGTGGCCAGTTGCAGCTTGTTCTGCACCTGGACCTGGGCGATGTCGGGGTCGGTGCCCTGTTCGAAGGTCACGGTGATGGTCATGCTGCCGTCGGAGTTACTCTCCGAGGAGATGTAGCGCAGATTGTCGATCCCGTTCATCTGCTGCTCGATCACCTGGACCACGGTGTCCTGCACCGTCTCGGCCGAGGCGCCCGGGTAGCTCACCTGCACGGCGATGGCCGGCGGGGCGATGGCCGGGTACTGGTTGACCGGCAGACTGAGGATCGACAGGCCGCCCGCGAGCATGATCACCAAGGCGATCACCCACGCGAAAATGGGCCTATCAATGAAAAACTTCGACATTACGAATCCCCTTGATCAGCCCTTGCTGTCGGTTTTCGCCGGAGCGGCGTCGGCCTTCTGCGCGGACGCGACATTCTTCGCCGGCACGGTCTTCACCTCGACACCCGGCTGCACGAACTGCAGGCCTTCGGTAATGATCTTGTCGCCGGCGTTCAGGCCTTCGGTAACCAACCACTTGTCGCCGATCACCCGGTCGGCCTTGATCACCCGCAGCTCGACCTTGTTCTGCGCGTTCACCACCAGCGCGGTAGCCTGGCCCTTGAGGTCGCGGGTCACGCCTTGCTGCGGAGCGAGGATGGCCTTCTGCTTGACGCCTTCCTGCAACTGCGCGTGAACGAACATGCCGGGCAGCAGCTCGTTGTTCGGGTTGGGGAACACGGCGCGGATGGTGACCGAGCCGGTGCCTTCGTCGACGGAAACCTCGGAGAATTCGAGGCGGCCTTCCAGCGGGTATTGGCTACCGTCCTCCAGCTTCAGGGAGACCTTCGCAGCGTTGTCGCCGGCGCGCTCCAACTGGCCGCTGGCCAGTTCGCGGCGCAGGCGCAGCAGGGCGGTGGACGGCTGGGTGACGTCGACGTAGATCGGGTCGAGCTGTTGCACGGTGGCCATCGCGTTGGCCTGGCCGTTGGTCACCAGGGCGCCTTCGGTCACCGCGGAACGGCCGATGCGGCCGGAGATCGGCGACAGCACCTTGGTGTAGCGCAGGTTGATCCGCGCCTGTTCCACCGCCGCCTTGGACTGCAGGTAGGCGGCATTGGCGTCGGCGTACTGCTGCTTGCTCACGGCCTGGTCGGCGACCAGCAGCTTGTAGCGCTGGGCCTGCTCCTGGGTCGAGGCCAGGTTGGCCTGGGCGCTCTGGTAGTCGGCCTCGTAGGTGGCGGGGTCGATCTGGTAGAGCTGCTGCCCGGCCTTGACGTCGCTGCCTTCCTTGAACAGGCGCTTGAGGATGATGCCGTTCACCTGGGGACGCACCTCGGCGATGCGGAACGCATTGGTCCGGCCCGGCAGCTCGGTATTCAGGGTCACCGTCTGCGCTTCCAGGGTCACGATTCCGACCTCCGGCGTTTGCGCCGGCGGCGGCGCCTCGCTTTTTCCGCACCCGGAAAGGGCCGAAATCGCGACCAGCAGGGCCGGAACCAGTACACGCATGGCTGGCGTTCGTTGCATAGCGTTGTCCTCATGAGCGAAAGCGGCCGATGCAGCGTGAAGGCGCTGCACCGGCTCGAAGAAGGCAGGCAAAATACTTACATTCATAGGTGTTTGTAAACGTCCGAAAGCCTCGCGTGAAAACACCTGAAACGTTTTAGCTCGATGGCCGGTTATCCACCCGGCGCCATGGCCCATATTCAGAACCTGAAACAAGGTTGATAAGGTCAACTAAAATAAGCAAAATAGTTGACTGGATCAACCACATTTACATTAGGTTTACTCGGCCAGACCAATGAACTACCCCGTGAATCCCGACCTGATGCCCGCGCTGATGGCGGTCTTCCAGCATGTGCGGACGCGCATCCAGAGCGAGCTCGATTGCCAGCGACTCGACCTGACCCCGCCCGACGTCCATGTATTGAAGCTTATCGACGAACAACGCGGGCTGAACCTGCAGGATCTGGGACGCCAGATGTGCCGCGACAAGGCACTGATCACCCGGAAGATCCGCGAGCTGGAGGGAAGAAACCTGGTCCGCCGCGAGCGCAACCCCAGTGACCAGCGCAGCTTCCAGCTCTTCCTCACCGACGAGGGGCTGGCCATCCACCAGCATGCGGAAGCCATCATGTCACGCGTGCATGACGAGTTGTTTGCCCCGCTCACCCCGGAGGAACAAGCCACCCTGGTGCATCTCCTCGACCAATGCCTGGCCGCGCAACCGCTTGAGGATATTTAAGAACATTCTTTTCGAAGCACAATGAAAAACGCCGGCGATCGCCGGCGTTTTTCGTTTCAGGTATCCGCTTACTGGCGAATGCCTTCGACGGAGAGCAGCAGCTCGACTTCCTGGGATGCCGGGCCGAGGTCCATCTTGATGCCGAAGTCTTTCAGCTTCAGGGTGGCGCTGCCTTCGAAGCCGGCACGGTAGCCGCCCCACGGGTCGTCGCCCTGGCCGATCAGCTTGGCCTTGATGGTGACCGGCTTGGTCACGCCGTTCAGGGTCAGGTTGCCGGTGATGTCGGCGCTGTCGCCGTTGGCCTTCACTTCGGTGGATTCGAAGGTAGCGGTCGGGTTCTTGCTGACGTTGAGGAAATCACCGCTGCGCAGGTGCTTGTCACGCTCGGCATGGTTGGTGTCCACGCTGTTGGTGTTGATGGTCACCTTGACCTTGTCGGCCGACGGGTTCTTCTCGTCGAAGGTGAAGCTGCCGTCGAAGTCGTTGAAGCGGCCGTACAGCCAGCTATAGCCCAGGTGCTTGATGCGGAACTCGATGAAGGCGTGCTGGCCTTCCTTGTCGATCTTGTAGTCCGCGGCCATTGCCTGGCCGGCGGTGAACAGTGCGGAGCCGAGCGCCAGCGCGGCAAGGGTCTTCTTCAGCATGGACATTCTCCTTAACGTGGTTGTTGATCATTCGACGAGCGACCGAGCATGCGCTTTAGGGTCGGGTCGCGGTCGACGAAGTGATGCTTGAGGGCGGCCAGGGCATGGAGGACGGCGAAGACCACCAGCGCCCAGGCCAGGTAGAGATGGATTTCACCCGCGACGTCCGCCTGGTCGGGCAGCCCGCTGAGGGTCGCCGGCACGGAGAACCAGCCGAATACGCTGATCGGTTCGCCGTCGGCGGTGGAAATCAGGTAGCCCGCGACGATCACCGCCAGCAGCAGCCCGTACAGCGCGAGGTGGCCGAGCTTGCTCACTACCCGCGTGAGCGGACCGTGGTTGACCGGCGCCGGCGGCGGCGGGCTGACGAAACGCCAGACGATCCGCACCAGCAGGGCGATGGCCAGCAGGATGCCGATGCTTTTATGCAGCGCCGGCGCGGGGTGGTACCAGGGGTCGTAATAGCTCAGTTCGCGCATCCACAGGCCCAGGCCGAACAGGCCGAAGACCACCAGCGCGCTGCCCCAGTGCAGGAACAGGCTGAATACGCCGTAACGGGATGAGGTATTGCGCCACTGCATGAAAAAACTTCCTTGAAAAGCGAAGCCTCAAGACTAGCGGCAAATCCATCGAGTTAAAGCAGAAAATTCTGCTTTGAAACATCGATTCACAAGATAGGTTCGCAGGCTAAGAAAAAACCCTGGATTGCGCTGCGAACCGGGAAGCGCAAGGCGCCGGAGCTTCCGGCGCCGGCGAAGGGGATCAATCGAACAGGCGGGTGAACCAGGCGAATGGGTTCTTCTTCTCGCCGCCGGTCGTCGGTGCGGCTACCTTCTCGGCCTTCGCCACCATCGGCGCGCCCTCGATCACCGGAGTCTTGCCGGCGTACAGGTCGCGCACCTGGCTGGCGGCGCGCTTGCCGCTGCGCAGCGCCCCCTCGATGGTGCCGGGGTACAGCGCATCGGTGTGCTCGCCGGCGAAGGCGACCCGCGACAGCGGCTGTTCCCAGATCCGCCAGAAGCGCGTCACCTGGCCCGGACCGTAGGCCAGGTAGGAACCGCCGGTGCCCGGGTCGGCGCTGTAGCGACGAATTTCGTAGCCGGCGAAGGCACCGCGCATCTTCGGATAGAACTTGTTCATGCGGATCAGCACCTGGTCGACCATCTGCCGGTCGCCGAAAGCCTGCAGCACGCGGGCGTTGTCGCCGGACAGGTTGATCAGCACGTTGGCGCCGCCTTTCAGCGCCGGCTCGACCCAGATCATGCCCAGGCCCTGGTCGCTGAAGATCTCGCCGGAGAGGCGCGACTTGTCGTCCCACACCGGGCGCTTGAACTTCAGCAGGATCTGGTCGCGCCAGCCATAGTTGGTGCCCTTCAGCGCGGACATCTGGGTACCGCTCAGGGACGGGGTCATCTGGATCTGGCCGAGCGCCTTCAGCGGCACGGCGAGAACCACGTAGTCGGCCTTGTAGGTCTCGCTGCCGGCCTTGACGGCGACGCCGTCCTTGGCCTGGACGATGCTCGACACCTTGGATTTGGTCTTGATCGTCTTGATCTGCTTGACGAAGGCTTCCGCCAGCACCTGGCTGCCGCCGGGTAGGCGCGCCGCGCGCAGGTCGCGGTCATCGACGCCACGGTAGGCGCGGCCCTGCTGGGCGAGGTAGAGCAGCGACAGGCGCGACGGTTCGTCGTAGCGCGAGCGGATACGCTGGTTGACCAGCAGGCGCGCGGTCGGCGACAGGTTCAGCTTGTCCAGCCAGCGCGCGGCGTTCATCTGGTCGAGGGCGAACAGGGTATTGCTCGAGGCGGGGTTGAGCGGATCGGAGATCGATGCCGAGAGATCGTCCAGGGTCGACTCGAAGCGCTTGAGGTCGGCGGCGACGTTCGGCTGCTTGAGCGCGAGATCGCTGCTGCTGTAGTACAGGCCGTCGATCAGGTAGCTGGGGGTGCGGACGAAGTCCGGCGCCGGCACCGGCTTCAGCTTGAAGGTGTCCAGGTAGGCATTGAGCGTGGGCTGGACCTTCTGGTTGCCGACCCATTCGCTGGTGGCCAGGCCGGAACGCCCGCCCACCTGCGGCCGCGCCTCGAGCACCGTGACCTGCCAGCCGTCCTTCTGCAATTCGTAGGCCGCGCTCAGGCCTGCCAGGCCCGCGCCTACGACGATCGCCGTAGGCTGTTTATCCTTGCCCAGCGCCACCGCGCTGAACACCCCCAACATGAGAAACGCCGCGGCGCGCAGCCACCTTAACGACATACCGGACTCCCCAGAAAAAAAGCAAAGACGCAACGGCGCGCAGCATACGCCAGAGCCGTTTGGGCCACCATAGGAGTCCGTCGGCGGCTGCTGTCGGATGTGTCCCAACCCACCGGGTTGTTCATCTCACCCCCATTGCATAGGCTTTGCCGATCGATCCGAGGAGACAGCCCATGGGCCTTAACGCCGACTGGATGCAGCGCGACCTGAACGTACTCTGGCATCCCTGTACCCAGATGAAAGACCACGAACGCCTGCCGGTGATCCCGATCCGCCGCGGCGAAGGCGTCTGGCTGGAGGATTTCGAAGGCAAGCGCTACATCGACGCGGTCAGTTCCTGGTGGGTCAATGTGTTCGGCCACGCCAACCCGCGCATCAACCAGCGCATCAAGGACCAGGTCGACCAGTTGGAGCACGTGATCCTCGCCGGATTCAGCCACCAGCCGGTGATCGAGTTGTCGGAGCGACTGGTGAAGATCACCCCGCCGGGGCTCGACCGGGTGTTCTACGCCGACAGCGGCTCGGCGGGCATCGAGGTCGCGCTGAAGATGAGCTACCACTTCTGGCTCAATAGCGGCAGGCCGCGCAAGAAGCGCTTCGTCACCCTGACCAACAGCTACCACGGCGAAACCATCGCCGCGATGTCGGTGGGCGACGTGGCGCTGTTCACCGAAACCTACAAGTCGCTGCTGCTGGACACCATCAAGGTGCCCAGCCCGGACTGCTTCCTGCGTCCGGACGGCATGTGCTGGGAAGAACATTCGCGGAACATGTTCGCCCACATGGAGCGCACCCTGGCCGAAGGGCACGACGAGATCGCCGCGGTCATCGTCGAACCGCTGATCCAGGGCGCCGGCGGCATGCGCATGTACCATCCGGTCTACCTCAAGCTGCTGCGCGAAGCCTGCGACCGCTATGGCGTGCACCTGATCCACGACGAGATCGCGGTGGGCTTCGGCCGCACCGGGACGATGTTCGCCTGCGAGCAGGCCGGCATCGCCCCGGATTTCCTCTGCCTGTCCAAGGCCCTCACCGGCGGCTACCTGCCGATGTCCGCGGTGCTGACCAGCGAGACCATCTACCGGGGCTTCTACGACGACTACCAGACCCTGCGCGCCTTCCTCCACTCGCACACCTATACCGGCAACCCGCTGGCCTGCGCCGCCGCCCTGGCGACCCTGGACATCTTCGAGGAAGACAAGGTGATCGAGGCCAACCGCGCGCTGTCCACCCACATGGCCAGGGCCACCGCGCACCTGGCCGACCACCCGCATGTCGCCGAGGTGCGCCAGACCGGGATGGTCCTGGCCATCGAAATGGTCCAGGACAAGGCGTCCAGGACGCCCTACCCCTGGCAGGAGCGCCGCGGCCTGAAGGTCTTCCAGCATGGCCTGGAGCGCGGCGCGCTGCTGCGCCCGCTGGGCAGCGTGGTGTATTTCCTGCCGCCCTACGTGATTACCCCGGAGCAGATCGACTTCCTCGCCGAGGTGGCCAGCGAAGGCATCGACATCGCCACCCGCGACGCGGTCAGCGTGGCGGTCAGCGACTTCCACCCGGACCACCGCGATCCGGGCTGAACGTCGCCGCCCCTTCGTCCCGAGGGGGCCGGTTCCAGCGCCCCGCGGCAGGCAGTAAACTGCGCGCCTGTCGCCACTACCCTCGAATCGCCATGCGCCTGTCCCGCTTCTTCGTCGACCAGCCCCTCGCCCTCGGCCAGCACGACCTGCCCGAGACCCAGGCCCACTACATCGGCCGCGTGCTGCGGCACGCCACGGGCGACGCCGTGCAACTGTTCGACGGCAGCGGCCGGGAATACCTCGGCGAGCTGGTCGAGGTCGGCAAGAAGAATGTCCGCGTCGAACTCCGCGAGCAGTTCGCCGGCCAGCCCGACTCGCCCCTGCGTATCCACCTGGGGCAAGGCCTGTCGCGCGGCGAGCGGATGGACTGGGCGATCCAGAAGGCCACCGAGCTGGGGGTGGCGGAAATCACCCCGATCGTCAGCGAGCGTTGCGAAGTGCGCCTGAAGGACGAGCGCGCCGACAAGCGCCTGCAACACTGGCGCCAGGTGGCGATCAGCGCCTGCGAGCAGTGCGGCCGTTCGAGCCTGCCGCTGATCCATCCGCCGCTGGCCCTGGAGGACTGGCTGCGCGGGCGGGACGATGAGCTCAGGCTGGTCCTGCACCCAGTAGCCGCCCCCCTGGCCAGCCATGCGCCGCCGTCGCGCCTGGCCTTCCTGGTGGGTCCCGAAGGCGGCCTGAGCGATGCCGAGGTGGAGCAGGCGCAGGCGGCCGGTTTCCACGCCGCGCGCCTCGGCCCGCGAGTGCTGCGCACCGAGACCGCGCCGGTGGTAGCGTTGGCGGTGGCCCAGCAACTCTGGGGCGACTTCGCCTGATATCTCTCCCGCCGCTTTACAACGGCGACAGCCAGTGAATACCGTTGCGCAACCCACTTCGCAACGGATCGCACGCATGGACACGCCCGTTACCTTCGATTGGAAGATCCGCCTGCCCGACGTGCTCGGCGTACTCCGCCGAGACTATGCCGGACGCTTCCCGCAGTTGGCCTCCGCCGCACTGGAGACGCTGCTGGAGCGCCTGCGCGACGACCTTCCCGAGGATTTCCTGCCAGCCCTCGGCCAGGAGCTGGAATCCCTCGGACTGGCGTTGGTGGAACGCCTGGACGAAGACGACAGCCTGAACCTGTACGTGGTCGGCGCCCCCCACAGCCAGCGCCTCCTCGATGCGCTCGCAGCGCAGGGCCACAACGCCCGCACGCTGCGCCAGGAAGACGCACCCGAGGGCGCCCGGGCGGCCCTCCCCGCCGCCGCGCCGGCCGGCCTGGCGCCGGCTTCGGCCTACATCTGCCTCGAACACGCCGAGCACCTGGCGCCCGGCCTGGCCATCGCCCGCCTGCCGGGCGAGGACAGCCGCAACCTGCTGGACCTGCGCCAATGGCCCAGGCTGCAACGCCTGCCCGATGGCGCGGAGGAAACCCAGGGCGCGTTGCTCTGCCGGGCCAGTTCGGCGGACGGCCTGCACGCCTGGGTCAGGATGACCCGTTCGGGAAGCCCCTACGCCTGGCTGCATCGCTCCCGCGACCTCGCCTCGTTGACGCCCGAACTACCGCCCTTGCCGCTGCCGCCGGCGCAGTCGTTGCGCCAACGCCGCACCCCGGAACTTGCCATCGGCCTGGCCGGGGACGACCTGCTCCTGGCCGACCGCGGCCTGTTCTTCCTCTATCCGGGCTTCGCCCAGGGCAACGACGAACCGCGGTTGCTCTTCGAGGTGCCGCAAGCGCGGCGCTCCATCGAGAATCCGCCGGCGGTCTTCACCACTCCGGACCAGCGCGTCTGCCTGCTCTCCCGCGGGCAGTTCTTCGAATGGCGCGAGGCACGCATCCAGCCCCTGCCGTTCCCCGTCGGCAAGGATCTGCCCGCCGATCCGGCGCAACCGACCTCGGCGGCGCCCGGGACCATCGTCTGGCTGGAGCGTGAAACGCTCTGCGAAGGCCGGCTCGACAGCGGCGAGATCCGCAGCCACTCGCTGGACGGCCTGGCCGAAGGCCCCTACCTGAAGCTCCAGGCCCTGGACGGAGGCTGGCTGCTCCTGGCGCCGTGGCTGGAACCGCATCGCTCGCGGGACCTCGCCCAGCTCTGGCACCTCGAATCCGGCCGGGCGCTGCGCATCCGCTACGGCGAACTGGACCTGGAGGGCGGACTACAGCACTGGGCGGAGCTGCCCGACGGCCGGATCGTCGTCGGCGACCATGCCCGGCATGTCGACCTCGGCAGGTTCGAAAGCCTGCGCCAACGCCTGCTGCGGCGGCGCCTGGCGCCGGCCTGAGGCGCGGCTACAGCCCGCGCAGCGCCAGTCCTGCCAGGCCGAGCAGGAGCACGCCGCAACCGGCGTAGCTGAGGCGGTGCCAGAACAGCGAGGTGTTGCGCCGCAGCCAGTCCACCAGCGCCGCGCAGCAAAAGCACCAGATCAGCGACGAGAGCATGAAACCGGCGAAGAACACCAGCGACTGCGCCTGGTTCGGCGTGCCGTCGACGATCCCCGCCAGGGCGCTGCCGAGGGCGCCCCAATAGACCACGTTCTTCGGGTTGGACAGGGAGATCGCCGCGCCGGCGCCGAAGGCGTTGCGCCCCTGCTCGCCGGCATCCTCCGCCGCCAGCGGCGGACTCCAGGCGTCGCGCAAGCCTTGCACGCCGAGCCAGGCCAGGTAGGCGGCACAGGCCAGGGTCAGGGGAATCCGCACCTGTTCGTAGCCCAGCAGCAGTGCCAGCCCGGTGAGCCCGAGCAGGGCCCAGACGGCATCGCCGATCAGCGACCCCAGTTGCACCAGCAACGCCGGGCGGAAGCCGCCGGTCAAACCACGGCGCAGCGTTTCGCTGAACACCGCGCCAGGAGAAACATTGAAGGCGAAACCGAACAGCAAGGCGGCGAGGAAGATGGCGAGCATGGGACGACGACTCCGTGGGTGGGTCGTCGGATTATCCCGGCCGGCAGCGAAGCGGACTTGAACCGGATTGCGCAGTTCAGCCGCGCACGGCGCGCTGGTAGCGGCCCGGCGAAATGCCGTAGGCGCTGGTGAAGTAACGGGTCAGGTGGCTCTGGTCGGCGAAGCCCAGGGCGTGGGCCACCTCGCCCACCGCCAGGCCACGGCGCAACAGGCCGAGGGCGCGGCGGGTGCGCAGTTGCATGCTCCACTGGCGCGGGCTGAGCCCGGTGGCCTTCTTGAACGCCCGCAGCAGGTGGTATTTCGACAGGCCCACCTGCTCCGCCATCCCATCCAGGTCCGGCGGCTCGGCCAGGCGCTCGGCGAGCAGCGCCTGCAGGCGGGCGACAGCCGGGCGCCCAGGATCGGCCCTCTGCGGCAGGCGGGTGCCGCTCGCCGCCAGCAGGCGGCCAAGGAACTCCAGCAGGCGCTCCTCGCCCCGTTCGCGGGCGAAGCGGTCGCTGGCCAGCAAGGCTTCGATGCTAGCGGCCAACTCGCGGCCCAGCGCCGGACTGCGCAGCAGCGGGCGGTCGAACTCGACGGAGGAAAGATCCAGGCTGCTCGCCAGTTCGGCGGCAGGCAGATAGAGGCTGGCGAAGCGCCAGGGCTGGCCGTCGCGGACGCCGCCGCCCTGGATCTGCCCCGGGTTGTAGAGGGTCAGGTCGCCGCTGTCGGCCTGGAAGGTACGGCCATCCAGCCAGACATCTTCCAATCCGCAGAGGTTGGCGCTGATGACGAACTCGTCGTGGCTGTGCTTCTCGAAGCGGTGCCCGGCCAGGCTGGCGCTGGCGACCTCGAGGGAGGCGCCGATCCGCGCGTGTTGCAGGCCGGCCATGGACGGCTCAGATCAGGCCGGCGTCGGCGAGCTTCTCTTCGAGCCCGGCCAGGTCCGGAATCCGCGCGGTTTCGCCGCCGATGTCCACCGCCGCCAGTTCCAGCGCCGCCAGCGGCGCGGCGGTGCCCGCGAGATTGGCGTCCAGCCGCACCGAGCGCGGAATGCCCTGCACCAGCAGGGCGAGGAATTTCACATGGGGACGTCCGCCGAGGGCGTTGATGACCACCACCCGCGCGCTGCTGCCGAGTACCGGCTGCTGTTCGCCACTGGAGGCCGCCTCGAAGGACAGCAGCGGCAGGCGCAGGTCGCGCCAGGCCACCTGGCCCAGGTACCACTGCGGCACGCCGGCGGCGACCTGCGGGTTGCGATAGGCGATCAGTTCGGCCACGGCGACGTTGGGCAACAGCAGGGTGCGGTCGCTCAGCGGCAGGAGCAGCCCGGTGAGGCTGTCCGGGGTCGGGTTGGCTGGGGTGTTCCGGCTCATGCCATCCTGCTCGATCACGGCCTGGTTCATGTTTCGACTCCTGTCGGCGCGCAGCGTGCGGCCAGATGCTTGACCAATGCCTCGGCCAGTTCGCGGGGGCTGGCATTGAAACTGCTGTAACCGGCTTCGCGCAAGCTGTCCGGCATGCTCGAACAGACGCAACTGTCGGCGCGCTGGGTCCATACCTCGCCACCCTGGCGCCGCACGTAGGCGGCAGCGGCGCTGCCGTCGCTACCCATGCCGCTGAAGACGATCACCCCGCAGTCGGGCCCGAACTGCTGGGCCAGGTTGAGCATCATCTGGTCGATGGACGGGGTGTAGGGTTCCGGCCAGGGACGCTGGCTGCATTTCAGCCGCCCGTCGTGGTGGAAACCGAGTTCGTGCAGCACCGGCACCACCATGACCTCGCCGCAACGCAGCGCTTCACCGTCGCGGACGTTCTTCACATGCCACTGGCTGTGCCGGCCGACTGCCTGCGGCAGGTTCTGCTCGAAGCTGGCGTCGATGTGCTGGGCATAGAGGAAGCCGATCGGCAGGCCGCCGGGCAAGGCGTCGAGAAATGCCTTCACCGCCGCCGGGCCGCCGAGCGAGGCCGCCAGCAGCCACACCTCGCGGGCCGCTTCGCCGGCCTGCAGCGGCATCGCCGCGAGGTCGCCGGGAATCTCCAGGCGCGGCGGACGCTCCTCGTCGAGCAATGCGCCGAGGCTGTCGCCAACGCCATCGCTGGGGTCGCCGATCAAGCGCTTCAGCTTGCCGATCAGCCGCCGCTCCCAGCGCGGGTAATGTTCGGTATGCCGCTCCGGCGCGTGGCCCTCGCCGAACAGCACCGGCGCACGGTCCTGCTCCAGCAGGCTGTCCAGCAGCGGCGAGTCGTCCTGCTGGGTCAGGTCCACCAGCCACAGGTCGGGCGCGCACTCCAGCGCGGCGTCGTCGACCCTGGCCGGGTCGGCGTTGAGCACCACCTCGTAGCCATGGCCGAGCAGCGCCTGTTGCAGCACGTGGCGCTGCAACGAGGTGTCGGCGATCACCGCGACCCGTGGGGTGGCGCGCTCACTCATGCTGGCCGACCAGGGACTGGATGGCTTCGAGCAGCTCGGTTTCCTGGTAAGGCTTGCCGAGGTACTGGTTGACGCCGATGCCCAGCGCGCGCTCGCGGTGTTTCTCGCCGGTCCGCGAGGTGATCATGATGATCGGCAGGTTGCCCAGGCGCTCGTCGTGGCGCACCAGGGTGGCGACCTCGAAACCGTCCATGCGCGGCATCTCGATGTCCAGCAGGAGGATGTCCGGACGGTGCTCCTGGAGCTGGGCGATGGCGTCCACGCCGTCCTTCGCGGTCAGCACGTTCATGCCGTTGCGCTCCAGCAGGCGGGTGGTGACCTTGCGCACGGTGACCGAGTCGTCCACCACCATGACCAGCGGCGGCCGCTGCTGCTCGCTTTCGCTCGCCGCCATTTCCTGGCGCAGCGCCAGGCGTTCGCGACGGTTTTCCTGGCCGAGCAGCGCGTGCCGGGAGCGGATGGTCGCCAGCAGGTCGAGGATCACCACCACCCGGCCATCGCCGAGCAGGGTCGCCCCGGAAATCCCGGCGACCCCGGCGAACTGCGGACCGAGGCTCTTCACCACGATCTCGCGGGAACCGGCCAGCGAGTCGACCTGCACCGCCACCGCATGCTCCGAGGAGCGCACCAGGATCACCGGCAAGGGCAGCGACTGGCCGACCAGCTTGGGTTCCTGGCCGTTGTTCAGCAGCTCGCCGAGGTACTTCAGTTCGTAGGACTGCCCGGCATATTCGAAGCTGGGCGTATCCAGCCCCGCCTCGCCGCGCTGGTCGTAGAGCGCCTCCAGTTCGTAGGGCGAAACCCGCACGATGCCCTCGATGGTGTTCAGCGGCACCGCGTAGAGATCCTCGCCGGATAGCACCATCAGCGCCCGGTTCACCGACACGGTGAACGGCAGCCGCACGTTGAAGCGGGTGCCCTGGCCCGGCTCGGTCTGGATGCTCACCGAGCCGCCGAGCTGCTTGACCTCGGAGTTGGCCACGTCGAGGCCGACGCCGCGCCCGGAGATCTGGGTGACCTTTTCGGCGGTGGAGAAACCGGACTCGAGCACGAACTGCAGCACTTCATGATCGCTGAGGTCGCTGTCGGCGCTCATCAGGCCACGCTCGATGGCCTTGCGCCGTACCGCGTCGAGGCGGATGCCGGCGCCGTCGTCGGAGAGGGTGAGGAGGATGTCGCCGCCCTCGCGGCCGATGTTCAGGCGGATCGTACCGTGCTCCGGCTTGCCCGCCGCGCGGCGCGTCTCGCCGGACTCGATGCCGTGGTCCACGGCGTTGCGCAGCATGTGCTCCAGCGGCGCGACGATGCGTTCGAGAACGGTACGATCCATCTCGCCGTCGGCGTTGCCGACCACGAACTCGACCTGCTTGCCGAGTTCGCCGGCCACCTGCCGGACGATCCGCCGCAAACGCGGTACCAGCCGATCGAACGGCACCATGCGGGTGCGCATCAGGCCTTCCTGGAGTTCGGTGTTGACCCGCGCCTGTTGCAGCAGCAGGGTCTCCGCGTCGCGGTTCTTCGCCGCCAGGGTTTCCTTCAGGTCGAGAAGGTCGGAGGCCGATTCGAAGAGTGCGCGCGAGAGCTGCTGCAACTGCGAATAGCGGTCCATTTCCAGCGGGTCGAATTCTTCGTAGCCGGCGCGTTCGGCATCGGCCTGATGACGCGAGAGGATCTGCGCCTGGGTCTCGGTGTCGAGGCGGCGCAACTGGTCGCGCACCCGCTCGATGGTGGACTCCATCTCGCCGAGGGTGAAGCCGACGTCGCTCACCTGCTGCTCGACCCGGCCGCGGAAGATCGAGGTCTCGCCCGCCAGGTTGACCAGGTTCTCCAGCAGTTCCGCCGGCACCTTCACCAGTTCCTGCGGGGCACGCCGGGAAGCGGCCTCCTGGGCCGCCTCCTGGGCCTTGCGCACGAACGGCAGGGTGGTGGCCGGGGCAGCCGGAGGCGCCGCCTCGGCCGCCATGATCGCGCCGGCCGCCGGGGCCAGGCGGGTCAGCTCGGCCAGCGCGGAGGCCACCGCGCGGTCGGTATCGTCGGCCTGGACCAGCGCCTGGGCGGGCTCGGGCCGTTCACCGGCCTCGTCGTCCTCGGCCAGCCGCTCGCGCAACAGGTCGACCTGCCGCTGCAGGCCTTCCAGCCCCGACTGCGCATCCAGCAGCAGGCTGTCCGGCCACGGCGCGCCCTGTTGCTGCGCATCGGTGAGATGCTGCTCGAGGTCGTGGGCCAGGTTGCCCAGCTCGGTCTGCCCGGCCAGGCGCGCGCCGCCCTTGAGGGTGTGCAGGATCCGCAGCAGGTCGTCCAGCGGCTGGGCGTCGCCGTTGCCGCCGTCCCAGCGGCCGAGCGCCAGTTCGAGGTTCTCCAGCAGGTCGTCGGCTTCCTCGAGGAAGATGTCGAGGATCTCGCTCTCGTCGGCCGCCGCACCCTTCGCCGCCAGCGGCTTGAGGCTGACGCTGGTGGGTACGCTCAGTTGCTCGTCGGGATCGCTGCGCAGGCGTCTGATCTCCGCGATCAGCGCCTGCCCGTCGGGCAGCGTGCGGTGGCCACGCACCGCCTCGAGCATCTCGGCCAGCTCGTCGTGGCAGCGCTGCAGCAGGCCGAACAAGGCCGGGCTGGCGCGCAGGCGTCCGCCGCAGAGGCCTTCGTAGAGGAATTCAAGCTCATGGGCGAGGTCGCCGATCTCGCCGATCTCGGCCATCCGCGCACCGCCCTTGAGGGTATGCAGGTCGCGCTGCAAGGCTTCCAGTTCGATGGTGTTGTCGACGTCGTCGATCCAGCGCTGCAACGCGGCGGCAGCGCTGTCGAGGATATCGAAGCCTTCCTCGAGGAAGATCTCCACCAGTTCGGGATCGCGCTCTTCGAACGCCTCCGCAGCGGGCGGCTGCGTCGCGGCAGGCGCGGCGGGCACCTCGACGGCCGGTGCAACGAGTTCCTCGACGGGGCTTTCCGCCTCGCCCGGTGTCGCGGCCTCGGCCAGAGGGCCCTGGCGGAACCGGCGGATCGCCTGGATAAGGTCGTGCGGGTCGGCCAGGGGCTGGCCGGCGCTCAACTGGTCGAGCTGTTCGGCCAGGCGGTCGTGACAGGCTTGCAGCAATCCGGCCAGTTGCGGGGAGTGCTGGTAACGGCGGTCGACCAGTCCTTCGTAGAGGGCCTCCAGCTCGTGGGCCAGGTCGCCGATCTCGGCGATCTCGGCCATTCGTGCGCCGCCCTTGAGGGTGTGCAGGTCGCGCTGCAGGGCGCTGAGCGAAGACAGCGCGCCCGGCTCGGCCTGCCATTGGGCCAGTGCCTGGCCGGCGCTTTCGAGGATGTCCACCGCCTCTTCGAGGAAGATCGACACCATTTCCTCGTCCAGCTCGCGGCCGGGAGCCGGTGCAGGCGCTGCCGGTACGGTCTCCTCGGCAGGCGTCCCGGCCTCTTCGAAGACCGCCTCGGGGAGGGCCAGCTCTTCGTCTTCCGGGGGGAAATCGTCGGCGCCGAGGCTCTCCGGGTCGATGAACGGAACGGCCTCGGCGGCGGGCGCTTCCAACAGTTCCTGCAGGGCCGCGACCCGCTCCGGACGCGGCGTGACCTGCAGGCCGGCGGCGACCTGGTCCATCATCCCGATCAGCGCCTCATGGGCCTGGCGGGCTTCCTCGAAGAACGCCGGGCTGACCGCCAGGCGGCCTTCCTCGACGGCATCGTAGAGCGCCAGCAAGGCCTGGCAGAGTTCTTCCACCTGCGGCAGCTCGGCATGCCGGGCGCCCTGGTCCAGAGCGCTGAGTTCCTCGCGCAGCGCGCTCAGCTCCTGGCGCTCCTGCGGATGCTCGTGCCAGCGCTCGAGCAAGTCCTCGGCGTCCAGCAGGATGTCCATGCCTTCGACGAGGAACGCCTCGATCAGCAACGGATCGCGGCGCTCGCCGGCATCGCTGTAGCGCTCGGCCTCGAGCGAGGCGATGCGCTCCTGGTGCAGTGCCTCGATACGCTCCAGCAGCGCATCGCTGCCGGGGATCGGGTTCAACGGCCGGTGCGCACCGACCTGTTCCAGGCCGATGCGGAACAGTTGCTCGGCGTCGTGCAGCAACTCGGCTTCGCGCAGGTCGAAGGCGAGCAGGTTGGACTTGTATTCCTTGACCAGTTTTTCCAGCGGCGTGGCGATCTCCGCGATCGGCAGGATGCCGGCCATGTGCGCGCTGCCCTTGAGGGTATGCAGGGCACGCTGCAAGGCATCGGTGACCGGCTGCGGCAGTTCGCGGGCGCAGTCGGCGAGGAAGCCGACCAGGGCCTCGAGATGGGTCTCCGCCTCGTTGGTGAAGATCTCCAGCAGTTGCGGATCGAGCAGTTCGACGTCGCTCTGCGCCTCGGCAGCGGCCTGCGGCGCGTCGGCCAATGGCGGCGCCTGGACGCCGTTCTCCAGGCTCGGCGGCTGCTCCGCCCCGGCCTCCGGCGGTACTCCGCCGTCGTCCGGCGCCGGCGGTTCCGGCAGCGGCTCGCCCTTGGCCAGGGCATGCGCGGTGGCCGCCAGCAGGTCGACATCGTCGCGCTGGCGCTGGGCATTGGCGGCGAACTCCTCGACCAGCTCCGGCAACAGGGCCACGACCTGGTCCACCACTCGCTGCACCGGCTCGCTGGCGGCGATGCTGCGATCGAGCACGCGGTTGAACAGGTTCTCTATCGACCAGGCCAGTTCGCCGATCACCAGGGCACGGACCATCCGTCCGCTGCCCTTGAGGGTATGGAAGGCACGGCGTACCTCGGTCAGCGCGTCGCGGTCGTCGTGGTCGGCTTTCCAGGCCGGCAGGTAGCGGCCGAGGGTCTCCAGGACCTCGCCGGCCTCCTCGATGAAGACCTCGCGCAGTTCCTCGTCCACCGGCTCCTCGTCGGCCGGCGGCGGCAGCAGGCTGACCGGAACGTTCTGCGCCGGCGGGTTGATCGGCTGCACCGGCGCAGCCATCACCTCGGCCAGAGACAGGGCCGGCGCTGCGCTGGCGAGCGCCTCGGCGGCAGGCGGCGCCTCGGCCTCGGGCAATTGCACCTCGGGGAGATCGAGGTCGGAAAGATCCAGTTCCTCCAGGCTCGAGCCCTCCCAGGCGGACACCTCGCCCTCCACCTCCGGCAAGGCTACATCCAGCGGCAGCGGATCGAGCGCATCGAGAACCAGCTCCTGTTCAGCGGAGCCGTCGAAAGGCTCCAGCGCCGGCAACGGCTCGAGGCTTTCCAGCGGTGCGTCGAAGGACAGCGCCGGCTCCTCCAGGCTCAGATCCAACGTCTCGTCGGCCTGCGCCGGCTGCGCCAGGTCATCGCCGAGCCCCCACTGCTCCGGCAGCGACCAGTCCGCCAGGGCCGCCGGCCCGGAGGCCGGGGCCGCATCGGCGGGCAGGTCGAGGCCGGAGAGATCGATCTCGTCGAGGCTGAAATCGTCCAAGCTGCGGGCAGGCGCCGGGGTCGACTGCGGCTGGCCGCTCTCCTCGACCACCTCCGGCAACGCCGGCGGCACTTCGGCGGAATCGTCCAGCGGCAGGTCCAGGGCCAGGTCGAGGGACGGCTCGCCGGCGTCGGGCGCGACTTCGCCAAGGGTCCAGTTGTCGTCGCTGGCCAGCAGCGGGGCATCTTCCCTCGCCGCCTCGGCAGGAGCCGTGTCGGCGGGCGGTTGCTCCGCTGTCTCGGCGACCTCGACGACCGCCTCCGGCCTCTCCGGCTCGGCAGCCGGGGACTCGATGGCAGCGGGCCCGGACAGGCCGGGCTCGGCCGGGGCCGACGAATTCGGTTTCAGCGTATAGCCGAGGTTCGCCAGGCTGTCCTCGGCGACGTCGAGGATCAGGTCGCTCTGGCTGGCATGGTCCTCGCTCAGGCGCTCCAGGTAATACTCGACGCTGGTGATGGCATCGGCCAGGGTATCCAGGCTCTGCCAGTCCGGCACCGCCTTGCGCGCCAGCAGCTGTTCCTGGATATAGCGGTTGCAGGTTTCCAGCAGGGTCGCGGCGCGCTCCAGCGGGATCATCGCCAGGCCGCCGCGGACCTGGGTCAGCAGCTCCGGCACGCGGGCCAGGTGCTCGTGGTTCCACTGCGAGGCGATGAACTCGATGATCGCGTCCTTGGCCTGCTCCAGACCGTTGCGCGCTTCCTTGATCACCAACTGGTGGATCTGCGCCACATCGGTGGTGGGCAGGCGGCTTTCCTCGCTGTTGCGCTCGTCGCCGGGACCGGCCATGCCGGCCAGGGTGGCCTCGACGTAGAGCAACGCGCCGGCGACGTCCATCAGGATCGCGTCGCTCGGCTCGCGGCGGCCCTGGGCCAGGGCGTGGATGACGTCCAACTGGTCGAGGATGACCTTGCGCGGTTGGCCGAAGCCGAGCACCGCCAGGGTATCGGCGATCTGCTTGAGCGGCGCCAGGAGGGCGTCCAGTTCCGAGGGGTGGCCACGGTCGCTGCGCACGAACAGGTCGAGGCTGTCCTTGATCCGCACCAGTTCCTCGCACAACGCACCGACCACCGAACGCATCGCGTCGCGGTCGGGTCCGGCGAGGCGGGCGCGCTCGGCATCCACCGTCTCGTGGTCGGGCAGCGCCTCGTCGAGGCGGTACTGTTCCTTCAGTGCGCGGATTCGCGGCGACTGCGAAGGCGCCTTGGCCACGTAGAACAGCAGGTTCTTCACCAGCTCGTCCGGCGCGGCCTGGTTCAGGCCGTCGGCGCCCTGCTCGACCAGGCGCTTGAGTTCGCGGTCGAGCTGGCGCAGCAGGGTGCGCACCGAGGCGCTGTTGACCACGCTACCGTTGGCCAGGCCCTCGACCAGGCCGGAAGCGATGCTCCACAGCGGCCCCAGCGGTGCCTCGCGGCACAGGCCCTCCAGGCGCGCATAGACACGCGCCAGGTAGCCGAGGCTGGTGGCCACGTCCTGGTTGCGCAGCAGGCCGACCAGGGCCATCTGCTGGGTCTGGCGCAGCTTGCGCAGCAAGCCGCCGAGTTCGTCGGTGCGCAGTTGCGCGATGGCCTCGCCGTCCAGTTGCGGCTGGCGCTGCGACAGGTCGGGCGCGAACAGGCTGGTTTCCGAGAGCAGCTTCTCGCCGCGCGCGGCGCGCAGGTCGTTGAGCAGCGGCAGGACCACCATCGGCAGGTCGCGCCGGGCGGTCTGGATCCGGTCGAGGTAGACCGGCAGTTGCAGGATCGCCTGCATCAGCACTTCCAGGGCCTCGCCCTGGTTCGGCACGCGACCGTCCAGCAAGGCCTGGACCAACTGCTCCATTTCCTCGGCGAGCAGGGCCGCGCCGTAGAACTCGACCATCTGCAGGGTGCCCTGCACCTGGTGCACGTAGGTCAGGCAGAACCGCATGCGGGTCGGGTCCTGCGGGTTCTCGACGAACGCTTCCAGCGCCTGGCGCGCCTGTTTCAGGGTTTCGGCGATCTCGCCTTTCACCCATTCCAGAGCGACGTAGTCGTGCCGGTCACCCATAGCCACTCCATTCATGTGCCTGAGTACCCCTTACGGGTAAAGGCCAGGACCCGCTCGTCGGCGACCGGCTCGAGCTCCGGATGGCTCCAGTCGACCACTTCGCCGACCCCGATCACCAGCAAGCCTCCCGGCGCCAGCCGTTCGGCCAACCGGTTGAGGATCTCGCGCCGTCGCCAGCGACGGAAGTAGATCAGCAGGTTCTGACAAAAAATCACGTCCATGCCGGACCAGGGCGCCTTCGCCAGGTCCAGCACATTCAGCCGGGCGCAGCAGACGCGCTCGGTCAGTATCGTTTTCACGCTGAAGCTGCCGTCGGCCTGGCGTTCGCAATAGCGTTCGACCAGTCCGGCCTCCAGTTGCTCCAGCTTGCGGGCCGGATAGTTCGCCTGCCGCGCCCGCTGCAGGGCGTGAAGGCTGATATCCGTCCCGGTGACGCCGAAAAAATCTTCCCGTTCCTGCCCGCGCAACGCCTGCGCGGCGCACATCGCCAGCGAGTAGGGTTCCTCGCCGCTGGAGCAGCCGACGCTCCACAGGGCCCAGGGCCGCGGCATGCCTTCGCGGCGCAGGCGCTCGCCCAGGTAGCGCTCGAGCAGCTCGAAAGACGGGGGATGACGGAAAAAACGGGTTTCCTGGACGGTCAGGCGGTCCAGCAGGGTCGCCCACTCCACTGCGCCACGCGGACCGTCGGTCACCTGGCGGTAGTAGCTGTGGTAGTCGCCGATGCCCAGTTCACGCATGCGCGCGGTCAGGCTGGCCTGCAGGAACGTCCGGCGCTGCTCGTTGAGCACCACGCCGGTGCGGTTCTCCAACAGGACCTGCCAGTCGCGGAACTCCGCTGCCGACATATCGGCCAGCGGCTGCAGTGACCAGACGCCGTTCGCCTGCATGCCGTGCCCCTCGTCCAAGGTGTCGACGCGGCGCCCGCCAGGCGGCCGCCGCGCCTATGCTCAGGCCTGCTCCACGCCCTCCGGCAGTTTGAAGCCGGATACCGAGTTGCGCATCTCGCTCGCCATCTTCGCCAGGTTGCCGATGCTCCGCGCGGTGGCGGTGGTACCGGCGGAGGTCTGCGAGGTGATCTCCTGAATGACGTTCATGGTGTTGGAAATGTGGCCGGCCGACGATGCCTGCTGACGGGCGGCGTTGGAGATGTTCTGGATCAGTGCCGCGAGGGTCTTGGATACCTTCTCGATCTCCTCCAGGGCCACACCGGCGTCCTGGGCCAGGCGCGCGCCGCGGACCACCTCGGAGGTGGTCTGCTCCATCGAGATCACCGCTTCGTTGGTGTCGGTCTGGATGGTCTTCACCAGCGCCTCGATCTGCTTGGTCGCCGCCGAGGAACGTTCCGCCAGTCGCTGTACCTCGTCCGCTACCACGGCGAAGCCGCGGCCCGCGTCCCCAGCCATCGACGCCTGGATCGCGGCGTTCAGGGCGAGGATGTTGGTCTGGTCGGCGATGTCGTTGATCAGGCTGACGATGTCGCCGATCTCCTGGGACGATTCGCCGAGGCGCTTGATTCGCTTCGAGGTGTCCTGGATCTGCTCGCGGATGTTGTCCATGCCGGTGATGGTGTTGTGCACCACCTCGTTGCCCTTGTTGGCAATGGCTACCGAACGTTCCGCTACCGCCGAGGATTCCGAGGCGTTCGCCGATACCTGGTCGATCGACACCGCCATTTCGTTGATCGCCGCCGAGGCGCCGGCGATTTCCTGCGCCTGGTGCTCGGAGGCTTCGGCCAGGTGCATCGCGGTGGACTGGGTTTCCTGGGCCGCTGCGGCCACCTGCACGGCGGTCTGGTTGATGGTCTCCACCAGTTCGCGGAGCTGGTCGATGGAGTAGTTGATCGAGTCGGCGATGGCGCCGGTGAAGTCCTCGGTCACGGTCGCGGCCACGGTCAGGTCGCCGTCCGCGAGGTCGGCGATCTCGTCGAGCAGACGCAGGATCGCGGCCTGGTTGCGGTCGTTCTTCTCAGCGGTCTCGGCCAGCCGGCGGTTGGTCTCGCGCACCATCACCAGGCCGATCAGGATGATCGAGGCCAGGGCCAGGGCGCCGAGGACGTAACCGGCGAACAGGTTGATGCTACGCCCGCCGGCCAGGTTCTCGAAGCCGTCGGCCAGTTGCGAGGCCTTGTCCAGCAGGGTCTGCGAAACGCTGAAGATGTTGTTCGCCGCTTCCCGGACCTGGAACAGGTCGGGCGAGGTCTCGAGGATCTCGTCCACCGAGCCGGAGACGAACTCGAAGAGTTCGGCGATCTCGTTCAGGCGATCCACCGCCTCGGCGTTGGTCACCTTGGAGATGCTCATCGCCGCGTTGCCTTCCTGCATGCCCTTCAGTACGCGGCCGAACAGGCTGGCGTCGCGGCCGAAGCTGTCGGCGGCCTGCACCGAGTTCTCGTCGCCGGCCAGCACCTTGTTCACCGAGCCGAGGATACGTTCGGCGAGCAGCGACTGGCGCTGGGCGACCGCGACCTGGTCGGCCGGGGCACCGTTCTCCAGCAGGATGTCGACCACCTCTTCGTATTCCACCTGCAGCTGCGGGATGGTTTCGGCGAGGGTCGAGGCCACCTGGTGCAGGGACAGTACGGTCTGTTCGCTGGCGAGGATGGAGTCGGCGTTCTTGCGCAGGCCGTCCCAGTCCTGCTGCACCACGTCCATCTGCGGCTTCACCGCTTCGGGGCTGGGCGGCAGGGATGTACTCTCGTCGCCGTTGACCAGGATGTTCCAGCGTTTCTCGAAGTCGTTGCGCGCATCCTTCAGGAGCTTGAACGCCTCGCCCTTGCCCGCCGCCGCTTCGGTGGCGTTCTTCGCGATCCGCTGCGACAGGACGCGCAGTTCGCCGGCATGGCCGATGTACTGCTTGTCATGGTTCGACTGGGTGTTGAGGTAGGCAAAGTTGGCGAACAGCAACACGATCGAGACGATGAGGACGATGAACAGCCCCGCGATCACCGAGCTGCTGCGCATGCCCGCGAAAAGATTGCCTGCGTTGATTTTCTTCATATTTGGCCCCCGCCCGGACCGACCACGATTACGATTTCCATGTCACGACACGGGCCGGCAGACCGGCCCAACCGGTGAAGCTGTTTATACGGCGACGTCGAGGAAGCCCTGGTGTTGCGCCAGCGCATGCGGGCTGAACACCAGCCACGGCTGCTCTCGATGGAAGACGCCATGAATGAAGGGTTGCAGTGCCGCTTCTAGTGGCGGCAGCTGTTCGCTGAAGGTGTCCACCGGGAAGTGCTGCATGCCGAACACCTCATCGACGATGAGGCCGGCGAACACGTCCAGGTGCTCCACCACCAGCACCCGCCGCTGCTTGCGCAAGGGCGACAGTTCGGTGCCGAGGAAACCGCAGAGGTCCATGATCGGCAGCAGGCGGCCACGTACGTTGGCCACCCCCTTGACCCAGGTCTTCACGCCCGGCAGCTGGGTGTAGCGCGGTTCGTGCAGGACTTCGCCGACCTCCCCCATGGGGGCGACGAAGAACCGCCCGCCCATGCGGAAGCCGATCCCGCTCCAGCTCTGCACCGCCTCCTGCTGGGCCGGCAGGCCGGCGGCCAGGCGTCGGCAGCGCTGATCGATGTCGACGAGGAGCTGGAAGGGGGTCTGAACGTCCGACATGCGGGGCCTGGTCTTTCCGGGGTCAGGGTGAGCGATGCGCTGCGACGGGCTCAGCCCGCCAGCACCGCATTGATGGTTTTCAGCAGGGTCTCTTCGTCCACCGGCTTGGTCAGGTAGTCGCGAGCGCCCTGGCGCTTGCCCCAGACCTTGTCGGTCTCCTGGTCCTTGGTGGTGACGATGATCACCGGGATGGCGCTGGTCTCGGCGTCCTTGGTCAATTGACGGGTCGCCTGGAAGCCGTTGAGGCCGGGCATGACGATGTCCATCAGGACCACGTCGGGCTTTTCCTGGCGGGCCAGGGCGACGCCGTCGCCGCCGTTCTCGGCCTTGAGTACCTGGTGACCATGCTTTTCCAGCATGGCGGTCAGCTTGTACATCTCGGTCGGAGAGTCATCAACAATCAAAATACGAGCCATGGGATCCCCATCACGAAATAAGCATCAACGGCCATGCGGCCGGATATCAGGAAACGGCGTCCACCGGGGTGAAGCTGGGTACGTGTGCCTTGATCGCGCCCAGCAGCTCTTCCTTGCTGAACGGCTTGGTGAGGTACTGGTCGGAGCCGACGATGCGCCCCTTGGCCTTGTCGAACAGGCCGTCCTTGGAGGACAGCATGATCACCGGGGTGGACTTGAACGCGCTGTTGTTCTTGATCAGGGCGCAGGTCTGATAGCCATCCAGGCGCGGCATCATGATGTCGACGAAAATGATGTTCGGATGGGTATCGGCGATCTTCGCCAGGGCATCGAAGCCGTCGATTGCCGTGATCACGTCGCAACCGACCTTTTTCAGCAGTGTTTCGGCGGTGCGACGAATCGTTTTCGAATCGTCGATCACCATCACTTTCAAACCGTCGGATTGCTGTTCCATGTTCGCCCTATATCGACTCGGTGAATCATTCTTCTGTGTTTTCTTCAGTGCGCTAACGCCCTGTCACCGACGGGCTGCGACCCAATCGCGGGCCTTTTTAGCACACTCGACGCAACTCTATCCATAATGCCCGGAACAGGCCGGCTTTTTCCTTGACCAAGCGCAAACGGGGCGCCAACCTGAGCGTCAAACCCGCTTGCCACGCGGCCTCCCCGCCGCGACCGGACAACCCACCCCCTTTCGGAGGAATTCCCATGAGCGTACGCCTCGGGATCGTCATGGACCCCATCGCGCGCATCAACTTCAAGAAGGACAGCTCGCTCGCCATGCTGCTGGCTGCCCAGGCCCGCGGCTGGTCGCTGTTCTACATGGAACAGCAGGACCTCTACCAGAAGGCCGGCGTCGCGCGTGGACGCATGCGCCCGCTGAAGGTCTTCAACGATGCCTCCCGCTGGTTCGAACTGGAAGCGGAAAGCGACCAACCGCTGCACGAACTGGACGTGATCCTGATGCGCAAGGACCCGCCCTTCGATAACGAATTCGTCTATTCGACCTACCTGCTGGAACAGGCCGAGCGTGCCGGCGCCCTGGTGGTGAACCGGCCGCAGAGCCTGCGCGACTGCAACGAGAAGTTCTTCGCCACGCAGTTCACCCAGTGCACTCCGCCGACGATGGTCAGCCGGCGATCCGATATTCTGCGCGAGTTTGCCGCCGAGCATCGTGACATCATTCTCAAACCCCTGGACGGAATGGGCGGTTCGTCGATATTTCGTCACCGCGAAGGCGACCCGAACCTCTCGGTGATCCTCGAGACCCTCACCCAGCATGGCAGCCAGCAGATCATGGCGCAGCGCTATCTGCCGGAAATCAAGGACGGCGACAAACGCATCCTGATGATCGACGGCGAACCGGTGCCCTACTGCCTGGCGCGCATCCCCGCCCAGGGCGAGACCCGCGGCAACCTCGCCGCCGGCGGCCGCGGCGTGGCCCAGCCGCTGAGCGAGCGCGACCGCTGGATCGCCGCCGAGGTCGGCCCGCACCTGCGCGAGCGCGGCCTGCTGTTCGTCGGCCTCGACGTGATCGGCGATTATCTGACGGAAATCAACGTCACCAGCCCGACCTGCATCCGCGAGATCGACCAGGCCTTCGACACCCGAATCGGCGACAAGCTGATGGACGCCATCGCCGCCCAGCTGGCTGCCCGCTGAATCGCGCGGGCGGGCCCCGGTCCGCCCGTCTCGGCCCGGCCGATGCGCCACGGCGAGCGACCGCGTGTCCAAGGCGCGGAGTGCGTCATAGACTTTTCCGCCCCCCATCGGCAGACTTCGCCCCACGCCAGCCACCACGATCCGCAATGAACGCCGCCGTCCTCAAGTCCCCCTCCGCCGCTGCCGGCGTCCGCCCGGCGGACCGTTTGGGCTTCACCCTGTTCATCGCAGCCATCCTGCACGTCGCCTTCATCCTCGGGGTGGGCTTCTCCATGCCCGCGCCGAGCCAGATCAGCAAGACCCTGGAAATCACCCTGGCCACCTTCAAGAGCGACAAGGCGCCGGAGAAGGCCGACTACCTCGCGCAGATGAACCAGCAGGGCAGCGGAACCCTGGAGCACAAGGCCGCGCCGAAGACCACCGAGGTCGCGCCGTTCCAGGACAACCAGGTGAAGAAAGTCGCGCCGCCGGCTACGCCGAAGCAGGCCAGGAGCGAAGAGGCGCCCAAGGCCGCGGTGACCACCACCCGCCAGCGCCAGCAGAAGGCACCGAGCAAGACCCAGGCACAGAAGGCCGAGCAGGTCGCCAAGCCGGCGCCGCATTTCGACTCAACCCAGCTGTCGGCGGAAATCGCCAGCCTCGAGGCCGACCTGGCCAAGGAGCAGCAGGCCTACGCCAAGCGCCCGCGCATCCACCGCCTGAGCGCCGCCTCGACCATGCGCGACAAGGGCGCCTGGTACAAGGAAGACTGGCGCAAGAAGATCGAACGCATCGGCAACCTCAACTACCCCGACGAGGCCCGCCGGCAGAAGCTCTACGGCAGCCTGCGACTGCTGGTGTCGATCAACCGCGACGGCACCATCTACGAGGTGCAGGTGCTGGAGTCTTCCGGCGAGCCGATCCTCGACCAGGCCGCCCAGCGCATCGTCCGCCTGGCCGCGCCCTACGCGCCGTTCAGCGGCGACCTGGCCGACATCGACCGGCTGGAGATCATCCGTACCTGGCGCTTCGAACGCGGCGACCGGCTGTCCAGCAAGTAGCGCCGGCAAGGCTGGCTTTCTCGCGTCCGAAGCAGGACACTAGCGGCCATGAAACAGAGCAGCCCAACCTACCTCAAGCATCATTTCCTGATCGCCATGCCGCACATGGCCGACCCCAATTTCGCCCAGACCGTGACCTACCTGGTCGAACACAACGAGCAGGGCGCCATGGGCCTGGTGATCAACCGTCCCAGCGGCCTCAACCTGGCGGAAGTCCTCGAACAGCTCAAGCCGGACGCCCTGCCGCCGGCGCGCTGCCAGCACATCGACATCTACAACGGCGGCCCGGTGCAGACCGACCGCGGCTTCGTCCTCCACCCCAGCGGCCTGAGCTACCAGTCGACCCTGGAACTGGGCGAGCTGGCGATGTCCACCTCGCAGGACGTGCTGTTCGCCATCGCCGCCGGCACCGGCCCGGAAAAGAGCCTGATCAGCCTCGGCTATGCCGGCTGGGAAGCCGGCCAGCTGGAGGCCGAGCTGAGCGACAACGCCTGGCTGACCTGCCCGGCGGACCCGGCGATCCTCTTCGACCTGCCGGCCGAGGAGCGCCTCAGCGCCGCCGCCGCGCGCCTGGGCGTCAACCTCAGCCTGCTCACCGCCCAGGCCGGTCACGCCTGATGGCCAGCGACAAGCCGCTGCGCCTGCTGCTGGGCTTCGACTACGGCACCCGGCAGATCGGCGTCGCCGTCGGCCAGGCGGTGACCGGCCAGGCCCGCGAGCTGTGCGTATTGAAGGCGCAGAACGGCGTGCCGGACTGGAACCGGGTGGAAGCGCTGATCAAGGAATGGCAGCCGGACGCCATCGTCGTCGGCCTGCCGCTGAACATGGACGGCAGCCCAAGCGAGATGAGCGAGCGCGCGGAAAAGTTCGGCCGCCGCCTCAACGGCCGTTTCAACCTGCCGGTCTTTACCCACGACGAACGCCTCACGACCTATGCCGCCAAGGGCGAGCGCCTGGCCCAGGGCCAGCGCGACGGCTACCGCGAGCGACCGGTGGACGCCCTGGCCGCCGCCCTGCTGCTGGAAGGCTGGCTGGCCGAACACCCGGATTGACCCATGGCAGCCGGCACGCCGCCGGTTGCCATTATGCTTTCGCCACCGCGGGCGCCTCCCTACAGCGGGCTCTCCCGGCGGCCATCCCATCGATGTCAGCGAGGAGCCACCATGAGCCTACCCAATCCCGCCGAACTCCTGCCGCGCATGGCCAGCGACCTGCGCGCCCATCTCGCCGAGCGAGGCATCGAGCGGCCGCGCTTCGTCGGCATCCACACTGGCGGCATCTGGGTCGCCGAGGCGCTGCTGAGGGAACTGGGCAACCAAGAGCCGCTGGGCACCCTCGACGTCTCCTTCTACCGCGACGACTTCACCCAGAACGGCCTGCATCCGCAGGTCCGCCCGTCGGCGCTGCCGTTCGAGATCGACGGCCAGCACCTGGTGCTGGTGGACGACGTGCTGATGAGCGGCCGCACCATCCGCGCCGCGCTCAACGAACTGTTCGACTACGGCCGTCCGGCCAGCGTGACCCTGGTCTGCCTGCTCGACCTGAACGCCCGGGAGTTGCCTATCCGCCCCGACGTGGTCGGCCAGACCCTGTCCCTGGGTCGCGATGAACGGGTAAAATTGGTCGGTCCCGCACCGCTCGCCCTCGAGCGCAAGGTCCTTTCCTCCGCTTCCTGATCCTCTTCACTAGGGCCTGCCCCATGCCGACAGACGCCAAGCGCCCGCTGCAGCTCAACGACCAGGGCCAGCTGCGCCACTTCATCTCGCTCGACGGATTGCCCCGCGAGCTGCTCACCGAAATCCTCGATACCGCCGATTCCTTCCTGGAGGTCGGCGCCCGCGCGGTGAAAAAGGTCCCGCTGCTGCGCGGCAAGACCGTCTGCAACGTGTTCTTCGAGAACTCCACGCGCACCCGCACCACCTTCGAGCTGGCCGCCCAGCGGCTGTCGGCCGACGTGATCAGCCTGAACGTATCCACCTCTTCCACCAGCAAGGGCGAGACGCTCACCGACACCCTGCGCAACCTGGAGGCGATGGCCGCCGACATGTTCGTGGTGCGCCACAGCGACTCGGGCGCGGCGCACTTCATCGCCGAGCACGTCAGCCCCAACGTGGCGGTGATCAACGGCGGCGACGGCCGCCACGCGCACCCCACCCAGGGGATGCTCGACATGCTGACCATCCGCCGGCACAAAGGGAACTTCGAGCAGCTATCGGTGGCGATCGTCGGCGATATCCTGCATTCGCGAGTAGCCCGTTCGAACATGCTGGCGCTCAAGACCCTGGGTTGCCCGGACATCCGCGTGATCGCCCCGCGCACCCTGTTACCGATCGGACTGGAAGAGCAGTACGGCGTGCGCGTGTTCACCAACGCCGACGAAGGCCTGAAGGACGTCGACGTGGTGATCATGCTGCGCCTGCAACGCGAGCGCATGCAGGGTGGCCTGCTACCCAGCGAGGGCGAGTTCTTCAAGCTCTACGGCCTGACCGAGAAGCGCCTGAAGCTGGCCAAGCCGGATGCCATCGTCATGCACCCTGGCCCGATCAACCGTGGCGTGGAGATCGAGTCGGCGGTGGCCGACGGTGCCCAGTCGGTGATCCTCAACCAGGTCACCTACGGCATCGCCATCCGCATGGCGGTGCTGTCCATGGCCATGAGCGGCCAGAACACCCAACGCCAGCTGGAACAGGAGGACGCCGAATGACCATCAGTATCCGAGGCGCCCGCGTCATCGACCCGGCCAGCGGCCTGGACCAGGTCGGCGACCTCCACATCGAGGCCGGCAAGATCGTCGCCATCGGCGCCGCGCCGGCCGGCTTCAGCGCCCAGAAGACCCTCGACGGCGCCGGCCTGGTGGCCGCGCCGGGACTGGTCGACCTCAGCGTCGCCCTGCGCGAGCCGGGCTACGGACGCAAGGGCAACGTCGAAAGCGAGACCCGCGCCGCCGCGGCCGGCGGCACCACCAGCCTGTGCTGCCCGCCCTACACCCGGCCGGTGCTGGACACCCCGGCGGTGGCCGAGCTGATCCTCGACCGCGCCCGTGAGGCCGGCAACGCCAAGGTCTACCCCATCGGCGCGCTGACCCGCGGCTTCGGCGGCGAGCAACTGTCGGAACTGGTGGCCCTGCGCGACACCGGTTGCGTGGCCTTCACCAATGGCCTGCATGGCTTCGCCAGCAACCGCATCCTGCGGCGCGCCCTGGAGTACGCGGCGACCTTCGACCTGACGGTGATCTTCACCTCGCAGGACACCGATCTCGCCGAAGGCGGCCTCGCCCACGAAGGCCCGACCGCCAGCTTCCTCGGCCTCGCGGGGATCCCGGAAACCGCCGAGACCGTGGCCCTGGCCCGCAACCTGCTGCTGGTGGAACAGAGCGGCGTGCGCGCGCACTTCAGCCAGTTGACCAGCGCCCGCGGCATCGAACTTGTCGCCCAGGCCCAGGCCCGCGGCCTGCCGGTGACCTGCGACGTGGCGCTGTACCAGTTGATCCTCACCGACGAAGCGCTGGTGGGCTTCTCCAGCCTCTACCACGTGCAACCGCCGCTGCGCACCAAGGCCGACCGCGAAGCCCTGCGCGAGGCGGTGAAGAACGGCGTGGTACAAGCCATCGCCAGCCACCACCAACCCCACGAGGCGGACGCCAAGAACGCGCCGTTCGCCGCCACCGAGCCGGGCATCAGCGGCGCCGAGCTGCTGCTGCCGCTGGCGATGACGCTGGTGCAGGACGGCCTGCTCGACCTGCCGACCCTGCTCGCCCGCCTCTCCCACGGCCCGGCCCAGGCGCTGCGCCTGCCTGCCGGGCGCCTGGCGGTGGGCCAGGCCGCCGACCTGGTGCTGTTCGACCCGCAGGGTTCGACCCTGGCCGGTGAGAGCTGGTACTCGAAGGGGCAGAACAGCCCGTTCGTCGGTCACTGCCTGCCGGGACGAGTGCGCTACACCCTGGTGGACGGACACCTGACCCACGAGGGTTGATCCCTGCCACCATGAAAGAGCCCGCCATCCGGCGGGCTTTTTCATCTTCGCGTTCGCGATTCCGGGGGGCGTATCCGTTGCCGGGGCGGGCGCCCTATCCCAGCCTCTGCCACCAACCCGCCTCAACGGCAGGGCGAATAACGCGGAGCGTTATCCGCCGAGGCATGCTCGCCGGGAACACCCGATGGCCGGCAGCCGCGCCGGTCGGCGCCGCTCCCTGCGGAGCCTCAGATCTTCGCCAGCGCCTGCGCCAGGTCGGCCTGCAGGTCCTCCAGCGCCTCGACGCCCACCGACAGGCGGATCAGCGAGTCACCGATGCCCAGGTCGGCGCGGGTTTCCGCCGGGATGCTGGCGTGGGTCATGATCGCCGGATGCTCGATCAGGCTTTCCACCCCGCCCAGGCTCTCCGCCAGGGAGAAGATCCGCACGTTCTCCAGGAAGCGCCGGGCGCCGGCCAGGTCGCAGCGCAGGTCGAGGGAGATCATCCCGCCGAAGCCACGCATCTGCCGTTTCGCCAGCTCATGCTGCGGGTGCGAAGCCAGGCCGGGGTAGTAGACCCGCGCCACCTGCGGCTGGCGCTCCAGCCACTGGGCCAGGGCCAGGGCGTTGCTGCAATGGCGCTCCATGCGCAGCGCCAGGGTCTTCACCCCACGCAGGGTGAGGAAGGCGTCGAACGGCCCGGAGATGGCGCCCACCGAGTTCTGCAGGAAGCCCAGGCGCTCGCGCAGGTCCGGGTTGTCGCCGACGATGGCGATGCCGCCGATCACGTCGGAATGGCCGTTCAGGTACTTGGTGGTGGAGTGCACCACCACGTCGAAGCCCAGTTCCAGGGGGCGCTGGATGTAGGGGCTGGCGAAGGTGTTGTCGGCCACGCTGATGATGCCGCGGGCGCGGCAGAGCTGGGCGATGGCGCGCAGGTCGGTGAGGCGCAGCAGCGGGTTGCTCGGGGTTTCCACCCAGACCATGCGGGTTTCCGGGGTCAGCGCGGCCTCGAAGGCCTGCAGGTCGGTCGGGTCGACGAAGCTGAAGCGATGCCCGGCGCTGCGCCGGCGGACCCGCTCGAACAGGCGGAAGGTACCGCCGTAGAGGTCATTTCCAGAAACGATGTGGGAACCGGCGTCGAGCAGCTCCAGCACCGAGGAGATCGCCGCCAGGCCGGAGGCGAAGGCGAAGGCCTGGGCGCCGCCCTCGAGGTCGGCCACGCAGCGCTCCAGGGCCCAGCGGGTCGGGTTGTGCGAGCGGCCGTAGTCGAGCCCCTTGTGTACCCCGGGGCTTTCCTGGATGTAGGTGGAGTTGGCATAGATCGGCGGCATGATCGCGCCGGTCGAGGGATCGGGGGCCTGCCCGGCGTGGATGACCCGGGTCGCGAAGGCCTGGGCCGGGGCGTCGGGATGCTGGTCGTGCTGGCTCATGTGAGCTTTCTCCGCAAATGGTTCAACAGGTCGAAACGGGTGATCAGGCCGTGGAAGCCGCTGGCATCGGCAACGATCGCCACCAGGCCGCGGTCCAGGACCGCCTGCAACTGGGCCAGGCTGGCGCCGGGCGCGAGGGTCTCCGGCGCGGCGTTCATCGCGCTGCTTACCGCATCGCGGAAGCGTGGCGCGTCGGCGTGGACGCCGAGCAGGATATCCGACTCGTCGATCACGCCGACCAGTTTTCCATTGTCCAGCACCGGCAATTGCGAAACGTCGGCCAGGCGCATGCGCTGGAAGGCGGTGAGCAGGGTGTCGTCCGGACCGACGCTGATCACCCGGCCCTCCTCGAAGCGCCGCGCGATGATGTCGCGCAGGTCGCCGTAGTGCTTGCGTTGCAGCAGGCCCTGGTCGGTCATCCACTGGTCGTTGTAGATCTTCGACAGGTAGCGGGTGCCGGTGTCGCAGACGAAGCTGACCACCCGCTTCGGCTCCTTCTGCTCGCGGCAGAAGCGCAGCGCCGCGGCCAGCAGGGTGCCGGTGGAGGAGCCGCCGGGAATGCCCTCGACGCGCAACAGCTCGCGGGCCATGGCGAAGCTTTCCTCGTCGCTGATGGAATAGGCATGGCGCACGCTGGAGAGGTCGGCGATGGCGGGCACGAAATCCTCGCCGATGCCCTCCACCGCCCAGGACCCCGGCGTACCCAGGGTGCCGGAGCGGGAGTATTCGGCCATGATCGAGCCCTCGGGGTCGGCAAGAACCATCTCCAGCTCCGGCTGGACCTTCTGGAAGAACCGGGTAAGGCCGGTCAGGGTACCGGAGGAGCCGACGCCGACGACGATGGCGTCGAGATCGTGGCCGGTCTGCGCCCAGAGCTCCGGGCCGGTGCCGCACTCGTGGGCCAGCGGGTTGGCCGGGTTGTTGAACTGGTCGGCGAAGAATGCGCCGGGAATGTCCTGCGCCAGGCGCGCGGCAACGTCCTGGTAGTACTCCGGATGGCCCTTGCCGACGTCCGAGCGGGTGATGTGCACCTCGGCGCCCATGGCGCGCAGGTGCAGGACCTTCTCGGTGGACATCTTGTCCGGCACCACCAGCACCACCCGGTAGCCCTTGGCGCGGCCGACCAGGGCCAGGCCGAGACCGGTGTTGCCGGCGGTGGCCTCGACGATGGTACCACCGGGCCGCAGGCGGCCGTCACGCTCGGCGGCCTCGATCATGGCGACACCGATGCGATCCTTGATGGAGCCGCCGGGGTTCTGCGATTCGAGCTTGAGGAACAGGGTGCAGGGGCCGGTATCGAAGCGCGTCACGCGAACCAGCGGGGTGTTGCCGATCAGGTCGAGCACGGCGGGGCGTGAGTCGGAAGTCATCTTTTCTCCTTTCGGTGTTTCCGCACGGAGCGATACGGTGCGCGGCCTCGTGAGCCATTGCACCTATCCGTTCTGGGGCTTGCAGACCATAGGGGCTGGCGCGCGCGGGCGCCAATAACCTACAGGTAGAACGTTAGAACCTTTGGTTCCTTAAGTCCCGCCGGAGGAATTCCCTGCCGACCGTGGCGCCACCCATGAAAAAGCCCGCCGGATGGCGGGCTTCTCGCACCTGGCGACGAGCCTCAGATGCGCTGCGGCCCGTTGCGCTCGGACACCTGTCCGTTGAGGGTCCAGAAGTCGTAGAGCACGCCGAGGAAGAACAGGCCGCCGGTGAACAGGTAGATGATCCCGGTGATCCACTTGCCCATGTACATCCTGTGCACGCCGAGCACGCCGAGGAAGGTCAGCAGGATCCAGGCCACGTTGTAGTCCAGGTTGCCGCCCTGGAAGCGCCGGTCGGCCTCGCGGTCCATCGACGGGATGAGGAACAGGTCGATGATCCAGCCGATGAAGAACAGGCCGAAGGTGAAGAACCAGATCGTCCCGGTGATCGGCTTGCCGTAATAGAAGCGGTGCGAACCGGTGAAACCGAAGATCCACAGCAGGTAGCCGATGGCCTTGCTATGGGTGTCGTGCTGTTGAGTCATGCGTCCCCCCTCGTTCCGTGCGCGGCTGCGGCCGCGCTTGAGCCGCAGGTTAGCGGAGCGGCGGACGCCGCGCCAGAGCGGCCCGGCGCATGACAGTTTTGCAATTGCCTATCCTGTAGGCTGGTGCTGCCGCCACCGCCCCACAGGAGCCGCCATGAGCGCCGGACACGAGCACAGCTTCGCCCAGACCAACTCGACCCGCCTGAAATGG
Organism: Pseudomonas sp. B111; assembly: GCF_026428275.1. Classification (NCBI taxonomy): domain Bacteria; kingdom Pseudomonadati; phylum Pseudomonadota; class Gammaproteobacteria; order Pseudomonadales; family Pseudomonadaceae; genus Pseudomonas; species Pseudomonas sp. B111. The sequence continues at coordinate 5,844,221 of NZ_CP097857.1, read as the reverse complement.
GCGTTGCTGCTGACCGGAAGCTTCCTCGTCGCCGAGGTCGTCGGCGGCATCCTCACCGGCAGCCTGGCGCTGATCTCCGATGCCGCGCACATGCTCACCGACGCCGTGGCCCTGGCCATCGCCCTGGCCGCGATCAACATCGCCAGGCGCCCGACCAACGATCGCCTGACCTACGGCTACCACCGCTTCGAGATCCTCGCCGCGGCGTTCAACGCCTTCCTGCTGTTCGGCGTGGCCTTCTATATCCTCTACGCGGCCTACGAGCGGCTCAACCAGCCGGCGGAGATCCAGTCCGTGGGCATGCTGGTGATCGCCGTGCTTGGTCTGCTGGTGAACCTGGCCAGCATGCGCCTGCTGGTGCCGGCCCAGGGCAACAGCCTGAACGTCAAGGGCGCCTACCTGGAGGTCTGGAGCGACATGCTCGGCTCGCTGGGGGTGATCGTCGCCGCGATCGTGATCCGTTTCACCGGCTGGGCCTGGGTCGACTCGCTGGTGGCGGTGCTGATCGGTTTCTGGGTCCTGCCGCGCACCTGGATCCTGCTGCGCGAGAGCCTGCATGTGTTGCTCGAAGGGGTGCCGAAGGAAATCCAGTTGGCCGAGCTGCGCGAAGCGCTGCTGGGGATTCCCGGCGTGACCGGGCTGCACGACCTGCATGTGTGGTCGATCACCAGCGGCAAGATCAGCCTGACCAGCCATCTGGTCTACGACCCGGCCCTGGTCGACGCCGAGGCGCTGCTGGGCACGGTGAAGGCGCTGTTGCACGACCGCTACGAGATCGAACACAGCACCCTGCAACTGGAAACCTCGGCCTGCGCCCAGGCCGAGGAGCCGCTGGCCTACTGAAGGCGGTTCAGCGGAAGCGCCGGCCGGCAGGGTCGTCGTCGGTGATTTCCAGGCTCAGGCCCTGGGTCAGGTTCGACAGGTGGTCGGCGTCGCTTTCCGAACCGAGCTTGATCATCAGGCGCAGGTCGTTGGCCGAGTCGGCGTGGGCCAGGGCGTCCTCGTAGGTGATCTCGCCCTGGGTGTAGAGCTGGTACAGCGCCTGGTCGAAGGTCTGCATGCCCTGCTCGGTGGAGCGCTTCATCAGCGGCTTCAGCTCGTGCACCTCGCCCTTGCGGATCAGGTCGGCGGCCAGCGGGGTGTTCAGCAGCACCTCGATCACCGCCCGCCGCCCCTTGCCGTCGGGGGTCGGCACCAGTTGCTGGGCGACGATGGCCTTGAGGTTCAGCGACAGGTCCATCCACACCTGGCCATGACGATCGGCCGGGAAGAAGTGGATGATCCGCTCCAGCGCCTGGTTGGCGTTGTTCGCGTGCAGGGTCGCCAGGCACAGGTGGCCGGTCTCGGCGAAGGCCACGGCGTGGTCCATGGTCTCCCGCGAGCGCACCTCGCCGATCATGATCACGTCCGGCGCCTGGCGCAGGGTGTTCTTCAGCGCCACCTCGAAGGAGTCGGTGTCCAGCCCCACCTCGCGCTGGGTGACGATGCAGCCCTGGTGCTGGTGGATGTACTCGATCGGGTCCTCGATGGAGATGATGTGCCCGGTGGAGTTCTTGTTGCGGTAGCCGATCATCGCCGCCAGCGAGGTGGACTTGCCGGTGCCGGTGGCGCCGACGAAGATCACCAGGCCGCGCTTGGTCAGCGCCAGCTTCTTGAGGATTTCCGGGAGCTTCAGCTCTTCCAGGGTCGGGATGTTGGTCTCGATCCGGCGCAATACCATGCCCACCAGGTTGCGCTGGTAGAAGGCACTGACCCGGAAGCGGCCGATGCCGCGGGCGCTGATGGCGAAGTTGCACTCATGGTTCTCGGCGAAATCGCGGCGCTGCTGCTCGTTCATCACGCCTAGCACGGTCTCGCGGGTCTGCTCCGGCGACAGCGGCGTCTTGGTCACCGGCATCACCCGGCCGTTGACCTTCATCGACGGCGGTACGCCGGCGGTGATGAACAGGTCGGAGCCGCCCTTTTCCACCATCAGGCGCAGCAGCTTTTCGAATTCCATGATGTTCTCGCTCACTCAGGGGCGCGCCGCGACGGCGAGCCGGATGCGGGCGAGCGGGCGCTGGACGCGCTCGCCGGCAAGGATAGGTAGGAATGCGCCTACGGTACCGCTCTCCCGCTCTTGAATCCTAGACGCAGTTCCGGGATTCGGGCGAAGCGCGGCGGATCGGCGCCAGGATCAGAAGTTTTCCGGGATCTTCGCCTTCTCGCGGGCGTTCTCGCGGCTGATCAGGCCCTTGGCGACCAGGCCCTTGAGGCACATGTCGAGGGTCTGCATGCCCAGCGAGCCGCCGGTCTGGATCGCCGAATACATCTGCGCGACCTTGTCCTCGCGGATCAGGTTGCGGATCGCCGGGGTGCCGATCATGATCTCGTGGGCCGCCACCCGGCCGCCGCCGATCTTCTTGATCAGGGTCTGCGAGATCACCGATTGCAGCGACTCGGAGAGCATCGAGCGAACCATGGCCTTTTCCTCGGCCGGGAACACGTCGACCACCCGGTCGATGGTCTTCGCCGCCGAGGTGGTGTGCAGGGTGCCGAATACCAGGTGGCCGGTCTCCGCCGCGGTCAGGGCCAGGCGGATGGTTTCCAGGTCGCGCATCTCGCCGACCAGGATGATGTCCGGGTCCTCCCGCAGCGCCGAGCGCAGCGCTTCGCTGAAGCCGAGGGTGTCGCGATGCACCTCGCGCTGGTTGACCAGGCACTTCTTCGATTCGTGGACGAATTCGATCGGGTCCTCGATGGTGAGGATGTGGTGGTACTTGGTGTTGTTCAGGTAGTCGAGCATCGCCGCCAGGGTGGTGGACTTGCCCGAACCGGTCGGCCCGGTGACCAGTACCAGCCCGCGCGGGACGTCTGAAACACGTTTGAACACTTCTCCCATGCCAAGCTCCTCCATGGTCAGTACCTTGGAGGGAATGGTCCGGAATACCGCGCCGGCGCCACGGTTCTGGTTGAAGGCGTTGACCCGGAAACGCGCGACGCCCGGCACCTCGAAGGAGAAGTCGGTCTCGAGGAATTCCTCGAAGTCCTTGCGCTGCTTGTCGTTCATGATGTCGTAGATCAGCGCATGCACCTGCTTGTGTTCCAGCGGTGGCAGGTTGATCCGGCGTACATCGCCATCCACCCGGATCATGGGCGGCAGGCCGGCGGAGAGGTGCAGGTCCGAAGCGCCCTGTTTGGCACTGAAGGCGAGCAGCTCGGTAATATCCATGGGACTCCCCAATTACAAGCAAGCAGGTAGAATGCCGCCAAAGCCGCCGTCTCGGACAAGGAAAACACCGGATGAACCAGGGTGCTTCCAGGACACGCGTGGTGTCCTGCGCCAGACGCGGAACCTCGACACTGGAACAGGAAGATGGCCATCGAGGCCGGCGGTTTCGAGGGCGTCGAGCCGACGCCGACCGCACTTCCATAGGGCGCAGGTAATGTCCACGATAGCAGAGAATATTGCAAAGGTTGCCGCGCGCATCCGTGAGGCAGCGCAAGCTGCGGGGCGCGATCCGGCCACGGTCGGCCTGCTCGCCGTGAGCAAGACCAAGCCCGCCGCCGCGGTGCGCGAGGCGCACGCCGCCGGCCTTCGCGACTTCGGCGAAAACTACCTGCAGGAGGCCCTCGGCAAGCAGGCCGAACTGGCCGACCTGCCCTTGAACTGGCACTTCATCGGCCCCATCCAGTCGAACAAGACGCGGCCCATCGCCGAGCATTTCCAGTGGGTGCACTCGGTGGACCGGTTGAAGATCGCGCAGCGCCTGTCGGAGCAACGCCCGGCCGGGCTGCCGCCCCTGAATGTCTGCCTGCAGGTCAACGTCAGCGGCGAAGCCAGCAAGTCCGGCTGCGCCCCCGAGGACCTGCCGGCCCTGGCCGAGGCCGTGAAGCAACTGCCCAACCTCCGATTGCGTGGCCTGATGGCCATCCCCGAACCCACCGCCGAACGCGCCGCGCAACACGCCGCGTTCGCCCGCCTGCGCGAACTGCTGCTGGACCTGAACCTTGGCCTGGACACCCTGTCCATGGGCATGAGCGACGACCTCGAGGCAGCCATCGGCGAAGGTGCGACCTGGGTCCGCATCGGTACCGCCCTGTTCGGCGCCCGCGACTACGGCGCGCCGGCTTCTTGAAGGAATCCCCTATGAGCACACCCCGCATAGCGTTCATCGGCGCCGGCAACATGGCCGCCAGCCTGATCGGCGGCCTGCGCGCCCAAGGCGTGCCGGCGGCGCAGATCCGCGCCAGCGACCCGGGCGCCGAGCAACGCGCGAAGATCGCCGGCGAGTTCGCCATCGACGTGGTCGAGTCCAACGCCGAGGCCGTGGCCGACGCCGACGTCGTGGTCCTGTCGGTCAAGCCGCAGGCCATGAAAGCCGTGTGCCAGGCCTTGGCGCCAGCGCTGAAGCCGGAGCAACTGATCGTCTCCATCGCCGCCGGCATCCCCTGCGCCAGCCTCGAAGCCTGGCTCGGCCAGCCGCGCCCGGTGGTCCGCTGCATGCCCAACACCCCGGCGCTGCTGCGCCAGGGCGCCAGCGGGCTGTACGCCAACGCGCAGGTCAGCGCCGCGCAACGCGAGCAGGCCGGGCAACTGCTGTCTGCGGTAGGCATCGCCCTGTGGCTGGACGACGAAGCGCAGATCGACGCGGTGACCGCGGTGTCGGGCAGCGGCCCGGCGTATTTCTTCCTGCTGATGCAGGCCATGACCGACGCCGGCGAGAAGCTCGGCCTGTCCCGCGAGACAGCCTCGCGCCTGACCCTGCAGACCGCCCTCGGCGCGGCGCAGATGGCGCTGTCCAGCGAGGTCGAGCCGGCCGAACTGCGGCGCCGGGTGACTTCGCCCAACGGCACCACCGAGGCGGCGATCAAATCCTTCCAGGCCAACGGCTTCGAAGCACTGGTGGAGCAGGCCCTGAACGCCGCCAGCCAGCGCTCCGCCGAGCTGGCCGAACAGCTTGGCCAATAAGGAGTAGTCGATGATCGGCCTCAACACCGCTGCTATCTATATCCTCCAGACCCTCGGCAGCCTCTACCTGCTGATCGTGCTGCTGCGCTTCATCCTGCAACTGGTCCGCGCGGACTTCTACAACCCCCTCAGCCAGTTCATCGTGCGCGCCACCAAGCCGCTGCTGAACCCGCTGCGGCGGATCATCCCCGGCTTCGGCGGGATCGACCTGGCCTCGCTGGTGCTGGCGATCCTGATCCAACTGGTGCTGATGATCCTGATCCTGATGCTGATGGGCTACGGCGTCGGCGGCTTCATCATGCAACTGCTGATCTGGTCGATCATCGCCGTCACCTCGCTGTTCCTGAAGGTGTTCTTCTTCGCCCTGATCATCAGCGTGATCCTTTCCTGGGTCGCCCCGGGCAGCTACAACCCCGGCGCGCAACTGGTGAACCAGATCTGCGAACCGCTGCTGATGCCGTTCCGCAAGCTCCTGCCGAACCTCGGCGGACTGGATCTCTCGCCGATCTTCGCGTTCCTCGCGCTGAAGCTGATCGACATGCTGGTGATCAACAACCTGGCGGCCATGACCGGCATGCCCCAGCAGTTGAGCATCTTCCTCTGAGCTTCTACCGCTGGGACGGCGAGGACCTGCTCCTCGATTGCCACCTGCAGCCCAAGGCGAGCCGCGACGAGTTCGCCGGGCTGCACGGCGAACGCCTGAAGATCCGTCTCACCGCACCGCCGGTGGAGGGCAAGGCCAACGCCCATCTGCTGGCCTTCCTCGGCAAGGCCTTCGGCGTGGCCAAGAGCCTGGTGAGTCTCGAAAGCGGCGAGCTGAACCGGCAGAAACGGGTGCGCATCCGCCGTCCGACCCGATTGCCGGAGGAACTGGGGATCGCCGCTCGACCCGCTTGACCGACCTTACGTGCAGGAATGTGAAGCAGGCCAATTGACGCTCCCCCGCTCCCCCGCATAATCCACGCCATCCTTCCCCCGCCGGTCCCGCGCCCTGGAGCCCCTGGATGAGCATGGAAAGACTCAGCCATCAAATCGACGCCTACGTCGCCTGGAAGCGCGAGCTGATGCGGGAAATCACCCGCTATCGCGGCTGGCTGGAGCGCAGCCGGCTGAACAGCCCGGCGGTCGAGGCCAAGCTCGAACGCGCCCTGCGCCAACTGCGCGCGGACCACATCACCCTGGCCTTCGTCGGCGAGTTCTCGCGTGGCAAGACCGAGCTGATCAACAGCCTGTTCTTCGCCGGCTACGGCCAGCGCATGCTGCCGTCCCACGCCGGGCGCACCACCATGTGCCCCACCGAGCTGTTCCACGATCCGCGCGCCGAGCGCAGCTACATCCGCCTGCTGCCGATCGAGACGCGCCTGGCCGACGCCAGCGTCGCCCAGTTCAAGCGCGTGCCGCGCCACTGGGTGAACATTCCGCTGGACACCGGCGACCCGGAGGGCATGGCCCAGGCCTTCGCCCAGGTCGCCAAGACCAAGGCGCTGCCGGTGGAACAGGCGATCCAGCTCGGCTTCCATCCGGATGCCCTGGAAGCCGCCGACGAACCCGACCAGGTGCGCGTCCCGGCCTGGCGCCACGCCCTGGTCAACTTCGACCACCCGCTGCTGCGCCAGGGCCTGCGGATCCTCGACACGCCCGGCCTGAACGCCCTCGGCAGCGAGCCGGAGCTGACCCTGTCGATGCTGCCCAACGCCCAGGCGATCCTGTTCCTGCTGTCCGCCGACGCCGGTGTCACCGCCTCGGACATGGAAATCTGGCAGAAGTACATCCAGCCACTGCGCGAGGACGGCCATAGCAGCCTGTTCGCCGTGCTGAACAAGATCGACGTGCTCTGGGACGACCTCTCCGGCGAGCGCTTCGTACAGAACGCCATCCGCCTGATCCAGGACGGCACGGCCCGCCAGCTCGGCCTGCAGCGCGGCGACGTGCTGCCGCTGTCGGCGAAGCAGGCGCTGCTGGCCAAGGTCCGCGGCGAACCGGCGCTGCTCGAACGCAGTCGCCTGGATCGGCTGGAAGCGCTGCTCTGCGAGCGCATCGTCGCGCAGAAGGAAGCGCTGCTGGAGAACGCCGTGCTCGGCCAGGTCCTCGGCCTGCTGCACAACAGCCAGCATCTGCTGCGCCTGCGCCTGGAGAAGGTCGAGGAACAGCGCGCGCTGCTCGACGACAAGCAGCGCGACAGCGGCCAACTGCTGTTCGAACTGACCGCGAAGACCAAGGACGACCACGGCCGCCACCACCGCCGCCTGCTCAACCTGAAGACCAACCAGCGCCTGTTGCAGCACCAGGGCGCGACGCTGCGCGAGACGATCCGTAGCGAACGCATGGAACAGCACCTGCAGAAGGTGCGGCGCAACCTCAACGGCAGCCTGACCACGGTCGGCATCAACCAGGCGATCCTGGCGTTCTTCCGCGCGGTGGAGCACGACCTCGACAACCTCGAGCACGAGGCCGGCATGGCCAACCGCATGGTCGCCGCCATCTACCGCCGGCACAACGAGGAGAACCCGCTCTACGCCCTCGACGCGCCGCAGCTGCGGGTCCAGCGCTACCAGCGCGAACTGTTGCAACTGAAGAAGAAGGGCGACCAGTTCCGCCTGCAGTTGAAGACCGTGCTTACCGAGCAACGCCTGCTGACCCGGCGCTTCTTCGCCACCCTGGTGCAGGAGGTGGTCGGCCTGCACCAGCGCCTGCGCGAGGAAACCGAGCGCTGGGCCAACGACGCGCTGATGCCGCTGATGCAGCACACCCTGGAAAACAAACAGTTGCTCGAAAGCCACATGCTCCGCCTCAAGGGCCTGGCCCAGGAGACCCAGCAGGTGCGCCAGCGCAGCCAGGCCTTCGCCGGGTTCGCCGAGGAATTGCAGGAACAGTTGCGCGAAGCCGGCGACATCCTCCGCCAGTTGCGCCGCCCCTCGCCCCTGCAGCGCCAGGCCAAGGTGGTCAACCTGCCCGGCTCGCAGCGCGCCTGACCCCGCTCCCACGGCGCGCGCCAGCGCGCTTGCCGCTGGGGGCGACGCTCTTTAGACTGGCGCCCTCCTTTGTTCGAGAGCAGGGTCGATGCCCACAGTCTTCCCCGACGACTCCGTCGGTCTGGTCTCCCCCCAGACGCTGCACTTCAACGAACCGCTCGAGCTGACCAGCGGCAAGTCCCTGGCCGAGTACGACCTGGTGATCGAAACCTACGGCGAGCTGAATGCCACGCAGAGCAACGCGGTGCTGATCTGCCACGCCCTCTCCGGCCACCACCACGCCGCCGGCTACCACAGCGTCGACGAGCGCAAGCCGGGCTGGTGGGACAGCTGCATCGGTCCGGGCAAGCCGATCGATACCCGCAAGTTCTTCGTCGTCGCCCTCAACAACCTCGGCGGTTGCAACGGTTCCAGCGGCCCCGCCAGCATCAATCCGGCGACCGGCAAGGTCTACGGCGCGGACTTCCCGATGGTCACGGTGGAAGACTGGGTGCATAGCCAGGCGCGCCTGGCAGACCGCCTCGGCATCCGCCAGTGGGCCGCGGTGGTCGGCGGCAGCCTCGGCGGCATGCAGGCGCTGCAATGGACCATCAGCTACCCCGAACGCGTCCGTCACTGCCTGTGCATCGCCAGCGCGCCGAAGCTGTCGGCGCAGAACATCGCCTTCAACGAAGTCGCCCGGCAGGCGATTCTTTCCGACCCTGAGTTCCTCGGCGGCTACTTCCAGGAACAGGGCGTGATTCCCAAGCGCGGCCTCAAGCTGGCGCGGATGGTCGGCCATATCACCTACCTGTCCGACGACGCCATGGGCGCCAAGTTCGGCCGCGTACTGAAGACCGAGAAGCTCAACTACGACCTGCACAGCGTCGAGTTCCAGGTCGAGAGCTACCTGCGCTACCAGGGCGAGGAGTTCTCCACCCGCTTCGACGCCAATACCTACCTGCTGATGACCAAGGCGCTGGACTACTTCGACCCCGCCGCCGCCCACGGCGACGACCTGGTGCGCACCCTGGAGGGCGTCGAGGCGGACTTCTGCCTGATGTCCTTCACCACCGACTGGCGTTTCTCGCCGGCCCGCTCGCGGGAAATCGTCGACGCCCTGATCGCGGCGAAAAAGAACGTCAGCTACCTGGAGATCGACGCCCCGCAAGGCCACGACGCCTTCCTCATGCCGATCCCCCGGTACCTGCAAGCCTTCAGCGGTTACATGAACCGCATCAGCGTGTGAGGACCCGATGCGCGCCGATCTCGAAATCATCCAGGAATGGATTCCCGCCGGCAGCCGCGTCCTCGACCTCGGCTGCGGCGACGGCGAACTCCTGGCCTGGCTGCGCGACCACAAGCAGGTCAGCGGCTACGGTCTGGAGATCGATCCCGACAACATCGCCCGTTGCATCGAAAACGGGGTGAACGTGATCGAGCAGGACCTCGACAAGGGCCTGGGCAACTTCGCCAGCGACAGCTTCGACGTGGTGGTGATGACCCAGGCGCTACAGGCCGTGCACTATCCGGACAAGATCCTCGAAGAGATGCTGCGGGTCGGCAAGACCTGCATCATCACTTTCCCCAACTTCGGCCACTGGCGCTGCCGCTGGTACCTGGCGCGCAACGGCCGGATGCCGGTCTCCGAGTTCCTGCCGTATACCTGGTACAACACGCCGAACATCCATTTCTGCACCTTCCAGGACTTCGAGCGCCTGTGCCGCCAGTTGCGCATGCGCGTGCTCGACCGCCTGGCCGTAGACCGTGACCACCGGCATGGCTGGGCCAGCCGGCTGTGGCCTAATCTATTGGGTGAGATTGGAATCTACCGGGTCACCGGACCCGGAGTGCAGACCCGCAACCTCGCCGTCTAGGAACGCGCCAGGCTGCGGGCCAGGGCCGGGCGCCCCTCCGCTCGTCCTCGGGAGAGCGCTGCCGAAGCCGGCCAAGGCCGCCGGCAGCAGACCATGGACAACGTCCATGCCACCTTTCAGGAGAAACCATCATGCGCCGCTTCACCGCTTTCGTCCTCGGCCTCTGCCTGAGCCTGCCGGTCCTCGCCGAGCAGGTGCAGCGCTTCGGCGACCTGGACGTCCACTACAACGTGTTCAACTCCAGCTTCCTCCAGCCCAACGTGGCCAGCGCGGTCGGCCTGGTACGCAGCAAGGCGCAGGGCGTGATCAACGTGGTGCCGATGGAGAAAGGCAAGCCGGTAGAGGCCGCCGTGACCGGCTCGGCCAAGGACCTGACCGGCAAGGTCATCCCCCTGGAGTTCCGCCGAGTCAGCGAGGAAGGCGCCATCTACAACCTGGCGCAATTCCCGATCAGCCAGCGCGAGACCCTGGTCTTCACCATCAAGGTCGAGGCCAAGGGCGAACCTGCGCAAACCTTCAGTTTCAACAAGGAAATCTTCCCGGACGAATGATCAAGCTCGAACAGCTGGTGCTGGCCAGCCACAATGCCGGCAAACTCAAGGAACTCCAGGCCATGCTCGGCGCCAGCGTGAAGGTGCGCTCGATCGGCGAGTTCAGCCAGGTGGAACCGGAGGAAACCGGTCTTTCCTTCGTCGAGAACGCCATCCTCAAGGCACGCAACGCCGCACGCCTCTCCGGCCTGCCGGCGCTGGCCGACGACTCCGGGCTGGCGGTGGACTTCCTCGGCGGCGCGCCGGGCATCTACTCGGCGCGCTATGCCGACGGCCGGGGCGACGCGGCGAACAACGCCAAGCTGCTGGAGGCCATGAAGGATGTCCCGGACGCCGAGCGCGGCGCACAGTTCGTCAGCGTGCTGGCGCTGGTGCGCCACGCCGACGACCCGCTGCCGATCCTCTGCGAGGGCATCTGGGAAGGCCGCATCCTCCGCGAAGCCCGCGGCGCCCACGGCTTCGGCTACGACCCGCTGTTCTGGGTGCCGGAACGCGACTGCTCCAGCGCCGAGCTGGCGCCCGAGGAGAAGAACCGCCTCAGCCACCGAGCCCGCGCCATGGCCCTGCTCAAGCAGCGCCTGGGTCTCTGAGCCGCAACCGCCGGCGCCGCCCCCGGGCGGCGTCGACACGGCGTTTCGTCCGGCCGCCTTGGAGGTTGGCCGAACTCATGCCACGATAGCGCCCCGAAACCGCCTCCACCCCGCCCCGCCGTGACCCAAGCCACCCCGTTCCAGCTCCCGCCCCTGGCCCTGTACGTGCACATCCCGTGGTGCGTGCGCAAGTGCCCGTATTGCGACTTCAACTCCCACGCCGCTGGCCCGGAGCTGCCCGAAGAGGCCTATGTCGACGCCCTGCTCGCCGACCTGGAGCAAGACCTGCGCCATGTCCACGGCCGGCGCCTGGGTTCGATCTTCTTCGGCGGCGGCACGCCCAGCCTGTTCTCGGCCAAGGCCCTGGGCCGGCTACTGGAAGGCGTCGAGCGCAGGGTCGGCTTCGCCGACGGCATCGAGATCACCCTAGAAGCCAATCCCGGCACCTTCGAACAGGTCAAGTTCGCCGACTACCGGCGCCTCGGCATCAATCGCCTGTCCATCGGCGTACAGAGCTTCCAGGCCGACAAGCTGCAGGCCCTGGGACGCATCCACGACGGCGCCGAGGCAGTGCGCGCCGCCGACATGGCGCGCCAGGCCGGCTTCGACAACTTCAACCTCGACCTGATGCACGGCCTGCCCGGGCAAAGCCTCGACGACGCCCTGGCCGACCTGCGCCAGGCCCTCGCCCTGGCCCCCACGCACCTCTCCTGGTACCAACTGACCATGGAGCCGAACACGGTGTTCTGGAGCCAGCCGCCGGAGCTGCCCGAGGACGACATCCTCTGGGACATCCAGGAAGCCGGCCAGGCCCTGCTCGACGCGCACGGCTACCGCCAGTACGAGACCTCCGCCTACGCCCGCGACGGCCTGCGCGCCCGGCACAACCTGAACTACTGGAGCTTCGGCGACTTCCTCGGCATCGGCGCCGGCGCCCACGCCAAGCTGAGCGCGCCGGACGGACGCATCGTGCGGACCTGGAAGACCCGCCTGCCGAAGGACTACCTCAACCCGCAAAAGGCCTTCCAGGCCGGCGAGCGCCCGCTGGAAGCGGCCGACCTGCCATTCGAGTTCATGATGAACGTGCTGCGCCTGGTCGACGGCGTCCCCGCCGCGCTCTACCCGCAGCGCACCGGCCAGCCGCTGGCGGCGATCGCCGATGCCTGCGCCGCCGCGCGCGACGCCGGGCTGCTCGCCGACGACCCGCAGCGCCTGCGTCCCAGCGAACGCGGCCAGCTGTTCCTCAACGACCTGCTGCAACATTTCCTGCCGTGACGACGGATGCACGCCCATCCGTGCCGGCAGGCAGGTAAACTCCGCCGACCGACACGCCGATTCGTTACAAGGAACCCTCGATGGATTACGCGCTGGACCTGATCGCCACCCTGTCGCGCTGGAGCCGCAGCCACCTGTCGGACATTTCCCTGGCCATCATGGCCACCCTGCTGGTGCTGTTCGGCCCGGCGATCAACGCCTGGGTACAGCAGCGCATCGGCAGCCTCAACTTCGTCTTCCGCACCCTGCTGTTCGTGCTGATCTGCGCGGTCGGCTACGGCCTGGCGATGGTCTTCGTCACCCCCTGGCTGGCCAAGGGCCTCGGCTACTTCAACAACTACACCCTGGCGCCCGTGCTCCTGCTAGTGTTCTTCGTGATCGGCATGATCGCCGATCGCAGCTGAGCCCCCGGTCTCCCGGCGGCCAGCGCCGTCCCCAAGAGCGTCATGGCCTCCGGGAGCCCGCATGAAACCGATCAAGCACCTCTATCTGCATTTCACCGACGGCCAGCGCCTGTCGCTGCGCTTCCCGCGCCAGCAGGACGACCCGGCCGAGGTCGCCCGCAGCATCCGCCAGCAACTGGACACGCCCTATCTCAGCGTCGAGGTCGACGGCGACCTGCTGCTGATTCCGCGGGACAGCATCAAGTACCTGCAGATCAGCCCGGCGCCGGCGCGCCTGGACGACGACGGCACGCTGCGCGGCGCCGAGCTGATCGTCTGAGGGCCGTCCGCCTCAGTTACCCTCCCGGCGCAGCGCCTGCGGGGTGAAGTCGCGCGGCCCGACCTGGACGCCGAAGTCGTACATCGGCTCGTTGTTGTCCAGCCCATCGACGAAGTAGCGGCCGCCCTTGAAGTCGTAGATCGCTTCCAGGGTGCTGGAGACCAGCGGCACATCGTAGTAGTTGATCGGATGGACCTCCTGGGCCCGGGTCAGCACGCCATCCTTGTCGTAGATGTCGGCGGCGAGGATCTGCCAGCTGTCTTCGTCGAGGTAGAAGCGGCGCTTGGCGTAGGGATGGCTGAAGCCCTTGCGCAGGGTCGCCTCGACCACCCAAACGCGATGCAGCTCGTAGCGCAGCAGGTCGGGATTGATGAAGCGGCTCTTGAGGATGTCGCCATAGGCGAGGCCCTTCTGGTGCACCGCGTAGCTGTTGTAAGGCACCAGCATCTCGCGCTTGCCGAGCAACGCCCACTCGTAGTGGTCCGGTGCGCCGTTGTAGACATCCACGGTGTCCGCCGTGGCCATGCCGTTGGTATCCGGCTGCAGGCTGTCGTAGGCCAGGGTCGGCAAGCGCCGCACGCGCCGCTCGCCACGGTTGAAGCGCCAGGCCTTGCGGATCGACAGCACCTGGTCGAGGGTTTCCTGCACCACCAGCGCCGAACCGGCCAGGCGCGCCGGCGCGACCACCTTGTACTTGTAGTAGAACAACGTGTTGTCGAGGTTCTCCGGGATCATCCCCTCGCGGCCATAGACGAAGTACAGGTAGCGGTCGAGCTTGAGCAGGTTGTAGCTGCCGTTGGCCAGCACCGCCGCCTGGTTGGTCTGCAGGTGCAGTTGCTCGCCGCGGTAGCGCATGATGTGGTTCCAGATCGCTTCCTGGCCGCTCTGCGGCAGGGGGAAGGGCACACCGGCGGCAGCGCCCTGCACGCCGTTGCCGTCGGCGATCAGCTCGGCGCGGCTGGCGTTGGCGCGGGTAGCGTCGTACAGGCGCTGCGGCAGGGATGCGCTGCGGCGGGTGGGGAAGACCCGCAGGTGGTAGTCCGGGTTGGCCTGCAGCAAGGCCTGGGTGCCCGGCGTCAGCAGCGCCTGGTAGGCGGCCATGTTGCGGCTGTCGACGACCAGGCGCGGACGATCGGCGGCGAACGGGTCGAGGTGATGCATGCCGGGCCGGTAGCCGGCCGGCGCCTGGGTGATGCCGCCGGTCCAGGGCGGGATGCTGCCATCGGCGTTGCCGGCCCGCTCCGCTCCCAGCGGGGTCAGGTCCTGGTCCAGGCGTGCGGCCTGGACTTCGTCTACCTTGGCCTGCGCCGCCCAGGCGCAACCGGCCCCGAGCAACAGGATGCCCAGTTTCTTCAACACAGCAGTCTCCTTTGCAGCCGGCCGAGCCGTGCCGCTCTTATTATTGGATCCGGCCGAAGCCGGGAAACGTGCAGCTTGAAGGTGAGGTCCGCCGGGTGTTCCCGGTCTGCTTGGAGTCCCGGCGCCGGTTCGGCGCCAGGGATACGTCGCTGGTGCGGTGGATCAGTCGATGCGCTCGAACTTGAGGTCCCAGACGCCATGTCCCAGGCGCTCCCCGCGCCGTTCGAACTTGGTCACCGGACGCTCTTGCGGGCGCGCTACGAAGCGGCCGTCTTCGGCCTGGTTGCGGTAGCCCGGCGCCGCGCTCATGACGTCCAGCATGTGCTCAGCATAGGGCTCCCAGTCGGTGGCCATGTGCAGCACGCCGCCGACCTTCAGCTTGCGCCGCACCAGTTCGGCGAATTCCGGCTGGACGATCCGCCGCTTGTGGTGGCGCTTCTTGTGCCAGGGATCGGGGAAGAACAGCAGCAGCCGATCGAGGCTGGCGTCGGCCACGCAGTGGCGCAGCACTTCCAGCGCGTCGCAGCTATACACCCGCACGTTGCCCAGGCCCTGGGTCAGCAGGCCGTTGAGCAGCGCGCCGACGCCGGGCTTGTGCACCTCAACGCCGATGAAGTCGATGTCAGGCGCGGCGGCGGCCATTTCCAGGGTGGAATGGCCCATGCCGAAGCCGATCTCGAAAGTCCGCGGCGCCCGGCGACCGAAGATCGCGTCGAAGTCCTGAACCTCATCGCTCAGTTCCAGGCCGAACTTCGGCCAGCCCAGGTCGAGGCCACGCTGCTGGCCTTCGGTCATGCGCCCGGCGCGCATCACGAAGCTCTTCACGGTGCGCATCGGCCGTGCTTCGTCGTGTTCCGCCAGGGAGTCCTGGGCCGGGGATTGCGGGGTATCGCTCATGGAAAAGAAAACCTTGCTAGAGACAGAAGGGCGGGCTGCCTGCCGGACGCTTCCCGCATCCGGCGGACAGCCCGCCCCAGGTAGTCGGTATCAGTCGATCAGGCCGTCCAGCGGCGACGAGGCGCTGGCATACAGCTTGCGCGGCATGCGTCCGGCCAGGTAGGCGAGGCGACCGGCGACGATCGCGTGCTTCATGGCCTCGGCCATCATCACCGGGTCCTTGGCATGGGCGATGGCGGTGTTCATCAGCACCGCCTCGCAACCCAGCTCCATGGCGATCGCTGCATCGGAAGCGGTGCCCACGCCGGCGTCGACCAGCACCGGGACCTTGGCTTCCTCGAGGATGATGCGCAGGTTGTAGGGGTTGCAGATGCCCAGGCCGGAGCCGATCAGGCCGGCCAGCGGCATCACCGCGATGCAGCCGATCTCGGCCAGTTGGCGGGCGATGATCGGGTCGTCGCTGGTGTACACCATCACGTCGAAGCCGTCCTTCACCAGTTGCTCGGCGGCCTTGAGGGTCTCGACGACGTTGGGGAACAGGGTCTTCTGGTCGGCGAGGACTTCCAGTTTGACCAGGTTGTGCCCGTCCAGCAGCTCGCGGGCCAGGCGGCAGGTGCGCACGGCCTCGACCGCGTCATAGCAGCCGGCGGTGTTCGGCAGGATGGTATAGCGATCCGGCGGGATCACATCCAGCAGGTTCGGCTCGTCGGGATTTTGCCCGATGTTGGTGCGCCGCACCGCCACCGTGACGATCTCCGCTCCGGAGGCCTCGATGGCCCGGCGGGTCTCGTCGAGGTCCTTGTACTTGCCGGTCCCCACCAGCAGGCGCGAGCCATAGGTACGGCCGGCGATGACGAAGGGGGTATCGGTACTGGATGCTTGGCTCATCGGATGACTCCTGGATGGAAAGGCTTGCGGGGCCGATGGAAGGGTTCGGGGGCCAGGCCTAGCCGCCGCCGATGGCGTGGACGATCTCCACGCGATCGCCATCCTTGAGCGCGGTGCTGGCGTGCTGGCTGCGCGGCACGATATCCAGGTTCAGCTCGACGGCCACGCGGCGGCCGCCAAGCTCCAGGCGGGCCAGCAGGTCCGCGACGCTCTGCGCGTCGGGCAGCTCGAAGGGCTCGCCGTTCAGTTGAATCTGCATGGCTGGACGGTCACGAAAGTGAAAGGGAGCGGCATTCTAGCCCGATCCACCCCGATGACCAAGGCGCCTTGTCGACAAGTGCGCCGCCTGAGGCAACCGGTCTCAGGCGTTGCCCAGGCGCCAGGCGGCCAGCCCCAGGCACAGCCAGCCGGCGAGGAAGGAGACGCCGCCGAACGGGGTGACGATGCCGAGCTTGCCGACGCCGCTGAGGGTCAGCAGGTAGAGGCTGCCGGAGAACAGCAGGATGCCCAGCGTGAACAGGCCACCCGCCGCGCTCACCAGGCGGCCGTCCAGGCGGGTGGCGAGCAGCGCCACGCCGAACAGCGCCAGGGCATGGATCAACTGGTAGTGCACGCCGGTCTGGAATACCGCCAGGTACTCGGCGCTGAGCTGCTTCTTCAGGCCGTGGGCGGCGAACGCCCCGAGGGCCACGCCGGTGAAACCGAAAAATGCCGCCAACAACAGGAAGGGACGAAGCATGGACAAGACTCCGGTGATAGCATCCAGCCCGCTATAATGGCCGCCCCCTTCTTCCAAGCCAAGCCGCGCATGTTGCGATCCCTGTTCCGCCGCCTGTTCAAGTACCTGCTCTGGTTCATGGCCGCCAGCGTCGTGCTGGTCGCGGTCCTGCGCTGGGTGCCGCCACCGGGGACCATGGTCATGGTCGAACGCAAGGTCGGCTCCTGGGTCGACGGCCAGCCCATCGACCTGCAGCGCGACTGGCGCTCCTGGGAGCAGTTGCCGGACAGCCTGAAGGTCGCGGTGATCGCCGGCGAGGACCAGCACTTCGCCGAGCACCACGGCTTCGACCTGCCGGCCATCCAGCAGGCCCTCGCGCACAACGAGCGCGGCGGCAGTATCCGCGGCGCCAGTACGCTCAGCCAGCAGGTGGCGAAGAACGTCTTCCTCTGGTCCGGGCGCAGTTGGCTGCGCAAGGGCCTGGAGGCCTGGTTCACCCTGCTGATCGAGACGCTCTGGACCAAGCAACGGATTCTCGAGGTCTACCTGAACAGCGCCGAATGGGGCCCGGGCGTCTTCGGCGCGCAGGCTGCGGCACGCTATCACTTCGGCCTCGACGCCGAGCGCCTGAGCCGCACCCAGGCCAGCCAGCTCGCCGCGGTGCTGCCCAGCCCGCTGAAATGGAGCGCGGCCAGGCCGGGCCCCTACGTGCGCCAGCGCGCGGCCTGGATTCGCCAGCAGATGTGGCAGTTGGGCGGCGACGACTACCTGCTGCGCCTGGAGCGCTGAAAGCTCAACGCGGCGGTTTTTCCAGGGCCTGGCGCGGCACCGCGAGCATCAGCCGCAAGTCGTCGTCCGGCAGGTGCGCGGTCAGGCCCAGTTGCGGATAGACCCAGGCCTCGCCCTGGGCCAGTTGCAGGCGCAGGCGCGGCTGGCCGAGACTGGCCAGCAGCCGCTCGGCACCGACCCTGCCTTCGGGAATCATGCTCAGCGCCACGATCGGCTTGTCGCCCAACTGTCCTTCCAGCCCGGCGCTCAATGGCTGCGGCGCGCTGCCAGGCTGCAACGCGGATGCCCGCTGCAGGCTCAGTTGCTCCTCGGCGCTCAGGCCCAGCTCGCCTTCCACCTGCCAGGGGCCGCCATCGCCCAGCAGGCGGCCACGGAAGGCCAGGCGCACGCCATCCAGGCGCGGGTCCACCCACAGCTCGCCATCCACCGCGTCGTGCAGCTGGCGCAGGGTCAGGGCGTTGTCCGCCAACGGCGCCAGCACCTGCTCCTGCCAGTCGGCCAGCCACGGCAACGGCCGTGCCGGTTCCGGCGTACGGACCAGCCAGGCGCCGACGACGAAGGTCAGGACCGCCAGCGACAGGTAGAACAGCCAGCGGGTATTGCGCGGCATGGGATTCCTCCGGGCAGAAAAAAACCGCACCCTTGCGGGGTGCGGTTTTCGCGAGGCGCGGTGATCAGGCGAGAATCCGCCCTTTCAGCTTGCTCATGGCGTTCTTTTCCAGCTGCCGGATACGCTCGGCGGAGACGTTGTACTTTTCCGCCAGGTCATGCAGCGTGGCCTTCTCCTCGGACAGCCAGCGCTGCTGGAGAATGTCGCGGCTGCGCTCGTCGAGGCCTTCCAGCGCCTCGTGCAGATTGGCGCTGGAGCTGTCGCTCCAGTCGGCGTCTTCCAACTGGCGCGCCGGGTCGTAGCGGTGGTCTTCGAGGTAATGCGCCGGCGACTGGTAGGCGCTCTCGTCGTCCGCGTCAGCGGCCGGGTCGAACGCCATGTCCTGGCCGGTCAGGCGGCTTTCCATCTCGCGCACTTCGCGGGGCTCGACCCCCAGGCTCTCGGCGACGCGATGGACTTCCTCGTTGTTCAACCAGGCCAGGCGCTTCTTCTGGCTGCGCAGGTTGAAGAACAGCTTGCGCTGCGCCTTGGTGGTGGCGACCTTGACGATCCGCCAGTTGCGCAGGATGAACTCGTGGATCTCCGCCTTGATCCAGTGCACGGCGAAGGACACCAGGCGAACGCCCATTTCCGGGTTGAAACGCTTCACGGCCTTCATCAGGCCGACGTTGCCTTCCTGGATCAGGTCGGCCTGGGCCAGGCCGTACCCCGAATAACTCTTGGCGATATGAACAACGAAGCGCAGGTGCGCCAACACCATCTGCCGCGCCGCTTCCAGGTCTTGCTGATAGAAGAGGCGTTCGGCCAGTTCACGCTCCTGTTCCGGCGACAACAGCGGAATGCTGTTCACCGAGTGCACGTAGGCTTCCAGGTTTGCGCCTGGAACCAAGGCATGTACAGGTTGCAAAGAAGTGGTCATGCGAATCCTCCGATTCACGAAACTCGCGCAGTGTAGCACTCGGATATCTGACTGCAAGCGGGTGTATAAGTTCCTTTACAGCGACCCGCCGGCCGGTCGTGATTCCCCTGTCCTCAGCGCGGCGCCAGCTCGCGCAGGTGGCGGGCCACGGCCAGCCAGGCGCCGACCCAGCCAAGCAGCACCGCGCCGACGGTGAGCGACAGGCCGTCGTCCAGCGGCACGCCCTGCAGGCCGAAGTCGCTGCCGTACAGCCCTGAAAGGTTGACCACCGAACCGTTCAGCCAGTTCAGCGAATAGGCCAGCAGCGCCCAGGACAGGATGCCCGCGCCCAGGCCGTACAACGCGCCCATGTACAGGAATGGCCGGCGCACGTAACCGTCCGTCCCGCCGACCAGCTTGATCACCTCGATTTCGTTACGGCGATTTTCGATGTGCAGGCGGATGGTGTTGCCCACCACCAGCAAGAGGGTCAGCACCAGCAGGATGGTCAGGCCGAAGACGAAGCGTTCGCCGAGCTTGAGGATCGCGCTCAGGCGCTCGACCCATACCAGGTCGAGCTGCGCCTGCTGCACATGAGGCAGCTCCGCGAGCTGCTGGCGCAGCGCTTCCAGGCCGGCCCGGTCGATCTGCTTGGGCGTGACCGAGATCACTGGCGGCAGCGGGTTCTCCGGCAGCTCCTTGAGCGCTTCGCCCAGGCCGGACTGTTCCTGCAATTCGCTGAGCGCCTGCTCGCGGCTGATCAGTTGGGCCTCGATCACGTCCGGCAGGCGTTCGATCTGCTCGCGCAGGTCCTGACCCTGGTTTTCGCTGGTCTTCAGGTCGAGGAACAGGGAGATCTGCGCGGCGCGCTGCCAGGAGCCGCCGAGCCGTTCGACATTGTTCAGCAGCAGCGAGAGGCCCATCGGCAGGCTCAGGGTGATACCCATCACCAGGCAGGTGAAGAAGCTGCCGAACGGGTGGCCGAACAACCGGCGCAGGCTGTCCACCAGGCTGGCGCGATGGCTTTCCAGGTAGGCGCTGAACGAGCCGCTCCAGTCGGTCTGTTCCTGGCTCGGTTTCTCGCGGGTCTTGCGTTCCGGTGCGCCCTCTTCGGGGCCACGGGGAAGATCGTTGGCGCTCATCAGGCCTCGTCCTCACGGTCAGCGATGATCCGGCCACGCTGCAGGGTCAGCATGCGATGGCGCATACGGGCGATCAGGGCCAGGTCGTGGCTGGCGATCAGTACGGTGGTGCCCAGGCGATTGATATCCTCGAACACGCCCATGATTTCCGAGGCGAGTCGCGGGTCGAGGTTGCCGGTGGGTTCGTCCGCCAGCAGCAGGGCCGGCTGGTGGACGATGGCGCGGGCAATGCCGACCCGCTGCTGCTGGCCGGTGGAAAGGTCGGAAGGCAACGCCTCGCCCTTTTCCTTCAGGTTCACCCGCTCCAGGGCCGAGGCCACGCGCTTGGCGATCTCCGGCTTGGGCATGCCGAGGATCTGCAGCGGCAGGGCGATGTTGTCCGCCACCGTACGATCGGTGAGCAGTTGGTGGTTCTGGAACACCACGCCGATCTGCCGGCGCAGGAAAGGGATCTGCGCGGTAGTGATGCGCCCCAGGTCCTGGCCGCCGAGCAACAGCTTGCCGCTGGTCGGTCGCTCCATCGCCAGGATGAGGCGCAGCAGGGTGCTCTTGCCGGCGCCGGAGTGGCCGGTGACGAAGAGGATCTCGCCACGGTGCACGCGGAAGGACACCTCGTGCAGGCCTACGTGGCCGTTGGGATAGCGTTTGCCGACCTGCTCGAAGCGGATCATGCGTTCTCCCGCTCTGCGAAGAGTGCCTGGACGAAGGCGTCGGCCTCGAAGGTACGGAGATCGTCGATCCCCTCGCCGACACCGATATAGCGGATCGGCAGGCCGAACTGCTTGGCCAGGGCGAAGATCACCCCGCCCTTGGCGGTGCCGTCCAGTTTGGTCAGGGCCAGGCCGGTCAGCTCCACCGCGAGGTTGAACTGCTTGGCCTGGTTGATGGCGTTCTGCCCGGTGCCGGCGTCGAGCACCAGCAGGACCTCATGGGGCGCCGTCTCGTCCAGCTTGCCGATCACCCGGCGCACCTTCTTCAGCTCCTCCATCAGGTTGTCCTTGGTATGCAGGCGTCCGGCGGTATCGGCGATCAGCACGTCGATGCCGCGGGCCTTGGCGGCCTGCACCGCGTCGAAGATCACCGAGGCGGAGTCGGCGCCGGTGTGCTGGGCGATCACCGGGATGCGGTTGCGCTCGCCCCAGACCTGCAACTGCTCCACGGCGGCAGCGCGGAAGGTGTCGCCGGCGGCCAGCATGACCTTCTTGCCCTCGAGTTGCAGCTTCTTCGCCAGCTTGCCGATGGTGGTGGTCTTGCCCACGCCGTTCACCCCGACCACCAGGATCACATAGGGCTCGCGCGCGACGTCGACCTGCAACGGCTGCTCCACCGGGCGCAGCAGGCTGGCCAGCTCTTCCTGCAGCGCCTTGTACAGCGCGCCGCTGTCGGCCAGCTCCTTGCGCGCCACGCGCTTGGTCAGGTTCTGCACGATCAGGGTGGTGGCCTCGACGCCGACGTCGGCGGTCAGCAGGCGCGTCTCGATGTCGTCGAGCAGGTCGTCGTCGATTTCCTTGCGACCGAGGAACAGGCTGGCCATGCCTTCGCCGATGCTGGCGCTGGTCTTGGACAGCCCCTGCCGGAGGCGGGCGAAGAAGCCCGGCCTGGTCGCCGGCTCGCTGACTGCCGGAGCGGCGGCCAGCGGCGCAACGGGCTCGGGCTCGGGCTCGGGCTCGGGCTCGGCAGCCAGGATAGGCTCGGGTTGCGCGACGGGCGCCTCGGGCCGGGGCGAATGCTCCTCGGCCGACGCTGGCTCGTCACCGGCGAGCGGCGCTTCGGCAACCGGCGCCGGCGGCTCGGCCGGCTCGGCAGCGGAGGGCTGCTGCCGACCTGGCTGTTCTGTCAGGGATTGCGCCACGTCATCGGCGGGCGCGCGCTGCTCGGCGGCCGCTGTCTCGGAGACCGGCTCGACAGGCTGATCGGCAGGCTGCTCGCCGGCTTGCGGCTTTTTCCGCCACCAGCCGAACAGACCTTTCTTTTCCCCGCCCTGCGGGGCCTTCTTGTCGTCGTTGGAACCAAACATGAATGCTTGTATCTCAAGGGAGCGGCACGGGACGTGGCCGCCCGGAAAACGGATGGGTATCCTAGCATCTCCTCGCCCGACGGGGCTAAGGGTCCTGCCCCGCAGTGACCTGAGACCCCGGTGGCGGCACGAAAGGTCCAGATCACCATGAAAACCCCAGCTCGCCGCCGCGTCGGCCTGCTCCTAGCCAGCCTTTGTCTACCGCTTTTCGCCCAGGCGGCGGAAACCCAGCCCACCCACGAGTTCAGCCTCGACAACGGCCTGAAGGTCATAGTGCGTGAAGACCACCGCGCCCCGGTGGTGGTTTCCCAGCTCTGGTACAGGATCGGCTCCAGCTACGAGACACCCGGGCTCACCGGCCTGTCCCACGCCCTCGAACACATGATGTTCAAGGGCAGCCGCAAGCTCGGCCCGGGCGAAGCCTCGCGGGTGCTGCGCGACCTGGGTGCGGAAGAGAACGCCTTCACCACCGACGACTACACCGCCTATTACCAGGTCCTGGCCCGCGACCGCCTGCCGGTGGCGCTGGAGATGGAAGCCGACCGCATGGCCCACCTGAGCCTGCCGGCCGACCAGTTCAAGAGCGAGATCGAGGTGATCAAGGAGGAGCGCCGCCTGCGCACCGACGACAATCCCAACGCCCTCGCCTTCGAGCGCTTCAAGGCCGCCGCCTACCCGGCCAGCGGCTACCACACCCCGACCATCGGCTGGATGGCCGACCTGCAGCGCATGACCATCGACGACCTGCGCCACTGGTACGAATCCTGGTACGCGCCGAACAACGCCACCCTGGTAGTGGTCGGCGACGTCACCGCCGACGAGGTCAAGACCCTCGCCAAGCGCTACTTCGGCGAGATCCCCTGGCGCCAGCTGCCGCCGGCGCGCAAGCCGCTGGAACTGGCCGAGCCCGGCGAGCGCCGGCTCAAGCTGTACGTACGCACCCAGCTGCCGAACCTGATCATGGGCTTCAATGTGCCCAGCCTGGGCAGCAGCGAGAACCCTCGCGAAGTCAACGCCCTGCGCCTGATCGGCGCGCTGCTCGATGGCGGCTACAGCGCCCGCCTGGCCTCGCGCCTGGAGCGCGGCGAGGAGCTGGTCGCCGGCGCCTCCACCTACTATGACGCGTTCAACCGCGGCGACAGCCTGTTCGTCCTCTCGGCCACGCCGAACGTGCAGAAGGGCAAGACCCTCGAGCAGGTCGAGGCCGGTCTGTGGAAGCAGCTCGACGACCTCAAGCAGAACCCGCCCAGCGCCGCGGAGATCGAGCGCGTGCGCGCGCAGATGATCGCCGGGATGGTCTACGAGAAGGACTCCATCGCCGCCCAGGCCAGCAGCATCGGCCAGTTGGAAAGCGTCGGCCTGTCCTGGAAGCTGATCGACCAGGACCTGGAGGCCCTCAAGGCAGTGACTCCGGACGATATCCAGAAAGCCGCCCGCACCTATTTCACCCCGTCGCGCCTGACCCTGGCGCAAGTGCTGCCTGTGAAGGCCGAGGAAAAGGAGGCCCGTCATGAGTGAGCGCACAGGGCTGCGTTATGGCCTGCTCGGCCTGATCGTCATTGCGTTGCTGGCCGCGCTGGCCTATTTCGTCGCGCGTCCCACCCAGACCCCGGCGGCGGCCCATGCCGCGGCGGTCGAGGAAAACCAGTTGCAGTCGCTGAAGGACGTCGCCAAGCAGCCGCCGGTCCATCGCAAGCTGGACATCCAGGAATGGAAGACCGCCGAAGGCGCCAAGGTGCTGTTCGTCGAGGCCCATGAACTGCCGATGTTCGACCTGCGCCTGACCTTCGCCGCCGGCAGCAGCCAGGACGCCGGCACCCCCGGCCTGTCGATGCTGACCAACGCCATGCTCAACGAAGGCGTGCCGGGCAAGGACACCACTGCCATCGCCGCCGGCTTCGAGGACCTCGGCGCCTCGTTCAGCAACGGTTCCTACCGCGACATGGCGGTGGCCGGCCTGCGCAGCCTGTCCGACGCCGACAAGCGGACCCAGGCGCTGAAGCTGTTCGAACAGGTGATCGGCCAGCCGACCTTCCCCGAGGACGCCCTGGCACGCATCAAGAACCAGGTCCTGGCCGGTTTCGAGTACCAGAAGCAGAACCCCGGCAAGCTGGCCGGGCTGGAGCTGTTCAAGCGCCTCTATGGCGAGCATCCCTACGCGCACTCCAGCGACGGCGACGAAAAGTCCATTCCACCGATCAGCCGCGAACAATTGCAGGCGTTCCACAAGAAAGCCTACGCCGCCGGCAACGTGGTCATCGCGCTGGTCGGCGACCTCTCGCGGCAGGAGGCCGAAGCGATCGCCGCAGAAGTCTCCAAGGCGCTGCCCCAGGGCCCGGCGCTGGCCAAGACCGCCCAGCCGGAAACGCCCAAGCCCGGCCTGACGCACATCGACTTCCCCTCCGAGCAGACCCACCTGATGCTCGCCCAGCTTGGCATCGACCGCCAGGATCCCGACTACGCGGCGCTCTACCTGGGCAACCAGATCCTCGGCGGCGGCGGCTTCGGCACCCGCCTGATGGACCAGGTGCGAGAAAGGCGCGGCCTGACCTACGGCATCTATTCCGGCTTCACCGCCATGCAGGCACGCGGTCCGTTCATGATCAACTTCCAGACCCGCGCCGAACTCAGCGAAGGTGCGCTGAAGCTGGTCCAGGACATCGTCCGCGACTACCTGGCCAACGGCCCGACCCAGAAGGAGCTGGACGACGCCAAGCGCGAACTGGCCGGCAGCTTCCCGCTGTCCACCGCGAGCAACGCCGACATCGTCGGCCAGCTCGGCGCCATCGGTTTCTACGGCCTGCCGCTGGACTACCTGGAAAGCTTCCTCAAGCAGGTCGAGGGACTCAGCGTCGAACAGGTCAGGACCGCCATGGCCAAGCACCTGGACGCCGACGCCTTCGTCATCGTCAGCGCCGGCCCGAGCGTGCCGCAGAAACCCCTGCCGCCACCCACCGCCAAGCCGGCCCAGCAACCCAGCGGCGTTCCGGAGCATTGATGAGCAAACCTACTGCGAAAGCCCCCGGCCGCCACGGCGGCCAGGGACAGCTGCGGATCATCGGTGGCGAATGGCGCAGCCGGCGTTTCGTCTTTCCCGACGGGCCCGGCCTGCGACCGACCCCGGACCGGGTCCGCGAGACCCTGTTCAACTGGCTGGCACCCTATGTCGAAGGCGCACGGGTGCTCGATCCCTTCGCCGGCAGCGGCGCGCTGTTCCTCGAGGCGTTGTCGCGCGGCGCCCGCGAAGGGCTGGCCCTGGATACCAACGGCGAAGCGGTGGCGGCCCTGCGCAACCACCTCGACGCGCTCAAGTGCGGCACCGCCCAACTGGTCCTCGGCGATGCCGTGCGCTACCTGGGAAACCAGGCTCCGAGCGCCTTCGACCTGGTGTTCCTCGACCCGCCGTTCCATCAGAACCTGCTGCAGGACGCCTGCCGCCTGCTCGAAACCCGCGGCTGGCTGAACCCCGACGCCTGGATCTATACCGAGAGCGAGAGCGTCCCCTCGTCCCTCGGCCTGCCCGGAAACTGGCGGCTGCACCGGGAAAAGAAAGCCGGCAACGTACATTACGCGCTCTGGCAGCGGGGAGCCTGAGGATGAGCCCGGCTTCCGCGAGCATTCGCCAACGCCTGCTGGCGCTTGGCGAGCCTTGCGCGGCGCAACCCGCCGCCGACTGGCAGGGCGATATCGCCCTGCCCGCCGAGCTGGAGCGTTTCTACCGCGAGGTCGGCCCACTCGACTGCACCCTGGAGAGTGCCGGCAACCCATTTTTCCTGCCGTCCCTGGCCCGCCTCTGGCAGCGCCAGGCCGGCTATCGCTGGCACGGCATCAGCGGCGAGCGCCTGTCGGGCTGGCAGGACGACTGGCTGGTGGTGGCCGACCAGGGCGCCGACCCGTTCATCCTCGAGACCGGCAGCGGGCGCATACTCTTCGACCTGCATGGCGGCAGGGGCTGGGACCCGGCCCCGTGCTTCGACGACCTGTGGCAGATGGCGGCCAGCCTGGCCTGCTTCGGCGAGGTCTGGAGCGGCGCCGGCGAGGACATCCTGCTGGACGACTGCAGCGTCGCGCCCCGCTATCGGCAGCAGCTCGTCGACGAACTGCAACCGATCCTCGGTTCGCGCCAGCGGGCGGAGGACCTCGCCGACGAGTTCGGCTGGTAAGCTGGTGACCACACCACCACCGCCCATGACCTGCGCATGACCGCGTCCCCGACCTTCCAGCCCGCCTGGTGGCTGCCCAATCCGCACCTGCAGACCCTGTGGAGCCCGTTCTTCCGCCGCGGGCCGACCCTGGAACGGCAGCGCGAACGCCTGTGGCTGGCCGATGGCGACTTCATCGACCTCGACTGGGCCGGCCCGCACGATGCCGAAACCCCGCTGGTGCTGGCACTGCACGGCCTCACCGGGTCATCCTCGTCGCACTACATCCTCGGTCTGCAGCGCGCCCTGCTGGAGCGCGGCTGGGCCAGCGTGGCGCTGAACTGGCGCGGTTGCTCGGGGGAGCCGAACCGCCTGCCGCGCGGCTACCATTCCGGGGTCAGCGACGACCTCGCCGAGGTGGTCGCGCACCTGCGCGCCAGGCGCCCGCAAGCGCCGCTGTACGCGGTCGGCTATTCGCTGGGCGGCAACGTGCTGCTCAAGTACCTGGGCGAAACCGCTGGGGACTGCCCGCTGCTCGGCGGCGTCGCGGTGTCGGTGCCGTTCCGCCTGGACGAGTGCGCCGACCGCATCGGCCTGGGCTTTTCCCGGGTCTACCAGGCGCACTTCATGAAGGCCATGCTGGCCTACGTGCAGGACAAGCAGCGGCTGTTCGGCGAGCAGGGCCAGGCGGAAGGCCTGGCCGCCCTGCAACGCCTCGGTCCGCTGGAGGGCATGCGCACCTTCTGGGACTTCGACGGCCGGGTCACCGCGCCGCTGCACGGCTTCGCCGACGCCAGGGATTACTATCGGCGCGCGTCCAGCCGCTACTACCTGCCGGACATCCGCACGCCGAGCCTGATCATCCATTCCAGCGACGACCCCTTCGTGTTCGCCCGCAGCCTGCCCGATCGCAGCGAACTGGCACCCTGCACCGAGCTGGAACTGCACGCCCGCGGCGGTCACGTCGGCTTCGTCGACGGCTCTCCGCGCCAGCCCACCTACTACCTGGAACGACGCATCCCCGACTGGCTGGAGGCCCGCCTGCGGCAGCACTGAGCTGGCCGGCGTCCGGCGACGGGCGGCAGAATAGGAACAGGCTGAAGGAAAAAGGGGGGCGAATGGAACTGACGCTGCGGCACAACCCGATGCTCGACGACGCCGACTGCGAGGCGATCCTGGCGATCCACGCGGCAGTCGGCTGGGACCGGCGCATGCCGCCTGCCGAGCTACGCACGCTGTACCAGCATTCCGGCTATTCCCTGCTGGCCGAACGCGACGGCCGCCTGGTCGGCCTGCTGCGCGCCGAGGAAGAAACACCGATTCGCGTCTGGCTGGCGGAAATCGCCGTGCTGCCAGGCGCACAGCGCAGCGGCGTCGGCGCAGCCCTGCTGCGGCGCTTCGCCGAGGATCACCGCGGCGCCTACCTGTTCACCGACGCCACCCTCGGTACCGAAGCCTTCTTCCGCCGCCACGGCATCCACATCCAGCAGGTGCTGGAGAAAACCCTGCGCGATCAGAGCGGCACGTAGAGCCGCTCGGAAATCCCGTCCACCGCATCCTGGGCCTGCGCCTCGATGTGCCCGCTCTCCAGCGCCAGCACCTGGTAGATGCCGCGACGCAGTTGCGCCTCGCTGAGGTCGCCGTCGAGATCGAGGGTGGTGCAGAGGAAGCGCACCCAGGAGGTGAGGATGATCCAGGCGTTGAGGGTCAGGGCCTCCAGCTGGGTCTCGTTCATCCGCAGGATGCCGGCCTCGGTGAAGCCCCGGTAGATCGCCTTGGCGTTGACCAGGCAACGCTGGGCGAAGGCGCGGTAGCGCGCCGCCAGCTCCGGGTCGCTTTCCAGCAGGTGCTCGAGGTCGCGGTGGAGGAAGCGGTAGCGCCACATCGCGGCCAGTAGCGCTTCCAGGTAGAAGGTCTTGTCGTCCACCGTCAGACCCCGCCCTTCGGGCAGGCGCAGGAAACTCTCGACGTGGCTTTCGTACTCGGCGAACAGCTCGGCGATGATCGCCTGCTTGTTCGGGTAGTGGTAGTAGAGGTTCCCAGGCGATATACCCAGGTGGGTGGCGATATGGTTGGTGGTGACGCTGCGCTCGCCCTGGGCGTTGAACAGTTCCAGGCTGGCCTGGGCGATGCGATCGCGGGTCTTGATGCGTGGTGCCATGGGGACGACGGGCTCGTTCGGGTAACAGTGCGGGGCGCGCCCCGCCGTGACAGCGTAGAAGGTACACAAAGCCGGCCGCCCGGGTCAGCCCCCGGGGCGGCGGCCGGCGACCGGCCCGCCTTTCGTTGGGTACGCAAGCGCCGGGCTGGCAGGCATGCTGTTTGACACTTTAGAGTATTTACTCTAGAAATCCAGCGACGTAGCGAAATTCATCGGACCGAGCAGGTCCGCCATAACGACAGACGCGCGGCCACGCAGCCGCCCACGCTTCGCCGAGGAGCCAGCCCATGGTCGCCGATATCGCCTACCTGCAGCAGAGCCAGCAGGAAATCAACCAGCTCGAAGCCCTCTTCGCCCGCCAGCGCGCCGCCTACCTGGCGCAGCCGATGCCCGACGCCACGCAGCGCGTGCAGTGGCTGAAGGCCCTGCGCGACCTGCTGTTCAAGGAACAGCAGGCACTGATCGAGGCCATCGACCAGGACTTCAGCGCGCGCTCCGCCGACGAGACCCTGCTCGCCGAGATCATGCCCAGCCTGCACGGCATCCACTACGCCGCCAAGCGCGTGAAGAAATGGATGAAGCCTGCGCGCCGCGCGGTCGGCCTGCAATTCCAGCCGGCCTCGGCCCAGGTGGTGTACCAGCCGCTGGGCGTGGTCGGGGTGATCGTGCCTTGGAACTATCCGCTGTTCCTCTCCATCGGCCCGCTGACCGGGGCCCTCGCCGCCGGCAACCGGGTGATGATCAAGATGAGCGAGTCGACCCCGGCCACCGGGCGCCTGCTCAAGGACCTGCTGGCGCGGATCTTCCCCGAGGACCAGGTCGCCGTGGTGCTCGGCGAGGTGGACGTCGGCGTGGCCTTTTCCAAGCTGCCGTTCGACCACCTGCTGTTCACCGGCGCCACCAGCGTCGGCAAGCACGTGATGCGCGCCGCCGCCGAGAACCTGACCCCGGTCACCCTGGAACTGGGCGGCAAGTCGCCGGCGATCGTCTCCGACAGCGTGCCGATGAAGGACGCCGCCGAGCGGATCGCCTTCGGCAAGAGCCTCAACGCCGGGCAGACCTGCGTCGCGCCCGACTACGTGCTGGTACCGAGCCGGCGCGTCGAGGAATTCGTCAGCCAGTACAAGGAGGTGGTCCAGGGCTTCTTCCCGCGCCTCCCGGACAACCCCGACTACACCGCGATCATCAACGAGCGCCAGCTCGGCCGCCTCCGGGGCTATCTCGACGACGCCCGCGAGAAGGGCGCGACCCTCGTCCCGCTGTTCGCCGAGGGCCAGCAGCGGCGCCTGCCGCAGACGCTGCTGCTGAACGTCAGCGACGACATGAAAGTGATGCAGGAGGAAATCTTCGGCCCGCTGCTGCCGGTGATCCCCTACGAGCGCCTGGAAGACGCCCTGGCCTATGTCAACCAGCGCCCGCGACCGCTGGCCCTGTACTACTTCGGCTACGACAAGGCGCAACAGCAGCGCGTGCTGCACGAGACCCACTCGGGCGGCGTGTGCCTGAACGACACCCTGCTGCATGTCGCCCAGGACGACATCCCGTTCGGTGGCGTCGGTCCCTCCGGCATGGGCCACTACCATGGCCACGAAGGCTTCCTCACCTTCAGCAAGGCCAAGGGCGTGTTCAGCAAGCCGCGCTTCAACGCCGCGCGAATGATCTACCCGCCCTACGGCAAGTCGATCCAGAAGCTCGTCTACAAGCTGTTCGTGCGCTGAACCGGGGCGCGTGCGGCGCCCCCTCATTCCTACGCTGCAGGTGACATAACAACAATGAGCGACACCACTCTCGAAAGCGCCGGCCTGTCCCGACGCAGCCTGATGAAAGTCGGCCTGATCGGCGGCGCCTTCCTCGCCACCGCGGGCGTCACCGCCAGCCTCACCGGCTGTTCGGCGGAGAAACCGGCGAGCGGCCTGGAAAAGGTCCGCGAATCCGACCTGCCGTTCCTCCGTGCGCTGCTGCCGGTGATGCTGCTCGGCGCGGTTTCCGCCGAGCAGATGCCGAAAGCCGTGGAGGGCGCGATCCAGAGCCTCGACCACAACCTGGCGCGGCTCTCCCCGGAGATGTTCAAGCTCACCCAGCAACTCTTCGACGTGCTCGCCCTGCCGCTCACCCGTGGCCCGCTGACCGGTATCTGGGGCAGTTGGGAGAACGCCAGCGGCGACGACGTTCGGGCATTCCTTTCGCGCTGGGAAAACAGCTTCATCGGCCTGTTGCGGATGGGCCACAGTTCGCTGATGCAACTGGCGATGATGGCCTGGTACGCCCGCCCCGAGGCGTGGGCCCATTGTGGCTATCCCGGACCGCCGAAGATCGCTTGAGCCGCCCCCGGAACAATACGAAGAGCCCGAAGCCGCCTAGCCTGAGAGTGCATTCATGCCTGTACCCGATCTGTTCGCCGAGGGCCTCGCCCGCGGCTGGAAAACCTACAACGGCTCGCGCCTGGACGACGACCTGGAGCTGGAGGCCGACGTGGTCGTGGTCGGCACCGGCGCCGGCGGCGGCACCACCGCGGAAATCCTCAGCGCCGCCGGCCTGAAGGTGCTGCTGGTGGAAGAGGGCCCGCTGAAGACCAGCAGCGATTTCAAGATGCAGGAGGCCGACGCCTACCCCGAGCTATACCAGGAAGGCATCGGCCGGATGAGCAAGGACGGCGCCATCACCATCCTCCAGGGTCGCGCCGTGGGCGGCACCACCCTGATCAACTGGACCAGCAGCTTCCGCACCCCGGAACCGACCCTGCAGCACTGGGCCCAGGTCTACGGGGTCAAGGGCCACAGCGCGGAGGACATGGCGCCCTGGTTCGAGAAAATGGAGCAGCGCCTGCACGTGGCGCCCTGGGCGCTGCCGCCGAATGCCAACAACGACGTGATCCGCCTGGGCTGCGAGAAGCTCGGCTATCACTGGAAGGTCATCCCGCGCAACGTCCTCGGTTGCTGGAACCTCGGCTACTGCGGCATGGGCTGCCCGGTCAACGCCAAGCAGTCGATGCTGGTCACCACCATCCCGGCGACCCTCGACAAGGGCGGCGAGCTGCTCTACCTGGCGCGCGCCAACCGCCTGCTGCTGGATGGCGACAAGGTGACGGGCCTCGAATGCCTGGGCATGGATGAGCGCTGCGTGGCGCCCAACGGCCGCCGGATCAGGGTCCGGGCCAGGCACTACGTGCTCTCCGGCGGCGGCATCAACACCCCGGCGATTCTTCTCCGCTCGAAGGCGCCTGATCCGAGCCAGCGGGTCGGCAAGCGCACCTTCCTGCACACGGTGAATTTCAGCGCGGGGCTGTTCGACCGGGTGATCAACCCCTTCTACGGCGCACCGCAGTCGATCTACTCCGACCATTTCCAATGGGACGACGGCGTCACCGGACGCATGTCCTACAAACTGGAGGTGCCGCCGCTGCAACCGTCGCTGGCCTCGGTGCTGCTCGGCGGCTTCGGCAGCGACAACGCCCTGCGCATGGAACAGCTACCGCATACCAACATGATGCTCGCCCTGCTCCGCGACGGCTTCCACCCGGACAGCGCGGAGGGCTCGGTCGGCCTGCGCGGCGACGACACCCCAGTGCTCGACTACCGAATGACCGACTACACCTGGGACGGTATCCGCCGTGCCTTCCATACCATGGCGGAGATCCAGTTCGCCGCCGGCGCCCGGGAAGTGCGGCCGGTGCACAGCGACGCGCGTAGCGCGAAGAACCTGCAGGAGGCGCGCGGGATCATCGACGGCCTGCGCCTGGAGATCTACCGCACGCGCCTGGGCAGCGCCCACGTCATGGGCGGCTGCGCCATGGGCGAAGACCCGGCCGTGGCGGTGGCCGACAGCCTCGGCCGCCATCACCACCTGCGGAACCTGTCGATCCACGACGGCTCGCTGTTCCCCACCAGCATCGGCGCCAACCCGCAGCTCTCGGTCTACGGTCTTACCGCGCAACTGGCCAGCGCGCTGGCCGAACGCCTGGCCAGGGCCTGAACCGCCGCCCGGCCGGCCGCGCGCCGCGGCAGCCGGCCCGGCGCCATCAGACCTATGGGCTAAAGGCCGATGGCCCGTGCGTCTTGGCCGCACGGGCATCCCTGCGCTACCATCCGATTCCCTTACGAAACCCTGCCAGGACGTAGCGATGAACCGAGTGCTGTACCCAGGCACCTTCGATCCCATCACCAAGGGTCACGGCGATCTGATCGAACGTGCTTCACGGCTTTTCGACCATGTGATCATCGCGGTCGCCGCCAGCCCCAAGAAGAACCCCCTGTTCAGCCTGGAACAGCGGGTGGCGCTGGCCCAGGAGGTCACCAAGCACCTGCCGAACGTCGAGGTGGTGGGCTTCTCCACCCTGCTGGCGCACTTCGTCAAGGAGCAGAAGGCGAATGTCTTCCTCCGCGGCCTGCGCGCGGTTTCCGACTTCGAGTACGAGTTCCAGCTGGCCAACATGAACCGCCAGCTCGCCCCCGACGTGGAAAGCATGTTCCTCACCCCGTCGGAGAAGTATTCCTTCATTTCCTCGACGCTGGTCCGGGAAATCGCCGCTCTCGGCGGGGATATCAGCAAGTTCGTGCATCCGGCCGTGGCAGACGCCCTGGCGGAACGTTTCAAGCGCTGATCCGCGTCTCTCCGCCGGCCTCCCGTCGGCGCCCCGCGTGCACTGCGGGCGCCGATGCGGCACAATTCCGCTATTCCCGTTACCGATGCCGTGGCTGTCCGTCGCGGTTGGAGTTGTTAGATGTCCCTGAAAATCACTGACGATTGCATCAATTGCGACGTCTGCGAACCCGAATGCCCGAACGGCGCGATCTCGCAAGGCGAAGAAATCTATGTGATCGATCCCAATCTCTGCACCGAGTGCGTCGGCCACTACGACGAGCCGCAGTGCCAGCAGGTCTGTCCGGTGGACTGCATTCCCCTCGACGACGCCAATGTCGAGAGCAAGGACCAGTTGATGGAGAAATACCGGAAGATCACCGGCAAGGCCTGATCCCCGCCGGCGCCTGTCCTTCAGGGACGGTTCGCGCCCCGTCCGACGCGCTTTTGGCTATCCTTGGCAATCCAGTCTGAGGCGTTCGCGGTCCCGTCCCGCGAACGCCGCTGAACAGTGAGCCGCCATGTCCTTCCTGAACCTGCCCGTCCGTACCCTGGTCGCCGCCTGCGGCCTGTCCCTGCTCAGCCTCGCGGCGCATGCCGACAGCTTTCGCGGCGACGCCCACGCACCGCAGCAGGCCGCCGTCGCCACGCCACATCCGGCCGCGACCGTCGCCGGCCTGGAAACCCTGGCCAATGGCGGCAACGCTTTCGACGCCGCGGCGGCCATCGCCGCTGCCCTGGCGGTAGCCGAGCCTTACGGCTCGGGACTCGGCGGCGGTGGATTCTTCCTTCTGCGCCAGGCCGGCGCGCAGCCGACCTATCGCTTCCTCGACGCCCGCGAGCGCGCGCCGAAGGCCGCCTACGCCGACATGTACCGGCGCAACGGCAAGGTCGACCCCAGGCTGTCCGTCGACGGCCCGCTGGCGGCGGCGATCCCCGGCCTGCCGGCGGCGCTGGTCGAATTGAGCGGCCGCTACGGACGCAAGCCCCTGGCCGACAACCTGGTGCCGGCGATCCGCCTGGCGGTGGATGGCGTATCCGTCGACCGGGTCTACCGCGACCGCGCCGCCATGCGCCTGGAAGCGATGCGCAAGAACCCGGAAACCGCGCGGATCTTCCTCGACAAGGGCGGAATCCCCGACGAATGGAACCTGCTCCGCCAACCGCAGTTGGCACGTACCCTGGAACGCCTCGGGCGCTACGGGCGGATCGGCTTCTACGAAGGCGAGACAGCGGACAAGCTGCTCACCGGGGTCCGCGCCGGCGGCGGCATCTGGAGCGCGGCCGACCTGCGCGACTACCGGGTGATCGAACGCCGCCCGCTGGAGGTGAAGCTGGCCAACGGCCGCGAACTGATCAGCGCACCGCCGCCCTCGGCCGGCGGCGTGGCCCTGGCGCAGAGCCTGCAGATGCTGGAACAGCTGCCGTGGCAGAAGGCCGAGCCGGTACAGCGCGCCCATTACGTGCTGGAGGTCCTGCGCCGTGCCTACCGCGATCGAGGCCTGCTCGGCGACCCGGACTTCGTCGCCAACCCGCTGCCCAGCTTGCTGGCGCCGGACTACCTGAAGCGCCTTGCCGCCGGCATCGACCCGCGCCGCGCCACGCCCAGCTCGGCGCTGCCGGAGGCGCCGGCCTGGCGCGAGGGCGACCACACCACCCACTTCGCGGTGATCGATGCCCAGGGCAACGCGGTGGCCGCCACCCTCTCGGTGAACCTGCCGTTCGGCGCCGCCTTCACCGTTCCCGGTACCGGCGTGGTGCTGAACAACGAGATGGACGATTTCGCCGCCGACACCCAGGGCGCCAACAGCTACGGCCTGGCCGGCAGCCAGGCGAACGCGGTGGCGGCCGGCAAGCGCCCGCTGTCGAGCATGAGCCCGAGCTTCCTGGAAAGCCCGACCGACTTCGCCGCCTTCGGCACCCCTGGCGGCAGCCGTATCCCGAGCATGGTGCTGATCTCCATGCTGCAGTACTTCGACGGCCGCCCGGTCGGCCAATGGGTCGCCGCGCCGCGCTACCACCACCAGTACAAGCCGGACGTCGTCGAGTACGAACCGCGCGCCTTCAGCGATGCCGAGGCCGCCGAACTGCGCCGGCGCGGCTATCAGCTCAAACGCCTGGAGCGCAGCTACGGCAACCAGCAGGTGCTCTACTGGGACAAGCGCAGCGGCCGCGTCGACGCCGCCAGCGACCCGCGCGGGATCGGTTATTCGGCGTTTTCCCCGGAGATGCAGGCACAGCCCCAGGCGCACTGAACCCCAGGAGAGCGGCGAAACGAGAGACAGCGCTCAAAAACGCGGATACCAGCGATCGATGATGGCCTTTTGACATCCATCCATGCTAGCTTGCGCGCCGCCGCGCAGGCGGCTCACACGGATACTGGATAATCAAAAGCAAGGAAACCCGATGTCGCTGTTTCGTCCCCTCCTGATCGCCTCCACCCTCGCCCTCGCCAGCGGTTGCGCCAGCGGCCTCAACTCGCAGCAGACGGCCGAACTTGAGTATTACGAAGCCCGCAACCTGGCGGTCATCGAGAAATCCCCCGGCACCGGCGCGGCCCTCGGCCTGCTCCCCGGCGGCGGCTCCTTCTACGGCCGTTCCTACGGACTCGGGGTGGTCAACCTGCTGTTCTGGCCGCTGTCGATCCTCTGGGACCCGGTGAGCGGCTACGACGCATCCCAGCGCATCAACTACACCGCGACCCGGGTGCACCTGGAGAAGCTGCGCCAGCGCGACTTCGACGAACTGCAACGGCTGGCCGACAACGGCGCATTGGACGGCGCCACGCTGGCGCGGAAGCGCCAGGACGTGGAAACGAAATACCGCTACACCCCCTGAACAAGAAAAAGCCGATCGATGACCGGCCGGGTCCTCCTCGACCGACAGGGCGCCCCGGCCCACGCGTAGACGTCTCGCCGACGAGTCCGGCTGGCAATCCAGGCGGCGGGCCTCACTGGCTCGCCGCTTCAGCCGCCTGTTGCGCATCCTCCGCACTGGCTTCCACCGCCTCCGGTTCAGACGAGGCGCCCTCCATGCCTCGGCCGGAGTGCCGGCGATCGGCGACACCGGAGCAGTCGGCGACGCCGGACAGCTCTCCATCCAGCGCAGCGTGAATCCAGTTTTCCAGGCGGGTGTACCAGGCTGCGTTCGCGGCGCTCTCCAGCCAGGCGATGGCATCCGCATCCTGCTGCTGTGCGGCCTTTTCCAGCCAGAGCCGTGCTTGCAGCTTGTTCATCCCGGCACCGGAACCGTTCCAGTAGGCCTCGCCCACCTTGAACTGGGCACGGGCATCTCCCTGGGTCGCAGCCTTGCAGAACCACTGGAAGGCCTTTTCCCGGCTGCCGGCATAACGGTCCAGCAGGGCGGCTTCCTCGTCTGAAGTGGCGGAATAGACGCCTTGCGAGTCGTCCAGGTAGAACCATCCCAGATTGGTTTCGGCGTCTTCGCTACCGCTGGCCGCCGCGCGTTCGAACCAGGTCCCGGCCTTCACCCGGTCCTGGTCGACCCCTTCGCCTCTCCAGTAGAGAACGCCCATTTCATTCTGGGCGGCGGCAGCCCCCTGCTCCGCGGCCTTCCGGAACCAGCGTGCCGCCTCGGTCTTGTCCTGTGGCCCGCCGTCACCATCGCGATAGAGCATGGCCAGTTGGATCTGCGCGCGGACCATCCCCGCAGCGGCCGCCTTGCCCCACCATTCGCGCGCGCTGGCGTAGTTCTGTTGCTGGTAGAAGTAGGCGCCGAAATCGAACAGCGCCTGCGGCTCCCCCGTCTCGGCGGCCTGGCGGAGGCGGGTGAATTCGGCGAACAGTTCATCGCCGCGCTTGTCACCCTGCTCCGCCTTGAACTGCTCCGTGCCGAGGTCGGACGCCGCATCCTCCGCCCAGGCGAACGAGGGTACGGCAAGAGCAAGGACGGACAGGAACACCCACTGACTGAACATACGCGAAATCCTTATCTTGGTTGAGCCGGTCGGCCACCCCTGGTCGACCTTGTGACCTTGCTGGTCAGCAGGACACTGTCACCATCGGAGAGTCCGATCAAGTGCCGCGAACGGTCCGTGCGGAACATCTGTCATCGGCCGATGCGGCGCTATAGCTGCCGCCTGCCGTGGCGGAAGAAAAGACTCAGCTCAATCTCCGTGCCCCCTGCAATGCATCGAGAAAACAAAAAGCCGGTCGATGACCGGCTTTTTTTCATTCCGTTGGAAACTCAGCTTTCGTCGTGGTTATAGCCGCTGGTGGTGCAGCCCAGGCAACGGACGAAGGCTTCCTTGCCCGGATCGACCACCAGCGCCTGGCCGGCCTTGCCGACGCTGCCGCTGGCCGCGGTGAACGGCAGGCTGACCACGAAGGCCACCGCCCCGACGGCCGTGGCGGCGATCAGGAAGGGACGGGCGATGAGCAGATCGCCGATCATGGCGTACGCGGGGGGCGCTTCGACGGTGTACATCGGGTCGCCGCTGGCGTTTTCCTGCACGGCATCCGCCAGCGCGGGCATGGACGAGAGCCCGGTGGTCAGCGCCAGCACGAGCGCGGTGGTGCGAAACAGGTTCATGGAGGCGGTCCTTTCTGGTTTTTGGTTGGGCAGATATCGCCTAACTATAACAGCGCTGCGGGTAGTGCCAGCGTGACCGCCTTCAATCGCCGAGGAATGCGTAGTGCGGCTTTTTAGGGATGAACGGCCGGTAGAAGCCAATCAGGCTGCACAGGTCGTCGTCCTCGTTGCCGGTCGGCCAGAAGGGTTCGCCGATGACGATCCGCCGGTTCTCGTAGTCCAGCGCCGCCGGCACCACCGGCACGCCGGCGCCACGGGCGATGTGGTAGAAGCCCATGCGCCAGCGGTCGACCTTCTTGCGCGTGCCTTCCGGAGCGATGATCAGCATGAACTCACGGTGCTCGCGGAAGGCCTGGATCGCCTGGTCCACGGTATTCAGCTTCAGGTGGCGCTGGATCGGGATACCGCCCCAGCGCCGCATCAGGCCGCCCA
Organism: Pseudomonas sp. B111; assembly: GCF_026428275.1. Lineage (NCBI taxonomy): Bacteria > Pseudomonadati > Pseudomonadota > Gammaproteobacteria > Pseudomonadales > Pseudomonadaceae > Pseudomonas > Pseudomonas sp. B111. Next base: position 5,806,121 of record NZ_CP097857.1, on the reverse strand, counting down.
GCGGGCCGTTGAACAGGGTGTGCTTGCCGAACCAGCGGGCGTTCAGGCGCAGGACGAACTTGGCGGCAAGGAAGGCCACGAAGTCCCAGTTCGAGGTGTGGTGGGCGCCGATCACCACGAACTTGTCGAGCGCGGGCAATTGGCCCTCGATCTTCCAGCCGGAGAGTTTCAGCATGGCATGGCCGAGCGACTCGACCAGGGTGTTGCGAGGCAGGTAATTGCCGGACATCGTGCACCTTTCTTATGGCAGGCCGCTCACCGTGGCGGCCCTTCTTGTGGCGGTAGAGTATGCGCGGCGCGGCGCTTCAGCGTTGGCAGCGCGGGCAGTACACGCTGGCGCGCTGGCCTAGGCGGATCTCGCGCAGGGTGCTGCCGCAGACCTTGCAGAACTCCCCGCCACGGCCATAGACGAACAATTCCTGCTGGAAGTAACCGGGCTGGCCGTCGCCGCCGACGAAATCGCGCAGGGTGGTGCCGCCGCGCTCGATGGCGATCGCCAGGATCCGCTTGATCTCCTCCGCCAGGCGCAGGTAGCGCGCCTTGGAGATGCTCCCGGCGGGCTTGCGCGGATCGATGCCGGCGGCGAACAGCGCTTCGCTGGCGTAGATGTTGCCGACCCCGACCACCACCGCGTTGTCCATGATGAACGGCTTGACCGCCATGCTCCGCCCGCGCGACAGCTCGAACAGACGCTGGCCGGCGAAAGCGTCGGTCAGCGGTTCCGGGCCGAGGTTGCGCAGCAGCTCGTGTTCCAGTGGCGCCAGGCTCCAGAGCATGGCGCCGAAGCGCCGCGGATCGGTGTAGCGCAGGGCCATGCCCGAGGCCAACTCGATGTCGACGTGCTCGTGGCGACTGGCCGGGGTGCCGCTCTCCACCAGCCTCAGGCTGCCGGACATGCCCAGGTGGCTGATCAGCGTACCGGCCTCGGCGCCCAGCAGCAGGTACTTGGCGCGGCGCTCGACGCTGACGATGCGTTGTCCGGACAGGCGCACGTCCAGGTCTTCGGGGATCGGCCAGCGCAGGCGCCGCTCGCGCACGATCACGCGCTCGACGCGCTGGCCTTCGAGGTAGGGGGCGATGCCCCGGCGGGTGGTTTCGACTTCGGGTAGTTCGGGCATGGCGGCAGCAATCCGGTTGACCGCGGCACCTTAGCAGGAAGCGCCGCGGCGCGGCCAGTCAGTAGCTGCCCTGGCCGACGCCCAGCTCGAGAATCGAGCCCTTGAGGTTCTCGAAGTCGTAGTCGGTGAGCCCGACGTAGTCCAGCACCAGCGCGCCGATGCTGTTCCACTCGTGGTCTTCCGGCTGGTTGCCGAGAATCCGGTGCGAGCCGCAGATGTGCTCGGCCATCTTCAGGATCGCCAGCAGGTTCTTCAGCTGGGTGTCGCGGGCCGACTCGTCGCCGAAGATCGACAGCGCGTTGTGGTGGTTGGCGATCGCCTCGCAGACGTGCTCCGGCAGGCGCCAGGAACGCGCGGTGTAGTAGCCGACCACCGCATGGTTGGTGTTCAGCACGCGGTTCTCGGTGTCCACCACCCGGCGCTCGTCGCTGGCGGCGGCATAGGCCTCCTCCAGCACCGCCATATAGTGCGGGAAGCGCTTGAGCATCAGCGGAATGCCGCAGTTGTGGAACAGGCCGAGGGCGTAGGCTTCGTCCACCGACTCGTAGCCGACCCGCTTGGCCAGGCTCAGGCAGCTCATGGCCACGTCCTGGGCGGTGTCCCAGAAACGGTTGAGGGTGACGATGGTGTCGTCGCTCATCTCGCCCTTGATCGACTGGGCGTTGATCAGGTTGATCACCGAACGACTGCCCAGCAGGTTCACCGCGCGCTGGATCGAAGTGATGCGGTTGGCCAGGCCGAAGAACGGCGAGTTCACCAGTTTCAGGAGGGCGCCGGAAAGGCCCGGGTCCTGGCTGATCAGCCTGGCGATGTTCTTCAGGTCCGGATTGGGCATGACCTGCTCCATCTGCAGGTCGACCATGATCTGGGGTTGCGGCGGCACGCTGATGCCTTGCAGGGCCTGGCGGATCTGCTCGGCGGTGAGTTCTTGGACCATGAGGGCGGGGGCGAAAGTTGACGGTGTGCGCAGTTTACCCGGAGAACCCCGCCATGGGGCGGGCTTCTGCCGGAAAAGCGGCGCCAGGCAACGGGCATGGAACTTTTCCCGCAGCCGCCAGGGTCGGAATGTATACCCCCATCCGATATCGGGAGACACGCCATGACCCAATCCCTGCACGGCAAGGTCGTCGCCGCCCTGGTGACCGACGGTTTCGAACAGATCGAACTGATCGGTCCGAAAAAAGCCCTGGAAGACGCCGGCGCCACGGTAAGGATTCTTTCCGACAAGGCCGGCGAGGTGCGCGGCTGGAACCATCACCAGCCAGCCGACGCCTTCCGCGTCGACGGCACCTTCGAAGACGCCAGCCTGGACGACTACGACGCCCTGCTGCTGCCCGGCGGGGTGGTCAATTCCGACCAGATCCGCAGCCTGGCCAAGGCCCAGGAACTGGCGATCCGCGCCGAACAGGCGAGCAAGCCGGTGGCGGTGATCTGCCACGGCGCCTGGCTGCTGATCTCCGCCGGACTGGTGCAGGGTCGTACCCTGACCAGTTGGCCGTCGCTCAAGGACGACATCAACAACGCCGGCGGCCACTGGGTGGACCAGGAGGTAGCGGTGGACGGCAAGCTGGTGAGCAGCCGCAAACCCGAAGACATCCCGGCCTTCAACCGTCGATTCATCGAAATCCTCGCCGGCTGAACGGCCCGCGTTCGCGCAGCGGCGAATCCCGTCGCTGCGCTATAATCGCGCTCTTTTGCCGGAGCCTTTCCCATGACCCTGCCCAGCTTGCGTCTCAAAGCCAACGCCGAGCGCCGCCTGCGCGCCGGCCACCTGTGGGTCTACAGCAACGAGGTGGATGTCGCCGCGACGCCGCTGAATGCCTTCGCCGCCGGCGACCAGGCGGTGCTGGAAATGGCCAACGGCAAGCCGCTGGGCATCGTCGCGCTGAGCCCGAACAATCTCATCTGCGGCCGCCTCATTTCCCGTGATACCAAGCACGTTCTCGACAAATCGCTGCTGGTTCATCGCATCAACATCGCCCTCAGCCTGCGCGAGCGGCTTTTCGACAAGCCGTTCTACCGGCTGGTCTACGGCGATTCCGACCTGCTGCCCGGCCTGGTGGTCGATCGCTTCGGCGACGTGCTGGTGGTGCAACTGGCGTCCGCGGCCATGGAACTGCGCAAGGACGAGGTGCTCGCCGCCCTGCTGCAGGTGCTCAAGCCCGCCGCCGTGCTCTGGAAGAACGACTCCAGCGCGCGCGACGCCGAGGGCCTGGAGCGCTACGTGGCCAACGCCTACGGCGAAGTGCCGGAGTGGGTCGCGCTGGAAGAGAACGGCGTGAAGTTCGAGGCGCCGGTGCTGGCCGGGCAGAAGACCGGCTGGTTCTACGACCACCGCATGAACCGCGCGCGCCTGGCGCCCTACGTGCAGGGCAAGCGGGTCCTCGACCTATTCAGCTATATCGGTGGCTGGGGCATCCAGGCCGCGCCTTCGGCGCCAGCGAAGTGATGTGCGTGGACGCGTCCGCCTTCGCCCTCGACGGCGTCGAGCGCAACGCGGCGCTGAACGGCGTGGCGGAGAAGGTCGCCTGCGTCGAGGGCGACGTGTTCGAGGCCCTGCGCGAGCTGAAGGCCGCCGACGAACGCTTCGACGTGGTGATCGCCGACCCGCCGGCCTTCATCAAGCGCAAGAAGGACCTGAAGAACGGCGAGGCCGCCTACCGCCGTCTCAACGAACAGGCCATGCGCCTGCTGAGCAAGGACGGCATCCTGGTCAGCGCCTCCTGCTCGATGCACCTGCCCGAGGACGACCTGCAGAACATCCTGATCGGCAGCGCCCGCCATCTCGACCGCAACATCCAGCTGCTCGAGCGCGGCGGCCAGGGCCCCGACCATCCGGTGCACCTGGCGATCGCGGAAACCCGCTACATCAAGAGCCTGATCTGCCGGCTGCTGCCCAACGGCTGAGCCCGTCCCGGCGGATGAGCGCCTGCGTTCATCCGCCCTACGGCCACCGCCTCTCGCGGCGCGACGGGCGGCGCAAGAGGCCAACCCTGGTCGCGACGCGCCGCTCCGCCGACCGCCAGCCTTCCCCATTCGCCCGCTCTGGGCTTAGAATCCGGGCATTCCTCGCCAATCATCCCCCGGCGGGCAGTGAGCCCAGGCCGTCGCCAATGGTGACCCCATTCAGACCCCGGCCAACTCCGTACACTCGGCTATTCCCCGTTTGCATCCGGTTCCTTCGACGCTCACGATACAGTCATAACCCGAACCTGATTAGCCGCAGGAAATCGTCATGCCCGATTACCGCTCGAAAACCTCCACCCACGGCCGCAACATGGCCGGCGCCCGCGCCCTCTGGCGCGCCACCGGGATGAAGGACGAAGACTTCAAAAAGCCGATCATCGCCATCGCCAACTCCTTCACCCAGTTCGTGCCCGGCCACGTGCACCTGAAGGACCTCGGCCAACTGGTCGCCCGCGAGATCGAGAAGGCCGGCGGCGTGGCCAAGGAATTCAACACCATCGCCGTCGACGACGGCATCGCCATGGGCCACGACGGCATGCTCTATTCGCTGCCGAGCCGGGAGATCATCGCCGACTCCGTGGAATACATGGTCAACGCCCACTGCGCCGACGCCATCGTCTGCATCTCCAACTGCGACAAGATCACCCCCGGCATGCTGATGGCCGCGCTGCGCCTGAACATCCCGGTAGTGTTCGTCTCCGGCGGGCCGATGGAAGCCGGCAAGACCAAGCTGGCCAGCCACGGCCTGGACCTGGTCGATGCCATGGTGGTGGCCGCCGACGACTCCTGCTCCGACGAGAAGGTCGCCGAGTACGAGCGCAGCGCCTGCCCGACCTGCGGCTCCTGCTCCGGCATGTTCACCGCCAACTCGATGAACTGCCTGACCGAGGCGCTCGGCCTGTCGCTGCCGGGCAACGGCTCGACCCTGGCCACCCACGCCGACCGCGAGCAACTGTTCCTGCGCGCCGGGCGCCTGGCCGTGGAACTCTGCCAGCGCTACTACGGCGAAGGCGACGACAGCGTGCTGCCGCGCAACATCGCCAACTTCAAGGCCTTCGAGAACGCCATGACCCTGGACATCGCCATGGGCGGCTCGACCAATACCATCCTGCACCTGCTGGCCGCCGCCCAGGAGGCCGAGGTGCCGTTCGACCTGCGCGACATCGACCGCCTGTCGCGCAAGGTGCCGCAACTGTGCAAGGTGGCGCCGAACATCCAGAAGTACCACATGGAAGACGTGCATCGCGCCGGCGGCATCTTCTCCATCCTCGGCGAACTGGCCCGCGGTGGCCTGCTGCACACCGACGTCCCCACCGTGCACAGCCCGAGCATGGCCGACGCCATCGCCCAGTGGGACATCACCCAGACCCGCGACGAAGCCGTGCACACCTTCTTCAAGGCCGGTCCGGCGGGCATCCCGACCCAGACCGCGTTCAGCCAGAACACCCGCTGGCCGAGCCTGGACGACGACCGCGCCGAGGGCTGTATCCGCAGCGTCGAGCATGCCTATTCCAAGGAAGGCGGGCTGGCCGTGCTCTACGGCAACATCGCTCTCGACGGTTGCGTGGTGAAGACCGCCGGGGTCGACGAGTCGATCCACGTGTTCGAAGGCAGCGCGAAGATCTTCGAAAGCCAGGACGCCGCGGTGAAAGGCATCCTCGGCGACGAGGTGAAGGCCGGCGACATCGTGATCATCCGCTACGAAGGACCGAAGGGCGGGCCGGGCATGCAGGAAATGCTCTATCCGACCAGCTACCTGAAGTCCAAGGGCCTGGGCAAGCAGTGCGCCCTGCTCACCGACGGACGCTTCTCCGGCGGCACCTCGGGCCTGTCCATCGGCCACGCCTCCCCGGAAGCCGCCGCCGGCGGCGCCATCGGCCTGGTGCAGGACGGCGACAAGGTGCTGATCGACATTCCCAATCGCTCGATCAACCTGCTGGTCAGCGACGAAGAACTCGCCGCCCGCCGCGCCGAACAGGACAAGAAGGGCTGGAAGCCGGCCGCGCCGCGTGCCCGCCGCGTCAGCACCGCGCTCAAGGCCTACGCCCTGCTCGCCACCAGCGCCGACAAGGGCGCGGTACGCAACAAGGCGCTACTGGACGGCTGAATCGTCCCGCGACGAAAAAAGCCCGGTCCCGCGCCGGGCTTTTTCATTCGCGCGTGCGCACGCCGAATGGCGGATAACCGCAAGCGGTCATTCGCCCTACCGCTCACCCACGCTCCAACCGTAGGGCGCATACGCCACCGGCGTTATCCGCCGACATGCGGCGCAGCCAGGCCTGGGCGAGACCGCGTTCGCCCAGTAAAATCGCGCTCTTTTTCCCCGGACCGCCACCATGAGTTCCCTGCAAAGCCCGTCGGACGCCAGCGCCCGCAACGACCTGGTCTATGGCCTGGACGACCGTCCCAGCGCTCCCATCGCCCTGCTCGCCGCTCTCCAGCACCTGCTGGCGATCATCGTGCCGATCGTTACCCCCGGCCTGCTGATCTGCCAGGCGCTGGGCGTATCGCCGCGCGACACCAATCTGATCGTGTCGATGTCGCTGGTGATCTCCGGCATCGCCACCTTCGTCCAGTGCAAGCGCTTCGGCCCGTTCGGCGCCGGACTGTTGATCGTCCAGGGCACCAGCTTCAACTTCGTCGGCCCGCTGATCGCCGGCGGGGCGCTGATGGTCAAGCAGGGCACGCCGGTGGAAAGCGTGATGGCGGCGATCTTCGGCGTGGTCATCGCCGGCTCCTTCGTCGAGATGGGCATCTCGCGCATACTGCCGTTCGTCAAGCGGCTGATCACCCCGCTGGTGACCGGCATCGTCGTGCTGATGATCGGCCTGACCCTGATCAAGGTCGGCCTGATCAGCATGGGCGGCGGCTTCTCGGCGATGTCCAACGGCACCTTCGCCAACGGCGAGAACCTGCTGCTGTCCGGCGTGGTGCTGGGCATCATCGTGGTGCTCAATCGCATCCCGGTGGTATGGATGCGCAGTTGCGCCATCGTCATCGCCCTGGCCGTCGGCTACGCGCTGGCCGGCTACCTCGGCCGCCTGGACTTCACCGGCATGCACCAGGCCGAGCTGTTCCAGGTACCGACCCCGCTGCACTTCGGCCTGGACTTCTCCTGGCCGCTGTTCATCCCGATGCTGGTGATCTACCTGGTCACTTCCCTGGAAGCCATCGGCGACGTCACCGCCACCAGCAAGGTGTCGAAGCAGCCGGTGGAAGGCCCGCTGTGGATGCAGCGGATCAAGGGCGGCGTGCTGGTCAACGGCGCCAACTCGTTCCTCGCCGGTATCTTCAATACCTTCCCCAGCTCGGTGTTCGCCCAGAACAACGGGGTGATCCAGCTCACCGGAGTGGCCAGCCGCTACGTCGGCCTCTGGATCGCCGCCATGCTGGTCCTGCTCGGCCTGTTCCCGAGCGTCGCCGGCGTCATCCAGGCGGTGCCGGAACCGGTACTGGGCGGCGCGGCGATGGTGATGTTCGGCGCGGTGGCAGCTTCGGGCATCAACATCCTCGCCGGCATCCAGCTGGACCGCCGCGCCCTGCTGATCATCGCCGTGTCCCTGGCCCTCGGCCTGGGCGTTTCGCAGGTGCCGGAGTTCCTCGCGCACATGCCCGCGGCGCTGCGCAACGTGCTGGAATCCGGGGTCGCCACCGGCGGCATCTGCGCCCTGCTGCTGAACTGGTTCCTGCCGGAAAGCCCGGTCCAGAAGGCCGCACACTGATAGGCGCGGCGCCACCTCCGGGTGGCGTCGCGGTTTTCGCCGAAGGGTTTTCGTAGCCGGCCAATGGTTGGGTATGATCGACGGCATGGCCATGCCCGTCGGCCACCCTCTTCCGTCCCGCAACCCGGACCCGCGCCCATGCCCCAGTCCCGCCGCCCGTTGCGCATCGGCCTGATCGCCGACACCCATGGCCTGCTCCGGCCCGAGGCGCTGGAACGGTTGCGCGGCTGCGACCAGTTGATCCATGCCGGCGACATCGGCAAGCCGGAAATCCTCGCCGAGCTGGAACGCCTGGCGCCGCTCTCGGTGGTGCGCGGCAACAACGACACCCAGGACTGGGCGGCGGACATCCCCGAGCGCCTGCTGCTGAAGATCGGCCGGCTGACCCTCTACGTGCTGCACGACCTCAAGCGACTCGACCTCGACCCGGCCGCCGAAGGCATCGACGTGGTGGTCGCCGGACATTCGCACAAGCCGCTGAAGGAAGAGCGCGACGGCGTGCTCTACCTCAACCCGGGCAGCGCCGGACCGCGGCGCTTCAGCTTGCCGATCGGGATCGGCGTGCTGGAAGTGGCGGGGAAGAAGATCGAGGCGGAGCTGATCACCCTCTGACCCCGCCTGGAACCGTCAGCGGCGCTCCCATACCTCGAAGGCGTAGGCAGGCGCATCGTCAGCCGCGGCGTGTTCGATGCTCGACGCCAGGCGCCAGGCCGCGCCATCGATCTCGGGGAAAAAGGCGTCGCCTTCCGGCGCCAGGCCCACCCGGGTCAGGTAGAGGCGCGCGGCGCGCGGCAAGGCCTCGGCATAGAGCTGGGCGCCGCCGATCAGCATCAGTTCGTCGGCGTCCTCCGCCTGCGCCCACGCCTCGGCGCGCGCCAGCGCGGCGTCCAGGCTGGCGAACACTTCCGCACCCTCCAGTGCCAGGCCGGCCTGGCGGCTGACCACCAGGTTGAGCCGGCCCGGCAGCGGCCGACCCAGCGAGTCCCAGGTCTTGCGCCCCATGATCACCGGCTTGCCGAGGGTCATCGCCTTGAAATGCTTGAGGTCGGCCGGCAGGCGCCAGGGCAGGCGGTTGTCGATGCCGATCGCGCGGTTCTCGCCAAGGGCGGCGATCATCGCCAGCGGTCGTGCCATGGGGTTACCTCATCGTGGAAGGACAAAGGCGCGAGGATAAACACTCGCGCCGGCGGACTCCAGGCCCGGCCTACAAGGGATTGGCATACGGCGGCACCTGCATGAAGAAGGTGCCATCCTCGTTGACCTGGGTGGTGCCGGTCGCCAACACCTTGCGGTAGTCCTGCAGGTTGAAGGTCAGCACCTGGTCCGGGGTCTCGGTCTTCAGCAGCACCTGGGCGTAGGTGATGAGGATTTCGAAGATCTTCAGGTCGCCGGACTGTAGCCAGAGGAAGGATGGGCCCGCCGCGGTCGGCGGGCTGAACACCGGCGACGGCTGGCCGGGCGCCTGGGAGAAACGCAGGTGCAGCCCCTGGTCGTCGAGCCAGGCCTCCTGTACGTGGCCGTCGATGCCCAGCAGCGGGAAGACCTTGCGGTAGTCCAGGCGCATGGCGCTGCCGACCAGGCTCGCCCCCGGCCGATCGAGGCTGACCAGCGCCGACATCGGCAAGCCGACCAGGCTCATCGCCCCGTACAGCGGCAGACCGATCACCTTCAACTGGTCGGGCCGATAGACCAGCGCGCCGCTGGCCGCGTCCACCTCCACGCCGCCGCCCAGCCGCAGCGGCAGCCAGGGCCCTACGCCGAGCGGACGCACCCGTCCCTCCACCTCCAGGCGTCCCGCCGCACTGCTCATGCGGAAGTCCTTCAACATGGTCCCGTCGTAGGCGAGGATGTGCTCGTTGAACAGGTTGGCCAGTTGCCGCGGGCTGAGCAGCACCTCGCCCTCCATCACCTGGAAATGCATGTCCTGCGGGCGATCGAAGTCCACCGGCTGGCCGGCCCGGTTCGGCACCAGCCAGCCCTTCACCTCGGGCACGTGGAAACCGATGTTGCCGCGCAGGTACATGTCCACGTTGCGCAGCAGTATGCCGACGCCATCCTGGCCGGAATCCGCCGGCCCGGCCGTACGCATGGGCAGCGGCACCGGCGCCGGCGGGACCTGCCGGTACCAGCCCTCGCGCAGCAGGGCCAGTTCGCGTTGCTGCCGGTCGATGGCGCTTTCGGCCTGGACCGCGCTGGCCGCCAACAGGCACCAGCCAAGCAGCACGCCCCACGGACGCCGGCTCACAGCCGTGCCTCCAGCGGCGCCGGCGCCTTCACCGGCGACACGGCGATCTGCACCATGCCGTCCTCGCGCAGGCGGATCACACCGTTCTGCAGTTGCCGCCGGTAGTCGTAGAGATTGAACAGCAGCGGCTGCCCCGGGCTGAGGCTGGTGAACAGGGCGTAGGCCTTGACCAGCACGGTGCGCGCCATCTTGATATCGCCGCCCTCGATGAACATGTAGCTGTCCGGCGCCCGTAATGCCGGCCATTGCAGGTCGGCCAGGGAGTCGCCGAGGGCGAGTTGCATGCCGCCGTCCGCCAGGGCCAGGCGACTGACGCGGAAGTCCAGGCGCGGCGGCGGGAACAAACCGTCGAGGTCGACGCGGATGCGGTTGCCGACCAGCTCCATGTGCCGGGTCTTCAGCTTCAGCACCTCGGACATCTCGATCGAGGCCGCCGCCAGCGACGAAGTGACCTCGACCCCGTCGACGAAGATCCGCCGGGGTACCAGGGTCACCTCCAGCGGACCGCTCAGCTCGATCTCGGTGAGCATCCGTAGCGGCCGCCAGCGCCCCTTGCGCAACAACTCGCCACGCACTTCCTGGCCGTCCTTGCGGGTGCTCATCCTGAGGTTGCGCACGGCCGCGCGGGACGCGGCGAGGTCCTGGTTGAGCAGGGTCGCCAGGGTGGCGTCGCTGACGAATATCTCGCCGGCCTGGATCCGCGCCACCATCGCCGTCGGATCGTCGAGCGACAAGGGCGCGCCGGGACGAGTCGGTTCCATGCGGATCAGCATGCGCTGGATGAAGAAACCGATGTCGTCGTGCAGGCGGAAGTCGGTATCGGCGATCCACAGTCGCGAACTCGCCGATCCCGAGCCGCGGGCGCCGACGCTCGCCTCCAGCGTACGCGGCGGCACGGCGCTCATCAGGCTGTCCGGCTGGCGCCCCCAGTCATCGGTAGCGGCCGTCGGCACACGCGCTTCGACACGGGCCGGCGGCGCCACGGCCTGGCCGCCACCGTGGGCATCGAAGGCCAGCCAGGCGCCCAGCAACAGGCAGGCCAGTTGCAACGACAGGCAGGGAAACGCGGAGGCAGGTTGCGCGGAAGCCATCACCGATCCTCTTATTGTTATGCGAGCGCCGTCACCCTATACCCTGCCCCGGCCGTCCGCCCCTTTCGTTGGATTGGCCGGGAAAACGCCGACGTCGTCACGCTGGCGGCGATTGTCACGGGAATGTCGCGAAACGGGCAAAGAAGTATCACCTGGCTGCGTCACTCTGCTGGACTGGAACACTCCCGAACCGCCGACGAGGACCCGTCATGCAACCAGCCTTCCTGCGCCGCCACCTCGGCGCCGCCTGCCTGATGCTCGCCGCTGGCCTGGCCAGCGCCGCCCACGCCGACACCGGCAACGTACAACGCGCCATCGACTGGGCCCAGGGCCAGGCCTCCGTCCGCCACCCGGCCAGCGACGAACGCTCGCCTCTGGTCATCGCCCACCGTGGCGCCAGCGGTTACGTACCGGAACACACCCTGGGCGCCTACGCCCTGGCGGTGATGATGGGCGCCGACTACGTCGAGCCGGACCTGGTGATGACCCGCGACGGCAAGCTGGTCGCCCGCCACGACAACGAGCTGGGCCTGACCACCGATGTCGCCCAGCACCCGGAATTCGCCGACCGCAAGCGCACGCAGAAAGTCGACGGAGTGGAACTCACCGGCTGGTTCAGCGAAGACTTCACCCTCGCCGAACTGAAGACGCTGCGCGCCATCGAGCGCATCCCCACGATCCGCCCGGGCAATGCGCGCCTGGACGGCACCTTCGAGATCCCCACCCTGCAGGAGATCATCGACCTGGTGAAAAGCCTGCAAATCAGCCAGCAACGCACCATCGGCCTGTACCCCGAGATCAAGCACGGCACCCACTTCCAGCGCCTCGGCCTGGCCATGGAACGCCCGCTGGTGAAGACCCTGCACCGCAACGGCTACCTCGGTCCGCGCGCGCCGGTATTCATCCAGTCCTTCGAGGTGAACAACCTGAAGGAACTCAAGCGCCTCACCGGCATCCGCCTTGTCCAGCTCTACGGCAGCGGCCAGCCCTACGACCAGCAGGCCAGCGGCGGCAGCCTGACCTACGCCGAGATGGCCACCGCCAAGGGCCTGCGCCAGGTGGCGCGCTACGCCTACGGGGTCGGTCCGGACAAGAGCTACGTGATTCCCCGCGATGCCAACGGCAACCTCGGCCAGCCGACCCGCTTCGTCGGCGACGCCCACGCCGCCGGGCTGAAGGTGCATCCCTACACCTTCCGCGCGGAAAACAGCTTCCTTCCGGCGGAGTTCCGCAGCGCCGACGGCAACCCACAGTCGCGCGGCGACCTGGCCGGCGAGATCAGGGCCTACCTCGACGCCGGCATCGACGGCCTGTTCAGCGACCAGCCGGACGTCGCCGTGCGCCTGCGCGAGCAGCGCTGACGCGGCCCGACCGGCGCTCGTACGCGGGCGCCGGCCTCATGGACACTCGATGTAGCCGTCGAAGGGCTGTGCCTTGCCCTTCTCCAGCGCCTGCCGCCTGATGTTCCGGCAGATCCGCCGATCGCGCTCGTGCATGGCGTCGATCGACGGGTTGCCGGTGGGTTCCACGCCCTTGTGGTCCTTGACGCCAAAGGTCACCAAGGGCTGCTCCGGCTCCACCCGGAAGCGCGACGGCGTTTCCTTCTCCTCCTTGCGCGACGGCGGATCCGCCGCCAGGGTCGGCAACTGGTCGGCCTGCACGCCATAGCGTTGCAGCAAGGAGCCATCGGGCAACTCGTCGGCCAGCGCGCCCGCCATCCCCAGCAACAGCGCCAGGGGGTATCGGCGTACTACCTTCATCTCAGTGTTCCTCTCGCTACCGGCGCCGAACGCTTTCGCCACGGCGCCAGTCAAAATCCCACACCCCGCCGCCAGCCGGCTGGCAAGCCAGCATGAGCCGCCGGGGCGCTTTTTGCTATGTTTGGCGCTGATCAGACGCCGTTGGCCGGGCACGATTCACGCTCGGCAGGGAAATCGACACAGGAGGTGACTTGAGTCACACGACGCATCCCGGCCTCGACGCCCTCTGGCTGACCGAGGCCGTTCGCCTGCGCGAGGAGCAGGCCGGTCCGCTGGAAGACAGCGAGGCGCTTCGCCAGGCGCTGGCCCAGGGCGGTTCTCTGCCGCGCCGTATTCTCACCCGCGCCCACTGGCTGGGCCGCCGCGAGGGCCTGCTGGACGCCCAGCGGACCTGGCGCCAGGGTTCGCGGCTGGCGCTGGCCCTGCTGCTGGTGCTGGCCCTGGCCAGCGGCGCCGGCCTGGCCTTCGCCGCGCTTGGCGACGGCCAGCGCCCGGTCAACGTGTTCTGGGCGCTGGCCAGCCTCCTCGGCCTGCACCTGCTGACCCTGCTCGGCTGGGCCCTCGGCCTGCTCGCCGGCGGCGAGGCCGCGGGCGCGCTCGGCCGGCTCTGGCTGTGGCTCAGCGGCAAGCTGGCGCGCGATGCCCGCGCCGCGCACCTGGCGCCGGCGCTATTGGTCCTGCTCGGCCGGCGCCGGCTGGCGCGCTGGGGCCTCGGCGCGCTGGTCCACGGGCTCTGGCTGCTCGGCCTGCTGACCGCGCTGGCCATGCTCCTCGGCCTGCTGGCGACCCGCCGCTACGGTTTCGTCTGGGAAACCACCATTCTCGGCAGCGATACCTTCATCGCCCTCACCCAGGCGCTCGGCGCCCTGCCGGCGTTGCTTGGCTTCCCGTTGCCGGACGCCGAACTGATCCGCGCCAGCGGCGACGCCGCCCTGGCCAGCGAAGCCGCACGGCACGCCTGGGCCGGCTGGCTGGTAGGCGTACTGCTGGTCTATGGGGTCCTGCCGCGCGCGCTGCTCGGTCTGTTCTGCCTGTGGCGCTGGAAACGCGGCCTGGCCGACCTCGACCTGGACCTCGACGACCCAGGCTACAGCCTGCTGCGCGAACGCTTGATGCCGGCCAGCGAACGCCTCGGCGTCAGCGACGCGGCACCGGACTGGCTGCCGGAGCCGCAGGGCGGCCAGTCCGGCCAGGAAGCCGCCGGAGCGGTGCTGGTGGCGGTGGAGCTGGACGATCGCCGGCCCTGGCCGCCGAAGCTCGCCGAAGGCGTCGCCGACGCCGGCATCCTCGACGACGGCCAGCAGCGCCGTCGCCTGCTCGAACAACTGACCCGCTACCCGCCGGCGCGCCTGGCCATCGCCTGCGACCCGCGTCGCTCGCCGGACCGTGGCACCCTGACACTGCTCGGCGAACTCGCCCGCTGCGCCGCCAGCACCCGCATCTGGCTGCTCCAGGCTCCGCCCGGCGAAGCGCTCGACAGCGACCGCCTGGGCGACTGGCACGCCGCCCTGGAGCGCCTGCAACTGCCGCACGGCGAGACCTCGCCGCTGGCCTGGCTGGAGACCGGCCATGACTGAGCCGCTGATCCTGGCCGTGGTCGGCCACACCAATACCGGCAAGACCTCGCTGCTGCGCACCCTGACTCGCGACCGCGGATTCGGCGAAGTCTCCCATCGCCCCAGCACCACCCGCCACGTCGAGGGCGCCAGGCTGTCGGTGGACGGCGAAGCGCTGCTGGAACTCTACGACACGCCCGGCCTGGAAGACGCCATCGCCCTGCTCGACTACCTGGACGCCCTGGAGCGCCCCGGCGAGCGTCTCGATGGCCCGGAACGCATGGCGCGGTTGCTGGACAGCAACGAAGCGCGCGGGCGTTTCGAACAGGAAGCCAAGGTGGTCCGCCAGTTGCTCGCCTCCGACGCCGGGCTCTACGTGATCGACGCCCGCGAACCGGTGCTGGCCAAGTATCGCGACGAACTGGCGGTGCTCGCCGGCTGCGGCCGGCCGCTGCTGCCGGTGCTGAACTTCGTCGCCAGCCCGCAGCATCGCGAGGAGGAGTGGCGCGCCGCCCTCGCTCGCCTGGGCCTGCACGCCCTGGTGCGTTTCGACAGCGTGGCGCCGCCGCTGGACGGCGAACGGCGCCTCTACGAGAGCCTGGCGCTGCTGCTGGAGCGCGCCCGGCCGCAACTCGACCGGCTGATCGCCGACCATGAGACCCAGGCCGCCGCGCGCCTGCGCGCCGGGCAACGGCTGATCGCCGAATTGCTGGTTGACGTCGCCGCCTGTCGGCGCCTGGTGCCCGGCGGCGAAAGCGCCATGCAGGAAGCCACCCGCGACCTGCACCAGCAGGTGCGCAAGCGCGAGCAGGCCTGCGTGGAAGCGCTGCTGCGGCTCTACGCCTTCGCCAGGGACGACGCCCGCGCCGCCGACCTGCCGCTGCTCGACGGCCGCTGGGGCGACGATCTGTTCAATCCGGAGACCCTGCGCCAACTCGGTATCCGCCTCGGCGGCGGGGTTGCGGCCGGTGCCGCGGCCGGCGCCGGCATCGACCTGCTGGTGGGCGGCGTCACCCTTGGCGCCGCCGCCGCCCTCGGCGCCCTCGCTGGCGGCGCCTGGCAGACCGTCGGGCACTACGGTTCGCGCCTGCTCGGCAAACTCAAGGGCGCCCGCGAGCTGACCGTCAACGACGCCGTGCTGCGCTTGCTTGCGCTGCGCCAACGGCAGCTCCTGGCAGCCCTGCAAACGCGCGGCCACGCGGCGATCGAGGCGATCCGCCTGGAGACCCCGGAGGACAAGCAGTGGCGCGAAGGCAAGCTGCCGGAAGCACTGCGCAAGGCGCGCGCGCATCCGGAGTGGTCGTCGCTGAACGGCAGGCGGGTGGGCGGCAGCGACCGCCAGGAACAGATCGACGCGCTGGCCGAATTGCTGGAGAGCGGACGCGGGGAATGACAGACTGGGCGACGATCGCCCAAGAGGTAGGCCCATGCCCTTCGTTTCCTACGCGCAGAACCTGGAAGACGTCCGACTCTGGCGGGCCCTGAAACTCTTCCCCAGGGGGTTCTACATCGACGTCGGCGCCAACCACCCGCGGATCGACTCGGTCACCCTGGCGTTCTACGAGCGCGGCTGGCGCGGCATCAACATCGAACCGCTGCCCCACCTGCACCGCGAGCTGGAGCGGGAACGGCCGGAAGACCTCAACCTGAACCTCGCCATTGGCGAGCGCGAAGGCCGCGCCACGCTCTACGAGATGGCCGCCTCGGGTCTCTCCACCCTGGACCCCGAGCTAGCCCGCCAGCGCCAGGCCGAGGGCTGCACGGCCACTCCGCGCGAAGTGAAGGTCAGCACCCTGGACGCGATCTGCGCGGCCCATGTCGAAGGGCCGATCCACTTCCTCAAGATCGACGTCGAAGGGCTGGAAGGCGCGGTGCTCCGCGGCCTCGACCTGAACCGCTGGCGCCCGTGGCTGATCCTCGCGGAAACTCCGTTCGACCACGACCCCGAGTGGAAAGCGCCGCTGCTCGCCGCGGGCTACCGTTTCGTCCACTTCGACGGCCTTAACGGCTATTACCTGGCGGAGGAACAGGCCCGCCTGGAAGGCGCCTTCGCGCTACCGCCGAACCTGCTGGACGACTTCCAGCTCTGCCATGGCCACGCCATGAGCCATCCGGTCGCACCGCTGGAGCAGGCCCTGGAGCAGGCGCTGCAACGCGCAGAAGATGCGGAGCGGGCTTTGCGGGACTGGCGCGCGCTTCCCTGGTACCGCCGCCTGTTCGGTTGAGCGGAGCCGACGGCTCCGCCGAAGGGTCAGACCGCGACCGGTGCCTTGATGTGCGGATGGGCCTCGTAGCCGACCAGCTCGAAGTCCTCGAAGCGGAAGTCGAACAGATCCTTCACCTCGGGATTCAGCTTCATGCTCGGCAACGGCAGCGGCTCGCGGGTCAACTGCAGGTCGGCCTGCTCCAGGTGGTTGGCGTACAGGTGGCAATCGCCGCCGGTCCAGATGAACTCGCCCGGCTGCAGGCCGGCGACCTGCGCCACCATCAGGGTCAGCAGGGCATAGCTGGCGATATTGAAGGGTACGCCGAGGAAGATGTCCGCCGAACGCTGGTAGAGCTGGCAGCTGAGCTTGCCGTCGGCGACGTAGAACTGGAACAGCGCGTGGCAGGGCGGCAGGGCCATCTCGTCGATCAGCGCCGGGTTCCAGGCGGAGACGATCAGCCGGCGCGAGTCCGGATTCTTCTTCAGCATCGCCATCAGGTTGGCGATCTGGTCGATGTGGCGGCCGTCCGGCGCCGGCCAGGAGCGCCACTGGTAGCCATACACCGGGCCGAGGTCGCCGTTCTCGTCGGCCCACTCGTCCCAGATCGAGACGCCGTGTTCCTTGAGGTAGGCGATATTGGTGGAGCCCTTGAGGAACCACAGCAGCTCGTGGACGATCGACTTGAGATGGCACTTCTTGGTGGTCACCAGGGGGAAGCCCGCGGCCAGGTCGAAGCGCATCTGGTGGCCGAACACGCTATAGGTGCCGGTGCCGGTGCGGTCGCTCTTGAAGGTGCCGTGCTCGCGCACGTGGCGCATCAGGTCGAGGTACTGTTTCATCGGAGGCTCGGATCGATATCGGTGCGGCGCCGACGTGGCGGCTCCCACCGAGGGATGACAGAAGGATGGCCAAGTCTACGGCGACGGGGCCGGCATCGCCAGTTCGGCGCAACCGGCGCAAGCCATGCACGCCCTGGAGCGGAAAGCCGGCTGCCCGGAGCGGATGACGCCTGCGACGTTATCCGCCCCGGGCACGAAAAGCGGCTCAGGCCGCCTTCGGCTGCGCCGCGTCGCGGCGGTAGGCCCAGACCATCAGGGCAATGCCGGCCAGCACCATCGGTACGCAGAGCACCTGGCCCATGGTCAGCCAACCCCAGGCGAGGTAGCCGAGCTGGGCATCCGGCACGCGGACGAACTCGACGACGAAGCGGAAGATCCCGTAGCACAGCACGAACAGGCCGGAGACCGAGGCGGTCGGCCGTGGCTTGCGGGTGAACAGCCAGAGGATGACGAACAGCGCCACGCCTTCCAGGGCGAACTGGTACAGCTGCGAGGGATGCCGCGGCAGCGGGCCTCCGTTGGGGAAGACCATGGCCCAGGGCACGTCGCTGACCTTGCCCCACAGTTCCGAGTTGATGAAGTTGCCGATGCGCCCGGCGCCCAGGCCGATGGGCACCAGCGGGGCGATGAAGTCCATCAGCTGGAAGAAGCTCTTGCCATGGCGCTTGCCGAACCACCAGACCGCCAGCATCACGCCGAGCAGACCGCCATGGAAGGACATGCCGCCTTTCCAGACCTCGAAGATCAGCGTCGGGTTGGCGATGTACTCGTCCAGGTTGTAGAACAGCACGTAGCCCAGGCGGCCACCGAGGATCACGCCGCAGGCGACCCAGAAGACCAGGTCGGAAAGGCGCTCCTTGGTCCAGGTCGGGTCGAAGCGCTTCATCCGGCGCGACGCCAGCAGCCAGGCGCCGCCGATCCCGATCAGGTACATCAGCCCGTACCAGTGGATCTTCAGCGGGCCGACGGCCAGCGCAACCGGATCGATCTGGGGATACGTCAGCATCGATAACTCCTACGACAGAAAAGCGAGATCGGGGGTCAGGAAACTTATGCCCACGCTGAACAGCAGCAGGGCGAACAGTCGCTTGAGTACGCGCGGCGACAAACGATGCGCCAGGCGCGCGCCGAAGCGGGCGAACAGCATACTGGTGGCGGCGATGCCGACCAACGCCGGCAGATAGACGTAGCCCAGGCTCCACTCCGGCAACTGCGGGTTGTGCCAACCGACCGCGATGAACGACAGAGCGCCGGAAATGGCGATAGGAAGGCCGCAGGCCGAGGAAGTCGCCACCGCCTGCTGCATCGGCACGCTGCGCCAACTGAGGAAAGGCACGGTCAGCGAACCGCCGCCGATGCCGAAGATCGCCGAGGCCCAGCCGATCACCGCGCCGGCCAGGGTCAGGCCGCCCTTGCCGGGCACCTCGCGGCTACCCTTTGGCTTGAGATCGAGAACCATCTGCAAAGCGACCAGGATGGCGAACACCCCGATTATCTTCTGCAACAGCGGCCCCTTGATCTGCGCCGCGGTCAGCGCGCCGAGGGCACTGCCGATGAGGATGCCGAGGGTCATCCAGGCGAACACCGGCCAGCGCACCGCGCCGCGCCGATGGTGTTCGAGAATGGAATTGATCGAAGTGAAGACGATGGTCGCCAGGGAAGTGCCGACCGCCATCTGGGTCAGGACGTCGCCGCCGAAACCGTGCGCGGTGAAGCTGAAGACCAGCGCCGGGACGATGATCAGGCCGCCACCGACGCCGAACAGTCCGGCCAGCACGCCGGCACAGGCGCCCAGCACGATATAGAGGAGAAACTCCATGCACGCCCCCGTTGGAAAGCCGGCATGGTAACGGAATTGCGCGCCGCGCGGCAGGCGTCGTGCTTGAACGGCGATGGCGGATGCCTTTAGCCTGACGGCCAGCCCATCCCAAGGATCGCGCATGTGCCTGATCGTCTTCGCCTGGCAACCGGGGCACGCCCTGCCGCTGCTGGTCGCCGCCAACCGTGACGAATTCTATGCCCGCCCGAGCCTGCCGCTGGCGGCCTGGGAGGACGCCGAGGGGGTATTCGCCGGACGCGACCTGGAGGCCGGCGGCACCTGGCTGGGGCTCGGCCCGGCCGGCCGTTTCGCCGCCCTGACCAACGTCCGCGATCCGTCGCAGGCTCTCGGCAAGCGCTCCCGTGGCGAACTGGTGGCGGACTTCCTGCGCGGCGGCGGCAACCCGGCCGACTACCTGGCGCAGGTCGCCGGGCGCGCTGCGGACTATTCCGGCTTCAACCTGCTCATTGGCGATCGCCATCAGCTCTGGCACTACAACCCCCGCGTAGGGCCACCGCGCCTGCTGCCGGCGGGGGTCTACGGGCTGTCCAACGCGGCCCTCGATACGCCCTGGCCGAAGCTGCTCAAGGCTCGCGCCGCCCTCGCCGAGCGGCTTGCCGAGCCGCATCCGCAGGCCCTGCTGGAGCTGCTGGCCGACGCAGCGCCGGCCGCCGACAGCCAGTTGCCGGATACCGGCGTGGGTCTGGCCACGGAACGTCTGCTCTCCAGCGTGTTCATCGCCAGCCCGAGCTACGGCACTCGCGCCAGCAGCGTCGTACGGGTACACGCCGACGGCACGCGGGAGATGATCGAGCGCAGCTTCGGGCCGTCCGGCGCCCGGCTCGGCGAGGTCAACCTGGTGCTGCCGCCAGGCTGACCTTCAGCAACAGGCCACGCAATCGCGACGCTGCTTGGCCCGATAGAGGGCGTCGTCCACCCGGCACAGCAGCAGGTCGAGGGTCTCGCCATCGTTCAGCACGCCGACGCCGAAGCTGGCGGTCAACCGCTCGCCCATCTCGAAGGACTGCGAGCGAACCCGCTGGCGCAGGCGTTCGGCCAAGGCCGCCGCGGCCTCCAGGCCGGTTTCCGGAAGCAGCAGGATGAACTCCTCGCCGCCCCAGCGCGCCAGCACGTCGACCTCGCGCAGCTCGCTGGCGACCAGGCGGCCGAAGGCGACCAGCACGCGATCGCCGGTGGAGTGGCCGAACAGGTCGTTGATCCGCTTGAAGTGATCGACATCGATCATCACCAGTGCCGTGGCGCGTCCATGGCGCTGCCGGCGCATCCATTCATGGTGCAGGCACTGCTCGAACTTGCGCCGGTTGTACAGCTCGGTGAGCGGATCGATTTCGCTCAGGCGCTGGGCCTCGGCCATCTTCGAGGCCAGCGCCTGGTTGACCCGGTGCAGCGCCTCGGTGCGCTCGGCCACCAGGTCCTCGAGACGCCGGTTCCAGTCGAACAGTTCCTCGTTGCGCTGCTGCAACTCCAGCTCGACCAGCTTGCGCTGATGGATCTCGTGGTGCGCACCGATCATCCGCCGTGGCTCGCCGCGCTCGTCGAACTCGACGAAACGCCCGCGATCGCTGATCCACAGGTAATCCCCGCTGTAGGTGCGGCAGCGGTATTCCTCGCAGTATTCCGGGCTTTCGCCGTCGAGGTAGGCCTGGAAGCTGGCCATCACCCGCGGATAGTCCTCGGGATGGATGATGTTCTTCCAGGTCTCCACGCTCTCCGGCAGGCTATGCGGCGGATAGCCGAGCATCAGGTACCAGCCGGCGCTGCGGCTGACCTGGTTGGTCGCGATGTTCCAGTCCCAGATCCCGTCGCTGACGATCTCCAGGGCATATCGCAGGGTTTTCTCAAGGTCTTCGCGTGACAGCGGAAGAAGACCTGGCGGCTTCGACGCCCGTTCGTCCATTTTGCGGCAATCCCTCGCACGTTCGACTGGCCAGTGGCCTCTACCGAATGGCAGGCAGTCTATACGCTTGCGGGGAAAGCGTAAGCGCCGCACGACGAAGCGTCCGGCGCGCGGGAAATCAGGGCTGGACGGTAGCCGCCGGGTTGATCACGCGACCCAGGCCGAGGTTGCGCAACGCCAGGTGCAGCGAGCTGTGGATGACCTGCGGGTTGTCGAAGGTGAGCAACTGGCCGAGCAGGTCCCGGGCCTTGTCCAGGGTGATCTGGCGCAGCAGCCACTTCACCTTGGGCAGGTTGGTGGCGTTCATCGACAGGCTGTCGAAGCCCATCGCCATCAGCAGCACGGCAGCCGCGGGATCGCCGGCCATCTCGCCGCAGATGCTCACCGGCTTGCCTTCCAGGTGGGCATCGTCGACCACCTTCTTCAACGCATGCAGCACGGCCGGATGCAGGTAGTCGTAGAGGTCGGCGACCCGCGGATTGTTGCGGTCGACCGCCAGCAGGTACTGGGTCAGGTCGTTCGAACCGACCGAAAGGAAGTCGACCTGGCGGGCCAGCTCGCGGGTCTGGTACACGGCGGCGGGAATCTCGACCATCATGCCGATGGGCGGCATGGCGATGTCCACGCCCTCGTCGCGCACCTCGCCCCAGGCGCGGTGGATCAGGTGCAGGGCCTCTTCCAGCTCGTGGGTGCCGGAGATCATCGGCAGCAGGATGCGCAGGTTGTCCAGTCCTTCGCTGGCCTTGAGCATGGCGCGGGTCTGGACCAGGAAGATCTCCGGGTGGTCGAGGGTGACGCGGATGCCGCGCCAGCCGAGGAACGGGTTGTCTTCCTTGATCGGGAAGTAGGACAGCGCCTTGTCGCCGCCGATATCCAGGGTGCGCATGGTCACCGGCAGCGGGTGGAAGGCACTGAGCTGCTCGCGGTAGATCGCCAGCTGTTCCTTCTCGCTGGGGAAGCGGTCGTTGATCATGAACGGCACTTCGGTGCGGTACAGGCCCACGCCCTCGGCGCCACGCTCCTGGGCGCGGGCGACATCGGCGAGCAGGCCGGTGTTGACCCAGAGCGGCATGCGGTGGCCGTCGAGGGTCTCGCAGGGCAGCTCGCGCAGGGCCGCCAGGCCCTTGCTCAGCTCGCGCTCCTCGGCGACCACGTCGCTGTACTGGCGCACCAGCTCGGCGGAGGGGTTGGTGTAGACCTCGCCGTGGTAGCCATCGACGATCAGGTCGATGCCGTCGACCTTGGAGTACGGCAGGTCGACCGCCCCCATCACCGTGGGGATGCCCATGGCACGGGCGAGGATCGCCACGTGCGAGTTGCCCGAGCCGAGCACCGAGACCAGGCCGACCAGGCGCCCTTCCGGCACCTCGCCGAGCATCGCCGGCGACAGCTCCTCGCTGACGATGATGGTCTGTTCCGGGTAGGTCAGGTTCTGCTTGCGTTCTTCCTGGAGGTAGGCGAGCAGGCGGCGACCGATGTCCTTGACGTCGGAGGCGCGCTCGCGGAGATAGGCGTCGTCCATCAGCTCGAAGCGCTGCACGTGCTCCATCACCACCTGGCGCAGGGCGCCCTGGGCCCACTGGCCGGTACGGATGATGCGCTTGACCTCGTTGCCGATGGAGGCATCGTCGAGCATCATCAGGTAGACGTCGAACAGCGCGCGTTCTTCCTTGCGCAACTGGCTGGCGAGCTTGCTCGACAGCGCGCGCATGTCGGCGCGAACGCCCTCCAGGGCCTGCTTGAACAGGGCAATCTCGGCGTCGATGTCGTCGACCTGCTTGTCCGGCACCACTTCCAGGTCGGCCGGCGGCAACACCACCACCGCCTTGCCCACCCCGACCCCGGGGGCGCCGGGCACGCCGACGAACTTGGCTTCCTGGATGCCCTTGCCGAGCTTGCCCAGGCCGCGGATCGAACCGGTCGCCTCGGCATGCGCGATGACCCCGGCGAGCTGGGCGCTCATGGTGACGAGGAAGGCCTCCTCGCCTTCGTCGAACTGGCGGCGCTCCTTCTGCTGCACCACCAGCACCCCCATCACCCGCCGATGGTGGATGATCGGCGCGCCGAGGAACGACGCGTAGCGCTCCTCGCCGGTCTCGGCGAAATAGCGGTAGCGCGGGTGGGCGGCGGCGTTCTCCAGGTTGAGCGGCTCCTCGCGGGTGCCGACCAGGCCGACCAGGCCTTCGCTGGGGGCCATGCTGACCTTGCCGATGGAACGCTTGTTGAGGCCTTCGGTGGCCATCAGGACGAAACGCTGGGTCTCGGTGTCGAGCAGGTACACCGAGCAGACCTGGGTACCCATGGCTTCCTTGACCCGCTGCACGATGATGCCCAGCGCCGCCTTCAGATCCTTGGC
This sequence comes from Pseudomonas sp. B111, assembly GCF_026428275.1. Classification (NCBI taxonomy): domain Bacteria; kingdom Pseudomonadati; phylum Pseudomonadota; class Gammaproteobacteria; order Pseudomonadales; family Pseudomonadaceae; genus Pseudomonas; species Pseudomonas sp. B111. Next base: position 5,782,523 of record NZ_CP097857.1, on the reverse strand, counting down.
GGAGTTCACTTCCTGGACGATCTTGCGCAGCGTGTTGAGCATGCTCGGGGCCTTGTCTCCGTGTTCAGTCCCGCGCCAGAAGGCGCGGGGCCAGTTCCTTCAGGGCGCGGCGGTAGACCTCGCGCTTGAAGGTCACCACCTGTCCCAGGGGGTACCAGTAACTCACCCAGCGCCAGCCGTCGAACTCGGGCTTGCTGGTGATATCCATGCGCACGCGCGCCTCGTCGGACATCAGCCGCAGCAGGAACCATTTCTGCTTCTGGCCGATGCACAGCGGCTGGCTGTGGGTCCGCACCAGGCGCTGCGGCAAACGGTAGCGCAGCCAGCCGCGGGTGCAGGCCAGGATGCGCACGTCCCCGGCCTCCAGCCCGACTTCTTCGTTCAATTCGCGATACAGCGCCTCTTCCGGCGTTTCGCGATCATTGATGCCTCCCTGCGGGAACTGCCAGGCTTCCTGATTGATACGCCGCGCCCACAGCACCTGCCCCGCCTCGTTGGCGAGAATGATGCCGACATTCGGGCGAAAACCATCGGAATCGATCACGCTGGGACATCCTCGAAATCGCATGTGCCCGCATTGTTCCATAAAGCTTGTGATAGCGGCAACGCGCGGCTTTGCGACTCGTGCGGGGAGGATACAGGGCCGGCAAAAGCCGGTAGGCTAGGGGTTTTCCCAAGGCCCGGTGGGAGCCTTCGCAAAAGGCTCTCGCGGCCCTCCCACCACCCGCCAACCGATGGAGTCACCCCGTGCGTCTGGCCCTTTTCGATCTCGACAACACCCTGCTCGCCGGCGACAGCGACCATAGCTGGGGCGAATGGCTGTGCCAGCGCGGCCTGGTCGACGCCGCCGAATACCAGGCGCGCAACGACGCCTTCTATGCCGACTACGTGGCCGGCAAGCTCGACGTCCTTGCCTACCAGGCCTTCACCCAGGCGATCCTCGGTCGCACCGAGATGGCCCAGCTGGAAACCTGGCACCGCCAATTCATGCAGGAAGTGATCGAGCCGATCGTGCTGGCCAAGGGCGAGGCGCTGCTCGCCGAGCACCGCGCCGCCGGCGACCGGCTGGTGATCATCACCGCCACCAACCGCTTCGTCACCGGCCCGATCGCCGAACGACTCGGGGTGGAGACCCTGATTGCCACCGAGTGCGAGATGCGCGACGGCCGCTACACCGGGCAGACCTTCGACGTGCCCTGCTTCCAGGGCGGCAAGGTGGTTCGCCTGCAACGCTGGCTCGACGAGAACGGCCTGAACCTGGAAGGCGCCAGCTTCTATAGCGACTCGCTGAACGACCTGCCGCTGCTGGAGAAGGTCAGCCGGCCGGTGGCCGTCGACCCCGATCCGCGCCTGCGCGCCGAGGCGGAAAAACGCGGCTGGCCGATCATTTCCCTGCGTTGACCCACTGACAAGTGCGCCGTCCGACGGGCGGCGCCACGGCGGACCCAGGATGCCCCACACCGCCCCCACTCCCGGCTCGCTGCGGCCGGTCGTGATCGTCGCCCTGGTCACCGCGCTATGCCTGGCCGGCGATTCGATGCTTTATATCGCCCTGCCGATCTACTGGCACGAGGTCGGCCTGGAGGCGCTCTGGCAGGTCGGCGTGCTGCTGTCGATCAACCGCCTGATCCGCCTGCCCTTCAATCCGCTGATCGGCCGCCTGTACAAGCACCTGGCACTGAAGACCGGCCTGCTCCTGGCGGTCGTCATCGGCGTGTTGAGCACCGCCGGCTACGGCCTGGCCAGCGGTTTCCTGGCCTGGGTGCTGCTGCGCGGACTGTGGGGGATCGGCTGGTCGTTCTTCCGCATCGGCGGGCTCTCGGCGGTGGTCTACTGCGCCGCCGACCACCAGCGCGGCCGCGCCATGGGCCTGTACAACGGCCTCTACCGCCTGGGCAGCCTGGTCGGCATGCTGCTCGGTGGGCTGCTGGTGCCGGTCCTCGGCCTGCCGGCGCTGGCGCTGTCCTTCGCGTTCCTGGCACTGCTCGGCCTGCCGCTGCTGGCGAAGGGTTTCGACCTGCCGGAGAGTCCCGCCGGACATGCGCGGACCTCCGCCGCAACGGCATCCACCAGCGTCGCCAGGCGCCCGCCGCCGCGCGGCCTGGTGATCCTCAGCGGCTTCGCCACCGCGCTCCTGATCCAGGGCGTACTCGCCGCCACCCTGAGCGCCCTGATCGCCCGCAGCTTCGGCACCGAGGTCAGCCTGCTCGGCCTGGCGCTCAGCGCCGCCGGCCTCTCCGGGATCATCCAGGCCCTGCGCTGGTCCTGGGAGCCCTGGCTGGCCGGGCGCTTCGGTGCCTGGTCGGATGGCCCGCGCGGGCGTCGGCGCTTCTACGTGGCGGCGCTACTGGTCGGCGCAATGGGCTTCGGCCTGCTTTCCAGCAGGCTGCCCATTCTCGCCTGGCTGGCCATCGCCCTGCTGGTGATGCTGGTCGCCACCGCCCTCACCACCCTGACCGACGCCCTCGCCGCCGACGTCGCCCGCGCCGGCGACGTGGTCGGCTTCATGACCCGCTACTCCATCGTCCAGGACCTCGGTGCCGCGCTGGGCCCGGCCCTGGCCTTCCTCCTGCTGGAGCGGCCCGGCGGCTTCGCCTGGTTGTACTGGGGCGGCTCCCTGGCGTTCCTGGTCCTGGCGTTGCTCTGGTTGCGCCGAGCGGACTCTCAGACCGGCTTGTTGACCATCAGGTAGAAGATGACCATGAAGGCGATGAAGGCCGGCCAGCCGAGGATGAACCAGGCGTTCATGTAGCGGTACGCCAGCGGTTCGATGGGCCGCGCCTCGCGCAAGGCCGCCTCGGCCATGTCGCGTACGCGGATCTGCAACCACACCACCGGTAGCCAGCAGAGCCCGGCGAACACGTAGAGGCCCAGGCTCCACAGCAACCAGCCCTGGGCCAGCGACCAGCCGGCGACATGCACCATGGCCAGGCCGCTGAGCGGCTGGAACACCGCGGTGGTGGCGATGAACAGCCAGTCGGCGGTGACCAGGTGGCGGAAGGTCACTGCGATCACCGGCAACTGCCCGCTGCGCCAGGCACGCAGGGCGTAGTAGGCCGACCCCAGGCCGGTGCCGAAAAGAATGGTCGAGGAAAGGATATGCAGGGTCTTCAGCAGCAGGTAAAGGTTCATCCACGGGCCTCCCTGGCTCTAGGTTCGTCGCCCAGCAGCCAGAGCGTGGCCACCATCAGCACGATGTTCTTGCCGACCGCCATGTAGGGGTCGTACCAGTAATGCGGCAGGATCAGGCTGATCGCCAGGCTGTAGCCAAGCATCAGCCAGAACTGCGCCAGCAGCGCGCGCCGACGCCAGCGGCGGAGCAGCAGGCCGACGCCGAGCGCGCCGTCGAGCAAGGCCCCGGCGATCACCGCCAGGCTCGCCGGCCAGCCGTGGATGCCGGCCTCGCCGAGGATCCGCAGGCCCCAGCCGTAACCCGGCCCCAGGCAGGCGACCAGGGTACCCAACCAGATCAGCACCAGGGCCGCCAGCATCAGCGGCCGCATCAGAGCCGCCAGGCTGCGTGCCGCCTGCGGCCAGCCGAGCAGGCGACTGGCCAGCGGCGCGCAACGATAGCCGCAGGCCGCATCGAGGAGTGCCGGGTCGGCCAGGTTGTCGTGGCGCACCAGCTTCAGCATCGATGGACTCAGTGTCCGCCAGCCAGCACGCCGGCCATGCCCGCCCAACGCATCGAGAAGCGCCGCGGGCGGCACCACATAGCGGCCGCGCGGCCAACCCTGGGCGCGGCGCAGCTCGTCCAGCAGCTCGCCCTGGGTCAGCGCCTGCGGGCCCACCAGCGGAATCACCTGCGCCCGCTCCGGCCAGCAGCGCAGCAAGGCCAGCACCGCGCCGACCAGGTCCTCGACATGCAGCGGTTGCAGGCGCGCGCGATTGTCCAGCAAGGGAATCAGCGGTAGCGGCGACAGGCGTTCCAGCCAGGCGCTGCTGGCGCCGCCCGGCCCCAGCAGCAGGGACGGGCGCAGCACCAGCGCCGGGATGCCCAGTTCCAGCAGGTGGCGGTCGGCCGCCGCCTTGCTGGCGAGGAAGGCCACGTCCGGGTGCGCACCGGCGCCCAGCGCGGAAATCTGCAGGACCTTCGCCCCATGGGCGGCGGCGAGATCGAAGAGTGTTCGCGCGCCGCTGTCCTGGACGCGAGCCATGCTCGCCTCGTCGAGGCTCATGGTGCCGGCGGCATTGATCAGCAGGTCGACCCCGGCGGGCCAGGCGAAGCTGTCCGGCCTTTCCGCAAGCCGCTCCAGGTCGAGCGCCAGCCAGCGTACGCCGGCAGGCGCATCGGCCGGCGGGCGGCGCGCGCTGAGGAGCAGTTCATGTCCGGCGGCGAGCAGCGCCGGGAGCAGGTGCCGCCCGACGAAACCTCCCGCGCCTACCAGCAGAATACGCATGCGTTCCTACAGAACCGGCGAAGGCCGGTGAAGTCCATTTCGTTGGCTTTTCAGAGCGGCTTGCTGACCATCAGTACCGCCACCGCGATGAAGCTGGCCGCACCGAGCAGGGCCATGACCAGGCCCACCTTGATCTCGCGCAGGGTCTGCTCGCCCAGCGCGGCCCCCGCCGTCTCGGCGGCGCCGGCCTGGTGCTGGACCCGCGCCAGGCGGCCGGCGAGGACCAGCCAGAAGATGCAGCCGAGCAGATAGAGGCAGGCGCCGAACAGCAGCCAGCTCTGGCCCAACGGCCAGCCGGCCAGGTGCACCAGCCACCAGCCGCTGACCGGCAGGGCCAGCAGGCTGAGCCCCAGCAGCGGCCAGCCGATCAGGCGGACCCGCTTGAAACCGCGCGCGACCCGCGCCGCGTCGCCCGTCCGCCAGCTGCGCCAGGCGTAGAACGCCAGGCCGAGCAGGCCGCCGAAGAGCAGCACGGTGGCGACTCCGTGGAGAATCTTGATCTGGAGAAAATGTTCCATCAGCGCATCCTTGTCCGTGTTCCCGGCCCGTTTGAGGGGCCGGGGGCGGGCTCAGTTCCCGAGGAAGGAGATCACCTGCCCGTGAAGCTTAGCAGCCCGCGTCGGCGAGCCGCCGCGGGTCAGCCGAGGAACAGCTGGTAGGCCGGGTTGGCGGTCTCGTCCCAGTACGGATAGCCGATCGCCTCCAGGGTCTGCGGGATCAGGTGGCGCTCGTCTTCCGGCACCTGCAACCCGGCCACCACCCGGCCGTCGGCCGCGCCATGGTTGCGGTAGTGGAACATCGAGATGTTCCAGCGCCCGCCGAGCTTGGTGAGGAAGTTGAACAGCGCGCCGGGCCGCTCGGGGAATTCGAAGCGGAACACCATCTCGTCGCTGACTTTCACCGCATGGCCGCCAACCATGTGGCGGATGTGCAGCTTGGCCAGTTCGTTGTCGGTCAGGTCGAGGACCGGGAAGCCCTTCTCGCGCAGATAGGCCACCAGCGCCTCGCGCGGGTCGTTCTCCGGGTGGGTCTGCACGCCGACGAAGATGTGCGCCTCGCTGCCGCTGTGGTAGCGATAGTTGAACTCGGTGATCTGGCGCTTGCCGACCGCCTCGCAGAAGGCCTTGAAGCTGCCCGGCCGCTCGGGAATGGTCACCGCGATGATCGCTTCGCGGCGCTCGCCCAGTTCGGCGCGTTCGGCGACATGCCGCAGGCGATCGAAGTTGACGTTGGCGCCGGAGTCGATCGCCACCAGGGTCTGCCCCTCGGCGCGCTCGCGCTCGACGTACTTCTTGATCCCGGCCACCGCCAGCGCGCCGGCCGGCTCGGTGATCGAGCGGGTGTCGTCGTAGATGTCCTTGATCGCCGCACAGATCTCGTCGGTGCTGACGGTGATCACTTCGTCGACGTGGTCCTTGCAGATGTCGAAGGTGTGCTGGCCGATCTGCGCCACCGCCACGCCGTCGGCGAACAGCCCGACCTGGCCCAGCACCACCCGCTCGCCGGCGGCCATGGCCGCCTGCAGGCAGTTCGACTCGTCCGGCTCGACGCCGATCACCTTGATCTCCGGACGCAGGTACTTGACGTAGGCGGCGATGCCGGCGACCAGTCCGCCACCGCCCACCGGGACGAAGATCGCATCGAGGCGGCCGGGCTGCTGGCGGAGGATCTCCATGGCCACGGTGCCCTGGCCGGCGATGGTGTCCGGATCGTCGTAGGGATGGACGAAGGTGTAGCCCTTCTCGTCGACCAGCTTCAGCGCGTGGGCCAGCGCCTCGGGGAAGGCGTCGCCGTGCAGCACCGCCTTGGCGCCGTGGGCGCGCACCGCCTGGACCTTGATCTCGGGGGTGGTCTTGGGCATCACGATGACCGCCCTGATCCCCTGCCGCTTGGCCGCCAGGGCCAGGCCCTGGGCGTGGTTGCCGGCCGAGGCGGCGATCACCCCGCGGGCCTTCTCCTCCTCGGTGAGCTGCGCGACCTTGTTGTAGGCGCCGCGGATCTTGAAGGAAAACACCGGCTGCAGGTCCTCGCGCTTGAGCAGGACCTGGTTGCCGAGGCGTTCGGACAACTGGCGGGCGGGTTGCAGGGGCGTTTCCACCGCGACGTCGTAGACGCGCGAGGTGAGGATCTTCTTGACGTATTGTTCGAGCATCGGAGGCGGTTCGGCGGACTTCACGGAAGCCCGGAGTCTACTCCAGGCCCGCCGGGCGGACTACCGGCGCGCCGCAGGAAAACACCGCGACTGCCGGTCATCCGGGGCAAGACCGGAGGACGCCAGGCCGCTATAATTCGTCCCTTCGTATCGCAGCGGCACAGGACGTGCCGGAAACCCGCCGGGCCGCCACGGCCGCGCGCACCCTCCGCCTGCGCCGCCGGGACGGCCGGCCAGGCAACCAGACAGGCACCCGGGATGAACCAGGATCAGCTCAAGCAGGCAGTGGCACAGGCCGCCGTCGACCACATTCTTCCGCACCTCGACAGCAAGAGCATCGTCGGCGTCGGCACAGGCTCCACCGCCAACTTCTTCATCGATGCCCTGGCCCGCCACAAGGCCGAGTTCGACGGCGCAGTGGCCAGTTCGGAGGCCACCGCCAAGCGCCTGAAGGAGCATGGCATCCCGGTCTACGAGCTGAACACGGTCAGCGAGCTGGAGTTCTACGTCGACGGCGCCGACGAAAGCAACGAGCGCCTGGAGCTGATCAAGGGCGGCGGTGCCGCGCTGACCCGCGAGAAGATCGTCGCCGCGGTGGCCAAGACCTTCATCTGCATCGCCGATGCCAGCAAGCTGGTACCCATCCTCGGCCAGTTCCCGCTGCCGGTGGAGGTCATCCCGATGGCTCGCAGCCACGTCGCCCGCCAACTGGTGAAGCTCGGCGGCGATCCGGTCTACCGCGAAGGCGTGCTGACCGACAACGGCAATATCATCCTCGACGTGCACAACCTGCGCATCGACAGCCCGGTGGAACTGGAAGAGAAGATCAACGCCATCGTCGGCGTGGTCACCAACGGCCTGTTCGCCGCCCGCCCGGCCGACCTGCTGCTGCTCGGCACCGCCGACGGCGTCAAGACCCTCAAGGCCTGAGCCCGCTCGCCCCAGGCCGATGACCGGTGCGGGGCGACACTGCAACAAAAGCGGCTACGCTGTGTCTCAGCAGACGGCTGGTCCGTTGCGATCCGCCGCACCCCGTGAACAAGGAGCTAGACATGGCAGCCAAATTCCATCTGAAGAAAGCGAAAGACGGCCAGTTCCACTTCAACCTGCATGCCGCCAACGGCGAGATCATTCTCACCAGCGAACTGTACAAGGCCAAGGACTCGGCGCTCGGCGGCATCGAGTCGGTGCGCAAGAACTCCCAGCGCGACGGTGCCTTCGAGGTCAAGCCGGCCAACAACGGCAAGTTCCACTTCGTGCTCAAGGCCACCAATGGCCAGGTCGTCGGCCAGAGCCAGCTCTATGCCAGCCAGGCCAACGCCGAAGCCGGCGTGCAGTCGGTGAAGCGCGCAGCGCCGGAAGCCGGCCTCAGCGACGAAAGCTGATCCAGCCCTGGCCGCCGTCGACGCCGGCGGCGGCTGCGGGCCTCAGGACAGCCATTCGATGGCGAACGGCTTGTGCCGGATGCGCAAGCGCCGCGCCTCCTGGCGCGCCTGCGGCGGCCGACGCTCCAGCGCCTCGACGCAGGCCTGCGGATCGTCCAGCGGCAATTCGCCGAGCACGTCCAGCGGCAACTCCCACCAGCGACTCGCCAGCAGTCGCTCGATCAGCTCCGGCGCGAAGCGATAGCGGAGTACCCGCGCCGGCGAACCCGCCACCACCGCGTAGGGCGGCACGTCGCGATTGACCAGCGTTTGCGCGCCGATCACCGCGCCGGTGCCGATCTCCACCCCATCGAGGATCAGCGCGTCGCGCCCGATCCATACATCGTGGCCGATCCGCGCCGGGGCCGCTTCGCGCTCGGGCTGCAACGGCTTGCGCAACAGCTTCGGATTGGCGGTGAAGGCGTGGGTGCTCAGCCAGTGCATTGGATGCGAGCGGCGCGGCTGGCCGATCACCACCCCGGTGGCGATCGAGCAGAAGCGGCCGATGCTGGCCACCTCCAAGAACTCGCAGCCGCTGACCACGTCGGTATAGGCACCGACCTCCAGTGCTGGCGAGTGGATCTTCGCCTTGCCCAGCTTCACGTTCGGCTCCAGCGTCACCTGCGTGCCGTCGCGCAGCGTCTCGACCCCGCTGGCCATGCGGCAACCGTGACGTGCCAGGGCCTTCTTCAGGCGACGGTTGAGCAGGGCTTCGCGGAAAATGTTCATGCGACGGGTATCCAGGAGATCGGCAGGGCGAGCACTGTAAATCGACCGCTCGCGGTTACCAAGCCCCGAAACGGGAAGTCACGCCCCAGTAGCGGCCATCGCCGGTAACACTACGTCCTGCACGAAGCTTCCTGCCCATCGCCAGGAGCGACGCTTCTTACAACCTGGCGACACCGCAGGTCGCCCAGGCGTCAATTCGTGCTCCAAGGACATGAAACGGTCCGCATCCTGCTTTTCGCGGCGCGAGCATCATTCGATGCACCATCGTACCGACACAGAGGAAAGTGCCGTGTTCAAACCATTAGCTGTCGCTGTAGGCCTGGGATGTGCTGCGCTGTCGTTGGGTGCCAACGCCTATCAATACGGGGAATACGCCGGGGAGACCCTGGAGCGCCTGATCACCGACTACCCGGGCCGCTATCGCGGCACCGCCAGCTTCGCCGGTGCCAGCGAACTGATGCAGTCGCGCCTGGGCTTCGGCTACCAGACCAGTCGCCAGGACTTCACCTGGGCCGGCAACCGCAGTTCGCAGAACGTCATCGCCTCGGCGCCCGGCAGCAGCGGGAAGTTCCTTGTACTCGGCGCGCACTACGACACCTACTACGGTCGCCCGACCCTGCAGGGCCTGGACGATAACGCCTCGGGCGCGGCGGTGCTCACCGAGATCGCCCGCAACCTCGGCGGCATCGCCCTGGAGAACGGCCTCGAGGTGGTCGGTTTCGGCGCCGAGGAGGAAGGCCTGCGCGGTTCGCGTGCCTACGTCGAGTCCCTCGACGCCAGCCAGCGCGCCAACCTGCTGGGAATGATCAACCTCGACAGCCTGGTCACCGGCGACAAGATGTACGCCCATGCCGGCTCCAACAGCGTGTCCAACCCGGCCCTCGGCGCCTACCGCGAACAGATCCTGCGCATCGCCCGCGAGCTGGACATCCCGCTGTTCACCAACCCCGGCCTGAACGCCGAATACCCGGCGGGTACCGGCTGCTGCAGCGACGGCGAAAGCTTCAACGGGATGGACATCCCGGTGTTGTTCATCGAGGCGACCAACTGGGAACTGGGTGACCTGGACGGCTACGAGCAGACCGACAACCCGGCGATTCCCGGCGGCTCAACCTGGCACGACCCGGCCGAGGACAACAAGGAAGTACTGACCAACGCCCTCGGCCAGGAGCGCATCGAGCAACGCATGCGCGACTTTTCCCGCCTGCTGACGCGCCTGGTGCTGGAGCTGACCAACGCCGACCTGCTGGCCTCCACCGCCTCCGGCGGCGCCCTGGCGCGGCAGATGGAAGACCAGTTGCAGCGCCAGCACCAGGCACTGACCCGCCTGCACGACCGCCGCTGGCTGACCCTGCTCGGCAGCAACCGGCCGGTAGGCAGCTTCGACGGCGAGGTGGGCGCGGAGGGCGAGGTCTCGCCGGACAGCGGTTTCGACATGCCTGGCGATCCGGAGTCCAGGCGCGCCGGCGTGCATCTGCTCGGCGACTACCGCTACAGCGAGGCCCTGACCCTCGGCGGCAGCCTGGCCTTCCAGCGCAGCCGCGACAAGCTGGACCATGGCGGGCGCATCGAGGGCGACACCTGGCAGCTCGGCCTGTTCGGCCTGTACAACGACGGCGGTCCGGAATGGCTGGCCGGCGAGCTGAACCTCGGGCATACCCGCTACGACAGCAAGCGTTCGGTCTACCTCCAGGCCGCCGGCGGGCCGGTGCTGCTCGACCAGCGTCTGTCGGGCGACACCTCGGCCTGGTCCTGGGGCGCCCGGCTGGAAGGCGGCTATGACTTCAGCTTCGGCGAACTGCGGAGCGGGCCGCTGGCCGGTCTCGACTACATGCGCTACCGCATCGACGACTTCCGCGAGGACGAGGCCCTGCGTACCGCACTCGGCTACGAGAAGCAGGACTACGACTCGCTGGAGGCGAGCCTCGGCTGGCGCCTGCGCGGCGAGCTGGCGCTGGGTGCGAGAATGCGCCTGCAACCCTACGCCAGCCTGCGCTGGGTCCGCGAGCTGGCGGACGGACGCCTGGAGGACATGGACCTGACCAGCCGCGGCGACGGGCGTGTCCGGGTCGCCGACATGGGCGGCGTGGACAAGGATTTCGGCCGCGCCCAGCTTGGCGCGCAACTGGCGATCACCGAGCAGCTCGGGGTCTTCGCCGAAGCCAACAGCCGCTTCGCCCACAGCGAAGGCAACCAGGCGGGCTATTCGCTCGGGGTGAACTGGCAGTTCTGAGCGGGCCAGGGGACGCTCCTGCCGTCCCCGCAGCCGCGTCAGGGCTGCGCCGGCTCGTCCTTGCTGAACACGTAGAACAGGTTCGGCTCGCTGACCAGGTAGAGCACGCCACGGTCGTCCATCGCCACGCCCTCGGCCTGCGGCACGCTGCGCTTCAGGCCGTGCATGCCGCGCAGCAGCGACAGGGTGCTGACCGGCTCGCCGTCGGTGTCCAGCTCGACTACCAGACGCGACTCGTCGGACAACGCCAGCAGGTGCCCGGTGCCCTCGTCGAACTGCAGGCTGGACAGGTCGCGGACGAACAGGCGCTTGTCGCGCCCGGGGTCGTCCACCACGTGCACGGCGAACGGTTTGTCCGCCTGGGTGTGGGGGAAACCGTGGATCTCGTAGATGCGCACCGGGTCGCGCTCCTTGGCGACGAACAGGCGCTTGCCCTCGGCGTCGTAGGCCAGCCCCTCGAAACCCTTGTTGCCGTTGAGGCCGATACCCAGCGAAAGCTGCTGGGCATCGGCAGCGTCGATGAAGCGCGTATCGTCCTCCAGGCGCACCTTGACCAGGCGTTGCTGGCGCTCGTCGGTGATCACGTAGACACCGCGGCTGATGTACTCGATGGCCTCGGCGTCGCCGAAGCCGGTCAGCGGGATGGTCCGCAGTACCTTGCCCTGCAAGGACAGCTCGATGATCTGCGCCGGCTGGTTGGTCACGGTGAACAGGGTGCGCCGGTCGGGATCGAAGGTCAGCGCGGAAACGTCGTCGTTCAACCCCTCGATGGGCTGCGCCTCGATCCGCACGCGGTAGTCCGGCAGCCATATCGAGCGCTCTTTCCAGGCATCGGCGTGACGCCACTCCTGGACAGCGAACCAGGCCCGGTCGAAGACGCGGAAGCTCTGGCCGAGAAGGACCAGCGCGGTCAGCGCGACCAGCAGGACGGCCAGCAGCAGACGGCGAGGCGTAAAAGCTCGGGACATTGAAAACGGCTCGGGAGTTTGGGCGTGGATAGTCATAGCATAGAGCCTGTACGCTGTATGGAAACGGGCTGCGCCCGACCTTTCCTACGCAAGCTACGGCTCCAGGCTGAAGCCAAGCTTAAAGTCAGCCAGCCGCCCGGGCGACTCGGACAGGTCCGAGTTTCCTGTCCGAAAGAGACGACAAGAGAGCATCCGCAGTCTTCTTCCAGCGCCACCAGATTGGCCTGTTCGATCCCTTATTGGCCGCATCTATCGTTCTGCGCCCGCGGCGCCCCGGTCATTATCGAACCGCAGCAGGTGAAGCGGGCCCCAGAAACCGCAAAACCTCAACAATAACAACTGCTTGACTGCATGGAATTCAGCATGACCAGCGCGATAGCCATCGAGCGGATCTGCATGGAATTCGGTACCCCCGGCCAAGGCCTGAAGGCCCTTGACGATGTGTCCCTGGATATCCACGCCAACGAATTCTTCACCCTCCTCGGCCCTTCCGGCTGCGGCAAGACCACCCTCCTCCGCCTCATCGCCGGTTTCGAACAACCCAGCTCCGGCAGCATCCGCCTCTATGGCGAACGCATGGAAGGCCTGCCGCCGTTCCGCCGCCCGGTCAACACGGTGTTCCAGAGTTATGCGCTGTTCCCGCACATGAGCGTCGCCGACAACATCGGCTTCGGCCTGGAGATGCAGGGCCGCCCGCGCAGCGAGATCGACGCCACCGTGAGCCGCATGCTCGAGCTGGTGAAGCTGCCGGAGGTCGGCAAGCGCCGCGCCGACCAGTTGTCCGGTGGCCAGCAGCAACGCATCGCCCTGGCCCGCGCGCTGGCCAGCCGGCCCAAGGTGCTGCTGCTCGACGAGTCGCTGTCGGCGCTGGACCTGAAGCTGCGCAAGGAAATGCAGATCGAGCTGAAGCGCCTGCAGCACGAGACCGGGATCACCTTCATCTTCGTCACCCACGACCAGGAGGAAGCGCTGACCATGTCCGACCGCATCGCGGTGATGAGCAAGGGCAAGGTGTTGCAGGTCGGCACGCCCAGCGACATCTACGAGGCGCCGCTGAACCGGGCGGTCGCCGACTTCATCGGCGAAACCAACTTCCTCGAGGGCCAGGCCGACGCCGACGGCGTGCGCCTGGCGGACGGCCAGCGGCTGGCCGCGACGACCCCGGGCAGCGGCGCGGTGACCCTGGCGATCCGCCCGGAGCGCACCGAACTGGCCGCCGACGGCCAGTTGGAAGGCGTGCTGGAAAACATCGTCTATGTCGGCACCGATACCGTCTACCACCTGAACGTGGCCGGCCAGCCGGGCTTCCGCGTGCGCCAGCAGAACCGCGACGGCGCACGCTGCCCGCACAGTCCGGGGGCGAAGGTGCGGGTGCGGATTCCCGCCGCCGCCATCCGGGTGCTCGCCGAATGAGCACCGCCGGGCGACCTACCGCGCAACAGTCGGCCGAACGCCGGCAGCTGCGTCGGCGCCTGCTGCTGAGCAGCCCGGCGATGCTGATGCTGGTGCTGTTCCTGGTGATCCCGCTGGGCATCATGTTCGCCGTGTCGATCCAGCAATCCGGCGACTACGGCGGAGTGAAATGGGGCCAGCACAGCCTGGAGGCCTACCTCAATTTCCTCTGGGAACGCGACCTGGACGACAGCCTGGTGTTCAACGCCGACTACCTGGGCATCTTCCAGCGCTCGTTCTGGCTGTCGCTGCTGACCACCCTCGGCTGCCTGGCGCTCGGCTTCCCCACCGCGCTGTACCTGGCGTTGCAACCGGAACGTCGGCGCAACCTGCTGCTGTTCCTGGTCACCGTGCCGTTCTGGACCAACCTGCTGGTGCGGGTCTACGCCTGGATCCTGCTGCTGCGCAACGGCGGGCTGGTGGACGCCGGCCTGCAAGGCATCGGCCTGACCGACACCGGGCTGGGGCTGCTCTATACCGACAACGCGGTGATCATCGGCCTCCTTTATACCTACCTGCCGTTCATGGTGCTGCCGATCTACAGCAGCCTGGAAAAGATGGACTGGCGCCTGGTGGAGGCGGCATTCGACCTCGGCGCCAACCGCTGGAAAGCGCTGCGGCGGGTGATCGTGCCGCTGGCGATGCCGGGGATAGTCGCCGGCTGCATCCTGGTATTCATCCCGGCCCTGGGCAGCTACATCATTCCGGAATTGCTCGGCGGCGGTAAGGCGCTGATGATCGGCAACCTGATCCAGCTGCAATTCGGTACCGCGCACAACTGGCCGTTCGGCGCCGCCCTTTCGTTCGCCCTGCTGGCCTTCGTCCTGCTAGCGATGCTGATCTACAACCTGCGCTTCCGGGCCAACGCCGGCGGAGGCCAGCCATGAACGGCCGCAATCCACTCTGGACCTTCAGCGGAGTGCGCCAGGCCGCCTGGCTGTTCTTCGCCTTCCTCTACATCCCGATCCTGGTGCTGGTAGTGCTCAGCTTCAACAGCGGCCAGTCGGCGACGCTCTGGGAGAGCTTCAGCCTGAAATGGTACGCGGTGGTGGCCAACGATCCGGAAATCCTCCGCGCGGCGAAGAACTCGCTGATCGTCGCCACCCTCGCCACCCTGGCCTCGACCGTCCTGGCCACCCTCGCCGCGCTGGGCATGCGTGGTCGCGCCTTCCGCGGACAGACCCTGATGAACGGCGTGCTCGGCCTGCCGCTGCTGGTGCCGGAGATCGTCACCGCGGTGGCGACCCTGATGTTCTTCTCCTTCATCGGCCTGAAGCTGTCGTTGTTCACCATCCTCATCGCCCACATCGTGTTCTGCATCCCCTTCGCCTACCTGCCGATCCGCGCCCGCCTGGAGGGCCTGGACCCGCGCCTGGCAGAGGCCGCCGCCGACCTCTACGCCTCGCCGTGGAAGGCCTTCTGGAAAATCACCCTGCCGCTGCTGATGCCCGGCGTGCTGTCCGGGGCGATGCTCGCGTTCATCATCTCGATGGACGATTTCGTCATCACCTATTTCGTCGCCGGCGCCGGCGCAACCACCCTGCCGGTGTACATCTTCAGCTCCATCCGCATGGGCATATCCCCGAAGATCAATGCGATTTCATCGATCATCCTCATGATTTCCATCGCCTTCGTCGCCCTGTCGTACTACCTCGGCCAACGCCGCCGCTGAGAATCTGCCTCCACGAAGAAAAAACAGAAGATCGCCAGGAGTCCACCATGACCTACCGCACACCGCTCACCCTGCTCTTCGCCGCCGGTCTAGCCCTGGGCGGCCAGGCTCGCGCCGAAGGCACCCTGCACTTCGCCAACTGGTCGGACTACTACCCGCCGGAGTTGCTGAAGAAGTTCGAGAAGGACACCGGGATCAAGGCCACCCTCGACGCCTACGACAGCAACGAGACGCTGCTGGCCAAGCTCAAGGCCGGTGGCGGCGCCTACGACGTGGTGGTGCCGTCGGACAGCTTCATAGAGATTTTCGTCAAGGAGGGGCTGCTGCAAAAGCTCGACAAGAGCCAGTTGCCGAGCCTGGGCAACCTGAAGGAAAACTTCCGGACCCTTGGCTTCGATCCCGGCCACGACTACAGCATTCCCTATCTCTGGGGCACCACCGGCTACAGCTACGATACCGCGAAGGTGCCGGGCGGCAGGCTGGAAGAAAGCTGGAAGCCGTTCTTCGAACCACCGGCCGAGCTGAAGGGCAAGGTGGTGGCGCTGAACTCCATCGAGGAACTGTTCATTCCCGCCACCTACTACCTCGGCATCGACGAATGCACCGAGGACGCCAGGGAAGCGCAAAAGGTCCTCGACCTGCTGCTCAGGCAAAAGCCGGCGCTGGCCATGTACAACAGCGACGGCACCATCGAGCGCATGGCCGCCGGCGAGGTCGCCATGCACCAGCAGTGGAACGGCGCCTTCCACCGCGCCCACGCCCAACGCGCCAGCCTCGAATACGTCTATCCGAAGGAAGGCATCCGGCTGTTCATCGACAACTTCGCGATTCCGCGCGTCGCCAGCAACGTCAAGGAAGCCCACGTCTTCATCGACTGGATGATGCGCCCGGAGAACATCGCCGCCGCCTCCAACTTCGCCAAGTACAACAACGCCATCGTCGGCTCGGAGAAATTCATGGAGAAGGCGCTGTTCGACGACCCGGCGATCAACACCCCGCAGGACAAGCTCAACCGCCTGAAGCCGTTCAAGCTCTGCTCGCCGAAAGCCCTGGCGCTGCGCAGCAAGGTCTGGACCAAGCTTAAGAAATGATCGACGCGGCGCTGGCGGCCAGCTCGCGCCAGCGCTGGCCGGCCAGCCAGTTTGGCCATCTCGATCCCTTTTTGACCGTCTACAGGGTTCTCCCCGGCGAAACCGGATTGCTAGAGTCGAACCGCGCCCTCCTCGAGGGGTCGCCCGGAGCCGCGGAAACGGCGCCGGCAGAGCCCAAGGGAACCTCGCGACCGTGAGCTAGAAATCCAACAAGAACGCTTCCTGAGAACGCCATGAACACTATCGACGCCCCAACGCCCGTGCCCGCACACGCCGCGCGCCCTCTCGTCACTGCCCTCTCCACCGACCCGGCGGAAACCCCAGCGGCTTTCCACTAGCCCGTCCATTCACCCGGCGCAGGAAAGGTCCGCCCACGCGGCCGCCTGCGGGATCGATACGGCATTTCGCGAGGAGCGGAACATGGCCAGCCAACGCAACAACGGCATCCTCATCGGCGGCAAGCGCCCCGAGTACGTCCACAGCGCCCAGGGCACCGGCCTGCGGCGCATCCTCGGGCTCCCCGCCCTGGTCTTCTTCGGGCTGGTCTACATGGTTCCGCTGACCATGTTCACCACCTACGGGGTAGTCACCGAGATCACCGGCGGTCGCACCGCCAGCGCCTACCTGATCACCCTGGCGGCGATGCTCTTCACCGCCTTTTCCTACAGCTTCATGGTGAAGAAATATCCCATCGCCGGCTCGGCCTATTCCTATACCAGCCTCAGCTTCGGCCCCTGCGTCGGCTTCCTCGCCGGCTGGTCGCTGCTGCTCGACTACCTGTTCCTGCCGATGATCAACTACCTGCTCATCGGCCTGTTCCTCAACATCGCCTTCCCGATGGTGCCGGCCTGGGTCTTCGTGCTCACGGCGATCGGCCTGGTCACCGTGCTCAACGTGATCGGCATCAGCTCGGTGGCCGGCATGAGCAACGTGATCGTCGGCGCCCAGTTCGTCTTCGCCGTGGTGTTCGTCGCCATGGCAGTCAAGCACCTGGCCGGCATCCCCTCGCTGGACCTGAGCCTGCCCTTCGTCGGCGACGGCAGCCAGCCGGGCTTCGCCCCGTTGATGGCCGGCGCGGCGGTGCTGTGCCTGTCGTTCCTCGGCTTCGACGCGGTCTCGACCCTGGCCGAGGAAACCCGCGACCCGCAACGCGACATCCCGCGCGCCATCGTCATCACCACGGTCGGCGCCGGCCTGCTGTTCACCGTGCTGGCGGTCTTCAGCCAACTGGTGTTCCCCGGCAGCGTATTCCAGGACGCCGAGTCGGCGGCCAACGAAGTGATGCTGGCGGCCGGCGGCAAGTTCCTCGCCAGCTTCTTCACCGCCGCCTACGTCGCCGGCGCCGCCGGCTCGGCACTGGCCTCGCAGGCCTCGGTGTCGCGCATCCTCTACAGCATGGGCCGCGACGGCATCCTGCCGCGGCGCGTGTTCGGCAGCCTCTCGGAGCGCTTCAAGACGCCAGTGATCGCGATCCTGGTGGTCTCGGTGATTTCCCTGCTGGCGGTGGTCATCGACCTCACCACCCTGGCCTCGATGATCAGCTTCGGCGCGCTGGTGGCGTTCTCCGCGGTGAACCTGGCGGTGATCCGCAGCTACCTGCTGCTCGACGGCCGCCGCGCCCCGCGCGACCTGCTGCGCTACGGGCTGGTGCCGGCCATCGGCCTGGGCCTGACCCTGTGGCTGTGGACCAGCCTCTCGGCGCTGACCCTGGTGATCGGCCTGACCTGGTTCGCCGCCGGCCTCGCCTACCTGGCGTTGCATACCGGCGGTTTCCGCCGCAAGGCGCCGACCGTGACCTTCTCCGAACAGAACTGAGCCCGGGAGCCCGACATGCTGACCATCTACAGCGACGACCATCGCCTGCACCACGGCCGGCACGAACTGATCGGCGGCCAGTTCACCCCCTGCTTCGAAAAACCCAGCCGCGCCGACATGGTCCTCGACTGCGTGAAGGCCGTCGGCCTCGGCGAAGTCCGCGCACCGCGCGACTTCGGCCTGGAACCGATCCGCCGGGTGCACAGCGAGGGTTTCGTGCGTTTCCTGCAGAACGCCTGGCAGGACTGGCTGGCCACCGGCCGCAGCCACGACATGCTGCCGATCGCCTGGCCGACCCGGCGCCTGCGGCAGACGGAGCCGGACAATATCGACGGTCGCCTCGGCTACTACTCCTTCGACGCCGGCGCGCCGATCACCGCCGGGACCTGGCAGGCGATCACCAGTTCGGCCAACGTCGCCCTCAGCGGCCAGTCCGAACTCGCCAACGGCGCGCGCTCGGTATTTTCGCTCTGTCGCCCGCCGGGCCACCACGCCGCGGCCGACTACATGGGCGGCTATTGCTTCTTCAACAATGCCGCCATCGCCGCCCAGGCCTTCCTCGACCGGGGCGCCGGGCGGGTGGCGATCCTCGACGTCGACTACCACCATGGCAACGGCACCCAGGACATCTTCTACGACCGCGCCGATGTGCTGTTCACCTCGATCCACGGCGATCCGCGCTTCGAATACCCCTATTTCCTCGGCTACGCCGACGAGAAGGGCAACGGCGTCGGCACCGGCTACAACTTCAAC
The DNA here is from genome assembly GCF_026428275.1 of Pseudomonas sp. B111. Classification (NCBI taxonomy): domain Bacteria; kingdom Pseudomonadati; phylum Pseudomonadota; class Gammaproteobacteria; order Pseudomonadales; family Pseudomonadaceae; genus Pseudomonas; species Pseudomonas sp. B111. Next base: position 5,763,834 of record NZ_CP097857.1, on the reverse strand, counting down.
TACCCACTGGCGGCCGGCAGCGACTGGGCGACCTGGAGCCAGGCGCTGCAGGCGGCGATCCGGCAGATCCAGGCCTATGCGGCGGACGTCCTGATCGTTTCCCTGGGGGTGGATACCTTCAAGGAGGACCCGATTTCCCAGTTCCGCCTGGACAGCCCCGACTACCTGCGCATGGGCGAAGCCATCGGCAAGCTCGGCCTGGCCACGCTGTTCGTGATGGAGGGAGGCTACGCGGTGGAGGAAATCGGGATCAACGCGGTGAACGTGCTACAGGGTTTCGAAGGGGTTCACCGGTAAGCCCACCCGCAACTTCGACCGGTCGGAACGCGAAACGGCCCGCCTCCCGGAAGAGAGGCGGGCCGTTTCGATTCAGGGCCTTACTTGATCACTTCGACGAACTCGACGTCGATCTCGCGGCCGACCAGGTCGCGGTCGACTTCGCCGGTCAGCTTGACCCGGGTCTTGTCGTTGATTTCCATCGGCGGGAAGTCTTCGTCGTCGATCTCGACCTTCATGCTGCCGGTGGCGTCGCGGAACTCGTAGATGTCGCCCTTGATGCGCTTGACGATGGTGCCCTGGAGGACCACCGGGGTGTCGTCGGCGGCTTCCAGCGCGGCCTTCACCGTGGTGGTGGTCGGGGTAGCGCCCGGGCCGGTATAGCCGGCGGCCAGGGTGACGGTGGAGAACAGGCCGATGGCAGCGATGAGGGGCAGGTGACGAAGTTTCATGGGTAACGCCTCGTAGTTGGTTTCGATGGGTCCAGGCTACGAAGCCTTGCTGAAACCAGGCTTAATCGGCGCTTAAGCGAAGCTTAATCGGCGTCGCTGGTGGCCAGGCGCTCGCCGCTCTTCTTGCGGAACACGTAGAACAGGTTCGGCTCGCTGACCATGTAGATGGTGCCCTCGTCGTCGATGGCCACCCCTTCGGCGCGAGGGATCTTGCTGTCCAGGCCGTTGAAGCCGCCGAGCAGGCTGATGAAGCTGACCGGCTCGCCCTTCTCGTCCAGCTCCAGCAGCAGATGCGATTCGGCCGACAGCACCAGGGTATGGCCGGTACGCGGGTCGACGCTGAGCGCCGAGACGTTGCGCATGTACAGGTCGTCGCTCGGCAGCGCGGTCATCGCCCCGCTCAGGCTCGGCCCGCCGTCGCTCTTCCAGCTGAACAGGGTCATCGGATCGCGCTCCTTGCTCAGCAACAGACGCTGCTGGCGCGGATCCCAGGCAATGCCCTCGAAGCCCTTGTTCTTCTTGCCGATATTGCCCAGCGGGAATTCGGCCAGGCTCTTGGTGCTCAGCTCGGCGGTCTGCGGGTCGACATGGAAGATGGTCAGGGTATTGCGGCGCTCGTCGGTCACTGCGACGTTGCCGTTCTCCAGCACCGCCACGCCTTCGGGATTGCTCAGGCCGAGCAGCGGGATGGTGCGCAGCACGTCGCCGGTGAGCGACAGCTCCACCAGCAGCGGCCGCTTGCCGGTAACGGTGAACAGGGTCCTGGTTGCCGGGTTGTAGGCCAGGTCCGAGGTTTCGTCCTCTTCCAGGCCCTGCAACGGCTTGGCGTCGATCACCACCCGATAGCCCGGCAGCCAGATGCTTTCGTCGCGCTGCTGCTGGCTGGCCTGGCTTTCCTTCCACCACAGGCCGGCGCGATCGTCCCAATGCATGACGATGGTCAGCACCACGCCGACGAGCACGACGAACGCCGGCAGCAGCCAGCGGAAACGGGGAAGCTTGGAGGCAAGGGACATGGGCGAGGCTCGACTGTTTGGCCAGGTGTTTTCTTGGGCGTCGCCATGAAAGGGCATTGCCCCCGGCCTGTCAATCGAAGCGTCGGCCAGCCGACCGACAGTCGCTTCCGCTGCCGGCGCTAGGGAGGTCGGCCGCCCCCGGCGGCCGCAGCGGTTCAGAGCACGCGGGTCTCGAAACGGCTGGCGCCCGGCAATTCGAGCAGCAACTCGTCGCCGCTGTTCAGCGGCCCGACCCCGGACGGCGTGCCGGTCAGCACCACATCGCCGGCCTGTAGCGAGAAATGCCCGGCGATGTGCTGGATCAGCGGCACGATCGGATTGAGCATGTCGCGGCTGTTGCCGTCCTGGCGTACCTCGCCGTTGATGGTCAGGCGGATGCCGATGTCGGTCGGGTCGGGGAACTGGTCGGCGTTCACGAACGGCGACAGCACGCCGGCACCATCGAAGCTCTTTGCCAGCTCCCAGGGCAGGCCCTTTTCCTTCAACTTCGCCTGGACCTCGCGCAAGGTCAGGTCCAGCGCCGGCGCATAGCCGGAGATCGCGTCGAGGACCTCCTCGCGGTTCGGCTTGCGCGACAGCGGCTTGCCGATCAGCACGGCGATTTCCGCCTCGTAGTGTACCGAGCCGCGCTCCTGCGGCAGGCTCAGCCCGCCGCTCACCGGCACCACGCAGGAGCCGGGCTTGATGAACAGCAGCGGCTCGGTGGGAACCGGGTTGTTCAGTTCCTTGGCGTGTTCGGCGTAGTTGCGCCCGACGCAGACCAGCTTGCCCAGGGGGAAGTGGATCGGGGTGCCGTCGATATATTGATGCTGGTAACTCATTTACCGACTCCTGAACGGGTGGAAAGGCATCCGTGGCGCCCGCCACAGACGAGAAGGGCCGGATGACCGGCCCTCTGCGTTGCGAAACCTGCTACTCGGCGAAGATCTTGCCGGGATTCATGATCCCGTTGGGGTCGAACACCGCCTTCAGTGCCTTCATATAGGCAATTTCGGTTTCCGAGCGGGTGTAGGTCAAGTAGTCGCGCTTGGTCATGCCCACGCCATGCTCGGCGGAAATCGAGCCGTCGTACTTCTCGACGGTCTCGAACACCCACTTGTTGACGGTCGCGCACTTGGCGAAGAACTCGTCCTTGCCGAGGTTTTCCGGCTTGAGGATGTTCAGGTGCAGGTTGCCGTCGCCGATGTGGCCGAACCACACCACCTCGAAGTCCGGGTAGTTGGCCTCGACGATGGCGTCGATGTCCTTGAGGAAGGCGGGCACCCGGGAAACCGTGACCGAGATGTCGTTCTTGTACGGCGTCCAGTGGGAGATGGTCTCGGAGATGTACTCGCGCAGCTTCCACAGGTTCTGCAACTGCTGCTCGCTCTGGCTCATCACCCCGTCCAGCACCCAGCCCTGCTCGACGCAGTGCTCGAAGGTGGCCAGCGCCTCGTTGGCGACTTCCTCGGTGGTCGCCTCGAACTCCAGCAGGGCGTAGAACGGGCAGTCGGTCTCGAACGCCCGCAGTACGTCGCCACGGGCCAGGACCTTGGCCAGGGCCTTGTCGGAGAAGAACTCGAAGGCGGTCAGGTCGAGCTTGCTCTGGAAGGCATGCAGCACCGGCATGATCGAGTCGAAGTCGGGCGTGCCGAGGACCATAGCGGTGAGGTTCTTCGGCGTGCGCTCCAGGCGCATGGTCGCCTCGACCACGAAGCCCAGGGTGCCTTCGGCGCCGATGAACAGCTGGCGCATATCGTAGCCGGTGGCGTTCTTGATCAGGTCCTTGTTCAGCTCGAGCAGGTCGCCCTTGCCGGTGACGACCTTCATCCCGGCCACCCAGTTACGGGTCATGCCGTAGCGAATGACCTTGATCCCGCCGGCATTGGTGCCGATATTGCCGCCGATCTGGCTGGAACCGGAAGAAGCGAAGTCAACCGGGTAGTACAGGCCGTTTTCCTCGGCGAAGGTCTGCAATTGCTTGGTAACCACGCCGGGCTGGCAGACCACGGTGCGGTCGAAGGCATTGAAGTCGAGGATCCGGTTCATGTAGTCGAAGGCCACCACGACTTCGCCGTTGGCCGCCACGGCCGCGGCGGAGAGCCCGGTACGGCCGCCCGACGGGACCAGACCGACCTTGTGCTGGTTGGCCCAGCGGACGATCGCCTGGACCTGCTCGACGCTCTTGGGGAACACGATGGCCAGCGGCGCAGGGGCGAAATGCTTGGTCCAGTCCTTGCCGTAGGCGTCCAGGGAGGCGGCGTCGTCGAGCAGCTTGCCAGGCTCGACCAGGGGCTTGAGCGATTCGATCAGGGCTTCGCGGGTCATTCGGGAACTCTCAAATGATTCATGGTCGCCCTGAGAACAACTCAGGTCGCAACCGGGCAAGGAAAAGGGAGAACATGCTAGCATACGCCCCCCGCGCTTAGTGCCTCTGGGCGCCGAGTTGCGGGTGCCGGCCAGCGCCGGCCGGACCCGCTTCGCGCAGTTCGCTTTCCAGCCACTTCCTCCGGGACAACAGGTTTACGCAGATGAGCAAGACCTCTCTCGACAAGAGCAAGATCAAGTTCCTTCTTCTCGAAGGTGTCCACCAGAACGCCGTGGACACGCTGAAGGCCGCCGGCTACACCAACATCGAGTACCTCAAGACCGCGCTTTCCGGCGACGAGCTGAAGGAAAGGATCGCCGATGCGCACTTCATCGGCATTCGCTCCCGCACCCAGCTGACCGAAGAGGTCTTCGACTGCGCGAAGAAACTGATCGCGGTCGGCTGCTTCTGCATCGGCACCAACCAGGTCGACCTCAACGCCGCTCGCGAACGCGGTATCGCCGTGTTCAACGCGCCCTACTCGAACACCCGCTCTGTGGCTGAGCTGGTACTGGCCGAGGCGATCCTGCTGCTGCGCGGCATCCCGGAAAAGAACGCTTCCTGCCATCGCGGCGGCTGGATCAAGAGCGCGGCGAACTCCTTCGAGATCCGTGGCAAGAAGCTCGGCATCGTCGGCTACGGTTCGATCGGCACCCAGCTCTCGGTACTCGCCGAGGCCCTGGGCATGCAGGTGTTCTTCTACGACACCGTGACCAAGCTGCCGCTGGGCAACGCGGTGCAGATCGGCAGCCTGCACGAGCTGCTGGGCATGTCCGACATCGTCTCGCTGCACGTTCCCGAACTGCCCTCCACCCAGTGGATGATCGGCGAGAAGGAAATCCGCGCGATGAAGAAGGGCGGCATCCTGATCAACGCCGCGCGCGGCACCGTGGTCGAGCTGGACCACCTAGCCGCCGCGATCAAGGATGAGCACCTGATCGGCGCCGCCATCGACGTGTTCCCGGTCGAGCCGAAATCCAACGACGAGGAATTCGCCAGCCCGCTGCGTGGCCTGGACCGGGTGATCCTGACCCCGCACATCGGCGGCTCCACCGCCGAGGCACAGGCCAACATCGGCCTGGAAGTGGCGGAGAAGCTGGTCAAGTACAGCGACAACGGCACCTCGGTGTCCTCGGTCAACTTCCCCGAAGTGGCCCTGCCGTCGCACCCGGGCAAGCACCGCCTGCTGCACATCCACGCCAACATCCCCGGCGTGATGAGCGAGATCAACAAGGTCTTCGCCGACAACGGCATCAACGTTTCCGGCCAATACCTGCAAACCAACGATAAGGTCGGCTACGTGGTGATCGACGTCGATGCCGAGTACTCCGACCTGGCCCTGGAGAAACTCCAGCAGGTCAACGGCACCATCCGTAGCCGCGTGCTGTTCTAAGACAGCGCCCGGCGGAAAGGAAAAGGAGGCCCAGCGGCCTCCTTTTTCGTTTCCGTCACTTGACGGTAACGGTGATCTTCTCCGACTCCACGGTCGGCTCCAGCGGCACGTGGTTCTTGTCGCCCACCAGCAGTTGCAGGGTGTGCTTGCCCGGCGGCAGGGTGATCTCGGTTTCGGTCTGGCCCTTGCCGAAGTGGCGGATGTTGTCGGTCATCGGCAGCGGCAGGTTCATCGCCGGCTGCTCCTTCAGGTCCACCAACAGGTGATGGTGGCCGGTATCCGGCATGTCGACGCCGGCCGGCGCCACGCCCATGCCTTTCAGGCCGAATTTCACGGTGAAGGTCTTGTCGACGGTTGCACCATCGGCCGGCGTGATGAAATACACTTTCGCCCCTTCGGGCGCCTTCGTCCGGGGCAGGTCGGCAGCCATCAGGCTGGCGGATGCGCCGAACATCAGGGCGGCTAGACCGAGGCAAGGCAATGTCACTCTCATGGGAGTCTCCTGTTTTCACTTCCGTTAGCACCCGGGAAACGCCACTGGACGGAATTTCCCCGGCACTCTTCGTGCCTTCCGAATCAGGGAAAGGCATCGCTGGCACAGCGATTTCCACTGCGAAGCCCGTGTTAGAGCGGCGCTCGCGCACATAATCCGGGTCAATGCCCGCAACCCCTGGAAAGACCGCATGCAACCCAGTAGGTTCGCGATTGTCCAGGACGCGGGCCCGGCTAAGCTGAACGAACAGCATAGGCCCGACCGACGTTCATTCCCACCCGAGGAGTACTACATGCGATTTCTGCCCCGCCTGCTGATGCTGGTATCCCTGGCCGCTCCGCTGGCCCATGCCGAGCTGCTCGACGACGTCCACCAGCGCGGCGCCCTGCGCATCGCCCTGGAGGGCACCTATCCGCCGTTCAACTTCAAGCAGGGCGGCAAGCTCACCGGCTTCGAGACCGAACTGGGCGAACTGCTGGCCGCCGAGCTGGAGGTCAAGCCGGAATTCGTCACCACCGAATGGAGCGGCATCCTCGCCGGCCTGCAGAGCGGCAAGTACGACATCGCGCTGAACCAGGTCTCGGTGAACGAGCAGCGGCGCAAGGTCTTCGACTTCAGCGAGCCGTACACCATCTCCAGCGCCCAGTTGATCGTGCGCGCCGACGACACCCGCCAGTTCAGGTCGCTGGAAGACCTCAAGGGCCTCAAGCTCGGCGTCGGCCAGGGCACCAACTACGCCGACCTGGCGAAGTCGGTGGCCGGCGTCAACGTGCGCACCTATCCGGGCGCCCCGGAATACCTGCAGGACCTGGCCAGCAAGCGTATCGACGCGGCGCTCAACGACCGCCTGCTGATCCCCTTCGCCATCCGCGAGGCCAAGCTCCCGGTCAAGCCCGGCGCGGCGGTGGGACCGGTGGCGAACATGGCGATTCCCTACCGGAAGAACAACCCGAAGTTCGGCGAGGCGCTGAACGCGGCGCTGGAGAAGATCAAGGCCGACGGCCGCTTCGCCAAGCTCTCGGAAAAGTGGTTCGGCCTGGACGTCAGCCAGCCGCCGAAGTGAGTTCCCGCCCGAACGGGGGAAGCGGCCGCGTCCGAGGGACGCGGCCGTCGTGTTTGTCGATGGAGTGTTGAATGAATTCGCTGCAGAAATTGCTCGAATGGCTCGCCAACCTGGTCGAGCTGCTCGGGATGGCCTGGCCCTTCCTGCTCCAGGGCGCGATGTATACCGTGCTGTTCGCCGCGGTATCGATGGTCCTGGGCCTGATCCTCGGCTTCAGCGTCGCGGTGGTCCGGGTGACCAAGGTGCCGGTGGTCTCGCAGATCGCCGCGGTCTACGTCAGCGCCTTCCGCGGGACGCCACTGCTGGTGCAGATCTTCGTCCTGTACTACGGGCTGCCGAGCGTCGGCATCGAGTTCACCCCGGTCACCGCGGGCATCCTGGCGCTGACCCTGAATGTCGCGGCCTATCTCTCGGAGTCCATGCGCGGGGCGATCCTCGGCATCGACAAGGGACAATGGGAAGCCGGGCTCTCGGTCGGCCTGACCTGGGGCCAGACCCTGTGGAACATCATCACTCCGCAGGCCCTGCGCCTGGCGGTGCCGAGCCTGTCGAACAGCCTGATCAGCCTGATCAAGGACACTTCGCTGATCTCCGTGATCACCGTGACCGAGCTGATGCTGGCGACCAAGGAGGTCATCGCCGAGACCTTCCAGCCGCTGCCGCTCTATCTCGCTGCCGCCGGGATCTACTGGCTGCTTTCGGCGCTCTTCGAGCGTGTGCAGAAAGCCCTGGAGAACCGCCTGACCGCGCCGCTGCGGCGCTGAGCGTTCAGCCGCCGGCGTCGAGGCCGGCCAGGCAGACCGCGGCGCGGTCCAGCTCGTCTTCGTTGAAGACCAGCACGCCCATGCGCTTGAGGGCGGCGGCGGTCACGCCCTCGCCGGCGACCCGGCTGCCGTTGAAGCGCCCGTCGTAGTTCTCCAGGTTGCCGCAGGAAGGACTGCGCGCCTTGAGCACGGCCATCCGGATGTCATGGCGGCGGACCAGCTCCACTGCCGCCTCCGCACCCAGCAGGAATGCTTCGCTGACATCCTCGCCGTCGACGGTGAAGACCCGGTTCAGCCGGTCCAGCACTTCGCCGCCCTGGCCGCCGGGGATCTCCGCTGGCGGGCGGGGCGTCGGCAGGCCGCCGGCGACCTCCGGGCAAAGGGCGACGATCCGCCCCTGCGCATGCCAGCGCGAGAGCAGGTCGAACGGGCCATGGCTGCCACCGTCGTAGCGCACCAGGTGGCCCAGCAGGCAACGGCTGACCAGAACCTTCTGCATGGATGCTCCACCCCTTTGACAGGCACACAGAGTAGCCTGCCGCTCACCGATGGTCACGCCCGGTAACAGTAGCCGGGAAGCACCGGGGAAACCCGCCCTCGACCCAACCGGAGTTAGGCCTCGCGGTAGCGCTCCAGCGCCCGTATGGCGGGGACCAGGGCTATTTCTTGCCGATCCTTAGGATAGAACTGCGGGCGGCCCATGGCGAACCTCCGCCGCCCCGAGCAGACTGGCTTCCCGCGCAACCGCGAAGGACCCGCCCGTCATGCTCCCGACCCGCTCGCTTCTACCGTTTTTCCTGGCCCCCGCGCTGCTCGCCAGCGCTGCCAGCCAGGCGGCCATGGAGGCCCTGGACAACGACAGTCTCAGCCAGGTCACCGGCCAGGCCGGCATCAGCCTGCGCCTGGACCTGCGCGCCGGCGCGGCCAGGGTCGCCTGGGTGGACGACGGCGGCAGCCTCTCGCTGCGCAACCTGGTGATCGACAACGGCTGCGTGAAGGTCGGCGACTGCCCGGACGGGCGCGGCGGCAACATCCCCCTGGGCGCCGCCCAGCTCGGCCTGAGCCTGCCGATCTTCGGCGTCGAGCAGCCGACCCTGGCACTGGACGTGACCACCGGCAGCGGCGGCGGGCAGCAACTGGCGATCAGCCTGCCGGACCTCGCCACCATCAACGACCAGTTGATCGCCAGCGGCCTGCCGGCGCAGCGCATCCGCCTGCGGGTGGCCAGCGACCTGTACATCGGTGACAACTCGATCGGCCGCATCGAACTGCGCGACATCACCGACCTGCGCGGCACGATCAAGGTCTGGGGTCACTGAGGCGGCGACCCCGCCGAGGGTTCAGGAGAGTTGCAGGAGGGATTCGTTGCGCCGGCGGAACCAGCCGGTCAGCGACAGCCGGTCGCGGCTGGCGGGCAGGACTTCGTGCTCGGTGCCGGCGGACATGAACACCACCAGGCTACCGCCCGTCGGCTGGATGTCCACCTGCCGCTGCGGCAGGTGCAGGCGCAGCGCGCCGCCATGCTCGGGCAACCAGGCATCGTTGAGGTAGAGAACCGCGGAGACGGTGCGTGCGTCGTCGTCGCGGAAACGATCGACATGCTTCTGGTAATAGGCGCCCGGCGGGTACAGCGCGAAGTGGCACTCGAAATCCTCGAGGCCGAGGAACAGCGAGGCGTTGAGCGCCTGGCGCAAGCTGTCCATCACCCCCAGGTATTCGTCGCAGGCCTCGGATTCTCCGGGCTCCAGCCATTGCGTGAGGTCGCCGCGGATGCCTTCGCGGATCACCTGGCCGTCGCCGCGGCCGATCCCCGCCGGGGTCAGGTCGCCCGCGACCGCACGGGTGCGGCACTCTTCGGCCAGTCTGGTGGTCAGACGCTCAGGCATGAAGATGCTCTGGTGCGACCAGCCCTGGTCGACCAGTTCATCGACGATGCGATGCAGGAGTGGATGATTGACGTTGATGTGCATTGTCCATTGTAGCGTGCCGCCCCGGTGTCTCGACAAGCGGTCCGCCGCATGTCGACAATAGCGCCCCATGGACGGCACCACCCGAACGACGAGGCTTTCGCCGCCAAAGGAGTATCAATGCGCGCTTTGCTCGCCTTCGCTTTACTGCTGGTTGGTCTGCCCGCCCTGGCCGACCCTTATCAACGCCTGTACCAGGCCGCTGGCTGGCCCGACCAGCGCGCGCATTTCAGCGATGCCCTGGACGCGGCCCAGAAGCGCTACCAGGACAAGCTGCCACCCGCGCTCTACCAGACCCTGGTGGACAACAGCAATCGCCGCTTCGCCCCGGCCGAAGTCGACCAGCGCGCCCTCAACGGCCTGCGCGAGAACCTGCCGGACAGCGCCAGCCCGCTGAATTTCTTCGAGTCGCCGCTGGGGCGCAAGGTGGTCGCCGCCGAGGTGCTCGCCACCCGCCGCGACCAGTTGCTCCAGCACAGCAACGGCCTGCCGCGGCAGACCGCCAGCGAGCCACGCCGGGCCCTGGTCAAGCGCCTGGCCCAGGTCCTTCCGGCCCGAGAGGCCGGTGCGGAAGTCAGCCTGGCCCTGGCCGGGGTCGCCGCCGACAGCCTCAGCCAGATGCTTCCGGGCCTCCCCGGCCTGCTTGGCGGCGGACAGACCGGCCAGTTGCTGGAAGGCCAGCGCCAGCGCCTGGTGCAGCAGATCGGCGCGGACCTGGAGAACACCCTGCTGTATGTCTACCGCGATCTCTCCGACACGGAACTCACCCAGTACGTGAACTTCGCCGAGTCGCCGGCCGGCCGCAGCTACTACCAGGCGGCCCTGGCGGCGCTGAAAGCCGGCCTGGCGGTGGACCAGGCGGTCGCCCACTGATCGCCGCGGGGCCTGGAACTCAGGCCCCCAGCGCGTCGCTCAGGAAATCGAAATAGCGCCGCCGCAGCCCCTCGCTTTCGTTCGCCAGGTGATGGCGCGCCTCTTCCAGCAACAGTATCCGCGGCTCGTCGAATTTCTCCCGCAGCACCTTCAGGCCATGGCGCCAGTCCACCGTCTCGTCGGACTCGCCCTGCACCACCAGGGGGCTCAGGGCACGCCGAGGCGCCCGCTCGATGCGCGGCACCCAGCGGGTTAGCGCGCCGACCCAGGCGGTCGGCAGGGTGCGCGGCTGCAACGGATCGTGCTCGCGGAGGAAGTCGAGGAACTGCGGATCGCTGGAGTTCTCCGAGAAGCGCCGCGGGATCGAATCGACGAAAGGACTCAGCAGGCGGTAGCTGAGCTTCGACCAGCCCCAGGCGCGCGGACGCACCAGCGGCGCCAGGAGAATCGTCTCGCCCAGCTCGGGACGTTCGCCGCCGTGCAGCAGGTAGTCCAGCAGGATCGCCCCGCCGGTGCTTTGTCCGCAGAGGTGCCAGGGCGCCGCCAGGTCGAGTTCGGCAGCCTGGCCCAGCAGGCCTTCGAACACCGCCTGGTATTCGGCGAAGTCGCGGATGCTGGCCCGCTCGCCTTCGGACAGGCCATGCCCCGGCAGGTCGCAGGCGAGCACGGAGAAGCCCATGCCCAGCGCCCAGTCGACCACGTGCCGATACAGTCCCATGTGGTCGTAATAGCCATGCATCAGCAACAGGCTGCCGCGCGCTTCCGGCAGCAGCCAGGCCTGCACCGCCAGGCGGCGCCCGTCGACCGCCATGCTGCCGAGCCGCGCTTGCAGGCGCGGATGGCGGGAGCGCAGGTCCAGGCCGTAGTAGGCCTGGTAGGCGAGGACGGCGGCGTCCGCCTCGGCCGCGGCCAAGGGTCGCAGGTGCTGGCGCAGGTAATCGGGGTTGAAGGCTTCTGACATCGGCGGTTCCGGGCTGCAATCGATTCGTGGCCGGGCCACGGGCGAAACCCAGGGATATTCAGCTGCGCGCGAACACATGGCAAGCTTGGCACCCGTTTTCCGTGTGAATGCCATGACTCCCCGCCGCAAGACGCTCCTCGTCAGCCTGGTCGGCCTGCTCTGGGCCGGCGGCCTGCTCGCCGCCTACTGGTGGTTCGAGATCCGCTACATCCGCCCGTTCAGCGAGCAGACCACCCTGTTCTCCGGCGACAGCCTGCGCCTGCCGGCCGAGCTGGCCGGGCCGGGGGCGATCCGCCTGGTGCATTTCTGGGACCCGGCCTGCCCCTGCAACGTCGGCAACCAGCAGCACCTCGGCGAGCTGATCGAACGCTTCGCCGGCAAGGGCGTGGAGTTCCATGTCCTGCAGAAGCCTGGCAGCCAGGGCCGCCTGCCGGACAACCTGGCCGCCCTGCGCCCCCTCGCCGGTCTGCCCGGTTCCGAGCAGTTGCCGGCCAGCCCGGCCGTGGCGATCTGGGACCGCGACGGCCGCCTGGCCTACTTCGGCCCCTATAGCGAGGGCGCGGTATGCACCTCCAGCAACAGCTTCATCGAACCGATCCTCGAAGCGCTGCTGCAGGGACGTCCGGTGGATGCCACCCATACCCTCGCCGTGGGTTGCTACTGCCCCTGGACCCCGGAAAAAGGCTGACCTGGCTCAACACCGGGCCTTCCGGAGGGGGCGCCGGAAGGCGTAGCGGCTACACTGCCCGGGTCGGCCCACGAGGGGCCGTTGCCGAACCAAGGAGTCGCTGCATGTCCCTACGTCCCACCCTCGCCCTGCTCGCCCTCGTCAGCCTGCCGCTGATGGCCGCCCAGAACGACCCTCAGCCCAGCAGCAAGGAACTGATGAAGGAGCACCAGGCGCAGATCCAGAACGACCTGGCCGACGTCGACTACAAGCGCAAGCGCATCGTCGAGGCCAACATGAACCTCACCGACCAGGAAGGCGAGAAGTTCTGGCCGATCTACAACACCTACCGCACCGAGTCGGACAAGCTCAGCAAGGAAACCCTCAAGCTCCTGCTCGACTACGCCCAGGCCTACAACAGCGGCAACGTCAGCGACGACCAGGCGAGCAAGCTGATCGAGCGTGTCGACGACCTCCAGGAGGACCGTCTGGAACTGCGCGACAAGTACGTCAAGCGCATCGCCAAGAACGTCTCGCCCAAGCGCGCCATGCGCTTCCTGCAGATCGAGATCCAGCTCGACGCCATCGCCACCCTGGAGATCGGCCGTCAGGTACCGCTGGTCGAGTAACCCTCTTCCCGCTTCGCCAGCCGCGCCCTGTATTGCTCCGGGGGCGCGGCGTGCCAGCGGCGAAAGGCCCGGTAGAACGGCGACAGCTCGGCGAACCCGCAAGCCTTGGCCACCTCGCGGATGGCGCGACCGGCCAACAGCATCTCGCTCGCCCGCTGCCGGCGAACCTCATCGCGAACCTGCCGGAAACTCGCTCCGCCAGCGGCCAGCGCACGCTGCAAGGCACCGCTGCCAAGACCCAGCTCCGCCGCGCACTGGCGCAAGCCATAGCCCTCCCCGAGGCGCAGCTCGATCAGGTAGCGCACGCGATTGAGCAAGCGGTTCTCGCTGAGTTCGCGGGACTGTTCTTCCGCGTGGCGGGTCAGCACGTCATGCATGTCCGGATTGGCGTTGCGCGAAGGACGCCGCAGCAAGGCGGCGGAAAACACCAGGGCATCGTGCGGCCGCGAGAACAGCGGCAGCCTGCCGAACAACCGGCGGTGTTCGCCCAGCCGCGGCGGGGCTCGGTGGCGGAACTCGATGCGCTCGGCGACGAACTCGTCGTCGCTGATCAGCGCCAGCAGCTTGAGGAACAGCAGCATCAGGCATTCGATCTGCTGGCGCAGCGAGGCATAGCCCAGGTAGTTGATGTCGAGGATCAGCCTTGCCGTTTCCCCTTCGACCTCGAGGCGCGCGGCGAAACCGCCGGAGAGAATGTGCTGGAAACGCACGAAGCTGCGCAGCGCCTCCTCCAGGTCGCGCGCGGACAGCAGCAGGTAGCCGACCACATCGAGCAGGCGCGGCTTCATTGCCTCGCCCAGGTGCAGGCCGATGTCGGCATCGCCGGTCACCGCCGCCAGCTCGGTCCAGAACAACGGGGCGTTGTCATGCACCAGGCGGCCGCCCAGGGTCGGCGGCGGCAGCGGGATACGCCGGTAGACGCTGCGGTAGACGCGGGTGGGGTCGAGCCCGAGGGCGTCCAGGGCTTCATACAACAGACGCCGCAACGTGGCGGAATGGGTCAGGGGGCTGGTAGACGGGTCGTCCTGCATGGCGGCTCCTCGCGATTGACCAAAGACTTCCAGGGTCCGAGCATTCGGTCAATGCCGCAGGCCGGCGGCATCCGCAGAATGCTCGGCACTACAACAAGGAGAAAGGATCGATGAAACGCACCCTGACCGTGATCGCCGTGGCGGTCGCCGCCGCGGCTGCCGGCGGCGCCTGGTACCTCCATGCCAAGCAGCCGCTCCGCAACGGCTCGCTCGCCCTGGCCCACCTGCAGGCGCCGGTCGACGTGCGCTACGACGAGCGCGGGGTTCCGCACCTGTACGCGCAGAACCAGACCGACCTCTACCGCGCCCTCGGCTACGTGCACGCCCAGGACCGCCTGTTCCAGATGGAAATGCTGCGGCGCCTGGCGCGCGGCGAGCTGGCCGAAGTGCTCGGAGCCAAGCTGGTGGATACCGACCGTCTGTTCCGCACCCTGCGCATCCGCGACCACGCCGCCGAATACAGCGCCCGCCAGGACAAGCAGTCGCAGCCCTGGAAGGTGCTGGAGGCCTATCTGGACGGGGTCAACCAGTTCCAGGAAAACAACCCGGCGCCGCTCGAATTCGACCTGCTGGGCATACCCAGGCGTCCCTTCACCCCCGAAGATACCCTGAGCATCGCCGGCTACATGGCCTACAGCTTCGCCGCCGCCTTCCGCACCGAGCCGGTGCTGACCTACATCCGCGACGAACTGGGCAGCGACTACCTGCGCATCTTCGATCTCGACTGGCATCCGCAGGGCGTGCTGACGCCCTCCGGCGCACTGGGCGCCGGCGACTGGAAGGACCTCGGCGCCCTCGCCCGTCTCAGCCAGCAGGCCCTGGAGGACGCCGGCCTGCCGCAGTTCGAGGGCAGCAACGCCTGGGTCGTCGCCGGCAGCCGCACCGCCAGCGGCAAGCCCCTGCTGGCCGGCGACCCGCATATCCGCTTCGCCGCGCCGGCGGTATGGTACGAGGCCCAGCTGAGCGCGCCCGGCTTCGAACTCTATGGCCACCACCAGGCGCTCAACCCCTTCGCCTCGCTGGGCCACAACCGTGCGTTCGGCTGGAGCCTGACGATGTTCCAGAACGACGACCTCGACCTGGTCGCCGAGAAGGTCAACCCGGACAACCCCAACCAGGTCTGGTACCAGGGCAAATGGGTCGACCTGCAGAGCGAGGAGCAGGAAATCGCGGTCAAGGGCGCCGCCCCGGTGAAGCTCACCCTGCGCCGCTCGCCCCACGGTCCGATCGTCAACGACGCGCTCGGCGCCAGCTCCGGCAAGACCCCGATCGCCATGTGGTGGGCTTTCCTCGAGACCGAGAACCCGGTGCTCGACGCCTTCTACCAGCTGAATCGCGCCGATACCCTGGCCAAGGCCCGCGCGGCGGCCTCGAAGATCCATTCGCCAGGACTCAACCTGGTCTGGGCCAACGCCGCCGGCGATATCGGCTGGTGGGCCTCGGCGGCCCTGCCGAAGCGGCCGGAGGGGGTGAACCCGAGCTTCATCCTCGACGGCAGCAAGGGCGAGGCGGACAAGTCCGGCTTCTATCCGTTCGCCGACAACCCGCAGGAGGAAAACCCGGCGCGCGGCTACATCGTCTCCGCCAACTTCCAGCCGGTCCCGGCCAATGGCCGGCCGATTCCCGGCTACTACAACCTGGCGGACCGCGGCCAGTGGCTGGATACCCAACTGGCCGACCGCGGCACCAAATGGAACCTGGACAACAGCCGCGCGCTGCAACTCGGCAGTCGCACCGGCTACGCGCCGCGCCTGCTCGCACCCTTGCTGCCGGTCCTGCGCGAGGTGGTCGACGACGCCGAAGGCAAGCGCCTGGTCGAACAACTGGCGGCCTGGAACGGCGACTACCCGGTCGACTCGACCGCCGCCACGCTGTTCAACCAGTTGCTGTTCCAGATTGCCGAGGGCGCCTTGCACGACGAACTGGGCGATGCCTTCTTCGACAGCCTGATCGCCACCCGCGCCATCGACAGCGCGCTGCCTCGGCTGGCTGGCGACGCCGACTCGCCCTGGTGGGACGACCCCCGCACAGAACGCCGGGAAACCCGCGCGGATATCGTCAGGGCCGCCTGGAACGCCTCCCTCGCGCATCTGCGCGGCACCCTCGGCAACGACCCGTCCGGCTGGCTGTGGGGCAAGGCGCATACCCTGACCCACGAGCACGCCCTGGGCCAGCAGGCGCTGCTCAGGCGCCTTCTCAACGTCGGTCCGTTCGCCGCCCCCGGCACCCACGAGGTACCGAACAATCTGTCGGCGAAGATCGGCCCGGCCCCCTGGGCGGTCACCTACGGTCCATCGACCCGGCGCCTGGTGGACTTCGCCGACCCGACCCACAGCCTCGGCATCAACCCGGTCGGGCAGAGCGGCGTGCCCTTCGACGGCCACTACGACGACCAGGCCGAGGCCTACATCGAGGGCCACTACCTGCCGCAGCACTACGAGGAAAACGAGGTGAAGGCGAACAGCAAGGGCGTGCTGGTGCTGGAACCGAAGCGCTGAGCCGGCCGGCGTGGGGTCGGGCGAGTAGCCGCATGGTGGTTGTCCGCCGGGTACAACGGGGTATCGGCGGATAACGCCTCGGGCGTCGCCCTACGGAGCGTAGCCAGGCATTTCCTGCCACCGACACGCCAATGAAAAAGGCCACCCGCAGGTGGCCTTTTCTTTTCGGCGGAGGGCTCAGGCCGGGGTCGGCGAGCCTTTCTGCCAGTCGGTCGCGGTCTCTTCCATCGCCTGCTGGATCGCCCGGCGACGCCGCTCCTCGGCCTGGCGAGTGAAGTACCAGGCGAAGAAGGTGAACAGCGAAACGCTCAGCAGGATCAGGCTGGCCACCGCGTTGATCTCCGGCTTCACGCCCAGGCGTACCGCCGAGAACACTTCCATCGGCAAGGTGGTCGAGCCGGGTCCGGAGACGAAGCTGGCCAGTACCAGGTCGTCCAGCGACAGGGCGAAGGACATCATGCCGCCCGCCGCCAGCGAGGGCGCGATCATCGGGATGGTGATCAGCAGGAACACCTTCCAGGGCTTGGCGCCCAGGTCCATCGCCGCTTCCTCGATCGACAGGTCGAGTTCACGCAGGCGCGCCGACACCACCACCGCCACGTAGGACGAGCAGAAGCTGGTGTGGGCGATCCAGATGGTCACGATACCCCGTTCCTGCGGCCAGCCGATCAGTTGCGCCATGGCCACGAACAACAGCAGCAGCGACAGGCCGGTGATCACTTCCGGCATCACCAGCGGCGCGGTGACCATGCCGCCGAACAGCGTACGACCGCGGAAGCGCGGGATACGGGTGAGGACGAAGGCCGCCAGGGTGCCGAGGAGCACCGAGGAGAACGCCGTATAGAAGGCGATCTCCAGGGAGCGGCCGACCGAACTGACCAGTTGGGTGTTGTCCAGCAGGCCGACGTACCACTTTACCGACCAGCCGCCCCACACCGTCACCAGCTTGGAGGCGTTGAACGAATAGATCACCAGGATCAGCATCGGCAGGTAGATGAAGAGCAGGCCGACGATCAACATGACGTTGGAGAAATTCCAGCGCTTCATACCTTGCCCTCCAGTTCTTTGGCCACGCTTCTGGATGGAGAGCCTGTTGAACGGGATACGGAGCGGGATACGCTGTGCTGGCTCATACCTTGCCCTCCAGTTCTTTGGCCTGGTTCTTGTTGAACAGGATGATCGGGATGATCAGGATCGCCAGCATTACCACCGCCAGGGCGGACGCCACCGGCCAGTCGCGGTTGTTGAAGAACTCCTGCCAGAGCACCTTGCCGATCATCAGGGTCTCGGGGCCGCCGAGCAGTTCCGGGATGACGAACTCGCCCACCGCCGGGATGAACACCAGCATACAGCCGGCGATGATGCCGTTCTTCGACAGCGGCACGGTGATCTTCCAGAAGCTGGTGAAGTTACGCGCGCCCAGGTCGGAAGCGGCCTCCAGCAGGCTCGGGTCGTGCTTCACCAGGTTGGCGTAGAGCGGCAGGATCATGAACGGCAGGTAGGAATAGACGATGCCGATGTACACCGCGATGTTGGTGTTGAGGATGGTCAGCGGCTCGCTGATGAGCCCCAGCCCCATCAGTACGCTGTTGAGCAGGCCGTTGTTGGAAAGGATGCCCATCCAGGCGTAGACCCGGATCAGGATCGCCGTCCAGGTCGGCATCATGATCAGCAGCAGCAGGACGGTCTGCGAGGACTGGCTGGAGCGGGCGATGGCGTAGGCCATCGGGTAGCCCACCAGCAGGCAGATCAGGGTACTGATGAAGGCCATCTTCAGCGAGCCGAGGTAGGCATCGATGTAGAGCGGGTCATCGGTCAGCATCAGGTAGTTGCCGAGGTTGAGGAGCACCTGCAACTGCTGGTCCGCGTAGGCGAAGATCTCGGTGTAGGGCGGGATGGCCACGTCCGCTTCCGCCAGGCTGATCTTCAGCACGATGGCGAAGGGCAGCAGGAAGAACAGGAAGAGCCACAGGAACGGCACCCCGATGACCGCATGCCGCCCGGTGGGCATGCGCTTTTTCAGGCTGTTGGCGAATTTCATGACTGCAGTACCACGCCGCTGTCGTCGTACCAGCTGATGTACACCGACTGGTCCCAGGTCGGCCGGGCGACGTGGCGCTCGGCGTTGGCCATGAAGGCCTGGACGATCATCCCGGAGGCCAGCTTGATGTAGTACACCGAGTGGCCGCCAAGGTAGGCGATGTCGTAGACGGTGCCCTGGGCCCAGTTGTGCCCGGCGTGTTCCAGGTTGTCCGGCTTCTGCGCGCTGATCATCACTTTCTCCGGCCGCAGCGCGTAGGTGATGCGCTTGTCCTCGGCGCGGGTGCTGATGCCGTGGCCGATGTAGATCGGGTTCTCCAGCTGCGGGCAGGCGATCACCGCATGGTCCTGCACGTCCTCCACCAGCACGCCGTCGAACAGGTTGACGTTGCCGATGAACTCGCAGACCAGGCGGCTCGCCGGGGTCTCGTAGATGTCCATCGGGCTGCCGATCTGCTCGATGCAGCCAAGGTGCATGATGGCGATGCGCTGGGCCATGGTCATGGCCTCTTCCTGGTCGTGGGTCACCATCACGCAGGTCACGCCGACGCGCTCGATGATCTCCACCAGTTCCAGTTGCATCTGCGAGCGCAGCTTCTTGTCCAGCGCGCCCATCGGCTCGTCGAGCAGCAGCAGCTTCGGCCGCTTGGCCAGCGAGCGAGCCAGGGCCACCCGCTGGCGCTGGCCGCCGGAGAGCTGGTGCGGCTTGCGCTTGGCGTACTGGGTCATGTGCACCAGCTTGAGCATCTCGGCCACGCGCTCGTCGATCTCGGCCTTGGGCAGGCCGTCCTGCTTGAGGCCGAAGGCGATGTTCTGCGCCACGCTCATGTGCGGGAACAGCGCATAGGACTGGAACATCATGTTGATCGGTCGCTCGTAGGGCGGCAGGTCGGTGATGTCCTGGCCATCGAGGAAGATCCGCCCCTCGGTGGGCCGCTCGAAACCGGCGAGCATGCGCAACAGGGTGGATTTACCCGAGCCGGAGCCGCCGAGCAGGGCGAAGATCTCGCCCTTGTTGATGGTCAGGGACACGGTGTCCACCGCCAGCGTCTCGTCGAACTGCTTGGTTACCCGGTCGATCTTTACCAGCACCTCTTTCGGCTGCTGGTTGCCCTCTAGGGCTTTCTTGTAGGCACCGGAGGCTATCGCCATTACCACAACTCCCAAGTCGTTGAGCCCGGTCACGCTACCGGGCGGAATTTGAACTTATTTGCCGGTCTTGATCCGGGTCCAGGTACGGGTCTGCAGGCGCAGCACCTTGGCCGGCAACACGGCGGAAACGTAGAGCTTGTCGAGCACGGCCTGCGGCGGATACACCTCCTCGCTGTCGCTGACGCTCTTGTCCATCAGCGGGCGGGCCCCCGGTATCGCGTTGGCGTAGCCGACATAGTCGCTGACCTTGGCGATCACCTCCGGACGCAGCAGGTAGTCGATGAACGCATAGGCGTTATCGGCGGCCTTGGCATCGGCGGGAATCGCCATCAGGTCGAACCACAGGTTGGCGCCTTCCTTGGGAATCACGTACTGGATGTCGATGCCCTTGCCGGCCTCTTCGGCGCGGGCAGCGGCCTGGAAGACGTCCCCGGAATAGCCGAAGGCGACGCAGATGTTGCCGTTGGCCAGGTCGGAGATGTACTTGGAGGAGTGGAAGTAGCTGACGTAGGGGCGAACCTTGGTCAGGACTTCCTCGGCCTTCTTGTAGTCCTTCGGGTCGTGGGTGTTGGGGTCCAGCCCCAGGTAGTTGAGGGCGGCGGGCAGCATCTCGTCGCCGCTGTCCATGAAGGCTACGCCGCACTTGGCGAGCTTCTTCATGTTCTCCGGCTCGAAGAGGATGGCCCAGGAGTCGATCGGCTGGTCACCGAGGACTTCCTTGACCTTGGCCACGTTGTAACCGATGCCGTTGGTGCCCCACAGGTAGGGAACCGCGTACTGGTTGCCCGGGTCGCTGACCTCCAGCTGCTTGAGCAGCGCCGGATCGAGGTTCTTCCAGTTCGGCAGCTTGCTCTTGTCCAGCTTCTGGAAGGCACCGGCCTGGATCTGCTTGCCGAGGAAGTTGTTCGACGGCACCACGATGTCGTAACCGGAGTGGCCGGAGACCAGCTTGCCCTCGAGGGTCTCGTTGGAGTCGAAGACGTCGTAGCTGACGTCGATCCCGCTCTCCTTGGTGAAGTCCTTGAGGGTGGTGGGAGCGATGTAATCGGTCCAGTTATAGATGTGCAGGCTCTTCTTCTCCGCCTGCACGGGGCCCGCGATCGCCGTAGCCAGAGCGGCTACCAGCAGTGTCTTGCCAATGGAATGTTGCATGTCCGACTCCTGTTCCGGGCCTTTTCACGGCAGCACCCTGCCTGTTCGACCCGTGTTCTTCAAGTGCCGATGTAAGCCCAGATCACTCGGGTTTCATGACAACCCGACGATTCCGCCGGGAAACATGAGTGAGCTGGGTTCCCTACCGGCGTGTTGGTTTCAGGTTTTCCGGGCCCTCGGCCCCGGTGCGAGCGACACGACCGGCCCCGGCGCGGCAGATTGGCGCAGCGCCCATGGCAGCGTCTTCGTCGTCGATACTGCGTCCGGTCGTCGGGCCCCCAGGAGGAAGCGTCTGGACGAACGGGCAAAAGAGTCGAACCTCTTCGCAGGGGAGCGTGGCCGGAGGAAACCCGGCCGCGTTCCGGTTCTCTCGTGCCGGAGCGCCGGCGGCTTCAGGCGCCGCCGGGCTCCTCGCGGATCACTTGCCGGACTTGATCTTGGTCCAGCTGCGGGTCATCGCCCGCTGGGTCTTGGCCGGCAGGTCGGGGAAGGTATACAGCTTCTTCATGACCTCTTCGCTCGGGTAGATGCCCGGGTCGTTGCGGATCGCCTCGGACACCAGCGGGGTGGCCGCCGCGTTGCCGTTGGGGAACTGAACCACGTCGGTGATCTCGGCCATGATTTCCGGCTTCATCAGGAAGTTGACGAAGGCCAGGGCGCCCTCGGTGTTCTCGGCGTCCTTGGGAATGGCGACCATGTCGAAGAAGCTGCCGGCGCCTTCCTTGGGAATGTTGTACTTGACGGTGACCTTGTTCTTCGCCTCTTCGGCGCGGGACTTGGCCTGGTAGATGTCGCCGGAGTAGCCGATGGCGACGCAGATGTTGCCGTTGGCCAGGTCGGAAATGTACTTCGACGAGTGGAAGTAGGTGACGTAGGGACGGATCTTCAGGAACAGCTCTTCGGCCGCCTTGAGTTCCTTGGGATTGTCGGTGTCCGGCTTGTAGCCGAGATAGTGCAGGGCCGCCGGGAGAATCTCGGTCGGCGAGTCGAGGAAGCTGACGCCGCACTGCTTCAGCTTCTGGATGTTCTCCGGCTTGAATACCAGGTCCCAGGAATCCACCGGCGCATTGTCGCCGAAGGCCGCCTTGACCTTGTCCGGGTTGTAGCCGATGCCGATGGTGCCCCACATGTAGGGAATCGCATGCTCGTTGCCCGGGTCGCTGACTTCCAGGGTGTGCATCAGGTCCTTGTTCAGGTTCTTCCAGTTCGGCAGCTTGGACTTGTCGAGCTTCTGGTAGACCCCGGCCTTGATCTGCTTGGCGAGGAAGGAGTTGGACGGCACCACCACGTCGTACCCGGACTTGCCCGCCAGCAACTTGGCTTCCAGCACTTCGTTGCTGTCGTAGACGTCGTAGACGACCTTGATCCCGGTTTCCTTGGTGAACTTCTCCAGGGTGTCCGGCGCGATGTAGTCGGACCAGTTGTAGACGTGCAGTACCTTGTTGTCCGCAGCCTGCGCCATACCGGCCACAGAGCCCGCCAAGGTCAGGGCGAGCAGGGTCTTACCGAAACGTTTCATCATGCGGGGTAGCTCCATTTTTGTTGAAGTATCCGGGCGGTGGCGCAACCGATCGCGTCACCACCCGGTGAGCCTGGCCAACGCACTGGCGCAGTCTGGCAAAAGTCCGCTCAGGGACTCAAGCCAGGACGGCGGCGGCGGTCTGATCGAGGCACTTGCGCGCCAGGGTGATCAACTCATCGATCTGCGACGGATCGATCACCAGCGGCGGCGAGATAATCATAGTGTCGCCCACCGCGCGCATGATCAAACCGTTGCGGAAACAATGTTCCCGGCACAGCATCCCGACGCCCTTGTCGGTGAAACGCTCGCGGGTCTTCTTGTTCTTGACCAGCTCCAGGGCGGCGACCATGCCGACCCCGCGCGCTTCGCCCACCAACGGGTGGTCGGCCAGCTCCTGCCAGCGTTTCTGCAAATACGGTGCCGTTTCCGCCTTCACCTTCTCGATGATCTTCTCTTCGCGCAGGATGCGGATGTTCTCCAGGGCCACGGCGGCCGCCACCGGGTGACCGGAATAGGTGAAGCCGTGGTAGAACTCGCCGCCCTGGTTGAGCACTTCGACGATCTCGTCGCGCACCACCACCCCGCCCATGGGGATGTAGCCGGAGGTGAGGCCCTTGGCGATCGGCATCAGGTCCGGGGCGTTGCCGTAGTACTGGCTGCCGAACCACTCGCCGGTACGGCCGAAGCCGCAGATCACTTCGTCGGCGATGAACAGGATGTCGTACTTGGCGAGGATCTCGCGGATCTTCGGCCAGTAGGTGTCCGGCGGGACGATCACGCCGCCGGCGCCCTGGATCGGCTCGGCGATGAAGGCGGCGACGTTTTCCTCGCCCACTTCGAGAATCTTCTTCTCCAGCTGCTCGGCGGCCCAGACGCCGAATTCGTCCGGCGACATGTCGCCGCCCTCGCCGTACCAGTAGGGCTGGGCGATGTGGACGATGCCCGGGATGGGGAAATCACCCTGCTCATGCAACGCCTTCATGCCGCCCAGGCTGACGCCGGCGACGGTGGAGCCGTGGTAGCCGTTCCAGCGGCCGATCACCACTTTCTTCTGCGGCTGGCCCTTGGTCGCCCAATAGTGGCGGACCATACGCAGCACGGTGTCGTTGGCCTCGGAGCCGGAGCCGGTGAAGAACACGTGGTTCATGCCTTCCGGAGCGACGTCGGCGATCGCCTTGGCCAGCTCGACCACCGGCGGGTGGGCGGTCTGGAAGAACAGGTTGTAGAACGGCAACTCGCGCATCTGCCGGGTGGCGGCCTGGACCAGCTCCTCGCGGCCGTAGCCGACGTTGACGCACCAGAGGCCGGCCATCGCATCGAGGATCTTGTTGCCCTCGCTGTCCCAGATATAGACGCCTTCGGCCTTGGTGATGATCCGCGCGCCCTTCTCGTTCAACTGCTTGTAGTCGGTGAACGGCGGCAGATGGTGGTCGCGGCTCAACGCCTGCCACTCACGGGTCTTGGCGTTGGTGATTTGGCTGTTCATGTCACACCTCTTCTATTCAAGACTGTCCGGGAGCGGCGGACCACGCCGGCCGCCCCCGGTCAGGATCAAACGGAAAGCAGGAGGAATTCCCGCTCCCAGGAGCTGATTACCCGCTTGAAATTCTCGTGCTCCGCACGCTTCACCGCGACGTAGCCGCTGATGAACTTGCTGCCGAGATACTGCTCGAGGGGCTTGCAGTTCTCCATGCGCTCCAGCGCCGCTTCGATCGTCAGCGGCAGGCGCAGGTTGCGGCGTTCATAGCCGCGACCTTTGACCTGGGCGCTCGGCTTGATGCCTTCGACCATGCCGATGTAGCCGCACAGCAGGCTGGCAGCCAGCGCCAGGTAAGGGTTGGCGTCGGCGCCGGCGAGACGGTTCTCGACCCGGCGGTTCTCCGGGCTGGAGTCCGGCACGCGCAGGCCGACGGTACGGTTCTCTTCGCCCCACTCGACGTTCACCGGCGCCGAGGTATCGGGCAGGAAGCGGCGGAACGAGTTCACGTTGGGCGCGAACAGCGGCAGCACTTCCGGGATGAACTTCTGCAGGCCGCCGATATGGTGCAGGAACAGCTCGCTCATGGTGCCGTCGGCATTGGAGAAGATGTTCTTGCCGGTCTTCACGTCGACGATGCTCTGGTGCAGGTGCATCGCGCTGCCCGGCTCGCCGGTCATCGGCTTGGCCATGAAGGTCGCGGCGACGTTGTGCTTGAGCGCGGCCTCGCGCATGGTGCGCTTGAACACCAGGATCTGGTCGGCCAGGTCGAGGGCGTCGCCATGACGGAAGTTGATCTCCATCTGCGCGGTGCCTTCCTCGTGGATCAGCGTATCCAGGTCAAGGCCCTGGGCCTCGCACCAGTCGTACATGTCCTCGAACAGCGGGTCGAACTCGTTGGCGGCGTCGATGGAGAACGACTGACGCCCGGTTTCCTGGCGTCCGGAGCGGCCCACCGGGGCCTGCAACGGATAGTCGGGGTCGTCGCTGCGCTTGGTCAGGTAGAACTCCATCTCTGGCGCCACGATCGGCCGCCAGCCCTTGTCGGCATACATCTTCAACACGCGCTTGAGGATGTTGCGCGGCGACAGCTCGATGGGATTGCCGAGCTTGTCGAAGGTGTCGTGGATCACCATCGCGGTGGGCTCGATGGCCCAGGGGACGAGGAACACGGCATTCTCGTCCGGGCGGCAGACCATATCGATGTCGGCCGGGTCGAGCAGGTCGTAGTAAATGTCGTCTTCCACGTAGTCGCCGGTGACGGTCTGCAGCAGAACGCTCTCCGGCAGGCGCATGCCCTTTTCCGCGATGAATTTGTTGGTCGGCGAGATCTTGCCGCGGGCGATGCCTGTCAGATCGGAAATCAGGCATTCCACTTCGGTGATCTTGCGTTCCTTCAGCCAGCTGGTCAGCTGGTCTAACTTGGTAGTCATAAAGACCTCAGGGTTGAGAGTCCGGCCCCAACAGCCGGACTCAACGTTGCCCCGCCCTCTTGCTGCAGGCCTTACCGAAAGCCTGGAAGATAGCGAGATAGTTGGGGTTCGTCAGAACCTGCCACTCCGGGTGCCATTGCACACCAAGAGCGAAGGCTTTTGCACCTTCTACGGAGATGGCTTCGACCAACCCGTCAGGCGCCAGTGCTTCTACTCGAAGGCCCGGCGCCAGACGATCAACGCCCTGGCCATGGATGGAATTGACCTGGAACTCGCTCGGCAAGCCGATACCGGCGAGCACTCCGCCCGGCTGCACATGCATGGCATGGCGCGGCGCGTACTGAACCTCGAGCGGCTGGTCGGCCGGCTCGCGGTGGTCCATGAAGGTTCCGACCTCGTGCACCTTCTGGTGCAGGCTGCCGCCGAAAGCCACGTTCATTTCCTGGAAACCGCGGCAGATGCCGAGGACCGGAATGCCGGCGTCGATGGCGGCGCGGACCAGCGGCAGCGTGGTGGCGTCGCGGTCGGAGTCGTGGAGGGTGCCGGGCTCGCTCGCCGGTCCACTATAATGACGGGGCTCGACGTTCGACGGCGAGCCAGTGAAGAGCAAGCCGTCGACGCTGTCCAGCAGGGCTGCCTGGTCGATCGACTCGCCCAGCGCAGGAATGATCAGCGGGAGACCGCCAGCGCCGTTGACGACGGCACGCAGATATTTGTCGCCGGCAATGTGGTAGGGATGAAGACCGATCTGCTTGGTGCAGGCGGTGACGCCGATTAACGGCAGGCGAGACATGAGACACCCGTTGTTTGTAGATGTTATGGGGTTTGGCCGAGCTTAGCGTTGTTCATTTTTTTACACAATAGGCCTGTAAAAAATTGAACACGCACTCCTGAACACCCTTCGACGCGAGGTTTTTTTCGGCTTTTCGTCCGGCGAAAATGCCCTGAAAACGGCCTCAATGCCCCACAAGAGGGCGTTTTTGGCGGCTATTGACATCCCACAGGCTTTCGGATTGACTCATAGCCTACCCCCCGCATGATTGAAATTTTTAACAAAAAAGGTGTTGCATCATGTCGGTACCCCAGCGTGCCGTTCAGCTCACTGAACCGAGCGAGTTCCTCAAGGAACATCCCGAGGTCCAGTTCGTCGACCTCCTTATTGCAGACATGAATGGCGTGGTTCGCGGCAAGCGGATCGAACGCAACAGTCTGAACAAAGTCTTCGAAAAAGGTATCAATCTCCCCGCTTCCCTGTTCGCCCTCGATATCACCGGCTCCACCGTAGAGAGTACCGGCCTGGGTCTCGACATCGGCGACGCCGACCGGATCTGCTACCCGATCCCCGGCACCCTCTCCATGGAACCCTGGCAGAAGCGCCCGACCGCGCAACTGCTGATGACCATGCACGAACTGGAAGGCGAGCCGTTCTTCGCCGACCCCCGCGAAGTCCTGCGCCAGGTGGTGGCCAGGTTCACCGAGATGGAACTGACCATCGTCGCCGCCTTCGAGCTGGAGTTCTACCTGATCGACCAGGAGAACGTGAACGGCCGGCCGCAGCCGCCGCGCTCGCCGATCTCCGGCAAGCGTCCGCAGTCGGTGCAGGTGTACTCCATCGACGACCTCGACGAATACGTCGAGTGCCTCCAGGACATCATCGACGGCGCCCGCGCCCAGGGCATCCCGGCCGACGCCATCGTCGCCGAATCCGCACCGGCGCAGTTCGAGGTCAACCTCAACCACGTCAACGACGCCCTCAAGGCCTGCGACCACGCGGTGCTGCTCAAGCGCCTGGTCAAGAACATCGCCTACGACCACGAGATGGACACCACCTTCATGGCCAAGCCCTATCCGGGCCAGGCCGGGAACGGACTGCACGTGCATATCTCGCTGCTCGACAAGCACGGCAACAACATCTTCACCAGCGAGGATCCCGAGCAGAACGCCGCATTGCGCCATGCGATCGGCGGTGTGCTCGAGACCCTGCCGGCCTCCATGGCCTTCCTCTGCCCGAACGTCAACTCCTACCGCCGCTTCGGTTCGCAGTTCTACGTGCCGAACGCGCCGAGCTGGGGCCTGGACAACCGCACCGTGGCCCTGCGCGTGCCCACCGGCAGCTCGGACGCGGTGCGCCTGGAGCACCGCGTGGCCGGCGCCGACGCCAACCCCTACCTGCTACTGGCAGCGGTGCTGGCAGGCGTTCATCACGGGCTGACCAACAAGGTCGAGCCGGGCGCGCCGATCGAAGGCAACTCCTACGAGCAGATGGAGCCGAGCCTGCCGAACAACCTGCGCGACGCCCTGCGCGAGCTGGACGAAAGCGAGATCATGGCGAAGTACATCGACCCGAAGTACATCGACATCTTCGTCGCCTGCAAGGAAAGCGAGCTGGAGGAGTTCGAGCACTCGATCTCCGACCTCGAGTACAACTGGTACCTGCATACCGTCTGAGGTAGCGGTATCGGCGCGCCGGCTCCGGACCAGCGCCGTACGCAGCGAAATCCGGGGCGGTTTCGCAGACACTCAACGCGGGGGCGTCTGTGTCTGGGAAACCGCCCCGGTCCTTTTCTCGGAACCGGGAAATGTGCGCCACGGCACAGCCTGCCGCCACGCCTCCCGCCAGACTCGATGCTGGCCTGCATCAATGCCGCTGCCGCGTGGCTCCGGCACCATCGTCCGCTCCGTTCCGTCCAGCGAGAAGATTCCATGCCCCGCCTTTCCGTCCTGCTGTTCCTCGCCCTCGCACCCTGGCTGGCCCAAGCCGAGGAGACCCTGCGCGTCTACAACTGGAACGACTACATCGACCCGCAGGTGCTCGAGTCCTTCCAGAAGGACACCGGCATCCGCGTCGAATACCACACCTTCGCCACCGCCGAGGAACTGGACAAGGCGCTGCGCAGTGGCGAGGCGATCGACGTCGCCGTCCCCTCCCACGACACCCTGCCGGCCCTGCTGAAGGACAACCTGCTGCGGCCGCTGGACTTCACCCAGTTGCCCAACCGCAGCCATCTCGACCGTCAATTGCTGAGCAAACTGGCCGCGGTCGACCCTGACAACCGCCACGCCGTCCCCTATCTATGGGGTGCCGTAGGCCTGGCCATCAATACCCCGCAGGCCGAAGCCGCCTATGGCGGGCCGCTGCCCAACAGCTGGAGCCTGCTGTTCGACGCCAGCCAGAGCCAGCGCCTGAAAAGCTGCGGCATCAGCCTGCTGGACGCGCCGGACGAAACCCTGGCGATCCTCCTCAACTACCAGGGCCGCAACCTCGGTCGTACCGCTCCGAGCCAGGTACGCCGCGCCGCCGAGGCGCTGCACGGACTGCGACCGAACCTGCGCTACGTCGACAGCGAGCGCTACATCGCCGACCTCGAAGGCGGTCGCCTCTGCCTGGCCATGGCCTGGGTCGGCGACGCCCTGCGCGCGGCCAAGGCGGGCCAGCCGGTAAGTTTCGAGGTACCGCAGGAAGGCTCGGTGCTGTTCATCGACAACCTGGTGATTCCGGCCAGCGCCCAGCATCCACGACAGGCGCACCGCTTCATCGACTACCTGATGCAACCGAAGATCGCCGCACAGATCACCGCCGCCACCCTCTACCCCAGCGGCAACGCCGACGCCGCCGGCTTCCTCGATCCCGCCCTGCGCCAGCAACCCGGCCTGTATCCGGACCGCGACACCAGCCGCCGCCTGTTCGCCCTGGAAACGCCGCCGGAAAAACTCCGGCCGGTGGTCGACGAGATCTGGAAGGCCTTCCGCGGCGCCAGCCACTGAGCGGCTTGCCCCGGTCGCGTGAGCTGGCGTCCAATAGCCGCTCACGCCCGGAGACCCGCCATGCAGCCCACCTCGTCCATCCGCAAGCCCCGCGCCAGCAGCCAGGCCCGGATCGCCGCGATCCTCGACGCCGCTCGCGGCCTGCTCGCCGACGAAGGCATCGGCGGCCTGACCATCTATAGCGTGGCCGAACGCGCGGAAATGCCGCCATCGTCGGTCTACCACTTCTTCCCCAGCGTGCCGGCCCTGCTCCAGGGGCTGACCGGCGAGGTCCACGCCGCCTTCCGCGCGTGCCTCGAACAGCCGGTGGACCATGCAGGCCTGCGCTGCTGGCGCGACCTGTCGCGGATCGTCGAGGAGCGCATGCTGGCGGTCTACGCCCGCGACGCGGCGGCCCGCCAACTGATTCTCGCCAGCCACGGCCTGGCCGAAGTCACCCAGGCCGATCGCCAACATGACGTGCAACTCGGCCAGGCCATGCGCGCCCTGTTCGAGCGGCATTTCCTGCTGCCTCCGCTGCCGACCGATATCGAGATCTTCAGCCTGGCCATGGAGCTAGGCGATCGCGTCTACGCATTGTCGGTCCAGCGTCACGGGATCATCGACGCACGCCTGGCGGAAGAAGGCATGCGGGTGTTCGACGCCTACCTGGGGCTCTACCTGCCGCCGATCCTGGAAAAGCGTAGCGAACCATTAACCGGATTTATATCCGATTTAAATCGATAGAAAATCCATAAACTCCCTTAAACCGCTTCACAGTCCGATTTTTATCGGATATAAATCCGCCCATCACTCGATCGGGCGCGACACCCCGTTCCCGCCCGCCCGACCCACAACCGGCCGCCGCCAAGCCCGGCAGCCATCCGAGCCAGCACACGAGGTGTTCCATGACCCGCAACGTCACCGTCGCCGCCACCCAGATGGCCTGCTCCTGGGATCGTCCGGCGAACATCGCCCGCGCCGAGAAACTGGTGCGCCAGGCCGCCGCCAGGGGTGCGCAGATCATCCTGATCCAGGAACTGTTCGAGACCCCCTACTTCTGCCAGAAGCCGAACCCGGACTACCTGCAGCTGGCCACCACGGTCGAGGAGAACGCCGCCATCGCCCACTTCCAGGCCCTCGCCCGGGAGTTGCAGGTGGTATTGCCGATCAGCTTCTTCGAACGCGCCGGGCGCGCCCGCTTCAACAGCATCGCGGTCATCGACGCCGATGGCGGCAACCTCGGGGTCTACCGCAAGAGCCACATCCCGGACGGCCCGGGCTACCACGAGAAGTACTATTTCAATCCGGGCGACACCGGCTTCAAGGTCTGGCAGACCCGCTACGCACGGATCGGCGTCGGTATCTGCTGGGACCAGTGGTTCCCCGAATCGGCGCGCAGCATGGCGTTGCTCGGCGCGGAACTCCTGTTCTACCCGACCGCCATCGGTAGCGAACCGCACGACGCCAGTATCAGCTCGCGCGATCACTGGCAGCGCGTGCAGCAAGGCCATGCCGGGGCCAACCTGATGCCGCTGGTGGCTTCCAACCGCATCGGCCGCGAGGAGCAGGACGGCTACGACATCACCTTCTATGGTTCTTCGTTCATCGCCGACCCGTTCGGCGAGAAAGTCGAGGAGCTGAACCACACCGAGGAAGGTATCCTTGTCCACACCTTCGACCTCGATGCGCTGGAGCGCACCCGCAGCGCCTGGGGCGTGTTCCGCGACCGCCGGCCGAACCTCTACGGTCCGCTGAAGACCCTGGACGGCTCGCTGGAGTCCTGAGGCCTCGGGAAACGATCCGCGCGGGGACGCCCCGCGCATTCCGCGCCGGCGTCCGCCGCGCATAGCAACGATTTCAGGAGCAGCGATGAGCAATCCGACCAGCACCCCACGCGCCGACGGCTTCCGCATGCCCGCCGAATGGGAACCCCACGAGCAGACCTGGATGGTCTGGCCGGAGCGCCCGGACAACTGGCGCAACGGCGGCAAGCCGGCCCAAGCGGCCTTCGCCGCGGTGGCCAAGGCCATCGCGCGCTTCGAGCCGGTCACCGTCTGCGCCAGCGCCGGGCAGTACGAGAACGCGCGCGCACGCCTCGACGACGGCAACATCCGCGTCGTGGAAATCAGCAGCGACGATGCCTGGGTCCGCGACACCGGCCCGACCTTCGTCATCGACGACAAGGGCGATGTACGCGGCGTCGACTGGGGCTTCAACGCCTGGGGCGGCTTCGAAGGCGGCCTGTACTTCCCCTGGCAGCGCGACGACCAGGTGGCACGCAAGATCCTCGAGATCGAACGGCGCGCCCGCTACCGCACCGACGACTTCGTCCTCGAGGGCGGCTCGATCCACGTCGACGGCGAAGGCACGCTGATCACCACCGAGGAATGCCTGCTCAACCACAACCGCAACCCGCACCTGAGCCAGGCGGAGATCGAGCGGACCCTGCGCGACTACCTTGCGGTGGACAGCATCATCTGGCTGCCGAACGGCCTCTACAACGACGAGACCGACGGCCACGTCGACAACTTCTGCTGCTACGTGCGTCCCGGCGAGGTGCTGCTGGCCTGGACCGACGACCAGGACGACCCGAACTACCTGCGCTGCCAGTCCGCCCTCCGCGTGCTGGAAGAAAGCCGCGACGCCAAGGGACGCAAGCTGGTGGTGCACAAGATGCCGATCCCCGGCCCGCTGTACGCGACCCAGGAAGAGTGCGACGGCGTGGATATCGTCGAGGGCAGCCAGCCGCGCGATCCCTCCATTCGCCTGGCCGGTTCCTACGTGAACTTCCTGATCGTCAACGGCGGCATCGTCGCACCGAGCTTCGACGATCCCAAGGACGCCGAGGCCAGGGCGATCCTCCAGCGGGTGTTCCCCGAGCACGAGGTGGTGATGGTCCCGGGGCGCGAGATCCTCCTCGGCGGCGGCAACATCCATTGCATCACCCAGCAGCAACCGGCGCCGCGCAAGGCCTGACGGGCATCCCCCAGGGCGGATGGCCAGCCGCGGCGCTGTTCGCGCTGGCCGGCCCGGCACGCCGAGTGGCGCCCTGAATGAAAAAAGCCCGCGTCCTCCTGGAGGACGCGGGCTTTTTCCTGTCCGGCCGGAGCTTACAGCAGCGGCAGGGTGTAGCTGACGATCAGGCGGTTCTCGTCCTGGTCGCGCTGGTTGTTGCTCGAACCGGCGGCCGGCAGGCCGCTGCGGAAGGAGGCGTTCTTCCAGGTGAAGCCCAGGCCCTTGAAGGTGCCGTCCGGGATCACGTAGGCCAGGGAGATATCGCGTTCCCACTCGCTCTGGTCGCCGCGGGCGGTCTTGATCTTGTCGCCGCTCAGGTAAATGGTGTTGAAGGTCAGGCCCGGCACGCCGACGGTGGCGAAGTCGTAGCCGTAGCGGACCTGCCAGGTGCGCTCGCCGGCACGCTGGAACTTGCCGATCTGCACGTCGGTGATCAGGTACGCGGTGGAACCTTCGCCATCGCCACGGTTCAGGAACGGGAAGTCGCTGTCGCCGTTGAGGATCTGGTAGCCGGCGCCGATGCTGTGGCCGCTGACGGTATAGGTGAAGAGACCGCTGAAGGCGCGGTTGTCGACTTCGCCCTTGGTCACGCCGCTGCCGTAGTAGCCGCTGCTGACGTAGCCGTCGGCACGGCCGGAACGGCTGCCGTTCTTGCCGTCGGAGCTGCTGTCGAAGGCACGCAGGTCGGTCTTCAGGACGCCCGGGCCGATCTGCCAGTTGTGGATCAGGCCGAGGAAGTGCTGCTTGTAGAAGTCGTCCAGGTTGCCGTAGTAGTACTGCAGGGTCAGGTCCTTGTTGACCTTGTAGTCGCCACCCGCGTAGTAGAACTTGTTGCTGTCGCGCGAGCTGGCGCTGCTGCCGTTGGCGCCGGCGATGCTCAGGCTGCGGTTGTCGGTGGAGTTACGGCCCTTGGAGTGCTCCAGTTGGCCGGCAACCAGGGTGAAGTCCTTGAGATCGGTCGAGGTGACCTGGCCGCCCTCGAAGGTGACCGGCAGCAGGCGGCCGTCGTTGTAGGTGACCACCGGCAGCTTCGGCTGCAGGGTGCCGTAGCGGAACTCGGTGTTGGATACCTTGGCCTTGGCGGTCAGGCCCAGGCTGGCGAAGTCGTGCACCGGCTCACCGTTGCTTTCCAGCGGGAACACGGTGCCCGGCTGGCGGTCCAGGCCGCTCTTGCCGGCACGGCCGCCGCCGTCCAGGCGCACGCCGAGCAGGCCCAGCGCGTCGACGCCGAAGCCGACGGTGCCCTGGGTGAAGCCCGACTGGTAATTCAGGATGAAGCCCTGGCCCCACTCTTCCTGCTTGCTCGGCGAGGCGCTGCCATTGCGGTTGTCGGTATTGATGTAGAAGTTGCGCAGGGTCAGCGATGCCTTGCTGTCCTCGATGAAACCGGCGGCGACCGCCTGTTGCGCCAGGGCACCGAGGGTACCGGCAGTGATGGCCAGGGCCAGTCGTGACTTGTTGATCTTGCGACTCTTCATTGGTCTTTTCCCCATTGGTATTGCTAATTGTCTTCCGGTCGGGGGAAGTGGAACGCGTGGGCCCGACCGGTCGTTGAAACACTGAGCGCCGTACCATCCCGGAAGATGGCGCGCGCGAAACTCGGCATTCGATGGATCAGGAAACGGCGCAACCCGCGACGATGGAACGACGGGGCAGGCAAGCAGGCAGGGAGGCAGCGAACGGAAGCGTGTGCATGGGTGTACTCGTGTCTTGTTATTGTGCGGCGGGTGTCTCGACCCACCGCCAGTGAAGGCAATTTGTAAGCCAATCTTTCCATCGGGCTCCGCCTTCGCGTCCTCTCGGGCTTCCTGCCCTTCTCCCGGCTGACGGGGCCGGAGGGTATCGGCAGAAAACCGCCTATTACAGCTTCCTTTCTGGCGAGTTACCGCCACGTTTCAGAAAATCGTTATTTCCTGCGCTTTATAGCGCGTGGGTAATAAACAGTAAAATATCCGCAATAAACCTAAAAAGAATTAATTATTCGCATTTAATAGCTTTAAGGAATATTGTACCGCAGCCGCAGCCTGCCGGTCGCCTCCCCAAAGAGGTATTCCGTGGCGCCGTCGACAAAACGGAAACGTTTGCCCAGCGGTCAGCCCACGACGATGCAGTCCTTGCCCTGGCGCTTGGCCGAGTACATCGCGGCGTCGGCCCGGCTGTAGAGGGCACCGAGCCCCTCGTCATCAGCCTGGAGGACCGTCAGGCCCTGGCTGACGGTGATCCCGAAGCTTTGTTCGCCCTCCTGGAAGCGCAGGCGTTGCACCTCGCGCTGCAGGCGTTCGCCGATCTGTCGCGCGGTCTGCTCGTCGCAGCCGGGCAGCAGCACGGCGAACTCCTCGCCGCCGATCCGCCCGAACAGGTCGCCACGGCGCAACGCGGCACTGCCGCTCTGGGCGATACGCTGGAGGACCTGGTCGCCGACCTGGTGGCCGAAGCGGTCGTTGATCTTCTTGAAGTCATCGACGTCCAGCAGCAGGAACGCCAACGGTATCCCCTCGCGGCGACACTCCTTGAAGGCCGCCTCGGCACTGTCGAAGAAATAGCGACGGTTGCTGCTCTGGGTCAGCACGTCGGTGGTGGCCAACCGTTGCAGCTCGCTCTCCATGTGCTTCTTGTCGGTGATGTCCTCGGCGATGCCCACCACCATCAGCGGCAGTCCCGCCTCGCCCTGGCGACTGACGAAGCACTTGTCGTTGAGCCAGCGGACCTCGCCGTCGCCGCGCACGATGCGGTATTCGCGTTGTTCCATGGCGCCACGTTCGAGCACCTGCAGCAGGCTGCTGTCGGCGTAGTCGAGGTCGTCCGGGTAGATGCTGTTGCGCCACTCCTCGTAGTCCGCCAGCAGCAGCGCCGCGGAACGGCCGAAGATTTTCTCGTAGGCGGGGCTGACGTAGACCATCCGCCGGTTCTGCCAGTCGTAGGCCCAGAGCACCGAGTTGACGCTGGCCAGCAAGGCGCTGAAGAGTTGCTCGCGCTCCTTCAGCCGGGCCACTTCGGCACGGCTGTGCAGCAAGGCCAGCGCGGCCTCCTGCGGGTCTTCGGGAATGCCGGTTAGGTCGTCCATGGATCGTCGCTCTGCTCGCGGAACGGGTTCGACCGCCAACTTAGCGCAGGGGTCGCGGCGATACAGAAATGCCCGCCGAACGGCAGGGAAAGGCTCCAGCCAGTGCGCTCGATCACAATTGCCGAGCGATGCCGTTCGTATTCGCCGGAGCCTGCACGCCCAATTGTTTCTGCGCCTCGAACAGCGAGCGCAGGAACAGGGTCAGGGTCGGTCGTTCTTCGTGTCCCTGGCGGGTAATGCAATGGAATTCCGAGTCGTAGGCCAGTTGCCGTGGCCGGATCGCCCGCATGCGCCCTTCGGCGACCCAGGTGGCGGCATAGTGCGTCGGCAGGTAGCCGATGTAGGTGCCGCTGAAGACCAGGGTAGCGATGGCCTCCATGGTGTAGGCGTCGGTCCCCTGGTTGAAGCGCAGGTCGTGCGGGCGATGGTTTTCCGCCATGTAGCCGCGGCCGACATAGTCGGCGGCGCAGATCTCGCCCAGCGTCGGCTCGTCGTCCGCCCGGGCGAAGAAGGGGTGCGCGCTGCCGCAATAGAGGTTCTGCTCCTCGCGGAACAGGGGTTGGTAGTAGAGCCCGGACAACCGGTGGTGAAAGGCCCCCACCGCCAGTTGCAGGCGCTCTTCCAGCACCGCGTGTTCGAGTTCGTCGGGACGCCGCGTGTGCAGCTTGAGCAGCACCTCCGGGGCGCGCTGGCGAAACAGCCGGATGGCCAGCGGCAACGGCAGGCAATGCTGGCCGATGACGCCATCGACGCAGCCCAGGTGCAACGCCTCGCGATCGCGCCCGCCGAGGCCGCGGACCTGCTCGCGAAAACGGGCGATGTCGCTGAACAGGCCGAGCGCGGCGTCGTAGAGTTCCTGTCCCTCCTCGGTCAACTGGAAACCGCCGTTGCCGCGCCGGCACAGGGAATAGCCCAGGCGCACCTCCAAGTCGCGCACCAGCACGCTCAGGCGCGACAGGCTGGTGTTCAGGCGCGCCTGGGCGGCAGTGAAGCCGCCGGCCTCGACGATGGCGCAGAAGGTGCGCAGCATGCGCAGGTCGATGTCGTTGATGTTGCCCAGCATTCCCGCCCCCATGGCGTTCGGTCCGCCTTCGTTATAGCGCCAAAGCCGGGCCGGCGGAACGCCGTCAGGCGCTTCGCGCGGCCGACTCGGCAAGCAGGCAGAGCAGCTCGAACATCATGGTCGCCCCCACCAGCGCCGTGGCGCCGCCGACATCGAACGGCGGCGAGACTTCCACCACGTCGGCGCCGACCAGGTCCAGCCCGCGCAGGCCGCGGACCAGCTGCTGGGCCTGGAGGCTGGTCATGCCGCCGATCTCCGGGGTGCCGGTGCCGGGCGCGAAGGCCGGGTCGAGCACGTCGACGTCGAAACTCACATAGGTCGGCCCGGCGCCCACCACCCGCCGCGCTTCGGCCAGGGTCGCCTCGACGCCCAGTTCGACGAACTCCTCCATGTGGATCACGCGGATGCCGCACTCGCGGGCGAAAGCGTCGTCGTCCGGCGAATACACCGAGCCGCGGATGCCGATCTGCACCGTGCGCAGCGGATCGAGCAGGCCTTCCTCTATGGCTCGGCGGAATGGCGTGCCGTGGGTGTAGGGGTTGTCGCCGAAGTAGCGGTCGTTGGTATCGGAATGCGCATCGAAATGCACCATGCCCAGCGGCCGCTCGCGACCCAGGGCGCGAAAGATCGGCAGGGTCACCAGGTGGTCGCCACCGACCGACAGCGGCAGGGTACCGGCGGCATGGACCTGGCGATAGAAGCCTTCGATGCGGCGCAGCGAATCGAGCAGGTCGATGGGATTCACCGGCGCGTCGCCGAGATCGCCGACCCGCACCAGGTCGTAGGGCGCGATGCGGCTGACGTGATGCACCTTGCGCATCAGGCTGGACAGGTTGCGCACCTCGCGCGGGCCATGGCGGGCACCGGCGCGGTTGGTGGTGCCGCCATCCCAGGGCACGCCGATCAGGCCGACCTGCAGCGCCGCCGGGTCGGTGAACGCCGGCAGGCGCATGAAGGTCGGGATACCGGCGAAGCGGGGAATCTCGGCGGCGTCGAGGGGCTGCGGATGGTCGTTCGACATGGGGCGTCTCCGTGTGGCGGGAAGAAAGCGCCGGGCGCCGCCCGGCGCGGTGGGTTCATTCCGGCTGGGCTCGCAGGCTGGCGGCAGGACGGGTAGCCAGGCTGACCGCGACGAAGGTCGCCAGGCTGGCCAGCAGGCCGTAGATGATCGGCGAGTTGGCGAGCAGGCCGTCGCGGGCCATGCAGGCGATCACCGCCAGGCAACCGGCGACGATGCTGGCGATCGCTCCCTGCGGACTGGCCCGACGCCACAGCAGCGCGCCGACGATCGGCACCAGCAGGCCACCGACCAGCAGGTTGTAGGCGATGCTCAGGGCCGCGATGACGTCATTGACCAGGCACGCCAGGACCAGCATCGCCACGCCCATCAGCAGGGTGATGCAACGGCTCAGGCGGATGTCGCTGGTGGTACCGGGGCGCAGGAAGCGCGCGTAGATGTCTTCCTGCAGCACGGTGGCCGCTGCCAGCAGGCACCCGCTGGCGGTGGACATGATCGCCGACAGCGCGGCCGCCACCACCAGGCCGCGCAGGCCCGGCGCCAGTACCTCGCGGGTGATCTCGGCGTAGGCGTTCTCCGGCACCGCCAGGTCCGGCAGGAGGACCCGCGCCGCCGCGCCGATCAGCGCGCAGGCGGCGCCGTAGAGCATGCAGTAGACGCCGGCGCCAAGCCCGGCGTAGCGCACCACCGTCTCGCTGCGCGCGGTGAACACCCGCTGCCAGATGTCCTGGCCGATCAGCGCGCCGAAGAAGTACAGGAGGAAGTAGGTGAGGATGGTATCCAGGCCGATGTGGCCGAGGTCGAAGAAGCCCGCCGGCAGCACCTCCTGCATGCGCGCCAGGCCACCGGCGCCGTCGATCGACAACGGCAGCAGGACCAGGAAGATACCGACGGTCTTGATCACGAACTGGATGATGTCGGTCAGAGTAAGCGACCACATGCCGCCGATCACCGAATAGACGATGACGATCCCGCCACCGCAGAGGATCGCCGGGATCCGCGGGATGCCGAATACCACCTCGGTGACCGAGCCGATGGCGATGGTCGCGGTGACCGCCACCATCAGGTCGTAGGCGACCATGACCACCCCGCCGATCAGGCGCGAGGAGGCCTGGTAGCGCTGCTCCAGCACCTGGGTCACGGTGAACACCCGCAGGCGCGCGATCTGCCGCGAGAACACCAGGCTGAGGACGATGATCCCCAGGCCGAGCATGAACACCAGCCACAAGCCGGACAGGCCGAACTGGTAGCCGAGCTTGACCGTACCGATGGTCGACGCGCCGCCGAGCACCACCGCGGCCATGGTTCCCAGGTAGAGGCCGGGGCCGAGGCGGCGTCCGGCGACGAGGAAATCGCTCTGGCTCTTCGCCTTGCGCATTCCGTACCAGCCCAGGCCCAGCATGGCCAGGGCGTAGACCAGCATGATCAGGTAATCCAGCAACATCGCCCGCGCTCCTTTTCTTGTTGTTCTGCGTGACGCCCGGCGTGGCGCCTGGGCACGCCGAAGATAGGCCGGGCGCCGCCCGGGCTGAATCCCGGATCGGGCAAGTCGACTTGCGGAGGAAGAGAAGTATCGGCGGGGCGTCGCATTGGCGACGCCGAAACGCAACGCGCCGGCAGGAGCCGGCGCGTTGCAGAGGCGGCTGACGCACCCGCGAGGGCGCGCCAGGCGTCAGGCGGGACGCAGCGAGTAGGTCTTCAGTTGCGCGGCGAACTCCTTCAACGACTGGATACCGCTGGCTTCCGCCTCATGCACCCAGTCCTTGATCGCCGCCAGCATGTCGTGGCCGTTGGCGCTGGTCTTGGCCCAGATCTGCTGCAACGCCAGGCGCTTCTCGTAGATCACCTTCAGCGCCTGGCTGTGGGCGAGCATCGAGTCGATGCGCACGTGGTGGCGGTCCTGCAGCAGGCTGGTCTCGCGCGACAGCAGGCGCTTGGCGCGGCGGAACAGGTGGCGCACCGACTCGTCGGCCTTGGCCACTTCCTGCTTGACCAGCGGCGCGATCACCAGCTTGCGGTACTGCGCCATGATCTGGAAGCGGTTGTTGAGGATCGCCATGGCGGTGTCCATGTCCAGGCTGTGCTTGCCCTCGACCCGATGGGCGATCGGCGCGACCCGGGCGACCCTGGCCAGGCGCAGGAAACTGAACAGCTTGATCCAGGCCCAGCCCAGGTCGAATTCCCACTTCTTCACCGACAGCTTGGCCGAGTTCGGGTAGGTGTGGTGGTTGTTGTGCAGCTCTTCGCCACCGATGAGGATGCCCCAGGGCACCAGGTTGGTGGCGGCGTCGCGGCATTCGAAGTTGCGATAGCCGACCGCGTGGCCGAGGCCGTTGACCACGCCGGCGGCCCAGAACGGAATCCATGCCATCTGCACGGCCCAGACGGTCAGGCCAAGGGCGCCGAACAGGGCCAGGTCGATGAGCGCCATCAGCACCACGCCGCCGATCGGGAAGCGCGAGTAGAGATTGCGCTCGATCCAGTCGTCCGGGCAGTTCTTGCCGTAGATGCGCAGGGTGTCCTGGTTCTTCGCCTCGGCCTTGTACAGCTCCGCGCCTGCGCGCAGGACGGTGAACAGGCCCTTGTGCACCGGGCTGTGCGGATCCTCGACGGTCTCGCACTTGGCATGGTGCTTACGGTGGATCGCGGTCCATTCGCGCGTGTTCATCCCTGTGGTCAACCACAACCAGAAACGGAAGAAGTGCTGCAACGCGGGGTGCAGGTCGAGTGCACGGTGGGCGGAATAGCGATGCAGGTAGACGGTCACGCTGACGATGGTGATATGCGTCAGCACCAGGGTAACTGCCACCAGTTGCCAGGGCGACAGGTCGAGAAAACCGTTGAACCACATAGGCGGTACTGAACCTCGGGGGGACTTGGGAGTGATGAGGGCCTTGTCTGACAAAACCTGGGGGCATTATCACCAAGCGGCTGGGGATTACCATCCGTTCTTTTAGATATGAACAGGGCCGGATGGCCATCATTTATACTGCCCGGCCAATAATTGCCCACTGAAAATCCCATGAGCCCCCGCCTGAGTGCCCTTCGCCTGAGCCTGGCTTATCTCGCAATCGCCATCGCCTGGGCGTTCCTGAGCGATCATTTGTTACAAAACCGGGTCCAGGACCACGACCAGCTGGTGTTCTGGATGACCGCCAAGCGGCTGTTCTTCTTCGCCGCCACCGGCCTGCTCCTGTACCTCTACCTGGTACGCCAGTTTCGCCGCAAGGCCCAGGCCTACGACGAACTGCACGGCAGCGAGCAGCGCCTGAACCGTGCCCTGGAAGCGGTGCGCGACGGACTCTGGGATTGGGACCTGGTGACCGACCGGATGTTCGTCTCGCCGGGCTACGCCGCGCTGATCGGCCTCGCCCCGGAGGAACTCGGCGACCCCATCGAGACCTGGAAGAAGCGCCTGCACCCCGAAGAGTACGCCACCGTGCTGGAGGCCCACCGCAACCACCTGCAGGGCCTGACCGACAATCTCGACCACATCTACCGCCTGCGCCACAAGGACGGCGACTACCGCTGGATCCACTCGCGCGGCCGGGTCCTCCGCGACGCCCTGGGCAAGCCGCTGCACTACACCGGCGTGGCCCGCGACATCACCCTGCAGCGGCTCAAGGAAGACCACCTGCGCCAGGCCGCGGCGGTGTTCGACAGCACCCGCGAGGGCGTTCTGGTCACCGACGCCCAGGCGGTGATCGTGCACGTCAACCCTTCCTTCGAGCGCATCACCGGCTACCGTTCCGAGGACGTGCTCGGCAAGACCCCGGCGATCCTCCGCTCCGGCCGCCAGGACCAGGCGTTCTACCAGCGCCTGTGGCTGGCCCTGCGCGAGCAGGACGTCTGGAGCGGAGAAATCTGGAACCGGCGCAAGAGCGGCGAGATCTACCCGCAGTGGCTGCACATCCGCGCGGTGCGCAACGACCAGGGCCAACTGACCCACTACGTCGGGGTGTTCTCCGACCTGAGCAGCATCAAGCGCTCGGAGAACGAGCTGGACTTTCTCGCCCACCACGACTCGCTGACCGGCCTGCCCAACCGCGTGCTGCTGCGCGAGCGCATCGAGCAGGCGCTGGAGAACGGCAAGGACCGGACGGTGGCCGGGGCCCTGCTGCTGATCGACCTCGACCACTTCAAGCACATCAACGACAGCCTCGGCCACACCACCGGCGACATGCTCCTCAAGGAAGTCAGCAAGCGCCTGCAACACCAGCTCGACGAGCGCTGCCTGCTGTCGCGACTGGGCGGCGACGAATTCGCCATCCTCGTCGAGAACGACGACCCGGAAGCCGTCGCGCGACTCTCACAGCGCATCCTCGACGGTTTCAACGCGCCGTTCGACATCCACTGCCAGCCGATCTATATCAGCGCAAGCCTCGGTGTCAGCCTCTACCCGGAAGACGCCAGCGACGTCGACCACCTGATGCAACACGCCGACGCCGCGCTGTTCCAGGCCAAGGACAGCGGGCGTAACGCCTACGCCTTCTACACCCGCGTGCTGACCGCCCGGGCCCGCGCCCATGTCCAGGTGGAATCGGCCCTGCGCCATGCGCTGGAGCACGACGAACTGCGCGTCCACTACCAGCCGGTGCACGACCTGGCCAGCGGGCGGATCGTCGGCGTCGAGTCGCTGGTGCGCTGGCAGCATCCCGAGCGCGGCCTGGTGCCGCCAGGCGAGTTCGTCCCGGTGGCGGAGGAATGCGGGCTGATCGCCGCGCTGGACAACTGGGTGCTCAAGCGTGCCTGCCAGCAGATGCGCGAGTGGCAACAGCGCGGCGTCGAGCTGGAGTTCGTCGCGGTCAACGTCTCCAGCCGGCTGTTCAACCGCGGCGGCCTGGAGGAAAGGATCGCCAACGCCCTGGAAGAGTCCGGGCTGGAGCCCCGCTACCTGGAGCTGGAAGTCACCGAAAGCGCGGTGATGGAGGACTTCGAACAGTCCCTCAACCTGCTCTGCCGCCTGCGCATCCTCGGCGTGAACCTGGCCATCGACGACTTCGGCACCGGCTATTCCTCGCTGATGCGCCTCAAGCGGCTGCCGGTGCACAAGCTGAAGATCGACCAGGGCTTCGTCGCCGGCCTGCCCGGCGCGGTGGACGACGCCGCGATCGCCCGGGCGATCGTTGCCCTGGCGCAAAGCATGGGCCTGCGGGTGGTCGCCGAGGGTATCGAGCACCAGGACCAGGCGCTGTTCCTGCGCGAACATGGCTGCGACTTCGGCCAAGGCTACTGGTACGGACGACCGCAACCGGCGGAAGCGCTGCGCTTCGACCTGCCGCCCGTGGCGCTGCCGGAAGACTGAGCCTGGCGGCGAAGCCGGGCCGCTTCGCCGTCTTATAACTACTTTACCTATAAAGATTCTTAAACAATATTTTTAAGAATATTGCCCACTGCTTACTATGCGCCTCACGCCGCCTCCACTTCGTCGAGCAACGCGGCACCTCGAGCCACAGGAGCAGAGACCCATGAGCGCAACCCTCAGAAGCCTGGATGGCCAGGACGAAGCCACCATCCTGCGTGAAATCCAGAGTGCCCTGCGCGGCCTGCGCTTCGGCGCCGTCGAGATCACCGTGCACAACGGCCAGGTGGTGCAGATCGAGCGCAAGGAAAAATTCCGTCTGCAGCAACCGGCCGTCAAGCAGGCCTGAAGCACACGACCCGACTGGACCACCGGAGGCGTCTCGCCATGAACATCCGTTCGATACCCCATCCGCACCGGTACTGCAGCTGTCGGCCGCGAATGCGCGCCTGACGCCCCGTGTTCCCGTCGTTCCGCCAACACCCCATTAGAACAATCGAAACAGCACACACCTAGGAGCTGCACATGTCCCTTCG
Source organism: Pseudomonas sp. B111 (assembly GCF_026428275.1). Taxonomy (NCBI): domain Bacteria; kingdom Pseudomonadati; phylum Pseudomonadota; class Gammaproteobacteria; order Pseudomonadales; family Pseudomonadaceae; genus Pseudomonas; species Pseudomonas sp. B111. The sequence continues at coordinate 5,720,883 of NZ_CP097857.1, read as the reverse complement.
TCGTTTCGCCCTGGCCGCACTCGCCAGCGCCCTGGTTTCCGGCCCGGTTGCCGCGGCCACGCAACTGCTGAACGTTTCCTACGACCCGACCCGCGAGCTGTACCAGGCCTACAACGCGGCCTTCATCAAGCACTGGAAGGCCCAGGGCGGCGAGGACCTGACCGTCCAGCAGTCCCACGGCGGCTCCGGCAAGCAGGCCCGCGCGGTGATCGACGGGCTCAAGGCCGACGTGGTGACCCTGGCCCTGGCCGGCGACATCGACGAACTGCACAAGCTCGGCAAGCTGCTGCCGGCCGACTGGCAGGCACGCCTGCCGGACAACAGCACCCCCTACACCTCGACCATCGTGTTCCTGGTGCGCAAGGGCAACCCCAAGGGCATCAAGGACTGGGGCGACCTGACCAAGGAAGGCGTGGAAGTCATCACGCCGAACCCGAAGACCTCCGGCGGCGCGCGCTGGAACTTCCTCGCCGCCTGGGCCTGGGCGAAGAAGCAGTACGGCAGCGACGAGAAGGCCAAGGACTACGTGCAGGCGCTGTACAAGCACGTACCGGTGCTCGACACCGGCGCCCGCGGCTCGACCATCACCTTCGTCAACAACCAGATCGGCGACGTGCTGCTGGCCTGGGAGAACGAGGCGTTCCTGGCGAAGAAGGAACAGGGCGGGGAAAACTTCGAGATCGTCGTACCCTCCATCTCCATCCTCGCCGAACCGCCGGTCGCGGTGGTCGACAAGGTGGTCGAGAAGAAAGGCACCCGCAAGGTCGCCGAGGCCTACCTGCAATACCTGTACAGCGAGGAAGGCCAGCGCATCGCCGCGCAGAACTTCTACCGGCCGCGCAACCAGAAGGTCGCCGCCGAGTTCGCCACGCAGTTCCCGAAACTGAACCTGGTCACCGTCGACTCCGATTTCGGCGGCTGGAAGACGGCCCAGCCGAAGTTCTTCAACGACGGGGGCATCTTCGACCAGATCTACCAGGCGCAATGATCGCGACGGCAGGCCCGTCGCCCGAACCACGGCCCCTCTCCCAGACCCTCTCCCGGATGGGCGAGGGGGCTGGCAGGCCCGGTCCCGTACCGGGCCCACTGCCGGAAGGAACCGGCACCGGGAGAGCCACCAAGCGTTCCAACGCAGAGTAAGGACAGAACATGTCACGACGCATTTCCCCGGTCATACCCGGCTTCGGGCTGACCCTGGGATACACCCTGGTGTACCTCAGCCTGCTGGTCCTGATCCCGCTGGGGGCCATGTTCCTCAAGACCACCCAGCTCAGCTGGGAGCAATTCTGGGCCATCATCAGCGCGCCGCGGGTGCTCGCCGCGCTCAAGCTGAGCTTCGGCACCGCGCTCGCCGCCGCCGTGCTCAACGGCTTGATCGGCACGCTGCTGGCCTGGGTCCTGGTGCGCTACGAATTCCCCGGACGGAAGATCATCGACGCCATGATCGACCTGCCCTTCGCCCTGCCCACCGCCGTCGCCGGTATCGCCCTCACCGCGCTCTATGCGCCGGCCGGCCTGGTCGGCCAGTTCGCCAGCGACCTCGGCTTCAAGATCGCCTATACCCCCCTGGGGATCACCCTGGCGCTGACCTTCGTGACCCTGCCGTTCGTGGTCCGCACGGTGCAGCCGGTGCTCGCCGACATTCCCAAGGAAGTCGAGGAAGCCGCCGCCTGCCTCGGCGCCAGGCCGCTGCAGGTGTTCCGCCATATCCTCGTGCCGGCGCTGCTGCCGGCCTGGCTGACCGGTTTCGCCCTGGCCTTCGCCCGGGGCGTCGGCGAATACGGCTCGGTGATCTTCATCGCCGGCAACATGCCGATGAAGACCGAGATCCTGCCGCTGCTGATCATGGTCAAGCTGGACCAGTACGACTACACCGGCGCCACCGCCATCGGCGTGCTGATGCTGGTGGTGTCCTTCATCCTGCTGCTGCTGATCAACCTGCTGCAGCGCCGCATCGAAACCCCGTAAGGAGGGCGCCATGTCCAGTGCAAGCATTTCCGCTGCCACCGCCAGCGCCTCCCGCCGCGGCAACGCCGGCGGCCGCCTGGCCCTGATCGTCCTGGCCTGGCTGGTCTTCGCCCTGTTCCTCCTGCTGCCGCTCTACGTGGTCCTGAGCGAGGCGCTGAAGCAGGGGTTCGGCACCTTCTTCGAGGCGATCCTCGAGCCCGACGCGCTGGCCGCGCTGAAGCTGACCCTGATCGCGGTGGCCATCTCGGTGCCGCTCAACCTGCTGTTCGGCGTCGCCGCCGCCTGGTGCGTGAGCAAGTTCGAGTTTCGCGGCAAGAGCATCCTGGTGACCCTGATCGACCTGCCGTTCTCGGTCTCGCCGGTGATCGCCGGCCTGATCTACGTGCTGTTGTTCGGCGCCCAGGGCTACTTCGGCGAATGGCTGAGCGACCACGACATCCAGATCGTCTTCGCGGTGCCCGGCATCGTCCTGGCGACCCTCTTCGTCACCGTGCCCTTCGTCGCCCGCGAACTGATCCCGCTGATGCAGGAACAGGGCACCCAGGAAGAGGAGGCCGCCCGCCTGCTCGGCGCCAACGGCTGGCAGATGTTCTGGCACGTGACCCTGCCGAACATCAAGTGGGGCCTGATCTACGGCGTGGTGCTCTGCACCGCCCGGGCGATGGGCGAGTTCGGCGCGGTGTCGGTGGTTTCCGGACACATCCGCGGCGTCACCAACACCCTGCCGCTGCACGTCGAGATCCTCTACAACGAATACAACCACGTCGCCGCCTTCAGCGTCGCCAGCCTGTTGCTGCTGATGGCGCTGGTCATCCTTCTGCTCAAGCAGTGGAGCGAATCCCGCATGTCCCGACTGAAAAGCAATGCTGACGAGGAATGAACCATGAGCATCGAAATCCGTAACGTCAGCAAGAACTTCAACGCCTTCAAGGCCCTGGACGACATCAACCTGGACATCCAGAGCGGCGAGCTGGTGGCCCTGCTCGGCCCCTCCGGGTGCGGCAAGACCACCCTGCTGCGGATCATCGCCGGGCTGGAAACCCCGGACGCCGGCAACATCGTGTTCCATGGCGAGGACGTCTCGCAGCACGACGTGCGCGACCGCAACGTCGGCTTCGTCTTCCAGCACTACGCGCTGTTCCGCCACATGACGGTGTTCGACAACGTCGCCTTCGGCCTGCGCATGAAGCCCAAGGGCGAGCGGCCGGGCGAGTCCGCGATCAAGGCCAAGGTCCACGAGCTGCTCAACATGGTGCAGCTCGACTGGCTCGCCGACCGCTATCCCGAGCAGCTCTCCGGTGGCCAGCGGCAGCGTATCGCCCTGGCCCGCGCGCTGGCGGTGGAGCCGAAGATCCTGCTCCTCGACGAACCCTTCGGCGCCCTCGACGCCAAGGTACGCAAGGAGCTGCGCCGCTGGCTGGCGCGCCTGCACGAGGAGATCAACCTGACCTCGGTGTTCGTCACCCACGACCAGGAAGAAGCGATGGAAGTGGCCGACCGCATCGTGGTGATGAACAAGGGCGTGATCGAGCAGATCGGCTCGCCCGGCGAGGTCTACGAGAACCCGGCCAGCGATTTCGTCTACCACTTCCTCGGCGACTCCAACCGCCTGCAACTGGGCAACGACCAGCACCTGCTGTTCCGCCCCCACGAAGTGTCGCTGTCGCGTTCCGCGGTGGCCGAGCACCGCGCCGCCGAGGTCCGCGACATCCGTCCGCTGGGGGCGATCACCCGGGTAACGCTGAAGGTCGACGGCCAGGACGAACTGATCGAAGCCGAAGTGGTGAAGGACCACGACAGCCTGGCCGGCCTGGCCCGCGGCGAGACCCTCTACTTCAAGCCGAAGGCCTTCCAGCCGGTGGCCAATCTCTGATCCCCGGCGGGTTCAGCCCGCCGTGCGCTCCGCCAGGCCGCGCAGTCCCGCGCGGCCCTTCGACGACACCTGCAACGCCCGCGAGCCGTCCTGCGGCCGCAACCAGCCCTGGCGCAGACAGGCCTCCAGCAACGCCGCCCCCAGCGCGCCGCCGAGGTGCGGCTTGCGTTCGCTCCAGTCGGGGCAGGCGCAGGCGAACTGCCGACGGCGGCGGCGGACCTCCGCCAGGTCGATCCCCAACCCGGCCAGCCCGGCCTCGCCGGTCGCGCTCAGGCGCAGCGTCCTGCCCTCCTGCTCGATCCAGCCGGCATCCAGCATCCGTGCGAACACACCGACCGCGAGTTCGCCGGCCAGGTGGTCGTAGCAGGATCGCGCCTCGCGCAACGCCGACGGCGTGCCGTGGCTCGGCGGCAGGCTGCGCCGCTGCGGCTGCAGGGCCAGGGAGGCGCTGGCCAGCGCTTCCACCGCCTGCCCCACTTCCGGCCCGGCCAGGCGATAGAAGCGATTGCGCCCGCGCGCCTCCAGGCTCAGCACGCCGCCCTCGACCAGCCGTCCCAGGTGGCCGCTGGCGGAGGACGGCGAGACGCCTGCCAGCAGCGCCAGCTCGCTGGCCGGGCGGGCGCTGCCATCCATCAGTGCCCAGATCATCTGCGCGCGGCCGGGATCGGCGAGCAGCGCCGCCAGCGAACTGAAGCCGGGATTGAATTGCATGCTTCACCTCCGGATGAAACATTGCCTGTCGACGACGAGAGATACTGGCCGCCATCGCCCGCTCGCGCCAGCCCGAGACAAGGAAGAACCCGCATGTCCGTCGACCTCCACGCCCTGATCCCGCTGATCGCCCTCACCTTCCTTCTCGCCGGCTTCGTCAAGGGCGTGGTCGGCCTGGGCCTGCCGACGGTCTCGGTGGGCCTGCTCGGCCTGGCCATGCCGCCGATGCAGGCGGCGGCGCTGCTGATCGTACCGTCGATGGTGACCAACCTCTGGCAGCTCGCCTGCGGCCCGCGCTTCCTCGGCTTGATGAAGCGCCTGGCCGGCCTGCTGTTCGGGGTGGTCGTGGGCACCCTGCTGGTCGGCGCATGGCTCGGCGGCGACGCGCCAAGGCAGGCCACCGGCGTGCTCGGCCTGGCCCTGGCGGCCTACGCGCTGCTCGGCCTGGCCGCGATCCCGCTGCACCTGCCGGCACGCCACGAGCCCTGGGCCGGCCCGCTGGTCGGGCTGGCGACCGGCGCGCTGACCGCGGTCACCGGGGTTTTCGTGATTCCCGCGGTGCCCTACCTGGGAGCCCTAGGATTGCAGCGCGACGAACTGGTCCAGGCCCTCGGCCTGTCGTTCAGCGCCTCGACCCTGGCCCTGGCGGTCACTCTCGGCGTGCATGGCGACCTGCTCGAACCGCAGATGCTCGGCGCCTCGCTGCTGACCCTGGTCCCGGCGCTGGGCGGGATGCTCCTCGGCCAGTGGCTGCGCCAGCGGATCAGCGCGACGCTGTTCAGGCGCTGCTTCTTCGTCGGTCTCCTGCTGCTCGGCGCCGACCTCGCCTGGCGCGGTTTCCACTGACGCCAGGGACGCATTGCGCACCCGCCAGGGCGGGCCTGCGGCCTTCGCGGGACTTCCGACGAACGGCACAAGCCGCTATCATCCGCCGCCGCGCGACCCCCACCGGGCGCGCGGCACCGGGCGGAACACGCCCGTCCGGCACGGAACGCCACCTATCGCAAGGAGCACACGATGAAGACCCGTCTTTCCCTTTCCGCCCTGGCCCTCGCCTGCGCCACCCTGGCCGGCTGCCAGAACCTGCCCCAGGGGGACCTCATGCAGCACGGCATGATGGCGGTGAAGGCCGCCACCCTGAGCGACGCCGAGGTCCGCCAGGTCGCCGACCAGGCCTGTGCCGAGTCCGACCAGCAGAACCGCATCGCCCCGGCCAACAGCAAGTACGGCCAGCGCCTGGACAAGATCGCCAAGGCCCTGGGCGACCAGATCGACGGCGTGCCGGTGAACTACAAGGTCTACCTCACCGAGGAGGTCAACGCCTGGGCCATGGCCAACGGCTGCATCCGCGTCTACAGCGGGCTGATGGAGCTGATGAGCGACAACGAGATCGAAGGCGTACTCGGCCACGAGATGGGCCACGTCGCCCTCGGCCACACCCGCAAGGCCGCCCAGACCGCCTACGCGGCCGCCGCGGTGCGCGGCGCCGCCGGCGCCTCGAAGAGCGGCGCGCTGGCCGCCCTGTCCGGCTCCCAGCTGGGCGAACTCACGGAATCGCTGATCAACGCGCAGTTCTCCCAGTCCCAGGAGTCCGACGCCGACGATTTTTCCTACGAGCTACTGAAGAAGCGCGGAGTGAACACCCAGGGCCTGGTCACCGCCTTCGAGAAGCTGGCCAAGCTGGGCGGCGGCGACAGCAGCATGTTCGATTCGCACCCGGGCTCCCAGGCCCGCGCCGATCACATCCGCCAGCGCATCGCCGCGGATCGCAAGTAACGCTCCCGCCCCGGTCTCCCGCGCTCGCGGGAGACCGCCTCACGCCGCCCGCTTGTGCTCGCGAATGCAGGTCGGGCCGGCGCGCTCCTCGACCTCGCGCTGCACGTCGCCGCGCAGCCCCAGCAGAAAGGCCAGTTCCGCCAGCACGAAGAGCGGACCGACGATCAACCCGCTGAGATCGTCGACGAAGGCCGGCTTGCGCCCTTCGTAGTAATGACCGACGAACTGGATGATCCAGCCGACCACGAACAGGCCGACGCCCCAGCCCAGCCAGGCCGCGGTAGTCCCCGCCGCCAATTGCGCAGCGCCCCACACCGTCAGCGCCAGCAGCGCCGTCATGGCCGCGCCGAAGCGCAGGTCCAGGCGCAGGTAGAACAGCGCCGCGGCGAGCGCCAGCAGCAGCGCCGGAGACAGGCCGAACCCCAGCGCCGGCCGCGCCAGCAACACGGCGATGGAGAGGACGATCATCGGAATGCCGATGAAATGGCTGAAGATGTTGCGCCGGTCGCGGTGGTAGGCGGCGTATTGCGCAAGGTGATCGACTAGGGTTTTCATTGTTGTGGTCTCACGCCAGGGTTCTCGCATCATCGCGCCGCCCCGGTTTTCCACTCTGTCAGCTAGACGACAAACATGAACGAGCGTACCGACTACCGTTCGCAACTCCAGGCCGGCCGCTGGTTCCAGGGTTTGCCGGAGGCCTTGCAGACGCACCTGCTGGCACTCGCCCAACCGCGCCATTTGCCGCCGGGCCAGCGCCTGTTCGCCCGCGGCGACGCGCCCTGCGGACTGTACTGCGTGGTCGAGGGCGCGATCCGTATCAGCGCGGTCAGCGAGAACGGCAAGGAGGCGCTGCTGATCCTGGTGGAAGCACCGCACTGGTTCGGCGAGATCGCCCTGTTCGACGGCCAGGCGCGCACCCACGACGCCTACGCCGAAGGCCACACCCAGCTACTCCAGGTACCGCAGGCGGCGCTGCTCGAACTGCTTCGCCGCGAGCCGCATTACTGGCGCGACATGGCCCTGCTGATGAGCCACAAACTGCGCCTGGCATTCATCGCCCTGGAAGAGATGGCCCTGCTGCCGGCCGCGCAACGCCTGGCGCGGCGCCTGCTGATGCTCGCCGAGGGCTACGACAACAGCCGCAGCCGGCAGGTCCTGCACCTGCCGCAGGAGCAGTTGGCATTGATGCTGTCGCTGTCGCGGCAGACCACCAACCAGATCCTCAAGGACCTCGAAGCCCAGGGCATCCTCCAGCTCAGCTACGGCGGCATCGAGATCCTCGACCTCGCCGGCCTGCGCGCGGCCACCCACGGCTGAGCGCGAATCACACTTTCGAACACTTGCAGGCGCGCCATGGCCGGCTACCGTGTGCAGGGCACCTGCCCTCGGTGCGGATATCCATAACGACAACAACAGGATCTCCCCATGCTCCGTCCCGCGCTTCCCGCTGTCCTCTGTCTTTGCTGCCTGTTGCTGGCGCTGCCGGCGCGCGCCGCCCTCGACGACCAGCAACGCGCCCTGCAACAACTGCAGGTCCAGGCCTGTCGCGCGGTGGGCAGCCTGTTGCTGCTGCGCGGCGAGGGCTTCCAGGAACAGCACGCGGCGCAACTGGAGAAGGATCTCGCCAGCCTCGACCGCGCGCTCGCCGCCGCCCCCGAGGGGGTGCTCCTGCGGCAAGGCGAAAAGACGCTGGTGGCGCGCATCCGTGAAGGCGCGGCCTACGGCCCCCGCGAGGAGGACCTGCCCTGGCGCTACCCGCAGCAACTGAGCCGCGCCCTGCGTGACTTCCTCAACCTGGTGGAACGCCAGGTGCCGCCGCCCCCGCCAGGCCAGCCCCTGCCGCTCTGGCAGTTGCCGGTGCGGGTCGAGTACCTGTCCCTGCAATACCTGGCGCGCGCCTACCTGGGCGGGCTGGAGATTGCCCGCGAACAGCCCCGGGACTATCTCGGCCAGGACGAGAGCGTGCTGGTCCCGCTGATCGACCGGCGCATCGCCCTGCTGGTGGCGCAAAGCGCCAACCCGGCGGGACTGAAGAAACTGGAAAACCGCTGGGAGTACCTGAGCCAGGCCCTGCGCGACCTGAACAGCAAGAGCAGCGCGCTGGTCAGCGCTTCCGGCAGGCCCTGGGCGCCGATCATCGTCGACCGCCACGCGCGGGCCCTGAGCGAAAGCCTGATGCGCTTGAGTGCGGAGTGAGGCCACGCGCCGCACGGGGCGGATAACCTCGCCACTCGCCACGCTGCGCCAGCGTCCGCCCCGACTCCCTGGCCAGCGCATTTTTTCGAATCCGCCCTGCGGATTTTGATTTGCCGCCACGCCCTGGCGCAGGCGCAATGGTGCTCCCGAAAGGAGATCGCCATGCCCACTGCCAACCCACCCGGCCGCACCCTCTGGCTGATGGCCGCCATCGTCCTGGTCGGCCTCAACCTGCGGCCCTCCATGGCCGCCGTCGGCCCACTGCTGAACGCCATGCGCGGCGAGATCGTGCTCAGCTTCGGCAACGTCTCGCTGCTGACCGCCCTGCCGGTGCTGACCCTCGGCCTCGGCATGTTCTTCGGCCTGGGCATCGCCCGCCGCGTCGGCGAGTGGCGTTCGGTGGCCCTCGCCCTGCTGCTGATCGGCGCCGCCAGCGCCCTGCGCCTGGGCAGCCGAGGCCTGCCCGACCTGCTCGGCAGCGCCATGCTCGCCGGCCTCGGCATCGCCCTGATCCAGGCGCTGATGCCGGCCCTGATCAAGGCCCGTTTCGGCGCGCGCACGCCGCTCTGCATGGGGCTCTACGTCACCGCCATCATGGCTGGCGCGGCGCTATCCGCCAGTGCTGCGCCGACCCTGGCGGAGCACGCCGGCTGGCGGCTCGGCCTCGGTGCCTGGGCGGCGCTCGCCGCGCTCGCGCTGCTGGCCTGGTGGCTGCAACCCGGCACCCGCCTGCGCCTGCCCGACGCGCAGCCCGGCAGGAGCCTCCTGCGCTATCCGCGGACCTGGCTGCTGATCCTGTTCTTCGGCCTCGGCACCGCCTGCTACACCTGTGTGCTGGCCTGGCTCGCGCCCTATTACCTGGAACAGGGCTGGAGCGCCCAGGAATCCGGCCTGCTGCTCGGTTTCCTGACGGCCGTGGAGGTACTCTCCGGGTTGCTCGCGCCGGCCCTGGCCAGCCGCTCGCGGGATCGCCGCCCGGTGCTGGTCGGGCTAACCGCGCTGATGCTGGCCGGCTTCCTCGGCCTCGCCTGGACGCCGGCCAGCCTGCCGCTGCTCTGGGCGCTGTGCCTCGGACTGGGCATCGGCGGGCTGTTCCCCATGGGCTTGATCGTCTGCCTCGATCACTTCGACGCGCCGCAACGCGCCGGTCAACTGGCTGCCCTGGTACAAGGCGCCGGCTACCTGATCGCCGGGGTCTCGCCATGGGTCGCCGGGCTGCTGCGCGACAGCCTCGGCAGCTTCACCGGCGCCTGGCTCGGACTGACCGCGGTGGCGGCGCTGCTACTGGGACTGGGCCTGCGCTTCGACCCACGGCGCTATGCGGCACTGTTCGCCGAGCGGCAGGCGCGAGGCGTCGGCGCCGAAAGCTTGCGCTGAGGAAGGGGACGGGTTCTGATGGCGCTCCCGACGCCGTCAGGACGCCCCGATGCTGATCGCCAACGGCCTGCGCAAGGTCGACATGCAGGACCTGCTGGTCTTCCTCCAGGTCCACCAACGGCAGAACCTCGTCGAGGTCGCCGAACACCTGAACCTCAGCCCGTCGACGGTCAGCTACTGCCTGAAGAAGCTGCGCCAGGCCTTCGACGACGAGCTGTTCATCGCCACCCGCGGCGGCATGCAGCCGACCCACAAGAGTCGCGCCATGCTGCCCCATGTGGAGGAAATGCTCGCCCGCATCAACGCCTGTCACGCCGCCCAGGGCAGCTTCGACCCGCGTGGCGAGCCGCGTACCTTTACCCTCTGCGCGCCGGAATACGTCGAGCTGCTGATCCTTCCGGCACTCCTGCGACGGCTCGCCGCCAACGGCCCGAGGATCGGCCTGGACATCCGCCGCCTGGGTCCCGAACTGCCCACCGAAGCATTGCTCGACGGCCAGGTCGACCTGGTCTTCGACTTCGGTCCCGAGTACCACCGACCGGCACCGGAGCTACAGGCGCTCGCCCTGTTCAGCGACGAGCTGCTCTGCGTACAGGATCGTGCCCAGCCGCGCCACGAGCGCCTGGAGCTGGACGAGTTCTGCCGGCGCCGCTTCGTCTTCCCGACCCCGCTCAACGCCAGCAACGCCAACCTGGTGGACACGTGGCTGCGACGCCAGGGCCGCAGCCGCGAAGTCGCCGCGCGCGCCAACAGCTACGTCGCCGCCCTGCAACTGCTGCCGGGCAGCGACTTCGTGCTGATGCTGCCGCGACGTATCCACGCGCTGCTCGACGATGGCCGCCATCGCGCCTGCCTCGCACCGTCGGGGCTGCCGCCGTTCGCCCTGCACCTATCATGGAGCCGCGCCGCCGACCAGGACCCGGCGAACCTCTGGCTGCGCGAACAGGTGCTGATCGTCTGCGCCGAGCTGGGTTTGCTCTAGCCTGCGTCATCCTGCACTTCGAGGCTCGCCGCCAGGGAGCGCCAGAGCACTTCGGCGAATACCTGCTGGATGCCGCCGGCCAGGTAGTCGAACATCTGCTGCGCTTCCCGCCACTGGCTGCACACCAGCCAGAGATCCGGCTCGAGGGCGTCCCTGCGCACCTGGTACTCCAGGCAACCCGGCGCCTCCAGCCCCGGTTCGACCAGTTGTTGCAGGCGCAGGCCAAGCCGTTCCGACTGACCGTTGCGCGCGCGAATACGGATGACCTGGCTGGCGCTCATGACGGACGCTCCTCCGGACGAACGAGCGACGCCTCAGTGGGCGCCGCGCTCCAGTGGCTTGAGGATCGGGTCGCCCTCCTTGAGCAACTCCCAGACCAGCAACTTGGCCGGCTTCATCGGATCGGGATTGCGTGCCAGCAGGTGCGGCACGTTCGCCGGCTCGTACCAGCTTTGGCCCACCGTGTAGGTTTCCACCGGGCCGCCTTCCAGTTGCGTCTGCACGGTGCCTTCGAGCACGTAGACGAACACCGAGCCGGGATGCACATGGGGCGCGGAGACCTGACCGGGCTTGAACGACACCGTCAGCATCAACCCACGATGGCCGGGAATCTCGGCCAGGGCCTGGTCGCGCAGGGTTTCCACCTTCTCCGCAGCATGGGCGCTGGCCAGCGTCGGCAGCGCGGCGAGCAGCAGGCAGGCGATCGATCGATTGGCCTTCATCGCCGCCCACCTCACTCCGGTTGCATGCCCATGCCGACGCCGAAGCGGTTCCAGGCGTTGATGGCCGAGACCGCCAGGGTCAGTTCGGCGATCTCCTTGTCGTCGAAGTGCTCGCGCAGTTCGTCGAGCAGGCCGTGCGGCAACGGACCCTGACTGAGGCGGGCGAGTTGCTCGGTCCAGGCCAGGGCGGCGCGCTCGCGCGGGGTGAAGTAGGGGGTTTCCTGCCAGACGCAGAGCGCTTGCAGACGCTGCTCGGTCTCGCCGGCCTTGCGCGCGTCGTTGGCATGCATGTTCACGCAGTAGGCGCAACCGTTGATCTGCGAAGTGCGCAGGTAGACCAGTTCGATCAGCGGGCGTTCCAGGCCGGCCTTGGCCAGGGCCTTTTCCAGGCCGAGCATGGCGGCATAGGCGTCGGGGGAGGCTTTGGCCCATTCGAGGCGGGTGGTCATGGCGAATCTCCTTGGCTGATTGGCAGCCGCGAGGGTGGAAAGCGGCGCGGCATGGGGTAACACTAAGCCTGCCTTTGGCTTCCACGAAGAGCCAATTACCAGAAATACCAGGTAGCCAATTTCGCCATGGAACTGCAACTGATCCTCGACGGCCGCCACGACCTGGTCGGCCAGCTCTATCGCCAGCTGCGCGACGCGATCCTCCACGGTCGCCTGGCCACCGGCGATCGCCTGCCAGCCACGCGCTACCTCGCCGAACGCCTGGAAGTGTCGCGCAAGACCGTCAGCGAAGCCTACGAGCGCCTCACCAGCGAGGGCTTCCTCGAAGGCCGGGTCGGCAGCGGCACCTTCGTCGCCCGCGGGCCCGCCGGGGAAGCGCCGCCGCAGCGCGCCGACGGTCCGTTGCGGCCGGCCGCGCGCTGGGCACACATCGAACCGCAGTCCGGTCTGATGGACCAGCGAGCACCGCTCCGCTACAGCTTCGCCGGCGGCACGACCGACAAGCGCCGCTTTCCCTTCGATACCTGGCGTACCTGCGTGCTCCAGGCGCTACGCCTGCAACAGCGCTCGCCGGCGTTCTACAAGGAAACCGAAGGCGACCCCGAGCTGCGCCTGGCGATCTCCCGCTACCTGGCGATCAACCGCGCCGTGCAGTGCGACTGGAACGCCCTGATGGTCACCCAGGGCGCCCAGCAGGGACTCGACCTGCTGGCCCGGGTGATGCTCGACCCCGGCGACCTGGCGGTGGTCGAGGAACCCGGTTATCCGCCGGCCCGCGCCAGCCTGCTGGCCACCGGCGCCGAGGTGCGCGGAGTGCCGGTGGACGCCGAGGGGCTGCGCGTCGACCTGCTGCCGGACAACGCCAAGCTGGTCTACGTCACCCCGTCGCACCAGTTCCCGCTGGGCATGCCGATGAGCCTGGAGCGGCGCCTGCAGTTGCTGGACTGGGCGCAGCGCCACCGGGCGCTGATCATCGAGGACGACTACGACAGCGAGTACCGCTTCGACGGGCGTTCGCTGGAGTCGCTGCGCAGCCTCGACCGGCACGGCCAGGTGGCCTACCTCGGGACCTTTTCCAAGACCCTCTTCCCCGAGCTGCGCCTCGGCTACCTGCTACCGCCGGCGAGCCTGCGCGAAGCGGTGCTGGCGGCGCGCAAGCTGGTCGACCGGCACAGCGAGACCTTGCAGCAACGCGCCCTCGCGCTGTTCATCCAGCGCGGCGACTTCGCCCGCCATACGCGCCGCCTGCAACGCGAATACGCCCAGCGTCGCCGGCGCCTGCTGGAACGCCTGCACGGCGACCTGAGCCCCTGGCTCGAAGCGCTGCCGGCGGTGGCCGGGATCCACTTCGCGGCGCGCTGTCGCGAACCGCTGGATGTGCTGCGCATCGCCCGTCATTTGCGCCAGCAAGGTCTGGAGGTCGGCACCCTGCCGCCCTTCTACGCGGAAACCCCGGCACAGGCCGGCTTCCTCTTCGGCTTCGGCTGCATCGAACGGGACGACATCGACCCGGCGTTGGACCTGTTGCGCGCCGAGCTGCGGCGCTAGGCGCGCTTCCGCCCATCCACGGCCGGCAACTCGGCGGCGCGCAGGTAGGTGCCGATCTCCCCGGCCAGAGGCTCGATTGCAACCGCGCCCCATGCCCAGCGGCGCATGACGCGCCGCGTTATCCGCCCTACGGGAGGCGCCGCCCCTTGCAAAGGCCCGGCGAGGGCGGCTCAGGGCTGCAGCAGTTTCGCCAGTCGTTCGCCGTCCAGGCCGAGCATGCGGGCAGCCTTGCTCTCGGCCAGTTGCTCCGCGTCGTCCTCGGGCAGGCTGGCGGCCTGGGTCGCCAGGCTGAGGATCAGCTCTTCGCGGGAAAGCACGCCACCGAACTGGTACGCCGCAGCGATCAGCCGGCGCAGCTCCAGCGGCAGCCGCCAACGCGCCCGCAGGGCCGAGCCGAAGCTGGCGCCGAAACGCCCCAGCAGCTCGTCGAGCCGCGCCTCGTCCAGCGCGCCGCCGCCATCGCACCAATCCTGCAATGTCCGCAGCAGCGCCAGGTCGCCCAGGCGATGCAGCAGCCCTGCGGTATAGCAGCGCTCGACGTCCGCGCCGAGGGCGTCGGCCAGTTCCCAGGCGATGTCCGCGCAACGTTGCGAAAGATCCCAGAAGTGCATGGCGCGCTCGGCCAGCAGCGGCTCGCCGAGCTGGATGGCCCGCTGCAGGCTGAAACCGAGCACCAGGTTCAGGCTGTGCCCGAGTCCCAGCCGCCGCAGGGCCTGGCCCAGGGTCTGGCAGGCCGGACCGACGTGCCGGGCGGCGCTGTTGGCGGCGGCGATCAGGCCAGCGGTGATCTGCGGGTCGCGACCGAACTCATCCTCCAGCACGCGCAGCGGATGCTCCTCGGCGCTCAGGCAACGATCGCTGGCGGCACGCACGTCGGCCAGCAACGGCGCCCCCTCCGCGGAGTCGCGCGCGCGTTCGAGGAAAGCCTCCAGGTTCTCGCCCGCGTCCCGCTCCGGCAGCGGACAGGCGACCACTTCGTCGCCCTTCAGCAACAACCCTCGCAGGCGTTGCATCAGGTTCTCGGCCTGGAACGGCTTCACCAGGTAGGCGGTCGGCGCCAGTGCCACGGCGGCGCGCACGCTGGCCTGGTCGGCGCGGTCGCTGATCAGGATGAACGGCTGCTCGGCGACCGAGCGGCGCAGGCGCGCTTCGCGCAGCAGCTCGAAGCCATCCACTTGCGGCAGGTTCAGCTCGGCCAGGATCAACGCGAAGCGCCGGCGCCGGCAATGCGCCAGCGCTTCCCCGCCATCGCCGCAGAGGACCAGCCGCGCATCGCAACGCACGCCGAGGACCAGTTGGCCAAGCAAGTCGCGACTCCAGGGGTCCGGATCGGCAATCAGGATGACGGGGGCCTTTTTCGCGGCACTCATGGCTTTCCTCTTCGAACCTGGCGAACCGAGCAGGCCGCACCAGGCATGACAGGCGGGCACGACACGGCCCGCGGGCACACAAGGGTATGACGGGCGAACACGGTGCGCCTCTAGGACCTGTCCTAATCGCCACGAACGGAACGACCGGAGGAATGCGGGAGGATTCGTATGCGCCAGGCGCCCAAGGGTAACAGGGGAAAACCGTTCGTCGGGCGTTTCGCGGAAAACCCTGGCAGAAAAAAGAGGCTTCCGTTTCCGTGAAGCCTCTGAAAGAAAGGCCCGCGCGGACGCGCGGGCCTCGGGGGTATCGCTTTGCCGGTGAAGCTTAAGCGAGTTCGTCGAAGCACTCGGCCAGGATGGCCAGGCCCTTCTCCAGTTGCGCGTCGGGGATGGTGACGGGCATGAGGAAGCGGATGACGTTGTAGTAGGTGCCGCAGGAGAGCAGGATCAGGCCCTTCTCGCGCGCACGGACGACGATCTTGCTGACCAGCTCGGCGGCCGGCTTGTGGGTATCGCCGCCCTCGAACAGCTCGATGGCCACCATCGAACCCAGGCCACGAACGTCGCCGATCACCTTGTGCTTGGCCTGGATCTCGCGCAGGCCGGCCTTGAGGCGCTCGCCGACGGCTTGCGAACGTTCCAGCAGCTTCTCTTCCTCGAACACCTTCAGCACGGCCAGTGCCGCGGCGCAGGCGATCGGGCTGCCGGCATAGGTGCCGCCCAGGCCGCCGGGCGCGATGGCGTCCATGATCTCGGCCTTGCCGGCCACGCCGGAGATCGGGAAGCCGCCGCCGACCGACTTGGCGAAGGTGGTCAGGTCAGGAACGATGCCCAGTTGCTCGGTAGCGAAGAAGGTGCCGGTACGGCCGGCGCCGGTCTGCACTTCGTCGGCGATCAGCAGGATGCCGTGCTGGTCGCACAGGGCGCGCAGGCGCTGCATGAAGGACTTGGAGTTGACGTAGAAGCCACCCTCGCCCTGCACCGGCTCGATGATGATCGCGGCGATGTCCTGGGGCTGGGCATCGTTCTTGAAGATGCGCTCGATGCTGGCGATGGAGTCGTCCTCGCTCACGCCGTGCAGCTCGCAGGGCGCCAGGGCGCGGAAGATGCCGCCCGGCATCAGGCCCATGCCGGCGGAGTACGGGACCACCTTGCCGGTCAGGCCCAGGGTCATCATGGTGCGGCCGTGGTACGCGCCGGTGAAGGCGATCACGCCAGCGCGGCCGGTGGCGGCGCGGGCGATCTTGACGGCGTTCTCCACGGCTTCGGAGCCGGAGGTGACCAGCAGGGTCTTCTTCGGGAAGTCGCCCGGCACGCGCTTGGCGATTTCCTCGGCCAGCTCGATGTAGGGTTCGTACGCCAGCACCTGGAAGCAGGTGTGGGACAGCTTGCCCAGTTGCTCCTGGACCGCGGCGATCACCTTCGGATGCAGGTGGCCGGTGTTCAGCACGGCGATGCCGCCGGCGAAGTCGATGTACTCGCGGCCTTCCACGTCCCAGACGGTGGAGTTCTCGGCGCGCTCGGCGACGACCGGGTGGATCTGGCCCACGCCGCGGGGTACCGCGGCCTGGCGACGCTTCAGCAGGGATTCGTTGGTCTTGCTCATGGCTTCCTCAGTGGCCGCTCATCGGGTCGGCCGGGTCAAAGGATGAAGGCGGGAAGGAAGCTCCCCAAGGCAGCATGCGATGATCGACTGCCTCGGGACTTGCAGGCCCGCCAGGGCTCGGAGCCGCTTCGCGATCGGCGACCGCGACTCCCGGTTCGTCCGGTGCCACCACCGGCAACGTCGACACCGGACGGCGCAGCTCTTGCCTGCCGTCCGGCCCCTCCGGATGCGTTTCTCGCCGGACTCAGATACCGCCCAGGCAGAGGTACTTGATCTCGAGGTAGTCCTCGATCCCGTACTTGGAGCCTTCGCGGCCCAGGCCCGAGGCCTTGATGCCGCCGAACGGCGCCACTTCGTTGGAGATCAGGCCGGTGTTGATGCCGACCATGCCGTACTCCAGTTGCTCGGCGACGCGGAACACGCGGGCCAGGTCGCGGGCGTAGAAGTAGGACGCCAGGCCGAACTCGGTGTCGTTGGACATAGCGATGACCTCGGCCTCGTCCTTGAAGCGGAACACCGGCGCCAGCGGGCCGAAGGTCTCGTCCTTGGACACCAGGGCGTTCTTCGGCACGTCGACCAGGATGGTCGGCTCGAAGAAGGTGCCGCCGAGGGCGTGCGGCTTGCCGCCGGAAACCACCTTGGCGCCCTTGGAGACCGCGTCGGCGATGTGTTCCTCGACCTTGGCCACGGCCTTGGCGTCGATCAGCGGACCGGTGGTCACGCCGGCTTCCAGGCCGTTGCCGATGTTCAGCTTGGCCACGGCGGCCTTCAGCTTGTCGACGAAGGCGTCATACACGCCGTCCTGCACGTACAGGCGGTTGGCGCAGACGCAGGTCTGGCCGTTGTTGCGGTACTTGGAAATCAGCGCGCCCTCGACGGCGGCGTCCAGGTCGGCGTCGTCGAACACGATGAACGGCGCGTTGCCGCCCAGCTCCAGGGACACCTTCTTGATGTCCTGGGCGCACTCGGCCATCAGTTGGCGGCCGATTTCGGTGGAACCGGTGAAGGTCAGCTTGCGCACGATCGGGTTGCTGGTCAGCTCGCCGCCGACTTCGCCGGCGCTACCGGTGACCACGCTGAACACGCCCTTCGGAATGCCGGCGCGCTCTGCCAGCTCGGCCAGGGCCAGGGCGGAATACGGGGTCTGCGAAGCAGGCTTGAGCACCATGGTGCAGCCGGCGGCCAGGGCCGGGCCGGCCTTGCGGGTGATCATCGCCGAGGGGAAGTTCCACGGCGTGATGGCCGCGGTCACACCGATCGGCTGCTTGATCACGATGATGCGCTTGTCCGGCTGGTGGCCGGGAATGGTGTCGCCGTAGATGCGCTTGGCTTCTTCGCCGAACCATTCGAGGAAGGAGGCGGCGTAGGCGATCTCGCCCTTGGCCTCGGCCAGCGGCTTGCCCTGCTCGATGGTCATCAGGCGGGCCAGGTCGTCCTGGTTCTCGATCATCAGGTCGAACCAGCGGCGCAGCTTGTTGGCGCGCTCCTTGGCGGTCAGCGCGCGCCAGGCCGGCAGGGCCTTGTCGGCAGCCTCGATGGCGCGGCGGGTCTCGGCGGCGCCCATCTTCGGCACGCTGCCGATGATCTCGCCGGTGGCCGGGTTGTTCACCTTGATGGTCTGGCCGTTGTCGGCATCCACCCAGGCGCCATCGACGTAGGCTTGTTGACGGAACAGCTTGGCATCTTTGAGTTGCATGACCTGTCTCCTTCGAGGAATGCCGTGAGCAGCGGGTCTACCTCGACTACCCCGCGTGCCTGGTTGTCTGGTTCGGTTGTAACCGGAAAGTGTTGCCTGCTGGTTATTCGAAAGGGCCAGCGCCCCGGTGTTCCATTTCCTGCGCCCTGTGCCAGCGGCGTCGCCGTTACCGGCCGGCCACCGTGCGCAACGGGCGGACGCGGACGAACGCGTCCGCCGACAGGCGTCGGGGAGGATACGAAAGACTCGTGCGGGAAAGGGATTGCGGACGAAACGCCACGCCGGCACCACGGCGGCCCGGCAGCGCGAAAGGCCGGACGAGCGACGGGCAGGTCAGAAAGAGGTCATTCCAGGGGCACGCGGCCGGCTGAACTGATGCCAATTCCCCGGTCTCCTGTTGTTGTGGCTTTGGGGGCGTTTGAAATCTCAAACGAATCCTAGGGCCACCACTGACAAAGGGCAATACCCCGTTCGATAAAATCAACGAAAGTCGGAAAATCCTGCTGCTTTTCTGAGCACATCCTCGACGGACGGTCGTTTTCGTTCGAAATCACGAACGTACGCACATGGAATGGACTCCCGCCGACGAGATGCGTATGATTGCGGCCTGCCGCGCGAGCCGCGGCGCTGCATCCGTAGCTCAGCTGGATAGAGTACTGCCCTCCGAAGGCAGGGGTCGTGGGTTCGAATCCCGCCGGATGCGCCATACAAATCAAGCACTTACCAAAAGTCATTAGCCACAAGCCACCTCTCATGGGTGCATGGTAGGTGCAGTAAGCCTAAAGGAAAGCCCCGTCCTGAATCGCTCAGGCGGGGCTTTTTTATGCCGGCCAGCTCAAATGTCTGTCGTCAGTTCCAGCAGGGCAACCGGGTGGTCTGCGTCGCTCCCGGTAAGTTCGATCCCCTGGCGATTGGTCAGGCAAGGTGGGATTTTCCTCACTTCCCCCATTGGCGGTTGTGAGATAGCGCCGCGTTAGCCCATGGCTCAGTTCGGAGCCATCGCTGGTCGCGCCAAGGGGCGCACTTGAAATGCGCCCCTTCCCGGTAACGCGATCAACGTTAGTCCACCGTTAGCCAACGTTGCTCCAACGTTAATGCCCGAGGCCGTAACTCAGCGGGGTCGCCGTCTCCACAAAATTGCGGCCACGGTCGCGCGATCATCTCCTGAAAAATCAGGGCATGTTCACTACGAATATTTTGTAGTGGCGGCTTCAGCCGGTGGCTGGAGTGAGAGTTTTACGAGACTCTCGTAATACCCCGAATCTGGGGGATTTTGTGCGTCCGAAATTCGGACGCACAAAACACCGACTGACGACGAATTTCGTCCGCAGTCAAAAGGACGTTTTGCGTACTTTTGAAGCCGGGTTTTCAAATGCGGGATATTCCCGTATTTGCGCTTGAACGCAGCGAGCCTTTGCCTGCAATGCAGGAGATCCAAAACCGGCGATTTGCCGGTTTTGAGGTCGGACTATCCGACTTCAAGCCGGCCACCCGCATTTGAACGGCGGTTCGCCCCCATTGGGGGAATACCGGCTGAGGGAGAGGTCACGCATACGGTGGAAAGGTGAGCTTGTACCGGCTGGGCTTGGTGAACGTTTGGACAATCAGACTACGCGTGCTGAAGCGTTGTTTGGATAGGGGCAGAGGCAGAAAATACTCCAACCATTCAGCCTCACAATCCAAAAGCCATTGTGCAACTTTTTGGTTGATAACGTTGTGGATAGAACGCTAGGGAACAAATACCCAAAGGGCTCCGAGAGAGTGCGCAACTTTTTGCAAGCGGTGCGCAAAAAGTTGCGCAATTTTCAGTGTTCTTCCCATGAGAATCGCCAGCGAGTTTTTGGCTTCCCCCAATAACGCCTTGATGGAAAAGAGTTTCAAGACTAGTGGCACGGTTCTTGTCTAGCACCGATGTCCCCGGCATATCGCCTGGGCACTTTCAACGACAAGGAACGTATCCATGGCAACCCCCGCCTATATGTCCATCACCGGCACCAAGCAGGGCCTGATCACCGCCGGCGCCTTCACCGAGGACTCGGTCGGCAACACCTATCAGGAAGGCCACGAGGACCAGGTGATGGTCCAGGGCTTCAACCACGAAGTGATCATCCCGCGTGACCCGCAGTCCGGCCAGCCGACCGGCCAGCGCGTGCACAAGCCTGTGGTCATCACCAAGGTCTTCGACAAGGCCTCGCCGCTGCTGCTGGCCGCCCTGACCTCCGGCGAGCGCCTGACCAAGGTCGAGATCCAGTGGTACCGCACCTCCGCCGCCGGCACCCAGGAGCACTACTACACCACCGTCCTGGAAGACGCGATCATCGTCGACATCAAGGACTACATGCACAACTGCCAGGACCCGGGCGCCCACTTCACCCACCTGGAAGACGTGCACTTCACCTACCGCAAGATCACCTGGACCCACGAAGTCTCCGGCACCTCCGGCTCCGACGACTGGCGCTCCCCGGTCGCCGGCTGAGCCGCGACCGCCGCACGCGGCCAGCCTCGCTGGCCGTCGTGCCCTCGATGACCCAAAGCGCCGCTACCGGAAAGCCCGCGCCGGGTCGATGCCGCTTTTTCGTTGCAGGCGGCTTCCGATCGAGCCTAACGCGCCCTTGTCTCGCCCGCGCCAGGCAGGACAAGGAACGGTCGCCCGCCAGTGAACAGGGAACGATCCATGCGTCAACCAGACCTGAAATTCACCTTCGTCCATGGCGAAGGGCCTCGCCCTCGATGCAGGTGCGTCGAGTTCGAACTGGCCGCGAAGCGCTCTGCGAGCCTTTCGCCTCGAACCTGAAGCTGGTCAGCGACAAGAACGCCATCGATTTCAAGCAGGTACTCGACCAGCCGGGCACCTTCACCCTCTGGCAGGACGGCCGTCCGGCACGCTATGTCCATGGCATCGTCAGCCACTTCACCCAGGGCAGCTCGGGTTTTCGCCGGACCCGCTACGAACTGCTGCTGGAACCGCAGTTGGCGCGCCTGGAGCTGTGCTGCAACTGGCGGATCTTCCAGGAGAAGAGTGTTCCGGAGATTCTCCAGGCGCTGCTCAAGGAACACCGGGTGCTCGACTACGAACAGCTATCTACCTCGAGCACCTGCCGAGCGCGAATACTGCGTGCAGGCCGGCGACAGCGATCACTACCTGCACGACCGGCTGGCCTTCGAGGAAGGCCTGGTCTACTACTTCCGCTTCGACGAACACCGCCACACCCTGGTCTGCAGCGACCGGCTCTACGTCCAGGAGCGTATCGCCGGCGGCCCGGTACTGTTCAGCGCCCAGCCGGAGGGCGACAACCCACAGCCGGTGCTTCATTCTTTCCGCTACAGCGAAAATGTTCGTACGGCTCGACAGACCCAGCGGGACTACAGCTTCAAGCGCCCGACCGACCGAGGAGGAGCATCTCGCTGGCGAGGCGCTCGAGCATCAGGACTCGTCCTACGAGCGCTACGACTACCCCGGTCGCTACAAGCAGAGCGGCGCGGGCCGGCCTTTCAGCGAAAGCCGCCTCAGAGGACATCGGCGCGATGCACGGGTGGCATCGGTCAGCGGCGACGACCCGCGGCTGATCCCGGGCCACGCCTTTGCCCTGGAAGGTCATCCGCGTGCCGACTTCAACGCCTGGTGGCGGCCGGTGCGGGTGGTCCATCGCGGCACCCAGTATGCCGGCCAGGAGGAAGAGTCCGCCGACGCCCCTCTGGGGGTGAGCTACGACCTGCGCGCCGAACTGGTACCCGAGGACGTCGAATGGCGTCCCGCACCGCTGCCTCGGCCGCGTATCGATGGTCCGCAGATCGCGACGGTAGTCGGCCCGGCAGGGGAAGAGATCCATTGCGACGAGTGGGGACGGGTGAAGGTCCAGTTCCCCTGGGATCGCGAGGGACGTCACGATGAATTCAGTACCTGCTGGATACGGGTCGCGCAGAACTGGGCGGGTGCCGACTGGGGACACATGGCGATCCCGCGGATTGGCCAGGAGGTGATCGTCGATTACCTGGACGGCGACTGCGACCAGCCGATCGTCACCGGGCGCACCTACCGGGCGACCAACCGACCGCCCTACGCGCTGCCCGACCACAAGATCCTCAGCACCATCAAGAGCAAGGAGTACAAGGGCAGTCGGGCCAACGAGCTGCGCATCGACGACACCACGGCGCAGATCAGTGCGGCGCTGATGAGCGACCACGGTGCCAGCGCGCTGCACCTGGGCTACCTGACCCATCCTCGGCCCGAAGGCGGCAAGCCGCGCGGCGAGGGCTTCGAACTGCGCACCGACGAACATGGCGCGGTACGTGCGGCCAGGGGCCTGCTGCTGAGCACCGAGGAGCAGCTCAGGGCCGGCGCCGGCCATCTCGACCGAGGCGTCGTGGTGCAGGTGCTGGAGGCGGCGCTGGAGCTGGCCCGCGAGCTGGGCGACTACGCCGGGGAGCACCAGGGCGTGGGGCACGACGCGGCGCCGCAGCAAACCCTCCAGGAAGCCGTGCGCGACCTCGGCCACGGTGCCAACGACGAGTCCGGCAAGAGCAACGGAGGCAAGCCGGCGATCGCCTTGAGCGGTCCGGCAGGGATCGCCGCGGCGACGCCGGCGAGCCTGACCCTGGCCGCCGGCGAGCACGTCGACAGCGTGGCCCGGCAGAACCAGCAGGTGACCGCCGGGCAGAAGGTGGTGATCAACGCCGGCAGCGACATCGGCCTGTTCGCCCAGGGCGGCGAGCTGCGCCAGATCACCCACCAGGGGCCGATGCTGCTGCAGGCGCAGAAGAACGACATCCGCCTGGAGGCCGAGCAGAGCGTGGAGGTCAGCGCCAGCCAGCAGCACGTGCTGGTCACCGCGAAGGAGCACATCACCCTGATGTGCGGCGGCGCCTACCTGACCCTCAAGGGCGGCAACATCGAGCTGGGCATGCCCGGCAACTTCGTGGTCAAGGCGGCGAAGCATAGTCATGTTGGTCCTGCCTATGCGTCTACGGCCTTCAACTCTTGGTCCGGAGCACCGTTCGATCAGCGCGTACGTGTTGTGCGTGGAGGTAGACCGCTTCCCAACTATCGTTATGCGCTTGTGTATAGCGATGGGGCAAGGGTAGAGGGCGTTACCGACAAGGACGGCTGGACAGCGCTGCAGCAAGGACTGACTTCGGAGGGATATGAGATCGAGTTGCTAGGGCCGGCAGAGGTCTGATGCAACTTGGCATATGGGCCCACATGGAGAGGAGATCGAGATGAGTGAGCCAACTAGGCTTGTGTCTACGCACATTGGGACCAATGGACACACCACTGCTCGTGTGACGATGAGTCCAACTAGTAACAAGGTTCGTGCCGAAATTACTGCCCCTCCGGATCAGGCGATTCCGGTTGTTTTTGTGCCGGGCATCATGGGTAGTCCGTTATTGACGTCAAATGCGGAGGCTGGAAGGTTACTTGGGGAAAACAATCGTTGGGCTTGGTTTCCAGACGATGGCGTGGGGTGGGTGGCGGGGTTTACTGCGAAAAGAGGGTACCGTCATCTGAGCCCGACAGAGCGGAAATTGTTGCTTGATCCCGACACTACACGGCCAGTCTCGTCTCCCGAGGATGCAGATCGTGAAGTTGTTTCCGAGCACATTACTACTCTGCCGTTGCAGGAGGCACTTAGTCGTGGTTGGGGGTCGGTGATGATCAGCTCGTACGGCGGCATTCTCAATTTCCTAGAAGCGCAGCTTCGCTTCATCATCACCTCGAAGGGGGAGGTGTATCCGGGGGTGCAAGGTGCGGTGCCGCACAACCCAGAGGTGTGGGGGCAGCTCAATGGCTATCAAGTACTCACAAAGGAGATGTTGCGGGAGGCTGCCGAGTTTCGTTATCCCGTCTATGCAGTGGGCTACAACTGGCTGCAGACCAACGGCAAAGCCGCCGACTATCTGGCGGGAAAAATCGAAGCCATCATTGATCGTTGCAGGAAAGAACTTCGAGTCAAGTGTGACCATGGGGTGATACTGGTTACCCACTCTATGGGAGGGTTAGTTGGCCGAATGTGTGCCAAACGCTATCCCGCTTTGATTCAGGGAGTAGTTCATGGCGTGCAGCCAGCGGTTGGAGCCGGAACGGCTTATCGTAGGGTGCGTGCGGGTTGGGAGGACTTCGCCGGAAGCATCGGGCTTGGTGGAACTGGAAAGAAAATTATGCCGGTATTTGCTAATGCAGCAGGCCCATTGGAGCTTTTGCCCAATCATCGTTATGGGGCCGGTTGGCTGCGCATCACTTGCGAGGGCAGAGTTGTCGCACAACTACCGGAGGCACGTGTGGGGCAGGCGGATCCCTATATGCAAATTTATATGGAGCCTCGAGCGTGGTGGCGCTTGGTTGATCCGCTTTGGATTGATCCGGCGGTCAATAAAATAAAAGGTCCCGCAGCGCTTCAAGCACTTCAGAAAGCCTGGGGGCGCTATGGAATGCGACTGGGCGAGGCAAAGCATTTTCACACCGAACTCGGTAGCAGCTATCACCCTAATACATACTCGCATTACGGCGCAGATGAAGGGGAAATGGCTTTTCATCGCGTCACATGGAATCTTCAGCCGCAAATGATCGCTGCATACCGCAAGGACCTGCCTGCTACCCGAGGGCCCGTACCATCGACCGTTCACGCTATAGGGTTGCGTATGTGGCGCGATGACCACGAGGGGACGGCTTATCTGGTTAATGATGCTGATGGACAGGATATGGTCATGCAGCATGGAGTGGGGGTCATGCGAAGCACTAAAGGCAACTCTTATGTTGGGAAAATACAGGGGCAAGACCAAGTAGGTGATGCGACGGTACCTGCGCATTCTTCCGAAGACTCGGCAAAGGCCGCTGTTTTCTCCGCTCGTATGACAGGGTTTGACCATCAGGCCTCGTACGATAATCGAATGGTGCAAAACGTCACTCTGTATTCGGTTCTATGTATCGGTGCGTTGGCAATACGAAAAGAGGCCGGAAAATCCACGACAACTACAGAAATACCCGCATGAAATGGCGTAAGTATATACCGCACGCTATCTTGCTGGGCATAGCGATAGCCGTGAGCTTCTATGCCTTGCGTTACTGGGGTGACAGCAAATTGCATAGGAATTATCCCATGACAGAATTGACAAAAAAAATGCAGACCCATTGTGTTGGGCGCTTACTCATCGATCTACCAGAAGGAACGGAGTGGGAGCCTACCGCCAGCGGGGCGCATCTTGACGGTTATTTAGCTCTTTCGGTCACCACGGGAGTGTCTGAGGCTGATTACGCTATTTTGATGGAGAAACGATGGGCGGAGATCGAGGCAGAAGAAAAGAAATCCACCAGACTTGCTCCACGGTCGGCAAATAAAAGGAGTCCTCTAAAAAATAGCTCAGTATTTATATATAACTATGTGTGGGTCGAAGGACCTGACCTGAATGGAGTTATGCGTAAAGAGGTTTTTCATGAGGCTGAGGGATATTTGTGGCGTGACAACACATTGTTCACCTTCGGCCGCACGCTAAACGCTGCTGAGGATATTCTGCGTTGGCTTCCCCGGCTGTATACACGGAAGAACAATGAAATACCCGACAGGCCAGGGCTATGCCTGAATGGAGCCTTTGTTGAGTCATACTACGACCTCAATGCTCCGTTCGAGTCAGTTAGCTGGGGATTCAGACTGCCAAAGGAGCTAGGGTTGGTAGTGCGTCATGCGAAGGTGTGGGAACCCGAGCAGCCAATGTTGGAACGTTATCGGGAAGGAGAGGATGAATTCACCGGGCTTCTGGCGAAAGATCTTGCCAAGCCGGGGGTTGTCGCCGGTCGAAAGGAATATAGAGCTCGCAAACGCAATGTAGGCGATCTGGAGGGCGATGAGCGTGTGGTTGGTGGCACTGAAGGAAGAGGTAATTGGAAGTATTTCAAAACCAACATCGGTGGCGAATGGAGTTTCCCTGGTGCCGGAAGTCCTTATCCGATGCCGAGCGTTGGCATTGATCTGGAAACGACCTTTAAGACTGCGACGAAGCCTGCGGAACTTGGTGATTTCCCCACCCACGACGAGGCTCCGGCTTACCCGACTGAGGCAGAGTTCTTTGAACTCTGGGACACAATTCTCAATAGTGTCCGTTATCGCCCCGGAGCACTGACACCTCCTCCACCAAACTCGGGTCCAATGGCCAGTAGCGTCGGTAGCCCTCCTGTTCGCCCGGCACCACTGATGACCTATGACAGAGACGATTATGTTCTGGAGGAGTTTCTCACCAGTTTGACGCCGAAAGAGAATTGGTTGGATGACTTGTAAGGACCAGAAGAAGGAGTAATTGGCAATGGATATCGTTTGGCTCGGTGAAAGCACCTACCACGGTATCACGGTCACGGAGCCGTTTGGCCAGACTGATCGATGGCGGAGGCCACCAGGTGGTCTGCTCCCGATGACGAGCATATTTCCCATCATCGGGAGCAGTGCGCTGCTGGATGTGGATGGGAACGCCGGCCGCCTTGCTCGAGATGAGGATGCCTGATTGCCAGTGGGTCGCAGAGGGCGGCCTAGAGTAGGAGAATGGAGGAGCTTAGGCATTCTCGGCAGGTCGGCGACCTCCATGCGTGCAGTTTGCCTGGAAGCTGAGCTGCTGCAGCACGCGAAATCGCTGGTCGCCGGCAAACTCCTGGGTGGCTCCGACGCCGAGGCCGGACGTGCTCTCAGCGAAGGGGAAATCAGCCTGGCGAAAGGCGTATTCGGCGATTCCATCGACTATTCCACGGTCCGCCTGCGCGACGAGGACTATGTCCCCTGGCAGGGCAAGGACTACGTGATGGCGCCGAACGGCCACATCTACTTCGGCGAGGAGTTGCGCGGCGTGGCGGACTGGAGCCTGGAGAGTCTGCAGCGCCAGGGCCTGTTCATCCACGAAATGACCCATGTCTGGCAGCACCAGCATGGCGTCAACGTCCTTCTGGTGGGGGCCTACCAGCAAGCCAGGCAGTTTCTCCTAGGCGACCAGTACGCCTACCGGTTGGAGCCGGGTAAGACGTTGAAGGACTACAACATCGAACAGCAGGGAGACATCGTTCGAGATTATTTCCTCGAGAAGAACGAGTTCGGGGAAGCCTCTGCGAACAGCAGGTTCGCTGGCGTACTGAAAAACTTCCCAACGGGATACTGACCAATGAAATGCAAGACCTTGCTCATTGCCTGCCTGTTCGGCCTGGGAAGCGTCCAGGCCCTGGCCGTTTCCAAACTGCCACCGCAGATCCCGGTGCACGCCGGCTCCGGGCGCGTGACACTGGATCTACGCCCCTTGCTGGCGGAAACCAACGACGTCGAGATCACCCGTGTTTCGGTATGTCGGCGGGTCGGCAGCCATTGCCAGGAAACGCTGTGGCGGATCGAGCTCCCGCCCGGGTGGCGTGCCGGGGAGATCGAGGTCTTCGGCGACTATCCCGGCTCCAGCGTGCTCCTGCGCCGGCCGGAGCGCTTGCAGCCAGATGGGAGCTACAACGCATTCATTCATTTCAACGAGCGTAGCCGTCGGCACCGGCAAACGGTTTCCAGCATTGCCGTCGAATTCTGCCTGGCCGGCGAACCTGGCAACTGGATGCTGCTCGACGAAGCGACCTGCCTGGCACGACGCAACGCCGAGGAGCGGCAAGGAGAGAAGCCATGAACGATAGGGTTCGGTCGAGGACGATCGTCTCTGCCCAGTCCATCACCTTGCCCAAGGGCGGCGACGTGCACCTGGTGCCGCCTCCGCCCAAGCCTTGCGTGACCATCGTGGTGCATGGCGTCAACGATCTCGCGGGTTGCTACGAACGGATCGAGCGAGGGCTCTGCCAGGGGCTCAACGAACGCCTGGACATGCCGCCGACCTTGCCCGGCGGGCAGGCCAATCCCGGCTACCTGACGCCGGCGGGCTACAGCCTGCCGGCGGACGACGAAGGCAAGGCGGAGAACCCCGACGCCGTCTACTACCGGCGCAAGTTCGCCAGTGGCGCCGGCGGGGCCGCCGTACGCAGCGTAGTCGTACCTTTCTACTGGGGCTTCCGCGAGGAAGAGCAATACATCAACAAGACCGCGGCCCACGGCGAATGGCTGGACCGCAACGGCAACCGGCTGGACAAGTCCGGCACCAAGGAAGGCGGGCAGTTCGTCAATGCCACCACCAACCTGCCGGACATGTGGGGCCAGGGTTTCAACGGCAAGCTGTTCGGTTTCATCTCGCTGGACTGGTTCGGCGGCACCATGACCCATCCGCTGTTTTCGGCGGCAGGGCGCAAGTACATGGTCCTTGCGGCCATGCGCCTGGCCATGTTGATCAAGATCATCCGCAAGCGTTACCCCGACGACACCATCAATGTCGTCGGGCCCAGCCAGGGCACCCTGTTGACCCTGCTGGCACATGCCTTCCTCAAGGATGACGGCGTGGAGCCGGCGGACGGGGTGATCATGCTCAACTCACCCTACGGCCTGTTCGAACCCCTCAACGAGAAGCTCCAGGGCTGGAGCAGCCAGCAGACCAGAGAGGCGCGGCTGGCCACGCTCAAAGGTATCCTCGAGTTCATCTGCGGCCGACGCCATCCGGTCCCCGCGCTGAGCAGCGTCGCGTTGCGCAACTGCCAAGGCTACGGCGCGATAGGCGGCCCCGGCTGGGTGGGTGGCCAGGGCTGCCAGACGACCATCGACGGGGAACGGCTCAGCTTCGATGAGCGCGACAATCGCGGCAGTGTCTACCTGTATTTCACGCCCCAGGACCAGACGGTGGGACTTGCCAACGTCCAGGGTATCGGCTGGCGCGGCATTGCTGAGCAGGTCAAGGGGCTCCCGGGAAGGACCGGGCTGCCGCAGGGTTTTCACCAGCGCATCTTCACCGTACGCAAGCGCAATGGCGAGAAGGAAAAGATCGGCGGGCACGCCCCTCCCCATGTCTACCCTCTTCTGCTGGCCGGCGAGAAGACCTGGGAAGACACCGGGCTGGGCGGCAAGGACAGATTCGGCCGGGCGAACTTCGACCAGGGCGACAGCGTGCTGCTGACCGCGCCGCGTCTGCCGTTGCCGACGGAAGCGCGATTCGATTTCGACGGAACCGTCACGGCGCCGGGAGAGAACTCCGCCAGCGGCGTCTATCAGGTGCGCGATACCCTCGATCCGATCGACGCCGCCATCGGCATAAGCAACGGCGGCTGGAAGGAAAAGGACAGCGGGCACGCCGTCGCGCAACAGGTGGACGCCGCGCTGGCGTACCGCTACGGGCGCGACGCGCGC
Source organism: Pseudomonas sp. B111 (assembly GCF_026428275.1). NCBI lineage: Bacteria > Pseudomonadati > Pseudomonadota > Gammaproteobacteria > Pseudomonadales > Pseudomonadaceae > Pseudomonas > Pseudomonas sp. B111. Next base: position 5,691,384 of record NZ_CP097857.1, on the reverse strand, counting down.
TGCGTGGAGAGGGCGTTGAACGAAGGCAAGGAACTGGCCCTGCAGACCCATGTGTTTTCCGCTCGTGAACTGGGCACCGGCATGGTTCTGGTCACCCGCGCGGAAACTCCCTACGAGGCCCGGCTGCGCCTGCAGACGGCGGAGGGCCATCTGGAGCCCTTGTCGTTCCACTCGGCCATACCCAACAACCCGGAGCATAACCGGCGGGTACTGGCCTATGACCTGGCCATCGGGGCCGGGGACAGCGTGGATGATGTGGTTTTCTATCAGTATCTGTGTCGAGTGGCGGATTGGCGGTTGGATTGGAAGGCTAAGGACAAGGGGCTAAATGGCCAAGCAAATGACGAAATACATATTCCGAGCGAAGAGGTGCAAGCGTTGTATCACGCGGAAGAGCCTAAAAATAGCGAGCTAATAGACGCCACTGTAGTCTACCGCAAGAGTGGCAAACTCCCTGTGACAGTAGGAGACAGCCTGCCTTCCTTGGTGGCGACACAAACCATCGAAGACCGCTATTACAGCCGGCCGGTGCGTTTTGGAGGAGCGAGCTGATGCGTTTGACGTTCTCAACACTCTCTCTCGTCGGTTTGCTTTTGAGCAGTTCTGCTGGGTATGCCGCCGAGTCACTTTTGTCTTCGATGCGTTGTTTCGTTAATCCAGCGACGTCCGTTACCGCTTACACCCCGGCCAAGGAGGCCGCCATGTCCGCTGATGCTTATCACGCTCCGAAAACTTCGCCGCGCCTGGAAACCCTGGATGTGCTCAGCATAGGCATGAGCCTGGATGTGTTTCGCCAGGGCCAGGTATGGAAGGCCTTGCAGGAGCAGAATGCGGTGCAGGCCGAGGCCTTGCATGTCGGCAGCATCCTGCCGATGGACCCGAAGAAGTATCCGACGTCTGCGGATGACAAGGATATGGCGTATGAAAAGCGCCAAGCGGACGCCCTGGAACTGGGGCTGAAAAACTTTCTGGAGAAATGGCCGATACCAACGGTGACGGTGGTGCGTAGTTGGGATCCGAGCACTCCTAACCTACGCTTCACTCCGGAGGAGACGCGGGAAAGCCTGTCAGTAAAAGTCAATGATCTCCGTGTTCCGGCTGGACTGCATTGGCATCGGATTGCCAATTTGCAGGATGGCATTATCTGTAACGATACGCCTGAAGGAGTACTGGAGGCGTTGTTCAGTTTGTTCGAACGCAACCCAGACTTGCCAGCAGTGTTGGTGTACGCCAACGAAGGCTTCAATATGGCCGGTTCCTTATCGAGTCGGGATGTACCTTTAAAATCATTAGGGGGAGGTTCTGGCCCACGTGTACCGGGGACCTTGACAGACACCATGGTCGCCCTGATCGTCGGCCGCCCCGAGCGGGTCGACTGGCTACGCCAGTTCGCCCCCTACACCAAGGTCAACGAAAACCGGATCGACCCCGAGTTCCGTGGCTGGGGCTGGCGCAAGCCGCCGGTGGAGTTCCGCCCCACGCCGTTCATTCCCCAGCCCTGGACCGAGCGGGCTCTGGAGCAGTGGGATGCGTTGCCGGTGCTGGCCAGGCTGCATCGGCCGGTGAGTGTGCCGCTGACCCGCCCGGATACCGGCGAACGGCTCAAGCGCGAAGCTCTCACCGCACAACTGGCCGCTGCCTGGAAGACGGCCAGTGCCGGGCTCAGGCCGGCGCCCGCCCGGCTGTTCTACGACGGCGGGTTGAACGCCACGCCGCTGGCCGAACTCACCCCGGCGCTGGGCGCCGCGCAGAGTTCGCTGGACTTGCTGGACTCGCGGGAAAGCTACGACCTGACCCAGCGCCTGGGCGACACCGGCGCGGCCTCGCCCTTCGTTGGCATTGCCCTGGCGACCATGGCCAGCTACCTCAACGGCGACAGCAGCATGGTGATGCCGTTGCGGCGCAAGGACCAGGCGACCCTGATCGGCATCAGCTCGCCGACGCCTGGGAAGAAGCCCGCTCACGACCCGTTCGGCGTCGACCTGCTGCCGCAGACCGCCAGCGGCGACGGTCCGCCGCCATCGGCCGACCCGGTGGCGCCCGCCAGTCGGCTCACGACCCGGTTGCCGCCCGGCGAAGACTATGCCCTGGAAGAGTTCCTGAGCAGCCTCAAACCCAGCACCGACTGGCAGGACGATTTGTAGGTCGATGGTGTCCCGCGCCAGATGGAGTTTTCGTCAGATGACAAGGACAGGTGACCTACAAGCAGGCCCAGGTGCGGTATGGCATCCAGGGCCGGTCGACGGTTCTGGTATGGTTGCGCAAGCATGGTCGGCAGGATTGGAGCCAAGGGGCGTCGATTCGGGCCGAGAAGAGTTGCGCGATGTCTGACCCCAAAACGCTCACTCCAGAGCAGCGGATCAAAGAGCTTGAGCAGCAGCTTGAGTTGATGAGCCAGAAGACTCAGTTCTTCGAGACCGTCGTCGATGTCCTGAAAAATGATTACGGTGTATCGGTCGTAAAAAAGCGATCCGGCAAGTCCTCTCGCAAGGTCAAGTCGCAGGACTGAGCATTGCCAGGGCTTGTCAGTTTCTTGGCATGAGCCGACAGGCTTACTACAAGCGCAATCGAGCTGCTGATAGCAAAGCACGCCAGGCAGATCGGGTTGTCGAATTTGTTCAACAAATCCGGATACGTCAGCCACGACTAGGCGCACGAAAGCTGCACTATCTGCTGCATTGCCAGCCTGATAGGCGGCTCCAAATTGGCCGAGACCGACTATTTCAGGTCCTGGGAGAGCGCCGTTTGCTGGTGTTGCCCAAGCGGGCGTATCACAAGACAACACAAAGCTTTCATCGCTTCTACCGCCATCCGAACCTACTCAAGTCAGGCCCGAACCAGGTTGTCCCGTCAGGACCGGAGCATGTTTGGGTGGCGGACATTACTTACCTGCCAGCCAGTAGCGGCCCGCTGTACCTAAGCCTGGTAACGGATGCGTATTCCAGAAAAATTGTTGGCCACCATGTGCATGAAAGCCTGCATGCCAAGTCAGTTGCACAAGCCTTTAGGCAGGCCCTACGCAAACGGCAGCGTCGCCAGTCACTGGTCCACCACTCGGATCGCGGTATTCAATATTGCTCGGCGCTGTATCAGTCACTGCATGCACGGCATGGCGTCCAGTGCTCGATGACTGACGGATATGACTGCTACCAGAACGCGCTAGCTGAGCGCATCAACGGGATCCTCAAAACAGAGCTGCTGCTGAGTAGCCCTGAAAATCTGGAGCAGACAAGGAAGATGGTTGCTGAAGCCGTGCAGATCTACAACACAGAGCGGCCTCACATGGCCCTGAAAAACAAAACGCCCGATGCGGTGCATCGGGCGTTTTGAGGCCTATCGGCCTACCTGAGCAGGTGTAAACCTATTTCAGGACTAGACAAGACCTGCCTCGCCGCCACCCGCTCCGCCGAGCGGCGCCTCTCCCTCGCCACAGAGACCAGAGCAACCGATCCTGTCCGGCCGGGAATGGCACCCAAGGCCGGGTGCCAGATGGAGGGTCGATCGGCGGATAGTTCCTCGGGGCTGGCCGTTTCACGTCTATAGTTCTGCATGCTCGGATGCCGTTCCTACCAGGACTCCCACAGGAGCAACAGGATGCGCTCATGGCATGGCGTAGTCACGAAAATCGCCAAGCAAGGCAAGGGCGCCGTGGTCAAGAATCGACTCGGCCCGGAAGAGCTTCTGGTGCCCTTCACAGTGAGTACGCTCGTCGAGGTCGACCTGGACGCAAGGATCTACGGAACGGATGTGGACGACACGCCCTGGGCGGAGGGCGACGAACGAAAGGAGGTGCTGGTCGGTACCGAAGTGGAACTGCTGACCGATACGGATACCTTTCCTACCCATGCGTCCCAGGTGCTCAGCGCCAATTTCCGTTTCGCCCTCGACATCGTCAAGGGAGGGCTCAGCGGCCCGGTCAGGAAAGGGGCGGTCCTGGTCATCTACCACGACTTCCAGCAGGAGATCCGGAGAGGCGACTCCGGCAGCGCCTTCGCGGAGGCGGTCGTCGCCTATGCGCGGAACAAGCTCTACAAGCCGGCCTTCGCGATCAAGGCCGATACCAACTACGCCCAGTTGGTTCGGGATCTAGGCAAGGTTGCCGCGGAGAGCGGCGAACAGTACTTCATCGATACGATCCTCATCGCCACCCACGGCACGGCTGGCCAACTCTGGCTGGGCAACCCCCACGGCGATAGCACCGCGGACGTAATGGCCCGGCGTGTCCAGGGCAAGCAGTTCGTCGAGCCCCAGGCCTTTGGTGCGACCCTTCTCGAACTGTTCGGCAAGGAACTGGCCATCGCCCTCTACGGGTGCGACTTCGCCGGGGACGAGGACGGAGAAGCCGCGGCCCTCGAGCTGCGCATCGCCGCCAACGCGAGAGCGGTCTACGCCGGCAAGGGCACGGTGTATCTCAATGCCAGCAAAGAGGGTCGTTCCACGGTGACCTGCAGCAAGGCGATGGTGGTCTACCGGACCGACAAGATCGAGGTACTGGGTGGAAACCAGGTACCGGTATTCGATATCTGAGGCCCCGCTCCGCACTGTCATTGCCGATTGCCCAGGATCTTCGGCCCCAGACGCTCCGCCTCGCCCCTGGCCTTTTCCCTGGGGAGAGCCTTAAGATCGGGAGTCCGCACTGGGGCGGACCTTCTCTTCCTGCGGGTGGTTTCTCCGGATGCTTCCAGACAGCATGGTGGGTAGCAGCGCGCGGCGCCTTCGTTTGCGGCGGACGCGCGGGCGTGTCGGGCTCGGCCTGGTGGCCGGGCTGTCGGTACTGGCAGGCATGACCGACGCCATCGGTTTCCTCGCCACCGGCGACTTCGTTTCCTTCATGAGCGGCAACACCACGCGCCTGGCGGTATCGCTGGGCGAGGGCGACTTCGGCGGGCTGGTGCGGCTGAGCGTCGCCCTGGCCAGTTTCGTCGTCGGCAACGCGCTGGGAGTGATACTGGCGCGCTTCAGCGGGCGCCGGGCGGCGCCGATCCTGGTCTGCTGCGCGATGCTGCTGGCGTTGTCGGCGGTCTGGCCATTCGACTGGAACGTGCCGGCGCTGGTCGCCGCGATCCTCGCCATGGGCATGCTCAACGCCGTGGTCGAGCAGGTCAACGGCCTGCCCATCGGCCTGACCTACGTCACCGGCGCCCTCTCCCGCTTCGGCCGCGGCCTCGGCCGCTGGCTGCTGGGCGAGCGGCGCAACGGCTGGCGGGTGCAACTGGTGCCCTGGAGCGGCATGTGCGTCGGCGCGGTGCTCGGCGCCCTACTGGAACAGCAACTGGGCCTCGCGGCGATGGCGGCGAGCGCAGCGCTGGCGGCTCTTCTCGCGTTGCTGGCACTGGTGATTCCGCGGCCATGGCAGATGGACTATATGGTGCGTTGAGCGGCCGGGAGCTGTCCCATCAAGATTTCAGAAAATCGTTCAGGTAAGCCTGGGAAAGCAGATCCCGGGCGATGGCGCAGGTCATTTGCCCTTCGAATGTACATTTCTCATGAACGAAATGAGCCTGGCGCCAGATTCGCTCATAGGCTTTCATCCGCTTCCGCGACACCAGCTCGCGCATGACCATGTAGCTTTTCACGCACCGATAAAAACGCTCTGCGGCCTGGTCGATCTCGTCCTTGTGCGTCTGGTAACCCCATATCACCGGCAGATTGGGAAACCCGTAGGCGTAGTCCACCAGATCGGCCTTCCACGCCAATATCGCTTTCTGACGCTCTTGCCGGCGCCACGAAAACAATGCTGCCCACGCCACCAGAAGGGTGAGTACGCCGGTGACAGCCGTGATCGCATCCATAATGCCCGCTGTATCGCACGCTTCCATGTTTCCTCCACGACGGCGCTTGCCGATCCTGTGCCGCGACTGCGCAAGGAAGCTTGCCAGGGCTTCCAACCAACCATATATCTTGCCTAGGTGGCGACCTTCCGGCCAGCCCGCGAACCGACCGGGCTCCGCTTGTCTAAAGAACGCGCCAGCACATAAGATGCATGCACACGCACTTATATGGAGTGGCGAGCCGATGAACCGCAGCGCCCTGGATTTCCGCCACTTCGTCGACCACCTGCGTCGCCAGGGCGACCTGGTGGACGTGCACACCGAGGTCGACGCCAACCTGGAGATCGGCGCCATCACCCGCCGGGTCTACGAACGCCGCGCACCCGCCCCGCTGTTCCACAACATCCGCGACAGCCTGCCCGGCGCGCGGGTACTGGGCGCGCCGGCCGGCCTGCGCGCCGACAGGGCCCGCGCCCATTCGCGCCTGGCGCTGCATTTCGGCCTGCCGGAACACAGCGGGCCACGGGACATCGTGGCCACGCTGCGCGCCGCGATGCGCGCGGAACCGATCGCGCCGCGCCGGCTGGAGCGCGGGCCGGTGCAGGAAAACGTCTGGCTCGGCGAGCAGGTGGACCTGACCCGCTTCCCGGTCCCCTTGCTCCATGAGCAGGACGGCGGCCGCTATTTCGGCACCTACGGTTTCCACGTGGTACAGACGCCGGACGGCAGTTGGGACAGCTGGTCGGTGGGCCGGCTGATGCTGGTGGACCGCAACACCCTGGCGGGTCCGACCATTCCCACCCAGCACATCGGCATCATCCGCGAGCAGTGGCGCCGCCAGGGCAAGCCAACGCCCTGGGCGATGGCCCTCGGCGCACCGCCGGCGGCACTCGCGGCGGCCGGTATGCCGTTGCCGGAGGGGGTCAGCGAAGCCGGCTACGTGGGCGCCCTGGTCGGCGAGCCGGTGGAGGTGGTGCGCACGCAGACCAACGGCCTGTGGGTTCCGGCCAATGCCGAGATCGTCCTGGAGGGCGAGATCAGCCTCGACGAAACCGCGCTGGAAGGCCCGATGGGCGAATACCACGGTTATTCCTTCCCCACCGGCAAGCCGCAGCCGCTGTTCCACGTCCATGCGCTGAGCTTCCGCGACCAACCGATCCTGCCAATCTGCGTCGCCGGCACGCCGCCGGAGGAAAACCACACCATCTGGGGCACCATGATTTCCGCGCAACTGCTGGACGTGGCGCAGAACGCCGGACTGCCGGTGGACATGGCCTGGTGCTCCTACGAGGCGGCGACCTGCTGGGCCGTGCTGTCGATCGACGTGCAGCGCCTGGCGGCCCTGGGCACCGACGCCGCGGCCTTCGCCGCACGGGTCGCCGAGACCGTCTTCGGCTCGCATGCCGGGCACCTGGTGCCGAAGCTGATCCTGGTCGGCAACGACATCGACGTCACCGAGATCGACCAGGTGGTATGGGCGCTGGCGACCCGCGCGCATCCGCTGCACGACCATTTCGCCTTCCCGCAGATCCGTGACTTCCCGATGGTTCCCTACCTCGATGCCGAGGACAAGGCACGAGGCAGCGGCGGTCGGCTGGTGATCAACTGCCTGTACCCGGAACAGTTCGCCGGGCAAATGCGTGCCGCTACGGCGTCGTTCCGCCACGCCTATCCGACGGCGCTGCGCAGGCGAGTCGAAGAACGCTGGAGCGACTACGGATTCGCCGACGCCTGAGCGCTACAATCCCCGCCCTGGCGAAAGAGGATCGAGGAAGGTGACCGGGCCAATGACCGAGACGAACGCACTGGGGCTGCCCCAAGGCCCGCTGTACCTGATGACGGAGATCGTCCGCCAGCGCGAACGGCAACTCACCGCCCTGCTTGCCCCTCTCGAACTGGGGCTGCATGAATGGCGTGCGTTGCGGATCATCCACGCCTTCGACGGTGACGTGCCGATGAGCGTGCTCATCGAGCACTCGCAGACCGACCGCACCGCGCTGGGCCGGACCATCGAACGGCTGGTGCGGCGCGGCTGGGTCAGCCGCCTGCCGGACCCGGACGACGGTCGCGCCGTGCTGGTGCGCCGCAGCCCCGCGGCACAGGCGGTGTTCGAGCAGGCCCTGGCACAGGTCGCAGGGCTCGACGAAAGGCTGCTGGCGGCTCTCGGCGCCGGCCCGGAAGAAGAGGCGCTGACCCTCGCCCTGGGCAAGTTGCTGCGGGCCTTCGACGGGCTTTCCCGCGTGACGCAATAGCCTTTCGAGGGCATCTCCGGGTTTGCGAAGCAACTCTCATCCCGGTCATGGACTGACCATCCGGCCCCCTATTTGCTGGCCGACTGATAGCATGGGCGGCCTTCGCAAGCCCATTCGACCCGCAATGCCACGACACCCGCACACCACCCTGCTCCTCTGCCTTTGCCTGACCCTGCCCGGTTGCGAGAGCGGCCGCAGCTACAGCTTTTCCGAGGACGCGCCTGTCACAGGCATCCGCATCCAGCGCGACGACCGCTCGCCGTTGCAGCGCCTGCGGGACTGCGAACGCCAGGGTTGCAGCGAGCGGCAGAAGATCGACCCGTTCACCCCCGATCCTGACTACCTGCGCGCGGAAGGCCACTTCCCGCTGCCCTGGTAAGCTTCCCTCTTCGCCCGTTCCCGACGGGCTTTTTTCCGTTCCCGACAGATACCCTCAGCTGCCCTCAGCGCTTTCCTACGCACCAAGAAGGAAAGCCTCTCGCCTCTCTCGGAACGAGCCGATTTCTCGGCAGTCGCCGTTCGCATTCCATTGGTCACCCAACGGCAACGAGGATCGGCCATGACTGGATTGCCCTCGCATGGCAACGGACGCGCCCCCGGCGCCTGCCCATGTCCGGCCCTACCCGCCCCACTCCGAGGACTGAAGATGAACGACTACATCGCCCGGCTGCGCGAGAAATACGACGACCATTTCGGCTGTGCGCCGAGCATCGTCCTGGACTGCCGTGACTTCTGGAGGCACTGCGTGACGGCACCGGAAATGGCGGTGTTCGGCTACCGCCTGGAAAGCAGCCGGCGCCCGCACCACGTGGTGATCACCGCGGGGATGAGCCAGGCACGGATGCACTTCGCGCCCTATATGGGCAGCGCGCGCTGGTCCAGCGAGCTGATCTGCTACCTTGACGTCCTCGGCGGTGAGGACCTGCGCCACCTGCAGTGGCTCGCCGGCCTGCCGTTCCACGAACGCCTGGCCCTCGGCCACGGACACAGCGTGGCATTCGGTTTCCCGCTCTACGAGCACAGCCTGCTGCGTCACTTCCTTCTCCTGCCGACCCCGCTGGGCGAAGATGCCGCCCTGTTCGACGGTTTCGACCTGTCCGCCCATCCGGTCGACCTGCTCTGGGTCGTGCCGCTAACCGAGCAGGAATACCAGGTGAAAGTGAACAAGCACCTGGAAGGCATCGCCGAAGTGCTGAACGACGCCGGACATCCGCTCAGCCTCGACCGGCATCGCCATTGCTACGTCACCGGCCTACGTCCGGAAGGGTTCGAGCGGATACTGCATTAGGTCGCCGGACAACCGGAGCAAGAGGCCCGTCGCCAGGCCCTACCTTCGTCGGGGAAGCCGGCGATGACGTTTTTCAATCGGTTCGATGCCGTTTTCCCCGCTTGCCGATCCGCTCGCCGTCTACGATTCTTGCTGGACGTGAGAACGGCTCCGGAGGGGCGCGCATGAAAACCGTGGCACAACTGTTGAACGCCAAGCAGAACCAGCAGGTGTACACCATCGGACCGGACGAGATGGTGCTCGACGCCCTGCGCCTGATGGCGGAAAAGAACATCGGCGCGCTGCTGGTGGTGAACCATGGCGAGGTGGTCGGGGTGGTCAGCGAGCGCGACTACGCGCGCAAGATGGTCCTCAAGGGCCGTTCGTCCATCGGTACGCCGATCAGCGCGATCATGAGCGCGCCGGTGGTCAGCGTGGACTCGAAGCAGAGCGTCGACACCTGCATGAACCTGATGACCGATCGCCACCTGCGCCACCTGCCGGTCGTGGAAGACGGCCAGTTGCTCGGCCTGCTGTCCATCGGCGACCTGGTCAAGGCGGCGATCGCCGAGCAGGCCGAGCTGATCCAGCAACTGGAACAGTACATCCGCGGCGACTGAAGCGTACATGCCGGCCCTGCCCTTTTCCCGCCGGCTCACGCGATAATCCGCGGCTGTTCCCGTTGCGAGCCGCCGCCATGTCCTCTCCGCCGAAGATCCGCCGCTACATTCCCGCCGACCGCGATGCCACCCTCGCCATCTGGCTGGAGGCCTCGCGCGTCGGCCACGGTTTCCTCGGCGAAGCCGAGTTGCAGAAGCAGAAGGCACTGGTTCGCGATCATTATCTGGATGCCTCGGAAACCTGGCTGGCGCTGGACGGCGATACGCCGCTGGGCTTCATCGGCCTGCTCGATGCCTTCATCGGCGGCCTGTTCGTCGCCCCGACGGCCCACGGGCGCGGGATCGGCCGGCAACTGGTGGAGCACGCGGCAACCCTGAAGGGCGCGCTGGAGGTCGAGGTCTACGCCGCCAACCGCGAGGCGCTGGGGTTCTACGCACGCTGCGGCTTCGTCGAGAGCGGCCGACGCCCGCGTGACGACGAGGGGCGCGCGCTGGAGATCGTCCAGTTGCGCCGCGAACACTAGTCGCCCTTGCGGAAGACGCTCGGCGAGACGCCGCTCAGGCGCTTGAAGAAACGGGTGAAGTAGGCCGGCTCGCTGAAGCCGAGGCGGTCGGCGATCTCGTTCACCGTCATCGCCGTGTAGACCAGGTCGCGCTTGGCCTCCAGCAGCAGGCGCTGGTGCACGATGCCCAGTGCGGTCTGCCCGCTGAGGCGGCGCGCCACGCTGTTCAGGTGTGCCGGGGAGATGCCCAGGCGACGCGCGTACTCGTCGATTCCCAGGTGCTCGCGGAAATGCCGCTCGACCAGTTGCGAAAAGGCCGATAGGTATTCCTGACCACGACCCGGCCGTGCCTCCGCCCGCCGGACCATCACCTGCCGCCCCAGCCACACCGCCAGCACGCCGATCAGCGACTGCAACAACAGCTCGCGCGCCGGCGCAGCGCCGGCGTACTCGCCGTCTATGGCGTCGAACAGCGTGTCGATATAGCGCCGGTCCGCGCCCACCGGGTACAGCCCCGGCGCTTCCAGCGCCTGGCGCTGCGCGCCGAGGTGCGCCTGCAAGCGGGCCAGCAACGGTGCGGCGAGCGTCAGCACGTAGCCGTCGATGCGCTCGGAGAACTGGAAGCCATGGATGCACAACGGCGGTACGAACTGGATGGAGGGCTGCTCGACGCGAGTCGGCTCGCCCTCGACCTGGAGCTGCGCCCAGCCCTTGCGCACGTAGAGCAACTGAGCGAGATCGGCATGCCGGTGCGGCTTGATCTCCCAGTCGTGCAGGCGACTGCGGGCGGGGATCGACTCGCAGTGCAGCAGGTCCGGGGTCGGCCATTCGAGGGGCGCGCCGTAGAGCTTGAACACCGGGACGTCGCGGGTGGAATCCGTCATCGAGCCCTCCGAGCGAAATGGCCGATTGCCGAACAGAGTTTATAAAAGTCCAGAAATAGATCGGCAATTTGCCTTCTATAGCACCCCACGGCAAACAAAAATACAGCCACCTCCAGACAAGATCAGCGCCGGCGCATGCGCCGCCGGCCAGCCATAACAGCGAGAGGGCTATCCGCAATGAAGACTCAAGTCGCCATCATCGGCGCCGGTCCGTCCGGCCTCCTGCTCGGCCAGTTGCTGCACAAGGCCGGCATCGACAACGTGATCCTCGAACGCCAGACCCCGGACTACGTGCTCGGCCGCATCCGCGCCGGCGTGCTGGAACAGGGTATGGTCGACCTGCTGCGCGAGGCCGGCGTCGACCGGCGCATGGCGCGCGACGGGCTGGTCCACGAAGGCGTGGAGATCGCCTTCGCCGGGCAGCGCCGGCGCATCGACCTGAAGCGCCTGAGCGGCGGCAAGACGGTGACGGTCTACGGCCAGACCGAGGTCACCCGCGACCTCATGGAAGCCCGCGAAGCCTGCGGCGCCACTACCGTCTACCAGGCCGCCGAGGTGCGCCTGCACGACCTGCAAGGTGAGCGCCCCTACGTGACCTTCGAACGCGACGGCGAACGGCTGCGCCTGGATTGCGACTACATCGCCGGCTGCGATGGCTTCCACGGCATCTCGCGGCAATCGATCCCGGCGGAACGGCTGAAGGTCTTCGAGCGGGTCTATCCGTTCGGCTGGCTCGGCCTGCTCGCCGACACCCCGCCGGTCAGCCATGAACTGATCTACGCCAACCATCCGCGCGGCTTCGCCCTGTGCAGCCAGCGTTCGGCGACCCGCAGCCGCTACTACGTACAGGTGCCATTGACAGAGAAGGTCGAGGACTGGTCCGACGAGCGCTTCTGGACGGAACTGAAAGCGCGCCTCCCGGCCGAGGTGGCGGAGAAACTGGTGACCGGTCCTTCGCTGGAGAAGAGCATCGCGCCGCTGCGCAGCTTCGTGGTCGAGCCGATGCAGCATGGCCGGCTGTTCCTCGCCGGCGACGCCGCGCACATCGTGCCGCCCACCGGCGCCAAGGGACTGAACCTGGCGGCCAGCGACGTCAGCACGCTCTACCGGCTGCTGCTGAAGGCCTACCGCGAAGGGCGGGGCGAACTGCTGGAACGCTACTCGGCAATCTGCCTGCGGCGGATCTGGAAGGCCGAACGCTTCTCCTGGTGGATGACTTCGGTGCTGCATCGCTTCCCCGACACCGACGCGTTCAGCCAGCGCATCCAGCAGACCGAACTGGAGTACTACCTGGGCTCCGAGGCGGGCCTGGCGACCATCGCCGAGAACTATGTCGGCCTGCCCTACGAGGAAATCGAGTAGGCCGCGCCACCCCGGCGCAACGCCGGGGCACCGTTCCCAAGGCGGGACGCAACGTTGGCGCAGGCGAATATCGACGAAAGACGACCCTCGGATCGATATTCCCCGGCACCTGTCCTACCCCAGGCGCAGTATGATGCCCGCTGCCTTCGCGTTCCGTCCGCCCCAGGTGCCGTCTTGTCCGATCTCGCCCAGAACCCGCCCGCCGTCCGTACCGTCCTCGCCGGCCTGATGCTGTCGATCTTCCTCAGCGCCCTCGACCAGACCATCGTCGCCGTCTCCCTGCCGGCGATCTCGGCCGACTTCGCCGACCTCGACCTGCTGGCCTGGGTGATCTCGGCCTACATGGTGGCGATGACCGTATCGATGCCGATCTACGGCAAGCTCGGCGACCTCTACGGCCGCCGCCGTCTGATGCTCTTCGCCATCGTCGTGTTCACCGCCGCCTCGCTGCTTTGCGGGCTCGCGCAGAGCATGGGCCAACTGGTGCTGGCGCGAGTGCTGCAAGGGGTCGGCGCGGGCGGGCTGATGGCGGTGAGCCAGGCGATCATCGGCGACATCGTCCCGCCGCGCGAGCGCGGCCGCTACCAGGGTTACTTCAGCAGCATGTACGCCATCGCCAGCGTCGCCGGCCCGGTGCTCGGCGGCCTGCTCACCGAGTACCTGTCGTGGCGCTGGGTGTTCTGGATCAACCTGCCGATCGGCCTTCTCGCGCTGGCCATCTCGCGGCGGACCCTGGTCGGCCTGCCGGTGCCGCGCCGGCAACCGGTGATCGACTACCTGGGCATCGTGCTGATGGTGGTGGGCCTCACCGCGCTGCTCCTGGCCATCACCCAGATCGGCCAGGGCGCAGCCTGGAGCGACCCGGCGCTGCTCGGCCTGTTCGCCCTGGCGGCGCTCGCCCTGCTGCTGTTCGTCGCCCAGGAGCGGCGCTTCCGCGAACCGCTGGTGCCGATGCAACTGTTCGCCGTCCGCGCCGCCACCCTCAGTTGGCTGGTTGCGTTCTTCGCCAGCTTCCAGGCCATCTCGCTGACCGTGCTGGTGCCGCTGCGCTACCAGAGCGTTACCGGCGCCGGCGCCGACAGCGCCGCGCTGCATCTGCTGCCGCTGGTCATGGGCCTGCCGCTGGGCGCGTACTGCTGCGGGCGGCTGACCGCCAGCCTGGGACGCTACAAGCCGCTGATCCTGCTCGGCGCCGTCCTGTTGCCCTGCGGCATCGCCGGCCTGGCCCTGGTCCCGGTCGGCGACCACTGGCTGTCCGGGCTGTGCATGCTGCTCACCGGGATCGCCATCGGTACCCAGTTCCCGACCAGCCTGGTGGCCGCGCAGAACGCCGTGGAGCAACGCCACATCGGCGTCGCCACCAGCAACGCGACGCTGTTCCGCTCCCTCGGCGGGGCGGTCGGGGTGGCGCTGATGTCGGCGATCCTGCTAGCCCTGCTCAAGCACCTGCGGATCGGCGGCGGGCTCGACCAGGGCTTTTCCGAGAGCGCCCTGCTGAGCAGCCTGGACGCCGCCAGCGGGCCGGCCCGGGTGATCCTCCAGCATGTCCTCGCGGATGCCTTCAAGGTGCTCTTCCTGGTCAACGCGGCGGTGGCGCTGCTCGGCCTGGCGGTGGCCTCGGCACTGCCCGACATGACCCTGCGCGGCCGCGGCGCGACGCAACCGGCGGCAGGCGAGTGAGCGGACGCCGATAATCGAACGCTTTCGTCCCGTTGGCGACGGCGTCCGGTTTACAAAAGTAACCGTTCGGTACATTTTCCCGGCATCGATGACATCATTGCTGTGGAGGCTGCGCCATGACGCGCACGGTATTGGTCCTGAACGGCCCCAACCTGAATCTGCTCGGCACCCGCGAGCCGCAGACCTACGGCCGGCGGACCCTGGGCGAAATCGCCGCCGAATGCGCGGCCTTCGCCGAAACGCGCGGCTTCGCCGTGGACTTCCGCCAGACCAACCAGGAAGGCCAACTGCTCGACTGGATCCACCAGGCCCGCGGCCGGGTCGCCGGCATCGTCATCAACCCCGCCGCCTGGACCCACACCTCGGTGGCGCTGCGCGACGCCCTGGCCGCGGTGGAACTGCCGGTGGTCGAAGTGCACCTGTCCAACGTCCACCAGCGCGAAGCGTTCCGCCACCACTCCTACGTCTCGCCGGTGGCGCTGGGGGTGATCTGCGGATTCGGCAGCCTCGGCTACCGCCTGGCCCTGGAACATTTCGCCGAGCGTTTCGAGGCGGCCGCATGAGCGCGCCGCGATCGGTTCTCGCCGGCCTGATCGGTGCCGGCATCCAGGCGTCGCGGACCCCTGCCCTGCACGAGCGCGAGGGCGACGCCCAGGGCATCCGCTATCTGTACCGGCTGATCGATCTCGACCCGCTGGGCAAGTCGGCGGACGACCTGGAGTTCCTGCTCGCCGCCGCCAGCGACCTCGGCTTCACCGGGCTGAACGTCACCTTCCCCTGCAAGCAGGCGATCATCCCCCTGCTCGACGAACTCTCCGCCGAGGCGCGCGGCATCGGCGCGGTGAACACCGTGGTGCTGCGCGATGGCCGGCGCATCGGCCACAACACCGACTGCCTGGGCTTCGCCGAGGGCTTTCGGCGCGGCCTGGCCGACGCGCCGCGCCAGCGCGTGGTGCAGATGGGCGCGGGCGGCGCCGGCGCGGCAGTGGCCCACGCGCTGCTCGCCGAGGGCGTCGAGCGGCTGGTCCTGTTCGACGTCGACCCGGCGCGGGTCCAGGCCCTCGCGGACAACCTCAACCAGCACTTCGGCGCGCCACGAGCGCTCGCCGGCAGCGACCTGGCCGGCGCCCTGGGCGACGCCCAGGGATTGGTCAACACCACCCCGGTGGGCATGGCCAAGCTGCCCGGCATGCCGGTGCCGGCGGAACTGTTGCGCGCCGACCTGTGGGTCGCCGAGGTGATCTACTTTCCGCTGGAAACCGAGCTGCTGCGCCAGGCCCGCGCCCTCGGCTGCCGCACACTGGACGGCGGCACCATGGCGGTGTTCCAGGCGGTGAAGGCATTCGAACTGTTCAGCGGAGTAGAGGCTGACGCCGCGCGCATGCAGGCGCACTTCGCCAGCCTGGGCGACTGAATGGCCCCCCTCTCCCGCCAAGGGGAGAGGGGACGGCAGTCAAGCACGGATGTAGCGCAATACCGCCTCGCCGATCATCCGCCGATGCCGCTGGCGAATCTCGGCGTCGTGCAGGTCGGTGCGGAAGATCCGCGACACGGTGTAGCGATTGGACACCCGGTAGAAGCAGAACGAACTGATCAGCATGTGCACGTCGAGCGCCTCCAGCCCGGCGCGGAACACCCCTTCCGCTTCGCCGCGGCGGAGAATCTCGGCGATGCTCTGGACGATCGAGCTGTTGACGCTCTGCACCAGCTCGCTGCTGGCGATGTGCTCGCCCTTGTGGATGTTCTCGATGCTGATGATGCGCACGAAATCCACGTGCCGGTCGTGGTAGTCGAAGCTGAACTCCACCAGCTTCTCCATCGCCTTGGCCGGCGGCAGCGCGCCCAGCCGCAGGGTGCCCTCGATACCGCGGATGTCGCTGTAGAGCTTCTCCAGCACGGCCTGGTAAAGCTGCTCCTTGCTGCCGAAGTAGTAATAGATCATCCGCTTCGAGGTATGCGTGCGCTCGGCGATGGCGTCCACCCGCGCACCCGAGAGGCCCTGGGCGACGAACTCGTCGATGGCGGCGCGGAGGATGTCCTGGCGGGTCTTCTCGGGATTGTTCTTGCGTCCCTTGCCGCGCGGAGCGGATTCCTCCACGAGGGCGGGATCAGGCTTGGACATCGGTGACTCACTCGTGGCCGGCGGGAATTGCGGCCGATTATGCGGGGCCCGCCCGGCTGTAGGAAGAGCACCTGCCGGAGCCCCGACAATTCTCACAGCTTGGCCCGGCGCACACCCCGCCGCGCTTGCGCCATCGCCGCCAGGCGCACCGGCACGTTGGCCGCGCCGTAGCCGGCGTAGCCATGGCGGCGCTGGAGGATCTCGAAGAAGAAGCGTTCCTCGAACGGCTCGGTGAACACATGGAACAGCTCGCCGCCCTGGGCGTCACGGTCGTAGAGGACGTTGTAGTAGGCCAGTTCGCTGAGGAACTCGTCGTCGAAGTCGAAGCGCGCGGCGAGGTCGTCGTAATAGTTCAGCGGGATTTCCAGCAGCGCGACCCCGGCCTCCTTGGCCTGGGCCACGGCGGCGAAGATGTCGGCGCAATCGAAGGCGATGTGGTGCACGCCGGAACCGCGATAGCTGGACAGCGAACGGGCGATGGCGGTGTTGCGGTCCTCGGAAATGTTCAGCGGCAGGCGCACGCTGCCGCAGGGGCTACGCACGGCACGGCTGGTGACCAGGCCATAGGGGTCGGGCAGCACCACCTCGTCATCGGCGCCGAAGTCGAACAGGCTCTTGTAGAACAGCACCCAGCTGTCCAGGCCTTCGGCGGGCAGCGCCAGGGCCACGTGGTCGACGCGTCGCAGGCCGAGGCCGGAGGTGTCGGCGTCGTTCGTCACGAAGTCGCTGTCGTAGATGCTGCGGCCCTCGGTGTGCCGGTCGACCAGATACAGCAGGCTGCCGTCGAGGGCGCGCACCGCCGGGATTTCCCGCTCGTTGGGGCCGAGCAGTCCGCGGTACGGCTGGCCTCCGTACGCACGAGCGCGCTCCAGCGCCTGGCCGGCGTCACGCACGCGCAGCGCGGTGGCGCACAAGGACGGTCCGTGGGCCTCGAAGAAACCGTGGGCGAAGGAATAGGGTTCGGCGTTCAGTACCAGGTTGATGCCGCCCTGGCGCAGCAGGCTGACGTTCTTCGAACGGTGCTCGCCGGCCCTGGCGAAGCCCAGTCGCTGCAACCACTGGCCAAGGCGCGCGCCGAGCGTCTCGTCGACGGCGAACTCGAGGAACTCGATGCCGTCGCAGAGGCTCGCCGGCGGCGGCGCGAACAGCTCGTCCACCGCCACGTGCGGCGTCTGGCGTTGCAGGCGCTCGCGGGTCTTCTCCTCGAGGTAGAGCAGCGAGCGCAGGCCGTCGACGGCGTTGGCGCGGGTCGGCGCGGCGCGGAAGCCGTCGTTGAAGACCTCCAGCGACAGCGGACCGCGATAGCCGGACGCGACGACCGGCGCGAGGAAGCCTGCCAGGTCGAAGCCGCCCTGACCCGGGAAGCAGCGGAAGTGCCGGCTCCATTCCAGCACGTCCATTGCCAGCAAGGGCGCGTCGGCCATCTGCACGAAGAAGATCTTTTCCCCCGGAAGATCGGCGATGCCGCGCGGATCGCCGTCCAGCGAAAGGGTATGGAAGCTGTCGAGGATCAGCCCGAGGTTAGCCTGGTCGGCCCGCCGCACCAGGTCCCAGGCCTGCTCCCAGGTGTTCACCTGGCGCCCCCAGGCCAGCGCCTCGTAGCCGATGCGCAGGCCGCGGACGGCGGCGCGCTCGGCCAGCAGCCGGAGGTCATCGGCCAGCAGCGCCGGTTCGCCGAGGGCATCGGCAGCGACGTTGCTGCACACCAGCATTAGGTCGGTGCCGAGTTCCTGCATCAGGTCGAACTTGCGTTCGGCGCGCTCCAGGTTTCGCCCCAGGCGTTCCCGGCGGCAGCCCTCGAAGTCGCGGAACGGCTGGAACAGCAGGATCTCCAGGCCCAGGTCGGCACACAGCCGGCGTACGTCGCGCGGGCTGCCGTCGTAATGAAGCAGGTCGTTCTCGAAGATTTCCACCCCGTCGAAACCGGCGGCGGCGATGGCCTCGAGCTTTTCCGGCAGGGTGCCGCTCAGGGATACGGTGGCGATCGAACGCTGCATGCTTCGACTCCTCAATGCGCTCTACGGCGCCTGGCGCCGCGCGAGGGCCGGCGGCGGAACGGCGGAGGCGCGGATAGCCCGCGCGGGATGCGCCGGGAAGCCACTTCGGGTCGCTGAGACCGCTCGCCCGGCAAGCCGATTATTGGTTTGCGCCAACTGACGGGCAACGCAAAATGTACGAACTGGTTAGTATTCCGTTCGAATATCGAACGGAAGCACGATTATCGAATTGACGCTTTTTCGACCAATCGCGCACCATCGCAGCCACCCGTGCAGGCCGTCCCGATCTGCCGGAAGCGCTCCGCGCTTCTTCCCCGGGCACCTGCGCAACCCACGCGACATAACAATTTCAAGAATCGGGTACCCGCTCATGTCCATCGCCGACCTCTCCGTCCGCCCTCCATCCCGTCCGCTCGCCGCTCGCCCGGCCCGACCGCCCCTGGCCCGCTGACACCGGCGCGGCCCCTGGCCCGCCTGCGTGCAACCCAGAACGACAAATCCAGGCCGGGCGCCCAGGCGCCGGCCGCCGAAAGGATGGCCCCGTCAATGATCCACTCTTCCAGCTCTCGACTGCTCGCCGCCGACGCCCCGCGGGAATCCCGCGGCGGCAGGATCCGCAACGCCTTCGCCGTCGGCCGGACGCGCTGGGGCATGCTCGCCCTGGTGTTCTTCGCCACCACCCTGAACTACATCGATCGCGCCGCCCTCGGCGTGATGCAGCCGATCCTGGCCGAGAAGATGAGCTGGACGGCAATGGACTACGCCAACATCAACTTCTGGTTCCAGGTCGGCTACGCCATCGGCTTCATCCTCCAGGGCCGCTTCATCGACAAGGTCGGGGTCAAGCGCGCGTTCTTCCTCGCCGTGCTGCTCTGGAGCCTGGCCACCGGCGCCCACGGCCTGGCGACCTCGGCGGCGGGCTTCATGGTCTGCCGCTTCATCCTCGGCCTGACCGAGGCGGCCAACTACCCGGCCTGCGTGAAGACCACCCGCCTGTGGTTCCCCGCCGGGGAACGGGCGGTGGCCACCGGCATCTTCAACGCCGGCACCAATGTCGGCGCGATGGTCACCCCGGCCCTGTTGCCGCTGATCCTCGGCGTCTGGGGCTGGCAGGCGGCGTTCCTCTGCATGTCGGCGCTGGGCCTGGTCTGGCTGGTGTTCTGGTGGCGCAACTACTACAACCCCGAGGAGCATCCGCGGGTGAAGCAGAGCGAGCTGGAATACATCCAGCAGCAGGAGGAGCCGCCCGCCACCCGCGTGCCCTTCTCGCAGATTCTCCGCCGCCGCGGCACCTGGGCCTTCGCCCTGGCCTACTCGATCACCGCGCCGGTGTTCTGGTTCTACCTCTACTGGCTGCCGCCGTTCCTCAACCAGCAGTACGGCCTGGGCATCAGCGTGACGCAGATGGGCATCCCGCTGATCCTGATCTGGTTGACCGCCGACTTCGGCAGCGTCGGCGGCGGCATCCTTTCGTCCTGGCTGATCGGCCGCGGCATGCCGGCGATCCGCGCGCGCCTGCTGTCGATGCTGCTGTTCGCCTGCACCATCGTCGGCGTGGTGTTCGCCGCCAACGCCAGCGGCCTGTGGATCGCCGTGCTGGCCATCGCCCTGGCGGTCGGCGCACACCAGGCGTGGACGGCGAACATCTGGAGCCTGGTGATGGACTACACGCCCAAGCACCTGATGAGCACGGTGTTCGGCTTCGGCGGCATGTGCGCGGCGCTGGGCGGGATGTTCATGACCCAGATCGTCGGCGGCGTACTGACCGCGACGAACAACAACTACGCGGTGCTTTTCACCATGATCCCGGCGATGTACTTCATCGCCCTGACCTGGCTGTACTTCATGGCCCCGCGCCGGATCGAAGCCTGAGTCCAAGCGCCCGGCGCTCGCCGGGCGCCTCCCTGCCTAGAGAACAAGAACGAAGGGACACTCCCATGTCGCACCCGAGCCACGTCCGCGCGCTCTGCGCTTCCCTCTGCCTGGGCGCCGGCCTGCCAGTCCATGCCGGGCACGTCCATGCCGGGCAAGGTTTCCTCGAAGATGCCAAGGCCAGCCTCACCGCGCGCAATTTCCACCTGCACCGCAACTTCGTCGGCGATGCCAGCCAGGGCAAGGCCGAGGAGTGGACGCAGAGCTTCATCCTCGACGCCCGCTCCGGCTTCACCCAGGGCAGCGTCGGCTTCGGCCTCGATGTCCTCGGTCTCTACAGCCTGAAGCTGGATGGCGGCAAGGGAACGGCCGGCACCCAACTGCTGCCAACCCACGACGACGGCCGCCCGGCCGACGACTTCGGACGCCTGGCGGTGGCCGGCAAGCTGCGCGTGTCGAACAGCGAACTGAAGATCGGCGAATGGATGCCGGTGCTGCCGATCCTCCGCTCCGACGATGGCCGCTCGCTGCCGCAGACCTTCCGCGGCGGCCAGCTCAGCGCCAACGAGATCGCCGGCCTGACCCTCTACGCCGGCCAGTTCCGCGGCAACAGCCCGCGCAACGACGCAAGCATGCAGGACATGTCGCTGTTCGGCCGGCCAGCCGCCACTTCCGACCGCTTCGATTTCGCCGGCGGCGAATATCGCTTCAATGGCGAACGCAGCCTGCTCGGCCTGTGGAACGCCGAGCTGAAGGACATCTACCGCCAACAGTACCTGCAACTGCAACACAGCCAGCCGCTCGGCGACTGGCTGCTGGGCGCCAACCTCGGCGGCTTCCGTGGCCGCGACGCTGGCAGCGCGCGCGCCGGCAAGCTCGATAACCGCACCGTTTCCGCGCTGTTCTCCGCGCGCTACGGGCTGCATACCCTCTATCTCGGCTTGCAGAAGGTCAGTGGCGACGATGGCTGGATGCGGGTCAACGGCACCAGCGGCGGAACCCTGGCCAACGACAGCTACAACGCCAGCTACGACAATCCCGGCGAGCGCTCCTGGCAACTGCGCTACGACTTCGACTTCGTTGGCCTCGGCCTACCCGGCCTGACCTTCATGACCCGCTACCTGCATGGCGACCATGTGCGCCTGGCCGGAGTCACCGACGACGGCAGCGAATGGGGACGCGAGAGCGAGCTGGGCTACACGCTGCAGAGCGGCGCCTTCAAGCGTCTCAACGTCCGCTGGCGCAACTCCAGCCAGCGCCGCGACTGGGGCAGCAATACCCGCTTCGACGAGAACCGGCTGATCGTCAGCTATCCGCTGAGCCTGTTGTGAAGCCTACGCGCCGACCCCGTTGCGTTCAGCGGCCACGGCGCCAGGCGACCACCAGGCCGCTGGCGCAGATGACGAGGATGCCGAGCAGCGCCCAGGCGTCCGGCACGTGGCCGAACACCAGCAGGCCGAGCAGGCCGGCGAAGATGATCTGGCCATAGCTGAACGGCGCCAGGGTCGCCGGCGGCGCATGGCGGAAGGCCTGGGTCAGCAGCAGGTGGCCGCCCATGCCGCAACCGCCCAGGGCGATCATCATCAGGCCGTGGAGAAGACTTGGGGTCTGCCAGAAGAACGGCACCAGCAGGCTCATGATGAGCGTGTTGAAGATGCCGGCGAGGAAGTTGCTGGTGGTCGGGCTGTCGCTGTTGGCGAGCATCCGCGTGAGCAGCTGGTAGAGCCCGAAGCACAGCGCCGAGCCGAGCGGGAACAACGCCGCCGGGGTGAACAGCGCGCCACCGGGACGCACGATGAAGAGCACGCCGATGAAGCCGGTGAGCACCGCCAGCCATTGACCGAGGCTGACCTTCTCCTTCAGCAACGGCACGGATAACGCGGTCACCAGCAGCGGCGCCAGGAAGTTCACCGCGGTCGCCTCGGCCAAGGGCAGGTAGCGCAGGCCGGTGGTGAAGAACAGGCTGGTGCCGATCAGGCACAGCGCCCGCGCCAACTGCATGAGCGGACGGCGGGTGCGGATCACCGCGAGGCCGTTGCGCGGCACGAACACGGCGACCATCAGCAGGGTGTGCACCAGGTAGCGGGCCCAGACCACCATGACGATCGGGTAGAAACCGGAAAGGAACTTGGACAACCCGTCGTGGCTGGCGAACAGGAACACCGCGGCACAGATCAGCAGGATGCCGCGCAGGGTCTGGTCGCTGGCGGGCAGCGGGGAGGTGGATGCGTTCATCGGAGGGTCCGGGCACCAGGGCAAATCGATAGCAGGCTATTTATTCTGACGGTACCCGCCATCGAGGAAAGAAACGATCGGCTTCAACGTTTGGAAACTATAGAACCCCGTTCCATTATGCAAACGGGCAACCTGCCTGCGCGGTGGCGCTACAGGCGGGCGAGCAGCGCCCGGGTCCGCTCGATCGCCAGCCGCGCCCGCTCCGCGCCATCCACGCCGCGCGCGAGCAGATCCAGCGCGGGCACCTCCAGGCTCAGCGGCAGGTTCTCCGGCAAGGCGCGCAGCAGCGCCAGCAGATCGAGCCCGCCATCGCCAGGGAAACGCCGTTCCTCGCGGGCCTGGCGAAGGATTTCGTCCATCGACGTCGGACGCGGCCCGACGACATCGCAGAGTTGCGCGTAGCCCAGGCGCGCAGGCGGGATCGCCCGCAGGTCTTCCAGGCTGCTGGCCGAGCGGTCGAAATGGAAGGCGTCCAGCAACAGGCCGGCGTTGTCCCGCGCCGCCGCCTCGACCACCCGTGCGGCCTGCCGCAGGTCGCGGATCCCGGTCCAGGGCATGAACTCCAGGTGCGGATCGAGGCCGAGCGGCCGCGCCAGGTCGCACAACGCGGCGAAATTGTCCGCGCTGCGCCGCTCGTCGTCATCGTTGCCGGCCACCAGCACATAGCGCGCGCCGAACTCGGCGCCGACCTCCAGCACCGCGGCGAACTCGCCGACGCGGGTGTCCGGACGCAGGCGCAGGATCTCCACGTCCAGCGTGCGCACTCCGCTGTCGCGCAGCCGCGCCAGGGTCCGCCGGCGCAGGCCGGCATCGGCCAGCAGCGGATAGTGGTGCTCTTCCACGGTGGCCGGCACCAGGCGCAGGCCGACATGACTGTAGCCGGCGCGGGCGGCAGCCTCGACCATGTCCGGGGGCGACAGCTCGAGCACTGTGAGCGCCGCCAGGGAAAGAATCCTCGATTCCATGCACTACCTCATCGTCAGCGGTTCAGAAACTGGCCGGCGCGCAGGCCCGGCCACTGCGCGCGGCCTCGCGAACCGCCTCGACCAGCGCCAGGGTGCGAGCGGCGTCGGTGGCATCCATCAATGGCGCTTCCTCGCCCCGCGCGACCCGGACGAAGTGCTCTAGCTGGCGTTGCAGGGGGTCGCCTGCCGCCACGGCCTCCACGCTGGCCGCCAGCGGGTCGTGCCAGCCCTGCCGGGCCTCGGCGTAGCGCCAGCGGCGGAGCTGGGGCAGGCTCAGGGCACCCTCGGTGCCGGCCAGCAGGTAGCAGGGTTGCTCGGCCTGGCGCGGATAGACCGGGTTCTCCCCGGCGGCCAGCTCCCAGCTCCAGGGCGCCGCCGCAGCGTCGCAACCGGTCAGGCTGCCCAGCGCGCCATTGGCGAAGCGCAGGAGCAGCGCGACGTTGTCTTCGTTGGGCAGGCCACGGATAGCGTTGCCGGCCAGCGCCTGCACCTCCCGCACTTCCCCGCACAAGTGGCGGAGCAGGTCGAGGTCATGGATCAGGTTGGTCAGCAACATTCCCGCGCCGGGCTCGCGACGCCAGGCCACCTCGAAATAACTGTCGGGCTTCTTCAACTGCCAGAGCGCGGTGACCGACAGCAACCGACCGAGCGCGCCCTCGGCGATCAATTGGCGCGCCCGCACGACCAGCGGATTGTGCCGACGATGGTGACCGACCAGCAGCGGAACGCCAGATCGCCGGGCGACGGCGACCAGCTCGCTCACTTCGTCGAGCTGCACGCCGACCGGTTTTTCCAGCAGCAGCGGCACCCCGGCGGCGAGGCAGTCGAGGGCGGTGGCGACATGCAGGTTGTTCGGATTGGCGACGATCGCCGCTTGCGGCCGGGCTTCTTCCAGTAACCTCCGATGATCGCCGAACCAGGGCACGCCGGCGTCCGCGGCGAACGCCTGGCCCTGGGGATCGGCCACCGCACACAGGCGCGCGCCGGCGATTCGCTGCAAGCGATGGTAATGCTGGCGGCCCATGTTGCCGGCGCCGATGAGGGCGATGCGAAGCGGTGCGTCCAAGACGGTCCCCAATCGTTGTTTTCTTGTTCGTCTCTGGATTCCAGAACGTCGTTCCAGATTTAACGAAGGAGATTATTTGAACGAGGAGTTGGCCCCGCGCAAGAGCGCTTCGAGACGGCAGCGCCGCCAGGACCTCCATGGAAGTGCGGAAAGGCCCGCTGCATGCGGGCTCCGTGGCAGGCAAGAAAGCGTTCGCTATTCGAACGCCGATGTCGGGAAAGGACTGGGGCCGGGCCGGATGGCTCAGCGGAACAGCTCGGACGCCTGGCTGGCGTGGGACAGGTCCTGCGCCGCGGCCAGGAGCAGGGGCGCCAGTTCGTGCATGCGCGCCTCGCCGAAGCGTGCGCTCGGCCCGGCCACGCTGAGCACGCCGAGAGCCCGTCCGTCCTCGGGGTGGCGCACCAGTGCGGCCATTGCCGCCATGCCCGGCGCCGAGCATTCGATCTGCCAGGCATAGCCGTGCTCGCGGGCGCGCTTCAGGTAACGCAGCAGCTCGCTCCTGGAGCGCGGCGCGTTGGGACCGAAGTCCCGCGCCGCCCCTACGCCCTGGCGCTCCACCAGCGCCAGCGCCGCCTTGTCGCTCAGGCTGGCCAGCCAGGCGTGCCCGGACGCGGTGTAGAACAGCGGCGCCTCGCGCCCCATGTCGGGGTCGTAGCGTAGCCCGGAGGTGGCGCCCTGGGACTTGGCGATCCAGGTCTGGCGATCGCCTTCGATCACCCCCAGGCGCACCAGTTCGCCGGTCTCCCGGGCGAGCCCGTCGAGCACCGGCTGGACCAGATCGACCACCCCGCTGGACGCGAGGAAGCGGAAGCCCAGCGCGGCCAGGCGGGTGCTGAGGCGGTAGCGGCTGGTGTCGTGGTCCTGGCGCACGTAGCCGAGCCGGATCAGCTCGGCGAGCATGCGGTGCGCGGCGCTCTTGGGGATATCCAGGCGGTCCGCCAGTTGTTGCAGGGGCAGGCCGCGGGCATCGCTGGCGAGGAGTTCGAGCAAGCCGAGGGCGCGTTCGATGAGGCTACCGGCCATGGAAGGACGTTCCTGAGTCGAGGGAAGGCAGGATTCTAGAATCTGGTTCCGGATTTTCACAGCCTGGCGAAGGTCGAGATTTCACAGGGTTCCGTTCGATCAGCGAACCGATAAACGATTATCGGATTGCCACTCCCCATGGCCCTCCGTAATGTGTCTGCACCCCGGCAGGCCGAGCGCCTCCGCTACAAAAACAACAGGGGAATCCCGACATGCCGCAGCACGCCTTGCCTTCCGCCGCCTGCACCTGAGCCACGCGTCCGACCCTCGTCCCACGCCCTCACTCTCGCCGCGGAACCCGTCCCATGAACAGCCCCAGCCTGCCCGCCGTCGAACGACTCGACGTGCAAGCCTTCATCAATGCCCAGCCGCTTTCGCCGTACCAATGGCGGATCGTCCTGCTGTGCTTCCTGATCGTCTTCCTCGATGGCCTCGACACCGCCGCGATGGGCTTCATCGCGCCGGCGCTGACCCAGGACTGGGGCATCGACCGCGCCAGCCTCGGTCCGGTAATGAGCGCCGCGCTGATCGGCATGGTCTTCGGCGCCCTCGGTTCCGGACCGCTGGCCGACCGCTACGGACGCAAGCTGGTATTGGTCGCGGCGGTCTTCCTCTTCGGCCTGTTCAGCCTGGCCTCGGCCTACAGCACCAACGTCGAGCAACTGCTGGCGCTGCGCTTCCTCACCGGCCTCGGCCTCGGCGCGGCGATGCCCAACGCCACCACCCTGCTTTCCGAATACACCCCCGAGCGCCTCAAGTCGCTGCTGGTGACCAGCATGTTCTGTGGCTTCAACCTGGGCATGGCCTGCGGCGGATTCGTCTCGGCGAAGCTGATCCCGCTGTTCGGCTGGCACAGCCTGCTGCTGCTCGGCGGCCTGCTACCGCTGGTCCTGGCGGTAGTCCTGCTGTTCCGCCTGCCGGAATCGGCGCGCTACCTGGTGGTCCGCAACCGCGGCAGCGAGCGGGTACGCCAGGTGCTGGCCCCCATCGCCCCGGCGCAGGTGGCGCTGGCACGGAGTTTCCACGTCCCCGAGCAGCAGACGGTGCAGGCCCGCAACGTGTTCGCGGTGATCTTTTCCGGTACCTACAGCGCCGGCACCCTGCTGCTCTGGCTGACCTACTTCATGGGCCTGGTGATCGTCTACCTGCTCACCAGCTGGCTGCCGACCCTGATGCGCGATAGCGGGGCGAGCCTGGAGCAGGCGGCGTTCATCGGCGCGCTGTTCCAGTTCGGCGGGGTGCTCAGCGCCGTAGCGGTGGGCTGGGCGATGGATCGCTTCAACCCGCACAAGGTGATCGGCCTGTTCTACCTGCTGGCGGGGGTGTTCGCCTGGTGCGTCGGCCAGAGCCTCGGCCAGGTCACCCTACTGGCGACCCTGGTGCTGCTGGCCGGCATGTGCATCAACGGCGCGCAGTCGGCGATGCCGTCGCTGGCGGCGCGCTTCTATCCAACCCAGGGGCGGGCCACGGGGGTCTCCTGGATGCTCGGTATCGGCCGCTTCGGCGCCATCCTCGGCGCCTGGATCGGCGCCACCCTGCTGGGCCTGGGCTGGAACTTCGAACAGGTGCTGACCGCCCTGGTGCTGCCGGCTGCACTGGCCACCGCCGCGGTGCTGCTGAAGGGGTTGGTCAGTCACGCGGATGCGGGGTGAAACTGCCCCATCGCGTAGGACGCATAACCGCTTGCGGTTATCCGCCGCCGGGCGTCGGTGTATCGGCGGATAACGCCGGTGGCGTTATTCGCCCCACCCCAGGGCTGCGACATCGCGTAGGGCGCATAACCGCTTGCGGTTATCCGCCGCCGGGCTTCGGTGTATCGGCGGATAACGCCGGTGGCGTTATTCGCCCTACCCCAGGGGTGGGCATCGCGTAGGGCGCATAACCGCTCGCGGTTATCCGCCGCCGGGTTTCGGTGTATCGGCGGATAACGCCGGTGGCGTTATCCGCCCCACCCCAGGGTTGGCGGCATCGCGTAGGGCGACGGCGCATCGCCTCAGAAGGTGAATTCCATGTTCAACGTCGGCGTCGAGGTTCGGCTGCCGGTGCCGCCGTCGACGCCGAACTTGTTGTGCCAATACTCGTAGCCGACGCCGAGCCACAGGTTCGGCTGGCGCTTGTCGCCTGGCAGGGCGGCGACCATCAGGGCGGTGCGGACCAGGGTTTCCGCCGCGGTGTCCTTGTCGTTGTAGTCCTCGCCCTTCTCTCCCACGTAGTTGACGAAGCCCTGGAACTTCGCCGCACGGTTGCCGACCTTGAACGGCCGCATCCAGGTCAGGTTGAGCATGTAGGTGGTGTCGAAGGTGTGGTCGGGATGGCGCGCGCCGGGCACGCCGAAGTGGTTCTTCTCGCGGTAGTAGAGCAGGCTCAGGTCGAGCACGCCGGGACCGTTGAACTTGAGGGTCGGGCCGAACACCAGGGCGCGCTTCTTGGCCGAAGCCAGGTTGTTGTTGCGGCTGGCGTCGAAGCCCAGGGTGAAGGCGTAGTCCTTGACCAGGCCGGTGCCCAACGGCCGGTCGAACACCCGCGAGGCGTAGAGCTGGTGGCGGTAGACCGCATAGACCTCGCTGCCACCGTGGTCGGTGCCCTTGCGCGGGTCGCGGCTGTCGGAAAGGAACACATCGAGATTGAAGAAATTGCTGCCGTAGCGATAGCCGTCGGCGTGGGTGAAGCTGTAGATGCGCTTGGAGAACTTGTCCGGGTTGTTCGGGTTGGTGAATTGCTGGCCGTAGCGGAAACCGACGCTGTTGCTCATCCATTCCAGCGCCATGCTCTCCCCGGCGCCGACGAGCGCGATCAGGGCGGCGGCGCCCTGCATCATCTTCTTCATGCTGTGTGTCCTGCTGGTTGCTTGTTGTTCTTGTGGCGACTCAGCCCCCGGTTTCGCGCCGGGGTCGCGGGGCAGTATCGGCACTTCGCCGCGCTGACCAAAGAACAGAATATCGAACATACCGATGCCGAAACGGCATCAGCGAACGAGCAAGCTCGGGCAAGCCGTCTGGCATCGGCGCGAGCGCCGCTCAGGCCTCGTTCAGGCGCGCTTCCTCGCGCTCGCGCAGGCGCACTTCCTCGGCGATCTGCCGGGCCAGGGCGTCCACCGCCACCGGCAGGTAGCGGCCGGTGCGCACGTAGAGGCCGAGGTCGCTGTGGATGCCGCCATTGTCTTTCAGCGGCAGGAAGCGCAGCTCGCCCTGGGCGATGTCGGCCTCGATCCCCAGGCGGGTCTGGAAGGCGACGCCGAGCCCGCGCCGCGCCAGTTGTCGCGACAGCTCCAGGGAGCTGCTCTCCAGCACCGCCCGGCGCGGTTCGCGCAAACGGCGCTGGAGCGGCGCCAGCAGGTGATGGATGGACAGCTCGCTCTTGGCCATGATCAGGCCATGTTCGACGCAATCGGCGAAGGCGATGGCCTGGTGTCGCGCCAACGGGTGCTGCGGGGAGACGATGGCACCGAGGCGGAAATGGCCGACGCTGACCTGTTGCAGGTCGGCGCTGCGCGGCAGGGCGAAGGCCAGGCCGAGGTCGACCGCGCCGCTGCTCACCGCCTCGGGTATCGCCTGGGAACCGAGCAGGGTGACGCCAACGGTGATGTCCGGGTAGCGTTCGCGCATCGCCTTGAGCACGCAGGGCAGCAGGTCGCTGGTCACCGCCTCGATGGTGGCGATCTCCACATGGCCGGTGCGCAGGCCTTGCAGCGCGTCCAGCTCGGAACGCACGCGCTCCATGTCCTGCAGGACCACGGTGACGTGGCGCGCGAAGATCTCCCCGGCACCGGTCAGGCGCAGGCCGCCGGGCAGGCGGTCGAACAGCGGCGCGCCGATCTCGTCCTCCAGCTTGAGGATCTGCCGGTTCACCGCCGACGAGGCGACGTTCAGGCGTCGCGCGGCTTCGCGGATCGAATGGCAGCGGCGCACCATGTCGAAGTAGTGGATCGCGGGCGCGTGGATATGCAGCTTGCGGCTCATGGCGGACCGAAGGGATGACGGAGCTGTCGACCTTCCGGGAAACGCCGGCGAATGGCAAGGGGAAGCGCCGCCTCGGCGGATAACGCCTGCGACGCCATTCGCCCTACCGATAGCCCCGCCCGGCGGCCTACCGGGACGCCTGCTGCGACTCCACGCCAAGCTCGTCCCACACCGATTCGGCCAGGTGGAAGGTCGCGTTGGCCGCGGGAATGCCGCAGTAGATGGCGCTCTGCATGATCACTTCCTTGATCTCGTCGCGGCTCACCCCGTTGTTCTTCGCCGCGCGCAGATGCAGCTTGAGTTCCTCGTTGCGGTTCATGCCGATCAGCATGGCGATGGTGACCAGGCTGCGGGTGTGTCGCGGCAGCCCCGGACGGGTCCAGATGTCGCCCCAGGCGTGGCGGGTGATCATCTCCTGGAACTCTTCGTTGAACGGCGTCAGGTTGGCCAGGCTGCGCTCGACATGGGCGTCGCCGAGCACCGCGCGGCGCACTTGCATGCCGGCTTCGTAGCGTTGTTTCTCGTCCATCGGCGGCTCCTCAGGCGGACAGCAGGAAATCGACCAGGCGGCGGCTGAAGGCGTCGCCCGCTTCGACGTTGGACAGGTGCGCGGCGGCGAACTCGACCAACTGCGCGTCGGCGATGCGCGCCTGCATGAAGCGGGCGTTGTCCGGAGTGGTCACGGCATCGTGGCTGCCGGCGACGATCAGCGTCGGCGCCTGGACCAGCCCGAGCTGCTCGCGGAAGTCGGCGTCGCGTACCGCAGCGCAGTTGGCCGCGTAGCCCTGCGGCGAGGTGGCCGCGAGCATCGCGACGATGCGCTCGACCTGCGCCGGTTCGCGCTCGGCGAAGCCCGCGGTGAACCAGCGCGCCACCGAGGCGTCGCGCAGGTCGCGCATGGCCTGCTCACCGCCTTTCAGGACGGTATCGATGCGGGTGTTCCAGACCTCGTCGCTGGCAATCTTCGCCGCGGTGTTGCACAGCACCAGCCGGCCGAGCCGCTCGCCGGCGTGGATGCCCAGCCACTGGCCGATCAGGCCGCCCATGGACAGCCCGCAGAAATGCACGCGCGGCAGCTCGAGGGCATCGAGCAGGGCAAGCACGTCGGCGCCGAGCTGGCCGATGGCGTACGGTCCGGGGGTGACCAGCGAGGCGCCGTGGCCGCGGGTGTCGTAGCGCAGCACGCGGAAATGGGCGGTGAGTGCGGGGATCTGCGTGTCCCACATGCCCAGGTCGGTGCCCAGCGAGTTTGACAACAGCAGGACCGGCGCGCCGGCCGGTCCTTCCAGGGAGTAGTTCAGGTCGCCGTCGGCGAGGCGTACGGTTGGCACGAAGGGATCTCCAGTCAGGCGGGATGGGGTTCGAAGCCCAGGGCATGGTGTTCGGCGAGCGCGCGCTCGACCCAGGCGCGGGCCTGGCCGAGGTAATGGGCGGGATCGAGCAGGCGGTCCAGTTCGTCGCCGGACAGCTCGGCGCTCACCCGCGCCTCTTCGCCGAGCACCGCGCGCAACTCGCGGCGCTGCTCGACGGCGCGGCGGCAGCACTGTTCCACCAGATGGTGCGCGGCTTCGCGGCCGATACGACGGGCCAGGGCGATGCTCACCGCCTCGGCGAGCACCAGGCCGTGGGTCAGGCCAAGGTTGCGGCGCATCCGCTCGGCGTCCACCTCCAGGCCTTCGAGCAGGCCGATCGCCTGTTGCAGCGCGCCGGAAACCAGGCAACAGAGTTCCGGCAGGGTTTCCCACTCGGCGTGCCAGAGACCGAGGCTGCGCTCGTGTTCCTGCGGCATCGCCGCGAACAGGGTCGAGACCAGCCCCGGCGCACGGGTGGCGGCGGCGATCAGCACCGCGCTGCTCACCGGGTTGCGCTTGTGCGGCATGGTCGAGGAACCGCCGCGCCCGGCGCCGGCCGGCTCGAAGACCTCGCCGGCCTCGGTCTGCATCAGCAGGCTGACATCGCGCCCGAACTTGCCGAGGCTACCGGCCACCAGGCCGAGCACGCTGGCGAACTCCACCAGGCGGTCACGCTGGGTGTGCCAGGGTTGTTCGGGCAAAGCCAGGCCCAGCTCCTCGGCCAGCGCCGCGGCCACCGGCAGGGCCTGTTCGCCGAGCGCGGCGAGCGTCCCCGAGGCGCCGCCGAATTGCAGCACCAGCAGGCGCGGGCGCAACTCGCGCAGGCGCTGGCGGTGCCGGGTCAAGGCACCGAGCAGGCCGGCGAACTTCATGCCCAGGGTCACCGGGGTGGCGTGCTGCAACCAGGTGCGCCCGGCCAGCGGCGTGTCGGCATGCCGTTCGGCCTGGTCCGCCAGGACCTCGGCAAGACGTTGCAGATCCTGCTCGAGCAAGGCCAGCGCACGGCGCAGTTGCAGCACCAGGCCGCTGTCCATGGCGTCCTGGCTGGTGGCGCCGAGATGCACGTAGCGCTCGGCCTCGGCGTCGCCAGCCGCCACCTGGCGGCCCAGCGCCTTGACCAGCGGGATCGCCGAGTTGCCGGCAGTGGCGACCGCCTCGGCCAGCGCCAGCGGGTCGTACAGTTCGGCGCGGCAGGCCGCCTCGATCGGCGCCACCGCCGTCGCGGGAACCACCCCGGTGCGCGCCTCGGCGCGAGCCAGGGCGGCCTCGAAGTCGAGCATGCCTTGCAGGCGGCCGCGGTCGGAGAACACCGCGCGCATCGGCGCCGCCGTGAAATAGGCATCGAACAACTGGTTGGCGGGTACGTCGCTCATCGGTTTTCCTTTTCCCGGCCCGTCAGGGCTCGTCGTTCAGGTAGCTGACCTTGCGCAGGTCCGGCAGGCTCACGCAGACCAGCAGCGCCAGCAGGCACATGGCTGAAACATACCAGTAGAAGACGTTCTCCATCCCTACCGACTTCAGCCCCAGGGCGACGTACTCGGCCGAGCCGCCGAAGATCGCGTTGCCCACCGCGTAGGACACTCCGACGCCGAGGGCGCGCACCTCCGGCGGGAACATCTCGGCCTTGATCAGGCCGCTGATGGAGGTGTACAGGCTGACGATGGCCAGCGCCAGGATGATCAGGAAGAAGGCCATGTAGGGACTGCTCACGGTCTTCAGCGCGAGCAGGATCGGCAAGGTGCAGAGCGTGCCCAGGGTGCCGAACCAGAGCATCGAGGTCTTGCGCCCGATGCGATCGGAAAGCATGCCGAACAGCGGTTGCATCAGCATGTACGCGAACAGGGCGAAGGTCATCACCGCGCTGGCGGTCTTGGCGCTCATCCCGGCGGTGTTGACCAGGTACTTCTGCATGTAGGTGGTGAAGGTGTAGAAGATCAGCGAGCCGCCGGCGGTGAAACCGAGCACGGTGAAGAAGGCCCGCTTGTGCTTGAACAGCTCGGCGAAGGTGCCGGATTCCTTGCGCGCCAGGGTCGACTTCGAAGCGGTCTCGTTCAGCGAGCGCCGCAACCAGAGGGCGATCACCGCGGTGATCGCGCCGATCACGAAGGGAATCCGCCAGCCCCAGGCACGCAGTTCGTCTTCGCTCAGCAACTGCTGCAGGATCACCACCACCAGCACCGCCAGCAACTGTCCGCCGATCAGGGTGACGTACTGGAACGAGGCGAAGAAGCCGCGCTGGCCCTTGAGCGCCACCTCGCTCATGTAGGTCGCGCTGGTGCCGTACTCGCCGCCCACCGACAGGCCCTGGAACATCCGCGCCAGCAACAGCAGCGCCGGCGCCAGGGTGCCGATGCTGGCGTAGGTGGGCATGCAGGCGATCGCCAGGGAGCCGGCGCACATCATCACCACCGAGATCAGCATGGCGGTCTTGCGCCCGTGCTTGTCGGCGATGCGGCCGAACATCCAGCCGCCGATGGGGCGCATGAGGAAGCCGGCGGCGAAGACCCCGGCGGTGTTCAGCAACTGCACCGTGGGGTTGTCGGAGGGGAAGAAGGCCGGTGCGAAGTAGATCGCGCAGAAGGCGTAGACGTAGAAGTCGAACCATTCCACGAGGTTGCCGGAGGAGGCGCCGACGATGGCGAAGATGCGCTTGCGGCGTTCTTCGTTGCTGTACTGGTGAACAGGGACAGTCATGCTGTTGTTCTCTCGACAGGGTCCGTTTCATCCTGACCGTGCGACGGAGCGTCCTGTTCCGCTGCACACGCGCCGCGCCGCCGCCGAACCATGGGCAGCGCCGCGCGACGCGCGCTCTTGATACCGGGCGGGCGACCCGGTTGTGCCAGTCAGACCCGCTCGATGGCCAGCGCCAGGCCTTGGCCGACGCCTACGCACATGGTCGCCAGGCCGCGCCGGCCGCCGCTCTTCTCAAGTTGATGGAGCGCGGTGAGGACCAGCCGCGCACCGCTCATCCCCAGCGGGTGGCCGAGGGCGATGGCACCGCCGTTCGGGTTGACCTTCTCGCTGTCGTCGGCCACGCCCAGTTCGCGCAGGCAGGCCAGGCCCTGGCTGGCGAAGGCTTCGTTGAGTTCGATCACGTCGAAGGCGTCGATCGCCAGGTCCAGGCGCCGCAGCAGCTTGCGCACCGCCGGCACCGGGCCGATGCCCATGATCCGCGGGGCGACGCCGGCGCTGGCCATGCCCAGCACCCGCGCGCGCGGAGTCAGGCCGTGCTTCTCCACTGCCTCGGCGGAGGCCAGGACCAGCGCGGCGGCGCCGTCGTTGACCCCGGACGCGTTGCCGGCGGTGACGGTCTTCTCCGGCCCGTTGACCGGCTTGAGCCGGGCCAGCGCCTCCAGGGTGGTGTCGGGACGCGGATGCTCGTCGTACTCGACCAGGGTGTCGCCCTTGCGCCCGCGAATCGTCACCGGGACGATTTCCTCGGCGAAGAAACCGGCCGCCTGCGCCCTGCCGGCGCGCTGCTGGCTGCGCAGGGCGAAGGCATCCTGGTCGGCACGCGACACGCGATAGTCGTCGGCGACGTTGTCGGCGGTCTGCGGCATCGGGTCGATGCCGTACTGCTCCTTCATCAGCGGATTGACGAAGCGCCAGCCGATGGTGGTGTCCTCGATCTTCTGGCCGCGCCCGAAGGCGCTATCGGCCTTGCCCATCACGTACGGCGCGCGCGACATCGACTCGACGCCGCCGGCGATGGCCAGCTCCATCTCGCCGCAGGCGATGGCGCGGAACGCCGTGCCGATGGCGTCCATCCCCGAGGCGCAGAGGCGGTTGAGGGTGACGCCGGGCACGCTCTCCGGCAAACCGGCGAGCAGCAGCGCCATGCGCGCCACGTTACGGTTGTCCTCGCCGGCCTGGTTGGCGCAGCCGAGGAACACCTCGTCCAACGCCGACCAGTCGACCCCCGGGTTGCGCTCGACCAGGGCCTTCAGCGGCACCGCCGCGAGGTCGTCGGCGCGCACCGCGGAAAGACTGCCGCCGAAACGGCCGATCGGCGTGCGCACGGCATCGCAGATGAATACCTCGCGGCTCATTCGTCGCTCCCCTTCTGTCCATGGGCGGCCGCGGTGCGCGCCTCGAGGTCGCGCAGCGCGGCGAGTTCGACCTCGCTCGGCGCGGGCGTCTCGGCGACCCGCTCGGCGAAGCGGATCGCCCAACCGGTGGCCTCGACCACCTGCTCGCGGGTCACGCCCGGATGCAGCGAAGTGACCACGAACTCGTTGCTGCCGGCTTCCGGCTCCATGATGCACAGGTCGGTGATGATCGCCACCGGCCCCTTGCCCGGCAGGCCGAGGCGCTGGCGCGAGTCGCCGCCCTCGCCATGGCCGACCGAGGTGACGAAGGCCAGCTTGTCGACGAAGGTGCGGTGCGACTGCTTGAGGATGATCAGCACTTCCTTGGCGCTGCCGGCGATTTCCGGCGCGCCGCCGGCTCCCGGCAGGCGCACCTTGGGCTGGCGGTAGTCGCCGATCACGGTGGTGTTGATGTTGCCGAAGCGGTCGACCTGGGCCGCGCCGAGGAAGCCGACGTCGATCCGTCCGCCCTGCAGCCAGTAGCGGAAGATCTCGCCGGTGGGGACCACGGTATCGGCGGTCTCGGCCAACTCGCCGTCGCCGATGGACAGCGGCAGGACGCTGGGCTTGGCGCCGATCGGGCCGGACTCGTAGATCAGCACGACGTCCGGCGAGGAAGTCAGGCGCGCCAGGTTGGCGGCCTTCGACGGCAGGCCGATGCCGACGAAGCACACCGCGCCGTTGTGCAGGCGGCGGGCGGCGGCCACGGTCATCATCTCGTTGGTGCTGTAGCTGCTCATCGCTTGCCCTCCGCGAGCTTGGCCTGGAAGGCGCCGAAATCCTCGGTCCCCCGGATGTATTCGTCGATCCACGCGGTGAAGCTTTCGCGGTCGCGGGCGATCGGGTCCCAGTCCTGGTAGAAGCGGTTGTCGCGTTCGTAGTAGCCGTGGGCATAGGACGGATGCGCGCCGCCGGGCACCAGGCACACGGCGCTGAGCGCCCAGCTCGGCAGGACGCAGGCGTTCATCGGGGCGTCCAGTTCGTCGACGATCTCCTCGACGGTGACGATGCAGCGCTTCGCCGCCAGGGCCGCTTCCTTCTGCACGCCGAGGATGCCCCAGAGCAGCACGTTGCCCTTGCGGTCGGCCTTCTGCGCGTGGATCACGCTGACGTCCGGGCGCACCGAGGGCACCGCCGCCAGCACTTCGCCGGTGAACGGGCAGGTGACGCTGCGGATCAGCGGGTTGACCTTCGGCAGGTCGGAGCCGGCGTAGGCGCGCAGCACCGCGAAGGGCAGCCCGGAGGCGCCGGCGACATAGGCGTTGGCGAGGTCGGCGTGGCTGTGTTCCTCGATCTCCAGCGGTTGCGGCCAGCCCTTCTCCACCGCGTCGCGCAGGCGGTGCAGCGAACCGACACCGGGGTTGCCGCCCCAGGAGAACACCAGCTTCTTCGCGCAGCCTGCACCGATCAGCAGGTCGTAGACCAGGTCGGGAGTCATGCGGATCAGCGTCAGGTCTTTCCTGCCCTGGCGGATCAGCTCGTGGCCGGCGGCCGTCGGGATCAGGTGAGTGAAGCCTTCGAGGGCGACGCTGTCGCCATCGTGGACGAAGCGTCGCACCGCTTCGCGCAGGGAGAGGATTTCAGCCATCGGTCGGGTCTCGTCTTGTTGTGCGCTGCCTGGACGGCACGTGACGAGAACCTTACGCCGGGGTCCGAGGGCTCACAATCCGATAATCGATTAATAGTTCGATAATCGAACAGAACGTTAGCAAGCATCCGATCGACCGAAGCCGTCGCCTCATTCGTCGCTGTGGATCACCACCAGCAACTCCGCCTGGGTCTCCCCCAGGGAGCGGATGCGGTGCGGCTTCTGTGCGTTGAAATGCAGGGCGTCGCCGCGCTCGAGGATGATCCGCTGGTTCATGAAGTCGACCTCGACCTGGCCCTCATGGACGAAGATGAACTCTTCACCGAGGTGCTCCTTGAACGTCGAGTGACTGAAATCGCGCGGCGGGTGGACGATGAACGGCAACAACGCACGGGCGCCGATCTGCTGCGCGAGGGAGGCGTAAGCCGGGCCGTCGTCGCCGCTGGACAGCGACTTGCGCTGGTCGCGACGAACGATGCTGTAGCCGTCGACACCGTCGCTTTCCTCGGAGAACAGCTCCTCCACCTGCACGTTCAACGCCTTCGCCAGCTTCAGCGCGGCGGCAATGGACGGCGTGTTCAGCCCGCGCTCGACCTTGGACAGGTAGCTCTTGGTCAGGCCGGTCTTCTCGGCCAGGGTCTCCAGCGTGACCCCGAGTTTTTTTCTCAGCAATTTCAAGCGCATGGACATTGAGGACAGCCTTCTCCCGATGGCGATGAAACTTTTCTCTTGCTAATGACACTTTGTGTCATATAACTTGATCCGTGTCATTTACAGCCGGGTCGTTGCGTGGCGCGCAACTGCCTGGCGTTTCCCCCGACTCGCTCCGTCAAAGGAACCTCGCATGGCTACGACACTGGAATTACCCAAGGATCAACTGATCCAGCACGCGCTGAAGCAGATGAAAAGCAGCCTCGGCGATAATACGTGGACTGACCGGCAAAAGCTGGCCCTGACCTGCCGGATTCTCTTCGAGGCCGGCCACGACTCCGGGCTCGCCGGGCAGATCACCTCGCGCGGCCCGGAGGCGGGGACCTACTACACCCAGCAACTGGGCCTGGGCTTCGACGAGATCAGCGCCGGCAACCTGCTGCTGGTCGACGAAGACCTCAACGTCCTCCACGGGCACGGCATGGCGAATCCGGCCAATCGCTTCCACAGCTGGGTCTATCGCGCCCGCCCGGACGTCAACTGCATCATCCACACCCACCCGCTGCACATCGCCGCGCTGTCGACCCTGGAAGTACCGCTGCAGGTCTCGCACATGGACCTTTGCCCGCTATACGACGACTGCGCCTTCCTCAAGGACTGGCCGGGCGTGCCGGTAGGCAACGAGGAAGGCGAGATCATCTCCGCCGCCCTCGGCGACAAGCGCGCCATCCTGCTCTCCCACCACGGCCTGCTGGCCACCGGTGCGAGCATCGAGGAGGCCTGCGTGATCGCGGTGCTGCTCGAGCGCGCGGCGAAGATGCAGTTGCTGGCGATGGCCGCTGGGGAGATCAAGCCGATCCCGCCGGCCCTGGCGCGCGAGGCCCACGACTGGATCTCCACCCCGAAGCGCCACGGCGCCGCATTCAACTACTACGCCCGGCGCTGCCTGCCGCGCAACAGCGACTGCCTGAGCTGAACGACCTTTCCCACCAGGTCCGTCCTGGCATTTCCCACTCAATGTCACGGGTACATCCAATGTCCGCATCCATCCACGGCATCATCGGCTACACCATCACCCCCTTCGCCGCCGACGGCGGTCTCGACCTGCCGGCCCTCGGCCGCTCCATCGAGCGCCTGATCGACGGCGGCGTGCATGCCATCGCCCCGCTCGGCAGCACCGGCGAAGGCGCCTACCTGAGCGATCCGGAATGGGACGAGGTGGTCGACTTCACCCTGAAGACCGTCGCCCATCGCGTGCCGACCATCGTCAGCGTCTCCGACCTGACCACCGCCAAGACCGTGCGCCGCGCGCAGTTCGCCGAATCCCTCGGCGCCGAGGCGGTGATGGTCCTGCCGATCTCCTACTGGAAGCTCAACGAGGCGGAAGTGTTCCAGCACTACCGCGCGGTGGGCGAAGCCATCGGCGTGCCGGTGATGCTCTACAACAACCCGGGCACCAGCGGCATCGACATGTCGGTGGAACTGATCCTGCGCATCGTCCGCGAAGTGGACAACGTGACCATGGTCAAGGAGAGCACCGGCGACATCCAGCGCATGCACAAGCTGCGCCTGCTCGGCGAAGGCCGGGTGCCCTTCTACAACGGCTGCAACCCGCTGGCGCTGGAGGCCTTCGTGGCCGGCGCGAAAGGCTGGTGCAGCGCCGCGCCGAACCTGATCCCGACGCTCAACGGCCAGCTCTACCAGGCGGTGCTCGACGGCGACCTGGAGAAGGCCCGCACGCTGTTCTACCGGCAGTTGCCGCTGCTCGACTTCATCCTCCGCCGGGGCCTGCCGACCACCATCAAGGCCGGCCTGGGCCTCTCCGGCCTGGAGGTGGGGGCGCCGCGCCTTCCGGTGCAGGCGCTGGATACCGAGGGCTGTCGGTATCTGCAGGGGTTGTTGGAAGAGCTGCGCTGATCACCCCGTCAGCGCTTTGACCCGACGGGCCCGGACGACTTGGGGCCCGTCGTTTTTTTTGCCGACGCGCAGCGCGCTCAGCGCGCCGCCCAGGCATTGAAACGCTGTTCCAGCTCCTCGCCGTGGTCCACCCAGAACTCGGCATCCACCGCCCGCGCGCCTTCGAGGTTGGCCGGCGCGGTCGGCAGCGCCTCCTGCACCGTCTTCGGCAGCAACGCCAGGGTGCCCTTGTGTACCGGCCCGTAGGGGATCTGCTCGGAGAACACCTTCTGCGTCTGCGGCTGGCTGGCGAAGGCGATGAATTTCTCCGCCAGCGCCTTGTTCGGCGTGCCCTTCACTACCGCCCAGTACTCCGGATCGTAGAGACTGCCGGGCCAGACGATGGCCAGTTTCACCCCCTCCTTCTGCGCAGCGGCGATGCGCCCGTTGTAGGCCGCGCTCATCACCACGTCGCCGGCCGCCAGCCATTGCGGCGGCTGGGCGCCGGCCTCCCACCACTGGATGTTCGGCTTGAGCTGGTCGAGCTTGGCGAAGGCGCGGCTGACCCCCTCCGGGGTGGCGAGTACCTTGTAGAGGTCCTCCGCCTTCACCCCGTCGGCCAGCAGCGCCACTTCCAGGGTGTACTTGGCGCCCTTGCGCAGGCCGCGCTTGCCGGGGAACTCGCGGACGTTCCAGAAATCCGCCCAGGACTGCGGCGCCCTGGCCAGCTTCGTCGAGTCGTAGGCCATCACCATCGACCAGACGTAGGTGGCCACCCCGCACTCGCTGAAAGTGCCCGGGACGAACTGCGCGGGGTCGCCGAAACGCGCCGGGTCGAGGCGTTCGAACAGCCCCTCGTCGCAGCCGCGGAGCAGTTCGGGGCTCTCCACCTCGACCACGTCCCAGCTGACCTTGCCGACGTCGACCATGGCCTTCACCTTGGCCATTTCGCCGTTGTATTCGCCGGCGACCACCTGCCCGCCGCCGCTTCGCTCGAAAGGTTTGAAATAGGCCTGTTCCTGGGCGGCCTTGGTCGCGCCGCCGAAGGAGATCACCGTCAGGCTCTGGCTCTGCGCCTGGGCCGCCGCGGCGAACGCCAGGCCGAACAGGGACAACCGGGAAAACACGTGTGCGTACTGGTGCAAGGACTTGTACATGGAACACTCCCACAGCCGATTGGCATTGTTGTGATGTTGCTGAGGCAGTTGCCGGCCAGAGGCCGAAACGGTTCCGCGCGCGGTCGCCAGGCGCCGCGTCGTCGTTATGGGGGGACGCTCCGTGTCGCAGGCGACCCGGCCGAGGCCGGGCCACCGGGGCGCGTCACAGCACGCCGATCTCGCGCGCGGTGCGATCCACCGCGATACGGGTCTTGTCGATCAGTTCGTCGATCTCGGCACGCCCGGCCACCAGCGCCGGGGCCATGATCATGCGGCCGAGGGTGGAGCGGATGATCACGCCCTCCTCGAAGCCGATGGTGCGGCAGCGCCAGGCCAGATCGTTCTCGTTGGCGAAGCGCTTGCGGGTCGCCTTGTTCTCGGCGAACTGCAGCGCGGCGACGAAGCCGGCGCCCTGGACCTCGCCGACCAGCGGATGGTCGCCGAAGACCTCGCGCAGGCAGCGTTGCAGGTAGGGACCGGTCTCCTCCCTGACCCGCGTGACCACGCCCTCGTCGCGCAGCGCCTTGAGGTTGGCGATGGCCACCGCCGCCGCCACCGGGTGGCCGGAATAGGTCAGGCCGTGGGCGAACACCCCGCCCTGCTCCACCAGCACCTCGGCGATGCGCTTGCCGAGAACCAGGCCGCCCATGGGGATGTAGCCGGACGTCAGGCCCTTGGCGATGGACAGGGTGTCCGGCTGGAAGCCGAAGTGTTCGTGGGCGAACCATTCGCCGGTGCGGCCGAAGCCGCCGATCACTTCGTCGGCGCACAGCAGCACGTCGTACTGCCGGCAGATGCGCTGGATCTCCGGCCAATAGCTTTGCGGCGGGAAGATCATGCCGCCGGCGCCCTGGAAGGGCTCGGCGACGAAGGCGGCGACGTTCTCCGCGCCCAGTTCGAGGATCTTCTCCTCCAGTTGCAGCGCCGCGCGGCGACCGAACTCGGCCGGGCTCAGCTCGCCGCCGTTGGCGTACCAGTAGGGTTCGTCGATGTGGGCGAAGTCCGGCAGCATGCCGCCCATCTCGTGCATGAACTTCATCCCGCCGAGCGCGGTGCTGCCCAGGGTCGAGCCGTGGTAGCCGTTCCAGCGGCCGATCATGATCTTCTTCTGCGGCTTGCCGAGGATCTGCCAGTAGCGCCGCACGGTACGGATCAGCACCTCGTTGGCCTCGGAGCCGGAGTTGGTGTAGATCGCGTGGCTGTAGTGGTCCGGCAGCAGGCTGAAGAGCATCTCGGAAAGCTCCACCACCGCCGGGTGGGTGGTGTGGAAGAACATGTTGTAGTACGGCAGTTGTTCCAGCTGGCGGCTGGCGGCGGCGGCGAGGTCCTGGCGGCCGTAGCCGAGGTTGGTGCACCAGAGGCCGGACATGCCGTCCAGGTAGCGCTTGCCGTCGTTGTCCCAGAGCTGCAGGCCATCGCCGCGGACCATCACCCGCGGGCCTTCGCGGTTCAGCGCCTTCTGGTCGAGGAAGGCGTGGATGTGGTGCGCGGCGTCCAGTTGCTGGTAGTCGCGGGTGTCGCGCTGCGGGTTGAGCTGAGCGGTCATCGTCTGTGTTCTCCTTGTTCCCTTGGCGCGTCAGGCCGAAGGGGATTGCAGGGGATCGAGGGCGACGGACTTGCCCTGGGCAGTCTCACCGGCCGTCTCGAGCGGTTCGGGTACGAAGAGGGGCTTGCGCATCACGCCCTTGATCCACACCACCGCCACCAGCGAGACCACGCCCAGCACCACGCCGGCGCTGGCGAAGATCCGTCCGGTCATTTCCGGGGTCGGCGAGACGTGGACCACCGCGTAGATCATCCCGGCGATGCCGAACAGTTGCGGCAGCGGGTAGAACGGCGTGCGGAACGGACGGGCGATGTGCGGATAGCGACGGCGCAGGGCCAGCACGTCGACGTGGGCGATGATGTAGGCCAGCAGCCAGGCCAGCGCGGCGGCGAGCAGCAGCAGGTTGATCGAGTCCGGGTCCTGGCCGAGGATCAGGATCGGCAGGCCGGTGATCGCGGCGACGAACAGCACCGCCA
Source organism: Pseudomonas sp. B111 (assembly GCF_026428275.1). Taxonomy (NCBI): domain Bacteria; kingdom Pseudomonadati; phylum Pseudomonadota; class Gammaproteobacteria; order Pseudomonadales; family Pseudomonadaceae; genus Pseudomonas; species Pseudomonas sp. B111. The sequence goes on along the minus strand of NZ_CP097857.1, from coordinate 5,649,052 downwards.
CCCAGGGTGTGCGCGCCCGCCGGCTGAGCTGCTTGAATTGCGGGAAGGCCTGACCGTTCTGCGCCATCCCGTAGAGCATCCGCGGGATCGCCGCCAGCGACGAGTTGAGGGTGCTGCAGGTGGCGGTGATCGCGGCGATCACCAGGAACAGCTGGCCGTACTCGCCGAACACGCGGTTGGCGAAGAGGAAGTGTGGCAGCGGGTCGCCGGCCAGTTCCGCCTGCGGGATGCACAGCAGCGCACCGAAGCAGTAGAGGGCGATGGTCAGGAAGATGATGCTCAGGCCGAGGATCATCGAACGCGGGATGTTGCGCTCCGGACGCCGCGTCTCCTCCACCAGCGGGCAGACGAACTCGGCGCCGACGAAGCCCCACACGGCCATCGCGGTGAGCGCCAGGGCGCTTACCCCGAGCGGGTTCCAGCCGCTCGCCAGGGCGGTCTGCGCGGAAGCGTGGTCGCTGCTCACCGCACCCAGGCCGAGCACCAGCAGGACGATCATCATCAGCAGCGCCAGGGCGCTCTGCAGGCGCGCGAAGATGTCGATGCCGAGCAGGTTGAGCAGGGTGAACAGGCCGAGCACGCCGTAGGCCACCAGCATCGGCGGCAGCGCGCCGGGGTAGACCTTGCCGATGATCAGGTCGAGCAGCAGCAGTTCCGCCGAGAGGGCGAACATCGCCACCACCACGTAGCCGGAAAAGGTCGCCAGGATCGCCGGGAAATGCCCGATGGCCACCTCGGTGTAGCTGCTCAGGCTACCGGCGCGGGGAATCATCAGGGCCAGCTCGGAAAAGGAAAAGGCGTAGCTCAGCGCCAGCAGGTAGGCCACTCCCAGCGGCACGATGAAGCCCAGGCCGGCCGTCCCGGCGCCTTGCAGCATCAGTACCATCACGCCCTGGGAAACCACCAGGCCGATGGCCACCGCCAGCAGCGGTCCCAGCCCGAGCACACGGCGCAGGGCCGGCTCACGCACGTTCGGCGTGTCGTTCATTCGATCGTCCTCTTGTTGTCGTTATCGGCATCGAGTCGTGTCGCGTCCGTCGCGTCTTCAGCGCAACTGGAACCAGGTCGTCTTCAACTGGGTGTACTTGTCGAAGGAATGCAGCGACAGGTCGCGACCGAAGCCGGACTGCTTGCCGCCGCCGAAAGGCACCGCGACGTCCAGCGCGTCCACGGTATTCACCGACACCGTTCCGGCATTCAAGCGCCGCGCCACCCGGTGCGCACGGTGCAGGTCGTCGCTCCACAGCGAGGCGGCGAGGCCGTAGCGGCTGTCGTTGGCCAGGCGGATGGCCTCGTCCTCGGAGTCGAAGGCGCTGATCGCCAGCACCGGACCGAAGATTTCCTCGCGGGCCAGCTGCATGTCCGGGCGTACGTCGCCGAACAGGGTCGGTTCGATGAAGTTGTCCGAACCGTTGATCGTCAACTGGCGACCACCGCCGAGCAGGGTCGCGCCCTCGCCTTGCGCCCGCTCGATGGCGGCAAGGATCCCGGCGGTCTGCCGGCGGTCGACGATGGCGCCGGCGCGACTGGCCGGGTCCAGCGGATCGCCCGGCTGCCAGTCGCGGGCCTTGGCCAGCAGGCGCTCGACGAACTCGTCGTGGATCGAACGCTCCACCAGCAAGCGCGAGTTCGCCGAACAGACCTCGCCCTGGTTGAAGAAGATGCCGAAGGCGGCCTTCTCCGCCGCCAGGTCGAGATCGCGGCAATCGGCGAACACCAGGTTCGGACTCTTGCCGCCGCACTCCAGCCAGACCTGCTTGAGGTTGGATTGCGCGGAATACTGCATGAAGTACTTGCCGACCTCGGTGGAGCCGGTGAACACCAGTGCGTCCACCTCCGGGTGCAGGCCGAGGGCCTTGCCGGCCTGCTCGCCGAGACCCGGCACCACGTTCAGCACGCCTTCCGGCACCCCCGCCTCCAGGGCCAGCTCGGCCAGGCGCAGGGCGGAGAACGGCGACTGCTCGGCCGGCTTGAGCACCACCGAGTTGCCGGCGGCCAGGGCCGGGGCGAGCTTCCAGGCGGCCATGTCGAGCGGGAAGTTCCACGGCACCACCGCGCCGATCACCCCCAGCGGCACGCGGGTAATGGTGGCCAGGGCCTGCTGGGCGGTCGGCGCGACCTGGTCGTAGAGCTTGTCGAGGCTTTCCGCATACCAGGCGAAGACGTGGGCGGCGCCGGGCACATCGATGTTCCAGGCGTCCATCACCGGCTTGCCCATGTTCAGCGAGTCGAGCAGCGCCAGCTCTTCGCGATGGGCCAGCATCAGCTCGGCCAGGCGCAGCAGCACGCGCTTGCGCTCGACCGGGGCGAGACGCGCCCAGGGGCCTTCGTCGAAGGCGCGGCGGGCGGCGGCCACTGCCGCGTCGACGTCGGCCGCATCACAGGCCGCGACCCGCGCCAGCAGGCGATTGCTCGCCGGATCGATGGCGTCGAAGGTAGCGCCTCTGGCGGCCGGACGCTGGCGGCCGCCGATCAGGGCCTGGTCGATGAAGCGCTGTGTCGCGGCGCGCCGTTGCCAATCGCTGAGTTCGAACACCCCACCTTCTCCTTGTTATCTCGCCGGTCTGCGCCGGTCGTGGTTCTGCACGCATGGCCCGGACCGCCGGGAGGCGGACCGCTGTCCATGGGGTCGATGGGGAAGGATGGTCGCGCAAGCCGCGGCGAAGGAAAATTATTAAAAATGTCCTCGGGACATAAGAAAAAGCTGGCCAGGCGTGCCCCGGCAAAGTGCGTCGTGCTGGGTTATCGTGCAGGCGGGCAATCGTCGTCGCGGCCAGCGCCGCGACGCTCGGCGGCGGCCTGCAACTTGCTTGCAGCGCGGCGGACACAACAATCGAGGCGCGCACGCCCGGCCCGGGGAGGATGATGCGCCGATGAGGTCTTGCAGTGGCGTCCTATACCTTGCGGCAACTCAAGTATTTCGTGACCACCGTGGAATGCGGCAGCGTGGCCGAGGCCTCGCGCAAGCTGTACATCGCCCAGCCGTCGATCTCCACGGCGGTGAAGGGTCTGGAGGAAAGCTTCGGCGTGCAGCTGTTCATCCGCCACCACGCCCAGGGCGTGTCGCTGACCCCCGCCGGCGCGCGCTTCTACCGCAAGGCCCAGGAGCTGCTGCGGATGGCCCACGAGTTCGAGCAGAACGCCCTGGCCGACAACGACGTGATCGCCGGGCAGATCGACATCGGCTGCTTCGAGACGGTCGCCCCGCTCTACCTGCCGGGCCTGATCGCCGGCTTTCGCCAGGCCTATCCGGGGGTGGAGATCCGCATCCGCGACGGCGAGCAGCAGGAACTGGTGCAAGGCCTCACCTCGGGGCGCTTCGACCTGGCCTTCCTCTACGAGCACGACCTCGACTCGACCATCGAGACCGAGCCGCTGATGCCGCCGCAACGACCCCACGCGCTGCTCCCCGAAGGCCACCGCTTCGCCGGGCAGGCGCAAGTGTCGCTGCGCGACCTGTGCCTGGAACCGATGATCCTGCTCGACGTGCAGCCCAGCCGCACCTATTTCGTCAGCCTGTTCGAGGAACTCGGCCTGACGCCGAACATCGCCTTCAGCTCGCCGTCCATCGAGATGGTGCGCGGCATGGTCGGCCAGGGCTTCGGCTTCTCCCTGCTGGTCACCCGCCCGCATTCGGAATGCACCTACGACGGCAAGAAGGTGGTCATGGTCGACCTCGCCGAGCCGGTGTCCACCTCCGGGCTCGCCGCCGCCTGGCTGAAACGCGCGCAACTGACCAAGCCGGCACGATTGTTCGTCGACTACTGCCGGGAGCAACTGGGCAAGCTTGCCGAGCGCCGGCACTGACCCTCAGCTTTCCGACATTCCAAGAGGAACTTTCTTTCTGACAAAGACGAATCCGATGACTGTGGCAAAAAGCCTCCGTTGCTAGGGTGGCCGGCGCTCCGGACCACCCCGGTCCGGCGCACCATCCGCTCCATCCGCTGAGTTCCGTTAGCCTATCGGCGGCTCAGGCTGCCGAAGCGGGATTCCATCCGGTCAGTGCAACTCCGCCTTCCCCAAGGCGTTTCCAGGCCGTCATGCTCCGCCACGCGCTAGGACATGACGGCCCTTTTTACCCCTCCCGCGCCGCCTCAGGCACAATCCCCCGACGCCACCGGCCAGGGGAACGCGGATGCTGATCGACGAAGAAATCACCCTCAAGAAGCTGGAAACCTTCCTCGCCTTCATGCGCACCGGCAACCTGGCGCGCGCGGCGGCGGAACTGGGCACCAGCAACGTCAGCGTGCACCGCGCCATCCACTCGCTGGAAAGCGCCCTGCGCTGCCCGCTGTTCAAGCACGAGGGACGCAACCTGACCCCGCTGGAAAGCGCCTACGTGCTCGAGGAGCGCGCGCAGAAGCTGGTCCAGGAGGTACTCGACACGGTGCGCCTGACCCGCGAGGCGGCCGGCTTCTCCGCCGAGCGCTTCAAGCTCGGCGCGCTCTATTCGCTGACGGTGAAGACCGTGCCGCAACTGATCATGGGCCTCAAGCTGCGACGCAGCGCGCTGAATATCGACCTGATCCTCGGCTCCAACGTCGACCTGTTCTACCAGCTGAAGAACATGGAGCTGGACGCCATCCTGGTGTCGCTCAACGACAGCGTCAGCGATCCCGACTGCGAGCACCTGCCGCTGTTCTCCGATGACATCTTCCTCGCCGTGCCGGTGGACTCACCCTACGCCAGGCTCGCCGAGATCGATCTCAGCACCCTGCGCGACACGCCCTTCGTCACGCTCACCCAGGGCTTCGCCACCCATCAGGACGGCACCCGGGTGTTCCAGCAGGCCGGTTTCGAACCGCAGATCGCCATGCAGGTGAACGACATCTTCACCCTCCTCAGCATGGTCAGCTCGGGGGTCGGCCATGCGCTGCTGCCCAAACGCATCGAGGCGGTCTACGAGAACCGCGTGCGGCTGATCCCGCTGCAACCGCGCTATCGCCTGCAGCAGCACATCGGCGTGGTGTTCCTCAAGGCCAAGGAGCGCGACCCGAACCTGCTGGCGTTGCTCGCGGAGTGCCGGATGTACAGCCTGCGCCTGGAGCAGGAGGCGGCGGGATAGCGGACGGAAGTCCACATTACCGCTGGCCCGCTGACCTCTCCCCAACCCTCGCCCTTCAGGGAGAGGGTGCCCGGACGAGCCCGCTCACCCAACCAGGCCGCGCACGCTGAAATACAGCAGCGACGGCCCCAGCAGACAACCGATGGCGGTATAGAACGCCGCGGTCAGGCAACCGTAGGGCACCAGCTTCGGGTCGGTGGCGGCGAGGCCGCCGGCGACGCCGCTGGAGGTGCCCATGAGACCACCGAAGATCACCGCCGTACGTGGATTGTTCAGGCCGATGTAGGGCGCGACGAAAGGCGTCAGGACCATCACCAGGATCGCCTTCACCAGCCCGGCGGCGATGCTCAGCGCCATCACCTCGGAGCTGGCCCCCAGGGCGGCGCCGGTCACCGGTCCGACGATGTAGGTGACCGCGCCGGCGCCGATGGTGGTCAGGCTGACCGCATCGGTGTAGCCGAACGCCATGGCCACCGCGACCCCGGCGACGAACGACGAACCGACCCCGAGGAACAGCGACACCACCCCGGAAACCCCTGCCCGACGCAGTTCCTCGACATTCACCCCGAAGGCCGTGGCGACGATGGCGAAGTCGCGCAGCATGGCGCCGCCCAGCAGGCCGATACCGGACATCAGGGGCACGTCCACCAATCCTTTCTGCCCGCCGGTGGCGACGCCGCCGACGTAGGACAGCACCAGGCCGAGGAAGATCGCGATCGCCGAGCCGTGCAGGCGCCCGCGGGTGAGGCGCGCCGACAACCAGTAGGACACCGCCATGGTCACGCCGATGATGGCGAAGCCGCTGATCAGGCCGTAGCCATTGATGACTTTGTTCAGGGACTCGAACATGGCGCTCACCCCTGCACGCTGGTGCGCGGTTTCAACGGCGGGGCGCCTTCGGCTTTCTTCCGGCCGAAGCGGTCGAGCAGCGGGACCAGGGCGAAGGCCACGGCGACCGCGGCGATGCCGGCGAGGATAGCGGCCGGCCCGCCGCTCAGCGCGCCGAGGACATTCTGCTGGGCGGCCATGGCGACCACGATGGGAATGTAGACCGCGCTCCAGAACTCCACGCCCTGCTCGGTCTTCGCCGAGAGCAGGCCACGCTTGCCCAGGTAGCTGCCGACAAAGATCAGCAGCAGCATGGCGATGCCGACGCCACCGACGTTGGCCGGCACGCCGAGCAGCACGCCAAGGATCTCGCCGATGAACAGCCCGGCGAGGGTACACAGAGACAGCAGTGCGACACCGTAGATAATCATTATTGTTGTCCTCGGTTGCGGATCGATGTTGTTGTTTTTATGCCTCGAACGAACGCTTATCGGGTTCTCTTTTCCTCCTCGCGCAACAGCGCGTCCAGGGTATCCGCCCGGGAGCCTTCGAAGGCCGGCGTGGCGCAGCCGAACAGAGGCCGCGCCAGCCCGCTGAGGATCCGTCCCGGCGGCAACTCGAGATGCAGGCGGGCACCGCGCTCGTAGGCGCTGCGCAATGTCGCCAGCCACTCGACGCGGCGCGCCATGTTGCCGGCGAGATCGTCGGCCAGCGCGGCAGGTTCGGCGACCAGGCGCGCCCGGCTGCTGCTCAGGTAGGGCACGCGCGGCCGATGCAGGTGGATGCCGGCGAAGGCTTCGGCCAGGCGCGCGGCCGGTTCGTCGAGCAGCGCACAGTGCGACGGTACGCTCACCGCCAGGCGCTTCGCCGCGCTGGCGCCGGCGGCACGGGCGCGTTCGGCGAGGGCGGCCAGCGCCGCTTCGCTGCCGGCCACCACCAGTTGCCGCTCGGCGTTGACATTGGCCAGGTAGAGCGGCGGGTGCTCGCGCCGCACCATCAGGATCAGCGCATCCAGTTGCGCCTGGTCGAGACCGAGGATGGCGCTCATCCCGTAGCCCTCGGGCCAGGCGGCCTGCATCAGTTCGCCGCGCAGCGCCACCAGACGCAGCGCGTCGTCGAAGTCCAGCGCGCCGGCCACCACCGCCGCCGGATAGGCGCCGATGGACAGCCCGGCGACCAGCCCCGGCCGATGCCCGCGCGTCTCCAGCAGGCGGCTGGCGGCGACCCCGGCGATCAGCAGGCACAACTGCACCGCGCGGGTGCCGCGCAAGGCCTCGGCGCTCTCCAGTTCGGCCGGCGCCTGGCCGAGACAGTCCGCCGCCTGCTCCAGGCAGGCGCGCACCGGCGGTTCGTCGGGCAAGGCCGCGAGCATGCCGGGACGTTGGGCGCCCTGGCCGGGATAGGCGAACAGCACGCTCATGCCTCGACCTCCGCGGCCCGCCAGGGGTCTTCCAGCAACAGCGGCGCCTCGCTGCCTTTCGCCAGCACCCGGGGCCGACCCTCGGTCCATTCGCGCAGGGCCACGCCGCCCGCCGGGGTCTGCAGTTGCAGGTCGATCCGGCAGGGACACTGCTCGAAGCATTGCAGCAGGCGTAGCGCGTCATCGCGCGGGAACGGGCGCGGGGTGCGCAGCAGCAGGTCGAGGTCGCTGTCCGGATGCAGCACGGCGACCCCGCTGGCCAGCTCGAAACCGGCGCCGCCGGTCACGCCCCAGGCCAGTCCCAGCGCGTTCAGCGGCGCACGCAGGTCGCGCAAGGCACGCCAGGCCGGCAGATCGCGCAGCATCGCCGGCTCGCGCTGGCCCAGCGCTTCCGGGCGCAAGCGCCGGGTGATTGCCGCCAACGGCATCCAGCCGGCCCAGCGCTGCTCCCGCGCCAGGCCGCGCACGCCGATGGCCACCCGCGCAGGATCTGCCGGCGCACGGCGCACCACCACCGGCCAGCCGGCCTCAAGGGCCGCGCAGACCCAGGCCGGAGCATTCTCCGGCAGATGCGCCGGCGCCATGCCCAGGAGCAGGTCATGGGGTTCCGGCGCTGCCCAGCGGCGCATCGGATCAGGAGCGAGCCGTCGCCGGCTGGAGCCCCGCTGTGAGCTGTTCGCGATGACCACGGCTCGCTCCTGAATTCACCACTGCTCGCGCAGCAGCCGGCGCACCCGCGCCGACGCCTCGCGGTTGGCCGCGCCGAGGCGGCCGCCGAGGTCGCGCGGGCCGCCGAGAATATCGGCCAGGGCCTCGCCCAGGCAGGTGCGGACCCGCACCAGGTCCGCCGTCGACGGCACCTCGACGGTCTCCACCGGAAGGGTCCTCCAGAGCAGGCCGAGCGACGCGTAGCTGTCGATGTCGTAGGCCATCGGCGGCACCTTCGCCGCCAACGCCTCCAGTTCCTCGACGCTGCGCAGGGTGATCCGCGCGGCGGCGGCCTTGCCCATGGCGTGGACCATCACCCCCGGATCGTGCAAGGCGATCAGGCGGTTGGCCTGGTAGCCGTGGGCGAGGAACGCGCCGGACATCGCCTTGCCCACCAGCAGGCCGATCAGCGGATGCCCGGCGAGTCGGGCGCGGGCGTAGGCATCCACCGCCCCGGCCAGCGCCTGGTGGATACCCAGGGCCTCCTCGCGGCGGCCGTAGGCCTGGCTCGGCACGTCGACGATGGCCAGCAGCGCGCGCTTGCGTGGCGCCTCGCGGTCGGCCTCCAGCGCCTCGTCGACGGCGGCGGCCAGGCCCCAGCCCTCGAGCAGCCCGACCTCGCCCTGGCGAGCGCGCGGGAACGGATTGTCGGGATCGGGCACGACGGCCAGGAAACGCACCGGGTAGCCGTCCAGCTCGGCATCGGCGACGCGCAACGAAGCAGGATCGCCGGGACGCGGCGCGAGGCTACCGGCCAGCGCCTGGAACCAGGCCAGGCCACGGGAAGCGAACGGTTGGCTCATGTTGCATCTCCTTGGCCCAGCCCCTGGTACAGCCGGCGCACGCCGGCGGCATCCGGTTGCTCGGCGGTATCGAGGTCGCCCAGCCGCCGCAGGTAATCCTCGGCGCGGCGGCAGCGCGGCCGTGCCGGCAGGCCCTTGGCGAAATACGCGAGTACCGAGGTGCGTACCTCATCGAGGTCGTCGGCCAGGTAGGCGTCGGCGAGACCGCTGGCGAAGCGCTGCTCGCCGCCGGTGAGGCTCCAGATGAACGGCCGGTCGCGCGAGTCGTATTCAGCGATGCCGGCCTCCTGTTCGATCACCTGCGGACCGTTCAAGCCGAGGCGCGCCTCGCGGGTCACCAGCACGTAGCTGCACAGCCCGGCGGCGATGGACATGCCGCCGAAGCAGCCGACCGGCCCGGCAATCACCGCCACCACCGGCTGGTAGCGCTGCAGATCGACGATGGCCGCCTGGATCTCGGCGATCGCCGCCAGTCCGAGGTTGGCTTCCTGCAGGCGCACGCCACCGGTTTCCAGCAACAGCAGGGCCCGGGTCGGAACGCCGTTGCGATTGTCCTCGGCGGCCAGCTCCAGCGCGCCGGCGATCTTCGCTCCGCTGACTTCGCCAAGGCTGCCGCCCTGGAAAGCACCTTCGATGGCGGCGAGCACCGCCGGCTGGCCGTCGAGGAGGCCACGGGCGACCACTACCCCATCGTCGGCCTGGGGCACGATGCCCTGTCGTTCCAGCCAGGGCGACTGCACGCCGGCGAAGGGATCGAGCAACTCGCGGAAGCTGCCCGCGTCAAGCAGGGCCCGGGCGCGTTGGCGCGCTCCCAGTTCGGTGAAGCTGCGCAGCGCCAGCAGGCGGGCGACGTCAGTCATGGCCAGCCTCCTCCAATGCCTGCTCCAGGCGCAGGCGGACCACCCCGGGAGTGGCGCCGAAATCGTGGATGCGGATCGACGCGGCCGGCGCCGTGGACGCCGCGAAGACCCGCGCGAAAAGTTGTTGCCAGCGCGGGCCGCTGCCGTTTACCGAGGTCACCACCTGGATGCTCAGCGCGCCTCCGGCGGCCGGCTCGAGCAGCACCTCCAGGTCGCCGGAGCCGACGCAGCCGGCCAGGGCGCGACCGCGCGCCGGAGCGCCGGCGGGAAATTCGAAGGTCAGGGTTTCCATCTCAGAGACTCCCAGCCCACCCACCGGACACGGCGGGCAGGCGATCGAGGAAAAGACAGGCGGCCAGCAGGTCGGCGGCGCCGCCGGGCGAAGCGTTCAGCGCCAGCAGGCGGCGGTCCAGCTCGCACAGGCGGCGACGCCCGGCGAGACTGGCGCTGCCGCCGGCGGCGAGCACCGCGCGGGCGCCATCCTGCATCGCGGCGAGGCCGACGCGGCCGGCGCGGTGCAGCACGCAGGTATCGTCGAGGACGCTCATGATCGCCAGCAGCGCATCGAGCCTGGCGTTCTGCTCGCCAGCGCCGCCTTCGCGGCTGCGCCATAGCTGCGGCAGGCCGTGGCGCACTGCGCGGGGGAAGCCGAGACGCGCCTCCTCGCGGGCGCCGCCGACGCCGTAGCGCCGACGGACGCGCTCGCCGTGGCTGTCGCCGATGGCGGCCGCCGGATCGTCGAGCAGGGCGATGCGTCCTGCGCGCGCGGCCACTTCGCCGGCCTGCGTGCGGCGCGGTTCGAGAGCGGCGGCCGCGACCAGCAGGCCGAGCGCCCAGATCGCTCCGCGATGGGTGTTCACGCCTTCGGTGGTACGCAGCATCGCCGCCTCGCCGTCGCGCCCCAGTTGGCCAAGGACGCCGCGCAGGCGCGCATCGATGCGCCCATGCCGCTGGGCGGCGTCGGCCATTTCCTTGAAACACGGCCACAGGCTCAGCGCCGAGGCCTGCATCAGGCCCAGGTGCAGGTCGGCATGCGCGCCATTGCCGCGACGGTCCACCAGGGCCGGTTTGGGCGACAGTTCGGCTTCGTCGATGAGGGCGTCCACCGCCAGGTCGGCCAGGCATTCGCCGAGGTCGGCGCGCAGCGTCGCCGCGAGGTTCGCGATGGCGTTCATCACCAGCTCCTGAAACGCGCCGGCGGCTGGTACAGGCCGCCGGACCACTCGACCAGCTCGGCGATGCTCTTCGCCGCCAGCAGCTCGCGCGAGGCGTCGGTGCGGCGGATGCCGAGGTCCTCGGGCAGCGCGATCAGCCCTTCGCGGCGCATCCGCAGGGTCTCGCGCGGATCGTGGCGCAGGCCGATCGGACTGATCCCCGCCACCGCGGCGATCATCGCCTGGCGTTCCTCCAGCGAGCGCGCCTTGTACAGGTAGGCGATGCCTTCCTCGGTGAGCACATGGGTGACGTCGTCGCCATAGATCATCACCGGCGCCAGCGGCATGCCGGTCTGGCGCGCCACCTCCAGCGCGTCGAGACGCTCGACGAAGGTCGGCTTGCCGCCGTCCTGGAAGGTCTCGACCATCTGCACCACCAGCTTCCTGCCGCGCTCCAGCAAGGCCTCGGGTTCGCCCCGCATGTCCAGCCAGGCCGGCGTCGAGTGGCGCCGGCCACGCGGGTCGTGGCCCATGTTCGGGGCGCCGCCGAAACCGGCCAGGCGTCCGCGGGTGACGGTGGAGGAATGGCCGTCGCCGTCGACCTGGAGGGTGGCGCCGATGAACAGGTCTACCGCGTACTGCCCGGCCAGTTGGCAGAACATCCGGTTGGAACGCAGCGAGCCGTCGCGACCGGTGAAGAACACGTCGGGACGCTGGGCGATGTAGCCCTCCATGCCCAGCTCGGTGCCGAAGCAGTGCACGCTCTCGACCCAGCCGCTCTCGATGGCGGGGATAAGGGTCGGGTGCGGGTTGAGGGTCCAGTGCCGGCAGATCTTGCCCTTCAGGCCGAGGGACTCGCCGTAGGTCGGCAGGATCAGTTCGATGGCCGCGGTGTTGAAACCGATGCCGTGGTTCAGCGACTGCACGTTGTGCCGCTGGTAGATGCCGCGGATCGCCATCATCGCCATCAGCACGTGGACCGGCTTGATGTGGCGCGGATCGCGGGTGAACAGCGGCTCGATGTAGAACGGCTGGTCGGCCTCGACCACGAAGTCCACCCAGGACGCCGGGATGTCCACTCGCGGCAGGTCGCGCGGGTCGTCGACGATACGGTTGACCTGGACGATGACGATGCCGTCGCTGAACGCGGTGGGCTCCACCAGCGCCGGGGTGTCTTCGGTGCTCGGCCCGGTGTACACGTTGCCTTCGCGGTCGGCGACGAAACCGGCGACCAGTGCGACGTTGGGGATCAGGTCGACCACCAGCCGCGCGTACAGCTCGATGTAGGTGTGGATCGCGCCGATCTCCAGCAGGCCGTCTTCGAGCAACTGGCCGATGCGCAGGCTCTGCGGGCCGGAGAAGGAGAAGTCGAGCTTGCGCGCGATGCCCAGTTCGAACAGGTCGAGATGCTCCGGACGACCGACGCTGGGCATGATCATGTGCAGGTCGTGCAGCTTGCCGGGATCGACCCGCGCCAGCGAACGGGAGAGGAAGTCCGCCTGCTTCTGGTTGTTGCCTTCCAGCACCACCCGATCGCCCGGCGCGATCAGCGCCTCCAGCGCGGCGACCAGGCGTTCGCGCGGCAGCACCGCGCCGTCGGCCAGGCCGCGCACGCGCTCGAGGCGCCGCTGCTTTTCCTGGCGGCGCCGCGACCACTGCGGCGGGGGAGAGATCGGTGTCGTCATGTCGGCTCCAGGTTTCACGCTGTCGTGAGGAGCCACGTTAGGCAGGCCGCCAGGCCTGTTCAATCAAGCCGGGCGACGAACCGTTACGCCAAGGTTAACGATCTGAAGGATCAGGCGCGGCGACGAGCCTGGCTGTCGATCAGGTACTGCAAGCGGAACAGGTGACGGTAGCCGGCCTCCCAGGCGCCGTGGCCGGACTTCACGTTGATGTGCCCGGCCTCGGGCAGGATCACCGTCTCCGCGCCCCAGGCGCGGGCCAGGTGCATGGCGCGCTGCGGGCTGCAGGCCTGGTCGTTGTCGGAACCCACCAGCACGCTGGGGAACGGCAACGGCTCGCGGCTGATCGGCGCGAAGTTGCGCAGCGCCTCGGCGCAGCTCTCGCGCTCGACGTCGGCCGGCGCCACCAGCAGGGCGCCGCGTACCTGGTCGCGCACCCGGCGCTCGGCCTGGGCCGCCCACAGCGCCACTGTCACACAACCCAGGCTGTGCGCGATCAGCACCACCGGCCCGGGCTGGCGGCGGATCTCGGCGTCCAGCTCGGCGATCCAGTCGGCGCGCAGCGGGGTGATCCAGTCCTCTTGCTCGACCCGTGAGGCATTGGGCAGCGCGCGCTGCCAGTGACTTTGCCAATGGGCGTCTTCCGAGCCGTACCAACCGGGCACCAACACATAACGGACGCGTTCGCTGTGCATGGAGATCCCTCCAGAAAAATTCATCACCAGGGAAGTGTAAAGGCGCAGTCTTTTTTCTCTAAGGAATAAAAAGCAATTTTAATATTCTATGAATTCATATGAGCCAATCGAGTTGATCCAGCGCAAGCCGAAGCCACTTTTCCGCGGCAACGCCTGGGCGACGCATGCCATCGGCGGTATACCTGAGCGCAGGCATCAGGTATCGGGACAGGATCATGGCCAAGAAATTTCCCCTCCATCCCAGCCACCCGGAGCGCATCTGCTGGGGTTGCGACCGCTATTGCTCGGCGGAATCGATGGGCTGCGGCAACGGCGCCAGCCGCACCCAGCATCCCAGCGAACTGTTCGGCGAGGACTGGGCCGGTGAATGGGAAGTCGAAGGAACGGAGGACGCCAAGGAGCAGGAGGCGCCGGCACGCCAGGCCTGAGCGCCCAGGCGTGGGACGTGCGAGCGCCGGACAGGGTGCGCGACGCATTCGCGAGCCCGGCCTCGGCGGACACGCCCGAGGAGCGTCCATCCGGAATAAAAAAGACCGCTCTCCCCTGCCCGGATCGGAGCGGTCGAAACCGTTGCCCGCCCGGCCTGCGCCGGACGGCGTGGATTCGCTTCAGCGTGCGGTGATCACTGCCAGCCTGGTGATCCCGGCGCGCTCGATGGAAGCCATGGCCTTCGCCACCTGGCCGTAGTTCACCCCTTCGTCGGCCTGCAACTGCACGCGGACCTCGGCGTCCTTCGCCTTGGCCGCGGCCAGGTTGCTCTCCAGCAGCTCCGGCTGGATCTCGTCCTTGTTGACGAACAGCTTGCCGGCGCCATCGATGCTCACCACCAGGGGATCCTTCTGCTCCGGCGGGGCCACCGATTCGGTCTTCGGCAGGTTGATCGGGATCGAGTTGGTCAGCAGCGGCGCGGTGACGATGAACACCACCAGCAGCACCAGCATCACGTCGACCAGCGGGGTGACGTTGATTTCGGAAAGGACTTCGTCGCTGTCCTGGGTCGAGAAGGCCATGTCAGGACGCCTCCTTCACGTTGCGCGAGGGGTTGCCGGCCTGGCGCGCGGCGGAGGGATGGACGATGACGCGGAACGCGCTCTTCTGCGCCAGGCTGTAGAAGTCGTGGGCGAAGTCGTCGAGGTCGGCGGCGGTCAGCTTCAGGCGCCGCAGGAAGTAGTTGTAGACCAGCACCGCCGGCACCGCGACGGCGATTCCCACGCCGGTGGCGATCAGCGCGCTGCCGATCGGCCCGGCCACGGTCTCCAGGCTCGCCGAGCCGGCCGCGCTGATCCCCTTGAGCGCCTCCATGATGCCCCAGACGGTGCCGAACAGACCGATGAAGGGCGAGGTCGAGCCGATCGAGGCGAGCACCGCCAGGCCCGACTCCAGGGAACGCCGCTCGCGCTGGATCTGCTGGCGCAGGGCGCGTTCGAGACGGTCCTGGTGGTTGATCGACTGGGCCAGGTCGGGCTGGCCGTTGTCCTGCACCTGGATCGCGGCGAAGCCGGCCTGGGCCACGCGGGCGCCGGCGCCCTGCTTGTCCTGCGCCTGCTCGCCGGCGGAGTCGAGGCTGGTGGCGCTCCAGAACTGCTTCTGGAACTGGCGGTCCTGGCGCTTCTGCCGGGCGAACTGCACGCCCTTGACCAGGGCCAGGCCCCAGGTGACCACGGAAAAGCCGACCAGCAGCCAGATGACGGCGCCTTCGACGGATTCGAGCGGGGTGGTTAACAGACTCATGACGGATGCTCCTCGTGACGCTGCAGATTCAGTTCAACTTGAAATCGATCGGTACGCTGACCCAGCCGTCCTCGGCCTTGTCGCCGCGCTTGGCGGGAACGAAGGACCAGCGCTTGACCGCTTTCACCGCGGCCTGGTCGAGGGCTTCTCGTCCGCTCGACTTCTGCACCTGGATCTCGCTCGGACTGCCGCTGGCGAGGACATGCACCCGCAACAGCACGGTGCCCTCCCAGCCGCGGCGCATGGCCAGGGCGGGGTATTCCGGCGCCGGGTTGTGCAGGTAGCCGGCGTTCGCCGACGGCGGCGTCAACGGCGCCGGAGCAGCGACCGGCACCGGCGGGGCGGGTGGCGCGGCGGGTTGCGGCGGCGCGGGCGGAGCCGGCTCGACGGCCTTCGGCGCCGGCTTCGGCCGGGGTTGCGGCTTGGGCTTGGGTTTCGGCTTGGGCACCGGCTTCGGCGGCGGCGGCTTCACCGCGTTCTCGTCGACCACCGGCGGTGGCGGTTCCTCGACCACTGGCGGCAACGGCTCGGGCGGCGGCGGTTCCACCACCGGCGGCGCCGGGGCGGTGAACTCGATGGTCATCGGCGGCACCTGTGGCGGCACCTCGGGCAGCGCCGGGGTTCTCTGCTGGCTCAGCCAATGGATCACCGCTCCGTGCAGGGTCAGGGCGAACAGGACCAGCAGGATCGTCTCGCGCCGGCTGAGCACCCGACCCTGTGTCGGGTTGTGGCGAACCAGGTGCAACGCCTGGCGAACCGGCCGACCGAGCGCCACCAGGTCGCCGCCGGGCGTCTCGCGCCAGGGCTGCGTGCGGGCATCGACGGGCTGGGGGGTTGCCATGGAAAAGCTCCTTGCACTGACGAACTCGATGGCCGCTCAGGTCCGTGCTGGAGTCCTAGCGGCGCAGGGAGTTGCATGATTGGCAAGGAGGCTTAGCGCCTGAAGTAATTATTTTTGTTATGGAAATAACTTCTGGAGCTATGGGTTTCGCCCATGTCGCCACAGGCCGCGTGGTTGGCGGGCTACAGCGATCCGACGAAAAATCCATGCCTTGCGGGCATGAAAAATATTCCTGAAAGGCTGGTGTTTTCGCCGTTGGAAGCGGCGGAGAACGCTGCGCGGGCAACCCGCGAAAACGAAAAACCCCGGCCTGGGCCGGGGTTCTGGTGGATTCAGCGGGGAATCACTCCACCGCCTTGACCATGTCTTCGATGACCTTCTTGGCGTCGCCGAACACCATCATGGTCTTGTCCAGGTAGAACAGCTCGTTGTCCAGGCCGGCGTAGCCGCTGGCCATGGAGCGCTTGTTGACGATCACGGTCTTGGCCTTGTAGGCCTCGAGGATCGGCATGCCGGCGATGGGCGACTTCGGATCGTTCTTCGCCGCCGGGTTGACCACGTCGTTGGCGCCGAGCACCAGGACCACGTCGGTCTGGCCGAACTCGGAGTTGATGTCCTCCATCTCGAACACCTGCTCGTAGGGCACCTCGGCCTCGGCCAGCAGCACGTTCATGTGCCCCGGCATGCGCCCGGCGACCGGGTGGATGGCGAACTTCACGGTGACCCCGCGGTGGGTCAGCTTCTCCGCCAGTTCCATCAGCGCGTGCTGGGCGCGGGCCACCGCCAGGCCGTAGCCGGGGACGATGATCACGCTGTCGGCGTTGGTCAGCAGGAACGAGGCATCGTCGGCCGAACCGGACTTCACCGGACGCTGCTCCTTGGAGCCCGCCGGGCCGCCGGCGTCGGCTTCGGCGCCGAAGCCGCCGAGGATGACGTTGAAGAACGAGCGGTTCATCGCCTTGCACATGATGTAGGAGAGGATCGCACCCGAGGAGCCGACCAGCGAGCCGGCGATGATCAGCATCGAGTTGTTCAGCGAGAAGCCGATCCCCGCCGCGGCCCAGCCGGAATAGGAGTTGAGCATCGACACCACCACCGGCATGTCGGCGCCGCCGATGGGGATGATGATCAGCACGCCGAGGACGAAGGCCAGCGCCAGCATCACGGCGAAGGCGGTGAGGTTGCCGGTGAACATGAACACCAGGCCCAGGCCGAGGGTCGCCAGGCCGAGCACCAGGTTCAGCAGGTGCTGCCCGGAGAACTGCACCGGGGTGCCCTGGAACAGGCGGAACTTGTACTTGCCGGAGAGCTTGCCGAAGGCGATCACCGAACCGGAGAAGGTGATGGCGCCGATGGCCGCGCCGAGGAACAGCTCCAGGCGGTTGCCGGTGGGAATGGTGTCGCCCAGGTGCGCGACGATCCCCAGCGACTGCGGCTCGACCACCGCGGCGATGGCGATGAACACCGCGGCCAGGCCGATCATGCTGTGCATGAAGGCGACCAGCTCGGGCATCTTGGTCATCTCGACGCGCTTGGCCATGATCGAGCCGGCGGTGCCGCCGACCAGCAGGCCGACGACGATGTAGCCGACGCCGGTGGTGGCGATCTCCGCGCCCAGCTTGAACACC
Source organism: Pseudomonas sp. B111 (assembly GCF_026428275.1). Classification (NCBI taxonomy): domain Bacteria; kingdom Pseudomonadati; phylum Pseudomonadota; class Gammaproteobacteria; order Pseudomonadales; family Pseudomonadaceae; genus Pseudomonas; species Pseudomonas sp. B111. The sequence continues at coordinate 5,631,637 of NZ_CP097857.1, read as the reverse complement.
AGGCCGACGGTGGTGGCCACGGCGATGGCCATGCCGACCATGCCGAAGAGGTTGCCGCGGCGCGAGGTGGTCGGGTGCGACAGGCCTTTCAGGGCCTGGATGAAGCAGACCGAGGCGATGAGGTACAGGAGGGTGACCAGGTTCATGCTCATCAGTGGCCCCCCGCCTTCGGCGCTTTCTTCTTGAACATTTCCAGCATGCGCCGGGTGACCAGGAAGCCACCGAACACATTGACCGCGGCCAGGGCCACGGCGAGGGTGCCCATGGCCTTGCCCAGCGGGGTCACGGTCAGGGCGGCGGCGAGCATGGCGCCGACGATGACGATCGCGGAAATCGCGTTGGTCACCGCCATCAGCGGGGTGTGCAAGGCAGGGGTGACGTTCCATACCACGTGGTAGCCGACGTACACGGCCAGCACGAAGATGATCAGGTTGTAGATCCCGTCAGAAATGATATCCATCGTTTTCACCGGTCTTCAGGGCGCAGGCGCGAGGCGTGCGCATTTATCGTTATCGAAGCTTCCCGACGCAGCGGCTCAGCCGTTCTTGCGCACCGCCTGGCCGTCGCGGCACATCAGGCAGGCGGCGACGATGTCGTCCTCGAGGTTCACGCTGAAGCCTTCGGCGTTCAGGGTGAGCTTGAGGAAGTCGAGGATGTTGCGCGCGTATAGCGCCGAGGCGTCCGCCGGTACCAGCGCGGCCAGGTTGCTGTGGCCGACGATGGTCACGCCGTGCCGGACCACGACCTGGTCGGCCTCGGTCAGCGGGCAGTTGCCGCCCTGGGCGGCGGCCAGGTCGATGACCACCGAGCCCGGCTTCATCTCCGCCACGGTCGCCTCGTGCAGCAGCGTCGGCGCCTTGCGGCCGGGGATCAGCGCGGTAGTGATGACGATGTCCGACTGCTTGGCGCGCTCGTGCACGGCCTTGGCCTGGCGCTCCATCCACGAGGCCGGCATCGGCCGCGCATAGCCGCCGACGCCTTCGGCGCACTCGCGCTCTTCGTCGGTCTCGTAGGGCACGTCGACGAACTTGGCGCCGAGCGACTCGATCTGCTCCTTCACCGCCGGACGCACGTCGGAAGCCTCGATCACCGCACCCAGGCGCTTGGCCGTGGCGATCGCCTGCAGGCCGGCGACGCCGGCGCCGAGGATCAGCACGCGGGCGGCCTTCACGGTGCCGGCGGCGGTCATCAGCATCGGCATGAAGCGCGGATAGTGGTTGGCGGCGAGCATCACCGCCTTGTAGCCGGCGATGTTGGCCTGCGAGGAGAGCACGTCCAGGCTCTGCGCCCGCGAGGTACGCGGCGCGGCCTCGAGGGCGAAGGCGGTGATGCCGCGCTCGGCCATGCGGGCGATGTTCTCGTTGTCGAAGGGGTTGAGCATGCCGACCAGCACGGCGCCGCTTTTCATCTGGGCCAGCTCGGCGGCGCTGGGCGCGACCACCTTCAGCACCAGGTCGGCGCCGAAGGCCTCGGCGGCGCTGCCGATCGTCGCGCCGGCGGCTTCATAGGCACTGTCCGGCTGGCTGGCGTTGACGCCGGCGCCGCTCTGGACGATCACCTGGTGGCCTTGGCCGATCAGCTTCTTGACGGTTTCCGGGGTGGCGGAAACCCGCGTCTCACCGGCATGGGTCTCGAGGGGGACACCGATCTGCACTCACGAATCTCCTGCGTGATTGTCGAGTAGTCCGGGGCACTGCGGATGGCGCACCGGCTGCGGAGGTCTAGCTCACATACCGCGATTCGCGAACGAACCTTGGCGCGGCATTGTGCAATCGAGCCGAAAAGCCTTCAACAAGTTCTGAAGGCATACGACAGAGAAACTACAAGTCATAAACCGACCAACAATTCCCGCCCATCGCCGCCGGGCGCGTCCTGACTGGCGTGCAGCCTATCCGGGGAAGCCCGCGCGAGAATATGACATCCCTGCCGTGAATGACCGGCTATCAGGTCAAGCCGCTACGGCTTCGACGGGAAAATATCCTGCCAGCGCCGCGGAATGCCGGGGTAATTAATGTTTTTAATACGCTGTATCAGCAATCCCTGATGCCTGGCCAAAGTAGCAAAGCAAAACTTTGACTACAAAGTCAGGATCGCCTTTCCATGGGCGCTGCAGGCCAGCTCGTTAGACCAAAGGCGAATTGCCCTATGGGCAGGATAGACGCGGAGAAATGGCAGAACTGCGACAGCATGTCGCAGTTCTGCTAGCTATTCGCCGGAACGGAAGGGGCTCGCCAGAGCGGTGCGCAGCGACCTACGCCGGTGGGCAACGGAGGAGCCGGCGCACGCTGGGGGACGCCGGTTCAGAACGGACGGCTGCCCGCCAGGCTGATGCGCTTCAGGCGCCGCCGCTCGCTGGCCGGGAAGGCGTTGCGCGCATGCAGCACGGCCTGGTTGTCCCACCAGACGATGTCGCCCACCGACCAGGCGTGGCTGTAGCTCAGTTCCGGGCGCGCCAGATGTTCGCGCAGGCGACCGATCAGCGCCTGGCCCCGCGCGGGGTCGTAGCCGGGAATCTCCACCTCGGTGTGGGCGCTGAGGAACAGTACGCGCCGGCCGCTTTCCGGGTGGGTGCGTACCAGCGGGTGCTCGCTGCCCTGGATCGGTTCGATGTCCGGCGTGCGGTAGGTGGCGAAACCGCCGCCGTAGCCGCCCTCGCGCAGGCGGATGAAGGGGTTGTAGTTGATCAGGCGCAGGCCATCGATCTCGCGCCGGGTCGCCTCGTCGAGGCTCTCGTAGGCGCGCGCCAGGTTGGTGAAGCGCGTCTCGCCGCCACTGGACGGCACCTCCAGCGCGTAGAGCAACGAGCCGGAGGACGGCACCGGCGTCCATTGGTGGTCGATGTGTGCCGGCAGGGCGAAGTTGCCCAGTTCGCCGTCGCCGGTGTTAGCCACCTTGACGATCTCCGGCACCTTGCCGTCGCCACCCGAGGACAGCACCGGGATGTCCGCCGGCGGCTGGAACACCGAGCCGAACAGGGTGGCGAAGCGCAAGTACTGCTCATCGTCGAGGTGCTGCTGGCGGAACACCAGGATGTGGTGCTCGCGCAGCGCCTGCTTGAGCGCCAGGACCTGCTCCGGCGCCAGCGGCCGGCGCGCATCGAGGCCACGGACTTCGGCGCCCAGCGGCGCCTCCAGGGGGGTGATGCGGAATGCCTCGGCGACCTCGGGTTCGGGTTGCCGGGCGGTGGCGGATTGGCTCATGTAAGGGGTCCTCGCGGGTTCGTTCTGCCTGTGGTCGCCCTCCCCGGCGAGGAGAGGGCCGGGTCCGTCATGCCTTCCGGATCGTCCGGCTGCGTTGCCCGTCGATGCCTACCGGCACGTCGCCGCCAAGGGTCACCCGGCGCACTACGCGCGGCTGGTCGCCGTAGTCGTCGATCGCGTAGTGCTGGGTCGCGCGGTTGTCCCAGATCGCCACGTCGCCGGCCTGCCAGCGCCAGCGCACGGTGTTCTCCAGGCGCGTGACGTGCCCCTGCAGCACCGCGAAGAGGTGCGCCGAGTCATGCTGCGAAAGACCCTTCAGGCGTTTCACGAAGTGGCCAAGGAGCAGCGTCCGCTCGCCGCTTTGCGGATGCACGCGGACCACCGGGTGCTCGGTCTCGTAGACGGTCGAGGTGAACACCTTGCGGTAGTTCTCCAACTGCTCCAGCGAGGCGCTGGGCTTGACCCCGGCGTAGTCGTACTCGTTGCTGTGCACCGCCCAAAGCCGGTCGGCCAGCTCGCGCAGCTCCGCCGGCAGGTCGGCGTAGGCGCTCGCCGTGTTGGCCCAGACGGTGTCGCCGCCGGACTCCGGGGCCACCACGCTGCGCAGAATCGAGGCCTTCGGGTAGGCCTCGACGAAGGTCACGTCGGTATGCCAGGAATTGGCCCGGCGGCCTTCGGCGCCATCCAGCTCGAGAAGGAAGCGGGTGCCTTCGCGGGACGGCACGGTGGGGTGGGCGACCGGTTCGCCGAGCAAGTGGGCGAAGGCCTCCTGGGTCTGGTCGTCGAGATGGCTCTGGTCCCGGAAGAAGATCACCTTGTGGCGTACCAGGGCGGCCTGGATCGCCTCGACGGTGGCGGCGTCCAGTTCGCCGGACAGGGTCACGCCGCGAATCTCCGCGCCGATCCGTCCGGCGACCGGCTGGATGTCGAGCCGTACCGGCGTGGCGAGGGCTTGTGCTGCATTGCTCATGTCATGTTCCTCATGCGTGGGGTACTGCGTGGGTGAAGGCTCAGAAGTCGTAGCGCAGCGATACGCCGAGCGTGCGCGGCTGCCCCACCGATGCGGTGTAGGAGCCGTTGATGCTGGCGAAGGCGCTCAGGTAGTAGTCCTTGTCGAAGGCGTTCTTCAGCCATACCGAGGTGTCCAGCTGGCCGTCGCCGAGATCGCTGCGCAGGCCGGCGGCGAGGTTCACCAGGGCGTAGCCGTCGATCTTCGAAAGGTCGGAGTTGTCCAGCGTGCCCTCGGCGGCGGAGCGGTAGGCGTAGCTGGCGCTGACGTAGGGTTGGAAGCGGTCGTCGAGGCGCCACTGGTATTCGCCATTGAGGTTGGCGATCCATTTCGAGGCGCCGACCACGCGCTGCCCGCTGAGGTCGCAACTGCTCGGCGCGCCGGGCCGGGTGCTGACTTCCGCAGGGCACGGGGCATCCTTGAACGACAGGTAGGTGACGTCGTTGTAGGAGCCGTTGAAGTTCAGGGTCAGGCCGCGCAACGGCAGCGCGGTGGCCTCGAACTCCAGGCCGCGCGAGCGCACGCTGCCGGCGTTGGCCAGCACCTGCACCAACTGCGTCGAGCCCGGCGCCTGGTACAGGGTGGTGGCCTGGTAGCCGTGGATGCCGGTCCAGAACAGGTTGGCGTTGAGCAGCAGGCGCCGGTCGAAGAGCGTGCTCTTCAGGCCCAGCTCGGCGTCGTTGGCGCGCTCCGGTCCGACCAGCAGCGAATCGGCGCCGGCGCTCGGCGCGCTGCCCACCGCCAGGTTGACCCCGCCGGACTTCTCGCCGTGGGACAGGCTGGCGTAGCCGAGCAGGTCGTCGCTGAACTGGTAGCTGAGGCTGAGCAACGCCGAAGGGGCGAAGTTGTACTGGCTGAGATCGCCGGAATCGTAGGCGCCGAGCTGGCCGTTGCGCACCGCCGCGCCGACCCCGCCGACCGCCGCGCCGCCCAGCGGAGCGAAGCGCTCGACCTTGGCGTTCTTCTCCTCGTAGGTACCGCGCAGGCCGGCGGTGAAGTCCAGGCGTTCGCTGAGGTGCCAGGTGCCCTGGGCGAACAGCGCGAAGCTGTCGGTCTCGATCTTGCCGTTGGCCTTCGAGTAGGTGTCGTTCAGCGCGCCGAGATTGGCGCCGAGCAGGTACAGGTCGGCCAGCGGTCCGTAGGAGGTGAAGGTCTTGTTGCCGAGGTTCTGCCTGAACGCGTAGGCGCCCACCACGTAGTCGAAGGCACCGCCGGTGGGCGAGGCCAGGCGGATCTCCTGGGAGAACTGCCGGTCGTGCACTTCCACCCCGGTGTCGTTGATCGCCGAGACGTTCAGTTGCTCGTCGTTGGCCGGGGTGAAGTGCCAGTAGCGGTAGGCGCTGATGGAGGTCAGGCGGTAGCCGCCGGCGAGGTTCCAGTTGGCCTCCAGCGAGCTGCCGCCCTGGTGCACGCTGACGTGCTGGCGGCCGTTGATGTTGACCTTCCTGCGCTGCGGATCGCGCAACGGCGAAGCGCCGACCAGCGCGGCGCGCTGCCAGAAACGCTCGGCGGCGCCGTAGACCACCATGCTGCCGTTGCTCGAATCCTCCTCGTTGTAGTCGGCGATCCAGCGCAGGCTGAAGTCCTCGTTCGGCTCGAACAGCAATTGCCCGCGCGCGCCCTGGCGCTCGCCGCCGTTGAGATAGTTGTCGTCGTGGATGTTCTTGATGTAGCCGTCGTCGCGGGTGCGATAGGCCGAGAGGCGTCCGGCGAGGGTTTCGCCGAGCGGCCCGGAAACCGTGCCGCGGCCCTGGAAGTAGCCGTCCTGCCCGCCGGAGACCTCGACGGTGCGCTCGGTAGTGAAGGTCGGCGCGCGGGTGCTGATGTTCAGCACCCCGGCGGTGGTGTTCTTGCCGAACAGAGTGCCCTGCGGACCGCGCAGCAGCTCCAGTTGCTCGATATCCAGCAGGTCGAACACGGCCATTCCCGGACGTCCCAGGTAGACGTTGTCGAGGTAGATCCCGGCGCTGCCTTCCAGGCCGTCGCTGGCGGGGTTGTTGCCGATGCCGCGCACGGCGACGCTCGACTGCCGCGCATGGATGTAGGCGACATTGACGCTGGGCAGCACCTGCTGCAGGTCCTGCACCCGGGAGATGCGCTGGGCCTCGAGAGTCTCGCCACCGAGCACGGTGATCGGCGTCGGTACCTTCTGCGAATCCTCCTCGCGGCGACGCGCGGTGACGGTAACCTTGCCCAGGGCCGTATCGGCCTTGGCCGGTGCGCTGCCGGCCAGCGGCGGCGCCTCCTCGGCGGGCGCGGGAGCATCGGCGGCACTGGCCGGCAACGCACCGCCGAGGGCGAGCAGCAGGGCCAGGGCGTAGTCGGAGCCGCCGGGCGGCGTTCGGCGGAGCGGCAAGCGGTAGTGATACTTCATCGTGAATGTCCTCGGTTCCGGCACAGCCGGACGCAGGCAGCAGGCGGCCATGCCGCGCAAGGCAGCGATCTGGCGAAAGGTTCGAAGGGGGGCCGGCGGACGGCTCAGCCCCGGGCGACTGTCAGGGACGACAGCCGCCGGCGACGCGGAAGGGCATTCGGAACGGCGGAGGTGGCGCGGCAAAGGCACGGTGGACCATGTTCAGCTCCTGGGGTCTATCTATGCTTATTACTAAATCGCATATTTTTCTAATTTGTTCTTTGTTGACGGAATAAGAGCTTGCATTTAAAACCAGCACATCCCGAACGGCAAATGCCTTTGTCCAATATTTCCAATGCCGGTAAAGCATCATGGATCTGCGCCAACTGCGTTACTTCATCGCCCTCGCCGAACACCGCAGTTTCGTCCGCGCGGCGGACGCCATGGGCATCACCCAGCCGGCCTTCAGCCGCAGCATCCAGGGCCTGGAGCAGGAGCTTGGCTGCCAGTTGGTGGACCGTGGCAGCAAGGACCTGCGCCCGACGCCGGAAGGCCAGGTGGTGCTGCAACACGCGCTGAGCCTGGTGCAGGGGTCGGCCAACCTGATCCACGAGATCGCCCAGTTGAACAAGCTGGATGCCGGCGAGCTGCGCTTCGGCAGCGGGCCGGCGCCGGCCCAGCAACTGGTGCCGGACGCGGTGGCCGACTTCATCAACCGCCACCCGCGGGTGCAGATCAGCCTGGACGTGGACAACTGGGAAAAGCTCAGCCGCTCCCTGCTCCGCGAAGAGATCGAATTCTTCGTCGCCGACATCCGCGACTTCGAGGCCGACCCGAACTTCCAGACGCGCCCGCTGACCCCGCGCCGCGGCCAGTTCTTCTGCCGTCCGCAACATCCGCTGCTGGGCAAGGACAGCCTGTCCACCAACGACCTGTTCAACTACCCGCTGGCCTCGACCCTGATTCCCCCGGGCATCCGCAAGCTGCTGGCGAACCTCAGCGGCAAGATCGACTTCGCCGCCAACATCCGCTGCGAGAACATGCACGCGCTGATCCGCATCGTCCGCCAGACCGACGCCATCGGCATCGCCAGCGACGAGACCCTGCGCCCCTACCTGCAGCGCGGCGAACTGCAACCGCTACAGTGGCGCAACCTGCCGCAGAACCTGGATAGCCTCAGCGCCCGCTGCGGCATCATCAGCCGCAGCGGCTACCGGCTTTCGGCAGCGGCCAAGGCGATGATCCAGACGCTGGTGGAACTGGACCAGGCGCAACACGCGGCGGCCTGAGCCGCCGCGCGGTTTCCCTTCCTCTACTGGAGTTTCGGCAACCCCAGCGCGCCGCGCAGCTCCTCGCGCACCGCGGCGAAGTCGGCGGCCACCGCCGGATCGGCCAGCAGGCTCGCCACCAGCGCCGCGGCGGCGGTCTGCCCGCCTTCCAGGTCGCTGGGGAAGTGCACGCCGGCCAGCACCCGGCTCTGCGCATGCTCCTCGGCGCGGGCGAAGAACGCATCGTGATGCTCCGGCACCAGCATGCTCAGCAGCGAGGCCTTGAAGTAGCTGTCCATGGTGTGGCCGCTGGGATAGGACTCCCCCTCCGGCGGCGGCAGCACCGGCTTCACCTTCGGTGTCACTTCGTAGGGACGCGGGCGGGCGAAGTGCTTCTTCGCCGGCATCAGCACCTCGACCAGGTTTTCCTGGGCGCGGTTGAAGAAGCTCCGGGTCAGCGGCAGGCGTTCCTTGTCGAACGACGCGCCCAGCAGGTCGCCGGCGAAGGGGAAGACGTTGTCCTCCCACTGGTCGTGGGCGCGCACCCGGCGTACCTGTTCGGGCGTGCGCAGGCGTTGAGCCTCCAGCACCGCGCCGAGATCGGCGACGGCCGCAGCCGAGTCCGCCGCCGGCGGCGGCGGGAGGTAGTCGGCCAGGCGCGGTGGGTGGGCCAGCGGATAGGGCGCGGCGGCGGTCTCCCCGAGACAAGACAGCGGTGCGAGCAGCGAAAGGCAGAGCAAGAGCGAAGGGCATAGGGTCTTGTTGTTCATGAAGCGTATTCCCTGAGGCGAGGTTGCATCGGGAGCCGAGGCTCCCACCCACGGCCGTTGCGGATGACGGCCGACGCCACACTCTCCGTCGGTGACTTCCGAAATGCTTGACCCGGCCTGCCGTTGCACATGCCAGCCCCTGCCAATGGCAGGCCCCGGCAAAAGCCGAGGCAGGGAAACACAAGCGGCCTGCGGAGCGACTTCCGAGACTGCGCCCACCTGGCACTCAGGTGGGAGAAAACAATAAATGCAAAATCTCAGACGCGCTGTATTCGCCGGCCTGGTCGCCGGCACGCTTTCCGAAGGGGCGGCCGCGACGGCCGGGGATGGGGGCTTCGTCGAGGACAGCGAACTGCAGTTCCTCGCCCGCACCTACTACTTCAACCGCGACTACCGCGACAGCCCGAACAACGCCGGGCGCAACCGCTTCAAGCCCAGGAGCGAGCGCAACGGCTACCGCGAGGAAACCACCCAGGGCCTGCGCCTCCAGTTCGCCTCCGGCTACACGCCGGGCAGCCTCGGCTTCGGCCTCGACGCCCATGCCATGCTCGGCCTGCAACTGGACAGCGGCGGCGGCCGCACCGGCACCGGCAACCTGCCGGTCGGCGCCGACGGCCATCCCGACCATCGCTACGGCAAGGTCGGTGGCGCCCTCAGGCTACGCCACGGCGAAACCCGCCTGAAGTACGGCCAGACCACCACCAGCGCGCCGGTGTTCGCCGCCAGCAGCAACCGCACGCTGGCCGGCATGGCCTACGGCCTGCTGCTGGAGGACCGCTCGTTCGACGGGCTGCTGCTCGAGGGCGGGCGCTTCACCGCCGCCTCCGGCCCCGGCGAATCCAAGGTCCGCGGCGACATCAGCACCGTCTACGGACGCCTCGGCGCCTATCCGGTGCGCCTCGACGCGGTCGGCTTCCTCGGCGGTCAATGGCAGGCCACGGAGCGGCTGCAACTGTCGCTCTACGCCTCGCGCTTCGACGACATCTGGCAGCAGGCCTATTTCGGCGCCAGCCATCGCCAGCCGCTGGGCGGGGAGCGCGCGCTGCGGGTCGACCTCGACGCCTACCGCACCCGCGACAGCGGCCAGAGCCGCTTCGGCCGCATCGACACCCTGGCCAGCTCCCTGGCCCTAGGCTACGAACAGGGGCCGCAGCGCATCACCCTGGCCTACCAGCGTGTCCATGGCGAGCAGCCGTTCGACTACATGGCCTTCGGCGACGGGCGCTCCAGCGCATCCATGGTACTGGCCAACTCGGTGGGCTACTCCGACTTCAACGGACCGGGCGAGCGTTCCTGGCAATTACGCTATGACCTGGACCTCGGCGCGCTCGGCCTGCCTGGGCTCAGCCTGCACGCGCTGCATGCCCGCGGCCGTGCCGGGGCCAGCGCCAGCAGTGCCGCCGAGAGCATCTACGCCGGACTCTACGGGCGTGACGGGCGGCACCGGGAAAGCGACCTCGGCTTCGCCTATCGGGTCAAGGCGGGCCCCCTCGCCGGCCTCGCGCTGCGCGCCTCGCAGGCCTGGCACCGGGGCAACGCGAGCTATCTCGACGGCGACATCGACGAAACCCGGCTGGTCGTCGATTACTCCCGCTCGATCTGGTGACACCCCGGGCCGCCCCGCGAGGCGGCCCGGATCGTCCTCACGCGCGCGGCAGCAACTGGATGAACAAAGGCGTGGAGAGCAGCACCAGCAGCGTGGTGATCAGCACCATGCCTGCCACTTCGTTCACCGGGCCGTCGTAACGCTTGGCCAACAGGTAGGTGAGCACCGCGGTCGGCATCCCGCACTGGATGGCGAAGGTGCCCGCCGCCACCGCCTCCATGCCCAGGCCGGCAGCGATCCCATAGCCGACCGCGAAACCGCCCCAGACCCGCACCAGAGACAGCAGCAACGGCCGCCAGGTCTCGTGCAGGCGCAGACCGGCCAGCGACAGGCCGAGCATCACCAGCATCAGCGGCACGGTAATCCCGCCCAGCAGGCGGGTCACATCGCGCAACGGCGGCGGCAGGCTCCAGCCCAGGGCGATCAGGCCCAGCGCCACGGCCAGGGCATAGATCATCGGGTTGCGCAGGATGCTCGCCGGGGTGATATCGCCCGAAGCGAACCAGACGCCGAGCGTCGCGTGACCCACCTGGATCAGGGTGGAGAACGCCACCGCATACACCAGCGCCTCCTCGCCGAAGGCCAGGTAGGCGATGGGGATGCCCATGTTCCCGGAGTTCGGCAGCATGATCGACGGCAGGTAGCGCCGCACCGGCATCCGCAGCAGGCGCAGGGAGACCAGGCCCAGCAGGGCGAACGCCAGCACCGCCAGCGCGGTGGCGAGGAACACCCCGGCCACCATGCCAATGGACAGGCCGGGGCGGTCCAGCGACGACAGCAGCAGGCAGGGAAAGCCGACGTTGGCCACCAGGAACACCAGCGCGCGGGTATCCACCGGCCCGGCGGAACGGCTCCAGGCGAAACCAATCCCGGTGCAGATCAGGATCGGCAGCACCACCGCGACGAACTGTGCGATCACAACCCCACCTTGAAGCCCAGTTCCAGCTCCGCTCGCAGGCGGCCGTGGCCGTCGAAGTTGAGCCGGCGCATCTCGCGCAGTTCGTTGGCGCAGAAGGCAGTGCGCCCGTGCAACACCGCGGTGTTGTCGAGCACCAGGATTTCCCCCGGCTCGAGCTTGATCCGCAGTTGGCAGGCCGGATCCTCGAGCGCCGCCACCAGTTCGGCGAAGGCCTCCACCGCCACAGGGTGCTCGACCACCTCGGCCGCCCCGTCGTTCTGCCGGAACTTGATGCCCAGCGCCTCGCCGTTCAGGCGGAACACCGGCTGGGTGCTGCTCTGGTGCTTGCGCACGATGGTCAGGGCGTCGCCACGCAGCAGGCCGAGATGCTTGGTCGGCATGCGCCGGCGCAGGCGCTCGAAGGCCAGTCCGGCGCTGGCCAGCAGAGTCTCCCCGCCCTCCCGGGCGTTGCGCACGCATTGCAGGCTGCACAATTGCTCCGGGGTGTCGAGGAAAGCGCCGTCGGTGTGCAGCTTGTGCTCCAGCGGCGTGGAGCCGAGGTAGCCGCTGACATACCGCGCATTGCTGATCGGCACGATGCCGTCGGCGTCGGCGCGCGGGTGGGGGGCGGCGCGGCCGAACAACTCCTTGAGCGCGAGAAGTTCCTGCCTGTCTTCGCCCTGTTCGCTGCGCAACAGCAGGAAACCAAACTCGTTGAGGGTCAGGATGATCGCCGATTGTTCCTGGCGGGATAACTTCACCAGCGTTCTCACCGAAACTTTCACGCGTTCGAGATCGAGTGTCGCGTCGAACAATTTGCTATCGAGATTCATATGACCGCTCTCCTCCGAAAGAAAATCAGGAATGCCGCCGACGCGCAGGGCGAGGCCCGGCGCTGGCGCCGCGCTGTCGTAGTGATGGGCAGGCTAGATGCGGGACGCGGCGGTTCGCCGCGAGATACTTGGAGTTGTTTCCGGGGAGGGTCGGGAGAATTGTCGGAAGGGAAAACTGGAAGAATTGGCAGTGCCGATTTTGTATCTGAATATATGGGGCGATTAACGAACGAAATGATCGCGGAATAACCTGCGGATTACCCGCGTGAAACTTTCATGACGCGATATACGCAGAATCCCCGACCAACGGCTGGATACTTCGCTCGATCCAGTCATTGGTTGGGTCGGTGCAAGAATTTCGAAACATATTACAAATTGCTACGAAACGGCGCCGCCTCGGCCGTCCCCGGCTCGGCGTCACTCCGCCGCCTGCGCCACGGCCTTGGCCTTCGCCAGCTTGCCGGCCGCCTCCAGCAGTTCCGGCGCGGCCCACTGCTCAGCGCTGAATTCGCGACGAATCAGGCCGAAACGCTTGGCCGCCTGGATCGAAGCATCCAGCCGGCCAAGGAAGTCGGCGTCCAGGCGCGGCGACAGGGCGTCGCCCAGCTTGCGGCCACGGTACTCGCTCTGCAGGATCACCACCGGGTAGCTGGCCTGCTTCGACACCAGTTCGATGTAGGCGTCGCGGTTCTCCTCGCGGGCCAGCCAGTCCTGGGCCTGCAACTGCACCTTGAGCAGCCGCTCGGTGATGTCCGGATGGGCATCGACGAAAGCCCCGGAGCCGACCAGCAGCGCCTGCAGGGTCCCGGCGCCGTTCAGGTCGCGGGTGCTCAGCGGAATTTCCGCGAGCCCGCGGTCGCGCAGGGCGAACAGCCCGGCCAGGCCCCAGGTGGCATCGATCTGCCTGGCTGCGAGGGCGGACAGGGCGGCGCTGAAGTCGAGGTTGATCACCTTCAGGTCCTTCTCGCTGAGACCGACGCTGGCCAGGGCATTGTCGAACGACAACTGGCTGGCGGTGCCACGAAAGATGCCTACGCGCTTGCCCTTGAGATCCTCCAGGGTCTTGATCCCGGAGCCCGGCTGCACGCCGAGATAGTGGTTGACCCCTCGCGCGGTAGCGGCCAGCAGACGGCTGTCCAGGCCTCCGGACTTGCCGATGATCGCCGCCAGGTCGCCGAGGTAGGCGAAGTCCACCTGGCCGTTGGCGAACGCTTCGTTGACCACCGGGCCGGCGCCCTTGAAGAAGCTCCATTTCACCGCGATGCCGTCGTTGGCGAATTCCTTCTCCAGCAACTGGCGGGTGTAGAGCACGTCGACCACGCCGCCGCCCGAGTGCGAACTGCCGGCGCTGACGTCCGGCACCGCGATGCGGATTTCCTTCGGCGGAGCGGCGCTCGCCAGCGGCACGTAGGCACCGAGCAGGCCGGCGAGGACAGGCGCGGCGAACAGACCGAGCAGGGAAGACGTAAGCGCTTTCATGGGGCGGCTCCTTGGAACGGGAAGAGAGGGATTCCCGCCGGGAGCGGGTGAGCGGCTAGCTATGCACAGCGGCGCCTCGAAAATAAATAATAAAAATTCATTTTTTTATAACCATAAGCAGTATGACAGGCCGCACGGGCCTCTCCGCGTCATATGCAGCCAGAGCATGGAAAATATTCTCCAAATGCATTTGCCGCTGCCTGGCGCCTTTCTTTAAATGACCCTTCTTAGCGAAAAAATGCATTGATGCGGCGATTTATATTCCCATGAAGAATATCGATAAAACCCTTTCGCCCGCCTGGAGCCGGCCCCTGCCGCGCCTGGCGCCGCCGCCCTCCGCGGCTTTCGCCCGGCGCCTGGGGGACAGCCTGCTGCCCTGGTTGCTGCCGCTCGGGCTGGCGCTGCTGTGGTGGGTCGCCAGCCATCGCCACTGGATGTCGGCCCAGGTGCTGCCGACTCCCGAGCTGGTCTGGCAGAGCGCCCGCGAGTTGCTCGCCGGCGAACTCTGGAGCGAATTGGCGATCAGCCTGCGGCGCCTGGCCTGGGGCCTGCTCGCCGGGGTCGCCAGCGGCGCCGCGCTAGGCGCCTGGCTGGGCTTCAGTCCGCGTGCCGAGCGCCTGGTCTTCCCCACCTTCAGCGCCCTCGCGCAGATCCCCACGCTGGCCTGGATCCCGCTGTTCATGCTGTTCTTCGGCATCGGCGAACTGCTCAAGCTGGTGGTGCTGGTGAAAGCGGTCGTGGTGCCGGTGACCATCCATACCCTGGTCGGCGTGCGCGACGCCCAGCCCAAGCTGCGCGAAGCCGCCGCGGTGCTGCGCCTGCCGCCACGCCTGCTGGTCTGGCGGCTGATCCTGCCGGCGGCGCTGCCGGCCTTCCTCACCGGGCTGCGCCTGGCCCTGGCGCAGGGCTGGACCTCGCTGCTGGCGGTCGAGCTGCTGGCTTCCAGCGAGGGCATCGGCTACCTGATGGTGCAGGGCCGGCAACTGTTCATGCTCGACATCGTGTTCGTCTGCATCCTCGTCATCGGCCTGGTCGGGGTGGGCATGGACCGCGCCATCCAGTGGCTCGACCACCGCCTGCTGCACTGGCCGCAAGCCGCCACCGGCGAATTCCGCCGGCGCCCGCCGGGACGCGGCTGGCAGCGCCTGCAGGTCTGGCTGCCGCCGCTGGCGCTGCTGCTCCTGTGGCAGTCGGCGAGCAGCGCCGAATGGGTCGATCCGGCGATCCTCGCCAGCCCTCTGGAAGTGGCGCGGGCGACCTGGAGCGGAGCGCTCGACGGCAGCCTGCCGGGCGCCCTGTTCGACAGCCTGAAGCGCACGCTCGGCGGCCTCCTGCTGGGCGGCGGCCTGGGTTTCCTCGGCGGCCTGCTGCTCGGCCTGTGGCGCCCGGCGGAACGCTTCTTCGGCCCCGCTTTCGCGGCACTGCGGCAGGTGGCGATCTTCGCCTGGGTGCCGCTGCTCACCGCCTGGTTCGGCCTGGGCGAACCGGCCAAGCTGACGTTCGTCGCAATCGCCGCCTTCTTCCCGCTGCTGCTGGCCACCCAGCGCGGCATCGCCAGCCTGCCGCCGAGCCTCGGCGAGGCGGCCCGGGTGCTGCGCCTGGGTCCCTGGCGACGGCTGCTCCGGCTGGTCCTGCCGGGTGCCGCCCCGTCGGTGTTCGCCGGCCTGCGTCTGGCGCTGATCTACGCCTGGCTGGGAACCATCGGCGCCGAGTACTTCATGCCCTCCGACGGCGGCATCGGCAGCCTGATGATCGGCGCCCAGCAACTGTTCCGCATGGACCTGATCGGTGCCGGCATGCTCCTGGTCGGCCTCACCGGCGCCCTGCTCAATGCTCTCGGCCAACGCATCGAAGCGCGCGCCACGCGCTGGAGACACGCATGAACGCACTCACCGCGCCCGCCACGGGCACCCCGCTGGTCAGCTTCCGCCAGGTGCGCAAGCACTTCGCCGTGGACGGCCGGCGACTGGAAGCGATCCAGCAGTTCGACCTGGAGATCGGCGAGGGCGAGTTCATTGCCATCGTCGGCGCCAGTGGCTGCGGCAAGTCGACCCTGCTGCGCCTGCTGATCGGCCTGGACCGCGACTACGACGGCGAGATCCGCGTCGACGGCCGGCCAATCGCCGGCATCGGCGGCGAACGCGGCATCGTGTTCCAGGAGCACCGCCTGTTCCCCTGGCTGACGGTGCAGCAGAACGTCGCCCTCGGCCTGGTCAACGAAGCCCTTGGCGAAACCGACAAGGCGGCGCGGATCGACGAATACATCCGCCTGGTCGGCCTGCACGGCTTCGAGCGTGCCTACCCGCACCAGTTGTCCGGCGGCATGGCCCAGCGCGTGGCGATCGCCCGCGGCCTGGTGGCCAGCCCGCGCCTGCTGCTGCTCGACGAGCCGTTCAGCGCCCTCGACGCACTGACCCGCCAGCAGTTGCAGGAAGAGTTGCTGGCGATCCGTCGGCGCACCCGCATCACCACCCTGCTGGTCACCCACGACGTCGAGGAGGCGCTCTACCTGGCCGACCGGGTGGTGGTGATGGAGCCGCGCCCGGGGCGGATCAGGCGGGTGGTCGAGGTGGACCTGGCGCACCCGCGCGAGCGCGGTGGCTTCGACTTCCTGCGCCAGCGCGAAGCGCTGCTGCACGAACTGACCGCCGACGGCGAGTACGTCGCGCCACCGCCGCGACGGGTGGAAAACCTGCCTTTCGAATTCCTCGCTTGCTGAAAAGCCCCTTGCCCTGGCCCTTTCCCCCTGCGGGAAGGGCGGGGGCGAGGGCCCCACCCTCTCCTCCCATCCAGACGAGACCCGCGCATGAGCAAACGCCCCAACTTCCTGGTGATCGTCGCCGACGACCTGGGCTTCTCCGATATCGGCGCCTTCGGCGGCGAGATCGCCACGCCGAACCTCGACGCCCTGGCCATCGCCGGCCTGCGCCTGACCGACTTCCACACCGCCTCGACCTGCTCGCCGACCCGCTCGATGCTGCTCACCGGCACCGACCACCACATCGCCGGGATCGGCACCATGGCCGAGGCGCTGACCCCGGAACTGGCAGGCAAGCCGGGTTACGAAGGGCATCTCAACGAGCGCGTGGTGGCGCTGCCGGAGCTGCTCCGCGAGGCCGGCTACCAGACCCTCATGGCCGGCAAGTGGCACCTCGGTCTGAAGCCGGAACAGACGCCCCATGCACGCGGTTTCGAGCGTTCCTTCTCGCTGCTGCCGGGCGCCGCCAACCACTACGGCTTCGAGCCTCCCTACGACGAAAGCACTCCGCGCATCCTCAAGGGCACGCCGGCGCTCTACGTGGAAGACGAACGCTACCTCGACACGCTGCCGGAGGGTTTCTATTCCTCCGATGCCTTCGGCGACAAGCTGCTGCACTACCTCAAGGAGCGCGACCAGAGCCGGCCGTTCTTCGCCTACCTGCCGTTCTCCGCGCCGCACTGGCCGCTACAGGCGCCGCAGGAGATCGTCGAGAAGTACCGCGGCCGCTATGACGCCGGCCCAGAGGCGCTGCGCCAGGAACGCCTGGCCCGGCTCAAGGAGCTGGGCCTGGTGGAGGCGGACGTCGAAGCCCATCCGGTGCTCGCCCTGAGCCGCGAGTGGGAAGCCCTGGACGACGAGGAACGGGCGAAGTCGGCGCGGGCGATGGAGGTCTACGCGGCGATGGTCGAGCGCATGGACTGGAACATCGGCAGGGTCGTGGACTACCTGCGCCGGCAGGGCGAGCTGGACAACACCTTCGTCCTGTTCATGTCCGACAACGGCGCCGAAGGCGCCCTGCTGGAGGCGTTCCCGAAATTCGGCCCGGACCTGCTGGGCTTTCTCGACCGGCACTACGACAACAGCCTGGAAAACATCGGCCGCGCCAATTCCTACGTCTGGTATGGCCCGCGCTGGGCCCAGGCGGCCACCGCGCCGTCGCGCCTGTACAAGGCGTTCACCACCCAGGGCGGCATTCGCGTGCCGGCGCTGGTGCGCTACCCGCGGCTAAGCCGGCAGGGCGCGATCAGCCATGCCTTCGCCACGGTGATGGACGTCACCCCGACCCTCCTCGACCTCGCCGGTGTCCGCCACCCAGGCAAGCGCTGGCGCGGCCGCGAGATCGCCGAACCGCGCGGCAGGTCGTGGCTGGGCTGGCTTTCCGGCGAGACCGAGGCGGCCCACGACGAGAACACCGTGACCGGCTGGGAGCTGTTCGGCATGCGTGCGATCCGCCAGGGCGACTGGAAGGCGGTGTACCTGCCGGCCCCGGTGGGTCCGGCCACCTGGCAGCTCTACGACCTGGCCCGCGACCCGGGCGAGATCCACGACCTCGCTGACAGCCAGCCGGGCAAGCTGGCGGAGCTGATCGAGCATTGGAAGCGCTACGTCAGCGAGACCGGTGTCGTAGAGGGGGCTTCGCCTTTCCTGGTGCGATAAGCGGAACCTCTCCCCTCGCCCTCTCCCTTCAGGAGGGAACGTCTGGCCATAAGGTCGGGGAGAGGGGCTACTTCGCCGGGCGGAACGAGGCGCCCCGGGTCAGGCCGAGAAACCGCCATCGATGGTCAGGCTGGCCCCGGTGATGTAGGCCGCTTCCGGCCCGGCCAGGTAGGCGACGAAGCTGGCGATTTCCTCGCTGCGGGCGTAGCGCGGCAGCGCCATCAGGCCCTTGAGGGTCTCGGCGAAGTCGCCGTCGTCCGGGTTCATGTCGGTATCCACCGGACCCGGCTGCACGTTGTTCACCGTGATCCCGCGCGGGCCGAGGTCGCGGGCCAGGCCCTTGGTCAGGCCGACCAGCGCCGACTTGCTCATCGCGTAGGTGGCGCCGCCGGCGAACGGCATGCGTTCGGCATTGGTGCTGCCGATGCTGATCACCCGCCCGCCGTCGCCCATGTGCTTGACCGCCGCCTGGGTGGCGACGAAGACGCTGCGCACGTTGATCGCCAGGGTCCGCTCGAAGTCGGCCAGCGGCAGCTCTTCCACCGAACCGAGGGCGAGGACGGCGGCGTTGTTGACCAGGATGTCGATGCGTCCGAAGCGAGCCGCCGCTTCGTCGACGGCGGCGACGAGCGCGGCCGCGTCGGCGCTATCGGCATGCAGGGCCAGGATGCTGGCTCCGGCGCCTTCGAGTTCGGCAGCCAGGGCCCGGGACTTGTCCGCCGAGCTGACGTAGGTGAAGGCGACGCTGGCGCCTTCGGCGGCCAGCCGGCGAACGATGGCGGCGCCGATGCCGCGGGAACCGCCCTGGACGAAGGCGACTTTGCCGGCGAGGGATGCAGAGGATACGGACATGGAAATCTCCATCGGAGTGGATAGACAGGCCCCGAGTTTCCGCCGTCCATTGCAGACCTGGTAGCGGGTAATCGCTATATTCAGCCGATACCAATGGTTTATGCGGGCCCTTTCCCATGGAAACCCTCAGCAACATCCAGTGCTTCGTCCGCAGCGCCGAGGCCGGCAGCTTCGCCGAGGCCGCCAGGCGCCTGGGCCTGACGCCGGCCGGGGTGGGCAAGAACGTCGCCCGCCTGGAAAGCAACCTCGGCGTGCGCCTGTTCCAGCGCAGCACCCGGCGCCTGACCCTGACCGAAGCCGGGGAGCGTTTCCTGCAAGAGGTCGGCGGCAGCCTGGAGGGCATCCAGACCGCTCTCGCCAACGTCTCCAGCGTCGGCAACCAACCCAGCGGCACGTTGAAGGTCAGCATGGGGCTGGCCTTCGGCCGCGACTACATCCTGCCGCTGCTCGGCGAGTTCCTCGAACGCTATCCCGACATCGTGCCCGACTGGCATTTCGACAATCGCCAGGTCGACCTCATCGGCGAAGGCTTCGACGCCGCCATCGGCGGCGGTTTCGAACTGCCTCCCGGGGTGGTGGCGCGCAACCTGACGCCGGGCCACCTGATCCTCCTCGCCTCGCCCGCCTACCTCCGCGACAAGCCGCCGATCCGCCATCCAGGCGACCTGGGCGGCTTCGACGGGATCCGCATCCGCTCGCCGCAGACCGGCCGCGTGCGCTCCTGGCCGCTGCGCCGGCGCAACGGCGAGGAGGCGCCGATCGAGCTGCGCGAACGCATGACCATGAGCGACCCGGAAGCCACCTGCGAGGTCGCCGCCATGGGCCTGGGCATCACCCTGGTATGCATGCAGCACGCCTATGCCTACCTGGAGTCCGGCGCCCTGGTGCGGGTCCTGCCGGACTGGTACGTCGACGCCGGCAACACCAGCCTCTACTACGCGGCGAACAAGCTGCTACCGGCCAAGACCCGGGTCTTCGTCGACTTCGTCGTCGACTACTTCCGCCGCCAGGACCTGGCCCGGCGCTTCTCCGCCTTCCCAACCGGCTAGCGCCAGCCATCCGTCGCTTCGGCAACCGGGAAAAGGCCCTGGCACCGGCCTCGCCGGAAAAACGGCAGTTTGACATTACCGATTGGGACTCTAGTTTTAGAAAACGCCGCCGACGAGCTTGGAAGGTGTCTTCCGCACGGTCCCGGGACCACCTGGAAGCCCTGCTCCGATCCGGCACATGGAGTGCAGCATGCGCGAGTCCCTCGGTGTTTCGTTACCATCCCGGCCCCTGCTGCTGAAGCTGGGCCTGCTTTCCCTACCCTGGGCGTTGTGCGCCGGGCTGCATGCCGTCGGCCTCGGCGTCTGGCTGGCCCTGGCTCTCGGTTGGTTCGCCAGCCTGGCCATGCTCTTCCTCCTCCTGCGCGACCCTCGGCAAGCGGTAGCGAATGCCAGCCCGCAGGCGGATGCCGCTTCGCCGGCCTGGAGCGCGGCGCAACGGGCGCTCGCCGACGAAACCGCGCAACTGGACGGCCACGCCCGGCAGATCGATGAACTGCTGCATTCGGCGATCCGCCAGCTCAGCGACAGCTTCCACGGCCTCGCCGAACGCATCGATACCCAGCGCGGCCTGTCCCATTCGCTGATCGAGCGCTACGACGGGCGCGGCCAGGTCGACGAAGGCATCAACTTCCAGGACTTCGTCAGGACCACCCAGCAGACCCTCAGCCTGTTCGTCGAGGCTACCCTGGAAACCAGCCGGACCTCGCAGCAACTGGTGGAACGCATGGACCAGGTGCGCCTGAAGATCACCGAGATCCTGCAGTCGACCCAGGACATGGACGCCATCGCCAAGCAGACCAACCTGCTCGCCCTCAACGCCGCCATCGAGGCCGCCCGAGCCGGCGAGAGCGGCCGCGGCTTCGCCGTGGTCGCCGATGAGGTGCGCGCGCTGTCGACCCGCTCCACGGAGTTTTCCGCCGCCATCCGCAAGCACGTCGACGTGGTCCACCACGAGATCCAGGACGCCGAGAGCGCGATCTCGCAACTGGCCGACAAGGACATGTCCTTCGCCCTCGATTCCAAGCAGAAGATCCAGGGCATGCTCGATGACCTGGAGGCGATGAACCGGCACACCCTGAAGGTCATCCACGAACTGGACCGGCTCTCGCTGGAAGTCGGCCAGGGCGTCGATGCGGCGGTCACCGCCCTGCAATTCCAGGACATGGGCAGCCAGTTGCTCGGCCAGATGCGCAAGCACCATGCGCGTCTTGGCGCCTTCGCCTTCGGCCTCGGCGCGCTGGAGGCGCGGCCGCGCCAGGAATGGCCCGAACGGGTCGCACGGGAGGTCGAGGAACTGCGCCGGCCCTTGCCCAGCCCGGTGAGCCAGAACAGCGTCAACGTGGGCGAAGTGGAATTGTTCTGAGGGTTATCGATAGCCAATCCGTCTAACCGGATAACTATCCGACGAGAAACCGGCGCCAATAATTGAAATCCACCGGACATTGTCTTTACTGGAACTAGCAAAGGGCCATCAGAGCCCTCCGTCACAGCCACCTGGCACACACCACCTTCGCCGCCGAACTTGGCGCTGCGGTAGGGACACCGTGAGGACGCAAGACCATGGGCAAACCGATTCTGATCGTCGACGACTCGGCGTCTATCCGCCAGATGCTGAGCTTCACCCTGAAGTCCGCCGGCTACGAGGTGGACGAGGCCGCGGACGGCAAGGAAGGCCTCGGCAAGGCCCAGAGCAAGAGCTACAGCCTGGTGTTCACCGACCAGAACATGCCGAACATGGACGGCCTGTCGCTGATCCGCAGCCTGCGCAACCTGGCCGGCTACCGCAGCGTGCCGATCCTCATGCTGACCACCGAATCGAGCGACGCGATGAAGCAGCAGGGACGCAGCGCCGGCGCCACCGGCTGGCTGGTGAAGCCGTTCGACCCGCCGAAACTGCTCGAAGTGACGCGCAAGGTCCTGCCCTGATTCCCGTTCCCCCGCGGGGGAGGTCCCATGCCCCAGGATATGAGCCAGTTTCTCCAGGTGTTCTTCGAGGAAACCGAGGAACACCTGGCCACCCTCGAACTCCTCCTGATCGGTCTCGACCTGGACCGGCCGGACAGCGAGACGCTGCACGGCATCTTCCGCGCCGCGCATTCGATCAAGGGTTCCAGCGGAATGTTCGGTTTCGACGACATCACCGCCGTCACCCACGAACTGGAGACCCTGCTCGACCGCATCCGCTGCGGCCAGATGGGCCTGCGGCCGGACATGATCAGCTCCTTCCTCGAAGCCCGCGACGTACTGCAGCGCCTGCTCGACGCCCATCGCAGCGGCCGTCCCGACCCCGGGGTGCCGTTGCTGGAGACGGTCGAGCGGCTGCGCGGCTGGCTGCGGGCGCCGGAGCAGGAAGCGGCGGAGGCAGGCTTCGGCCTGTTCGACGACGCGCCCACCAGTCCCGCCAGGGAAACCGCGGACGACGATGCCTTCGGCTTCTTCGACGAAGGCCCGGGCGCTCCGGAACGAGCGGCCGCGCCGGAAGCGTTCGGGCTCTTCGACGAGGCGCCCGGCGCACCGGCCGCGAGCGAAGCGTTCGGCCTCTTCGATGACGCGCCGGGCTCCCCGCCCACGGAGGAACGCGCCTTCGGCCTGTTCGACGGCGCCCCCGGCAGCCCCGCCGCGCCCAGCGCGCCCGCGCAAGCCGTCGCCGCGCCGGCCAGGGGCGCAGTCGCGCCCGTGCGTGGCGACGGCGAGTCCGGCTCGATCCGGGTCAGCGTGGAAAAGATCGACAGCCTGATCAACCTGGTCGGCGAACTGGTGATCACCCAGGCCATGCTCGGCCAGCTCGGCGAGCAGCTCGATCCGAGCCGCCACGAGCGCTTGCAGCACGCCCTGGCCCAGCTCGAACACAACACCCGCGACCTGCAGGAATCGGTGATGTCGATCCGCATGCTGCCGATCAACTTCATCTTCAGCCGCTTCCCCAGGCTGGTGCGCGACACCGCCACGCGCCTGGGCAAGCAGGTCGAGCTGCACCTGCACGGCGAGCACACCGAACTGGACAAGAGCGTGATCGAGAAACTCAGCGATCCGCTCACCCACATCGTCCGCAACAGCATCGACCACGGCATCGAAACGCCCGCCGAACGCCTCGCCGCCGGCAAGCCGGCGAGCGGCACGGTGAAGCTCGCCGCCAGCCACCAGGGCGGCAGCGTGGTGGTGGAGGTTTCCGACGACGGTCGCGGCCTGTCGCGTCCGCGCATCCTCGCCAAGGCCCGCGAGCGCAACCTGCCGGTGCATGACGGGATGAGCGACGCCGAGGTCTGGCAACTGGTGTTCATGCCCGGCTTCTCCACCGCCGAGACGGTTACCGAGCTGTCCGGACGCGGCGTCGGCATGGACGTGGTGAAGCGCAACATCGGTGCCATGGGCGGGCGCATCGACATCGACTCGGCGCCCGGCATGGGCACTCGCATCGGCATCCGCCTGCCGCTGACCCTGGCGATCCTCGACGGCCTGATCGTCGCCGTCGAAGCGATCAACTACGTGATTCCGCTGACCTACATCGTCGAGTCGTTGCAGGCGCGCAGCGACGACGTGCGCGGCCTCGGCGGCGAAGACAACGCGATGATCCGCGTGCGCGGCGAGTACCTGCCGCTGTTCAGCCTGCACGAGCTGTTGCGCATCGGCGGCGAAGCGCCGGCGCCGGAGCAGGGCATCGTGGTGATCCTCGAGTCCGAGGAGCGCAGCTTCGCCCTGCAGGTGGACGAGCTGGTCGGCCAGCAGCAGGTGGTGATCAAGAGCCTGGAACAGAATTTCCGCCGCGTGGAGGGTATCGCCGGCGCCACCATCATGGGCGACGGCAGCGTCGCCCTGATTCTCGACGTCGATGCGCTGCCACGCCTGGCGGCGCGGGAGGACACCGCCGATGAACGGCACTGAGGCAAGCCAGGCGAACGGCCCGGCGCAGGAATACCTGACCTTCACCCTGGGCCGCGAGGAGTACGCCATCGACATCCTCCGCGTGCAGGAGATCCGCGGCTACGACCAGGTCACCGCGATCGCCAACGCGCCGCCCTTCATCAAGGGCGTGATCAACCTGCGCGGGGCGATCGTGCCGATCGTCGACCTGCGCATCAAGTTCCACCTCGCCGAGGTCACCTACGACCCGTTCACCGTGGTGATCATCCTCAACATCGGCCGGCGCATCGTCGGCGTGGTGGTGGACTCGGTATCCGACGTGATCGCCCTGGGCGGCGACGCGATCAGGCCGCCGCCGGAGTTCGGCGCCAGCTTCGACACCGAATACCTGCTCGGCCTGGCCACCGCGGGCGAGCGCATGTTGATCCTGGTGGACATCGAAAGACTGATGACCAGCCGCGAAATGGCGCTGGTCGACGAAGCCGCGGCCTGAGCGGCGCCAACGAGGGATAGGCAGGGGATATCGAAATGGGTCTGTTCAATGCACATGCGGTGGCGCAGCAACGCGCCGACCGGATCGCCACGCTCCTCCAGTCGTTCGCCGACGGCCAGCTCGACACCGCCGTCGGCGAGGCCCCGGCGCCCGGCTACGAGCGTCTCTACGACAGCCTGCGGGCGCTGCAGCGGCAACTGCGCGAACAACGCGCCGAACTCCAGCAGGTGGAAAGCCTGGAGGCGGGGCTGGCGGAGATGAGCCGCCAGCACGAAGCCGGCTGGATCGACCAGACGATTCCCGCCGAACGCCTGGAAGGTCGCGCGGCGCGCATCGCCAAGGGCGTCAACGAACTGGTGGCCGCGCACATCGCGGTGAAGATGAAGGTGGTCAGCGTGGTCACCGCCTACGGCCAGGGCAACTTCGAGCCGCTAATGGACCGCCTGCCGGGCAAGAAGGCGCAGATCACCGAAGCCATCGACGGCGTTCGCGAGCGCCTGCGCGGGGCCGCCGAGGCGACCTCGGCGCAACTGGCCACGGCGGCCTACAACGCGCGGATCAAGAGCGCGCTGGACAACGTCTCGGCCAACGTGATGATCGCCGACAACGACCTCAACATCATCTACATGAACCGCACCGTCAGCGAGATGCTCGGCCGCGCCGAAGCGGATATCCGCAAGCAACTGCCGAACTTCGACGCCGGCCGCCTGATGGGCGCCAACATCGACGTGTTCCACAAGAACCCGGCGCACCAGCGGCACCTGCTGGCCAACCTCACCGGCGTGCACAAGGCCGAGCTCAACCTCGGCGGCCGGCGCTTCTCCCTCGACGTGGTGCCGGTGTTCAACGACGCCAACGAACGCCTCGGCTCCGCCGTGCAATGGACCGACCGCACCGAGGAACACCGCGCCGAGCAGGAAGTCTCGCAACTGGTGCAGGCGGCGGCCGCCGGCGACTTCAGCAAGCGCGTCGAGGAGGCCGGCAAGGAAGGCTTCTTCCTCAGGCTGGCGAAGGACCTGAACAGCCTGGTGGATACCGCCGACCGCGGCTTGCGCGACGTCTCGCGGATGCTCGGGGCGCTGGCCCAGGGCGACCTCACCCAGCGCATCGAGGCCGACTACCAGGGCACCTTCG
Source organism: Pseudomonas sp. B111 (assembly GCF_026428275.1). Lineage (NCBI taxonomy): Bacteria > Pseudomonadati > Pseudomonadota > Gammaproteobacteria > Pseudomonadales > Pseudomonadaceae > Pseudomonas > Pseudomonas sp. B111. The sequence continues at coordinate 5,606,415 of NZ_CP097857.1, read as the reverse complement.
GCCAGCTCAAGGACTTCTCCAACGAGACCGCGCTGAGCCTGTCGCGGATGCTCGGACAGATTCGCGAGGCCGCCGATACCATCAACACCGCCGCCAGCGAGATCGCCAGCGGCAACGCCGAACTGTCGGCGCGCACCGAGCAGCAGGCGTCGAGCCTGGAGGAAACCGCCTCGAGCATGGAAGAACTGACCAGCACGGTGAAGCTCAACGCCGAGAATGCCCGCCAGGCCAACTCGCTGGCGGCCAATGCCTCGGAAGTGGCGACCCAGGGCGGCACCGTGGTGCAGAAGGTGGTCAGCACCATGTCCTCGATCAACGAGTCGGCGCGCAAGATCGCCGACATCATCGGGGTGATCGACGGCATCGCCTTCCAGACCAACATCCTCGCCCTCAACGCCGCGGTCGAGGCAGCCCGCGCCGGCGAGCAGGGCCGCGGCTTCGCGGTGGTCGCCGGGGAAGTGCGCACCCTCGCCCAGCGTTCCGCCGCCGCGGCCAAGGAGATCAAGACGCTGATCTCCGACTCGGTGGACAAGGTGGAGAACGGCAACACCCTGGTGGCCCAGGCCGGACAGACCATGAGCGACATCGTGGTGGCGATCCGCCGGGTCACCGACATCATGTCGGAGATCGCCGCCGCTTCCGCCGAGCAGAGCACCGGCATCGAAGAGGTGAACAGCGCGGTCTCGCAGATGGACGACATGACCCAGCAGAACGCCGCGCTGGTGGAGGAAGCCGCGGCCGCCGCCGAGGCCATGCAGGAGCAGGCGGGCCTGCTCAACCAGTCGGTGGCGGTGTTCAGGCTGGACACTCCGCCGAGCGTGGTCCAGCTCGCCAGCGCGCGGCCGTCCGCGCCACGCCCCAGCGCGCCGGCGCCGCTGGCCCGCAGCGGCATGGCGCGGGCCAGCAAGGCGCGCAAGGAAGACGGCTGGGAAGAGTTCTGAGACCACGCCGCGCCTCCGCCAGGCGGAGGGCGGCAAGCCCTTAGGGTCGACCAGGGAAACCCGACGCCAATGCCCACCTCCACGCCTTCGCCGGTGTTCGGCAACCAGGAGTTCCACTACACCCGCGAGGACTTCCAGCAAGTACGCGAGCGGCTCTACCGGCTGACCGGCATCAGCCTGGCCGAGAGCAAGGCGCAACTGGTCTATAGCCGCCTCTCGCGGCGCCTGCGCCTGCTGCGGCTCGGCAGCTTCGCCGAATATTTCACCCACCTCGACCGCGAGCCGGGCGAGCAGCAGTTGTTCGTCAACGCGCTGACCACCAACCTCACCGCATTCTTCCGCGAACGCCACCACTTCCCCCTGCTCGCCGACCTCGCCCGCCGCCAGTTGCAGCGGCATCGCCCGCTGCGCATCTGGTCGGCGGCGGCGAGCACCGGCGAGGAACCCTATTCGATCGCCATCACCCTGGTGGAGGCGCTGGGCAGCTTCGATCCGCCGGTGAAGATCGTCGCCTCGGACATCGACACCGGGGTGCTCGACTGCGCCCGCCTGGGCGTCTATCCGCTGGAACGCCTGGAGCAGATGCCGGCGCCGCTGAAGAAACGCTTCTTCCTCCGTGGCACCGGGCCCAACGCCGGCAAGGCGCGGGTGGTGGAGGAACTGCGGCAACTGGTGGAGTTCCGCCAGATCAACCTGCTGGAAGCGGACTGGTCGATCGCCGGGGAACTCGACGCGATCTTCTGCCGCAACGTGATGATCTACTTCGACAAGCCGACCCAGACCCGCCTGCTGGAACGCATGGTGGCCCTGCTGCGGCCGGAGGGCCTGTTCTTCGCCGGGCATTCGGAGAACTTCGTCCACGCCAGCCACCTGGTGCGGCCCGTCGGCCAGACCGTCTACAGCCCGGCCTGATCGCGATGAATCTCCAGGCCCGGGAAGGCGCGCCGCTGAACCGCTACTACGATCCGTACTTCGCCTGCGATGCGGTGAAGCTGTTGCCCGGCGAGTACTTCGCCAGCGGCGAAGACCTGGTGATCGTCACCGTGCTCGGCTCCTGCGTCTCGGTGTGCCTGCGCGACCCGCTCAACGGCATCGCCGGGATGAACCACTTCATGCTCCCCGAGCGCGGCCTCGGCGGCGACCCGGCCTCGCCGTCGGCGCGCTACGGCAGCCACGCCATGGAACTGCTGATCAACCGCATGCTGGCCCTCGGCGCCAACCGCGAGCGCCTGCAGGCCAAGGTCTTCGGCGGCGGCTCGGTACTGCGCCAGATCAGCGCCGCCATCGGCCAGCGCAACGTCGAGTTCACCCTCGACTACCTGGCCACCGAGCGTATCCCGCTGCTCGCCAGCGACGTGCTGGAGGCCTTCCCGCGCAAGATCTACTTCTTCCCGCGCAATGGCCGGGTCCTGGTGAAGTCCCTGGTGGAGCTGAAGAACGACACCGTGCTGCAGCGTGAACGCGACTACCGCCGCCGTATCGATCGCAACGCGGACGGCGGCCCCATCGACCTGTTCTGACTCTCCGGGAGAGCCCGCCATGCCCATCAGTGTCCTGGTCGTCGACGATTCCGCCCTGATCCGCAGCCTGCTCAAGGAGATCATCCAGGCCGACCCGGAGCTACGCCTGGTCGGCTGTGCGCCGGACGCCTTCGTCGCCCGCGACCTGATCAAGCAGCACGCGCCGGACGTGATCAGCCTCGACGTGGAAATGCCGCGGATGGACGGCCTGACCTTCCTCGACAAGCTGATGAAGGCGCGGCCGACCCCGGTGCTGATGATCTCCTCGCTCACCGAGCGCGGTTCCGAAGCCACCCTGCGCGCGCTGGAACTGGGCGCGGTGGACTTCATCGCCAAGCCCCGGCTGGGCATCGCCGAAGGCATGCAGGCCTATGCCGAGGAAATCCGCGCCAAGCTCAAGACCGTCGCCCGCGCCCGCCTGCGCCGCCGTGCGGCGGACGCGCCGGCGCCGCCGGAAAGCGCGGCGCCGCTGCTCAGCACCGAGAAGATCATCGCCCTCGGCGCCTCCACCGGCGGCACCGAGGCGCTCAAGGAAGTGCTGCTCGGCCTGCCGGCGCACAGTCCCGGGGTGGTCATCACCCAGCACATGCCTCCCGGCTTCACCCGCAGCTTCGCCGAGCGCCTGGATCGCCTGACCCGGCTCAGCGTCAGCGAAGCGCGCGACGGCGACCGCATACTGCCCGGCCACGCCCTGGTCGCGCCGGGCGACCACCACATGGAGGTGCAGCGCTCCGGCGCCAACTACGTGGTGCGTTTGAACCGCCAGGCGCAGGTCAACGGCCACCGCCCGGCAGTGGACGTGATGTTCGAGTCGCTGGCTCGCTGCGCCGGGCGCAACCTGCTCGCCGGCCTGCTCACCGGCATGGGCAAGGACGGCGCGCGCGGGCTCCTAGCGATCCGCCAGGCCGGCGGCTACACCCTGGCCCAGGACGAGGCTACCTGCGTGGTCTACGGCATGCCCCGCGAAGCGGTGGAACTGGGCGCCGCGGAAGACGTGCTGCCGCTCGAACGGATCGCCGCCGCGCTGCTCCAGCAAGCCGCCCGGCGCGGCAGCGGCAACCGCCTCTGAGCGGGATCCTGGCCGGCCCGCTGCGCTTTTTCGCCGCCCCCCGCAACCTCCCCCGCCGAGCCCCCGCCGACGACAGGCCCGAACCACGGGCCTTTGCCTGCTCGCCATCATTGTGGCGTCAAATTAATGGCGAAATAAAACCAAATTACGTTGCCTGAAATAATGCACATCTGCACAATTGGCCCTTTCGCCAAAAGTTCGACACACGCTTTCGATCCATGATTTCGGCCGCGGGCCGGGCGAGAAACTGATAGGGATAGCCATGGCGGCGAACTGGGGGTTGCGCGGCAAATCGGTGGTGGCGCTGTTGCTGGCCTGTGCCCTGGCACTGGTCCCGGCGGTGCTGCTGGGCTGGCGCGCGATGGACGACATCCGTACGCACTTCGGCCTGGCCTACGCGAAGAACTTCACCCTGCTGCACCGGCAGAAGATCCTCGCCCCGGTCTCCCGCGAACTGGCGTTGTCGCGCCGTTTCGCCGAATCGGTGGTGACCCGCGACTGGCTGCTGAAGGAAGACGACCCGGCGCGCCGCGCGCTGTTCTTCCGCGAGGCCGAGGGCTACCGCGGCGACTTCCGCGACCACGCCTACTTCATCATCGCCAGCGGCTCCCAGCACTACTACTTCAACGACGGCAGCCAACCCTACAGCGAACGGCCGCGCTACACCCTGGAGGCCGGCGACCCGGAAGACGCCTGGTACTTCAATACCCTGCGCAACAGCGCCGCCTACAACATCAACGTCAATGTCGACAGCAAGCTGAACCTGACCAAGGTCTGGTTCAACCTGGTGATCCGCGACCAGGGCCGGCCCATCGGCCTGGCCGGCAGCGGCCTGGACCTGAGCGGCTTCCTCGACGACTTCATCATCGCCCGCGAGCCGGGCGTGACGCCGATGATCGTCGGCGACGACGGCGCCATCCAGGCCCACCCGGACCGCCGCCTGATCGCCTACAGCTCCGCCGCCGGCGGCGCCAGCGAACGCCACCGGGTGTTCGACCTGCTCGACCAGCCGGAACAGCGCGACGCCCTGCGCGAGGCCATGCGCCTGGCCCGCGCCAAGGCCGGCTCGGTGCACTGCCTGTGGGCCGGCCTCGACGGCCGCCAGCAACTCTTCGCCGTGGCCTACATTCCCCAACTGCGCTGGTACGTGCTCACCGCCGTCGACCTGCACGCCGCCCAGGTCCTCGACAACCGCTGGCTTTGGCCGCTGGCGGGCACGTTCCTGCTGTTGCTGGTGGCCCTGCTGCTGGGCTTCGCCTATGCCGTCGAGCGCCTGCTGTTGCGCCCCCTGCGCAGCCTCAAGCGCTCGGCCAAGGCGATCGCCGCCGGACGCTACGACACGCCGCTGCCGCTGGCGCGCCAGGACGAGATCGGCTCGCTGTCGAAGGCCTTCGCCAGCATGGCCGACCAGGTCCGCCGGCACACCGCCGAGCTGGAAGACAAGGTCCAGGAGCGCACCCAGGCGCTGGAGGAAGCCAACCGCGAGATGGCCGCCGCGCAGAAGAAGATCGGCGACAGCCTCGACTATGCCAGCCTGATCCAGCGCGCGATCCTCCCCGACCGCCAGCTCAGCGCCACCCTCGGCGAGCATCACTTCATCCTGTGGAAACCGCGCGACGTGGTCGGCGGCGACTTCTACGTGTACCGCGAGCAGGCCGACGGCTACCTGATCGGCGTGGTCGACTGCGCCGGTCACGGCGTGCCCGGCGCGCTGATGACCATGCTCGCCCGCGCCGCCATCGACCACGCCATCGAGGCGGTGGGCAGCCGCGACCCGGCGGCGATCCTCGGCGAGACCGACCAGGCGATGCGCAGCATGCTCAGCCAGGAGCAGATCCCCCAGGCGCTGGCCACCAACATGGATGCCGGGCTGGTCTGGGTCGACCGCCGGCGCCGCCAGCTGGCCTTCGCCGGGGCGAAGATCTCGCTGTACGCCAGCGACGGCGAGGAGGTCCAGGAACTCAAGGGCGCGCGCCGGGCGATCGGCGACAAGCGCCGTGGCGACTACCGCAACATCGAGGTACCGCTGGCGCCGGGCTGGACCTTCTACCTGAGCACCGACGGTTTCCTCGACCAGGCCGGCGGCGAACACGGCTTCGGCTTCGGCAGCCGGCGCTTCGCCGACATGCTCCGCGACCACGCACGGCAGCCGCTCCCCGAGCAGGCCGAGGCCTTCGTGGCGACGCTCGCCGAGTACCAGGGCGAGCACCCGCAACGCGACGACATCACCATCCTGTCCTTCCGATTCGACTAGGGGCACCCATGGAAACGCTAGACCTGCTGGCCATGCGTGAAAGCTACACCCGCCAACGCATCCTGCTCTGCTTCAACGGACCGATCTCGCGCAGCCTGATCGAGGAGATAGGCCACGCGCTGCGCAACTACCTGCACGCCGAACAGGCCAAGCCGAGCGAAGCGATGGACGTCTTCGCGGTGTACATCGAGATGACCCAGAACATCCGCCACTACGCCAATCTCAAGGGCTACGGCGAACACGAGGCGGCGGCCACGGTAGCCATCGCCCGCAACGAGGACGGCCACTACGTGGTGTCCGCCGGCAACCTGGTGGAGCGCGACGACGGCCAGAGCCTGGTGCGCAGCATCCAGGCCATCGCCAACCTCGACAAGGCCGCCCTCAAGGCCGCCTACAAGGAGCAGCTACGCCGCCCGCGCGACAGCGGCTGCGCCAGCGGAGCCGGTCTCGGCCTGCTGGACATCGCCCGCAAGTCCAGCGAACCACTGGCCGCATCGCTGAAGGAACAGCCCGACGGGCGCGCCTTCTTCAGCCTGCGCGCCGTGATCTGACCCCGTGTTTTAGGAAGAACACCATCATGAGTGACCTGCACATACCCGGCACCCAGTCCACGCCCGCCATCCAGGGCGACTGGCAGGCCGGACGCCTGTCCATGCAAGGCGATTCCTACCCGGAAAACTCCTATGAACTGTTCGGCCAGGTGATCGACTGGGTCGAGCGCTTCCTCGCCGACGGGCAGCGGCCGCTGGAACTGGACCTGCGCCTGCTGTACCTGAACACCAGTTCGATCAAGGCCATGATGGACATCCTCGACCTGCTCGAAGAGGCCCACCAGGGCGGTCGCCCGGTCAGCCTGCGCTGGCACTACGACCGGCGCAACGAACGGGTCGCCGAGCTGGCCGAGGAGTTCCGCGAGGATTGCAGCTTCCCCTTCGCCATCCAGGCCCACGACGAGTAGCCGACGATGAGCCGCGAACGCGAACTGGACGCCTGGATCGACGGCCTGCTGGCCGATCCGCAGTTCCACGGACATCCGCTGCACCAGGCGCTGGCCCGCCTGCGCCAGCAATCGCTGGAGCAACTGGTGCGGCTGGAGCGCATCGCCCGGATCTCCGACGGTTTCCAGTCGATGGCGCGGGAGCAGAACCTGTCGCTGTCCGAGCGCTACCACAAGCAACTGCGGCGCCTGGAAAAGGTGGCGCGGATCTCCGACCGCTACCAGCAGATGATGCGCGACCTCAACCTGGCGCTGAAGGAAGCCTCGATCCGCGACCCGCTGACCGGCCTGCCCAACCGACGCATGCTGCTGGAGCGCCTCAGGGAGGAGAACGAACGCTCCCAGCGCCACGGCCAGAGCTACGTGCTGGCGATGCTCGACGTGGACTTCTTCAAGCAGGTCAACGATACCTGGGGCCACGACAGCGGCGACCGGGTGCTGGTGGAAATCGCCCGGGCCATGGAGTCCGAGCTGCGCGAATACGACCTCTGCGGCCGCTGGGGCGGCGAGGAATTCCTCCTGCTGCTGCCGCAGACCCGCCTGCAGGATGCCGGCCCGGTACTCGAGCGGGTGCGCGACAGCGTACGGACCCTGGCGGTACGCGTCGGCACCGAGGCGCTGAGCGTCACCGCCAGCGTCGGCGTCACCGAACACCGCATCGGCGAAACCTATTCGCAGACCGTCAATCGCGCCGACGCCGCACTGCTCGACGCCAAGCGCAGCGGCCGCGACAAATGCGTGTTCGCCGCGCTCCCGCCGCTTCCTGCCCCTTCCCGCCCGGCTCCAGCGCGCTGAGCCTCCTCAGGCGTCCAGCCGCTGCGGCCGCACCTGGCCTCGGCTGAGGTCCACCAGCAGCGCCTGAAGCGCCTCGAAGCGCGCCACCGGCAACTCCAGGGTCAGGACGACGCCGTCGGCGCCGTAGTCTTCCGCCGCCACGCTGGCGCCCAGCGCCAGGCTGCGCGCCTTGAGCAGCGCGTGGTCGGCGAAGGCACAGGCGAAGCGCACCCGGCAGCGCTCGACCAGCTCGCTGCGCGGCGCCTGCTGCAGGCACTTGGCCGCGCCGCCGCCATAGGCGCGGGCGAGGCCGCCGGTGCCGAGCTTGATGCCACCGAACCAGCGGCTGACCAGCACCGCCACGCAGTCCATGTTCTGTCCCTCGATGGCCGCCAGGATCGGCCGCCCGGCGCTGCCGCCGGGTTCGCCGTCGTCGCTGAAGCGGTACTGCGCGCCGCACTTCCAGGCCCAGCAGTTGTGTCCGGCGGAAGCGTCGCGGTGGGCGGCGATGAACGCCTGCGCCTCGTCCTCGTCGGCCACCGGCGCGGCGATGGTGTGGAAGCGGCTCTTGCGGATTTCCTCGCGGTATTCGGCGAGGCCTTGCAGGGTGCTCGGCATCGCGTTCAGGCCGCCGGCGGGGTCAGTCCGCAGCCCTTGAGGATGATCCGCACCAGGTTGTCGGCGGCGGCGGCGAAGTCCTGCCTGGACATGCGCTTGCGGCCGGTGACCAGGCCGATCTGGCTGGCGAAGTCGGCGTAGTGCTGGGTGCTGCCCCAGAGCAGGAAGATCAGGTGCACGGGATCCACCGGGTCCATCCGGCCGGCGGCGATCCAGGCCTCGAATACCGCGGCGCGGCCGCGGAACCAGCTGCGGTAGTCCTGGTTGAAATGCGCGGTGAGGCACTCGCCGCCGCTGATGATCTCCATGGCGAAGATCCGCGAGGCCAGCGGGTAGCGGCGGGAGAACTCCATCTTGGCGCGGATGTAGCGGGCCAGCGCCTCGGCCGGATCGTCGTCGACGCCGAGGGTGTTGAAGGTACTGTCCCAGAGTTCGAGGATGTTGCTCAGCACCGCCGTGTAGAGGCCCAGCTTGTTGCCGAAGTAGTAGTGCAGGTTGGCCTTGGGCAGGCCGACGTTCTGCGCGATGGTGTTCATGCTGGTGCCCTTGAAGCCGTGGCGGGCGAACTCCTCCTCGGCCGCGGCGAGGATCGCCTCCTCGTTCTTCTGGCGGATGCGCCCGGCCGGCTTGTCGCGGGCGGCCGGGTCGTGGGCGGGCACTGTCAGGGTCATGCGCAGGTTTCCATCGGCGTGATCCCCGCGTTGATACCCCAGCCCGGCCGCGGGACACAAGCCAGGCGCGGAAAAATTTGCAAACGCCCGTATCAACCCAGCGGCTTGCGCCAGCGCGCCAGGGCGCCGCCCTTCGCGCTGGCCTGCGCCGCTTCGGCAACGCGCTCCTCGGGCAGCAGCAGGTTGAGCAGGATGGCGGTGATGCCGCCGCTGGTGATCGCCGAGTCGAACAGGGTCTTCACCACCGCCGGCATCTGGTCGAGCAGGGTCGGCTGCGCGGCCACGCCGAGGCCGACGCCGAACGAGGCGGCGATGATCAGCACGCTGCGGCGGTCCATCGCGGTCTGGCCGAGAATGCGGATGCCGGCGGCGGCGACGCTGCCGAACATCACCAGGGTGGCGCCGCCGAGCACCGGCTTGGGGATCTGCTGGAGGATCGCGCCGATCCAGGGGAACAGGCCGAGCGCCAGCAACACGCCGCCGATATAGATCCCGACGTGCCGGCTGGCCACCCCGGTGAGCTGGATCACCCCGTTGTTCTGCGCGAAGGTGGTGTTCGGGAAGGCGCTGAAGGTGGCTGCCAGCAGGCAACTGACGCCGTCGCCGAGCACTCCGCCGCGCAACCGCTGCAGATACGCCGGCCCCTCCAGGGGCTGCCGCGAGAGCATGCAGTTGGCGGTCAGGTCGCCGACCGTCTCGATGCTGCTGATCAGGTAGATCAGCGCCACCGGCAGGAAGGCCATCCAGTCGAAGGCGAAGCCGAAGCGGAACGGCTGCGGCAGGCTGACCAGCGGCAGCTCGGGCAGCGCCCGCGGAACGAACAGGCCGGTCGCCCAGGCCGCCAGGGTACCCAGCGCCAGGCCGATGACGATGGCGGCCAGGCGCAGCCAGGGCAGGCGCGAGCGGTTCAGCAGGACGATGCTCAGCAGCACCAGCGCGCCCAGCGCGAGATTGGCCGGTGCGCCGAAGTCCGTGGCCCCGGCTCCGCCGCCGAGGTCGGTGATGCCGACTTTGATCAGGCTGACGCCGATCAGGGTGATGACGATGCCGGTGACCAGCGGCGTGATCACCCGGCGAAGATGGCCGAGGAAACGACTGAGGACGATCTGCACGAAGGCGCCGAAGAAGCACACGCCGAAGATCATCGCGAGGATCTCCTCGGGACCGCCGCCGCGCTGCTTCACCAGCATCCCGGCGGCCAGCACGGCGCCGAGGAAGGCGAAGCTGGTGCCTTGCAGGCAGATCATCCCGGCGCCGATGCCGAACGGCCGGCGCGCCTGGATCAGGGTGCCGGCGCCGGAAACCATCAGCGCCATGCTGATCAGGTACGGCAGGTGCTCGCCGAGGCCGAGCAGCGAGCCGATCACCAGCGGCGGAGTGACGATACCGACGAAGCTGGCCAGCACGTGCTGTAGCGCGGCAAGGAAGGCGGGAAGCGGGCGCGGCCGGTCGTCGAGGCCGTAGATGAGGTCGTTGGGGCGTTGGTCTTCGCTATGCATCGGGCCGTCTCAAGTGGCGCTCCTCGGACAGGAGGAGGATGCACGGCTTCTGCAAAAAGCTGTCCAGGTGATCAGCTTATTCCTGCCGCTCAGGCTGCAGGGCGCGCCCGGCGTGGGTCGAGCGAACAACGGGAGGCAAACGCAAGGACCACGGAGGCGACCGTCGCGCACCGTGCCGATGCACGGCGCGCAATGACGGGGCGCGCTGGCGGGGCCCGGCCGGCAGCCCCGCGCGACGGACTCAGAAGTGGTACTTGACCAGGAAGCTGGCGGTGTTCTGGTCGGTGGTGAAGTACTGCGAGTCCTTCACGCCGTACTTGTCGGACCAGTAGTCGTACTCCAGGCCCACGTACAGGTGCTTCGCCTCGTAGCCGAGGGCCTTGCCCAGGTCGTACTTGACCTGTGGGTTGAAGTGCAGGTTGGCGTGGTAGTCGCTCTGGTTGCGGCGGCTGGTGCTGGCGCTCTTGTTGTTGATCACCCAGTCCATGTAGCCGTCGATGAGGATGTCGGAGTTGCCCACCGGAATGGTGTAGGACCACACCGGGGTGATCTGCCAGGCGCCGGCGCGCACGCGGTTGCCGTCGGGCTTGCGGTAGTAGAAGTTGAGCTGGAAGTAGTCGAAGCCGGGGATCGCCAGGTCGAAGCCCGGGCCGAGCAGGTAGGCCTCGGTGTCGCCTTCGCCGAACTCGTAAGTGCCGGCCAGCAGCACGTCCTTCACCGGGCCGAAGGAGAGGTCCGCTCCGGTGAGCTTGCCGAAGCTCAGGCGCGGAGTGATCTCGCCGTAGTAGGTGTTCTTGCCGTTGCTGGCGTCTTCCTTGCCGTTGTAGTTGATCTGGTCGAAGAAGATGAACAGGTCGCCCCAGGTCCAGCCGCTGGCATGTTCCAGGGTGAGGGTCTGCTGGATCGGCGGGTTGATCTTGAAGTTCTTGCCGTAGAGGTAGGTCAGGCTCTCGTTGTGCCAGAGCAGCGGCCCCGAGTCGGTCTCGTGGGTCGGCGTCATGTCATGGTCTTCGGCGACAGCCTGGCCTGCGGCCAGCAGCCCCCCGGCTAGCATCACGGTGGCGAGTGTGCGGCTCATTGAAACGCTCCTGGAGTGAATAGCTTTTTTTCTAGTGGGCGAACCTGTCCGAGCGGTCAGGCCTCGCCATGGATAGCAAGAACGAAGCCAAGACGGCGCGGGCGCTTCGCCGGGTTTCCAACGGCGAAGGGAACGCCTGTTTTTTCAGTGTTCTGGACAAAGGCGGCGAAATGCCTCCAACCTCTCTACGACGGCAAAACCTGACCCCAAGGACAGTTTCTGCCTTGCGCTGGTGCGTGGTCGGGAGGGGCGTGCTCGACTTTGGGATGGCAGCGCGAAGAAAACTGGATACACAAAAGCGTTTTGTGACAAAAAGAATCAGTAGGATTTTGTACACAAAACACTGCGTGGTATTTCTACACATCACCGCCCCGGCGTTCGGGCGAGAAGCGGCGCGGATGATGCCAGAGACGGCGGGCGGAATTCATCCCCGAATGGGGTTTTTCGTCGGGTTTCAGGACGCCCGGACGTAAATTCGCCAGGGCCTGGGAGACTCCGGTGGCATGACATCCAGAAAGCGCTCTCGATGTCGCGTAGCGGAGCGCGCTCGAGTACGGGTCGCCTGGCAGCCTATGCCTCTGCCGGGACTTCTTGCTTCGCCATCCGCAGGGCGGATACGCCTTGGGCATTATCCGCCGGACAGGTCTCCCCGCCTCACCCACATGGGCCCCCTCACCACACCGCGATCTGCGAATCGGTGCGCGGCTCGGTGCCGCCACAGAGCACGCCGCTGGCCGGGTCGCGCAGGACGATCTGGCCGCGCCCGTAGCTGGTCGAGTCGTAGGCGATCTCCACCTGGTGCCCACGCTGCGCCAGCTCCGCCGCCAGCGCGCGCGGCGCGGCATGTTCGATGCCGACGCGCAGCCCGCCCAGCCACTGCCAGCGCGGCGCGTCGAGGGCGGCCTGGGGGTTGAGGCCGAAGTCCACTAGGTTCATCACCATCTGCACGTGGCCCTGCGGCTGCATATAGGCGCCCATCACGCCGAACGGGCCGAGCGGCACGCCGTCCTTGCTGAGGAAACCGGGAATGATGGTGTGGAAGGTCTGCTTGCCCGGCTCCAGGCAATTCACGTGGTCCGGATCGAGGCTGAACTCGGCGCCGCGGTTCTGCAAGGCGATGCCGGTGCCGGGCACCACCACGCCGGAGCCGAAGCCGTGGTAGTTGCTCTGGATGAACGAGACCAGGTTGCCCTCCTCGTCGCCACAGGCCAGGTACACCGTGCCGCCCGGCCTCGGCTGGCCGGGGCTGGGATCGAGCGCGCGCTCGCCGATCAGCGCACGGCGGCTGGCGGCGTAGTCCTCGTGCAGCAGTTCCTCGACCGAGACCCGCATCGACTGCGGCTGGCTGATGTAGTGCAGCCCGTCGACGTACGCCAGCTTCATCGCCTCCAGTTGGCGATGCCAGGTCCGCGCGCAGTCGCGCTCGCCGAATTCGAAGCCCTTGAGGATGTTCAGGGTCATCAGGGCGATCAGGCCCTGGCCGCTCGGCGGAATCTCCCAGACGTCATAGCCACGGTAGTTCAGCGAGATCGGTTCGACCCACTTCGCCTGGTAGCCGGCCAGGTCCTCCGCGCGCAGGTAGCCGCCGCTGCGCTCGGCGTGGCCGACGATGGCCTTGGCCAGCTCGCCGCGATAGAAGCTTTCGCACTGGCTGCGCGCCAGCTCGTCCAGGGTGTCGGCCTGGCCCGGCTGGCGGAACACCTCGCCGGCGCGCGGAGCCCGGCCGTCGATGAGGAACTCGTCGAACCAGGCCCGCAGCTCGGGCCGCTGCGGCAACGCCGCACGGAACTTGTCCAGGCCGCTCTGCCACAGGCGGGCGATCACCGGCGAGACCGGAAAGCCATCGCGAGCCAGCTCGATCGCCGGCCGCAGCAGTTGTTCGAACGGCAATTTGCCGAAGCGCCGCGACAGTTCGGCCCAGGCCGCCGGACAGCCCGGCACGGTGACCGGCGTCCAGCCGTACAGCGGCATCCGCTCGTGGCCGGCGGCGCGCACCCGCTCGCGATCGAGCAGGCCCGGCGCGCGCCCGCTGGCGTCCAGGCCGTGCAGACGGCCGCGGGTCCAGACCAGGGCGAAGGCATCGCCGCCGATCCCGCAGCCGGTCGGCTCGACCACCGTCAGCGCGGCGGCGGTGGCGATCGCCGCGTCGATGGCATTGCCGCCACGGCGCAATATCTCCAACCCGACCTGCGCCGCCTGCGGCTGCGAGGTGGCGACCATGCCGCGGCGGGCATGGACCGGCGAACGTTGCGAGGCGTAGGGAAGCGCGTGGGCGGAGAAGTCGAGCATCGGCGTGGGCTCCGGGAAACTTGAGGCGGCAGGTTAGCCCTGCCAGACTCTGCCGACTAGCGACACGACGCCAAGTCATGACGATGAACGGACAGCCTGCGGAACTGCACCGCCCGATTCCCACCCTCGCCCGCCTGCCACGGCCGGTCTACGCGCGCGCCGAAAGCCTGCGCGCCGGCTCCTGGACCTCGCGCCACCAGCACGCCTGGGTACAGCTTTCCTACGCCATCAGCGGCGTGCTCGGCGTACATACCGCCGAGGGCAGCTTCTTCGCCCCGCCGCAGCGGGCGATCTGGATTCCGGCGCAGCTGGAACACGAGGTGGTCACCTCCACCCGCGCCGAGATGCGCAGCCTGTACATCCGTGGCGACGCCTGCGCCTGGGCGCCGACGCGCTGCCGGGTGCTGGAGGTGACGCCGCTGGCGCGCGAGCTGATCAAGAGTTTCTGCGAGTTGCCGGTGGACTACCCGGAGGGCGACAGCGCCGAATCGCGGCTGGTGCAGGTGCTGCTGGACCAGTTGCGGCTGCTGCCGGAGGTCGCCTTCTCCCTGCCGATGCCGCGCGAGCCGCGCCTGCTGCGGCTGTGCCAGGCACTGATCGACGAACCGACCCAGAGCCTGACCATGGGCGACTGGGCGCAGCGCCTGGGCACCTCGGAAAAGACCCTGTCGCGCCTGTTCCAGCGCGAGACCGGGATGAACTACCGGCTCTGGCGCCAACGCCAGCGCCTGCTCGCCTCGCTCAACGCGCTGGAGGCCGGCGACAGCGTCACCGGCGCCGCCCTGGACAGCGGCTACGACTCGACCTCGGCCTACATCGCCGCCTTCAAGGGACTCTTCGGCTTCACTCCCGGCGAACTGTTCCGCCAGCGCTGAGCCCGGCGAAGGGCCCAGCGCGCGGGGCTCAGAACACGTCGATGGGGTAGTCGACGATCACCCGGTATTCGTCGATGTCGTTGTCCACCGCGCTGTAGCCGCCGGTGCCGCGGTGGGTGGCCCAGCGCAGGCGCAGCGAGAGGTCCTTGGCCGGACCGCCCTGGACCACGTACTGCAGGTCGAGGTCGCGTTCCCAGTGCTTGGCGTTCTTGCCGTCGGCGCTGTACCAGCCGCCGTAGCCGGGGCTGTCCGGATCGACCCGGGTCAGGTCCAGCTTGCCGCGCGAGTACGAGGCCGAGGCGCTCAGGCCGGGCAGGCCGAGGGCGACGAAGTCGTAGTCGTATTGCAGCTTCCAGGACTTCTCGTTGGGACCGTTGAAGTCGGAATACTGCTGCGAGTTGTCGAGGAAGATGCTGTCGCCCTGGTTGATGTAGTCGAACGGCGTGTTGCCGTTGACCTTCTGCAGCACCGCGGTGACGGTGTGTTGCTTGTAGCCGACCGCGAAATGCAGGCTGTAGGTGTTGTTGTCGATCCGGCCGAGCAGCGAGTCGCCGCTGTCGACGGTCTTGTAGTAGTGCGCGCCGGGGTTCAGCGACCAGTTGTCGTCGATCTCGTAGGTGTAGTCGACGTCGGCGTAGTACTGCTTCCAGACGTTCTGCAGTTCGGCGGCGTACAGGCTGCTGGTGAAGCCCTCGATACCGCCCCAGGTGCCGCCCAGCCAGCTGAGATGATGGCTGTCGCGGTCGCCCGGCAGTTCGCCGTAGTACGAGCCGAGGCGACGGTGGCCGCTCTGGTTGTAGTACTTGGTGAAACTGACCTGGCCAGCCGTGAGGGTCAGGTCCTCGAAACTGTTGTTGGTCAGGCTCACGCCGCGGAAGGTCTGCGGCAGCATGCGCGACTCGCCGCCGGCGACCACCGGGTTGCTGAGGAACTGGTCGCCCAGCTTCAGCTCGGTGTCGAAGGCGCGGATCTTCAGCGCCGCCCCGCCACTGGAGAACTCATCGGGCGCCTTGCCGGACTCGTAGCCTTCCTTGCTCGGCGCGGTGATCGGCAGGATGCTGGTGCCGCCGGTACCGCCGCCGCCGTCGAGCTTCAGCCCGAGCATGCCGTAGGCGTCGACGCCGAAGCCGACCACGCCGGGCGTGTAGCCGGACTGAAAGGTGGCGATGAAGCCTTGCGCCCATTCCTTGCTGTCGTGCCCGGAAGCGTGCCGGCGGTCATGGTTGAAGTAGTAGTTGCGGGTCAGCAATTGGAGGCTGGAGCCTTCGATGAAGCCTTCTTTGGCTTCCCCCTCATCGGCCCAGGCGGCGGACGCGGTGCACAGCGCCAGCGCCATCGGCGTCAAGGCGAACAGATTCCTCATTGCGGTTGCTCCTTCTTACAGCGTGGTGAAATCCGGCAAGGCCGGAAAGCGTGTTGTGGTGTCGTTCCCGGCGACGCTTCTGCTGGCCTCGCGCGGGCGATCGCTCCCATGGGGCGCCCAGCCGGGCGCAACCCGAAAAAAAAGGCCGCTGGTATCAGCGGCCTTGAGAAGACGTCGAATAGGAGCAATCAAAGTTCGGCGTCGGGAAGTCTTGCCAGTGTATTTCCGGACACTGGAAACCGGCTGGAACGCAGTCGGACTCTTCTATTGAAAGTCTCTTCGACTCATCGGGCTTTAGGCTTTCCACGTCCCGCTCTTGCATGGCGAGATCGATGAAGACAGAACGAATATCGTCGACAGCCAGCGACAATTATCCATTGAGCTGGCGCGATTATATTTTTTTGCCACTATCGGAAAAACCCGATATCCAACGAAAGTCTTTTACATATTCTGCAAGAATTGTCCGAACGGTCAGGAAGGCAAAAAAAACGCCGCATATCATATGCGGCGCAAGGACAGGGTACCCAGGCTCACGCTTCCCGAGTACCCGGGGGAAGCCATGGCGCGGCTGGCGCCATGCGCTAGATCAGGAGTCGCTGCGGGCCCCGGCCTGCGCGGCGGAGGCGGAAAGTTCCTGCTGGTGCTCGATGGCCTGCTGGTTGGCGTCGACCATGCGGTTGGTCATCAGCGAGGACTCTTCGGCGAAACCGGCCTGGGAAAATGCGAGGGAAAACAAACTGAGTATGGCGGCAGCAAGGATCTGGCGATTCATGGCGGGTCTCCGATGACACCCTGTTCACTTGGGACAGGCGCCATATTAGTTAACCGCCATGCTCGGAAAAATAGCCAAACAGACGAGAGAGTATTACCTCAATAACAACAATCCTTCACTGTGCCCAGTAACTTGAACTTTGCATGGTGGTTTCGTCGCGGGCGAATGCCTGGGGAAGTTCCTGTTGCAACAGATCGACCCAGGTGCGGATCTTCGCGTCCAGGTAACGCCGCGAGGGATACAGCGCATAGATGGTCCGCTCGTGCATGGCATGGCCGGGCAACACCCGTAGCAGCTCGCCGTTGCGCAGCGCCGCGGCCGCCACGTAGCTGGGCAGCAGGGCGATGCCGAGGTCGGCCTTGGCCGCCTGGGCCATGACCTCGGCGACATTGACCATGAAGGTGTTCTGCGGGCTGACGGTGCGCTCGCCCTGCTCGTCGGCGAAGATCCAGCCCTCCGGGTAGGCCGGATCCTGCAGGCGCAGGCAGACGTGGCGCTCCAGGTCGTCCACCGAGCGCGGCACGCCGTGCTGCTGCAGGTAGCCGGGACTGGCGCAGAGCACACTGTGGATGCTGCCCAGGCGCTGGGCGACGAACTCCGAGTCGGGCAACTGGCGCTCGCCGGTGATCAGCACGTCCTGGCCTTCCTCGAGCATGTCCGGGTTGCGCTGGGACAGGGTCAGCTCGATCACCACGTCGGGGAACAGTGCGCCGTAGCGGGCGATCATCGGCACCAGGTGATGCTGGCCCATGCCCATCAGCGACTGCACGCGCAAGCGGCCGCAGGGGCGGATGTGCGCGCCGGCGGCTTCGGCCTCGGCGACCTCGATGTCCTCGAGGATCCCGCGGCACCGCTCCAGGTAGCGCTCGCCGGCCTCGGTCAGGGCCAGGCGCCGGGTGGTGCGGTGCAGCAGGCGCGTCTGCAGGTGCGCCTCCAGGTCGGAGATCAGCCGCGATACCTGCGCGGTGGACAGGTCCAGGGCCTGGGCGGCGGAAGTGAAGCTGCCGCTGTCCACCACCCTGGCAAACACGCGCATGCCTTGCAATGTGTCCACTATTACCTCGGTTGCAAAACAGATTCGTAAATTGGTCGGATTTTCCCTGGCGCCGGGCTGCCTATACTGGCCGCCGTCGCCGTAGCAACGCCGGGCATACCCTGCCCGGCGTTGGGGCGGATGGCCCACCCACCGTCCGCTCTCCTTCCCCCCGCACAGACTCTGCTACGGCGGCGCCCCCTTCCCCTTCCGTCGCGCTCAGCGTCCCGGTTCCGGAATCCGGTACCAGACGACGTACAGCGCCGGCAGGAAGATCAGCGTGAGCAGCGTGGCGGCAACGATGCCGCCGATCATCGCATAGGCCATCGGCCCCCAGAACACTTCGCGGGCGATGGGGATCATCCCCAGGCTGGCCGCCGCCGCCGTCAGCAGGATCGGCCGGGTGCGGTGGTGGGTGGCTTCCAGCACGGCTTCCCAGGGCGTCTTGCCGTCTTTCTCGAAGGCATCGATCTGGGTCACCAGGATCACCGAGTTGCGGATGATGATGCCGATCAGCGCGAGAATCCCGAGGATCGCCACGAAGCCCATCGGCGTGCCGGTCGGCAGCAACGCCGCGACCACGCCGATCAGCCCCAGCGGCGCGACGCTGGCCACCAGGAACAGCTTCTGCACGCTCTGCAACTGGATCATCAGGAAGGTCGCCATGAGGAACAGCATCAGCGGCACCACCTTGGCGATCGGGCCCTCGGCCTTGCCGCTCTCCTCCACCGTGCCGCCCACTTCGATCCGGTAGTTCGCCGGCAGGCCGTCGGCGAAGCGCTTGACCTCCGGCGCCAGCTTGGCGACCAGGTCGGTGGGCTGGATCTCGCCGCGCAGCGACGCCTTCACCGTGATCGTCGGCTTGCGGTCGCGGCGCCACACCAGCGGCTGCTCCAGCTCGTAGCTGACCTTGGCGAACGCCTTGAGCGGGATCGAGGTGCCGCTGGGCGTGACGATCTGCAGGCTCTCCAGGGTCTCCAGCGAGCCGCGCTCGCTATCCTCGGCGCGGCCGATGACGTTCACCAGGTAGATGTCGTCGCGCACCTGGGTCACCGCGCTGCCGGTCACCACGCTGTTCATGATCTGCGCCACGTCCTCGGAGGACAGCCCGAGCTGGCGCGCCTTGTCCTGGGCGATGTCGATCTTGAGCATCTTCCCGGGCTCGTTCCAGTCGTAGACGATATCGCCGATGTTCGGGTTGCCGTCGAGCACGCCGGCCAGGCCCATGGCGTACTCGCGGACCTTGTCGATCTGCGGTCCGCTGACCCGGTACTGGATCGGCCGTCCCACCGGCGGCCCCATCTCCAGCGGCTGCACGTAGGTGCTGATGCCGACATAGTCCTTGCGCAAGCGATCGCGCAGGCGCGCGGCGACGCGCTCGCGGGCCTCCAAGTCCTTGGTGACGATCACCAGTTGGCCATAGAAGTTGTTCTGCAACTGCTGGTCCAGCGGCAGGTAGAAGCGGATCGCGCCTTCGCCGACGTAGGCGCTCCAGTGGTCGATGTCCTCGTCGTCCTTCAGCGTCGCTTCCAGGCGGTCCATCACCGCCCTGGTCTCGTGGATGCTGCTGTTTTGCGGCAGGTTGAGGTCGACCAGCAGTTCCGGACGGTCGGAAGACGGGAAGAACTGGTGCTGGACGAACTTCATCAGGAACAGCGACACGCCGAACAGCAGCGCGGTGAGGAAGATGGTCGTCCAGCGCCGGCGCATCGCCAGGTGCAGCAGGCTGTCGAAACGCTCGGCGATGCGCCCCTTCTTCTGCTCCGACTTGTGCTTGAGAGTCTTCGGCAGGATGTGCACGGCGATCACCGGGGCGAACAGCACCGCGACGATCCACGACAGCAGCAGGGCCACGGCGATCACCGCGAACAGGGTGAAGGTGTACTCGCCGGCGGAGCTGGCGTTGAGCCCGATGGGCACGAAGCCGGCCACCGTCACCAGGGTCCCGGTGAGCATCGGGAAGGCCGTCGAGGTGTAGGCATAGGTCGCCGAGTCGTGCAGCGAGTCGCCCAGTTCGAGGCGCGTGATCATCATCTCCACGGTGATCATGGCATCGTCCACCAGCAGGCCGAGGGCGATGATCAGCGCGCCGAGGGAAACCCGCTGCATGGTGATGTCGGTGTATTCCATGAACACGAAGACCATCGCCAGCACCAGCGGGATCGAGCAGGCCACCACCAGCCCGGCGCGCAGGCCGAGGCTGACGAAGCTGACGATGAGGACGATCACCACCGCCTCGAACAGCGCCTGGGTGAAACCGCCGACCGCCTTCTTCACCACCTGGGCCTGGTTCGACACCTGGTGCACGCCGACCCCGACCGGCAGTTCGCCGGTGATCTCCTGCATGCGCGCATTGAGCGCCTCGCCGAACTCGAGGATATTGCCGCCCTCCTTCATCGCCACCGCCAGGCCGATGGCCGGCTCGCCCTTGTAGCGGAACAGCGAGGTCGGCGGGTCGACGAAATCGCGGCTGATGCTGGCCAGGTCGGACAGCCGGTAGAAACGATCGTTGACCCGCAGGTTGACCGCCTGCAGGTCCTTTTCCGAACGGAAGTTGCCGGAGGTGCGCACCGAGATGCGCTCGGGGCCGGCCTCGACCACGCCGGATGGGGTCACCGCGTTCTGCGCTTGCAGGCTCTGCACGACCTGGCGCTGGTCGAGACCGAGGGCGGCCAGCTTGCGGGTAGAGAAGTTGAGGTAGATGACCTCGTTCTGCGCACCGATCATCTGCACCTTGCCCAGGTCTTTCACCGAGCGGATGTCCAGGCGCACCTTCTCCACGTAGTCGCGCAGCTGGCGGAAGTCCAGGCCGTCGGCGGTGAAGGCGTAGACGCTGCCGAACACGTCGCCGAACTCGTCGTTGAAACCCGGTCCCTGGATGCCCTGGGGGAATTCCCCCTGGATGTCGGAGATCTTCTTGCGCACCTGGTACCAGATATCCGGGATGTCGCCGGCCTTGGTGGTGTCCTTGAGGTAGACGAAGACCGTCGATTCGCCGGGTCGCGTGTAGCTCTTCACGTAATCCAGCGAGTCCAGCTCCTCGAGCTTCTTCTCGATGCGGTCGGTGACCTGCTCCAGGGTGTCGTCCACCGTGGCGCCCGGCCAGCGGGTCTGGATGACCATGGTCTTGATGGCGAACGAGGGATCCTCCTCGCGCCCCAGGTTGAGGTAGGAGAACACGCCCATCACCAGCGATACCGCCATCAGGTACCAGACCAGGGACTGGTGGCGCAGGGCCCAGTCCGACAGGTTGAAACCGCCCTTCATCGCGCATCCTCGTCGAGTTTGATCTTCTGGCCGGGCTTGAGGCTGTTGACTCCGGCGCGGACCACCCGGTCGCCGTCGGCCAGGCCCTGTCCGATCACCACCTGGCGTTCGTCGCGGCTGAGCACCTGTACCTCGCGCAGGGCCACGCTGGACTGTTTCCCATCGACGACCCAGACCTGGGTCTTGCCGTCGCGTTCCAGCAGCACGCTGGCCGGCAGCACGCTGCGCACGCTACCGGCGCTGCTCAGCTGGACCTGGATGGTCGAGCCGAGGCGGAACGCCTCCGGCGTCTGCGCCAGGCTCAGGCGCACGCGACGGGTGCGGGTCGAGGCGTCGGCCTGCGGACCCAGCTCGCGGATGCTGCCGGTGGTCCTGGCCTGCGGGTCGAGCTGGGCGCTGACCAGGAAGCGCGCGTCGGCCGGCAGGCTCTCGGCGACCTCGGTGGGCAGGTCGAAGACCGCCTCGCGCACCTCGGGCCGGGCCAGGGTGACCACCGCCTGGCCGGCGCTGACCACTTGCCCGGCCTCGGCGTGCCAGGTGGTGATGACGCCGTCGAAATCGGTCACCAGGCGCGTGTAGGAAA
Organism: Pseudomonas sp. B111; assembly: GCF_026428275.1. Classification (NCBI taxonomy): domain Bacteria; kingdom Pseudomonadati; phylum Pseudomonadota; class Gammaproteobacteria; order Pseudomonadales; family Pseudomonadaceae; genus Pseudomonas; species Pseudomonas sp. B111. The sequence continues at coordinate 5,584,812 of NZ_CP097857.1, read as the reverse complement.
GCTGGTCCCTGGCCTGCTGCACCGCCGCTTTGGCCTGGTCGAAGCTGGCCTGGCTGGTCTTCAGGCGGGTCCGCGCATCGTCCAGGCGCGCCTGGGCGGTGACGCTGCGGGCGAACAGTTCTTCCTGGCGCCGGGCATTGGCCTGGGCGTCGATCAACTGCGCCTCGGCGCTGGCCAGGTCGCCCTGGCTGGCGCGCAACTGGTTCTGCTGGTCGGTGGGGTCGAGGGTTGCCAGCAGCGCGCCCTTGCCGACGAAGTCACCGACGTCGAACAGGCGCGAGGCGATCCGTCCGTTGGTGCGGAAGCCGAGCACGCTCTCGTAGCGCGCCTGGATGCTCCCGGCGAAGCGACCGAGGTCGTCGTTCTTCAGGGTCTTCACGGTCACCGTCAGCACCGGCCGCGGCGGTGCCGGCGGCGGCTCGTCGCCGCAGCCGGAGAGGAGCAGGGCGAAGCCGAACAGGCCGGCGAGGGAAAACGGCTTCATGGCTGGCCTCCGCCCACGGCGTCGCGGCTGGCGGTGCTCTGGGTCGGCTGCGGCGGCTGGGCCACCTCGACCACCTGGCCCGGATGGAGCAGTTGGCCGCCCACCGTGACCACTGTCTGGCCCGCCTCCAGGCCACCGTCGATGACCACCTTCTCGCTGGCGTAGCGTGCCACCCGCACCGGTTGCAGGCGCACCTTGCTTTCCTGATCGAGCAACCAGACCGCCGGCTGCTCGCCGTCCTTGGACAGCGCCGACCAGGGCAGCACCACGCTGTGCGCGGCCGGCGCGGCGACGCTGGCGTTGACCACGCTGCCGAGGCTCATTTCCGCCGGCACCGAGTCGAGGCCGACCTTGACCTTCAGCGTACCGCTGCGCTCGTCCACCGTCGGGGTGATCTCGCGGACCTTGCCGCTGGCGGTGACTTCCGGCTTGCCGAGCAGGCTGACGGTGATCCGCTGGCCGTCGACATCGTGGCTGAACAACGACTCGTAGACGTTGAACACCGCGTCGCGCTCGCCGTCGCGGGCCAGGGTGAAGATCGGCACGGTGGCCTGCACCACCTGGCCGACCTCGGCCTGGCGGGCGGTGATGACCCCGGCGTCGGAGGCACGCAGCTCGGTATAGGAAAGCAGGTCGCGGGCGTTGGCCAACTGCGCCTGGGCGGCCTTCAGCGAACTCTGCGCGCTGCGCACCGAGGCCAGCGCCTGGTCGTACTCGCTCTGGCTGGTGTAGCCCTTGGGCAGCAGCGCCTTCTGCCGCTGGTAGTTGAGGTCGGCGAGCTTCGACTGCGCCTTCTGCGCGGCGACCGCCGCCTGGGCGTTCTCCACGTTGCTGCGCTGGTCCTGCGGGTCGAGCCGCGCCAGCACCTGGCCAGCCGCGACGTGGTCGCCGACATCGACCAGGCGCTCGACGATCTTGCCGCCGACACGGAACGACTGGTCGGCCTGTACCCGTGCCTGGATGTCGCCGGTGATCGAGGTGGCCGAGGCGAACTCGGCCATCTTCACCGTCTGCGCCAGCACACGGACGTGTTCCTCGGCGGGCGGCTCGGCGCCGCAACCGACAAGCAGGCTGGCGCACAGGATGGCGGGCAGCGCCATCCGCGACCAGCGACCTTTGGAATGAAAAGCGCCTCTGGCGTCTGACATGCCTTCCCCTTCGCGATCCATACAGATACCGGCCGATACGGCCGGAAACTCCCAGAATTGGCAGGGATTCTAGCCGCGTCCCCAAGGATTGCGACTATCAGATGGAAGCGGGGGTTCCTTTTCCAAACTTGTGGAGGGGATCGCCTCCGGCGTCAGGTGAACAGGCGCGCGCTCAGCTCGCGGCTGGCCTCCAGCAGCAACGGCAGGAAGCGACTTTCCAGTTCGGCGCGGGAGACCCGCCCGGCATGGGTGCCGACGTTCAGCGCGGCGAGCACGTGGCCGGCGGAGTCGCGTACCGGCACCGCCAGCGAGCGCAGGCCGACTTCCAGCTCCTGGTCGACGATGCACCAGCCCTGGCGACGAATCTCCACCAGGCACGGCAGCAGGGTCTCGGGGGTATACAGGGTACGGCTGGTCTTGGCCTGCATCTCCACTCCGCCGAAGTAGGCGTGCAGCGCGTCGTCGTCCAGCGCGGCGAGGAGGATGCGGCCCATCGAGGTGCAATAGGCGGGCAGCCGGCTGCCGACGTTGAGGTCCACCGAAATCAGCCGCTGGGGAGTGGCCGAACGGGCGATGTAGAGCACGTCGTCGCCCTCCAGGGTGGCCATCGAACAGGCTTCGTGGAGCTGTTCGCTGAGGCGGTCGAGGATCGGCTGCGCAGTGATCGCCAGCGGCGTCGACGACAGGTAGGCGTGACCGAGGGTGAGCACCTTCGGCAACAGCGAGTAGGTGCGCCCGTCGGTGGTGGCGTAGCCAAGCTGCATCAGCGTGTGCAGGCAGCGACGCACGGCGGCGCGGGGTATCTCGGTGCGGTGGCTGATCTGGGCGATGGTCAGGTGCCGCTTGCGCTCCTGGAACGCATGGATCACCGCCAGGCCACGGGCCAGCGAGGTCATGAAGTTGGGATCGCCGGTGAAGGCCTCGATGCGCTTGGCTGGCGAAAGGACGGTCGGCGGCGCCAGGGTGGCGGGGTGTTCCGGGAGTTCGCTCATGGACGTTCGGGCTCGGGTCACGGAAAGGCTCGCCGATTATCGGACACTCGTTCGATCATCGCAATTGACCGGAGCGCCTCCGACTGTAGTACTGTCGGGACTACCCATCACCCTCCGGGAGTAATGTCAGGTACCCATCGGCGGGTTCTGGGTACGCCCTTGCCGCTCCGGCAAGGGCGCCCTTCCTTCCCGCGCGTCCCGCGCGATCGATGCACCTAGAAGTCGAAGAACACCGTCTCGTTGTCGCCCTGGATGCGGATGTCGAAACGGTAGGCGAGCTGTCCGTCCACTTCGCAGCGCCGCGCGAGCAGGGTGTCGCGACGCGGCGCCTGCTCGATCAGGTTGAGCACCGGACAGGCGGCGTTGGCCTCGGTCTCGTCATCGAAGTACAGCCGAGTCTGCAAGTGGATGTTGATGCCGCGGGCGAACAGCGAGACGTTGATGTGCGGCGCCATCGGCACGCCCTGGGCGTTACGCACCACCCCCGGCTTGACCGTGTGCAGGGTCCACTCGCCGGCATCGAAGGTGGTGGCGGTGCGGCCGAAGCTGTTGAACGGTCGCTCCGGATCGTATCGCTCCTGGTAGCGGCCTTCGCTGTCGGCCTGCCAGAACTCCAGGAACGAGTCGCGCACCAGGTGGCCGTTGCCGTCGTAGACGTGGCCGAGCAGGAGGATGTGCTGGCCCGGCGCGCCTTCGCGGGCCATGCGGTTCCAGATCTCCAGGTCGCGGGTCGGGTTGCCGGCGGCGGCCAGCGCCAGGCCGATGTGGACGTAGGGACCGGCGGTCTGGGAAGGGGTTTCCCGCAGCAGTTCGTGGCTCATGGTCGGCTCCTCAGGCGTTTTCGAAGAAGGTCTTGCGCTGCCCGCGCAGGACGATGTCGAAGCGGTAGGCCAGGCAATCCATCGGGTTGGCCATGCTCATGTCGAGCCGGCCGATCAGGCTCTGCGCCGCCTCCGGGTCGGCAAGGGTGCGGATGATCGGGCACTTGGGGATCAGCGGGTCGCCCTCGAAGTACATCTGGGTGACCAGCCGCGCGGCGATCGCCGGGCCGCTGACGGACACGTGGATGTGCGCCGGGCGCCAGTCGTTGGGGCCGTTGCGCCAGGGATAGGGCCCGGGCTTGATGGTGCGGAAGTAATAGTGGCCCTCGCTGTCGGTGAGGGTCCGGCCGACGCCGCCGAAGTTCGGGTCGAGCGGCGCCAGGTAGCGGTCGTTCTTGTGCCGGTAGCGCCCGCCGGCGTTGGCCTGCCACATCTCCACCAGGGTGTGCGGGACCGGCTTGCCGTACTGGTCGAAGACCCGGCCGAACATGATGATGCGCTCGCCCTGGGGCAGGCCGCCGTGGTCGAAGTTGAGCAGCAGGTCGTTGTCGTGGCGGCCGAGCCTGAGGTGGGAGAAGTCCGGCCCGCTGGTTTCCGAGAGCGATTGCGGGATGCTCACCAGCGCCTGGCTCGGCGAGCGCGGCACGGAGGTCTTGTAGTCGGGGGTCAAGGCTTTGGGGTGCCAGTTTCGGTCACGGATGACGAAACGACGGCTTTCGGCGTCGTGCATGTCGGGCTCCTGTTATTCGCGTTATCGGTCGCCAGGCTTGTGGATTCAGGCATGGAAAACGAAGTCTTGCGCAGGAGACGGGACGGGGACAGTGAATTATCCGGCCCTATACATAACCATTTGGTTATGCTTCATCAGTGCAACTCGGCGGCCACCTCGCGCAACACCGCGCTGAACCATTGCGCCCCCAGTGGCAACGGCAAGGCCGCGTTGTGGCACAGCCCGACCGAACCGCCCGGTTCGCGGATACCCAGGTCCAGCTCGGCCAGCTCGCCATTGCCGACGTCCAGGCGCACGGCATCGCGCGGCGCCACCCAGATCGCCTCGCTGCGCAACACATAGCTGCGGCTGAGGGTCGGCGAGAGGGTTTCCAGGCGCTGTCCGGCGAGCGGGATGCCCCATTGCACGAACAGGCTGTCGGCGTGGCGGCGGATGGTGGTGCCGGCCAGCGGCAGCACCAGCGGGAATTCGGCCAGCCGCTGCGGGTCGCCGAGGGGCGCGGCGAGCAAGGGGTGGCCGGGACGCACCACCAGCATCATCGACTCGCTGTACAGGTGCTCGAAGGTCAGGCCCTGGATCTCCGGGCTATCGGTCATCCGCCCGACCACCAGGTCCAGCTCGCCGACCTTCAGTTGCGCCAGCAGGTAGGCGCTGGGTCCGGTGGCGACGCTGACCACCAGCGCGCCGTGGCGCCGGTGCAGGCGCCGGATCACCTCGGGCACCACCAGGCTCTCCACCGTCGACAGCACGCCGACCCGCACCGTCTCGACCTGCGCCTCGTGGCCGCGCAGGGTGTTCACCCCGTCGCGCAGGGCCTGCACGCAGGGGCCGGCATAGCGCAGGAAGGTCACCCCCGCCTCGGTCAGCTCGGCGCCGGCCTTGCTCCGTTCGAACAGCCGCGCGCCGAGGATTTCCTCCAGTTCCTTGAGGGTCTTGGAGATCGCCGGCTGCGACACCGCCACGGCGTCCGCCGCCTTGGCGAAGCTGCGCTGGCGGGCGACTTCGAGGAAGCAGGCGAGGTGGCGGAACTTGATGCGGTTGTTGAGGTTCATGGGGTGGCCGTGGCGGCGAGTGGTGCGGGCATGGTACCCAACGGGCAGGTTGGGGACGAGGTGGCGTGCGATGAGATCGCGCCCAGGCGCTGCTCCGCGTCCTTCTCCCTGAAGGGAGAAGGCACTGGATGGACCATCGTCGAACGGAACGATTCACCGATCCTGCGCCGGGCAGCACCGCGGCGGCCCTTCTCCCTGCCTGGCCAGAGGGCGGTAGAGGCCTCCCATCGTCCAGGAGGAGGCCAGGAACCCCACCTGGAGCGAGCGCCGACTCAGAACTCCACCGTCGTCGATACCTGGAACTGCCGAGGCTCGCCCATCGCCACGTACAGTCGATTGGCACTGGACGGGTAGTAGGTGCGGTCGAACAGGTTCTTCACGTTGAGCTGGAACTTCACGCCGTGCCCGCCGAAGCGGGTGTCGTAGCTGGCGAAGGCATCGGCCACGGTGTAGGACGGCAGGTCGAAGGAATTGGCCGGGTCGCCCGGGCGCTTGCCGACGTAGCGCGCGCCGCCGCCCAGGCGCAGGCGGTCGCCGCCGAAGAGCTGGCCGAGTTCGTAGACCGCCGACAGCGACGCGGTGTTGCGCGCCACGTTCTGCAGGCGCTTGCCCTCCAGGGTCGGGTCCTCGGTGACTTCCGCGGCGAGCCAGGCGTAGCTGCCGATCAGGCTCCAGCGTTCGCTGAGCTGGCCGGTGAGGTCCAGCTCCAGGCCGCGCGAGCGGACCCGGCCGGCGGCGCGCACGCTGCTGTTGCCGGCACCGTCCAGTTCGTTGACCAGCACGTTCTTCTTGCGGATGTCGAACAGCGCCAGGGTGCCGCTGAGACGCCCCGGCACATCCAGCTTGGCGCCCAGCTCCCAGGAGGTCGCCTGCTCCGGCAGGATCGCCGAATCGATGGTCTCGCCGGTGCTCAGCGGGGCGATGGTCGAGTTCGGCTTGAACGAGCGCGTGTAGCTGCCGTACAGCGAAACCTCGTCGCTCAGGCGGTAGACCAGGCCGCCGCGCGGCACCCATTTCTGCCCGTTGATATCGGTGTTGGCGTTGAACGGCCGGCCGCGCCCGGCGAGCTGGTCGTAGATCTGGTAGCGCGCGCCGCCGACCAGGATCCAGCGTTCGTCCAGGTGGATCGAGTCCTGGAAATACAGCGAGTCGCTGCGCAGCTTGTCGGTCTGGTCGCTGTCGCCGGCGACCACCCGGGTCGACGGCACCACCTGGCCATAGACCGGGCCGAGGTAGTCGAAGCGGCTGGTCTTGCTGTCGCGCAGCAGGTCGGCGCGGAAGATCTTGCGCTTCTCGTGGTCCATGCCGAATTGCAGGTCATGTTGCATCCCGGCCAGTTGCAGCGTTCCGCTCAGGCCGAGGGTGGCGAAGCTGTCGCTGCTGACCGCGCCGTGGGTGCCGTCCATGCGCCGGGTCAGGGTGCCGTCGGCATTCACGGCCATCACCCGGGCCTGGTTGTCGTCGTAGGTCTCGCGACTGTAGCCGTAGCCGAAGTGGGCCTTCCAGGTGTCGTCGAGCTGCCGTTCGAGATCCAGGCGGGTCAGCTCGGAACGGCCCTCGGTGATGTTGAAGGGCTCGTCCAGGCGCCGGCTGCGCGGGATGTCCAGCGGGCGGTTGGTACGCGGGTCGATGGCCGTGCCACGGTCGAACGGCGTGGTGAACTCGCGGTGCTCGTAGCTCAGGTTGACCGTCGTGTCCTCGCCGTACCAGGCCAGCGAGGGCGCCACCAGCGTCTCGCGGCTCTTGCCGAAGTCGCGCCAGTAATCCTCGTCCTCATGATCGAGGATCATCCGGTAGGCCAGTCCGCTGTCGCCCAGCGGGCCGGTGGAGTCGAGCTGGCCGCCGCTGCCGTTGCGCCCGTGGGCGTAGGCCGAGCCACGCAGGGTCAGGGCGTTGGCTTGTTGCAGTTGTGGCTTCTTGCTCACCACGTTGACCACCCCGCCCGGGTCCTGGATGCCATAGAGCAGGGATGCTGGCCCCTTCAGCACCTCGACGTGGTCGGCGGTGGCGGTGAAATTGCGGCCCTGCACCGAGGGCATGCCGTCGCGCATGATCGAGCCGTCGCGGTTGTCGCCGAAGCCGCGCTTCATCACCGCGTCCTGGGTACCGCCGAGGGTGTTGGCCTGGGTGATGCCGCTGATGTTGCCCAGCGCGTCGTCAAGGTTGCGCGGGCGCTGGTCCTGCAGCGCCTGTGCCGGGACCACGCTGATCGCCTGGGGGATTTCCAGTACCGGCGCATCGCCGCGGCTGATCGAGGCGTTGGCCGCCGGCCGGTAGCCCTGCGCCGGGGCGGCGGCGGAGACCGTCGTGGCATCGAGGTCGAGCGCGCCGCTGGCGGGGATCGGCTCCAGGGTCAGGGTGCGCTCGTCGATCCGCCGCGCGCGCAGGCCGCTGCCCTGCAGCAGGCGTTGCAGCGCCTCCTCCGCGTCCAGCGAACCGTGCAATGCCGGAGCGGTCGCCTGCGGCGGCAGCTCGGCGGTGTAGAGCAGCGTCTGCCCGCTGGCCCGGCTGAACGCGTTGAGCGCCTGGGCCAGCGGCGCGGCAGCCTGGCTGAAGCGGTAGCGAACCGCCTCGGCGGCCTGCGCGGTGGCGGCGAGACAGCCGAGGCTGAGGAACAGGGCGGGGAGAGTACGCAGGGCGAAGCGCAGGAAGGGGGTCATGGGTTGCTCGTGTCGGTCGCTTTTCTAATGCGAATCAATCGCGGTCATGAGCACTACACGAAGCGGCGCCGGATTTACCTCACCCCCCAGCGCAAAAAAATTCTTCGCCGGGAAAGATTCCTGCGGCCAAACGGACCGGGGCCGCCGTCAGCGAATCACCACCAGGCGTCCGAACAGGATCTGCTGGCGATAGCCGAGCACCGCCTGCAGCGACTTCAGCGCGGCTTCGGGATCGTCGCTGCGGAAGCTGCCGCTGACCGGCTGGCGGCCGAGCGCGTCGTCGAGCAGGAGAATGCGTCCGGGGTAGTAGCGAGCGAGTTCGTCGAGCACTTCCGCCAGCGGCCGCCGGTAGAAGCTCAGCCAGCCCTGGCGCCAGGCCAGCGCGGCGGCGGCGTCGATGGCCACGGGCCGGCCCAGCCTGCCGTCGGCGAAGCCGACCTGCTGGCCGGCGCCCAGCACTTCCTCGGCGGCGCCCGCGCCCGTGCCGGCGCTCACCGCGACCCGCCCTTGCAGCACGGTGACGCGGGTCTCCCCGGCGCCGCGACGGACCTCGAACTCGGTGCCCAGTACCCGCGCCCGGCCTTCGCCGGCCTCGACCACGAATGGCAGCGTGTCGCGCTTCACCCGCAACGCGGCGGCGCCGCGCAGCAGTTCGACCCGCCGCTGGCCGCCGTCGATACGCACGCGCACCGCGCTGCCGGCGTCCAGGCTCAGGTAGGAGCCATCGGCCAGCTTCCATTCGGCGACCTGTCCCGGCGCGGCGACATAGTCGGCACGCCAGTCCTGCAGCCAGTCGCCGGGCTGCCACCAGCCGCCCAGCCAGAGCATCGCCAGCAGGCAGGCGACGCTGGCCAGCGGGTAGGCCCAGCGCCGCGGGTTGCGCGACGCTCGGCGCGGCCGCAGGTAGGCTTCCAGGGCATCGGCCTCTTCGATGGCCAGGCGGCTCGCCGGTATTTCCGTCAGGCGCCAGAGCGCCTCGGCGCGAGCATAGGCCTCGGCATGCGCCGGCCGCTGCGCCAGCCAGTCCTCGAAGGCCCGCCGGGTCGCCGCATCCGGCGTACCGCGCAGGCGCACCAGCCAGGCCTGGGCGGTCTGCTCGAGGACGGGATCGTAGGGCGCGGCGTCGCTATCGGGTCGGGTCATGGCTGGGCGCTCCTTGCCTGCTCGCCGGCCGGGCCGGCCAGGCTCGCCTTGCAGGCGTCGAGGGCGCGCATCATATGTTTTTCCACGGCGCTTTGGGAAAGCTGCATGGCCTGGGCGATCTCCGCGTAGGTGCGGCCGTGGATGCGATTGAGCAGGAAAATCCGCCGGGTCCGCTCGGGCAGGCCGCGCAAGGCGGCCTCGACCCGGCGCCACTGGTCGCCGGCCTCGAGCGCCTGCTCGGGACCGACCGGCTCGCCCTGGCGCTGCTCCGGCAGCCAGTCGTCCAGTTGCCGCTGCCGCGATCCTTCGCCACGCAAGTGGTCGATGGCCAGGTTGCGCGCGCTGCGCAGGAGGTAGCTGCCAAGCTCCTCCACCGGGGCGGCCGGGCGCCGCCAGAAGCGCAGGAACAGTTCCTGGACCAGGTCGGCGGCGGTCGCCCGGCAGCCGACCCAGCGGCTGACCAGGCTTTCCATGCGCTGGCGCTGGGCCAGGAAGGCCTTGAGCAGATCCGCGCGGCGCGCCGCCTCGCCGTCTGCCGGCAAGGCATCCGGGCGCGGGCCGGAGGGTAGGTCGCGGTCGGGCATCGGTGAGGGACGGCTGCACGAAAGCCGGCGCCGGGGCGGCGCCATGGGAATGCTGAGCAGCCCGCAAATGATAATGCTTATCATCAATACCGAGAAGCCGGCGACGACGAAACGCCTTGCGGGTCGCGCGCCGGGTTGCCCGGCGCGCCGCCCCTCACTTCACCAGGCGCGCATCCAGGCTGTTCTGCGCCAGGCGCCTGGCCTGCTCCTCGGTCATTCCCAGGCTCTGCTGCAAGGCATGGAAGTTCTCGGTGACATAGCCGCCGAAGTAGGCCGGGTCATCGGAGTTCACCGTCACCTTCACGCCGCGTTCGAGCATGTCGAGGATGGTGTGCTGGCTCATGTCGTCGAACACGCAGAGCTTGGTGTTGGACAGCGGGCAGACGGTCAGCGGGATCTGTTCGTCGATCAGCCGCCGCATCAGCCGCTCGTCCTCGAAGGCGCGCACGCCGTGGTCGATGCGCTCGACCTTGAGCAGGTCGAGGGCTTCCCAGATGTACTCGGGCGGCCCCTCTTCGCCGGCATGGGCGACGGTGAGGAAGCCTTCGCTGCGGGCGCGGTCGAAGACCCGCTGGAACTTGCTCGGCGGATGCCCGACTTCCGAGCTGTCGAGGCCGACGGCGATGAAGGCGTCGCGGAACGGCAGCGCGTGGTCGAGGGTTTTCTGCGCCTGTTCCTCGCTGAGGTGGCGGAGGAAGCTGAGGATCAGCCCATGGCGGATGCCCAGCAGCTTCTCGCCGTCCTGCAGCGCGGCGCGGATGCCGGCGAGCACCACCTCGAAGGGAATGCCGCGATCGGTGTGGGTCTGCGGGTCGAAGAACGGCTCGACGTGGACGACGTTCTGCGCCTTGCACTTCTGCAGGTAGGCCCAGGTCAGGTCGTAGAAGTCCTGCTCGGTGCGCAGCACGTCGGCGCCGGCGTAGTAGAGGTCGAGGAATTCCTGCAGGTTGTTGAAGGCGTAGGCCTTGCGCAGGGTCTCGACGTCGTTCCAGGGCAGGGCGATGCGGTTGCGCTCGGCGAGGGCGAACAGCAGCTCCGGCTCCAGGGTACCTTCCAGGTGCAGGTGCAGTTCGGCCTTGGGCAAGGCGTTGAGCCATTCGTACATGGGGTGGGTTCTCGATCAGGCTGGTCTTTGCCGGCAAGTTTAACCTGTCCCGGGAGTCAGGCCCGAGGGAAACCCGCGAGCCGCTCCCGCGCGCGACGGGCGGCTCAGGCCGTTTCGCCGCGCCGATAGGCATAGGTCTGCGCGAAGCGCGAGGTCAGCCACTCGCCACAGGTGGTCGGCGGATACTTCGGCGGGTTGTCCGCGTCGAAGCAGCCCGGCAGGCAGCGGATCTCGGTGTCCATGTGCGGTTCGGCGAAGAACGGCATGGAGTAGCGATGCACCCCGCGCGGGCTGATCACCCGGTGCGGGGTCGAGCGGTAACGGTCGTTGCTCCAGCGCGCCATCATGTCGCCGATGTTGACCACGAAGGTGCCGTCGATGGGCGGCGCGTCGATCCATTCGCCCTGGCGGTTCTGCACTTGCAGGCCACCGGCGGCGTCCTGGTAGAGCAGGGTCACGCAGCCGTAGTCGGTGTGCGCGCCGGCGCCGGGCTGGTCGGCGCTCTGCCGGGCGGCGGCCGGCGGATAGTGGATCAGGCGGAATACGCTGACCGGCTGCTCGAAGCGGCGGTCGAAGAAGTCCTCCTCGATCCCCAGGGCGATGGCCAGGGCACGCAGCACGGTACGGGCCAGCGCCAGCATGTCGGCATAGTGTCCTTCCAGCAGGGCCTCCCAACCGGGCAGGTCGGGGTGTCGGTTGGGCCCGTAGAAGGACTTGCCGGCGCGCACGTCGGGATGCTCCGCCGGCAGGTGCAGGGCCATGTCGAAGGTCTCCTTGAAGTCGCTGGGCAACGCCGGGTCGAGCTGCTCGGTGGCGATCGCGCCATAGCCGCGATGGTTGCGGCTACGGGTGATATCGATCTTCAGCTTCTCTTCGACGGGCAGCGCGAAGAACTCCCGCGCCGCCGCCAACAGGGCTTCGAAGCGCGCGGCCGGCAACGGGTGTCCGGCGATGTAGAAGAAGCCCCACTCGCGGCAGGCCTGGTCGATCCGCCGCGCCACGTCGTTCCAGGCGCCACGGTCGGCGCCGTAGAGCGGGGCGATGTCGATGATGGGTAGACGGTCCAATCGCGCTCTCCTCGATGGGCCCTGTACGGAAAGTGCCTGCGCTCGGCGACTTTTTCCATACAAGGCCAGGGCTCACTTCGGCAGGTCGGCCTTGATGCCTTCCACGTAATAGTTCATCGACGCCAGGTCGGCATTGGTCGCGCTGACGCCGGCGGCGAAACGCTCCTTGCCGGACTGGTCGCGGATCGGCCCGGTGAAGGGGTGGAAGGCTCCGCTGCGGATCGACTCGATCAGCCTGCCCGCCTCTTCCCGCACCGGCGCCGGCAGCACCTCCTGGTTCAGCGGCAGGACCACCGTACTCTCGGCCAGGCCGCCCCAGAAGTCCTCGGATTTCCAGGTGCCGTCCATCACCGCCTGGGCCGAGCGGATATAGTGCGGGCCCCAGTCGTTGACGATCGAGGTGAGCACGGTCTTCGGACCGAAGTGCTGCATGTCCGAGGCGTAGCCCACGGCGTACACCCCGCGACGCTCGGCGGCCTGGATCGGCGCCGGGCTATCGGTGTGCTGGAACACCACGTCGACGCCCTGGTCGATCAGCGCGTTGGCCGCGTCGGCCTCCTTGCCCGGATCGAACCAGGTGCTCACCCACATCACCTTGAGTTCGGCCTGCGGGTCGTATTTGTCCAGCGCCAGCTGGATCGCGTTGATGTCGCGGATCACCTCGGGAATCGGAAACGAGGCGATGTAGCCGATCTTGTGGCTGCGGGTCATCTTCGCCGCGAGGAAGCCGCCGACGTAGCGTCCCTCGTAGGAGCGCGACAGGTAGGTGCCGAGGTTCCTGTCGCGCTTGTAGCCGGTGGCGTGCTCGAAGGTCACCTTGGGAAACTGTCGGGCCACCTTGGCGGTGGGGTTCATGTAGCCGAAGGAGGTGGTGAAGACCAGGCCGTAGCCGTCTTTCGCCAGGTTGCGGATGACCCGCTCGGCGTCGGCGCCCTCGGCGACGTTCTCGACGAAGCTGGTCTTCACCTTATCGCCGAAGTGCTCCACCAGTTCGCGGCGGCCCAGCTCGTGCTGGTAGGTCCAGCCGTGGTCGCCGACCGGGCCGACATAGACGAAGCCGATCTTCAGCGGTTCGGCGGCCTCGGCGGCGAGAGCGCAGGCGCCGAGGCCGAGGACGACGGCAAGGCGGCGCAGGACGGACATGCGGGATTGCGTGCGACGGTGTTTCATGGATGGGCGTGCTCCGGTGAGTGCAGGGTTGGCCATCGGGCGTGGCTTCGCGTTCAGCCCGCCCGCCGATGCAATTACCTGACCACCCGGACAACTCCGCTCAAGCCCGCGCTTCTGCGTGCCGCGCCATGCCGGCGCGGCTGCAGGACGGTGCAGCGCGCCATCGCTTGGTGCATGCCGGCGCCGCCACGATGGCGCTACCATGGGCGCTGGCTTTCCGTAACAAGGCACGCACGCGATGACCGCGATCTACCTGGCCGGGCCGGACGTCTTCCGCCCCGACGCCGAAGCCCATGGCGAAACCCTCAAGGCGCTCTGCGCCGAGTTCGGTTTCCTCGGCCTCTACCCGCTCGACCACGCCCTGCCCGCCGACATCCGCGAGCCAGCCGCACAGGCCGCCTGGATCTACCGCGCCAATGTCGGCCTGATCGAGCGCGCCGACTGCGTGCTGGCCAACCTCGAACCGTTCCGCGGCAGCGAGCCGGACAGCGGCACCGCCTTCGAAGTGGGTTACGCCCTGGCCCTGGGCAAGCCGGTATATGCCTACCTCAGCGATGCCGGCGCCTACGCCGAGCGCCTCGCCCGGCTGGCGCCGGAATGGCTCGGCGAGCACCCCGGCGAGGACCGCGACGGTTGGCAACTGGAGGGTTTCGGCCTGCCATTGAACCTGATGCTGGCGGTGCCTTCGCGGCTGGTCGCCGGCGGCCCGCGCGAGGCCCTGCGACGCCTCGCCGAGGAACTCGGCGGGAACGCCTGAAGCGCCCGCGCCGAGCGCCGGAAGAAGCACGCGAGCCGCCGCCTATCTGCTGACAGGTAGGCGCCGCCTGGCATGTCGCTTGCTGCCCATAATCCCCGGACAACAACGGCCCCCGCGCGGGGCGTCCGGCATCCTGGGGGGAGCATCCGATGAGCCGATCCAACGGTTCCAGCAGCCGTCGTACCTTCTTGCGCCTGGCGGCCCTGCTGCTGCCCGCCGGCGCCCTGCTCGGCAGCCTGCCGGGCGTACGCGCCGCGGCCAGACCGCGGAAACTCTATCTGGCCGGTCCCGACGTGTTCCGCGCCGACGCCGTCGCCCACGGCGAAGCGCTCAAGGCACTGTGCGCACGCTACGGCTTCGAAGGCCTCTACCCGCTGGACAACGCGCTGCCGAAACAGCTCGCCGAGCCGCGCGAACAGGCGGCCTGGATCTACCGCGCCAACATCGGCCTGATCGAACGCGCCGACGCGGTGCTGGCCAACCTGAACTTCTTCCGCGGCGCCGAGCCGGACAGCGGCACCGCCTTCGAGGTCGGCTACGCCACCGCTCTCGGCAAGCCGGTCTATGGCTACGTCGACGACGCCGGCAGCTACGCCGAGCGGATCCGCCGGCACGCCCCGGAGCTGGTCGGCGAGGATCCGACCCGCGACCGCGACGGCATGGCCCTGGAAGAGTTCGGCCTGCCGCTCAACCTGATGCTGGCGGTGCCCGGCAGGATCGTCGTCGGCGACGCCGAGCAGGCTCTCCGGCAACTCGCCGGGCAATCCCGCGGCTGAGTCCGACCCGTCCCACTCCAGGCAAGGACTTCCCATGCGCAAAGCCCTGCTGTGCTGTGCCGCCCCGCTGTGCGCGGCCGCCGCCTTCGGCGCCGAAAACAACGACGAGAACGCCGCCCGCGAAGGGCTCTGGAACAACCTGCACGTCTACCGCGCGTTCAACCAGCGCGGCGGCCCCTACCTGACCGACGACAGCTACCTGGAATGGGAGTTCGGCGGCCGCAAGGGGGTGCTCGACCTGTACGGCTACATCGACTACAAGAACCTCTTCGACGACGCCAGCTCGGACGTACCCGACGGCGAGAACTGGTTCGTCGACATCGAGCCGCGTCTCTCCATCGACCGCCTGCTCGGCCGCGACTTCTCCATCGGCCCGATCCGCGAATGGTTCGTCGCCTTCGACTACTACTACGCCGACGCGCGCCAGGGACCGGGGCTGAACGTGCTGTGGTCGGGCATCGGCACCAACACCGAGCTGCCCTGGCTGGGTACGGTGGGGCTCAATCTCTACGCGCGCTACATCGACAAGAACTACGGCGCGTCCAACGAGAACGCCTGGGACGGCTACGTCGCCCACATGAACTGGTTCAAGCCGCTGGCGCAGTTCGGCGGCAAGCGCTTCATCGCCTTCCAGGGCTTCTTCGACTACGAGTTCGGCTCGAAGCTGCCCGACAAGGACGATGCCTTCGAGCGCGAATACCGTACCGATAACGGCTTCCAGGCCTACCTCGGGCTCTGGTATCACACCGAACACTGGAAGTTCGGCTACGGCGCCAAGGTCTACCGCAACATGACCCAGTGGCGCGACGGCGAGCAACTGGACGGACGCCGCACCGACTCCAGCGGGATCGGCCACTACTTCAACGTCGGCTATGCGTTCTGAGCGCGGCGCCCACGCCGGGCGCCGCGGGAAGCCCGCTCAGGGCAGGCGGGCGATACGCTCGGTGAGCAGGTCGAAGAACCCCTGGGCATCGCCCTCGTTGATCCACTCGACGTTGGCCGGCTGCTTGAGGCCGCCGTACCAGTCGGCCACGGTCTGGCCGAAGGTGATGCCCTCGCGGCTGTCGACCTGCACGTTGATCCGCTTGCCCTTGAACAGCGAGGGCTTGAGCAGGTAGGCGACCACCGTGGCGTCGTGCACCGGGCCGCCCTTCAGGCCGTAGTACTTGATGTCGTACTGGACGTAGGCGTCGAGGATATCGGCGACGGTCTTGCCGGCTCGGTTGCCGAGGTTGCGCAGCTTGGCGATGCGCTCGGGGCTGGTGAGGATCTTGTGGGTCACGTCGAGCGGCAGCATGGTGATCGGCGCCCCGCTCTTGAGCACGATTTCCGCCGCGTGGGGGTCGGCGAAGATATTGAATTCGGCGGCCGGGGTGATGTTGCCGCCGTTGAAGTGGGCGCCGCCCATGATCACGATCTCGCGGATGCCCTTGACGATGTCCGGGGCCTGGGTCAGGGCCAGCGCGAGGTTGGTCTCCGGGCCGAGCATGGCCAGGGTCACGCTCTTCTCCGGCGCCGCGCGCAGGGTACGGATCAGGTAGTCCACCGCGTTGCCTTCGGCCAGCGGCTGCTTCGGCTCATGCACCTCGACGCCGGTGATGCCTTCGCTGCCGTGTACGTCGGCGGCGTAGATCGGCGTGCGCAGCAGCGGCCGCGGGGCGCCGGCGTAGACCGGGATATCCGGGCGCTTGCCCCACTCGCGGGCCAGCCGGGCGTTGCGCGCGGTCTTTTCCAGCGGCACGTTGCCGGCGACGGTGGTCAGCGCCTGGATCTTCAGCTCCTTCGGCGAGGCCATGGCGAACAGCAGGGCGATCACGTCGTCGGCGCCCGGGTCGGTGTCGATGATCAGGGTCCGCGGCGATTGCGCCGCCGCCGTTTCGGCAGCGGACAGAGGAAGGCTGGCGGGCATCAGCAGGGAGAGTCCTAGCAGAAGGCTGCAAAAGCGATTGCGGGGGCGGGCGGCGCGGGACATGGTCGGCTCCTGGTGGGGGATGCCGAAGTCTAGCCGGTTGCAGGCCAGGCGCCGACCTATGCGAACCGACAGAGGAAGCCTGGCGCCTCCTCCGTCGGCGCCCGCCTCACCCGGCGATCAGGGCGCTCGCCGCCTCGCGGTGGCGGGCGATCAGGGCGGCCAGGTCGAGCCCTTCCACGGCACCGTCGACCACTCGCCAGGCGCCGCCGACCATTACCCGGTCGGCACGGTCGGCAGCGCATAGCAGCAGCGCCGAGAGCGGGTCGTGGCTACCCGAGAAGCGCAGCTCGTCGAGCTTGAACAAGGCCAGGTCGGCCTGCTTGCCGGGGGCCAGCTCGCCGATGTCGCTGCGTCCGAGCAGGCGTGCCGAGCCACGGGTGGCCCAGCCCAGGGCGAGTTCCGGGGTGATTCGCTCGGCGCCGTAGCGCAGGCGTTGCAGGTACAGGGCCTGGCGCGCCTCGAGGATCATGTTCGAGGCGTCGTTGGAAGCCGAGCCATCGACCCCCAGGCCGATCGGCGCGCCGGCCGCCTCCAGCTCCACGGTCGGGCAGATGCCCGAGGCCAGGCGCATGTTCGAACTCGGGCAGTGGCAGATACCGGTGCCGGCCTCGCCGAGACGACGGATCTCCTCGGCATTGAAGTGGATGCCGTGGGCCAGCCAGGTGCGCGGGCCGAGCCAGCCGACGCTGTCCAGGTAGTCCACGGTGCGCAGGCCGAAGCGCTGCAGGCAGAAGTCTTCCTCGTCGAGGGTCTCCGCCAGGTGGGTGTGCAGGCGTACGTCGTGGCGCGCCGCCAGTTCGGCGCTGGCGCGCATGATCTCCGGAGTCACCGAGAACGGCGAGCAGGGCGCCAGGGCGATCTGCACCCGGGCGCCTTCGCCGCGCTGGTGGTAGCGAGCGATCAGTCGCTCGCTGTCGGCGAGGATGGTCTCGGCCTCCTGCACCGTCTGCTGCGGCGGCAAGCCGCCGTCCTTCTCGCCGAGGCTCATCGAGCCGCGGGTGAGCATGGCGCGCAGGCCCAGTTCCTCGACCACCCCGGCCTGCACGTCGATGGCCTGTTCGAGGCCGCCGGGGAACAGGTAGTGGTGGTCGGCGGCAGTGGTGCAGCCGGACAGCAGCAGCTCGGCCAGCGCCACCTTGGTGGCCAGTTCGAGCTTCTCCGGGGTCAGCCGCGCCCAGACCGGATAGAGGGTCTTCAGCCAGGGGAACAGCGGCTGGTTGACCACCGGCGCCCAGGCGCGGGTGAGGGTCTGGTAGAAGTGGTGATGGGTGTTGATGAGTCCCGGCAAGACCACGTGCCGGCTGGCGTCGAACTGGCTGGCGCAGGGCTGCGCGGGCTGCTGGCCGGCGCCGAGCAGCTCGACGATGCGGCCGTCTTCGACGACCAGGCCGCCGGCGGCGTCGAGACCGTTGGCGGTGAAGATGGCGAGGGGGTTGCGAATCCAGGTGCGGGACATGTGCGGACCTTCGTCGGATCGGCGGGCCGGCGCGAACGCTGCCGGCCCTCGGTTGATGAGAGCCAGCTCAGTGTTCACCCTGTCTGCTGATCCAGGTCCGCGGGGCGACGGGACGCCGCGCGCGTGGCGATATCCTACAAGGGATTGTCGGAGAGGTGTAAGGCTTTCCTCCCGGCGGCAGCCGGGCGCGGTTTGATGGGGGTCAACGGACGACCTCCGGCAGGGGCATAGAGTGGGGGACTGCATAGCTGAAAACGTAGAACGGAAGGAGCCCCGCATGAGCGAAGAACCCACTGTCACTCCCCCCTCCCCCGAGCAACCCGCCGCGCAGCCGGCCAAGCCGGCCCGGCCAGCCGCCCGCCGCGCCCCACGCAAGCCGGCGACCCGCCGCCCGCGGGTGGCCAGCCCGGCGCAGAAAGCCCGCGAGGAGATCCAGGCGATCAGCCAGAAGCCGGTGGCCCTGCAGGTCGCCAGCGCGCCCCACGGCAGCAGCGAGGACAGCACCTCGGCGAGCCTGCCGGCGAACTATCCCTATCACACGCGGATGCGCCGCAACGAGTACGAGAAAGCCAAGCACGACCTGCAGATCGAACTGCTCAAGGTGCAGAGCTGGGTGAAGGAGACCGGCCAGCGCGTGGTGGTCCTGTTCGAAGGCCGCGACGCCGCCGGCAAGGGCGGTACCATCAAGCGCTTCATGGAGCACCTGAACCCGCGCGGCGCGCGGATCGTAGCCCTGGAGAAACCCTCCTCCCAGGAGCAGGGCCAGTGGTATTTCCAGCGCTACATCCAGCACCTGCCCACCGCCGGCGAGATGGTCTTCTTCGACCGCTCCTGGTACAACCGCGCCGGCGTCGAGCGGGTCATGGGCTTCTGTTCGCCACTGCAATACCTGGAGTTCATGCGCCAGGCCCCCGAGCTGGAGCGCATGCTGAGCAACAGCGGCATCCTGCTGTTCAAGTACTGGTTCTCGGTGAGCCGCGAGGAGCAACTGCGGCGCTTCATCTCGCGCCGCGACGATCCGCTCAAGCACTGGAAGCTGTCGCCCATCGACATCAAGTCTCTGGACAAGTGGGACGACTACACCGCCGCCAAGCAGGCGATGTTCTTCCATACCGACACCGCCGACGCGCCGTGGACGGTCATCAAGTCCGACGACAAGAAGCGCGCGCGACTCAACTGCATCCGCCACTTCCTGCACGCGCTGGACTACCCGGACAAGGACCGGCGCATCGCCCATGAGCCCGACCCGTTGCTGGTGGGGCCGGCCTCGCGGGTGATCGAGGAGGACGAGAAGGTCTACGCCGAGGCGGCCGCCGCGCCGGGCCACGCGAACCTGGATATCCCGGCCTGAGGCGGGCGGTCGCGCCAACGAAAACGCCCGGGGCGCTTTCGCGCTCCGGGCGTCCCTGGTTCGACGGTCGCTGGTCGGGTCACTCCGGCGCGGAGGTCCGGATCAGGTGGTCGAAGGCGCTCAGCGAAGCCTTGGCGCCCTCGCCCACGGCGATCACGATCTGCTTGTACGGCACCGTGGTCACGTCGCCGGCGGCGAAGATGCCGGGCAGCGAGGTCTCGCCACGGGCGTCGACGATGATCTCGCCACGCGGCGACAGCTCGACGCTGCCCTTGAGCCACTCGGTGTTGGGCAGCAGGCCGATCTGCACGAAGATGCCTTCCAGCTCGATCGACTTGAACTCCTCGGAGTTGCGGTCCTTGTACACCAGGCCGGTGACCTTCTGGCCGTCGCCCTTCACTTCGCTGGTCAGGGCACTGGTGATCACCTCGACGTTCGGCAGGCTGTAGAGCTTGCGTTGCAGCACGGCATCGGCGCGCAACTTGCTGTCGAATTCCAGCAGGGTCACATGGGCGACGATGCCGGCCAGGTCGATGGCCGCCTCGACGCCAGAGTTGCCGCCGCCGATCACCGCCACGCGCTTGCCCTTGAACAGCGGGCCGTCGCAGTGCGGGCAGAAGCACACGCCCTTGGCCTTGTATTCCTGCTCGCCGGGCACGCCCATTTCGCGCCAGCGAGCGCCGGTGGCGAGGATCAGGGTCTTGGCCTTGAGGCTGCCGCCGCTCTCGAACTGCACCTCGTGCAACTCGCCGGTGTTCTTCGCCGGAACCAGCTTGCTGGCGCGCTGCAGGTTCATGATGTCGACCTCGTAGTGACGCACGTGCTCTTCCAGCGCCCGCGCCAGCTTCGGCCCTTCGGTCTCCTGCACCGAGATGAAGTTCTCGATGGCCATGGTGTCCAGCACCTGGCCGCCGAAGCGCTCGGCGGCGACGCCGGTGCGAATGCCCTTGCGCGCGGCGTAGATCGCCGCCGCGGCTCCGGCCGGGCCACCGCCGACCACCAGCACGTCGAAGGCGTCGCGGGCGGTCAGCTTCTCGGCGTCGCGGGCGGCGGCGCCGGTGTCGATCTTGGCGAGGATCTCTTCCACGCCCATGCGGCCCTGGCCGAAGACTTCGCCGTTGAGGTAGATGCTCGGCACCGACATGATCTGGCGCGCCTCGACCTCATCCTGGAACAGCGCGCCGTCGATGGCGACGTGACGGATGTTCGGGTTGAGCACGGCCATCAGGTTCAGCGCCTGGACCACGTCCGGGCAGTTCTGGCAGGACAGCGAGAAGTAGGTTTCGAACTCGAAGGTGCCCTCGATTCCCTTGACCTGCTCGATCACGTCCGCGTCGAGCTTGGAGGGGTGGCCGCCTACCTGCAGCAGGGCCAGCACCAGCGAGGTGAATTCGTGGCCCATGGGGATACCGGCGAAGCGCAGGCCGATGTCCGCACCGGGGCGGTTCAGCGAGAACGACGGTTTGCGCGCATCGCTGCCGTCGGTCTTCAGGGTGATCTTGTCGGTCAGGCCGACGATGTCTTGCAGCAGGCCCAGCAGCTCGCGGGATTTGTCGCTGTCATCGAGGGACGCGACGATCTCGAACGGCTGGCTGACCTTTTCCAGGTAGGCCTTCAACTGGGTTTTAAGATTGGCGTCCAACATGGTTCAGCTCCTCGAAATTCGGGCAAACGTATCCCCGGCGGATGGGACATCCGCCCTGCACGGCGCGTTGGCTGGGTGAAGGGTGGACGATCCGCGAGGGATCGTCCGCCGGAGAGGCTGGCGGCGAATGCCGCCGGCGCGGTCTTAGATCTTGCCGACCAGGTCCAGGGACGGAGCGAGGGTCTTCTCGCCTTCCTTCCACTTGGCCGGGCAGACTTCGCCCGGGTGAGCGGCGGTGTACTGGGCGGCCTTCAGCTTGCGTACGGTCTCGCCGACGTCACGAGCGATCTCGTTGGAGTGGATCTCGACGGTCTTGATCACGCCTTCCGGGTTGATCACGAAGGTACCGCGCAGGGCCAGGCCTTCTTCCGGGATGTGCACGCCGAAGGCGTTGGTCAGCTGGTGGGTCGGGTCGCCGATCAGCGGGAACTGGGCCTTGCCGACGGCAGGGGAGGTTTCGTGCCAGACCTTGTGCGAGAAGTGGGTGTCGGTGGTCACGATGTAGACCTCGGCACCGGCTTTCTGGAACTCGCCGTAGTTGTTGGCGGCGTCTTCGATCTCGGTCGGGCAGTTGAAGGTGAAGGCAGCCGGCATGAAGATCAGGACCGACCACTTGCCCTTCAGGGATTCCTCGGTCACCTCGATGAACTTGCCGTTGTGGAAAGCGTTGACCTTGAACGGTTGGACTTGAGTGTTGATCAGGGACATCAGTCGTTCCTCTCTCAGTTGAATGGGGTGTTTCAAATCGACTGGGAGAATCTTAACGGGGTTCGGCAAAAATGCCCCATTGATTTAGGCCATCAGTGAAATTATCTAAATCTATCGAAGAATATATAAATAGTTAAAACAACTAATCGAAGAATCTGCCCTCGTCAGTGCCCGGCCTTCCACGGCTGGCCCAGGGAAACCGGGGCATACAGCCGGGTGCGCAGGGCATCGCGGGAGAGCAGGACCAGCACCAGGATGGTCGCCGCATAGGGCAGCATCGCCAGCAGGTTGGCCGGAATCGACAGCCCGATCCCCTGGGCCACCAGGTGCAGGATGCTGGCCAGGCCGAACAACCAGGCACCGAGCAGCACGCGGAACACCCGCCAACTGGCGAAGACCACCAGCGCCAGGGCGATCCAGCCGCGTCCGGCGGTCATGTTCTCCGCCCACATCGGCGTGTAGGCCAGCGACAGGTAGGCACCGGCCAGGCCGGCCATGGCGCCGCCGAAGAGCACCGCCAGGGTGCGCACGCGCAGCACCGGCAGGCCCATCGCGCTGGCCGCGTCGGGGTTCTCGCCGACCGCCTGGAGAACCAGCCCGGCGCGGCTGCGCAGGAGCATCCAGGCGACCGCGGCGAACAGCGCCAGGCTCAGGTAGACCAGCGCGTCCTGGGCGAACAGCATGCGCCCGAGCAGCGGCAACTCGCCCAGCACCGGCAGCGCCAGCGGGGCGAACCCTTGCAGCGGCTTGCCGACCCAGGCGGCGCCGACGAACGACGACAGGCCGACGCCGAAGATGGTCAGCGCCAGGCCGCAGGCCACCTGGTTGGCGTTCAGGTACAGGGCGACCCCGGCGAACAGCGCCGCCAACAGCATGCCGGCGAGCACCGCGAGGAGCACGCCGAGCCACAGGCTGCCGCTGGAGAAGGCGACCATGAAGCCGATCACCGCGCCGAACAGCATCATCCCCTCCTGGCCCAGGTTGAGCACTCCGCTTCTCTCGCAGACCAGTTCGCCCAGGGCCACCAGCAGCAGCGGAGTACCGGTGCGGACCATGGCGAACAGTAGGTTGTCGAGCAGATCGATATCCATCGTGGTTCCTCGGCGGTTCGGCTCAGGCCAGGGCGTCGCGCAGCGCCGGGCGCTTGCGCCAGCGTCCGTGCAAACGTGGGCGGTAGAGGATCAGCACGTCACAGGCGAGGAGGAAGAACAGCATCATCCCCTGGAACAGCCCGGTCAGCGCCAACGGCAGGTTGAGGCTCATCTGCGCGGCCTCGCCGCCGAGGTAGAGCAACGCCATCAGCAGGCTGGCGCAGAGGATGCCGAACGGATTGAGACGGCCGAGAAAGGCCACGGTGATCGCCGCATAGCCGTAGCCCGGCGAGACCTGCGGCACCAGTTGGCCGATCGGCCCGGCGACCTCGCAGACGCCGGCCAGGCCTGCCAGCGCGCCGGAGAACAGCAGCACGAACCAGACCAGGCGCTTCTCGCGGAAACCGACGAAACCGGCGGCGCGGCGGTCGAGGCCGAGCACGCGGACCTGGAAACCGAGGAAGCTGCGCTGCGCCAGCACCCAGACCGCCGCCAGCGCCAGCAGGCCGAACAATGCGCCGAGGTGCACCCGGCTGTCCTCGAACAGCGCCGGCAGGCGGCTGGCCTCGCCGAACAGCGCCGACTGCGGGAAGTTGAAGCCATCCGGGTCCTTCAACGGCCCGTGCACGCCGTACAGCAGCAGGTTCAGCGCGATGTAGTTGAGCATGATGGTGGTCAGGATCTCGTTGGCGTTGAAGCGCGTTCGCAGCCAGGCGGCGAACCCGGCCCAGAGCGCCCCGGCAGCGGTGCCGGCGAGCAGCACCCAGGCCAGCGCCCAGCGGCTCTGCCAGTCGAGCAACTGGATCGCCACCGCGCTGCCGGCCAGGGCGCCGACCAGCAACTGGCCCTCCGCGCCGATGTTCCACACGCGCGCCTGGTAGGCCAGTGCCAGGCCGAGGGCACAGAGCAGGATCGGCATGGCCTTGACCAGCAGCTCGCCGAGCCCATAGAGGTCGCTGAGCGGCTGTACCAGCACGGTATGCAGGGTCTGCCAGGGATCGTGGCCGAGACAGGCGAACAGCAGCGCGCCGCAGACCAGGGTCAGCAACCCCGCCAGCAGCGGAGAGGCCAGCAGCATCCAGCGCGACTGCCGGCCGCGCGGTTCCAGGGACAACAGCATCACAGGCTCCCTTGGGCAACGGCGCCGGCGACCGCCGCCGGCGCCTCGAATTGACCGGCCATCCAGCCGCCGACCTGCTGCGGCGAAGCGCTCGCGGTGGCGACCGCCGGGCACAGCCGACCCGAACACAGCGCGGCGATGCGGTCGCTGAGCAGGAACAGCTCGTCGAGGTCCTCGGAGACCACCAGGATCGCCGTACCGGCATCGCGCAAGGCGATCAGCGCGCGGTGGATCAGCGCCGCCGCGCCGACGTCCACGCCCCAGGTGGGATGCGCCGCCACCAGCAGGCGCGGGGCCTGGAGGATCTCGCGGCCGAGGATGAACTTCTGCAGGTTGCCGCCGGAAAGGCTGCGTGCCGGCGCCCCGGCAGCCGGGGCCTTCACGGCGAAACGGCGGATGATCTCCTCGGCCAGCGCCAGCACCTTGCGCCGCCGGACCAACCCGCGCCTCACCAGGCCCTGCTGGAAGGCGGTGAGCAGCGCATTGTCCGCCAGGCTCATCTCCGGCACCGCGCCGTGCCCCAGCCGCTCGGCGGGCACGAAGGCCTGGCCGGCGCGGCGCCGCGCATCCGGCGCCAGGTGCGCGCCGGCGCAGCCGCCGAGGCGGATGCGCTCGGCCTGGGCGCGCGGCAGGCGCACTTCGCCGCTGAGCAGGGCAAGCAACTCGTCCTGGCCGTTGCCGGCGACCCCGGCGATACCGAGGATCTCGCCGCTGCGCACCTCCAGGTCGAGGCCGGCGAAGGACACGCCGAAGGGGTCCGGGTTGCGCCAGTGCAGGTCGCGCACCTGGAGGAAAGGCGCGCCGCCGGTGACCTTCGGATACTCCGCCGCCAGGCCCTCGGCGTCGCCCACCATCAGCCGCGCCAGCTCGAGATCGGAACATTGCGCCGGCACGCACTGTCCGGCCACCCGTCCGCCGCGCAGCACCGTGGCGCGCTGGCAGAGCGCACGGACCTCGGCCAGCTTGTGGCTGATGAAGAGGACACTGCAACCCTCCTCCGCAAGACGGCGCAGGGTGACGAAGAGATCCTCGGCCTCGCGAGGGGTCAGCACCGAGGTCGGCTCGTCGAGGATCAGCAGGCGGATGTCCTGCATCAGGCAGCGCACGATTTCCACCCGCTGGCGCTCGCCGATGGACAGCCCATGGACCAGCCGGCGAGGCTCCAGCGGCATGCCGTAGCGCTGCGACACCTCGCGAATACGCGCCTCCAACCGGCGCGGGCTGCCCGCCTCGGCGCCGAGGGCGAGCGCGATGTTCTCCGCCACGCTGAGCGTCTCGAACAGGGAGAAATGCTGGAACACCATGCCGATCCCCAGCGCCCGGGCGCGAGCCGGGTCGCGCACCTGCACCGGCTCGCCCTGCCAGCGGATCTCGCCGGCATCGGGACGGGTCACGCCGTAGATGATCTTCATCAGCGTGCTCTTGCCGGCGCCGTTCTCACCGAGCAGGGCGTGGATCTCGCCGGCGTCGATGCACAGGTCGATGCGGTCGTTGGCCAGGCAACCCGGATAGCGCTTGCTGATCCCGCGCAGTTCGAGGCGCGGCGGCGCGAAGGAGGTAGGTGCGGACATGGCGGACCCGGTCGGTTGCTCGACGATGCCGCGGCCGGTGCAAATACCTGGCCAGGAGGTCAGGAAAGCCCTGGAACGCGGCTTGCGCCGGGAGCCACGGGCCAGGCTGCCGCGCCGAGCGGCACCAAGCCGGGGCACGCCTGGGACGCCGCGGCACATTTGCGGGCAACCCTGCGGCGCACCCGCGTGAGCATTTGTCGCAAAACAGTCATCACCACCTTGCTCACAGAGTTATCCACAGCGTGTCGGGAGCCCATCCGGGACCTTGGGAAGCCTCCCGCGCCGACCGTCCCGGCAATTTTCGCAACATCGGCGATGGACAGAAAACAGCCAACCCGGCAGGCCATGAGCGCGACCTGGCAAGGCATTTTCTCCAACACTTTGCCAACAGCTTTATCCACAAGATATCTACAGCCGTTCGGAGGAACCCGGCAGAACGATCTCTCCCGGCCAAGCCATGGCTCGGCCGAATCCCTGGGGCAGCCCCGGCGGCCCGCTTCCGGCACAGTTTGCCAACAGCTTTTCCACAGGAAACCCGCGGAACGGGAATGCCCGTGAAAATGTCTCCAGGACTTCCCCTTTCGACGCCAGAACGCCCATGAATACTGGGTTTTCCGGCTTTTCAGGAAAGTCCGCGGCGATCGACGGAAGCATGCTCGGCGGCGCCATGGGTGGATCCACTGTCCACAGTTTCGCGACGCACCGTCGTGGCGCATTCCACAGCGCCTTTTCCCTGGCTCTTTCGCCAACCGGGAGAAATCCTGCGGCCCCGTCCAACGCCTTTCCCCCGACCGCCGAAGGCATTTTTTCAACGGGGAATGCGAACAGCTTTTCCACAGACAAACCCACAGAAGCGCCAGTTGCCGACCGGGCATTTCGCAAGGCGGATTCAAGGTGCCGGAACGCTTTTCGCGGATCGCCTGCCGGAAGCCAGATGGGCGCATCCCGCAATGGCTCGTGCAATCTCTCCGCACACGCGCTACACACAGACTTATCCACAGCATGCGCACAGTGCATAATGGCGGCAGCCATGTGCAGGACGGATGACCGCTAGGCGGTCATCCGTCCTGCACCGCGGGATCACGTGCCAAGGACGGGATATTTCCGGCGATTTCCCGGACTAAAGAGGCGAAAGCGCCGTTCCGGCAGCAGAGGAGATGAACGATGCAGTACCTGCTGGCAACTTCGTCCCCCCACTTGTCCTGCGCTCCGACCACGGCGGGAGCGCGATGAGCAGTTCGGCCCATCGCGGGCGGATCCTGCATTTCCTCGGCGACCCGGCGAAGCTCGGCGACAAGGCCTGGGAGTATTTCGAGGACGGCCTGCTGTGGATCGAACACGGCCACGTGCGCGCGCTCGATCACGCAGCCTACCTGCTGCCACAACTGCCCGCCGACCTGCCGCTGGAGGAGCATCCGCAGCGCCTGCTGCTGCCCGGCTTCGTCGACTGCCATGTGCATTACCCGCAACTCGGAGTGATCGCCTCCTACGGCACCCAACTGCTGGACTGGCTGGAAACCCACACCTTTCCCGCCGAGCAGCGCTTCGCCGATGCCGGCTACGCCGCCGCCCAGGCCGAGCTGTTCCTCGACGAACTGCTGCGCCACGGCACCACTACCGCGCTGGTGTTCGGCACGGTCCATGCGGTATCCGCCGAGGCATTCTTCCAGGCCGCGCAGAAGCGCCGCCTGCGGATGATCGCCGGCAAAGTGCTGATGGACCGCAACGCGCCGCCGGCGCTGTGCGATACCGCGGCCAGCGGCTACGCCGAGAGCCGCGCGCTGATCGAGCGCTGGCACGGCAACGGGCGCCTGCAATACGCGGTCACCCCACGCTTCGCGCCGACTTCCTCGCCCGAGCAACTGGCCGCGGCGGCGCGCCTGCTGGACGAGTATCCCGGCGTCTACCTGCACACCCATCTTTCGGAGAACCTCAAGGAAGTCGCCTGGGTCGGCGAGCTGTTTCCCCAGGCACAGGACTACCTGGACGTCTATCATCGCGCCGGCCTGGTCGGCGAACGCAGCGTGTTCGCCCATGGCATCCATCTCTCCGAACGCGAATGCCGCTGCCTGGCGCACAAGAACGCGGCGCTGGCGCACTGTCCCAGTTCCAACCTGTTCATCGGCTCCGGCCTGTTCGACCTTGGCCGCGCCCAGCAATACGGCATCCGCGTCGGCATCGGCAGCGACGTCGGCGGCGGCACCAGCCTGTCGCTGCTGGCCAACCTCGCCGACGCTTACAAGATCCAGCAATTGCGCGGCACCAGCCTCGATCCGTTCCAGGCGCTCTACCTGGCCACCCTCGGCGGCGCCAGGGCGCTCGACCTGGACGGCCTGGTCGGTAACTTCCTGCCCGGCCGCGAGGCCGACTTCGTCGCTCTCGACCTGGCCGCCACGCCGATGATCGCCCAGCGCATGGAGCATGCGCGCGGCCTGGCCGATACCCTGTTCGTGCTGAACACCCTGGGCGACGACCGCGCGGTGGCGGAGACCTGGGTGATGGGGGAGCGGCGCCATGCGAAGGGCTGAGAGCCTCTTTCCCGCGTTGGCTCGGCCCGTCGCTGCATGCCACCTCCTCGCGCCGTAGAGAAAAGACGCCGTTCGGCGGGCGGCCGAAGCTCGCGTCACTCCATCCGCGCCCTCACGACACCGCCACCGCCTCCAGGAACCGTTCCAGCACCAGGTTCGGCCGGCGTCCCTTGCGGGTCACGATGGTCAGCGCGATGGCGTAGTGGAAACGCTCCGGCAGCAGGGGCCGCAGCATCCCGGCGGCGACCCAGTCGGCGGCGTAGTGCGACGGCAGGTAGCCGATGAAGTTGCCGGTCAGGATCAGGAACGCCATGCCCTCGCGGTCCGAGGCGCTGGCGCTGTTGTTCAGCTCCTGGTGGCGCGCCTGGGCTTCGGCGGGCAGGCGGTAGCTGGGCGCCACGGCGTCCGCGGCGAGCACCTCGTCCACCGCGATATCGCCGTCGGCGCGTTCGAACAGTGCGTGGCCGCGGCTGCAATAGAGCTGCGCGTGCTCGTCATACAGCGGCAGGTACTCGAGCCCCGACAGCGGACTGATCAACGGCACCACGCCGACATGCAGGTGGCCGTCGAGCACGCCCAGTTCGATCTCGTTGGGGGTGGTCATGCCGATGTTGATCCGCACCTGCGGTCCCTGCCCCTTGAGCGCGCTGAGGGCGTGGGTGATGCGCATCTGCGGCAGGGTCACCAGGTTGTTGATGATGCCGATGTTGAGTTCGCCGCGCAGGTGCTGGTGCAGGTCGTTGACCTCGGCGCGGAACCCCTCCAGCGCCGCCAGCAGGGTCTGGGTCGCGCGATAGACCTCGCGGCCCTCGTCGGTCAGGGCGAAGCCGGCGCGGCCGCGCTGGCACAGGCGCATGCCCAGGCGCTTCTCCAGGTCGCCCATGTGCAGGCTGATCGCCGAGCGGCTGAGGCCGAGAGTGCTCTCGGCGGCGGAGAAACTGCCGCACTCGACGATGGTCTTGAAGATGCGCAGCAGGCGGATATCGAAATCGCTGACCTGGCCGAGCGACGGGTTGCGGGATTTGGCCATTATTGTTTTACCCAGTCGAAACTAAACGTGAGAAGAATAAGCTTTATCTAACCTTTCGTCAGGGCCAAGCTTGATCCCAACGCTCCGCCGCCGCGTGCGCGGAACCTTCCAACAAGAAAGCCCGAGGATCGAACGATGAACCAGCCGCTCAACGTGGCCCCGCCGGTTTCCAGCGAACTCAACCTGCGCGCCCACTGGATGCCCTTCTCCGCCAACCGCAACTTCCAGAAGGACCCGCGGATCATCGTCGCCGCCGAAGGCAGCTGGCTGACCGACGACAAGGGCCGCAAGGTCTACGACAGCCTGTCCGGCCTGTGGACCTGCGGCGCCGGCCACTCGCGCAAGGAAATCCAGGAGGCGGTGGCTCGCCAGCTCGGCACCCTCGACTACTCGCCGGGCTTCCAGTACGGCCATCCGCTGTCCTTCCAGTTGGCCGAGAAGATCGCCGGGTTGCTGCCAGGCGAACTGAACCACGTGTTCTTCACCGGTTCCGGCTCCGAGTGCGCCGACACCTCGATCAAGATGGCCCGCGCCTACTGGCGCCTGAAAGGCCAGCCGCAGAAGACCAAGCTGATCGGCCGCGCCCGCGGCTACCACGGGGTCAACGTCGCCGGCACCAGCCTCGGCGGGATCGGCGGCAACCGCAAGATGTTCGGCCAGTTGATGGACGTCGACCACCTGCCGCACACCCTGCAACCAGGCATGGCGTTCACCCGCGGGATGGCCCAGACCGGCGGCGTCGAGCTGGCCAACGAACTGCTCAAGCTGATCGAACTGCACGACGCCTCGAACATCGCCGCGGTGATCGTCGAGCCGATGTCCGGCTCCGCCGGCGTACTGGTACCGCCGGTCGGCTACCTGCAGCGCCTGCGCGAGATCTGCGACCAGCACAACATCCTGCTGATCTTCGACGAGGTGATCACCGCCTTCGGCCGCCTGGGCACCTACAGCGGCGCCGAGTACTTCGGCGTCACCCCGGACCTGATGAACGTCGCCAAGCAGGTCACCAACGGCGCCGTGCCGATGGGCGCGGTGATCGCCAGCAGCGAGATCTACGACACCTTCATGAACCAGGCGCTGCCCGAGCACGCGGTGGAGTTCAGCCACGGCTACACCTACTCCGCGCACCCGGTCGCCTGCGCCGCCGGCCTCGCCGCGCTGGACATCCTGGCCAGGGACAACCTGGTGCAGCAGTCCGCCGAACTGGCGCCGCACTTCGAGAAGGTCCTGCACGGCCTGCAAGGCGCGAAGAACGTCATCGACATCCGCAACTGCGGCCTGGCCGGCGCGATCCAGATCGCCCCGCGCGACGGCGATCCGACCGTGCGTCCGTTCGAGGCCGGCATGAAGCTCTGGCAACAGGGTTTCTACGTGCGCTTCGGCGGCGATACCCTGCAATTCGGCCCGACCTTCAACGCCAGGCCGGAAGAGCTGGACCGCCTGTTCGACGCGGTCGGCGAAGCGCTCAACGGCATCGCCTGATGAGCGGCCGCCCGCAAGCCGTACCCACCGTGCAGGTGGACAACGCCGAGGTGATCGTGACCGAATGGCGCTTCGCCCCCGGCGCGGAAACCGGGCGCCACCGCCACGGACACGACTATGTGGTGGTACCGCTGACCGACGGCACGCTGCTGCTGGAAACCCCCGAGGGCGACCGCCACGCGCCGCTGGTCGCCGGACAGGCCTACTTCCGCAAGGCCGGCGTCGAGCACAACGTGATCAACGCCAGCGCACACGAAGTGGTCTTCGTCGAGACCGAGATCAAGTAATCCGCACCCGCTCCCCAGGGAGCGGGTAAAGGGAAAGGGCCACGGCCCTTTCGTCACCCCTAGCGAAGAGAGAACAAGACAAGATGGGCACCCTCCACCACCTGATCAACGGCGAAATGGTCGCCGACAACGGCCGCAGCGCCGACGTCTTCAACCCCTCCACCGGCGAAGCCATCCACAAGGTCCCGCTGGCCGACGGCAAGACCCTGCAGAAAGCCATCGATGCCGCCAGGGCCGCCTTCCCGGCCTGGCGCAACACCCCGCCGGCCAAGCGCGCACAGGTGCTGTACCGCTTCAAGCAACTGCTGGAGCAGAACGAGGCGCGGATTTCCAAGCTGATCAGCGAAGAGCACGGCAAGACCCTGGAAGACGCCGCCGGCGAACTCAAGCGCGGCATCGAGAACGTCGAGTACGCCTGCGCCGCCCCGGAAATCCTCAAGGGCGAGTACAGCCGCAACGTCGGCCCGAACATCGACGCCTGGAGCGACTTCCAGCCGATCGGCGTGGTCGCCGGGATCACCCCGTTCAACTTCCCGGCGATGGTGCCGCTGTGGATGTACCCGCTGGCCATCGCCTGCGGCAACACCTTCATCCTCAAGCCCTCCGAGCGCGACCCCAGCTCCACCCTGCTGATCGCCGAGCTGTTCCACGAAGCCGGCCTGCCGAAGGGCGTGCTGAACGTGGTGCACGGCGACAAGGAAGCCGTGGACGGCCTGCTCCAGGCGCCGGAAGTGAAAGCCATCAGCTTCGTCGGCTCGACCCCCATCGCCGAATACATCTATGCCGAGGGCACCAAGCGCGGCAAGCGCGTGCAGGCCCTGGGCGGCGCGAAGAACCATGCGGTGCTGATGCCCGACGCCGACCTCGACAACGCCGTCAGCGCGCTGATGGGTGCCGCCTACGGCTCCTGCGGCGAGCGCTGCATGGCGATCTCGGTGGCGGTATGCGTCGGCGACCAGGTGGCCGACGCGCTGATCGCCAAGCTGGTTCCGCAGATCAAGGCGCTGAAGATCGGCGCCGGCACTTCCTGCGGCCTCGACATGGGCCCGCTGGTCACTGCCGCCGCGCAGGCCAAGGTCACCGGCTACATCGACAGCGGCGTGGCCCAGGGCGCGGAGCTGGTGGTGGACGGCCGCGGCTACCAGGTCGCCGGCCACGAGAACGGCTTCTTCCTCGGCGGCAGCCTGTTCGACCGGGTGACCCCGGAAATGACCATCTACAAGGAAGAGATCTTCGGCCCGGTGCTGTGCGTGGTTCGCGTCAACAGCCTGGAAGAGGCCATGCAGTTGATCAACGACCACGAATACGGCAACGGCACCTGCATCTTCACTCGCGACGGCGAGGCCGCCCGCCTGTTCTGCGACGAGATCGAGGTCGGCATGGTCGGCGTCAACGTCCCGCTGCCGGTGCCGGTGGCCTACCACAGCTTCGGCGGCTGGAAGCGCTCGCTGTTCGGCGACCTCCACGCCTACGGCCCGGACGGCGTGCGCTTCTACACCCGGCGCAAGGCCATCACCCAGCGCTGGCCGCAGCGGGCCAGCCACGAGGCCTCGCAATTCGCCTTCCCCAGCCTCTGAAGGCTGACGACAACAGGCATGGTCGGTAACGACCATGCCTTTTTTCTTTTTCCGCAATCAGGAGTCCGCAACGTTCCACCGCCGTGAAACCTCACCCACGGCCGCACCCATGGCGTCGCCCACAAGGCGGCCCAGACCTTGCCCAAGAACAATTAAAGGGTCTCAACGATGTCCAAAGTCGTACTGGCTTCACAACTGCCGAACAAGCGCAACGCCTCGCTCGCGCCCGGCCTGAAACAACGCCACGTCACCATGCTGTCGATCGCCGGGGTGATCGGCGCCGGCCTGTTCGTCGGCTCCGGCCATGCCATCGCCGCCGCCGGCCCGGCCGCCCTGCTCGCCTACCTGATCGCCGGCACCCTGGTGGTGCTGGTCATGCGCATGCTCGGCGAAATGGCGGTCGCCTCCCCCGATACCGGTTCCTTCTCCACCTACGCCGATCGCTCCATCGGCCGCTGGGCCGGTTTCACCATCGGCTGGCTCTACTGGTGGTTCTGGGTGCTGGTGATCCCCCTCGAAGCGATCGCCGCCGCGGCCATCCTCAACGCCTGGTTCCCGGCCATCGACACCTGGATCTTCGCCCTCGCGGTGACCTTCCTGCTCACCGTCACCAACCTCTTCAGCGTGGCCCGCTACGGCGAGTTCGAATTCTGGTTCGCGCTGCTCAAGGTGATCGCCATCATCGCCTTCATCGTGCTCGGCGCGGTGGCCATCGTCGGCGGCCTGCCGGAACGCGAGGTCAGCGGCCTGTCCAGCCTGATGGCGAGCCACGGCGGCTTCGTGCCGAACGGCTACGGCGCGGTGCTCGGCGCCCTGCTGACGACCATGTTCAGCTTCATGGGCACCGAGATCGTCACCATCGCCGCCGCCGAGTCCAAGGACCCGGCGAAGCAGATCACCCGCGCCACCAACTCGGTGATCTGGCGGATCGGCCTGTTCTACCTGGTGTCGATCTTCATCGTGATCTCCATCGTGCCGTGGAACGACCCGCTGCTGATCCAGGTCGGCTCCTACCAGCGCGCCCTGGAGCTGCTGGACATCCCGCACGCCAAGCTGATCGTCGACCTGGTGGTACTGGTCGCCGTGGCCAGTTGCCTGAACTCGGCGATCTACACCTCGTCGCGGATGGTCTTCTCCCTGGCCAAGCGCGGCGACGCCCCGAGCGTGCTCAAGCTGACCAACACCGCCCACGTACCACGCCCGGCGGTGCTGGCCAGCACCGCGGTGGGCTTCCTCACCACCATCGTCAACTACTTCGCACCGGAGAAGGTCTTCACCTTCCTCCTCGCCAGCTCCGGCGCCGTGGCGCTACTGGTGTACCTGGTGATCGCCGTGGCCCAGTTGCGCATGCGCAAGCAATTGCAGGCCAGCGGCCAGCCCATCGAGTTCCGCATGTGGCTATATCCCTGGCTGACCTGGGCGGTGATCCTGTTCATCGTCGCCGCACTGAGCATCATGCTGATCATGCCGGAGCACCGTCACGAGGTGTTCGCCACCGCTCTGCTGACGATCTTCACCGTCTGCCTCGGGCTGCTCAACGCGCGACGCAAGCCGCGCCTCGGCGAGGACTACGCCGGGAAGACGGCGCGGGTCTGAGCCCACCACCGGGGGAAGAACCCAGGCAGCCCTCCAAAGAAAAGCCCGGCCAATGGCCGGGCTTCTTCAGGCAAGGTCGTCTCAGACCTTCCTGACGAATTCCGATTTCAGCTTCATCGCGCCAATGCCGTCGATCTTGCAATCGATGTCGTGGTCGCCGTCCACCAGGCGGATGTTCTTCACCTTGGTGCCGACCTTCACCACCAGCGAGGAGCCTTTCACTTTCAGGTCCTTGATCACGGTGATGGTATCGCCGTCCTGGAGAACGTTGCCCACCGAATCCTTGATCACCTTGCCATCATCGGACGCCGTAGCGGCCTCGTTCGGCGACCATTCATGGGCGCACTCCGGGCAGACCAGCAGCGCACCATCCTCGTAGGTGTATTCGGAGTTGCATTGGGGACAGGGCGGCAGCGTGCTCACGGCATTCTCTCTTCAGCAGGGGGACGAAAACCGCAGATTATATAGGGTTTCTCGCTCCCCTGCCGAACCGCCTCAGAGCCCCTTGGTCTTCGGCGCGCCGAGGGCCGGCCCGGAGAAGTCGAGGGTGCCCTTTTCGCTGAAGCGCACGGTGCCGAACAGGCCTC
Source organism: Pseudomonas sp. B111 (assembly GCF_026428275.1). Lineage (NCBI taxonomy): Bacteria > Pseudomonadati > Pseudomonadota > Gammaproteobacteria > Pseudomonadales > Pseudomonadaceae > Pseudomonas > Pseudomonas sp. B111. Next base: position 5,550,322 of record NZ_CP097857.1, on the reverse strand, counting down.
CGGCGAGCTTGCCCTTCACCACGTAGGGCATGCCCCGGGTCGGCGCGTTGTTGCTCAGGCCCCAGGCCTGGCGGAAGGCGGAAAAGGCGGAGACGGTCAGCGGCACGCTCACCACCCGCTCGCCGAAGCGCGGCACCTCGCCGGTCTGGTCGCTGACGCCGCTGGCCAGGGGCTGGCCGTTGACGTCGAGGTCGAGGGCGATGCCGTTGTATTCGATCGGCTCGTCGTTGGGGTTCTGTACCCGCAGCTTGACCATGAAGCGCATCTCCATGCCTTGCCCCGGCAGGGGTTCCAGGCCGACCAGGTCGATACGCAACGGATCGCGCTGGCCGAAGGTGCTGCAGGCGCTCAACAGGACGCCCAGGCACAGGGCCGGCAGCAGGCGGCCGAGGTTCGCAGGCAGGCGCATGGGTTCTCCTCCTTGGGTCGAATGTGCGCCCATGGTGCCACAGCCGCTAGAATTCGCCGCGCAGCCGATCCGGCTGCGCCAATGGACAAAGGACATGCCCATGCCTACACGCGTTCTGCGCGGCCTCGTCGCCGCCCTCCCACTGTTCCTCGCCGCCTGCTCGGACTCCGCTCCGTCCAGCGAGGAGATCGCCCGCCTGCTCGCCGAGCGCGGCTTCGACAAACCCGCCTGCGCCAGCTCCACCCTGTTCAAGACCTTCCCGGTGACGCTCTCCGACAGCTTCTCCGGCCCCGGCCCGGCGAAAGGCAACGCTGCGGTCTACGACGCGCTGGTCGGCGTCGGCCTGCTGCGCCGCGACGGCGATTCCTACGACCTCACGCCCGCCGGCCGCGAGGACTACAAGCCCGAGTCGAAGGCCTTCTGCTACAGCAGCGGCTTCGACGTCAGCGTCCGTTCGGTGGACCCCGCCAAGCCCGACGACTACGGCCCGGCCGTGGAAAAGGGCTGGTTGGTCACCGTCGAGGTCAAGCCACGCGAAGTGAAGGACTGGGCGAAGAACCCCGAGGTGCTCAAGCAGGCCAGCCTGACCACCCTGCAACAGATCACCCAACCGCAGGTCGGCCAGGTCTCGCTGGTCAAGCCACGCGGCGAGGAAGGCTACAAGCTCGTCAACACCCGCTTCTCGCCCAGGCAGGGCTTCCACTTCAACCAGGCCTGGTAATCCCGCGCCCCCCTTCCGCCCGCCCCGCTCGGGGCGGGCTCCTCATTCAACCCACTGATCGATAAAGGTTTTTTCGTCGGACGAAACAGCCTGGCGATTGCTCGCCCGAGGGCTTTCGTATACATTTGTTTTCACTGTAAACACCGTATACAACGAAAACGAAGCTGATCAGAAAATGAGCACCGTAGTCTCGTTCCGCGCCGATGACGCCCTGGTCGCGGCCCTCGACGAACTGGCCCGCGCCACCCACCGCGACCGCCCGTATCACCTGCGGCAGGCGCTCGCGCAGTACCTGGAAAGGCAGCAGTGGCAGGTCGCTGCCATCGATGAAGGCTTGGCCGATGCCAATGCCGGTCGCCTGCTGGAACACACCGAGATCGAGAAGCGCTGGGGGCTGCAATGAGCCTGAAGTGGACCCGTAAGGCGGCCGCCGACCTGGACGCCATCTACGACCATTACGTCGTGCTGATCGGCCCGGAAAAAGCCCTGAAAGCCGTCCAGGACATCGTCGAGCAGGTGAAACCGCTGCAGCAGGTAGCCAACCAGGGGGCAGGGCGGCCCAGCGAGGTGCCAGGCGTACGCACCCTGACCCTGGAGCGCTGGCCGTTCAGCGCCCCTTTTCGGGTAAAAGGCAAGGAAATCCAGATTTTGCGCATCGACAGGGTCGAAATTACCCCCTGAAAGTGGTCACACGGTTACAAGATGTTTCAAAACGAATATTTACCTTGACTTGTACGTAGTTATTTATTTCGGACAAAACATCCATAACTCACAAGAAATGGACATTTTTCGACCAGACAAATGAGAGCGACCAACTTGCGACCACTGCAACCTGATTAGTTCTTTAACTGACTTATGCTTCGCTCCCATATGCATCCGTATTTTTCCGAAACCCGACGACCTCGCCCGCTGGGCATGCTTTCTCGCGCTTTTTCCGGTGATTTTTCCCCAGGAGCAGTCTCCCGCAAGGAGGAACCGGCATGGATTCGCTGAAAGGCATGGCGATCTTCGCCACTGTGGTGGACAAGGGCTCGATGGCAGCCGCGGCCCAGAGCCTGGGCATGACCCCTTCGGCAGTCAGCCAGCAGATCCGCAAGCTGGAGAGCCGCGCCCAGGTCACTTTGCTGCATCGCACCACCCGCCGGCTGACCCTGACCGAGGCCGGCGAGGCGTTCTATCGCAGTTGCGCGCAGATGCTGGCGATCGCCGAGGAAGCCGAGCGGCGGCTTGGCGAATGGCGCGATGCGCCGGTGGGTGAGTTGCGCCTGGCGGCGCCGGTGGGGTTCTCCGGCACGCTGATCACCCAGGCGCTGAAACCGTTGCTGGAGAACCACCGCCAGTTGCGCCTGCAACTGTTCTTCCAGGACGAGCGCATCGATCTGGTCGCCGAGCGCATCGACCTGGCGATCCGCGTCGGCAATCTCGCCGACTCCAGCCTGGTGGCGCGCCACCTCGGCGACTGGAGCAGCGTGCTCTGCGCGGCGCCGGCCTATTTGCGCCAACGGGCGCCCATCAACCGTCCGGAGCAGTTGACCGAGGTCGACTGGATTTCCCTGAACACCTCGAACCACCTCAACCACCTGACGCTCAGCGGGCCGGGCGGGGAAGTCTGCAAACTGCGCCTGGAGCCACGGGTGGCCGCCAACGGGATGCTCGCGGTGCGTCAGTTCACCCTCGACGGACTCGGCGTGTCCTACCAGCCGCTGCCGGAGGTGCGCGACGCGCTGAACGACGGGCGCCTGCAACAGCTCTTGCCGGAGTGGAGGATTCCCGGGCTCGGCATCTATGCGGTGACGCCACGGCGAGAGGCCCAGCCGGCCAAGGTGAAGGTCGCCATCGAGGCGCTGCGGCGAGCGTTCGCCACGGACGGGGATGAGCGCTGGAGCTGACCGACGGACTGCCGGCCAGCTCCAGGTACCGTCAGGAGAAGCGGCCGAGGGTCAGGGTGACCTCGCCGATGTCCGTGCCCGTGGCGTTGCCGCCGCTGGTGATGCCGGCATAGTCCGCCGATGCCGGCGTGAAGCCCCAGGTGTTGGTGGCGCCGGATTTCCACGGGTCATCCCAGCTGAAGGTGCCCATCTTGGTGTTGCCGTCGTAGCAGTCGAAGCTGCCCTGGGTGCCGGACGAAGCGTTCTCCCGTCCGCAGGAGGCGATCCATTGCGGGCTGCCGGCCTGCACGTTCATGCTGCTGACTTCCTCGGTGGAAATCTCGTCGTCCTTGTTGGTGTAGCGGTAGAACTTGCCCCATTGCAAGGTGGCGTTGCGGATGCCCACCGTGCCGATGGATTTGGATACCACGACCTTCACTGCGATCCATTCTGCGTATGCCATGTCGATCTCCGTTAACCATGCGTTCACAGCTTCCTGTAGGACGTCACGGACAGGACCGGGCGCTCACAACGGACCCTTGGCTACTTCGACCAGCACGGCGCCATCCCTGACCCGCTTCACTATAGGCTGGCCACCAGCCACCACCGCCTGCCAGATCTGGTAGGCGGCGGCCGGGGAGGTCAGGCCCTCCGGCGTTTTTCCCCGCGAGGGGCCTTCATGCCGAATGCCTCGCGCAGGTCGGTGGTGGGTGGCGGCAGGAAGCGCATGCGGGCGAACAGGCCTCGCAGGTAAGCGTCCATCAGCGCGGCCGCCGCCGCGCTGTCGCCGTCCTCCAGGGCATCGAGCAGGGCGCGCTGCGCGGCGCAGGCCTCGGCGGTATAGACCGCCCCCTTGTTCAGCGCGATGTCCAGCGAGGCGCGTGCCACCAGGCCGCGGACGAAACCCTGCAGCAAGGGATTCTCGGTCAGTTCGGCCAGGCGCAGGTGGAAACGCCCGGCGAGACGGATCAGCCCGGCGCTGTCGCGGGCCGCGAGGCAAGCCTGCTCCTCGTCGACCAGCGCCCGCAGCTCGGCAAGGGCGGCGGGATCCAGCCCCGCGGGCAGTTGTCGCACCACTTCGCTTTCCACCAGCAGGCGCGCGTCCAGCACCTGCCGCGCCTGGCGCTCGTCCGGGCGGGCGACGCTGGCGACCTCCTTCGGCGGCATCACCACCGCGCCGTCCTCGGCGAGACGGGTGAGGGCACGCTGGATGGTGCCGTTGCTGACCCGGAAGATCTGCCCGAGGGTTTCCTTGCTCAGCTTGGCGGCCGGCGCCAGGCGCTTTTCCAGGATTGCCGTGTAGATGCTTTCGTAGACGAAATGGCTGGTGGGGCGCAGCGCGGCGCCCTGCTGGGTACGTGCGTCGAATCCGACCATGTTCACACCTGTCGAGTCGTGCTTGTGGGCCTTCGCAGGCGGCGGACGAAAGCCGTCCGGGCGCCGCGACGGTCCCGGGTTGGAACCCTGGCGCGGGCGATCAGACCTGCGGCAAGCGCAGGTCGATGTTCAGGCGCGCGCCTTCGTTGAGGATGTGCTGGCGCATCGCCTGGCTCGCCCGCTCGCTGTCGTGCTGGCGGATCGCACGGAGGATGGCGTCGTGTTCCTGGAGGATCTCCTCGGCGTATTCCGGCTGGCGGCGGACCAGGTTGTCGCTGCGTTCCAGGGCGCTGCCGATCTGCTCGGAAACGCTGAGGAAGATCGGGTTCGAGGTGAGCTTCACCAGGCGCCGGTGGAAGGCCGTGTAGGCCTCCACCAGAGCCTGCGGGTCGCCATCCTCGACCGCTTCGCGCAGGTCCAGCAGCAACAGCCGCAGTTCGCTGATCTCCGCCGCCCCGGCGCTCTGCGCGACGATGCCGACGATGAACGGCTCCAGCGCATAGCGCAGTTGCAGGACGTCTTCCATGGTCGCCTCGCCGGGCGCCGCGACCTCGCGCAGCGGCTCGCTGCGTTCGAGGACCATCACGCCCTTGCCCGGCAGCGAACGGACCACGCCCAGGGTCTCCAGGACCATGATCGCCTCGCGCAGGCTCGGCCGGCTGATTTCCATCTGCTCAGCCAGCTCGCGCTGGCCGGGCAACATCTGGCCGGCGACCCAGCGACCCTGCTCGATGGTGTCGAGCAGGCGCTGGGCAACCGCGTTGACCAGCTTGGACGAAGAAAACATGTCGCCTCCCTTTACTTGCCAATCGGACGTGCAACGCGCCTCGGCGCGTCAGCCATGCAGCTTGCCTTCCCCGGCCACCGCGCTGCGCTTGAGCGGCTCGCCGTCGGCCTTGGCCGGCGCCTCCAGGCGCCCGTCGAGTATGGCCTGCGCGCGCGGCATATCGATGTCGTTTTCCCAGCGGGCGATGGTCACGGTGGCCACGCAGTTGCCGATCAGGTTGGTCAGCGCGCGGCCGATGCCCATGAACCAGTCCACCGAAAGCACCAGCACCAGGCCGGCCACCGGGATCGCCGGCACCGCGGTGAGGGTGGCGGCGAGGATCACCAGGGCCGAGCCGGGAATGCCGTGGGCACCCTTGGAGGTCACTAGCGAAACCAGCAGGATGGTGACCAGGTCGGTCATCGCCAGCGGCGTGCCGGTGACGTGGGCGATGAACACCACCGCCAGGGTCAGGTAGATCGAGAATCCGTCGAGGTTGAACGAGTAGCCGGTGGGAATCACCAGGCCTACCGTGGAGCTGCGGATGCCCATGTGCTCGAGCTTGCGCATCACCTGCGGCAGCACCGCGTCGGAGGAGGCGGTGCCCATCACGATCAGCAGCTCTTCGCGGAAGTAGCGCAGGAACGGCAGCATGCGCACCCCGGAGAGACGCAGGACGCTGCCGAGCACCGCCATGACGAAGACCAGGCAGGTGGCGTAGAACACCAGCACCAGCGCGCCCAGGTGGCTGAGCGAGTCGACGCCGTAGCGGGCGGTGGTGAAGGCCACCGCGCCGAACACGCCGAGCGGTGCCAGGCGCACGATCATGCCCATGATGCGGAACACGATGTGGCTGAATTCGTTGATCAGGCGGGCCACGCCGCTGGCCTGCTCGCCGACCAGGTTCAGGGCGCTGCCGAACAGCACGGAGAACAACAGGACCTGGAGGATGTCGTTCTCGGCGAAGGCGCTGAACACAGAGGTCGGGATCAGGCCCATGAGGAATGCCACGGGGCCGTGGATCTCCTGGGTGCGCCCGGTATACAGGGCGACGTCGCCGGCGGGCAGTTCGTTGAGATGGATGTTGGCGCCGCTGCCCAGGCCCAGGCTGTAGGCGACCACCAGGCCGAGGACCAGGGCGATGGTGGTGAGGATTTCGAAGTAGATCACCGACTTCAGGCCGATGCGGCCGACCTTCTTCAGGTCGCCGGCGCCGGAGATGCCGTTGACCACCACGCAGAAGACGATCAGTGCGATGAGCATCTTGATCAGCTTGATGAAGCCATCGCCCAGCGGCTTCATCTGCACGGCCAGGTCGGGAATGCCGACCCCGCAGATGACGCCTATCACCAGGCCAATCACGACTTGCAGGAATATCGAGCGGGAACAGCGCTTGATGAACATCGCAGGAGTCTCCATTCGGCGCTTCCATCGGGCCTCGCGGAGGCGGGCGATGAACGCATTTTTATTGTGGTATTACCGGTCTGACCAGTTCAGCCTATACGCAAAGAAGTCGGCCTGACAAGCCGCTATCGGCGGGCGCGACGAATGGCCAGGAACCGCGGCACGCGCGGGCCGCAGCCGGGAGAAGGGCGCTCGGATGGCGCAAGGCGGCGGGCCAGAGCGGCTCGCCGCGGGGAAGGGGAGGTCAGCCGGCAAGGGCCTCGGCGACGAAATCGAGGCGATCCTGGCCGAAGAACAACTGGTCGCCGACGAAGAAGCTGGGCGCGCCGAAGACGCCGCGCCGCACCGCCTCTTCGGTGGTCGCCTTGAGCCCCTCCTTGACCTGCTCGTCGCCAACCAGGCGGAGGAACTCATCCGGATCGAACCCGGCCTCCGCCAACACCTGGGCGACCACCTCGGGCTTGCCGAGGTTCTGCTGTCGTACCCACAACGCTTCGAACACCGCTTTCAGGTAGGGGTGGAACCCTTCGCCGCCGAGATAGCCCTGGGCGCCGCGCATCAGCGTCAGGGTGTTGATCGGGAAGGCCGGGTTGAAGGCCAGCGGCACGCCGTAGCGTTTCGCATAGCGCGCCAGGTCGTGGAGGGTGTAGCGCCCCTTGGCCGGCACCTCGATCGGCGAATGGTTGCCGGTGGCCTTGAACACGCCGCCCAGCAGCATCGGCCGCCAGGCGATGCTCGCGCCATGGGCGGCGGCGATGCGCGGCAGTTGGGTCCAGGCGAGGTAGGTGGTGGGACTGCCGAAGTCGAAGAAGAACTCGATTTGCTTGCTCATGCGTGGCTCTTTCCGTGGCGGGGATCAGAAGGTTTCCATCCAGGGGCGCAGGTCCAGTTCGTGTACCCAGCAGTCGCGCGGCTGGCAGTGGATCTGCCAGTAGGTCTCGGCGATGTGCTCGGGATCGAGGATGCCGTCCTGCTCCTTGCGCTTGTACAGCTCGGGCAGGGTTTCGCGGATGAAGTCGGTGTCGATGGCGCCGTCGATGATCGGGTGGGCGACGTGGATGCCCTTCGGCCCCAGCTCGCGCGCCATGCTCTGGGCCAGGGCACGCAGGGCGAACTTGGCGCCGGAGAACGCGGCGAAATGCGCGCGGCCGCGCAACGAGGCGGTGGCGCCAGTGAAGATGATCGTTCCGCGCTGCCGCGGCAGCATCACCCGCGCCGCCTCGCGGCCGGTGAGGAAGCCGCCGAAGGCGGCCATCTCCCAGACCTTGCGATAGACCCGTTCGGTGGTTTCGGTGATCGGGAACCAGACGTTGGCGCCGACGTTGAAGATCACCGCCTCCAGCGCACCGACCTCACCCTCGATGCGGGCGAAGAGGTCGATCACCTGCTGCTCCTGGCGTGCGTCGCAGCCGCAGGCCAGGGCCTCGCCGCCTTGGTCGCGGATGGCCTGCACCAGCGGCTCCAGCTTCTCCGCGTTGCGCCGGGCGACGCACGCCACGTAGCCCTCGCGGGCGAACCGCCGGGCGATGGCGCCACCGGTGGCGTCGCCGGCGCCCATTACCAGAACCGCTTTGCGCTGGGTCATTGCAGAGGCCTCTCTTGTTAGTTCTTTTTTAGAACCCAATAGAGACGATAGTTAGTTCTTAAAAGGAACTTGTCAACTGGCAAGGGCTCGAGTGATATCCGCGCACCAATTACTCTGCCTGTCCCGGCCTGCCCGGCACGTCCTCTCCCTGAAGAGAGGGGACCGGTCGGCGGAGCCTGGTACGACAGCGTCCTTCCTGCCGTAACGCCATCGGCGTTTATCCGCCGATTCGCGTCGGCGGCCAGGCCTGGAACGCTCAGCCGCGCCGCAGCAGGCGCCCCTTCCAGAACAGCCCCTCGCGTACCGTCACGTCCCGCGCGTGCAGCGGCTCACCGCATTCGGAACAGACCAGCACGCCATGCATGTGCTGGCCGCAATGCTTGTGCACATGCTCGAGTGGCGGCCCCTCGACGCCGGCGAGGTGGCGGTCGCCCCAGTTCACCAGGGAAAGGATGGCCGGGTACAGTTCCATCCCTTTCTCGGTAAGCCGGTATTCCTCGCGCAGCGGCCTTTCCTGGTAGGGCACCTTGGCCAGTATCTCCGCTTCGACAAGGCGCTTGAGGCGGTCGGCGAGGACGTGGCGGGTCACGCCGAGGCTGCGCTCGAAGTCGTCGAAACGGCGCACGCCGAGAAAGCAGTCGCGCAATACCAGCAGGGTCCAGCGATCGCCGAGGATCGCCAGCACCCGCGCCAGCGAACAGGGTTGCTCGCTCAGTTCTTCCCAACGCATGAGACACCTCCAGCCGTTCGGCAAAGGATAGCCGCGTGGGTTCTGAAACGAAACCGACCGGCCACGCCTTTCCAGCGGCCCGCCGCCCATGGCATAACCGCGTTCCTGTCCCCTGTCCCGGAATCCCGACCATGTCGCTCGACTGGACCTGCAAGCACCACGCCGACCTCACCCTGAAGGAACTCTACGCACTGCTGCAATTGCGCACCGAGGTCTTCGTGGTGGAACAGAAATGCCCCTACCAGGAAGTCGACGGCCTCGACCTGGTCGGCGATACCCATCACCTGATGGCCTGGCGCGACGGCCAGTTGCTCGCCTACCTGCGCCTGCTAGACCCGGTTCGCCACGAGGGCCAGGTGGTGATCGGCCGAGTGGTCAGTTCCTCGGCCGCGCGCGGCCAGGGGCTCGGTCACCAGTTGATGGAACGCGCGCTGCAGGCGGCGGAGCGCCTCTGGCTGGACACCCCGGTATACCTCTCGGCCCAGGCCCACCTGCAGGGCTACTACAGCCGCTATGGCTTCGTCGCGGTCACCGAGGTCTACCTGGAAGACGACATCCCGCACATCGGCATGCGCCGGGCCTGAGGCCCGGAACGCCGCGGACGGTGGGGGGAGGGAAGGGAATCAGGCCTGCGGCTTGAGCACGCCGGGCAGTTGGGCTTCCAGCTTGGCGTTGTTCAGCGGCGCGCGGATGAAGCCGTGCTGCTCGCCGTCCGGGCCGATGATCACCAGGTTGCCGCTGTGGTCGACGGTGTAGTTGGGCTTGCTGGTGTCGGCGGGGATGTAGGGGATGCTCATGGCGTTGGCCAGCTTCTGGATGTTCTCCGGAGTACCGGTGAGCCCCTGGAAGCCGGCGTTGAAGTAGCCCAGGTATTGCTTGATCTGCTGCGGCGTGTCGCGGTTCGGATCGACGCTGACGAATACCACCTGCAGGTCGTCGCGCACCTCCTGCGGCAGCTTGCCCTGCAATTCGCGGAGCTGGGCGAGGGTGGTCGGGCAGACATCGGGGCAGAAGGTGTAGCCGAAGAACAGCAGGTGCCAGCGACCCTTGAGACTGGCGGTGCTGACCGCCTGGCCGTCCTGGTTGGTGAACTCCAGCGCCGGCACCTTGCGCGTCTGCGGCAGGATCACGATGCCGGCGTCGAGCAGCACGGTGGGATCGGCCTGGCGCTGGGCGGTGAGCACCTTGTGCACGGTGAGGCCGAGGACCAGGGCAACCAGGGCGACGAGGACGAGGACGGTCTTGTTGACTCGAGTCATGGGTGGGCAAGGCTCTAGAGTGGGATCAGAGAAGCAGCTTCAGCGGCAGATAGTGGTCCACCAGCAGCGCCATGAACAGCAGGAACAGGTAGACGATAGAGTACTTGAAGGTCTTTATCGCCGCATGTGGCCGGCTGTCACAGTAGAGCGCCCAGGCCCAGTCGAGGAAGCGCGCGCCCAGGGCCAGGGCGCAGAGCAGATAGACCAGCCCGCTCATGTGGATGACGAACGGCATCAGGCTCACCGCGAACAGCACCAGGGTATAGAGCAGGATGTGCAGCTTGGTGTAGCGCTCGCCGTGGGTCACCGGCAGCATCGGGATGTCGGCCTTGGCGTATTCGTCCTTGCGGTGGATGCATAGCGCCCAGAAGTGCGGTGGGGTCCAGGCGAAGATGATCAGTACCAGCAACAGCGGCTCGGCGCTCAGGTGGCCGGTGATGGCGACCCAGCCGAGCAGCGGCGGCGCCGCCCCGGCGAGCCCGCCGATGACGATGTTCTGCGGCGTGGCGCGCTTCAGGAAGCCGGTGTAGAGCGCCGCGTAGCCGAGCAGCGAGGCGAGGGTCAGCCAGGCCGTCAGCGGGTTGGTGAAGGCCAGCAGCACGGCCATCCCGGCCAGCGCCAGGAGCAGCGCGAAGCCCAGCGCCATGCTCGGCGACACCCGGCCCTCGGCCAGCGGCCGCTTGTGGGTCCGCGCCATGATCGAGTCGATGCGCCGGTCCACCACATGGTTGACCGCCGCCGCCGCGCCGGCACAAAGGCCGATGCCGAGGTTGCCGAAGATCAGCACCTGCCAGGGCACGAAGCCATCCAGCGGCGCCTTGGTGGCGAGCAGCATGCCGATCAGCGAGGTGATCAGCATCAGCACCACGACCTTGGGCTTGGTCAGTTCGAGGAAGTCGCGCCAGGTCGGCTGGCTGTGGCGATCGATGACGGTGGCCATATCCTTACCTCCATCCTTCTGTCTGTCAGGCGGCCTTCAGCCGCGAACCTTGCGCCGGCGGCAGCGTGCGGCGCACGCGCTGCGGCGACGGTGCCGGCGCGCGGACGCTGGCCGGCGCGCGCAGGCGATAGTTGACCAGCACCAGGCTGAGCAGCAGCAGGGCGCCACCGCCGTTGTGCGCCACCGCCACCGGCAGCGGCAGGTGCAGCAGCACGTTGCTGATGCCCAGGCCGATCTGCAGCGACAGGCCGAGCAGCATCAGCGCGGTCGGCCAGACCACGCCGCTGCGCTGCAGGCGCCAGGCGAGCAGCAGGAGGACCAGGGTCACGCACAGCGCGCCGATCCGGTGGGTCATGTGGATCGCCGTGCGCGCGTCGCTGTCGAGCTGGCCGCCGAGGTAGTTGGGGCCGATGTGCTGGGTCAGGTGGAAGCCGTTGGCGAAGTCCATCCGCGGCCACCACTCGCCATGGCAGGTGGGCAGGTCGATGCAGGCCACCGCCGCATAGTTGCTGCTGACCCAGCCGCCGAGGGCGATCTGGCCGATCACCAGGAGCAGGGCCAGCCCCGCCAGTCCGCGGGTCGCCGCCGGGTAGCGCCGCGCCGCGAAGCGTCCGGAGAGGCGCAGGGCGAGGAGAAAGAGCAGCGCCAGGGTGGTGAAGCCGCCGAGCAGATGGGCGGTGACCACCTGCGGCCAGAGCTTGAGGGTCACCGTCCACATGCCGAAGGCGGCCTGCGCGATCACCACCGCGAGCAGCAGCAGCGGCAGCTTCAGCGGTTGGCCGTCGCGCCCGCGGCGGACCAGCGCATGCAACGCCAGGCCAAGGATGAGCAGGCCGAGGGCGCCGGCGAAATAGCGGTGGATCATCTCGTTCCAGCCCTTCTGTGCCTCCACCGGGGCGTCGGGGAAGTGCAGTTCGGCGTGGGCCAGTTGCGCCTCGCTCAGCGGCACGTGGACGAAGCCGTAGCAGCCTGGCCAGTCCGGACAGCCGAGGCCGGCGTGGGTCAGCCGGGTATAGGCGCCGAGCAGGACCACCACGGCGGCCAGCAGGGTCGCCAGCACGGCGACGGTGAAACCGGGTTTGCGGGTTGCGCCTGACATTCGCGGGCCCCTTTTTCTTGTCGTTCTGTCCTCATCGGGCCGGGAACCGCGCCGGCCACGCCGATCAACCGATATGCGAGAGCTTGAGCAGCAGTTGCACGTCCTTCAGCAGCTTCTTGCCGTTGGCCTTGGCGTCGTAGCGCAGCACCAGGTTGCCGTGCGGGTCGACCACCCACAGCAGCGGCCGCTCGCCGCCGCCGGCCTTGTCGTACAGGGCCGGGTCCAGGCCGTAGCGCTGCAGGCGCGGGTAGTCCTGCCTCACCAGGTTGGCGAAGTCCGCCGGCAGCTCGCCGCTGGCGGCCAGGGCGTGGCCGGCGCGCGAGGCTTCGCGGCCGAGGGCGATGTTGACCTGGCGGGCCAGGTAGACCAGTTGCTGGCAGTCCTCGCCGCAAGTGCCCGGCGCGGTCACCAGCAGTTGCCACTGCTCGCCCTGGCTGCGTCCCTGCACGCCGAGGTCGGCGGGGGTCTGGCCGTTGCCGATCAGCGCGCCGCTGTAGCTGCGCCCCTGCGGAACCCAGAAATTCCATTTGTACATGGCGCTGGCGAGCAGCATCGGCCCCACCACCAGGCCGATGATCGCCAGCAGTTGCAGGCGGCCACGGGCGCGGCGCGGACGTTCAGGCATCGGAATCGCGAGACTCATGGTTTTTCTCCCGTGCGCGGCGCACACCGAGGTAGAGGTAGAGGGCGAGCAGGGCCGTCGCCAGGGCGAACCACTGCACGGCGTAGCCGGTGTGCCGCTCCGGCGGCATCGAGACCAGGGGCCAGTCGGTGTCGAAGCTGGCGTCGCCCGGTTCCAGGCGGATTTCCCAGGGCAGCCCGGCGCGACCGAAGGCCTGCCACAGCGCCGGGATGTCGAGCTGGGTCACCAGGCGCGGCCAGCCGCCGGCCGGCGCGTCGGCCAGGTGCAGGCCGCCGGGTGGCGGCAGGTAGGTCCAGGCATCGAGCAGGAGGACGCGGTCGGGGGTTTCCAGCGCCGGCGGCGAGCGTCGGTCAGTCCATGCGACCCAGCCGCGGTTGACCAGCAGCCAGAGGCCGCTGGCCTGGTCGTAGAAGGGTTGCAGCACCTCGACCCCGGCCTGCCCGTTGCGCAGCCGGTTATCCAGCAGCAGCGTATGCCGCTCGTCGAAGCGGCCGTGCAGGCGCACGCGGACGTACGCCGGGTCGCGCAGCCCCTCTAGCTGCCCGGGCGACACCGGCTCGGCGCCGCGCCGGGCCTCGTAGCTGGCCAGCAGGGCGCGCTTCTCGTCGGCCCGCTGCAACTGCCAGGTGCCCAGCCAGAGCAGCACCGGCAGCAGGCCGAGGACCACCAGGGTCGGCAGCAGGCCGGGGCGGAACGCGCCACGCATGCTGCGTCTGTCATTGCGTCCGGCCTCCCCGAGGCGCTGGCTATACTGCATGAATCCCCCCATCGCCGGAGTCCCACCATGTTGAAAGTGGCGATCGTCCTGCTACTGCTGGCTACCCTGGTGAGCCTGTTCAGCGGCCTGTTCTTCCTGGTCAAGGACCAGGGCCATGGTTCCCGCGTGGTCAATTCGCTGACCGTCCGCGTGGTGCTCGCCGCGGCGACCCTGGCGCTGGTCGCCTGGGGCTTCTACAGCGGCGAGCTGAACAGCCACGCGCCCTGGCATTTCTGATTCCCCCGGTGGCGGTCAGATCACGTAGACGAAGATGAACAGGCCGATCCAGACCACATCGACGAAGTGCCAGTACCAACTGGCGGCCTCGAAGCCGAAGTGGTGCTCGGCATCGAAGTGACCGCGCAGGATGCGGATCAGCATGATGCTGAGGATCAGCGCGCCGAGGGTCACGTGGGCGCCGTGGAAGCCGGTGAGCATGAAGAAGGTCGAGCCGTAGATACCGGCGCCGAGGGTCAGGCCCAGCTCGTTGTAGGCGTGCACGTACTCCTCGGCCTGCAGGATCAGGAAGGCGATCCCCAGCAGCACGGTCAACGCCAGCCAGGCCTTGAGCGGGCCGCGCTTGTTCTTCTTCAGGGCGTGGTGGGCGAAGGTCACGGTGAAGCTGGAGGTGACCAGCAGGATGGTGTTGATCAGCGGCAGCTTCCACGGCTCGATCACCGCGCTCGGCGGCGGGAACAGCTTCGGGTCCGGGGTCTGCAGCAGCGGCCAGCTGTACTGGAAGTTCGGCCAGAGCATGTGCGCCACGCCCTTGGCACCCTCGCCGCCGAGCCAGGGACCGGCGAAGTGGCGGACGTAGAACAGCGCGCCGAAGAAGGCGGCGAAGAACATCACCTCGGAGAAGATGAACCAGCTCATGCCCCAGCGGAACGAGCGGTCCATCTGCGCGCTGTAGAGTCCGGCGCGGCTCTCGCGGATGACGTTGCCGAACCAGCCGAACAGCATGTAGGCGATGATCAGCCCGCCGACGAAGAAGATCCACGGGCCATGGGATTCCTTGTGGCCTGCGGTGAGGTCGTTGAACCAGGTACCCAGGCCGAACACCGTCACCAGCAGGCCGATGCTGGCGATGATCGGCCACTTGCTCTGGGCGGGGACGTAATAGTGTTCGTGGCTTGCCATGTTGTTCTCCTTATCGTCCCGCAACCGGTACGGGCGGCTTCCGCGCAGTGATATCGAAGAGGGTGTAGGCCAGCGTCACGTGCCGCACATCCTTGGGCAGATCGCGGTCGACGATGAAGCGCACCGGCATCTCGATGCTCTCGCCGGGTTGCAGCACCTGCTGGGTGAAACAGAAGCATTCGGTCTTGTGGAAGTAGGCGGCGGCCTCGGCCGGGGCGATGCTCGGGATGGCCTGCGCGGTCATCGGCTTGTCGCTCGGGTTGCGCGCGTAGAACACCATCTGGTTCACCGCGCCGGGATGCACCACCAACTGGTCGCCGGCGGAGCGGAACTCCCAGACCATGTCGATATTGTTCGAGGTCATGAACTGCACCTTCACCTCGCGCCCGACATCCACCTGCTGCTCGCCGCTGTAGGCGCTGCCGGCGGTCTTGCCGTTGATCCCCAGGGCGCGGCACATCACGTCGTAGAGCGGCACCAGGGCGAAGCCGAAGGCGAACATCAGCACGGTCACCAGCAGCAGGCGGCCGACCAGGCGGCGGGTATCGACCTTGGCATCGCTCATGGCGCGCTCCTCACTTGACCTCGGGCGGGGTGCTGAAGGTGTGGTAGGGCGCCGGCGAGGGGATGCTCCACTCCAGGCCCTCGGCGCCGTCCCAGGGCTTGGCAGGGGCCGGCTTGCCGCCGCGGATGCACTTGATGACGATGAACAGGAACAGCAGCTGGGTGGTGCCGAACATGAAGGCGCCGATCGACGAAACCATGTTGAAGTCGGCGAACTGCAGGTTGTAGTCGGGGATCCGTCGCGGCATGCCGGCGAGGCCGACGAAGTGCATCGGGAAGAACGCCAGGTTCATGCCGATGAAGCTCATCCAGAAGTGCAGCTTGCCGAGGGTCTCGTCGTACATGTGGCCGGTCCACTTCGGCAGCCAGTAGTAAGCCGAGGCGAAGATGCCGAAGATCGCGCCGGGCACCAGCACGTAGTGGAAGTGGGCGACCACGAAGTAGGTGTCGTGGTACTGGAAGTCCGCCGGGGCGATCGCCAGCATCAGTCCGGAGAAGCCGCCGATGGTGAACAGGATGACGAAGGCCACGGCGAACAGCATCGGCGTCTCGAAGGTCAGCGAACCCTCCCACATGGTGGTCACCCAGTTGAACACCTTCACCCCGGTGGGCACCGCGATCAGCATGGTGGCGTACATGAAGAACAGCTCGCCGGTGACCGGGATGCCGACCACGAACATGTGGTGCGCCCAGACCACGAAGGAGAGGAAGGCGATGCTGGCGGTGGCGTAGACCATCGAGGTGTAGCCGAACAGCGGCTTGCGCGCGAAGGTCGGGATGATCGCACTGACCGCACCGAAGGCAGGCAGGATCATGATGTACACCTCGGGGTGGCCGAAGAACCAGAACACGTGCTGGAACAGCACCGGGTCGCCGCCGCCGGCGGCGCTGAAGAAGCTGGTGCCGAAGTGGATGTCCATCAGCATCATGGTCACCACGCCGGCCAGCACCGGCATCACCGCGATCAACAGGAACGCGGTGATCAGCCAGGTCCAGACGAACAGCGGCATCTTCATCAGGGTCATGCCCGGGGCGCGCAGGTTGAGGATGGTGGCGATCACGTTGATCGCGCCCATGATCGAGCTGATCCCGGCCAGGTGGATGGCGAAGATGAAGAAGGTCACGCTGTGCGGGGCGAAGGTGGTCGACAGCGGCGCGTAGAAGGTCCAGCCGAAGTTGGGACCGCCGCCGGGCATGAACAGGGTGCTGACCAGCAGGCCGAAGGCCGCCGGCAGCAGCCAGAAGCTGAAGTTGTTCATCCGCGGCAGGGCCATGTCCGGCGCGCCGATCATCAGCGGGATCATCCAGTTGGCCAGGCCGACGAAGGCCGGCATCACCGCGCCGAAGACCATGATCAGGCCGTGCATGGTGGTCATCTGGTTGAAGAACGCCGGCTCGACGATCTGCAGGCCGGGCTGGAACAGCTCGGCGCGGATCACCATGGCCATCGAGCCGCCGAGCAGGAACATCATGAAGCTGAACCACAGGTAGAGGGTGCCGATGTCCTTGTGGTTGGTCGTCAGCACCCAGCGCATCAGGCCCTTGGCCGGTCCGTGGTGGTGGTCGCCGGCATGGTGGTCGGGCGTATCGATCACAGCACTCATGGCGGTCTCCTATTGTTGTTTCTGCTTGTAGGCGACGACGTCTTTCGGGGTGACCATGTCGCCATCGTCGTTGCCCCAGGCGTTGCGCTCGTAGGTGATCACCGCGGCCAGGTCGACCTCGTTGAGCTGCTTGCCGAAGGCCGCCATGGCGGTGCCGGGCACGCCGTTGAAGACCACTTCCAGGTGGTGCTCCTTGGGCCCGGTGACGATCTTCGAGCCCTTCAGCGCCGGGAACATCGGCGGCATGCCCTGGCCTTCGGCCTGGTGGCAGGCGGCGCAGATGGTGTGGTAGACCTTGTCGCCGCGCGCGACCAGTTCTTCCTTGGTCCACTCCTTGCTGGTCAGTTCCTTGACCTTCGCCGCCTCTTCCTTGCGCTTGGCCAGCCACTGGTCGAACTCGGCCTTGGGCTTGACGTCGACCACGATCGGCATGAAGCCGTGGTCCTTGCCGCACAGCTCGGCGCACTGGCCGCGGTAGATGCCGGGCTCGTCGACCTTGGTCCAGGCCTCGTTGACGAAGCCGGGGATGGCGTCGCGCTTGACCGCGAAGGCCGGCACCCACCAGGAATGGATCACGTCGCTGGAGGTGATCAGGAAGCGCACCTTGGTGCCCACCGGCAGCACCAGCGGCTCGTCCACCTCCAGCAGGTAATGCTCGTCCTTCGCCTGCCGGTTGTGGATCTGGTCCTGCGGGGTGGCCAGGTTGCTGAAGTACTCGACGTCCTGGCCCAGGTACTTGTACTGCCACTTCCACTGGTAGCCGGTGACCTGCACGTCCAGCTCCGGCTCGGAAGTGTCGTAGATGTGGATCAGGGTGCGGGTGGCGGGCACCGCCATCACCACCAGGATCACGAACGGCACCACCGTCCAGAGGATTTCCACCGTGGTGCTCTCGTGGAAATGCGCCGGCTGCTGGCCGGTGGAGCGGCGGTGGACGATCATCGACCAGAACATCGCGCCGAAGACCAGCACGCCGATCACCACGCAGATCCAGAAGATGGTCATGTGCAGGTCGAAGACGGACCGGCTCACCTCGGTAGCGCCCGGGGCCATGTTGACCGTCCAGGCGGCATTCGCCTGGCTGATCGCCGAGAGCAAAAGGAAGCCCATCCAGACTCGTGGATGTCGCAGCATTCGGGTTCCCCTTATCGTTGTTTTTATCCCGCCGGCAGACGCCAACGGCCAAGGGGTGGACCGCCAAGACAACGAACTTTGACCGTCGCACCTCGGCACACAGCAAGGCAGGCCGGGTTCATCAGGTTCAGCATTCGAGTGGGAGTATAGACAGCGGCTGCGACATAACAACGCAGCGTAAAAACGTCGCTGGAAAGTGCCGATTCTTCTCTAAAAGCCGCGAGCGGCGTGGCTTTGCAGGCGAATGGTGGCCGCCTGATATATCATCCTCGCATAACCACGAAGCGATTATGACAATCGCGTCTTAGCCGGCGCGCGCCGCCGGCTATGTTTCTCCTCTTCTTCACCATCCCCGTTGTATGGGAGAACCCATGAACACCGCTGCCCTCCGTGAACTCATCCAGCAGGCGCACCTCAGCGAAGCCCGCCACGGTCACCTGGCTGATCTGATAGCCAGCTGCCTGCCCCGCCTGCATCGCACCATCCAGCCGCAAGGCGAGAACACGGAAGACATACTCACCCGCTTCGTCCACGCCTATGTCGAACAGGTGCCGGACCTGCTCGACGCCGCCAACAGCGTGGCCCGCGAAGCCGGCATCGAGGAACGGATCAAGCCGGTGCTGAAGGTCGCCGAGCAGTTCTTCCTCACCCCGCCGGCGTTGCTCGCCGGCCACGACGGCCTCGACGCCCTGCTCGACGAGGCCTACCTGGCGCACCGCCTGGTGGAAGAAGTGAACGACCGCTACATCGCCCACTTCGGCCAGGCGCTGATCCCGCTGGACACCACCGTGGCCAACCTGGTGGCCCACCAGTTGATCGGCGAACCGTTCGCCAATCGGCTGGACGAAGCCGTCCACCATGCGGTGGAGAACATGCTCGACGCCACCACCTTCGACGCCGACTCGGCCCGCGCCTACCGCGAGAACCTGAAGAACCCGCGGGTGGTCGCCGCCTGGCAGCAGTGGCCGTGCCTGTCGAAGCAGCTCGGGGTGGAACTCAGCCTGGGCTGACCGCCCCGCCATTGCGCGCGCCGCCCAACCCGACGCTGCCGCGCAGGCGCCCTTCCAGGCGACGCTTCAAGGCGCGCGGTTCGATCACCAGGCGCGAGCCCTGCACCGGTGCCATCCGCCCCCAATCCTCGAGCAGCTCCATGCAGGCATGGTCGACATAGCTGAGGTTATCCATCGGTACGTGCAGGGTGGTCCCCGGCTTGACCTCGTCGAGCACCCGCGACAGCGCCGGCACCTTGAGGAAAGTCGCGGCGCCGCTCAGGCGCAGCTCGGCTTCATGCTCGCCGGTGTAGCGCAGGGCGATCTTCAGCCGCGCCGCCTTCAGCACCAGCTTCAGCAGGGTCAGGGCGAAGCCCACCAGCACGCCGGTCAGCAGGTCGGTGAAGACGATGGCCAGGGCGGTGGCCGCGTACACCAGCATCGGCATCCGGCCGTAGCGAGAGAGGTTGCCGAGGGCCTTGAAATCGACCAGCTTGACCCCGGTATAGACCAGCACCCCGGCCAGGCTCGCCACCGGAATCTGCCGCAGCAGGCTGCCGAGCAGGAGGACGAAGGCGAGCAACCAGAGGCCGTGGAAGATCGCCGAGGCGCGGGTTCGCGCACCGGCGTTGACGTTGGCCGAGCTGCGTACGATCACCCCGGTCATCGGCAGCGCGCCGAGCAGGCCGCAGAGCATGTTGCCGACCCCCTGGGCGGACAACTCGCGATCCATGTCCGAGCGCGGGCCGTCGTGCAGGCGATCCACCGCCGCCGCCGAGAGCAGGGTCTCCGCACTGGCGATGAAGGCCACCACCACCGCCGCCAGCAGCAGGGAGGGATCGGCCAGGGCCAGCAGGTCGACCGGGCGTAGCCAGTCGATGGCCTCGCCGAGGTTGGCCGGTACCTCGACCCGTCGCACGTCCAGCGCCAGCCAGAGGCTGGCCAGGGTCGCCAGGCTCACGCCGAGCAGCGCGCCGGGTAGGAAGCGCAGGCGTTGCGGACGCAGCTTGTCCCAGCCCCACATCACCGCGATGGTGCCCAGCCCGAGCAGCGCCGCGTCGAGGCCGCTGTCCATGCCCAGCGAACCGAGCGCGGCGAACGCCGCCTGGGGGAATGCCAGCAGGTTGTCGAGGCCGGACGCCTTGGGCGCCAGGTCGAGCATCACGTGCAATTGCGAAAGGACGATGAGGATGCCGATGCCGGCGAGCATCCCGTATACCACCGCCGGCGAGGTGACCCGGAACCAGCAGCCCAGGCGCAGCCGCCCGGCGAGCAGCTGGATGGCGCCGGCGAGCAGCAGGATCGGCCCGAGCATGGCCACCCCGTAGGTACGCACCAGTTCGAAGACCAGCACCGCGAGGCCGGCCGCCGGGCCGCTGACCTGTAGCGGCGAGCCGGCCAGGAAGCCGACCACCAGGCCACCGACGATGCCGGTGAGCAGGCCCTTGGCCGGCGGCATCCCGGAGGCGATGGCGATGCCCATGCACAGCGGCAGGGCGACGAGGAACACCACCACGGAGGCCATCAGGTCCCGCGGCAACGTGTCCCGGAGGGACGGAAACACCTTTGAAACATGCATGGCACAGTTCTCCTGCGAATTTTTTCCACGACGAGGGAGCGACGCCAGGACCAGGCCCGGCGCCGGTTGTGTGTGCGCAGTGTGTTTTTTCTTGTAATAGCGACCCGTTCAGCCCCGGAACGGGGCTTCCCAGAGGTCGTCCATGGCAGGAACGGCGAAAGGTGACGCGAAAACGCTGTTGTTATCCGGCGGCCCGCACGGCCGCCGCTATCACGAGTTCAGGTAGCGCGGCGCGGGCGTGGCCATCGGCACCGGATGCTCGCCGTCGAGGGGCAGGAAGCGACCCTGCTTGGCGTCGTAGGCGCGGATCTGCGCACTCTCGATGTCGTACACCCAGCCGTGGATGAACAGTTGCCCGCTGGCCAGGCGCGAGGCCACCGAGGGGTGGGTGCGCAGGTGATCGAGCTGGGCCACCACGTTCTCTTCGGTGAGCACCCCGAGGGTGTCGTGGCTGGCGCCGCAGTCGCAGTTGTCCGCCACCACCGTGCGCGCCACCTCGGCGTGCCGCAGCCAGGCCTTGACCGTCGGCATGCGTTCCAGGGTCTGCGGGTCGAGCACGGCGCGCATCGCCCCGCAGTCGGAGTGGCCGCAGACGATGATGTGGTGCACGCCCAGCGCCAGCACGGCGTATTCGATGGCGGTGGAGACGCCGCCGTTCATCTGCCCGTAGGGCGGCACCACGTTGCCGACGTTGCGGGTGACGAACAGGTCGCCGGGGGAACTCTGGGTGATCAGCTCGGGAACGATGCGCGAATCCGCGCAGGTGATGAACATCGCCCGCGGCCGCTGGCTATTGGCGAGCTTCTTGAACAGCGCCTGCTGCTCGGGAAAGACCTCCCGGCGGAAATGCTGGAATCCATCGACAATCCTTTTCAATGCGTCGTCAGCGCTTTCCTGCTCTGGAGAATCGGACTTAACGCCCCGCATACGGTCTGGCATGGTTCGGAACCTCGATGAATGGATCGATTGAATTTTCCCACGTCTGCCGACGCTTTCCCCATAGGAAAAAGGCACAACAAACGCAGAGCGACCTACGTGACCGATCGGTCACTTCTGGTGCTCAACGCTAATGCCCGAAGCTTAACCATAAATTAAAAAATCCCTCTATCTCGCACGTTGCCAGCTTTTTTCACGATATTTCCAGAGGATGTCGACAGGCTATCATGGCAAACGAGTGGCATTTCCATTCGCCCCGCATAAGTGGTGAAAGGTTTCAGTCAACCGGTTGGCTACGTGCAGGGAAATTCGTCGAATGGGAAAACCCGGCGCACCGCGCCAGCGGCCATGACCTGGCCGCCCGGTGCCAGCCAGCTATCAGAACAGGTCCAGTTGGCGGCGCACCGGCGCACCGGTGGGGAACAGCGGCAGGTTCGGCACGAAGCGCGCCAGCAGGCACGCCGCAGCCATTCGCTGGCGTTGCTGGCCGTTGCGCAGGACCTGGCGGCAGCGCGCCTCGCCCAGAGGTTCGCCGAGCAGGTAGGCGCGCCCGGCGACGAAGCGCGCGCCGTTGTCACGCCACCAGGCGGAGACTCGCTCCGCCTCCGGCCAGGTAAGGTTCTCGTCGTCGTCGAGGGCGACGTTGTCGTCGTCGGGATCGTCGTTGGGGCCTGGGTCGTAGTCGGGCAAGGCCTCCAGCTCCAGGTCGAGCAACGCCAGGTCGGCGCCGGTGATCAGGCTGAAGGCCTCGCCGGCGACCCGCGCCAGACTCTCGTCGCGCATCTGCTGGATCAGCCAGGGCACCGCCACCGGATCGCCGAACAGGCCGGTGGCCTGGATGCCGATCCGCCGCGTGTCCGCCGCCTGCATCAGTTGGCGAATCCAGGCCATGCTGGTGTCACGCGGCTGCCAGGCGAGCAGCACCATGGTCGCCGGCAGCTGGAACGGGCCGGGCTGCCCGGCGAACGCACGCAATGGCCCTAACGCCTCCTCGTCGCCCATCTGCGCGGTGGCCCAGTTGGCCCAGAAGCGCAGGCTCGGGTCGTCGTGGGCGCGGTAGGCGCGGATATTCGCCATCAGGTCGCGCCGACGCAGTTCGCCGGCGGTGCGCGCGGCGCGCGCCAGCACCGCCGGGTCGGCGTGGCCAAGGGCGGACAGCAGCGCCGGCCCC
The DNA here is from genome assembly GCF_026428275.1 of Pseudomonas sp. B111. Classification (NCBI taxonomy): domain Bacteria; kingdom Pseudomonadati; phylum Pseudomonadota; class Gammaproteobacteria; order Pseudomonadales; family Pseudomonadaceae; genus Pseudomonas; species Pseudomonas sp. B111. The sequence continues at coordinate 5,527,647 of NZ_CP097857.1, read as the reverse complement.
GGGTCATGCCGGTGCATGCCGCAGGCGGCCAGGCCAATGGCGCGGAACAGCGGCTCGGGCGAGGCCAGCAGGCGCTCCACCCAGGGCCGCGCCTGGTCCCAGTCGAGCCAGCCGAGGGCTGCGGCGAAGAATCGCGCGCCCTCGGGAAAACGCCGTAGGTGCTCGCACAACTGGGCCAGGGCTGTACCGTTCGTGCCACGAAACACCAGTATCGCAGCGACGAAAACCTCTCCCTCGGCGTTTGTGTCCAGCGCCTTCAGCACCAGGTCCAGGCTCCTCAGTCCACCTATCTGCAACGCATCCAGATGCGCCTCAATCCGATTGTCGAGATCCAGCAGGTGCGCCAGGTCGTAGTGGGGAGCACGCACGGCATGGTCGCGCAGCCCCGCCAGAAAGCCGGCCTCCTCGACGTGCTGGTCGATGACAGCGGCGACATTCATCGTCGATCAGTTCTCCGGGCAGACATGACGCTGCCAGGTGCCGCCGTCGTAGCTGAGCACGCATTCATCGCCCACCACCCACATCACCTCGGGTTTGGCATCGATGGCGTAGTAAGCCTTCTTACCCTGCACTGGCACCTTGGTCTCACTCAGGCGCGTACCGTCGTACTCGAGCAACTGGTCGGTCGCGGTCACATAGAGCTTGCCGGCGAACTCCACCATATTCTCCAGTACCTCCGAGCACAGGTCGCGGTCGCCGATATCGGTCCAGCCGACCTGTGCGCTGCCGCGTAGCAGGATGCCGCCGGAACCGCCTATGTAGACAGTGCCATCGGCGGCGCAGTGCACGCAGTAGAGCGGCAGGTTGGTGGGCGCCGCCGATGCCTGCCAGCCCTTGCCGTCCCAATGCCAGATGGCGCCGGCATCGCCGACGGCATACACATCGTCGCGCGAAAACCCGTCTATACCGTTCAGGCAAGCGGTAACCTCGTCCCCCAGGGGGACATAAAGCCCCTGGTCGATACGCTGCCAAACGCCCTTGTTCTGCCGCAGCACCTGGTTCTGGGTGCCGCAGGCATAGAGCTCACCGTCCACCTCGCAGAGATCCATCAGGTAGACGTTGTCGATGTCCAGCGTGGCATCCGTGCTGGACTGCCCGGACGGGTGTTCACGCAACAGGCCGGCGCGTCCCAGGAAGCAGTAGTCACCTTTCTGCTGCCCGCGCCGCGGACTCCTCTGCAGGGCGCTGTAGACGACTTCGGGGATATCGTAGACGTGGAACCAGTCGTCCTGGTCGATCATCATCACCCGGGTCACGCTGGGTTCCGCGCCCTCCAGGTAGAGGTGCCCGGCGAGCAGCGCCTCTCGAGGCCCGATCGCAATGACGTTGGTGAAATAGAGGGCGGTCTCGCTCTTTGCCATGGTTCAGTTCCTATGGACGTCCCGCAGGTGCCGGCGCGGAACGCGCGGGTGGTATGACTTTTCCCGCCGCGCCCGAGGCGCGGAGGTTCGTGGCGGTGGTGCAGCCCGGCCCCTTCTTGGGCTTGGCCTTGTAGTACTGGTCGAGCTGGAAGGCGACGCACTCCTTTTCTTTTTTCGTCAGCTCGCGCGGCGGGCTCAACGCTCCCCCTGCCGAAGCAGCCGCGGTGTTGCGCGCGGTTTCGTACTTGAACGGCTTGCCTTTGTCGAAGTGGTCCAGTTCGACCGGATCGAACTTCGCGTGACAACGCTTGTGCGAGCCCTGGTGCTGGTTGCCGCGCGACACACAGATCACCGGGGCCTTGGAGTGGCTGTAGCCGGCCTTGCCGCGCATACAGCGACCAGGAATCAGGTGGTGGCCGGTCTGTGCGCCCCCGCCCGCCGTGCTAGGGCACGCCTTGCTGTAGGGCTGCAGGCGCAGGTGCTCCATGCCGGCACACTTGCCGCCCGGCTTGAAGGCCGCCTTCATCTTCGAGGTGTGCGGCCAGGTCGCGGTATTGCCGGGAGAGGGGTTGTGGTTGTGGGTGGTCAGGTCGAGATGGCGGACGACGTTCAGGCCTTCGATCTTCACGTCCATCGACCATGAAGTGAAATAGACCTTGCCGGTATTGGTACTGGTGATGATGCCTTTCTTCGGCGCACGCCCAGCCTCGTCGCCGTAGCTCTTCTTGAAGTGGCTCTTGTTTTTGAGCATCACTTCCTTGCGGGTGATCCTTACGGTCCGGCTACCTCGGGTGGTGTCCTTCGACATGCCGGTATTAGGGTAGGGGACCGGCACGCCCAACGGCGTCGGTGGTGCCTGAGGCGGCGTGAAGCAGACGTCGGGGAACGACGCTATCGATTTCCCCGAGGCCGACTTGCAGGAGAGCTCGCGGCCGTTGGCATAGACCTCGTTGGCCATCTAGTTCGCCCTCACTCGCTGGTAGCCAAGCACCACCGCGGCCCGTTCGCCAGCATCGTTACCCGAATGACAGAGTACCTGCGGGCCGTGTGCATACCCCTTGCGTGAGGCGGCAAGGGCGATGCACAGCAGCGCGGGGCCTGTCATCGCTCCGCACTCGCCGATGCAATCCGCAGGGCTCCAGAGTTCGACGCGCTCCTTGCGCACCCGCAGGGTTCGACTCAAGGCCAGCGCGGCCTCCTTGAAGTAATACTGCTCGCCGGGGAGGTCTGCCAGGCGATAGTCGACAAGTTCGTAACCGAACCCGCAGTCCGCGAACGCCGCTTTCACCGCCTGGGTGAGGCCGTCCGCCCGCAGCGGCAGGCCCTCGCTTTCGACGGTAGCCTTCTCCACCCCGAACCCCAGCCCCAGGCACAGCAATTGCGGTTCCTCGCTGGCGCACGCGGCCGTCACCAGTACCGCCGCCGCGCCTTCGCCGGGGATGAAGCCATCCTGGCAGTGGCTGCCCAGCAGCCGGTCGCGTTCCTGGTAGGCCGCCAGCGTCGCCGCGGTCAGGTAGGAATCGACTCCGGCGATCAGCACCTTCGAACACCCCTGTTCCATGAGCTTTCGCGCGTTGAGGAGCGCCACCGCGGCGCTCACCCGACCGCGCGGGATGACGCAGGAACGTTCATGGAAGCGGTAACCCAGGCGCTCTTCGATGGCCTGTAGCAAAGGCTGCTCCAACCCCGCCAGTCGTCCGGGCCGGTCGACTTCGGCAACGCCAAGCAGCAACGGCATTTCGCGAATGTCCTCGGCGGGCAATCCGGCCACACATTCGGCGATGGCCATGGCAGCCATCCCCACCAATTGCGCGTAGCCGGAGGACGGCTCGGGCAGCATCACCGGAGCGCCGACCAACCATTCGCCGCCCTGGTCGATGAAACGGGTTTCCTGGAAGTTGTCCAGGGCGCAGCGGATCGCCGCGCAGCTGGCCGGCGCGCTGAGGCCGACCGCGCTGACCATGCCGGAGGCGACGATGCTCAGGGCCTGGCTCATGCCTCGTCCTCCTCGGCCTGGCGGCTGCGTGCCAACGCGGCAAGCGAGGGGTAGTAGTCCTTGCCCAGCTCGCGGGCGCGCCACCAGGCGGCGGACTTGCTGCCGACCAGCACCTGGGCGATCTCGAACAGGTTGCGCTTCAACGGCCGGCGAATGCGCCAGGTGACTTCCACGCGACGGGCGTCGCAGTCCACCAGCAGGGTATCGATCCGTGCCTGCGCGGTTTCGTGGCCACCCTTTTTCAGGAAGAAGGTCACCGGGACCTCCCTGCGCGGCACGCGGAAGGCCGCGCGCTCCTCGCCGGTGAGGTTGAGCAGCAGGACCTCCTCGCCGCCGCGCAGATGGTCGGTCCACTGGTCGGCCGGCGCGGACTGGAAGTAGCGCTCGTCGAAGTCGGCGGGCAGGAACGGGAAGCGCTCGGCCAACCAGGCGTCGTCGTAGCGGCCGGCGAAGCCGACCCGGGCCTGCCAGTGGCGGCCGAGCGGGCCGAGCGCCATCGGCGTGAAGCGGCCGTGGGGGCTGTCCACCGGCTCGCCGAGCTTTTCCGTGGCCGGCATCGGCGTGCCGACGATCTCGGCGGTGTCGGCGCTGCGCGGAAACCAGCCACATCCGGCCGGATTGGCCATGTAGCAATCCATGAAACCGGGGTTGTCCGGCGAGGCATGGCTGCCGCCGAAGGCACTGGCGTAGGAAATGTCCTGGCGCTGGAACGGCTGCGCGACGCCCGCGCCGGCACCGAGCAATCCCGGTTCCCACTGGCGCGGCCCATGCACCGTCAGCGCCTTGCTCACCCGGCCGACGCGGATGCCCGCGGTCAACTGCTGTACCGGCCGCCCGCCGGGCGCCTGGGCGCTGCCCAGCACCAGCACATCGCAGAACGGCTTGAAGGGAACGAACTCGCACTCCCGGCGCGGCGCGGAAAGCCCCGGCTCGCCATAGAATTCATCGACCATCAGCAGCGCCTGCTGCTCGTCCAGCAGGCGCGCCTCGCGACCGTCCAGCGGCAGGTCGAAACTGCCCTTGGCGATCACCACCAGCGACTCCCGGCCTTCGGCGTCGAGCCCCTGGTTGTAGGCGGCGGCCAGCGGGGTGGCGTTCAACAGTTCCATGTCGGGCCCGCCGCGCTCAGTTGATCTGCACCGAACCGCCCTTGATCCGGTTGACCCCGGTGGAGCGGCTGGAAAGATAGGCGCCACGGATGATCACCTTGCCGGCGCGGGTCAGGGTGATGCTGGCCTTGCCGCAGCGCAGGACGATCTCGCGTTCGGCGCTGAACTCCAGGCGTTCGCCGTCCAGCCGGGCGGACGCTTCCTGCGGCAGGCGCTGGATACGCCCGATCACCAGTGGCTGGCGCGGGTCGCCGGCGACGAACAGCAAAGCCACCTGGGCGCCGATATCGGCGCGACTGAGCTGGGTGGTGGTGGCCGCCGCCAGGCCGTGCTCGCTCGGGCAACCGGGATAGGCGACCACCGGAGCGGCGGCGTCCGGCACGTCGAGGAGGACGCCGATGACCACGCCGTCCAGGCGCGCGGGAAGGGCCGTCGTGGCCCCAGGTAGATGGATCTCGACACTCATGCGCTGACTCCCTGGCTCTGCGCCGCTTCAGTTCTGGAGGATCTTGCGTCCCTTCACCACCACGTTCTTGTCGGCCTTGACGTTGATCGCCCCGGATCCGTCGATGGTGATGTTCTTGCCGCTGATGACGATGCTGCCGTCCTTCTTCATGCGGATGCTGGCGGCACCGGTGACCAGGGTGATCGAGTCGCCGGCGTTGAGCGTGAAGCTCTTGCCCACGTCCAGGCTATCGTCCTTGCCCACCGAGGTATCGCGGCCCTGGCCGACGCTGCGCGACTCGTTCTTGCCGATGCTGGTGCTCTGGTTGCCGCCTATGTCGATGGTCTCGTTGGCGCCCACCGACTCGCTGCGGTCGGCGCCGATGCTGATCGTCTCGTTGTTGCCCACCGACTCGCTACGGTTCGCGCCGATGCTGATGGTCTCGTCGTTGCCGACGTCCTCGGTGCGATTGGCACCGATGCTGATCTTCTCGTTGCTGCCGACCTTCTCGGTGCGGTCGACGCCGATGCTGATGGTCTCGTTGCTGCCGACGTCCTCGGTGCGGTTCGCGCCGATACTGATCTTCTCGTTGTTGCCGACCTTCTCGGTGCGGTCGACGCCGATGGTTATGGTCTCGTTGTTGTCCACGGTCTCGGTGCGATCGTGCTTCACATGCACCGTCTCGTCGTGGTCGATGGTCTTGGTCCGGTCGTGGCCGACCCAGTGGCTCTCGTCGTTCTCGACCTCGATGTCCTGGTTCTTCTCGGCATGGATGAACAACTGCTCGGCGCCCTTCTTGTCCTCCATGCGGATCTCGTTGAAGTTGGCCGGCGTGCCGCCCTTGCTCGAACGGCTCTTGGTGCCGCTCTGGGTAGCGTTCGCCGGCAGCTCGTAGGGCACCGTCTGCTCGGCGTTGTAGACCCGCCCGGTGATGATCGGCCGGTCCGGGTCGCCTTCGAGGAAGCTGACGATCACTTCCTGGCCGATCCGCGGGATCTGGATCGAGCCCCAGTTCTTCCCCGCCCAGGCCTGCGAGACGCGCATCCAGCAGGAGCTGTTCTCGTTGGACTGGTCGTGGCGGTCCCAGTGGAAATGCACCTTGACCCGGCCATACTGGTCGGTCCAGATCTCCTCGCCCTTGGGCCCGACCACCACCGCAGTCTGCGGGCCACGGACGATCGGCAGCGGAGTGGTCGGCAAGGGGCGGTAGGCCTGGCCGGCATCGATGCAGTCCAGCTCGCTTTCGAACTGCGCGCCCACCCCGCCGCCGCCGGTCTCGTAGAGTTCCTGGACCACCCGGTACTCGGCGCCGACCACCAGGTACTCGCGGTTCTGGTCCTCGCGCGGGTAGCCGCTGAGCTTGAACAGGTGGCCCGAACCCAGGCCGCGGGCGCGGCCGCGCAGGCGCACCCGTTCGTAGCGCGCCTGCAAGGCTTCGATACGGGTCCGCGCGTACTGCTCGCCGTCCTGGCTCTGTACGTATTCGCCAGGGTAGTCGTACAGCGGGTAGTCGGCCGCCGCATGCGAACGGGCGATATTGGAGCGCACCTCCAGGCGCGCGCCGGGGCGCTGGAAGTCGTAGTCGTTGAGGCTCAGTGAGCCGGACTGCACCTCGCGCGCCATGTGCCAGTCGTAGAAATGGTCGCGCTCGCGCTGTTCCAGGGTCGGCGGGTAGTAGGGCACGCTGGCGTAGTTCGGCGGGCTCTGGTGCGCGCCATAGGCGTCGGATAGAACCAGGATGTGCCGATTCCGCTCGTGGCGGAACCAGTAGTAGATGCCTTCCTGCTCCATCAGCCGGCTGACGAAGTCGAAACTGGTCTCGCGGTATTGCACACAGTATTCCCACTCGCGGTAGGAGCGGCTCAGGGCGTCCTCGAAGTCGGAGAAGCCGAGGTCGCGGAACACCTGCTTGATGATGTCCGGGACCTTCTGGTTCTGGAAGATGCGGCAGTCGGAGGTGCGCGTCAGCAGCCACAGCCAGGGGCGCAGGGTGACCTGGTAGCTGGCGAACTGGCCGTTGCCGGATCCCTGGCTGCAAGCGGCGACGATGCCGTGGAAATGCCGCCGGCTGCCGTCGTGCAGTTCCAGCGCCAGGCTGGCCGGCTTGCCCAGCAGCCCGTCGAGTGGCAGGTCGGGGTTTTCCGAGATCAGTTCCAGCTCGTAGGCGAACGGCCGGCCGAGCTCTTCGCGACCCTCCATTCGCTGCAATTGCAGGACCTCCGCGCCGAGCGGACTGTCGACCCGGACCAGGCGGGTCTGTTGCGCAAGTGCCATGAAATCATCCTTGATCCACGTCCATCACTGGCGCCGTTGGAGCGGCGCCACCCAAGCAGCATAGGCGCGGATGCGGTGGAAAGGGGAGATGCGTGACACAGATTCCGACGAGCGCCCCGACCGACGGTGAACAGGCAGAAGGCCATCACGAAAGGCCGCTTCGGGCCAGGAAAGCCTTGATTCGCGAGCAACATTCCGTAAAGCTTTTGTCCAGCAATGACTCACTCAGAATCCTAGGGAAGGGGTTAACACAGTGACGCTCTATCGCCTCCACGAAGCCGATCTCGAGATTCCCGATGCCTGGCAGGACCAGAGCATCAACATCTTCAAGCTCCCCGCCAGCGGCCCCGCCCGCGAAGCCAGTTTCGTCATCAGCCGCGACGCCAGCCAGGGCGACGCGCCGTTCGCCGACTATGTCGCCCGCCAACTGGAAAACGCCGAGAAGCAATTGCCCGGCTTCAAGCTGCACAAGCGCTGGGACATCAACATCCACGGCCACGCCGCCGTGCTCCTCGACTACCAGTGGCAGCGCGAGGGCCGCGACCTGATGCTGCGCCAGGTATTCATCGAGCGCCGCCCGGCGGTGCTGATCACCACCCTGACCACCACCCCGGCTGACCTGCCGCACCACGAGCCGGCCTGGAAGCAGGCGATGCAGACCCTGGTCCCGCGCCCGACCCCTAGCTGATCCGAGTACCGACGCATGGATGCGCAAGCCGCCGCCCGACTGGGCGATGAGATAGCCCACGGTTTCGGTGTCGCCGCGATGGTCGCCGGAGCCGTGGCCGGAGCCCTGATCGGCGCCGCCGTGGTCGCCGCCACCGCCGCCACCGGCGGCCTGGCCGCGGTGATCCTGGCCGGTTCGATCGCCGCCGGCGGGCTGTCGATGTTCCAGATCGTCAAGGGCCTGACCACCATCTTCGAGCTACCCGAGCCGACCACCGGGGTGCTCATACGCGGCAGCTTCAACGTCTACGTGAACAGTCGCAACGCGATGCGCGCCGGCGACGACGTCTCCGCCACCTGCAGCGGCCTGCCGCTGAACCATCCGCTGTGGCCGTTCCCGGTGCTGATCGCCGAAGGCAGCGCCACCGTGTACATCAACGGCAAGCCGGCGGCGCGCCTGCAGAGCAAGATGGTCTGCGGCGCGCACATCAAGACCGGCAGCCAGAACACCTTCATCGGCGGCCCCACCGAGCGGGTGGCCTTCGTCCTCGATCTGGAGGAATGGCTGCACACCGGCCTCGAGGCGCTGGGCCTGGCGGCCCTTGCCGGCGGCCTGCTGCTGGCGGCGATGGCCGGGGTCGCGGCGCTGGTTGGAGTGGTCGCCATCGGCGGCCTGATGATGGGCGGCATGGCCCTGCTCGGCGACCTCGGCGACCGCCTCGGTCCCGGCTACCGCGACCTGTTCCAGGGCGTGGCGGGGATGGCATTGCTGGGCTTCGGGCCGAAACTCGCCGGTCGTCGTCCGGCAGCGGTGACCTCCGAAACCGCGCAACGACGCGCCTACCTGAACAACAAGTTCGGTCGTTCCGGCAACCTCGACCACGACATCAACTACCGCGGGAATCGTGAAACCGCCGCCAAGTTCTTCAAGTCGAAGGACATCGATCCTGCCGATGCCGAGTCGTACATGAACGGCCTGGACTTCAACCATCCGGTCCGCGTGGAAACCCTCGCGCCCGGCAAGAACCTGTGGCAGTACCAGTCCCCCGGAGCGCCGCAGGGCAACTGGTATACACTCAGCCCGCGCGTGCAGCCCACGGAGCTGGGAATCAACCCCATGGGCACCAACCGGGCGGCGAACACCATCGAACCCAAGGTCCTCAACTCCTACAGGACGACCCAGAAGGTCGAGGTTCTGCGCAGCACCGCTGCGCCGACCGATGACTTCTGGTCGGTAAAGGGACAGTCCTATCCCGCCAAAGGCGGCGCGCAACAACTGTTCTCCAACGAGAAAGGCTCCTTCGGTCTGCTTCCCCGGGAGGGATCATGACACCCATCGAATACATCGACCGCGCTCTGGCGCTGGTCGCCGACCGGCTGGCCCGCTATCCGGGATACGAGGTCCTGCTGTCCGCGGAAAAGCAGTTGCAGTACATCAGGTCCGTCCTGCTCGACCGCAGCCTGGATCGTTCCGCACTGCACCAGTTGACCCTCGGCAGCATCGCCGTGAAGGAATTCGACGAAACCGACCCGGAACTCTCCAGGGCCCTCAAGGACGCCTACTACGTCGGCATACGCACTGGCCGCGGCCTGAAGGTCGATCTGCCGTGAGCGATACGCCCGCTGAGGTCTGCGAAAACCTCCTGGCACGGGCACTCACCAATGACGATCTGGTCGCGTTCCTCGTCGGCGAGCAGCCCTATTTCATCGAAAGCCATAGCGGCGAAGAGGAACCGCAGGACGTGTGCCGGGCCATCGAGCGCTGCTTGTTGCCATGCTGGCAAAGCGGTCGTTTTCCCTACCTTCCCCGCCGCTTCGCCGACGCCCTGCTGAAGATCCTCGCCACCTATCCCGATCGCAACCGGGCGATCTACGTCGCCCAGAACTGGATCTGGTACTACCGCTTCTGCCTGTCGAAGAAACGCGCGAATCCGCAGGGCCCCTACGGTAATCTGTTCGAGGTCGACCTCGGCGCCGTCGCGGTCGCGCTGAAGCGGCAGCTCGAGGCGAACAAGGACGAACTGATCCGCGACACCCGCTGGGCGGGCGCTACCTGGAACAGCAGCAACGGCCTGTGGGGTCCGTTCTTGCGCACATCCACGACGGTACGCGACAAACTCGACGGGCCGGATTTCGTTCCCGACACCCCGTGAGGCACGGACGCTGACGCCAGCCGAACGAACCAGCGAGAAGCAACCGATGAATCTGCAAACCTACCTGGTCAGCCGCGAGCACGTCTTCAGCATCGGTATCGAGACCGACTCCGGCCAGCACTACCTGTCCTTCCCGGTGGGCAACCGCCTGGTGGACTACGAGGAGTACTACCGGATCGATGCCGACGACTTCGCCCGCTACCTCCGCGACATGGGTTCGGCGCTGGAGTTCGTCGAACGCTGCCGACGCCGGCAAATGGACCATCTGCTGCTGGTCGCACCCGGCAACGACCGCGGCAGCGCGCTGTAGCGGCGATGGGCATGCACAAGGGCGAAGCCTTCGCCAGTCGGGACATCTACCTCGACTACGATTTCGAGGCGGTCACCTACCGCTGGGACCACCGCACCGCGCTGATCTACGTGCGCTTCTACGGCACAGCGGAATGCCCGGAGCCGGTGGCGTATCACAACCGGCTGTTCAACGACGCGTTGCGCTTCGGCCGGGAGATCAGCCGCGAGGAATATGAACGCGGCTTTCCCTTCCGCTAAGCAGCCTCAGCCCTTCGCCGGCGGCGGAAACATCGCCTGTACCTGGCCGTCGATGGTGCCCTGCACGCCCTTGCCCTTGGCGTCGACCTCGCTGGCACCGCCGGAATTGAGGTCGAGGCGGCCGCCGGTGTCGATGTTGCCGTTGCCGCTGGCGTAGAGGTTGAAGGCGCTGCCGGAGATATTGATGGTGCCGTCGGCGTTGAACTCCACCACGCTCTTGCCGCAGACCAGGCGGATCTGCGCGCCGGCCTCGATCAGGTAGGTGCCGGTGACGCTGTCGCTCTTCGCCCCGCCCACCAACAGGGTGTCGTTGAGCTTCACCGCGCGGGTGCGGTTGTTGCCGATGCGCGCCAGCTCGTCGTGGCCGATGCTCTTGTTGCGGTCGTGGCCGACCGACAGCGAGGCATCGTTCTCGACCAGGTTATCCTGGTTGCGCTCGGCGTGGATGTATAACTGCTCGGCGCCCTTCTTGTCCTCCATGCGGATCTCGTTGAAGTTGGCCGGCGTGCCGCCCTTGCTCGAACGGCTCTTCATCCCGCTCTGGGTGGCGTTCGCCGGCAGCTCGTAGGGCACCGTCTGCTCGGCGTTGTAGACCCGCCCGGTGATGATCGGCCGGTCCGGGTCGCCTTCGAGGAAGCTGACGATCACTTCCTGGCCGATCCGCGGGATCTGCATCGAACCCCAGTTCTTCCCGGCCCAGGCCTGGGACACGCGAATCCAGCAGGAGCTGTTCTCGTTCGACTGGTCGTGGCGATCCCAGTGGAAATGCACCTTGACCCGGCCGTACTGGTCGGTCCAGATCTCCTCGCCCTTGGGACCGACCACCACCGCGGTCTGCGGACCGCGCACCACCGGCACCGGGGTCTGCGGCAGGAGGCGGAACGACTGGCTGGCGTCGATGCAGTCCAGCTCGCTCTCGAACTGCGAGCCGGCGCCGCCGCTGCCGGTTTCGTAGAGTTCCTGGACCACCCGGTATTCGGCGCCGACCACCAGGTACTCGCGGTTCTGGTCATCGCGCGGATAGCCGCTCAGGCGGAACAGGTGCCCGGCACCGATCCCACGCACCACGCCGCGCAGACGCACGCGCTCGTGCTGCGCCTGGATCGCCTCGATGCGGTTGCGCGCGTACTGCTCGCCGTCCTGGCTCTGCACGTATTCGCCGGGATAGTCGTACAGCGGGTAGTCGGCCGCCGCGTGCGGCCGGGCGATGTTCGAACGCACCTCCAGGCGCGCGCCGGGGCGCTGGAAGTCGTAGTCGTTGAGGGTCAGCGAACCGGGCTGGACCTCGCGTGCCATCTGCCAGTCGAAGAAGTGGTCGCGCTCGCGATGGCCGAGGGTCGGCGGGTAGTACGGCACGCTGGCGTAGCCACCCGGGCTGCGATGCGCGCCGTAGGCGTCGGAGAGCACCAGGATGTGGCGCTTCTGCTCATGGCGGAACCAGTAGTAGATGCCCTCCTGTTCCATCAGCCGGCTGATGAAGTCGAAGCTGGTCTCGCGGTACTGCACGCAGTATTCCCACTCGCGGTAGGGGCGCGTGAGGGCATCCTCGAAATCGGAAAAGCCGAGGTCGCGGAACACCTGCTTGATGATCTCCGGCACGCTCTGGTTCTGGAAGATGCGGCAGTCCGAGGTGCGCGTCAGCAGCCACGGCCAGGGCCGCAGGGTGGCCTGGTAGCCGGCGAACTGGCCGTGCCCGGCCACCTGGCTACAGCGCGCGACGATACCGTGAAAGAAGCGCCGGCTGCCGCCGGGCAGCTCCAGCGACAGGCTCATCGGCTTGCCGAGCAACTGCTCCAGCGGCAGGTTGGGATTTTCCGATACCAGGTGCAGCTCGTAGGCGAACAGCCGTCCCAGTTCCTCGCGTCCCTCCATGCGCTGCAACAGCAGCACGTCCGGCCCCAGCGGGCAATCCACCTGGACCAGGCGGGTCAGTTGCATCAATCCCATCGACGGTTCCTTCTACTGCTCTGCGTGTCGCCGGTTGTCACTCGGCCTCGGCGAAGTCGTAGTGGAACTGGTTGTCGCGGCTACTGATACGTACCCCGGCCAACGGCTTGCCTTCGAGCATGCGGGTGAGGAACTCGCGGCTCATGTCCGGCAACAGCGTGTTGGTGAGGATCGCGTCGATCATCCGGCCGCCGCTCTCGGTCTCGGTGCAGCGCGAGACGATCAGGTCGACGACGCCCTCGTCGAACTCGAACGGCACCTTGTGGGTCGCCTCCACGCGCTTCTTGATCCGCCCCAGTTGCAGGCGCGAGATGGCCTTGAGCATGTCGTCGCTGAGCGGGTAGTAGGGGATGGTCACCAGGCGGCCGAGCAGCGCCGGCGGGAAGATCTTCAGCAGCGGTTCGCGCAGCGACTTGGCGATGGCTTCCGGCTCGGGCATCAGTTCCGGATCGGCGCAGAGGCTGGCGATCATCTCGGTGCCGGCGTTGGTGGTGAGCAGGATCAGGGTGTTCTTGAAGTCGATCACCCGGCCTTCGCCGTCCTCCATCACGCCCTTGTCGAAGACCTGGAAGAAGATCTCGTGGACATCCGGGTGGGCCTTCTCCACTTCATCCAGCAGCACCACGCTGTAGGGCTTGCGACGCACCGCCTCGGTCAGCACGCCACCCTCGCCGTAGCCGATGTAGCCGGGCGGGGCGCCCTTGAGGGTGGAGACGGTGTGGGCTTCCTGGAACTCGCTCATGTTGATGGTGATGACGTTCTGCTCGCCGCCGTACATGGCCTTGGCCAGCGCCAGCGCGGTCTCGGTCTTGCCCACCCCGGAGGTGCCGGCGAGCATGAACACGCCGATCGGCTTGCTCGGGTTGTCGAGGCCGGCGCGGGAAGTCTGGATGCGCTTGGCGATCATCTCCAGCGCGTGGTCCTGGCCGATGATGCGCTTCTTCAGGTGCCGGTCGAGGTTGAGCACGGTGTCGATCTCGTTGCGCGCCATGCGGCCGACCGGGATGCCGGTCCAGTCGGCGACCACCGAGGCCACCGCCTGGTAGTCCACGGTCGGCAGGATCAGCGGCTCTTCGCCCTGCAACGCGCTCAGTTGCGCCTGCAGTTCGGCCAGCCGCGCATGCAGCGCCTGGCGCTGTTCCTCGTCGAGACGCGCCTCGCCTTCGCCCAGCGGCGCGCCGCCGGCGTCCACCGCTTCGGCGGCGGCACGCAGACGGGCGCGGGTCTCCAGCAGTTCGTCGACCAGGCGTTTTTCCTCGGCCCAGCGCTGCTCCAGGGCGGCCAGGCGCTCGCGCTCCTCGGCCAGCAGGGTCTCGGCGTTGCGCTGGCGTTCGGCGGTGGCGACGCCGATGGCGCTCTCGCGGCGGATGATCGCCAGCTCGGTTTCCAGCGCCTCGATGCGCCGGCGGCTATCGTCGACCTCGGCCGGCACCGCGTGCAGGCTGATGGCGGTGCGCGCGCAGGCGGTATCCAGCAGGCTCACCGACTTGTCCGGCAGTTGGCGCGCCGGGATGTAGCGGTGCGACAGCCGGACCGCCGCCTCCAGCGCCTCGTCGAGGATCTGCACCTGGTGGTGCTTCTCCATGGTCGACGCGACGCCGCGCATCATCAGGATGGCCTTGTGCTCGGACGGCTCGTCCACCTGCACCACCTGGAAACGCCGGGTCAGCGCCGGGTCCTTCTCGATGTGCTTCTTGTACTCGGCCCAGGTGGTCGCCGCCACGGTGCGCAGGGTGCCGCGCGCCAGGGCCGGCTTGAGCAGGTTGGCGGCGTCGCCGGTGCCGGCCGCGCCGCCGGCGCCGACCAGGGTGTGGGCTTCGTCGATGAACAGGATGATCGGCTTCTCGGAACTCTGCACGTCTTCGATCACCTGGCGCAGGCGCTGCTCGAACTCGCCCTTCATGCTCGCCCCGGCCTGCAGCAGGCCGACGTCGAGGGCGCGCAGTTCGACGTCCTTCAGCGCCGGCGGGACGTCGCCGGCGACGATGCGCAGGGCGAAGCCTTCCACCACCGCGGTCTTGCCGACGCCGGCCTCGCCGGTGAGGATCGGGTTGTTCTGCCGGCGGCGCATGAGGATGTCCACCAACTGGCGGATCTCCTCGTCACGCCCGACGATGGGGTCGAGCTTGCCGCTGCGGGCCTGCTCGGTGAGGTCCACGGTAAAGCGCTTGAGCGCCTCCTGCTTGCCCATCGCGCTCGGCGCCAGGGCGCCGCTGGCCTCGCCCGGGGCGGCGCCGGCGTTGAAGCCGTCGCTGGCCGACAGGCCGTTCTCCGGCGAGGCGCCGACGTACTCGTCGAAGCGCTCGGTGAGCGCCTCGACCTTGAGCTTGGCGAATTCCGCCGACAGCCCGGTGAGGGCATGGCGCAGGCTCGGCGTCTTGAGGAGGCCGATCACCAGGTAGCCGGTGCGCACCTGGCTCTCGCCGAACATCAGGCTGCCGTAGACCCAGCCGCGCTCCACCGCTTCCTCGACATGGGAGGACAGGTCGGTGATCGAGGTCGAGCCGCGCGGCAGGCGGTCGAGGGCCTCGGTCAGGTCCTTGGCCAGGCGCGCCGGGTCGATCCCGGACTGGCGGACGATCTGGTGCAGGTCCGAGTCCGGCAACTGGAGGATCTGGTGGAACCAGTGCACCAGCTCGACATAGGGATTGCCGCGCAGCTTGCAGAATACCGTGGCGGCCTCGATGGCCTTGTAGGCCAGGCTGTTCAGCTTGCCGAACAGCGCAACGCGACTGATCTCACTCATGTTCCTTCTCCTTGTGCTCGTGCGGCCGCGCAGTGGCGTACTGGCGGGCCAGCAGTAGATCCCTGGCGTCCTGGCCGGGATCGCCCAGCCAGGTGTTGAAACCGAGCCGCCCGCCGCCCTGCAGGCCGAGCGGGGGTACTTCGTGGCGTTGCAAGACCAGGTTGACGTCCCAGTCCAGCTCCTCGCCCAGGTATTCGGCGACCCAGGCGGCCAGCTCGACGAAGTGGTCGCCGTCGGGCAGGAAGCGCTGGTATTGATCGAGGTCCAGCGGCCCCAGGCGCAGGCGGAACTTGTGCTGGCGGTCCCAGACGTGGGTGCCCAGGCAGACGTCCATGCCCAGGCTCGTCGAGTCGACGCCGAGGCGGCTGCGCTCGGGCAGCTCCAGCCATTGGCCGACGTATTCCTCGACCGCCACCGGGACCTCGAAATACTCCGCGAGGATCACCCGCAGGCCGTCCGGGTAGCGGGTCTGCGCGGCGAGGTGGCCGGTGTAGTAGTAGCGTGCGGTATCCGCCAGCGGCTCGCGCCCCCGCAGGCTCGGCATGCCGCGCCCGGAGAGCGCGGCGAGGCGCGCCGACCAGTAGTCGTCGTCGATCCGGTCGTGGCTGATCTCCGGCCGCGCCTCGGCCCAGGCCCGGTAGAACAGGGTCAGCAGGCGGTGGTGGAAGACGTCCATGAAGCGCTTGAAGGTCGCGTCGTTGACGTTGCGCTGGCGTTCCCGGGCGTATTCGGTGAGGTGCAGCGGCAGCGGCCCGTTGGGGCCGGTGAGGCCGAAGAAGAACTGGTCCAGGCGCGGCGTCGCGGCGGTGCCGGCCTGGCTCACCGAGGCCAGGGTCGAGGGCGCGAAGGTGCAGTCGGGCTTCTGCCCGAGACGCAGCGGGTCGTCCGCCAGCCGCACCGAATGACCGAGGCGCGGCAGTTGCGGCGACTCGCACTCGATGCGCCGCAGCGCCTGGAAGAAGTCATAGTCCCAGGGCGCCGCCGCCATCCCGGCGAGCAGGTTCAGAGGTTCGGACGGCTGCCCGGCTTCGCCTGCCATCTCATCACCTCGCCCCGTTCGCCGGTGCGCAGCACCGTCTCGGTAAAGCTGTTGATCGACACGTAGCGTGCCAGGAAGCGCTCGAACACAGCGCCGAGAAGGAACACCCCGGTGCCGCGGAACGCGTTCTCGTCGAAGTCCAGGGTGATCTCCAGGCCACGGCCGAAGACGATCGGCCCGGGCATCGGCAGGCGCCGCGTGCAAGGCTTGCTGCTGACCTCGCGCAGGCCCTCGATCTGCAGTTGCAGCGCCGGATCGCCGCTGTCGCCGTAGAGCCGCAGCAGCTCGCGCAGGGCGGCGGCGCCCTGGCCGCGCTCGGCCAGCGACAGGTAGTTCAGCGACAGCTGGCTGATCAGCCGCCAGGCGCTGGCATCGTGGGCACGGCTGGCGCGCGGCCGGCTCGGTCCGGCGAGGCAGCGCACCTGCATGACCGGGGCGCTGTCCTCCAGGGTGAAGTCGCTCTTGTGCGCGCCGATCGGCATGAACAGCGGCAGGTCGCGGTTGGTGCACAGCGCGGCGATGCCGAGCTGGCGCAGGTCGTGGCGATAGGGCGCCTGGTTGGCGTCGACCAGGGCGACGAAGGTCTCGCTGCCGACGTAGGTCGAGCGCGGGCCCTTGCGCCGCTGCTTGCTGGACAGCACGCGCGGTTCGCGGCGCACGCTGAAGTAGGCCTGCTCGCGGCCGTAGCGCGCCGGGTCGCGCACCGCGTAGAACGGTTGGAAGGGTTGCTCCGGACCGCTGCCGTGGCCGCTCACCTGTTGCAGCGAATGCACCTCGAAATCCAGCGGACGGGTGCGGTCGACGATCACATGATGCTCATTGACCCGGTCGGACAGGTGGATGCGGTCGCAGCGGCGCGGGAACAGGTTGATCGCCGGGGTGCAGAACGGCACCAGTTGCTCCGCGTCCACCGTGCCCTCCAGGCGCTGGTCGTGCTTGCCGAACAGCACGACCAGTTCCAGCTCCTCGCCGTGGCATCGACGCAGGGCGCGGTTCAGGCCGGAGAACTCGACGAACAGGAAGCGCGCCGGCAGGGCGAAGTATTCCTGCAGCAGGCGGTAGCCCTGGAACGCCCGCGGCACCACCGGCAGCAGCGCGTCCTCGTCGTCGAAGCCGCGCGCGCGCAGGCTGCTCGTCGGCAGGCGTTCGACCCAGGCGTTGTCCGGGGCGCGGACGAACACCGCGCAGGCGTTGCCGAGCAATTGTTCGTAGAGGCGGTAGGGTTGTTCGTCGGCACCGTGCAGGTAGAGCGGCAGGGCGTCCAGCGACAGGCTGTCGAACGGGATGCCGGCACCGCTGCGCAGGCGGATGCGCAGGCCGGCCTTGGCCCGCGGCTCGCTGGCGGCGAGGCGGCCGAGCACCGCGGCGGGATTGCCGAAGTAGTCGGCCTGGGCCACTTCCAGCGGCCACAGGGTCACCGGGTGGGCGGTGCGGTATTCGCAGGCGGTCTGGTCGTCGGGGCCGAGCTGGCCGCGCAGGGAGGCCCCGCGCTCGACGCTGAAGCCGCTGCTCAGGGCGCCTTCGTTGGGGTCCGGGCGCAGCTGCACCACGGTCATCGACGGAGTCGGCGCCAGGTAGTGCGGGTAGGCGATTTCCAGCAGGTTGTGGGTGAAGGTCGGGTACTCCGCGTCGAGCTTCAGCTGGACCCGCGCGGTGAGATAGGCGAAACCTTCCAGCAGGCGCTCGACGTAGGGGTCGGCGCACTCGAAGCCGGACAGCGACAGGCGCCCGGCGATCTTCGGGAACTCCTCGGCGAACTCCGCGGCGCTTTCGCGGATGTGTTGCAATTCCTGGTTGTAGTACTCGAGCAGGCGCGGGTTCATGTACGCCTCCGCTCGCCCTGGGCGACGCGCACGTGGCCGGTCTCCAGGTCCAGGTTGGTGGTCAGCAGCAGGCGCAGCGGCGCCGGTTCGGCCCAGAGATCACCCTCGATCTCGAAGCTCAGGGCGTTGTGGTCCATCTCGCCGGGCAGCAGTTGCGCGCGCACCCGCAGCGAAGAACGGATGATGCGCGGCTCGAAGGTGGCGATGGTCTCGGTGAGCAGCGCCTCGATGGCATGCACGTCGACGCTCGACGCGGTGTGCCCGGCCAGCGCCGGCAGCCCGTAGTTGAGCACCGAGTTGCCGGCCGGCATCCGTGCGGCGGGGCCGTGGTCGAACAGCGAAGTGGTGTTGAACAGCCACGCCAGGTCGCGCAGCACCGAGGCCTTCAGCTGGCTCAGGGTCAGCACCCGGCGCTCCGCGGCTTCCTTGAGGTTGCCCGGCTCGTCGTCGGTGAGGCGGTCGAGCAGCGACGGCTGCAGGCGCTCCTGGAGGGTCAGTTCGGCCATGTCAGGCGTCCGTCGGCTCGAAGTCCAGCTCACGCAGGTCGAACAGCGCGGTCTCGCCGGCATCGGTGACGAACAGCCGCTGGCCGACCGGCAGGCCGCTATCCAGCCATTCGGTCTTGCGCCCCAGGCGCGCGGCGTCGTCGCCGTGCTCGACGGTTTCCGCGTAGCGCGCCGGCAGCAGCGCGACGGTGGCGCCACCGTTGGCCAGGGTCAGTTCGGCCGGCAGCCAGACCAGGTCGCGCAGGTCGCTCGGCGCCTCGACCTTGAGGCTGCGCAGGTTGCTCATCGGCAACCAGGCATAGCGACCGTTGACGATTACCTCGAGCACCGGGCCGAGGCGCGTGTCGGCATCTGCCAGCCAGGCGAACGGCGCTTCGCCGATCCGCCCGGGCACCGCCGGCGCGGCGTCGAAGGCCTGCTCGCGCAGGGCCTGGGCGGCCTCGCCATGGCCTTCGGCGTCCAGGCTCAGGGCCTGCAACAGCGGCGCGATCCATTCCGCCGGCTGGCCGAGGATCACCGGCGTCAGGCGCCCGGCGAACACCTCGCGGCGCAGCGCCTCGCAGTCGATGGCGGTGGAGTAGGTCTGTACCATCGGCAGCGCCGAGGCATCCAGTTCGCCGACCACCTTGAGCTGGTTCTGCGCCCGCGCCCACTGGCCCATCACGGCCAGCAGCTGGAACAGGAAGATCCGCAGGGTAGCGTTCGACGGCTGGCTGCGCACCTGTTCCTGCAAGGCTTTCAAGGCATCGTCCAGGCGCCCGGCGCGCAACAGTTCTTCGGCGATCATCGCGATACTTCCCTGTAGCCGGGAGCCCAGGCGCCCGGATGCGAATGAAGGGTCGGCCATGGCGCCCGGCGGACGCGACGGACGACCCGGTGGAATTCAGTACCTCCGGCAGGAGGTCGGGCGGACGAGGTCCGCGGCGCGCCGCGCGCGCCTTCCGCACCCGGCATGGCGGGCGCTCGCACCGGCCACGGCATGGCCTGGCCACGCCATGACCGGCAGCCGGCTCATCAGGCCTGCACGTTCTGGCGGATGTTCCAGCCGTACTTGACCGGACCGCCGTCCTTCGCACCATCCGCCTTCTGCGGCTGGTAGTCGACCTGGACCTGGGCGAAGTTCAGGGTCACGTTCTCGGTCAGGCGATCCTCGCCACCGCTGCCGCCGGTGCTCACCGAGGACACCAGGACTTCCTTCAGGGTGATGATCAGGTACTCGACCTGGTTCTCGCCGCCGGCCTTGCGGATGGTCAGCTTCGCCTGCGGATAGTGCTTGCCGCTGGAGCAGGCCATCATCAGGTTGGGCGTGGACTTGTCGATGTACTTGGTGAACGACAGGTCCTGCACGTTGACCTTGCCGGCGCCGCCGCCACCGCCCATGTGCATCGACCCGGACTGGGACATGCCCCAGCTCCATGCCAGCACGTCGATTTCCTCGGCGTGAGTCTTGTCCTTGGACTCACCCTTGACGTCGCCGATCTTGATGAACATATCAACAGCCATCTTTCCTCCCGTGTGGCTCGCGCCACTACGCTATGCAAGCGCCCGCCACCATGGCAGGCGCTGTCGTTGAATGCCTCAGGCCTCTTTGGCCGAAGGCAGCTTGGATACCAGGCGTAGCGATACCGTCAGTCCCTCGAGCTGGTAGTGCGGGCGAAGGAAGAACTTCGAGTTGTAGTAACCCGGGTTGCCTTCGACTTCCTCCACCACCACTTCGGCCGCCGCCAGCGGGTGCTGGGCCTTGGTGGTCTCGGTGGAGTGGGCCGGGTCGCCGTCGACATAGTTGAGGATCCAGTCCTGCAGCCAGCGCTGCATCTCGTCCTTCTCCTTGAAGGAACCGATCTTGTCGCGAACGATGCACTTCAGGTAATGGGCGAAGCGGCAGGTGGCGAACAGGTAGGGCAGGCGCGCCGCCAGGTTGGCGTTGGCGGTGGCGTCCGGATCGTCGTACTCGGCGGGTTTCTGCAGCGACTGCGCGCCGATGAAGGCGGCGAAGTCGGTGTTCTTCTTGTGCAGCAGCGGCATGAAGCCGTTCTTCGCCAGCTCCGCCTCGCGGCGGTCGGAAATGGCGATCTCGGTCGGGCACTTCATGTCCACGCCGCCGTCGTCGGTGGGGAAGGTGTGCGCCGGCAGGCCCTGCACCTCGCCGCCGGACTCGACGCCACGGATCCGCGAGCACCAGCCGTAGAGCTTGAAGGAGCGGTTGATGTTGACCGCCATCGCGTAGGCCGAGTTGGCCCAGGCGTACTTGCTGCTGTCGGCGCCGTCGGTTTCTTCCTCGAAGGCGAACTCTTCCACCGGATCGGTCTTCGCCCCGTAGGGCAGGCGCGCCAGGAAGCGCGGCATGGTCAGGCCGATGTAGCGGGAGTCCTCGGACTCGCGCAGCGAACGCCAACCGGCGTATTCCGGGGTGGTGAAGATCTTGGTCAGGTCGCGCGGGTTGGACAGTTCCTGCCAGGAACCCATGCCCATCACCGTCGGCGAGGCGGCGGAGATGAACGGCGCATGCATGGCGGCGGAGATCTTCGCCATCTCGCCGAGCAGCTCGACGTCCGGCGGCGACTGGTCGAAGTAGTAGTCGCCGACCAGGCAGCCATAGGGCTCGCCGCCGAACTGGCCGTATTCCTCTTCGTAGAGCTTCTTGAAGATCGGGCTCTGGTCCCAGGTGGTGCCCTTGAATTTCTTCAGGGTCTTGTGCAGCTCCGGCTTGGAGATGTTCAGCACACGGATCTTCAGTTGCTCGTCGGTCTCGGTGTTGTTGACCAGGTAGTGCAGGCCGCGCCAGGCGCTTTCCAGTTGCTGGAAGTCGGCGTGGTGCATGATCAGGTTGACCTGCGCGGTGAGCTTGGCGTCAAGCGCCGCGATGATCGACTCGATCGACTTGATCGCGTCGTTGGAGATCAGGCTGGTCTGCTCCAGGGCATGCTCGGCGAGGGTCCGCACGGCGGTCTCCACCGCTTCGCGGGCGCGCTCGGTCTTGGGCTTGAACTCCTGCAGCAGCAGGCTGGCGAACTCGCTGGTCTGCTCGGTGGTGGTCTGGCCCTGGGCCAGGTTCTCGGTGCTCAATTCGGCCATGCTGGAATCCTCTTACGCCTGCGGCTCGTCGTCTTTGGGCTTCGGCGCGCTGGCCAGGGCCTGAAGCAGGGCCGGGTCCTTGATCGCCTTCATGATCATTTCCTCGGCGCCGGTCTTGCCATCCATGTAGGTCAGCAGGTTGGCCAGCTGGGTACGCGCCTCAAGCAGCTTGTTCAGCGAATCGACCTTGCGCGCCACCGCGGCGGGGCTGAAGTCGTCCATGCTCTCGAAGGTGATGTCCAGGCTCAGGTTGCCTTCGCCGGTCAGCACGTTCGGTACGTTGAAGGCCACCCGCGGCTTCATCGCCTTCAGCCGGGCATCGAAGTTGTCCACGTCGATCTCCAGGAACTTGCGGTCGGCGACCGCCGCCTGGGGTTCGGCGGGCTTGCCGGCGAGGTCGGCCATGACGCCCATGACGAAGGGCAGCTGGACCTTCTTCTCGGCACCGTACAGCTCCACGTCGTACTCGATCTGCACGCGTGGCGCCCGGTTCCTGGCGATGAACTTCTGACTGCTGGTAGTGCTTCCCATCTTGTTTCTCCCTCGCGCGACGGCGGTTGTTAGCGCCGTCGGAATCGCCCCGGCGGCTTGCAGCGTTGGCCCGGACGGCCGCTAGGCGTTACTCGCTTTCCGGGCCTCGCAGGGTTTCGAACTGGGAAATCCCATCAGGGATGAGATTCCTCACGATTTCGGCGAAGTCGGCCGTCACCAGTGTCTTGGCGCGCTTGAGCAGCACCGGCACCGGACTCGACGGCTCGTGGCGAACGTAATACTCGAGCAGGCGATCGAGCTGGCGCAGGACGTCTTCGCGGTTGGCGATCTCGCCGCTGGCTCGCGGTGCCGGCGCGGCGACGGCTGCGACAGGCGCGGCACCCACCTGCTCGTCGGCGACCGCCTCGGCACCCGGCGCCAAGGACTCGCCGGCGCCCTGCGGGCCGTACAGGTCGAACACCTGGAGGGCCTGGCGCAGCAGTTGACGAAGGGGACCGAGGTCGAGTCCCTGGGCCGAGCCGACCCGTTCGGCGACGCCGCTCTCGATGGCCAGGGCATGTTCCTGGGCGCCATCCAGGGCGCGCCGGGTGGCGGCCAGCGCATCGGCGTCGGCATCGGCGAAGGCGCCGGCGATCTGCTCGGGACTCAGGGTCTCGCTGGCGAAGCGTTGCAGCCCGGCGGCGTTCAGCGCGGCGCGCAGGTTGACCGGGCCGAACGCCCGCGAGCGCACCAGCGGGATCGCCCAGACCAGTTGCAGCAGCGGTTCGGCGACCAGGCCGGTGAGGGCGTTGATACGGAAGGTGGGGTCGTTGTCGTCATCGGCGTCGAGCAACGGATAGACGCCGTCCCAGTACTGGCCGAGCAGCTCGCGGACCAGCAGCAGGCCTTCGGCGAGCCCGTCCAGGCCGTCGAGGGCGACGTTGCTCTGCAGCAGCAGGTTGGCTACCCGCAGGTCCTTGCTACGGCCGAACAGTTCGCTGGCCAGCGCGCGTACGCGCGGCCACTCCGGCGGCTCGGCGGGCAGCACGGCATCGCCCATCTGGCGCTCGGGTTGGCCCTGGGCGATGCGTTCGAGTTCGAGGAACGCGGCGTCGTACTCCAGATCGTCGCCACAGGGCGAGTCCGGGGATACGGCAGCCAGCAAAACGGGTACATCCAGCACGGTGACGATCTCCCTATCATCGAAGCCGCTGCGCGGCCCTCACCTTCGCTTGTAAGATCCACTCCGTCGGATCTTGTAGGAGCCATTGATGAATATCGGATGACTCGAAAGGTTGGCAAAATTCTTGTGGCATGCCGCAAGGCTTGTCAAGGAAGGCACAACGCCACTAGTTGCATGACACCGCAGATCGGACAAATCTTTAAAAGACGTAGGATTAGTCTTTTATAATCCGGTACCACCCGATGTGTCTTCCCGAGGCGACGAAACGCCGGAAAGCCGTCGGGCCAGCCTGGATGCGAACCGAAATCCCTCGGGCACGGGGGTGAGCGCCTGGAAGAGCCGGGCGCTGGCAATGCAAGGAGTAGCAATGCCGCTGCGATTGACCATCACCAGCTACCACAAGCTGACCCCCGGTCAGTGTTCGGAAAAGGTACTGGACCAGGGACAGCTGACCATCGGTCGGGGCCCGGACAACGACTGGGTCCTGCCGGACCCGGAGCGCCTGGTCTCCAGCCGCCACTGCACCATCCTCAACCGCGACGGGGTGTACTACCTCACCGACACCAGCACCAACGGCGTGCTGCTGGTCAATGCCGGGCACCGCCTGCGCCGCGGCAACAGCGAGCCGCTGCAGGACGGCGAGACCGTCCGCCTCGGCGAATACGACATCCTCGTCCAGCTCGGCCACGACATCGCCCTGCCCGGCAGCGGCAATCCGCAGACCGATCCGTTCACCAGCTTCGACGCACTGATGAGCCGGCAGGCCGCCGGATCGGCGCCTGCCTTCGCCGAACCGGCGCCCACCCCGCACCCCGCGGTGACGGCGCATTTCCAGGGCGGCTCGCCGCTGGACACCAAGCCCGACCTGTTCGACTTCCTCACCCCGCCGCCGCCCGGCGCGGCGCCGCGTCCGGACCATGTACCGGCCGAACAGCACGACTTCCGCCCGCCGGAACCGGTGATCCCGCTGCCCCCCGCGACCACCCCGGCGCCACCGCCCGCTGGCGGCGCACCGCTGATTCCGGCCGACTGGGACCCGTTCGCCGAACTGCTCGGCAACACGCCCGCGCCAAGCGCCACGCCCGTCGTCCAGCCGCAGCCAGCGGCCGAACCGACGCCGCTGGCGATGCCCTTCGCCGACCCGGGGATCACCCAACAGCCACAGCCACAGCCACAGCCACAGCCACAGCCACAGCCACAGCCACAGCCACAGCCACAGCCACAGCCACAGCCACAGCCACAGCCACAGCCACAGCCAGCCAGCGTGGCGGCGCCGACGCCCCCGGCAAGCGCCGCCGCGACGGCCGGCGGCGACCTGCTGCAGGCGTTCCTGCGCGGCGCCGGCATGACCCAGTTGAAGGTCGACCCGGCCGGCGCCGAAGCGCAGATGGAAGCCATCGGCCGCAGCTATCGCGGCCTGGTGGAAGGACTGGTGGACGTGCTGCGCGCGCGGGCCAGCCTGAAGGGCGAGTTCCGCATGGCGCAGACCATGATCCAGCCGGTGCAGAACAACCCGCTGAAGTTCGCGCCGAACGTCGACGAAGCCATGCTGCTCCTGCTGCGCCGCGACAACCAGGCGTTCATGGCGCCGGATCGCGCGGTGGCCGACAGCTTCGAAGACCTCAAGGCGCACCAGCTGGCGGTGATGGCCGGCGTGCAGGCCGCCATCCGCCACCTGCTGGCGCGCTTCGAACCGGCCGCGCTGGAAGCCCGCTTCGGCAAGCCGGCCGGGCTTTCCGGCCTGCTGCCGGGAGCCCGCCAGGCACAGAACTGGGACAGTTTCACCGAGCTGTACGCGAAGATCCTGCGCGAGGCGGAGGACGACTTCCAGGAGCTTTTCGGCCGCGAATTCAGCCGCGCCTACGAGGAACACAGCGCTCGACTACGGCGTTCCTGACGCCAACGAACACCAGGAGAAACAACGTCAATGAGGACGACACCATGCAGAAACTGATCGTCGCGCTGTTCGGGCTGCTGCTCGCCGCCTGTTCGTCCAGCCCGCCGGAAACCCCGCCGACCCGGGTGGTGATCTGGCTCCACGCCGCACCGAACCTCAACCCGTCCGCCGCCGGCCAGGCGGCGCCGCTGCGCCTGCGGCTGTACGAGCTGAAGAAAGACACCGCGTTCGGCCGCGCCGACTACTTCGCCCTCACCGACAACGCCCAGTCGACCCTCGGCGGCGACCTGGTGGAGCAGGACGAGTTCCTCCTGCGTCCGGGCGAGGAACGGCGCATCGAACGCACGCTCGACGAGCAGACCCGCCAGCTCGGCTTCGTCGCCGCCTACCGCGACCTCGACCGCGCCACCTGGCGCCAGGTCCTCGACGTGCCGGGGCAACGCACCAGCCATCTCGACATCACGCTCGGCGCGCAGGCCATCGGCATCGTCGCGCGTCCCGCGCCCTGAACCTTCGGAGTCCCTATGTCCTGGAATAACCGCGTGGTGTGGTCCGAAGGCATGTTCCTGCGGCCACAGCATTTCCAGCAGCACGACCGCTACCTGGAAACCCTGGTGGATGGCCGCTGCCGCTCGCTCCTGGCGGGCGGCTGGGGCTTTTCCGAGCTGAAGCTGGACGATGCCCTGCTGACCCAGGGCAAGCTGGCCATCGTCAGCGCCCGCGGCGTGCTGCCGGATGGCACGCCGTTCAACATCCCCGCCGACGATCCGGCGCCGGCGCCGCTGAATGTCGAGGAAAGCCTGCGCGATGGCATCGTCTACCTCGGCCTGCCGCTGAAGCGCGTCGGCACCCGCGACACGGTAGAGGAGGGCGAGGCCCTCGGCGGCGCCCGCTACGTCAGCCAGGTGCAGGAAGTGCGCGACGACAATGCCGCCTTCGAGAGCCGCGCCCCGGTGGCCCTGGGCAGCCAGGCGTTCCGCCTGCTGACCGAGCGCGACGGCCTCGGCGAATACGCCGCGGTGGGCGTCGCGCGGGTCCGCGAGAAGCGCGCGGACCAGGCCCTGAGCCTGGACGAGGACTACCTGCCGCCGGTACTCGACATTGCCGCCGCGCCGCCCCTGGCGTCCTTCGCCAAGGAGCTGCTGGGCCTGCTCCACCAGCGCGGCGAAGCCCTCGCCGGGCGGGTGGTGGCCTCCAGCGCCGGGGGCGCCTCGGAAATCGCCGACTTCCTGCTGCTGCAACTGGTCAACCGCGCCGAGGCCCTCACCGGTCACCTGTCCCGCGTGCGCCCGCTGCACCCGCAGGAGCTGTACCGCGAACTGGTGGCCCTGGCCGGCGAGTTCTGCACCTTCACCGCCAGCCAGCGGCGTCCCGAGGAGTACCCGGTGTACAACCACGACGACCTGGCCGCCAGCTTCGCCCCGGTGATGCTCGCCCTGCGCCAGGCGCTGGCGACGGTGATCGACGCCAAGGCGATCGCCATCCCGATCGTCGAGAAGGCCTACGGCGTGCACGTCGCGATGCTCAGCGACCGCAGCCTGATCGACAACGCCAGCTTCGTCCTGGTGGTGCGCGCCGACGTCCCCGGCGAGAGCCTGCGCGGGCACTTCCCGCAGCAGGCCAAGGTCGGCTCGGTGGAGCACATCCGCGACCTGGTCAACCTGCAACTGCCGGGTATCGGCCTGCTGCCGATGCCGGTGGCGCCGCGGCAGATCCCCTACCACGCCGGCTCCACCTATTTCGAACTGGACCGCGGCAGCGCGCATTGGAAGCAGCTGACGCACTCCGGCGGCTTCGCCTTCCACATCGCCGGCCAGTTCCCCGGGCTGAACCTGGCCTTCTGGGCCATTCGAGGATAAGCAACGATGCCTCCCATCGACGATCCCTTCGGCACCCCGGCCGGCGGCGGCAACGGAAGCCCGCCCGACGACCGCACCATGATCATGCCGCGTCCCGGCGGCCGCGCCCCGGAACCGGCCGGCGGCCCCCGCGGCGGCGATCCCTATACGCCGCCGCCGATGGCCAGCCTGGCGCCGCTGAGCGGCCGCGGCGACGGCCTCAACCCGCTGGAGCAGGCCGCCGGCCCGCTGCTGGCGATGCTCACCCGCCTGCGCAACACCATCGCCCATCCAGCGCCGGCCAGCCTGCGCGCGCAACTGCTCGGCTACCTGCGCCAGTTCGAAGAGAAGGCACGCCAGGCCGGCGTGGCGCCGGACGAAGTGATGCTGGCGCGCTACGTGCTCTGCACCGCCCTCGACGAAGCGGTGCTCAGCACGCCGTGGGGCAGCACCAGCGACTGGGGCAAGCAGAGCCTGCTGATCACCCTGCACAACGAGGCCTGGGGCGGCGAGAAGGTCTTCCAGTTGCTCGAACACTGCCTGCAGAACCCGCACCAGCGCCTGCACCTGCTGGAGCTGCTGTACCTGTGCACCAGCCTCGGCTTCGAAGGCCGCTACCGGGTCATGCACGACGGCCGCAGCCAACTGGAGGCGCTGCGCGAGCGCACCGCGGCGGTGATCCGCAGCACCCGCGGCGAGTACGAGCACGAACTGTCGCCGCACTGGCGCGGCCTCAGCGTGATGCGCGATCGCCTTTCGCAATACCTGCCGCCGTGGGTCGGTATCGCCATCGCCCTGGCCCTGCTGCTGGCCCTGCTGTTCGGCCTGCGGATGAAGCTGGCCGCCGACGCCGAGCCGGTGTTCAAGCGCATCCACGCCATCGGCGAGATCCCGGTGCAGGCCATCGACCGCCCGGCGGTGCAGCCGCGGGTGATCGAACGGCCACGCCTGGCGCGCTTCCTCGCCGACGACATCAAGGCCCAGCGAGTGGCGGTGGAGGACGCCGTCGACCGCTCGGTGGTGACCATCCGCGGCGACGAGCTGTTCGCCAGCGCCAGCGCCAGCGTGCGCGACGAGTTCCAGCCGCTGCTGCTGCGCATCGCCGACGCCCTGCGCAAGGTCAAGGGCCAGGTGCTGGTCACCGGCCATAGCGACAACCGGCCGATCGCCACGCTGCGCTACCCGTCCAACTGGAAACTGTCCCAGGCCCGCGCCCAGGAGGTCGCCGACCTGCTCGGCGCGACCACCGGCGACGCCGGCCGCTTCACCGCCGAAGGGCGCAGCGACACCGAGCCGGTGGCGACCAACGCCAGCGCCGAAGGCCGCGCACGCAACCGCCGGGTGGAAATCACCGTATTCGCGGAGGGCGCGCAATGAAAGGCTTCCTCAACTTCTTCGCGCGCTGGGTGGTGCCGGTGCTCGGCCTGCTCGCCCTGAGCCTGATCATCTGGTTCCTCGGCCCGCTGCTGCGCCTGGGCAACTACGAACCGCTGGCCTCGGCGACCAGCCGCTGGGTGCTGATCGTCCTGCTGTTCCTGGTCTGGATCGGCTTCCGCGTGCTGCGCATCGTGCAGGCCCGGCGCAACGCGGCGAAGGTCATGCAGAGTCTCGCCGAGGTCAGCGCGCCGGACGCCGCCAGCGTCGCCACCGCCGAAGAGCTGGCGACCCTCAAGCAACGCATGGACGAGGCCCTGGCCCTGCTCAAGCGGGCCAAGCTGGGCGGCAGCGAGCGGCGCAACCTGTACGAGTTGCCCTGGTACGTGATCATCGGCCCGCCCGGTTCGGGCAAGACCACCGCGCTGATGAATTCCGGCCTGGACTTCCCGCTCGCCGCACAGATGGGCGCCGGGGCGATCCGCGGGGTCGGCGGCACGCGCAACTGCGACTGGTGGTTCACCGACGAAGCGGTGCTGCTGGACACCGCCGGCCGCTATACCACCCAGGACAGCCACGCCCAGGTGGACAAGGCCGCCTGGCTGGGCTTCCTCGACCTGCTCAAGACCCAGCGCAAGCGCCGCCCCATCGATGGCGCGTTCATCGCCATCAGCCTTTCCGACCTGCTGCTGGGCAGCGACGCCGAGCGCGCCGCCCATGCCCAGGCGATCCGCGCGCGCATCCAGGAGCTGTACCAGCAGCTCGGGGTGCGCTTCCCGATCTACGTGATGCTGACCAAGTTCGACCTGGTGCCGGGCTTCATGGAGTTCTTCGACAGCCTGAACCGCGAGGAACGCGCGCAGGTCTGGGGGATGACCTTCGCCCTCGACGACGGCAAGAGCGCGGAAGGCCCGCTGGCGGTGTTCGACAGCGAATTCGCCCTGCTCGAACAGCGTCTCACCGCGCGCCTGGTGGAACGCCTGCAGCAGGAGCGCGACCCGGCGCGGCGCGACCTGGTCTACGGCTTCCCGCAGCAATTCGCCGCCCTGCGCGAATGCCTCGGCGAGTTCCTCAACGGCGTGTTCAAGCCCAACCCCTACGAGGAACGCCCGCTGTTGCGCGGCCTGTACTTCACCAGCGGAACCCAGGAAGGCAGTCCGATCGACCGCCTGATCGGCAGCATGGCGCAGTCGATGAACCTCGACCGCCAGCACCTGGCGCGGCAGACCGGAACCGGGCGCAGCTACTTCATCGAGCGGCTGTTCCGCGAAGTGGCGTTCGGCGAACGCGGCCTGGTCGGCACCAACCCGAAGGTCGAGCGCCGCCGCAAATGGCTGACCATCGGCGCGCTGAGCGCCACCGCGCTGGTGGTGCTGGCGGTGACGGCGGTATGGATCGCCAGCTACCGCGCCAACCAGAGCTACATCGCCGCGGTCGACCAGCGCGTCGACCCGCTGGCGCGCGGCATCGAGTCGCTGAGCCCGGCCCAGCGCGACGTCCTGGCCGTACTGCCACAGCTCAACGCGGTGCAGAATCTCGCCGGCGACGCGCCAAGCTGGGCCGAAGGCTACGGGCTGTACCAGGGCGACATGCTCGGCGAGGAGTCCGCCAGCGTCTACCGCAAGCTGCTGATCGCGGTGTTCGCCCCGCGCCTGGTGACCCGCATCGAGGAACAGTTGCGCTCCGGCGGCAGCAGCGATTTCCTCTACGAGGGCCTGAAGGCCTACCTGATGCTCGGCAGCCCGGACCATTACGACGCCGACTTCATCAAGGCCTGGATCAGCCTCGACTGGGAACGCAACCTGCCGCGCGACCTCTCGCCGGAACAGCGCCAGGCGCTGCACGCGCACCTCGACGCGTTGCTCGAACGACGGCCGCCGTCGGCGCGCCTGGACCAGGACCTGGTCGAGGACCTGCGCCGCCAATTGCAGCAACTGCCGGTGGCGCAGCGGGTCTACGACCGGGTCAAGCGGCAGAGGCTGCCCAAGGACGTGCCCGACTTCCGCATCAGCGACGCCGCCGGCCGCGACGCACCGCTGGTGTTCGCGCGCAAGAGCGGCAAGCCGCTCACCGACCCGCTCAGCGGCTTCTTCACCTACCGCGGCTATCGCGAGGTGTTCCTCACCGCCAGCCTCAGCCAGGCCGGCACCATCGCCGAGGAACAGTGGGTGCTCGGGCGCGACCTGAACGATGCCGGCGATGCCGCCAACCTGGCCCTCGACGTGCGTCGCCTGTACTTCCAGGACTACCTGCGGCAATGGGACGACCTGCTCGCCGACCTCACCGTGGTGCCGATCACCAACGTCACCCAGGCCGCCGACGTGCTGCGCATTCTCTCCGGGCCGACCTCGCCGTTCCGCAAGCTGCTCGAGGCGGTGGCCCGCGAGACCGACCTGCAGAAGGGCGACCGGCTGGTCGCCGCGCAAGTGAAGAAGGCCGCCGACGGCACCGTGGACAAGCTCAAGCAGCGCCTCGGCTCGCTGGTCGGCCAGGAGGAGGAGCAAGGCGCCCGCGAACAGCCGCAGCAGGCCGACAGCGACCCGATCAGCGCCCACTTCGCCGAACTCAACAGCCTGGTCAGCAAGGGCGAGGGCGGCAACGAGCCGGCGCCGATCGACAGCCTGCTGGAGGACATGAACGCGCTCTACGTACAGGTCAGCGCCATGGCCGGAGCCAGCGGCGACTCGCTGCTCGGCGACGCCAAGAACCAGGTGGCCGCCGCCGCCTCGCGCGTGGCTCTCAGCGCCGAGCGCCAGCCGCCGGTGGTCCAGGGCCTGGTGAAGAACGTGGTCAACTCCACCACCAGCAGCATGATGGGCAGCGTGCGCAACCAGCTCAACGCGGCCTGGATCAGCGACGTGGTCAGCGTCTACCGGCAGTCCCTGGCCGGGCGCTACCCGATCGCCGCCGGCAGCTCGCGCGACGCCACCCTGGAAGACTTCGGCCACTTCTTCGGTGCCGGTGGGGTGATGGACAGCTACTTCCGCCAGTACCTGCAACCCTACGTCGACACCTCCGCCAGCACCTGGCGCTGGCAGCCCGGCGCGGCGCAGAAGCTCGGCATCAACCCCGGCGTGCTGCACACCTTCCAGCGCGCGGCGGCGATCCGCGACGCCTTCTTCCGCTCCGGCGGCATGCAGCCGGCGGTGCGCTTCGAACTCAAGCCGGTGACCATGGACGCGGCGATCAGCCAGTTCATCCTCGACCTCGACGGCCAGCAGTTGACCTACGACCATGGCCCCGCCCGCCCGGTGGCGATGCAGTGGCCGAGCGCCAACGGCCTCGGCGTGGTCCGCCTGACGGTGACGCCGCCGCCCAGCAGCGGCCGTTCCGGCCTGACCCTGGAAGGCCCCTGGGCCTGGTTCCGCCTGCTCGACCAGTCGGACCTGGAACGCGGCAACTCGCCGGACCGCTTCACCCTGCGGCTGCGCATCGACGGCTCCAGCATCGCCTGCGAGCTGCGCGCCAGCAGCGCCTTCAACCCCTTCAAGAGCCGGGTCGTGTCCGGCTTCAGCCTCCCGGAGCGCCTTTGAACAGCGTCGGTTTCTACGGCAAGCTGGCCGGCCGCGGCGATTTCGTCAGCCGCGGCCTGCCGAACACCTTCGTCGAACCCTGGGACGCCTGGCTGGCCAGCGGCATGCGCGCCAGCCAGGACGAACTCGGCGCGGCCTGGCTCGACGCCTACCTGACCAGCCCGCTGTGGCGCTTCGCCATCGCCCCCGGCCTGCTCGGCGGCGAAGCGGTGGCCGGGGTGGTGATGCCGAGCATCGATCGGGTCGGTCGCTATTTCCCGCTGACCGTCGCCTGCCTGCTGCCGGCGAACGCCGACCTCGGCGGGCTGGTCGGCGGCGACGACGGCTGGTTCGAGCAGGTCGAGAGCCTGCTGCTCTCCACCCTCGAACCGGAGGCCGAGGTCGAGGCCTTCGAGCAGGCGGTGGCGCAGCTCCCGGCCCCTCCCTGCGGACCGCGCATCGAACAATCGCTGATCAGCGGCAACCTGCTGCGCAGCGAAGCGGTGACCCCGGCGCAGCGCCTCGCCGCGCTGGCCCAGCATGCCTGCGACGGCGCCAGCCACTGGTGGGGACGCGGCTCGGCACGGATCTCCGCCGGCCTGATGCGCTACCAGGGCCTGCCGCCGGCGCCGGCGTTCGGACGATTCCTCACCGGAGAGGGCGAGGTGATCCCGCTCTTTCCCGGCATACCCGGTTAAGGACAACTGATGGTGCCCAACTCAGTCAGCTACTACAGGTCGGCCAGCTACAGCCACGTCGGCATGGTCCGCAAGGTCAACGAAGACGCCAGTCTCGACGCCCCAGAGTCGGGACTCTGGGTGGTCGCCGACGGCATGGGCGGCCACGCCGCCGGCGACTTCGTCAGCAGCCTGATCGTCGATACCCTGCGGCGCATCCCGGCGGCCTCCTCGCTACCGGCCTACGTCGGCGCGTTGCGCACCGGCCTCGCCCAGGTCAACGAGCGGGTTCGCCAGGAGGCCGGCCTGCGTGGCGTCAGCGTGATGGGCAGCACCCTGGTACTGCTCGCCGCGCGCGGCAACCAGGCGAGCTGCCTGTGGGCCGGCGACAGCCGCCTGTACCGCCTGCGCGGCGGCGTGCTGGAAGCCATCTCGCGGGACCACAGCTACGTCCAGGAGCTGCTCGACAACGCATTGATCAGCGAGGAAGAGGCGCGCCACCATCCGCGCGCCAACGTGGTCACCCGCGCGGTCGGCGTGCACGAGCAACTGGAACTGTCGGAAGCCGCGCTGCACGTGCTGCCCGGCGACAGCTTCCTGCTCTGCAGCGACGGCCTCAACAAGACCGCCGACGACAGCGAACTGCGCGACGTGCTCAGCCACAGCGATCCCTATGCGGTGGTCCGCAGCCTGGTCCACCTGGGCCTGACCCGCGGCGCCCCGGACAACATCACGGCCCTGGTGGTCAGGGCCTTCTGAGACGGACATGGACATAGAACTTCCGGGATTCGACATCGAACGCGAGCTGGGCGAAGGCGCCATGGCCACGGTCTACCTGGCCACCCAGCGCTCGCTGCAGCGCAAGGTGGCGCTGAAGGTGATGGCCGCGGCGCTGGCCGCCGACCCGAGCTTCGCCGAACGCTTCCTGCGCGAAGGTCGGACCCTGGCGCGGCTGTCGCACCCGAACACGGTGACCATCCACGACATCGGCAACGTCGGCAGTTGCTACTACATGGCCATGGAATACCTGCCCAACGGCACGCTCAAGGAGCGCATCCAGCAGGGCCTCGATCCCGAGCAGGGCCTGGCCTACGTACGGCAGGTGGCCGCCGCGCTCGGCTACGCACACTCCCAGGGCCTGGTGCATCGCGACGTGAAGCCGGCCAACATCCTGTTCCGCGCCGACGGCACCGCGGTGCTCTCGGACTTCGGCATCGCCAAGTCGATCGAGGACAATACCCAGTTCACCCAGGTCGGCTTCGCCGTCGGCACCCCCAGCTACATGAGCCCGGAGCAGGCCCGCGGGCAGGAGATCGACGGCCGCGCCGACCTCTACGCGCTGGGCGTGGTGCTCTACGAGATCCTCACCGGCAAGCTGCCCTACAACGGCAAGGACTCGCTCTCCACCGCCCTGGCCCACCTCACCGAGCCGCTGCCGGAACTGCCGATCGAGCAGGGCCGCTACCAGGACATCCTGCGCCAGTTGCTGGCCAAGGACCCGGCCGAGCGCTTCCCCACCGCCGGCGCGTTGATCGCCGCCCTCGACCGCCTGGCGCCGAGCGCCCTGGAAGCCACCCAGATCCGTCCGCTGGCGACGCCGCAGGGCTCGCCGCGAGCGAGCAACCCGCCGCCGGCCGAACCCGCGCCCCTGCCGCCCGCCGACCTCGGCGGCCTGCAACCGGTGTCGATCCAGTTGCCGCCGGTCACGCCCAGCGCCGGCGGCGCCACGCCGCCTCCGCCTCCGCCGTCGCAAGCGGCGAAACCGCCATCGCCCCCGCCGCCTCCGTTGCCGCCGGCGAAGCCACGTGCCGGCGGCAGCCGCACGCCGTTGATCGCCGCCGCCGCGGCCGCCGTGCTCCTGGCGATCGGCGGCGGCGCCTGGTGGCTGCTGGGCTCGGGCGACGCGCCGAGCGCTGCCGATCCAGCGCCGCTGGGACAGACGCCGGCGGACAAGCCGCAGCAGCAGACCCCAGTGGCCGATGCCGAACAGGACGGCGGCGAGCGTCCGCTGCTGATGCCGGGCAAGAAGACGCTGTTCCAGCGCGTCCTGACCAAACCCGGCGCGGCCATCTCCGCCGAGGCTGGCGGCCCGCCCCGGGCCGGCGCGGTGCCGGCCTTCTCGGTGCTCTACGTGTACGCCCGCAAGCAGGTCGGCGGCAGCCCCTGGCTGCGCGTCGGCGCCTCCAGCAACGGCGAGGGCGACGGCTGGCTGCCGGCCAGCGCGGTGAGCGACTGGAAGCAGAGCCTGGTGCTGAAGTTCACCGAACGCTCCGGCCGCGCGCCGGTGATGTTCCTCAACAGCGCCGAGCAGGTCGAACGCCTGCTCGGCGATACCCGCGCGGCGCGCGACACCCTGACCCAGGCGGTGGACCACAAGGGCGATCCGCAGGTGGTCGCGGTCGAGCCCAACGACCGGGCGATCCCCCAGGACCAGTTCTACCTGCTGCCGATCTTCGACTCGAAGGAGAGCTTCGACGCCGACGGCCAGCCGGCGCAGTTGCTGGAGGTCGCTTCGATCGACCCCGGCGGCAGCGCCACGGCACCCCAGGCGCCGGGCCAGGCCGGGCAGGGCGGCGCCAGCGGCGCCAGCGGCGCGGCGAGCGACACCTTCCGCACCGGCATCGTCCTGGTGGTGGACACCTCAGTGTCGATGCAGCCCTACATCGACCGCGTGCGCGAGGTGATCGACGGCCTGCAGCGGCAGATCGGCGAGCGCGGCGACCTGGACAAGGTCAGCTTCGGCCTGGTCGGCTTCCGCAACAACACCGACAAGACCCCCGGCCTGGAATACGTCAGCAAGACCCTGGTGCCGCTGCAACCGGGCAATGACGCGCAGCGCTTCGCCGAGTTGAGCAGCCAGGTGCGCGCCACCGACGTCTCCAGCCACTCGTTCAACGAAGACGCCTTCGCCGGGATCATGCAGGCGGTCGACGAAATGGACTGGTCGCCCTACGCCGGGCGCGTGGTGCTGCTGGTCACCGACGCCGGCGCGCTGCGCAAGAACGACCCGCTCGGGCGCACCCAGATGAACGAGGCCGAGGTCCGCCAGGCGGCGCTGCGCAGGGGCGTGAAGATCTATGCCCTGCACCTGCGCACCCCGGCCGGGAAGAACAACCACGGCTACGCCGAGCAGCAGTACCGCAGCCTCACCGCCGACGCCAACCCGAAGATCGCCGACCTCTACATCCCGGTGGCCGGCGGCGAGGTGAACGCCTTCGGCAACACGGTGAAGGAGATCGGCACGGTGTTCGCCGACCTGGTCCACGACGCCGGCAACCGCAAGCCGCAGGCGCCGCGCTTCGACGCCGCGCCAAGCGTGGCGAGCAAGTCGGCGGCCATCGGCTACGCCATGCAGATGGAATTCCTCGGTCGCCGCGACCCGGTGCGCGCGCCGCAGGTCGTCACCGCCTGGACCGCCGACCGTGACCTGACCAACCCGGCGCTGCCGGCGTTCCAGGTCTGCGTGCTGCTGAGCAAGCTGCAACTCAACGAACTGCAACAGTCGCTGAAACTGATCGTCGACGCGGCCAAGCGCACCCAGACCTCGCCCAAGGACTTCTTCCAGGAAATCGCCAGCGCCAGCGCCTACATGAGCCGCGACCCGGCGCAACTGGTGAAGGGCAGCAACCTGGCGCAGAGCGGCGTGCTCGGCGAATACCTGGAAGGCCTGCCGTACCGCAGCAAGTCGCTGAACATGACCCAGGACCTCTGGCTGTCGCTGAGCGTCGCCGAGCAGCAGGACTTCATCGACGAACTGGAGTCGAAGATCCGCCTCTACGAAACCTTCCACAACGACGTCGCCAACTGGGTCCGGTTCGGCGACGCCGACGCCGGCGACGCGCTGTACCGCGTGCCGCTGTCGACGCTGCCATGATCCTGCGCCTGCACGAGGTCGCCCGCAGCCACGGCGCCGGTCGCCAGCGCTACCGCCTGCGGGTGCCGGCGCTGGAATTGCGCGCGGGTCGCCAGCTGGCCATCGTCGGCCCCAGCGGCTGCGGCAAGAGCACCCTGCTCGACCTGCTGGCGCTGGCCCTGGCGCCGGACCCGGGCGGGCGCTTCGAATTCCTCGCCGGGGAACGCCCGCAGGACATCGCCGCGCTCTGGCGCGACGGCCGCCAGGACCGCTTGGCGGCGCTGCGCCGGCAGCACTGCGGCTACGTGCTGCAAAGCGGCGGATTGCTCGAGTTCCTCGATGTGCGGCGCAACATCGGACTGCCCTGCACATTGCTCGGCGCCCCGTCCGCCGAGCGCGTGCAGGCGCTGGCCGAGCGGCTGGAAATCGGCGACCAGCTGGACAAAAAACCGGCGGCGCTGTCGGTCGGCCAGCGCCAGCGGGTCGCCATCGCCCGCGCCCTGGTGCATGCGCCGCGCCTGTTGCTGGCCGACGAGCCGACCGCGGCGCTCGACCCGCTGAACGCCGAACGGGTGATGCG
The DNA here is from genome assembly GCF_026428275.1 of Pseudomonas sp. B111. Classification (NCBI taxonomy): domain Bacteria; kingdom Pseudomonadati; phylum Pseudomonadota; class Gammaproteobacteria; order Pseudomonadales; family Pseudomonadaceae; genus Pseudomonas; species Pseudomonas sp. B111. Next base: position 5,490,573 of record NZ_CP097857.1, on the reverse strand, counting down.
CCTGCTGGTGGAACAGGCCCGCGAGCGCGGCGCCTGCACCGTGGTCGCCACCCACGACGAGCGCCTGGCCCGCGCCGCCGGCCTGGAAGTCCTGGCCATCCGCTGGCAACGCGAGGCCGACGACAGCGTCGGCGCCTGCCTCGAGGACGTCGGCTGATGCGCGCCGGCCTGCTGCTCTCGCTGGCCTGGGCCGACTATCGCGGCGAGGCGCGCCTGTCGCTCTGCGCGATCTTCGCCCTGGCGGCGGTGATCACCCCGCTGCTGGTGCTGTTCGGCCTCAAGTACGGCCTGGTCAGCACCCTCACAGAGCGGCTGGAGCGCGCGCCTTCTGTGCGCGAGATCATTCCGGTCGGCGGCGCCCGCTACCGTGCCGAGGACATCGCCGCCCTGGCCGCACGCGCGGACGTCGCCTTCGCCGTGCCGCGCACCCGGCAGATCGCCGCCACCGCCGACCTCAGCGGCGGCGGCGAGACCGCCCTGAGCGTCGAGATGATTCCCAGCGCCGCTGGCGACCCGCTGCTGGCCGGCCTGCCGCAACCCGACCGGCCGACCCGCGTGGTGCTCAGCCACGGCGCCGCGGAAAAACTCGGCGCCCAGCCTGGCGAGCGCATCGTCGCGCGCATCGGCCGGCGCATGGATGGCCAGGCACAGAGCCAGCGCCTGGAGCTGGAAGTGCTCGCGGTGCTGCCGCAGGAGCGTTTCGCCCGCGACGCGCTGTTCGCCCCGCTGGCCCTGCTGGAAGCCGCCGAGGACTATCGCGACGGTCGCGCGGTGGCCGCCTACGGCTGGCCGGGGAAGGCCGGCGAGACCCCGCGCGCACGCATCTACCCGGGCTTCCGCCTGTACGCCCGCGACCTCGACGCGGTGGAAGGGCTGCGCCGGCACTTCGTCGCGAGCGGCGTGGAGGTCGCCACCCAGGCCGAGGCCATCGCCCAGGTGCGCAGCCTCAGCCGCAACCTCGGCCTGGTGTTCTGGATCGTCGCCGCGCTGGCCATCGGCGGTGCCTTCGCGGCCATCGCCGCCAGCAGCCTGGCCGCCGTCGAACGCAAGCGCCGCGCCCTGGCAGTGCTACGTCTACTGGGCTTCCCGACCGCCGCGCTGGTCGGCTTCGTCATGCTCCTGGCGCTGTTCAGCGCCGTCTTCGGCCTGTTCCTCGCCGGGCTGCTGTACGCCGCCACGGCCGGCGCGCTGAACCACCTGTTCGACAACCAGAGCGGCGAGTTCGTCTGCCGCCTGCTGCCCAGCCACTACCTGACGGCGCTGCTCGCCACGCTGCTGTGCAGCGTCCTGGCCGCCGCCAGCGGCGGCTGGCGCGCGGCGCGGATCGAAGCCGCAGAGGGATTACGCGATGTTTGAGAAAGCCATTCTTCCGCTCGCCCTCGGCGCCTGCCTGGCATTTGCCGCGCCGGCCTGGGCCGAAGGCGACTCGCCGGACAATCCCAAGCCGCTGGCCGACGACGTCGCCCTGCCGCTGCCGTGTGGCGGCGAGATGGTCTTCCGGCATGTCTACGTACTCGCCGAAGGCGCCCTCGACGATCGCGAGGTCAACCTCGGCTACGCCTTCAACGAAGGCGAGGCGGGCTACCAGCAGTCGTTCATCTCCGGCTACCGGCGCGACTACGTGAACGGCCAGTTCAGCCTCGCCGACCTGGCACCGGCCTGGCAGCAGAAGCTCTCCGCCAGCCTGCCGAAGCCTGCCGCCGGCACCCCGCTGAAGCCGATGCTGTACTTCATCGGCAAGTACGAGGTGACCGCCCGCCAGTACGCCGCGGTGATGAGCCAGGCGGCCGCGCTCTCCGGCCAGGGCGAGGCGCCGGCCTGCGACGTGCCGGACGGAATGGCCGCGCGGCTGCCCAAGGTCAACCTCTCGCGCTTCGACGCCGAACGCTTCGGCGCGGTGTACAGCGCCTGGCTGCTGAAGAATCACCCGGAACTGCTGCCGGTCAGCGGCCGCGGCAAGAATCCCGAGGACGGCGGCATCGGCTTCGTCCGCCTGCCCACCGAGGTAGAGTGGGAGTTCGCCGCGCGCGGCGGCCAGGCGGTCAGCCGCCAGGAGCTGGAAGGCCGGCTGTTCCCGCGCAAGGTCGAGGGCAGCGACCAGGAAGGCCCGCTGGGCGACTGGGCGGTGTACAACCAGGTCGCCGGCGGCACCGGCCAGGCCGCGCGACTGTTGCCGGTGGGGATGAAGCGGCCGAACCCGCTGGGCCTGTTCGACGTGATCGGCAATGCCGCGGAGATGGTCCAGGAGTCCTTCCAACTGGTCCACGCCGGACGCCGGCAGGGCACATATGGCGGTTTCGTGGTGAAGGGCGGGAACTATCTCGAAGGCGAGATGACTCTATTCACCGGGATGCGCCGCGAATACCCGCTGTTCGCCGCCGACGGCAGCGAACAGCGCAACGAGACCACCGGTTTCCGCGTCGCCATCGGCGCGCTGTCCGCGCCGCGCTCGCGCTATCCCGAGCTGTTCGCCCAATGGCAGAAGGAAGGCCGACTAGCGGCATTGACCGATGCCATCGATGACGCTCAAGATCCCACCAAGCAATTGGACGGAATCATTGCCGCCACCCGCGACCCGCAGATGCAGGCGCAGTTGGCCCAGATAAACGAGGAACTCAAGCGTAACGTTTCGTTGATCGCCCGGCAGCGCGAAGAGGCCGCCGGAAACCTGATACAGTCGGCGGCACTGGTCGCCGAGACGATCAACAACTACAACATACGCCTGACCAACCTCAAGAAGGACAGGGAGAAAGCCGTGGCAGCCAGGGATCAGGCGACCGCCCAGCTCTATGCCGGCGCCATCGCCAACGGGCGCAGCGCCCTCGATGGCGCATTGGCCATCTACATCGACAACCTCGCCACCGGCACCCGTTACACCGACGCGGTGATCCAGGCGCAGTTCCAGCGCATCCAGGAAGAACTCAATCGCAACCCGGTTCTGGGCAAGAGCCTGGTCAAGCGCGCGACCCTGTTCGTCAAACACGTCGGAGATTATCGCCAGCAGCACCGGGCCGAGCCGGAGGCGGTATTGAAGGAATTGCTCGCGTCCAGCGGGCGTTGAAGGAGTTCCGTCCGGCACCTCTCGGCAGCCGGGCGGTTCATCAAACCAGGAGTGAGATGCAATGAGCCAACCCAGCGAAAACCGTTTGATCACCTCGGCGCGCTACGCGCTCTGCCTGTTGACCGCCAGCGGCGTGCTGCTCAGCGGCTGCGCCAGCAGCGGCGTCGGCTCGGTCGCCCAGACCACCCGCGCGGAATACTACCCGTCCTGCTACGAGCCGGTGTCGCACCTGCGCAGCACCGATAACGCGGTGCGCAACTCGGCCATCACCGGCGCCATCACCGGCGGCCTCCTGGGCGGCCTGGCCGGCGGCCTGGCCAGCGACGAGAACCGCGGCCGCAATGCCGCCCTCGCTGCCGCAGGCGGCGCCCTGGCCGGCGGCGCGGCGGGCTACTACATGGAGAAGCAGAAGCAGATCAGCGACGACCGCGCGCGCATCGGCTCCTACGCTACCGACGTCGACCGCAGCACCGTCGAGATCAACCGTAGCGTGGCCTACGCCAAGTCGGCGCAAAGCTGCTACCAGAGCCAGTTCAAGGCCCTGCTCGACGGCCGCAAGAACAAGTCGATCAACGAAGCCGAAGGGCGCAAGCGCCTGGCCGAGATCGTCAGCGGCCTGCAGGAGACCAACGCTCTGCTGGTCGCCGCCAACGGCCGTGCCGGCGAGAACATCAACAACTACACCCAGGCCTACGAGAAAGACCTGCAGCAGGTCGGCGTACCGCGCACCGAAGTGACCAAGGTCGCCGAGGCCGAGAACCGCGCCAGCACTACGAAAGGCGGCAGCAAGCCCAAGACCGGCAGCAATCCCAAGGTGCCGAAGGAAGCGGTCGCCACCGAGCAGACCATCCGCAAGGCCCAGGACGCGCAAAGCGAAGGCAACAAGGTGGCCTCCCGGGGCCAGGGCATGATCCAGGAAGTCTGCAACAGCCCGGACATGGGCGACTGGGCACCGCCGAGCTGCGCCAAGGCCTGATCGGCCTCGTTACCAGCACGAACGCGACGGCGACCTTCGGGTCGCCGTTTCGTTGAGGGGCCTGGCGCGCTGACCCGGCCGGCCTGAAGGGCGAGCGTTCGCCGGGACGGCTGCTTCCGACGTTTCCGGCTTCCCCGGCGGCAGCGGTTCTTCCCGCAGGGCGGATACCGCCACCGGCACGCTCCGCCGCTACTCCGCCCTATACGAAATGCTGCGCCGCGGGGAAAACGCTAGAACAACGCCATCTGCGCCCCCGGCACGGCGAACCGGCTGCAATCCAGCCCGAAGCCCTCGCGGCGGTCCAGCCCGAGGCGCTTCATCGCCACCGCGAAACGCTGCGCCAGCAGGTCGGCGAACGGTCCCTGGCCGCGAAAGCGGTGGCCGAAGCGGCTGTCGTAGACCTCGCCGCCACGGCATTGGCGGACCAGGCTCATCACATGCTCGGCGCGTTGCGGATAGTGCGCCGCCAGCCATTCCTCGAACAGCGGGCCGACTTCGCGCGGCAGGCGCAGGAGCATGTACGCGGCGCTGCGCGCGCCGGCATCCCGCGCCGCCTGGAGCAGGCGCTCCAGCTCCATGTCGTTGACCATCGGGATCATCGGCGAGCAGAGCACGCCCACCGGGATGCCGTTGCCGCTGAGCGTGCGGATCGCCCGCAGTCGCGCCGAGGGCGCCGCCGCGCGCGGTTCGAGAATGCGCTTCAGCTCGTCGTCGAGGGTGGTCAAGCTGATCATCACCGCCACCAGGTTCTGCTCCGCCAGTTCGCGCAGCAGGTCGAGGTCGCGAAGGATCAGCGAGCCCTTGGTGACGATGGTCAGCGGGTGACGGAAGCGCAGCAGCACCTCCAGCACCTGGCGGGTCAGGCGGCGTTCGCGCTCCAGCGGCTGGTAGGGGTCGGTATTGGCGCCCAGGTTGATCGGCGCGCAGCGATAGCCGGGCTTGCTCAGTTCCTGCTCCAGCGCGCTGGCGACGTTGCTCTTGGCGATCAGCCGGGTCTCGAAATCGATCCCCGGCGAGAGGTCCCAATAGGCATGGCTGGGCCGCGCATAGCAGTAGATGCAGCCATGCTCGCAACCACGGTAGGGATTGATCGAACGATCGAAAGGGAGGTCCGGCGACTGGTTGCGGGAGATCACCGTGCGGGCGATCTCCTCGCGCACCTCGGTGAGCTGGATCGGCGGCACGTCCTGCTCCCAGCCATCGTCGAAGGCCTCGCTGTGGGTCGGGGCGAAGCGGTTGAGGGGGTTGCTGGCGGTACCGCGACCGCGCGGGGGCAGGGGAGCGCTCATGAGGGGAACCCGGCGAAATACTGTATATGGATACAGTATCGCACCGGGCCCCGGCCCACAGCCATCGCCGCCGGTCGGCGGCGAGCGGTCAGGCGTCGGGCTTCTTCTTCAGCTTGGGATTGGGGAAGAACTGCACCGACTGCACCTTCGGGTTGGCCGGCTTCGGCGCGTTCTGGTTGACCCGCGTACCCAGCTCCTTCGGGATCGACTGGCCCTGGGCGTTGAGCGTGTCGGCGTAGCCGCAGGCCACGCATTCGCGGTGCGGCACGCCGTCCTCTTCCCACATCTGGATCTTGTCCTGTTCGCTGCACGCCGGGCAGACCGCCCCGGCGATGAAGCGCTTCCTGGTGATCGCCGGGCTCATGCGGCCTCCCCGACCAGCCCGGAGTGACGCAGCAGGGCGTCGATGGACGGCTCGCGACCGCGGAAATCGACGAACAACAGCATCGGCTCGCGGGAGCCGCCGCGGGCCAGGATCGCCTCGCGGAAGGCGCGCCCGGTATCGGGGTTGAACACGCCTTCTTCCTCGAAACGCGAGAAGGCATCGGCGGACAGCACCTCGGCCCACTTGTAGCTGTAGTAACCGGCCGCGTAGCCGCCGGCGAAGATGTGCGCGAAGCTGTTGGCGAAGCGGTTGTACGCCGGCGGACGCATCACCGCCACTTCGTCGCGGATGCCCTCGAGCACCTGCAGCACGCTACGGCCGTCGCCGTGGGTGGCGTGCAGCTCGAAGTCGAAGAGGGAGAACTCCAGCTGGCGGACCATCATCATCCCGGACTGGAAGTTCTTCGCCGCCAGCATCTTTTCCAGCAGGTCCTGCGGCAGCGCCTCGCCGGTCTCGTAGTGGGCGGAGATCAGCGCCAGGCCTTCCGGCTCCCAGCACCAGTTCTCCATGAACTGGCTGGGCAGCTCGACGGCGTCCCAGGCCACCCCGTTGATCCCGGAGGCGGCGGCATGCTCGACGCGGGTCAGCAGGTGGTGCAGGCCATGGCCGAACTCGTGGAACAGGGTAGTGACCTCGTCGTGGGTCAGCAGCGCCGGCTTGCCGTTCACCGCCGGGGTGAAGTTGCACACCAGGTAGGCCACCGGGTCGATCAGCCGGCCCTGGGCGTCACGCCGGCGGTCGCGGGCGCCGTCCATCCAGGCACCGCCGCGCTTGTTGGCGCGGGCATAGAGGTCGAAGTAGAAGCGGCCGACGTGCTCGCCGTTCTCGAGGATCTCGAACAGGCGTACGTCGGCGTGCCAGCGTTCGAAATCGTGCAGTTCGCGGATCTGGATGCCGTAGAGGCGCTCGACGATGGCGAACAGGCCGGAAAGCACCTTGTCCACCGGGAAGTAGGCACGCAGCGCCTCCTGGGACACGCTGTAGCGCGCCTCGCGGAGTTTCTCGGCGTAGTAGCCGGCGTCCCAGCTCTGCAATTCGGTGCAGCCCTGCTCGGCGGCGTAGGCGCGCAGCTGCTCCAGGTCGCGGGCGGCGAACGGCTTGCTGCGCACCGCCAGGTCGCGGAGGAAGCTGAGCACCTGGTCGCTGGACTCGGCCATCTTGGTCGCCAGCGACAGCTCGGCGTAGTTGGCGAAGCCGAGCAGGCCGGCCAGCTCCTGGCGCAGGTCGAGGATCTCTTCCATCACCGGACCGTTGTCGTTCTGCCCGGCGTTAGGGCCCTGGTCGGAGGCGCGGGTGCAGTAGGCGGCGTATACCTCTTCGCGCAGGGCGCGGTCATCGGCATAGGTCATCACCGCGTAGTAGCTGGGGAACTCCAGGCTGATCAGCCAGCCGTCCAGGCCCTTGGCCTCGGCGGCCTGCTTCATCTGGGCCTTGGCCGAATCGGTCAGGCCGGCCAGCGCGGCTTCGTCGGTGACATGCTTGGTCCAGGCCTGGGTGGCGTCGAGCAGTTGGTTGGAGAAACGGCTACCCAGCTCGGACAGGCGCGACTGCACCTCGGCATAGCGCTTCTGCTTGTCCGCCGGCAAGTCGATGCCGGACAGGCGGAAGTCGCGCAGGGCATGTTCGAGGATGGTCTTCTGGGCCACGTCGAAGCCGGCCGCCTCGGGGCTCTTCGCCAGCGCCTCGTAGGCCTCGAACAGGGCGCGGTTCTGCCCCAGCTCGGTGGAGTAGGCCGACAGCTCCGGCAGGCAGGCCTCGTAGGCCTCGCGCAGCTCGGCGCTGTTGCACACCGCGTTGAGGTGGCTGACCGGACTCCAGGCGGCGCCCAGACGGTCGTTGAGTTCGTCCATCGCCAGCACCAGGCCCTTCCAGGTCGGCTGCTCGCGCTGGGTTTCCAGCAGGCGGGCGATGGCGGCGCGGTTATCGGCGAGGATCCGCTCGATGGCCGGCTTCACGTGTTCCGGGCGAATGGAGGAGAAAGGCGGCAGGTCGTAGGCCTGCAGAAGGGGATTCGCGCTCACGTTGGCAACCTTGGCTAAGGAAATACCCGACCATCTTAAATACAATCGACGGCATCCGCAGCCTGAGGAAAACTATCGTGACCATTCGTTCCTACCAGGGCAAAACGCCACTGCTCGGCGAGCGGGTCTTCGTCGATCCCTCGGCCGTGCTCGTCGGCGACATCGAGATCGGCGCCGACAGCTCGGTCTGGCCGCTGGTGGTGATCCGCGGCGACATGCACCGCATCCGCATCGGCCAGCGCAGCAGCATCCAGGACGGCAGCGTGCTGCACATCACCCACGCCGGCCCCTTCAACCCGGACGGTTTTCCGCTGAGCATCGGCGACGAAGTGACCGTCGGGCACAAGGTCCTGCTGCACGGTTGCAGCATCGGCAACCGGGTGCTGGTGGGGATGGGCTCGATCGTCATGGACGGCGCGGTGATCGAGGACGAAGTGATCCTCGGCGCCGGCAGCCTGGTGCCGCCGGGCAAGGTGCTGGAGAGCGGCTTCCTCTACGTCGGCAGCCCGGCGAAGAAGGCCCGTCCGCTGAGCGACAAGGAGCGCGGCTTCTTCGCCTACACCGCCGGCAACTACGTGAAGCTCAAGGACCTGCACATCGCCGAGGACTACCATGCGTGACGCCGCGCTGCACTACCCGAACATCCTCTTCGATCTCGACGGCACCCTCACCGACCCGCGCGAGGGCATCACCCGCTCGGTGCAGTTCGCCCTCGCCCGCCTGGGCATCGACGAGCCGGACCTGGCGCGCCTGGAACACTTCATCGGCCCCCCGCTGTTGCAGTGCTTCATGCAGACCTACGGCTTCGACGAAGCGCGCGCCTGGGAGGCGGTGAACCACTACCGCGAGCGCTTCAGGGTCACCGGTCTCTACGAGAACCGCGTGTTCGACGGCATTCCCGAGCTGCTCGAAGCCCTGGTCGGACGCGGCCACACGCTCTACGTCGCGACCAGCAAGCCCGGCGTGTTCGCCCGCGAGATCGCCCGCCACTTCGCCTTCGACCGTCACTTCAAGGCGATCTACGGCAGCGAGCTGGACGGCACGCGCACGCACAAGGACGAACTGATCCGCCATCTGCTCGACAGCGAAGGCCTGGCGGCGGAGCATTGCCTGATGATCGGCGACCGCATGCACGACCTGCTCGGCGCCAGCCGCAACGGTGTCGCCTGCATCGGCGTCGGCTACGGCTTCGGCAGCGAAGACGAACTGCGCGCGCACCAGCCGACCCATTACTGCGCCGACCTCGCCGCCCTGCGGCAGGTATTGGAATCCCACTGACCCATGCTCCGTTTCAGACAAGGACGCCTGACATGACCGACAATCCCTTCGCCACCCCCACCGCCCCGGTGCAGCCGCCGGCCAGAGAGGTGCCCGCCACCACCCAGCCCTATGCGTTCATCGCGGTGCTGGCGCTGGTCACCTGCCTGTCCTTCGCCGTGAGCCTGGGCATCCAGTGGTACAACGACATCGGCGAGATCCGCCAGCGTTTCTCCGAGCACCTGCAACTGATGGCGCCGCACTGGTTCACCGGCCTGGTGTTCTACGCGGCGGCCAACCTACTGGTGCTGCATGCCTACCGCGAAAAGCGGCAGCTCGTCGAGTTCCGCCCGCTGGCGCTGCTGCTGATCGGCTACGGTCTGCTCAACCTGGTCTGCGGCATGCTCGCCGGGATCGGCCTGGCACCGCTGACGCTGCCGTTCTACCAGTGGGTGACGGCGCAATCCAGCTACGGCGTCTGGCTGATGGCGTTCAACGAAGCGATGAGCTGGGTCTACCTGCTCCTGGGCAGCCTGCTGCCGTTGGGGCTGGTGCTGCTCGGCAGCCGGGTGAACTCGCCGCGCCTGGCCGAAGGGGAAGAAGCCCGCGTCGCTGCCTGGCAGGTCGCCCTGGGCGCCGCGCTGTGTTTCGCCACGCTGTGCTTCAAGCTGATGCAGTTCCTTCCCTACGCCCTGCTGCGCTACGACGAGCCTTGGCTATACGGCCTGTACCTGAGCGGCGTGGCGTTGCCCGCGGCGCTGCTCTTCGGCGCCGTCTGCACGCGCCTGCCGGCGCGCCTGCAGCGCTTCGCCGCCGGTCGCGCGCTGCTGCTCGCGGTGGTCGCCATGCTGCTCTGGAGCGTGGCGCTGCTGGCGGTCGGCGGAGGGCTGGCGCTGCTGATGATCCTCGGCCTGGCGCCCGCTGGCATCGGCTATACGCTGCTGGTGGCGCTGCTCGGCGTCGGCCTGTTGGCGCTGCTCTGGCCGATCGGCCGGCTGGCCACGCGCTGGTGCTACGCCGACCAGCTCGCCGCCTGAGCAGGCGTCAGGGCGCTGCGGCGGCCAGCCGCTGCAACGCCGCCTGGCGCTCTGCCAGGGGGAGCTGGCCAAGGGCACGGACCCGCGCATAGAACGCCGGCCAGTTGCCGCCGACCTGGCGGAACAGCACGGCGAACGCCGCCACCCATTGGTCGTAGAGGCCGAAGGGAAGCAGCTTGGCATTGTTGAACGGCGCGTCGATCCAGGCCTTGAACGGCGACTCGCCGCCCCATTCGCGCTGGCTCAGCGCCGCGTACTCACGGCGCAGGCGCTGGAATTCGGCAGCCTTGCCGGCACGCTTGGCGGCATCGTCCAACGGCCCGGCATAGAGTGCTTCGAGGCGCGCACGACTGGCCAGGACCAGCGCGGTGAACTGCTCGCGGCGCTTCTCCTCGCGGCCGTCCGCCGGCGGCAGTCCACGATACTCGCGCCACTGGCGGGTACCTTCCTGTTCGACGAAGGTGGCGAAGGATTCGTTGAAGGCGGTGTCGTCGCGCAGGTAGAACTTCTGGTGCGCCAGTTCGTGGAAGATCAAGGTCGCCAGCCGTTCGTCGTCCCAGCGCAGCATGCTGCTGAGGATCGGATCGTCGAACCAGCCGAGGGTCGAGTAGGCCTGCACCCCGCCGACGTAAACGTCGTCGCCGAGCGCCCGCTGGCGCGCCGCCTCGGCGCGCGCGGCGGCCTCGCTGTAGTAGCCGCGGTAGGCCACGCAGCCGGCGATGGGGAAGCAATGGGTGACCGGCTGCAGCGACAGCTCCGGGGTGGCGAACACGTTCCATACCACGTAGGGCCGGCCGATATCGGCGTACAGGCGATAGCTGCGGTTGTCCGGCAGGCCGAGGCGTTCGCTGGCGAATTGCCGGGCCTTTTCCGCCCGCGCCAGGCGTTCGCGCAAGCGCGCGTCGCGCTGCGGGTCGGCGATCACCGCGGCGGCCGGCTCGCGGGCGCGCAGCAGGGCGAACTGGCCGCTGGCCAGTTGCCCGTAGTAGGAGACGGTCGAGCAACCGCTCAGCGCCAACAGCGCCAGGCAGGGAACCCAACGGGGCAGTCGAAGGTCAGCAAGCGGATGGCGAAGGCGGCGTGGCATGGGCGGAACATAGCACAGCACGCGGACCGCCCACCGCCCTACCAGCACCGGTCCGCGATCCGGCGAGGCGGAGGAACGCAAGGCGTTTTTCCAAGGCGCGACGGATGGCGGCCGGGTTAAAGGAGCTTCGGAGTCTTCTATGCGTACGCTGCTGCTTGCCGGTGGCCTGCTCGTCCTGAGCGGCTGCTCACTGCTGATGCCCACCCCCGACCCGAACCGCGCCTGGGTCGACCTCGATACCCAGCCCGACGCCGATCTCGCCGCCGTGGAGGTCGACGACAAGAGCTGGGACCGCACGCGCTACTTCGAGGTCGATCCCGGCACCCGCGAACTCACGGTGCGCTACCAGTTCACCGTCGACCCGACCAACATCGGCCCCGTGGACAGCCCGCTCTGGCGCGATTGCCAGCTCAACCTCAAGTTCAAGGACTTCAGCGCCGGCCAGCGCTACCGCCTGGAGGCCGGGCACATCGGCTTCCGTCCCTGGGCGAAGCTCTACGACCAGGACAACAGGGAACTGGCGCGCGGCCGCGAGGGGCGCTGCGCGAAGGTCTGAACGGCGCAAGGCGAGGGCGCTATGCTAGGAGCTGTACGCCCTCCGGAGCCCGCCCCATGCGTCCACTCACCCGTCTCGTCCCGCTCGCGCTGCTGCTCCTCGCCGGCTGCGCCGGACCGCTGCCGCAGCCGGACCCGCAGATGGCCTGGGTCGAGCTGCGCAGCGCGCCGGCCAACACCCTGCTGGCCGAGCGCCTGGACGGAGAGCGGTTGAGCGACGGGCGCTACTTCCAGGTCACTCCGGGACGCCATGTGCTGGAGGTGCGCTTCCAGTACGAACTCTATGGCGGTTCCGGCGGCGGGGGCGGCGGCTTCGGCGAGCCGGTGCAGATCAACTGCTACCAGCAGGTGGTCTATGACGGCTTCGAGGCGGGCCGGCGCTATCGCCTGGAGGTGCGCCCGCAATTGCGCAGGGCGCTGGCGCTACTGAGCGACGAGCGCGGCGAGGTGGTCGCCCGTTCGAACTTCCAGACCAGCCGCTGCCCGCCGTACTGAAACGCAGCGGCTCAGTCGTCGTTCTTCTGGTAGATGATCTTCTTGGTGCCGTTCTCGCAACTGCCGACCACCATGTTCGGGTCGCTGACTTCGTCGTTGCGCACGATCTCCAGGGTGTAGGAGGTCACCCCGGCCGACTGGATCTTGGTCTCGATCTCCGCCTTGAGTTCCTCGCACGGCTTCGGCGCGGCCAGCGCCGTGGCGCTGAACAGCAAGGCGGCAATCCCCAACCCGATGGTTTTCATGACCCGTCACTCCTCGTCGATGCCTGGCAGCCGAGTGCTGCGCAGCGCATCCTGCCGCATTCGACTGCGGCAGGCCAGGGCCAGTTCGCCGGGCTGGGGAAGCGTTCCGCTCAGCCGTCGAGGCTGGCGTCCAGGCTGATCTTCGCGTTGAGCACCTTGGATACCGGGCAACCGGCCTTGGCCTTGTTGGCGATCTGCTCGAAGGTCTGCGCGTCCGCCCCCGGCACGCGCGCCCTGAGCACCAGGTGCACGGCAGTGATGGCGAAACCGTCGGACTGCTTGTCGAGGGTGACCTCGGCGCGGGTCTCGATACGTTCGGCGGTCAGGCCGGCCTCACCGAGCATCATCGACAGGGCCATGCTGAAGCAGCCGGCGTGGGCCGCGCCGATCAGCTCTTCCGGGTTGGTTCCCGGTGCGCCCTCGAAGCGGGTATTGAAGCCATAGGGGTTGTCCTTGAGCGCGCCGCTTTCGGTGGAAAGGGTGCCCTTGCCGTCTTTCAGGCCGCCTTGCCAGACCGCCGATGCCGTCTTCTTCATGTCGACTCCTCCGGAGCTGTGGATGGACATCCGCTCGCGTCGGCGAGCGGGCATGTCTACATGGGAGGACGACGCAGCCGGACAAGTTCAGTCCGCTTGCGCGGCGGCGGGATTCAGGCGCAACCGTCGATGCGGCAGAGCGGCGCCGCGGCCCCGCCCAAGGCACCGCTGCCGCCGGCAAGACGCAGCTGCGTTTCGAGGAAAGCCCGCCAGTCGTCCGGCTGGCCGAGGTAGCGCCCGGTGTCGAGCACCTGCAGGCGGCCGTCGCGCTCCAGGGCGAAGGTCGGGAAGCCAGCGGCGCCGAGACGGTTCATCAGCCGCCGACTGTCGGCGAAGTGCGCGCGCAGCGGCTCGCCGGAGCAGGCGTCGAACGCCTCGGCGAAGCCCTCGCCAAGCCCCAGTTCGGCACCCAGCTCGAGCAGCACCGGACGCTCGGCGATACGCCGGCCCTCGACGTAGTGGGCACGCTGGATCCGCGCCAGCATCGCCGCGCCGAGGCCGTCGAGCGCTTCGGCGGCAAGCACGGCGGCGGTCGGCGGGGCCGAGTCGAATACCGCGCTGGTGTCGCGCAGCAGACCGTCGAAGTAGTCCTTGCCGAACGGCTGGCCGGTCAGTTGGGCGATCCGCAGGTCATGGGGCATCACGTAGTGGCGCAGACCGGCGCCGACCGGCTGGCGGTTGGCATCGGTCATCATGCCGCCGCCATGCAGGCGTACGTCCAGACCCGTCACCTCGCGGGCGGCGGCGAGCAGCGGCGAAGCGCCGTAGCACCAGCCGCAGAGCGGATCGTAGAGGTAATGCAGGGTGAGGTCATTCATCTCGGTCTCCACGAGACGCCCCGCAGGGGACGCCTCGATCAGCGGCTATCGGCGGGCGCGGCTCAGGGCCACTGCATCTCGCCCTTGAGCACCTTGGCGCTCAGCTCCAGGCCTTCCTCGCCCGGCAGGTTCGGGTAGCGGCGCTTCATCGCCTCGACCAGCGCGGCGGAATCCCTGGCCTTGGGCAGTTCGGCTTCCAGGGCCTTCAGGTAGTCACGGGTGAAGCGCACGCCGTCCAGGCCCTTCGGCTCCTCGCCGGTGAAATGGCCGGGCACCACGCGCCGCGGTTGCAGCGCCTCGATCCGGTCGAGCATCGCCACCCAGGCCTGGCGCGAGGCCTGGGTCTGGGTATCGGCGGTCCAGACGTGCGAACCGGATTCCACCAGCACGCCACCAACCACCGTCTTCAGCGACGGAATCCACAGCACCGTGCGGTCCGGGCTCGGCCCCTTCAGGTCGACCACCTTCAGGGCATGGCCTTCCAGCTTCAACTGGTCGCCCTTCAGCGGCTCCGGCACCACCAGCGACGTCGGCGCGTTGTCCTTGAGGATCGGCCCCCAGTAGGCCAGCTTGGCGTCCTTGGTCGCCTGGATGTGTGCGACGGTCTGCGCCGTCGCGAGGATCTTCGCCTCGGGGAAGGCGGCCTTCAGCACGTCGAGGCCGAAGTAAAAGTCCGGGTCGCCGTGGCTGATGTAGATAGTGCTGAGGGTCTTGCCGCTGGCCTGGATACGCTTGACCAGTTGCTCGGCGTCGGCGCGGGAGAACTGCGCGTCGATCAGCATCGCCTCGCGCTGGCCCACCAGCAGTTCCGAGGACACGGCGAAGATCGCCTTCTCGCCGGGGTTGTAGACCTCCAGCCGCAGCGGTTCGGCGCTGGCGGCGAAGACGCCGGCGGCACCCAGCAGGGCGGCGGCGGCGAACAGGGAACGAAGCAATCCATGGCGCGACATGAGCGGTTCTCCAGGCAGTGGGATCAGAGGCTTGCCATGTTAGTTGCTTGAAAGCGCGCAAAAAGCCCCGCAATAATCACAGCTTTGTTGCATGGATCGAGCGAATCATGGACCGCCTGACCGCCACTCGCGTCTTCGTCGAAGTCATCGACAGCGGCAGCCAGACCGCCGCCGCCGAGCGTCTGGACATGTCCCGGGCGATGGTCTCGCGCTACCTCGCCGAGTTGGAGGAGTGGGTCGGCGCACGCCTGCTGCACCGCAGCACCCGCCGCCTGAGCCTGACCGACGCCGGCGCGGAGCTGTTGCCACAGTGCCGCGAGATGCTCGCCGTGGCCGACGCCATGCAGGCCACCGGCCAGACCCGCCGCGACAGCCCGCGCGGCACTCTGCGCATCACCAGCAGCCTGTCCTTCGCCCAGGCCTGGCTGACCCGTGCCGCCGCCGCCTTCGTCGAGCGCTACCCGGGCACCGCCATCGACCTGCAGGTCAACAGCCAGGTGGTCAACCTGGTGGAGGAGCGCATCGACCTGGCCCTGCGCATCGCCAACCAGCTCGACCCCAACCTGATCGCCCGCCGCCTCGGCGAATGCCGCTCGGTGATCTGCGCCGCGCCGGACTACCTGCGCCGCCACGGCACCCCGCGGCGCCCGGAGGATCTGGCGCTGCACAACTGCCTGACCTACTCCTACTTCGGCCGCAGTCTCTGGCAGTTCGAGCGCGACGGCGAGCCGACCAGCGTGCCGGTGGGTGGCAGTCTCAGCGCCAACGAATCCACCGTGCTGCTGGAGGCCGCCGCCGCCGGTGCCGGGATCAGCCAGCAGCCGCTGTACTCGGCAGCCCCGCTGATCCGTAGCGGACGCCTGGTGGCGCTGCTGCCGGAGTGGTCGCCGCAGGTGCTCGGCATCCACGCGGTGTACGCCTCGCGCCGGCAGATGCCGCCGGCGCTGCGGGCGCTGCTGGACTTCCTGGTCGAACGAATGGCGGCCGATCCGCACTGGGACGAGGCGGGCCCCCTGGCGCTGGCGTGAAAGCCGGGTAGACTGCTGGACGCGCCGCCTTCGACGCACCTTTATCCCCTGTCTGGAGCACGTCCATGTCCCTGTCGATCTACCAGGCTTCGATCCCGACCTTCCTGCGCACCCTCGGCAACCTCTCGGCGATCCTGAAGAAAGCCGCCGCCCACGCCGAAGCGAAGAACATCGATCCGCGCATCTTCATCGACGCCCGGCTGGCGCCGGACATGTTCCCCCTGGCGCGCCAGGTACAGATCGCCAGCGACGCCGCCAAGGGCGCCGGCGCGCGGCTGGCCGGGCTGGAAGTGCCGAGCTACGCGGATACGGAAACCACCTTCGACGAACTCCAGGCACGCATCGCCCGCACCGTCGAGTTCCTCGAGGGCATCCGCGAGGAACAACTGGACGGCGCCGAAGAGCGCAACGTGACCCTCAAGGTGCGCGGCCAGGAGATCAGCTTCAACGGCCGCGACTTCCTCTTCGGCTTCGCCCTGCCCAACTTCTTCTTCCACGTCACCACCGCCTACGCCATCCTCCGCCACAACGGCGTCGAACTGGGCAAGATGGACTTCCTCGGCGGCGCCTGAGGTTCCCGCGCCGGGATGGCACGCACAAGGACCATGGAATGGATCGGAAAACCCTCGACGACACCAGCAAGTTCCTCAGCTATGTCCTTCGCCACCAGCCCGAGGCCATCGGCCTGAAGCTGGACGACGAAGGCTGGGCCGACATCGACGCCCTGATCGCCGGCGCGGCGCGGGACGGCCGCGCCCTCGACCGCGCGCTGCTCGGCGCGGTGGTCGAGAACAACGACAAGAAGCGCTTCGCCCTCTCCGCCGATGGCCAGCGCATCCGCGCCGTGCAAGGCCACTCGCATGCCGCGGTGGCCATCGCCTACGCCCCCGCGGTCCCGCCCGCAGTGCTCTACCACGGCACCGCCAGCCGCTTCCTCGACTCCATCCGCGAGCGCGGCCTGGTCCCCGGCAGCCGCCACCACGTCCATCTCTCCGCCCGCCGCGCCACCGCCCTGGAAGTCGGCCGCCGCTACGGCAGCCCGGTTCTGCTGGAAATTGACGCGCGCGACATGCACCTGGCCGGGCACCTATTCCACCAGGCGGAGAACGGCGTCTGGCTGACCGAGCGGGTACCCGTGCGGTTCATCCGCGAGGCTTGAGAAGGCGTTCTACGGACTAACCAATGCCCAAGCGGGCGACCATTCGCTCGAAAGCGTCGCTGTCCGGCAGGTTGTAAGCGTCGAATGGTCTGTGCCAGTAGAACATCCAGTCTTCCAGGTCCTGAACGCTCGCTTCACGAGTCACGAGGGCGACCATGATGTCGACGAAGTCCTGAGCGGGCCCCGTCAGCTCTATGCCATTGAGCAGGAGGAAAACCGTAGCGGCCGCCGCCGCCGTGCGTTTGTTGCCATTGGCAAAGCAGTGGTTCATTGCCAAGCTTTCCGCAAAGACCGCAGCCAGCGTGATGATATCGTCGGTTCGAGCATAGTAACGATGGTTGGCTGGCCGTTGCTGTGCGGACTCCAACTCGTTCGGTTTGAGGACGCCTATCGGCTCGTCCGGAGTCTGGGCCAGGATGAGCAACTCATTGAGGCGAACGAGATCTGCAACGGAGAGATAGCGTATCCCTTGCTGGTCTTGCGACATGCTTAAACCTTGGCCAGCTCTTCGAAGGTTTTTTCGTAGCGTTCGAAGGCCAGGGCAAAGGCGTTCTCGACCTGCTTCTGATGTTCTCCCAAGGCCGGGCGCGCGCGCACGACCTCATCGCGAGGACGGGGAGGAATGACGAGTTTCTTCGATTTGCGCAGCGATCGCGACATATGTACCTCCAAGGATCCACTTCCCGGACCTGCCTGCCCCGGGCAGGGGACGAATATTCAGTGTTCAAGCATATACCAGTGCAGGCAGGGAACAGATGTCCTCTCGAAACCGGAAGCACTGGCAAGGCGCACCGCAACATGGCCTAGCAGCCTGCAGACCAGCCTCGAACGTTGATGGCCCGCTGCCGCCTAGCAGAAGCGGCAGTGGAGCAGGCGGTGAAAGCCGGCTTGACTGAGGAAAAACACCGACAAGCGCAGGACGCCCGATGGACCTTCGCCCCAGCCACGTGCATGTGTTCCCACCCAGCCGCGACCTCCCGGCCGCAACCAGTCCGCACCGCGAAACCCTGCTGCGCAGCGGCTGCGCCTGGAACGGCTCGCTCTACCTCGGCTATCCCCTCGGCCAGCCGCAGCTCACCGTGCAGCGCCTGAGCCTGGCCGCCCACGAACGCCTGGACTGGCAGGTCCATCCGATGCCCAGCGCGCTCTACGTGCTCAAGGGCGAACTGCGCCTGGAGACCCGCGACGGTGCTCAGAGCACGCGGGTGCTGGAAGGCGAGGCGGCGGGCTGCCTGATGAACATCATCCATCGCCTGATAGCCGGGGCCGAACCGGTGGAAGCCCTGCTGTTCCATGCCGGCGTGGAAGGCATGCCGGTGGGGCTCGGCGAACGCGGCGAAATGCCCGGCGCCTGAAGACGCCGGCGGGCCGGACAGCAGCCCGAACCCGCCACGCCCCGCATCACGCTCAGGCGGAGAGCCCGTACAACCTGAGCCAGCCTTCCAGCGCCAGCGCGGTCTCCAGGTTGTGGCGGCTCACCTGGGTGTTGAAGTACCCCTCCGGATGCTCCAGTTCGGCGGCCAGGAACTCCCGCGAAACGATGCCGAACACCGGGTTCGCCGCGTCCTCCAGCAAGCGCCGCACGCTCCCGCGCAGGAAACGCTCGTAGCCGAGGTTGGCAGAAGTCGGATAAGGGCTCTTGCGGCGCTTGAGCACGGCTTCCGGGACATAGTCGGCGCAGGCCCGCTTGAGCAGCCACTTCTCCTCGCCGTCCCGGCTCTTGATCGACCAGGGCACGTTGTAGACGTACTCCACCAGCTCATGGTCGGTGTAGGGCACCCGCACCTCCAGGCCGTTGCACATGCTCAGGCGATCCTTGCGTTCGAGCAGCAGCACCATCCAGCGCTTCAGGTGCAGGTGGCTGAACTCGCGCATCCGCCGCTCCTCCGGGCTGTCGCCGGCCAGGTGTTCGACCTGGCGCAGCCCTTCGTCGTAGCTGGCCTGCTGGTACTGGAGGAGATCGCAGCGGCGGTTGAAACCGGCGTCGATGAAGCCGGCCGGCAAGCGCACCCTGGAGGCCCAGGGGAAGCGCGCCGCAGCCACCGCCTGCGGATCGCGGAACCAGCCGTAGCCACCGAACAGCTCGTCGGCGCCTTCACCGGAGATGGCCACCGTGGAATGCCGGCGGATCTCGCCGAACATCAGGTGCAGCGAGGTATCCATGTCGCCGAAGGTGAAAGGTACGTCCTTGGCCCGGAATACCTCTTCGCGCGCTCGTTCGCAGACCAGTTCGGCATTGTCGATGAGCACGGTGCGGTGACGGCTGCCGATGTACTGCGCGGCCAGCAGAGCGAACGGCTGGTCCTGGTCGGGACGCAGGTCGTCGCTGCGGAACTGCTCGGCCTGGCCGACGAAGTCCACCGAGAACGAATTGATGTCGCCGCCGTGCTCCGCCTTCGCGATGCGCTGGGCGATGCCGGTCAGGGCGGTCGAATCGAGCCCACCCGATAGCAGCGAACACACCGGAACGTCGGCGTGCAATTGCGACCCCAGGGCGCGGGTGACCAGTTCGCGGGTGCGCTGCACGGTGCTCTGCAGGTCGTCGGCATGCTCCTGGCGGCGCACCTCCCAGTAGCGGCGTAACTTCGCCTGGGAATTGGGACGCCAGGACAGCAGGTGGCCGGGCAGCAGTTCCTGGACCTCGCGGAACGGCGTCTGCGAAGTGCCCCGGGACAGCGTCAGGAGGTCGACCAGGCCGACCGCGTCGAGCCTGGCGGCGAATTCCGGATGCGCCAGGATGGACTTGATCTCCGAGCCGAACAGCAGTCCCTCGCGGTGCCGCGCGTAATACAGCGGCTTGATGCCCAAGCGGTCGCGCACCAGCAGCAGGTGGCCGTCGCGGCCATCGAAGACGGCGAAGGCGAACATCCCGGTCAGGTACTCGCAACAACGCTCGCCCCATTGCAGATAGGCGTGCAGGACCACCTCGGTATCGCTGCGGGTGCGGAACTCATGTCCGGCCCGGCGCAACCGCTCGCGCAGGGCATCGTGGTTGTACACCTCGCCGGTGTAGACGAGGGTGACCTCCTGGCCGGTGGGAAAGCGATAGGACATCGGCTGCACGCCGCCGCTGAGGTCGATGACCGCCAGCCGCCGGTGACCCAGCAGGGCGTTGCGGTGCTTCCAGATGCCCTCGGCATCCGGCCCGCGCAAGGCGAGCGTATCGGTCATGGCGAAGATCGCCGGAAATTCGTCGTCGAGCTTGCGCGTGTAATCCACCCAACCCGCGAGACCGCACATAGGGAAACTCCTCTAATTGATGTTTTATCGGGAAATTCATCCAGAGAACATGCTGAAAACATCCGTGCGGCCGGCCAGATTGCCGGCGTACGAATGCTTCGCCCAAGGCGGTCGATGTATGAACTTTTCGAGGACCTGAAGATAAGCAGTTTCGGCAGGCCTGCGCCCAAGGAAGGCCAATGATAGAACAGGAAAAAACGTGGCCGAGTTAATTAATATCTATCTAAATCTGGTAGCTGTTTTTAAAAAAACAAAGGAAAAACAATAATCTACAAAATTAATGAAACATCCTGAAACATCATTACGCGGCTCTACAACCAGATATTACAGGGTCGTTCACGGCTCTTTCCAAAGACTTAGAAAGCTAATCCAATTAAACTTATAATTGCTTTACGGCAATCATATGGATAGCCAACTAAGCAAATGACTACAACAAACTCAGATCGTACAACTATTGAATATAAGAGTTGTCCACCGACGCTGATTTCGTGGCAACGTTCGACGCGACGATGGACGAGCGGGAAAAGTAGGGCGGCGCGGGGAATGGAGAATTAAAGCAGGCAACTTCGAGCGATCCATCCGGAAGCGGGCCCGCTGCACCGGGCCCGCCAGACGACCTACCTCAAGGGCATTCGCAGGTCGACGGACCGAACACCGGCCCGCTGCACGGGTCCTCGGATGGGCCGAAAACCGGGCACGCGGCCTGGGCGGTAAGAGAGAAGCTACAGAGCAGGAACACAGCCAACAGTACTTTCTTCATTTGCAACCTCCTGGTTGGTAATCGAACGCTCCCTGTCCCTGGTCGAGGGTACAGTCGGTCATCACGGGCACTCGCAGACGGTCGGTCCCAGCACCGGGCCCGCGCAGGGATCTTCCCCCGGCCCGAGCACCGCGCAGTCCGCCTGCGCCGTGAGCGAGAACATCCACAGCAGCAGCGAAGCCGCCAGCATCTTCCTTTTCATCTGACCTCCTTGGTCGAAACAGCGATCAACGATCCGTGTCCTTCTCCGAAAACAAGGGCATTTGCCTGCAGAAGGACCGAACGCCCGTCCGCTCGCGGCGCACCGCAAGACTCGCCGGCGAGCCGCCGGACCCCGGAGAGCAAAGACCAGCCCGAGCGAACGCGCCAGTGCGGTGGATTGCCGCAGCGCCAGCGAAAGTACCGGGGCAGGGGGCTTCGGCACCGGTTCGCCATCAACTTTTCCTATCCCCGGCGGCCACATAAATTCGTTGGACGCCCCGCGCCGGCGCCTCCAAGAATGCCGCACGGGTGCGAAGTCCGGCCGTGCACCCACCGACGCCCCACAACAGCAAGAACAACGATCGGTGCATCCATGGCAAAGGACCTGACTTTCCCAGACGCCTCCGCGTCGTCCCGCAACCCTCCCTCCGCGCGCCTCCGTCTACCGGCGACACGCGCCCCCTAGCACCGCCCTCCCGTCCGCCACCGCAGCAACCCGCGACGCACCCCGCGCCGCCGGCGGGCGCCGCTCGCCCGCGCTCCGCCCGCCGCACCGATCGACCCATGAACCGAACAAGAACAGGAGTCCACCCGATGCGCTACGCCCCTCACGCAAGCCGATACTCCCTCTTCGCCCTGGCCGTCTCGGCGGCCCTGCTGCCCGGCGCCGGCTGGGCCGCCAACGGCGACCTCGCCGGCGCCCGCACGCCGCCCAGCGTCGCCTGTTCCTGGAACCGCGAGGCAGCGTTGTCCTACGAGGAGCGCCGGCTCGACACGCCGCTGCCGTTCAGCGGCGCCAACGTCGTCACCCACGACCAGACGCCGCTGGCCGAGCGCATCGTCAAGGGCGCCGGCTTCGACGGCTTCGAACCGGCCTTCGCCAAGCGCCTGTGCGCCGCCGACGGCCGCACCCCGGTCACCAGCTACGCCAAGGCACTGAAGCTGGTCACCGAAGAGGGCCGCGCGCTGTGGCGCGCCGCCGTCGACCGGGCCCAGGGGCGCCGTGCCATTCCCGCCGGCGCGCTGCCGGCCAGCGATGACCGCATGCTCTACTGGACGCGCCTCTACATGACCCGCACCCTGCGCCAATGGGCGCCATCCTTCCGCCTCGGCAAGGCCCAGGCCCAGGCGCTGCAATGGCGCTTCGAACGCGCCTCGCGCGGACAGTTGGACATCGACCTGCCGCGCCGCTACGCCGCCGACGGCTCGCGCTACCGGCGGATGATCATCAGCGGCTTCGACGTCTTCACCCTGGGCACTCCCGGGACAGCGAACACCGGCCTGCGCAACGGCAACCCCTCGGGCGCCACCGCCCTTGCGCTGGACGGCCGCGAGTTCAGGCTGGCCGACGGCAGCCTGCTGCGTATCGAGGCCTACCTGTTGCCGGTCAGCTACGACCCGTTCAACCGCGGCATGCAGGAAGACACCCTGGGCCCCTGGTTCCGCCCCGGCCCGCGCCGGGTCGACGCCTCCATCACCATCAGCCAGGGCGGCGCCAACCAGTTCTGGCTGGAGGCCTGGAACGGCCGCTTCCACGGCTCCTCCGCCGGCAACGACGGCATCGTCTACTGCCCCGCCGACAGCGCTTTGCCCAACTACGTGCTTCCCCTGGGCAGCGTGACCAATCCCGGCACCGCGCCGATTTCCCTGCGGGGCTCCGGCTGCAATATCAACCCGCCGCGCCGCTGGCTCGGCTACGACAGCGCCAGCCGCTGGCGGCAGAACCTGCCGGCGCAGTTCTCCAAGGCCTCGCTGCCGGTCCGCCAGTTGCTCGCCGCCGATACCTGGCGCGGCATCGAGCGGCCGCCGGGCGCTACCAGCCAGGCCGCGGAAGGCTTCGACGTCACCTGGCACACCAACTACGACTTCTTCCCCGATTGCGCCAACCCGCGCACCGAAAACGTGCCGACCAACGGGGTGATGAACGCCATGCCCGATCCCTCCCTGGTGCTCCCGCCGAACCGACGGATCTGCGCGCGCAACGGCGGTGGCGGCGACTACCTGTCCAACGAGAGCGCCTACCGCAACACGGTGCTGCGCGACGCGTTCCGCCTGGAGATTCCCGCCGGGCACATCCATGTCCCGGTGATGAACAACTACTACACCGGCGTACCGGCGAGCGGCGGCGGCGCGCGCAACGACAACGCCATCAGCGACGCCCGCTACGAGGCCTACCGCAGCGCCATCGTGGCGCAGACCCGGGTGCTGCTGGTGGGCGTCGGCAACGCCCTGGCGCAGGGGGCGCAAGCGGACTAGTCCTCGCCAGGCGCAAGGCCCTCGCGATCTATCGCTTCGCCGCGAAGCCGAACTGCCGCCGACGCAGGCCAACGGGACCGTAGCCCGTCGCTTCAGCCTCTACTGAATCGAAAAAGGCGGCACGCGGGGAAACCTCGGACTCACCACCCGGAGCTTTCCCAGGCCCGCGCCGGAACGGTAGGGCAGAGTCGAAGAGTGCGAACGCCGATGATGGAGACAACCGCCATCGCCCGCATCACCGGGGCGGTGGCAAGGATTTCCCCTGACTTGGAGAGTTTTCCATGAGCTTCGCGCAGAATCTCCTACGCCTACGCCAGCAGAACGCCCTGACCCAACGGCAGATGGCCGAGCGACTGGGCGTCACCGTGAGCCAGTTGCGGCACTTCGAAGCCAAGGGCGGGCAGCCGTCGCTGGCGGTGCTGCAAACCATCGCCGGACGTTTCGCGGTGCCCCTCGACTGGCTGGTCTGCGAGCGCAGCGAGCGGCAGGCGCTACCGGAAGACCTGCGCCTGCAGTTCGAGGCCATCGGCCGCCTGCGGCTGGACGAGCGGCGCGCCATCCGGGCGTTGCTCGACGACCTGATCCGCCAGTACATGGCCAAGCGCAACGCGGCGGCCAAGCCCCTCCCGGCGGCTTGCGCCGAGGCCACGGAGACGTCCCCGTAGCCCCGGCGCACGGCTCAGTCGCTGCCGTACCTCGGCGAGCGCGGGCCGTACAACAGTCCGCCCGGCTGGCCGGCCGAGAGCAAGCGCGCACTGGTCATCCCGGCGATCGGATAACCGGCGTCCTCCACCGAACTGTTGATGATCTGCTTGACCGCCGCGGTGATCAGCATGCCCACCAGGCCGCCGTTGTTGCCACCGTTGCCTTCCTCGCTGGAGGCGGTCGCCGAGCCGGTCCACAGGGTGGTGCCGGATCGCAGGTCGACCAGCTTGGCGCTGGCGGTGACGATGGTCGCGCTGCTGATCACCATGTAGCGCGTGCCGTAGTCGCTCACCGTGACGTACAGCGCCGCGTCGGCGCCATAGATCTCGCGCAGCTTGGCCGGGGACACCTGGTGCACGTCGCCGGCGCTGGTCAGGCCGTTCTGGCGGAAGGTCTCGTCGGCCAGCGCCACCGGCACCACGTAGTAGCCGGCCTCGGCCAGCGGGAAGGTGACCTGCGAGAGCATGCTGTAGGTCGCCTTCACGTCGGGCGACTCGTTCAGCGGCGGCAGGACCAGGATCGAGCGCGGCTTGGCCTGCTTGAACGCCGAGTAGTCGACGCTCTTGGTCGGCGCGCAGCCGCCGAGCAGGGCCAGCAGGGTGAAACCGGCCACCAGGCCGGACAGTCGGGCGAGTTTCAACGGGCACCTCCACGGGCGTTGTTCAGGAGGAAGTCCATGTAGGTCGCCGACTCGGGAAACAGCGCCTTCTCGGTCTCGAACTCGCGGACCATCTGGTCGTCCTTGCCGATGCTGGAATAGAGCAGCCCCAGCTGGGCATGGTAGCCCGGCGGCACCACGCCATTCTTCGCCCGGATCTTCTCGAGGTCGGCTTCCAGCGCCTGCGCCTGGGCCTCCTTGGATTCACCCTTGAAGTATTCGTGGACCTGGGCCTGGTAGCCCTCCCACTGGTACAGCGTCTTCGGTCCGCTGCACCCGGCCAGCGCCATGCTCCCCAGCAGCGCCGCCGTCCATGTGATCGTCTTGCTCATGTGTGCCGTGATTCCCTGGTTTCTGGTGGATTATTGGTTCTGTGGCTTCCAGGCGCCGCTATCGACCGCGTTGACCAACTTGTTCACCGCCTCGCGCATGGCCAGGTCGAGGACCTTGCCGTTGAGGGTCGAGTCGTAGCTGGCGGTGCCGCCGAAGCCGATCACCTCGCGGTTGGACAGGGCGTACTCGCCAGCGCCCTGGGTCGAATAGACGACCTCCGAGGTAGAGATGTTGACGATGTTCAGCGCCACCTTGGCGTAGGCGATCTGCGACTTGCCGCGGCCGAGGATGCCGAACAGCTGGCGGTCGCCGACTTCCTTGCGGCCGAACTCGGTGACGTCGCCGGTCACCACGTAGTCGGCACCCTTCAGGCGCTGGGCCTGGCCCTTGATCGCCGCTTCCTGCTGGATCTCGCTCATGTTGTCGCGGTCCAGCACGTTGAAGCGATTGGTCTGCTGCAGGTGGGTGATGAGAATGGTCTTGGCCTGGCCGCCGAGGCGGTCGACGCCATCGGAAAAGATCCCGCGCATGTAGCTGGAGCGGTTGTCGAACTTGCCTACCGCAATCGGCGAACGCACGCCGCTGTAGGGTCGGTTGACGCTCTCGACCTGCTGTACCGGCAACGCGGTGGAGGTCTCGGTGGCGCAGCCCGCCAGGCCGGCCAGGGTGGCGACGGCGAGGAGCGGCAGTAGTGCTTTCTTGGCGCTGTGACTCATGGGGTTCTCCTGGAAAAAAACGCTATCGACGCGGAGCGGCTTCTAGCCGCCCCGTGTGCGGAAAAGAGGGCGTAGTGAAAATCGAGGAAGGCCAGGCGGCACGGCGGCGCGCCAAGGCGAGGGGCGAAATGGGGTGGCCACGATTTCTTTCCTTGAAATACGAATGCGTCGATCAACCGGCGCTCCCGGCCGGCCTTGGAAATCCGAAACAATCGTGCGGGAAGCGATGCACGAACCGTATGAGCCATCAATAGGCCATCTCGGTGGGCGGCAAAGTTACCACAGTTATTCCGATCGTTTCGTTATGCAGGAAGCATACTCGGAGAATTCTGACTGCGTCTCGTTCGCAGGATCGAGGTGGGACGCCGGGCACCGGCGTCCGCCACCAACCGGTGGCAGCCAGGCAGGCCTCCTTGCCGCCCATTGCGCCCGACGCTGTACGGCGCAAACGAAAACGGACACCCCTTGGGAGTGTCCGTCTCTGCCGTCGACCGGTCAGGCCAGGTCGAGGCCGCGCATTCTCAGGCGCAGGTCCTGTTCCTGGGGCTTGCCTGAACGATCCGTCCCGGTTGCCAGGTCCAGGGCATCGAGCAGTCCCTCGCCGTGGCCGCTCCGTTCCCCCAGCGTGGCCTCTTCGAGCACCCGACGGGTCACACCCTGCCCATCCTTGGCGC
This sequence comes from Pseudomonas sp. B111, assembly GCF_026428275.1. Classification (NCBI taxonomy): domain Bacteria; kingdom Pseudomonadati; phylum Pseudomonadota; class Gammaproteobacteria; order Pseudomonadales; family Pseudomonadaceae; genus Pseudomonas; species Pseudomonas sp. B111. The sequence continues at coordinate 5,464,131 of NZ_CP097857.1, read as the reverse complement.
TGAGAAGCACGCGCATGTCGGTCCCCTTGTCGTAGAGGATCTCCTGCTCATCGCCCTCGATCGATATCTCGCTGACATCGATCCCGGATCTGCCGAACAGGGTGGTTATCGTGCCCTGGCCCGCGAAGCTCCTGGCAACGCCGGGGTCCCGGGAGGTGGAGAGATAGCCGGCGTCGTGGCCGACCTGGCCCTCTTTCACCGCCTCGAAGGCATCCCTGCCCTGGGTGCCGCGGAAGGTCTTCACGACCTGTTCAGCCGGTCCGCTCTTTTCGAACGCGGCAGACATGCCCCGGTCGATCAACGCCTGGCCCGCATCCAGCTCCCGTCCCTGACGCAGGGACCGATTCAGGTGCTGGTACTCGCCGTTGGTATAGAGACCGAGCGCCATCACCTCGGCATCGCTGTACGGCCCGTCCGGGTGTTCGCCGAGGTACTGCTCCGCCTCCAGCCCGAAGTGCTCCACCAGGCCATCCGCCAGCGCCTTGTCGACAGGCTCGCCCTTTACCTCGCTCTCTACCGCGTGGCGCAACAGGGCGACCTTGTCCATTACCGCATGCAGTTGGACGGCGATTTCGCGCAGTTGCTCCGGGCTTGCGCTGAGTACATGCTGGCTGGCGGCACCGCCCGCGGTCCCCCACTGTTGCAGCGCGATCCCCCCAACGCTCTGTTCGAGCAGGCGGGCAGCCTGGGTACGGGAAGCCTCGATCCGGCTGCCATCGCGAATCCCGACCAGGGCGGTGGCCAGCGAGCGCAGGGCGCCGTCGCCGCTGGCCAGGCGCGTGTGATCCTTCGCCAGTCTCTCCGCTGTCAAAGTCGCCAGCTCGCTCGCCTTGCCAAGTCCGCCCAAGGTCAGGGGCAGTGCCTTTTGCAGCATCATCTGCTTGATCTCGGCGGCAGAGAGACTGGCGGCAGGCGGCGCGTCCTGACGGGAGAGCGGCGCCTGGGTGGCGGCGTGGGCACGGCTCCCCAGCAGTTTGCCCAGCCACTCGATGATCGCCACGAAGGGACGCGCGAGGGCGGCCCCCAGGCGGGAGAGCAGGCCCTCGCCCTTCGGTGCTTCCTGGCGCTGGGCCAGTTGTTGCGCCTCCCGGGGAGTGGCCACCTGGCGGGCCTCGACCTGTCCCAGGCGCCCGGCCACGGCCTGGCTCAACTCAGCCACGAAAGACGGGTTCTGCTGAGATGATTGAATATGCATGATGATTGACGTCTCCTGATGTTTCCCCGCCAGTCTAGGAACGAGGCGCCCCTCCGCCTATCAGGATTGGCCGTGGTTTTTTTACTGTTGGCGGCCGTCGGAGCACGCGGAAAGAGAACCGTCAGCGGCCGAAAAACAGCGGACTTTCCCTACGCCAGCTCCCGTGCGCCTACACCGGGGCGGAGAACCCGATGGATACCGGCGGCAGCGCCGGCCTCATGGCGGACGGCGTACCGCCGTGCGGGCGCCTCGGGGTCGTCTGCTGCTATGGTGCGCACAGGCACGTCGCCATCCTCTCTCCCGGCGAATGGAATCGAGCATGACGCTTTCCCTGGATCTGTTGTTGAGCCTGTGCACGGCCCTGGCCATCGGCCTCCTGATCGGCGCCGAGCGCGGCTGGCAGGAGCGCGACCACGAAGATGCGCGGCAGATCGCCGGAATCCGCACCTTCAGCCTGGCCGGCCTGCTCGGCGGCTTCGCCACCCTGCTCGCGGGCGAACTGGGCAGCGCAGTCTGGGTAGCCTTGCTGCTGGCCCTCGCGGCGCTGGCCGTGGCCGGCTACGTGAGCGATGTCAGGCGTGGCGGCGACCAGGGCATGACCACCGAGATCGCCCTGCTGATGACCTTCCTCCTCGGCAGCCTCGCCCTCACCGAACAGCGCCTGCTGGCTGCCGCCGGCGGCATCGTGCTGACCCTGCTGCTGAGCCTCAAGGACAAGCTCCACGCCCTGCTGAAGCGCCTGACCGCCGAGGAGCTATCGGGCACCCTCAAGCTGCTGTTCATTTCCGTGGTCCTGCTGCCGGTGCTGCCCAACCAGGGCTATGGTCCCTGGGCGTTCTTCAATCCCTACCTGACCTGGTGGATGGTGGTGCTGATCGCCGCCCTCGGTTTCTCCGCCTACCTGGCCATCCGCCTGATCGGCTCGCGCAAGGGCCTGTTGCTGACCGCGGTGCTCGGCGGCCTGGTGTCCTCCACGGTGATGACCCTGACCCTGGCGCGCCTGCGCGAGCGCATGCCCGACGCCCTGTTGGCGTGCGCCCTGCTGGCGACCTCGGCGCTGATGTTCCCGCGCATCCTCGTCGAGATCGGCGCGATCCACCCGGCCTTGCTGAAGGAGCTGGCCCTGCCATTCGCCGCCACCACCCTCGTCTACCTTGGCGGCACGCTGTTCCACGCCCTGCGCGGCGGCCGCGCCAGCCAGGAGGCGCCCGACGAGCCAGGCCTGCGCAACCCCTTCGAACTGCTCCCGGCCATGCGTTTCGCCGCCCTGCTGAGCGCGATCCTGCTGTTGGTGGAGGTCGGCCGGCGGCTGTTCGGCGACGCCGGTATCTATGCGGTCGCGTTGCTCTCCGGCCTCGCCGACGTCGACGCGATCACCCTGTCCCTGGCCCGCGCGGCGCAGGGCGAACTCGATCCAGGCGTGGCCAGCCGCGGCATCGCCCTTGCCGCCCTGAGCAACAGCCTGGTCAAGGCCGGCCTGGTCGTGCTGGTGGGCGGCAAGCGGCTGGCCCTGCAAACGCTACCCTTCAGCCTGGCGGGGCTGCTGGTAGGAGCGCTGCTGATCCTGTTGTGAGGCGCCGGGGAAACCCCGGAGCGCCGCTGGACGAACGCGACGGCAACCGCCTGGCGCCCCGCATCAACCTGCGCGGCTACTGGCTGCAACGGCCGGGTTTCGAGGACCGGACCAGGACCCGGGTGAGGCAGGGCGGCCTGGCGATCACGGCGGAGCGAGGGGAGGGGACGCCTCCGCGCTGGACTGAGGCGTCTCTGCGAGGTCGGAGACAAGGCGGTGGCTGGCTGAGCCAATCGCCCTTTGCGGCGTGAAGAGCGCCTGGAACTAGCGGCACTCACCCCGCGCGGTCGCATCGACCACCCGGCCCGAGGCGTCGGCAAAGAATTCGTAGATGCAGGTGTAATAGCCGCTCTGGTTGGCCGTGCCGGTCTTCTGGTTCAGGACCGAGCTGTTGGGCGTATTGCCATGGCCCTGCTCGTAGTAGGTGTAGTCGTAGTCGTGGCTATAGTTCTCGTACTCCTTCCACACGTACTTCTGCCTGGCGGCATCCCCCGTCACGCGTTCCGGCTCGCCGAAGCGCTTGATCACGTCCTGGATTGGCAAGCCGATCCAGGATTGCGCATCGCTACGCGCGCGACTGCCATAGGCCTCCATGACGCACCCCGACACGCTGATCGCAAGGGCCGCCAGGGCGGTGAGTCTCAGAGCCAGTACCGGCATATGTGCTTCTCCTTCCATGGCGGCCTGCCTACGCGGCATCCCGCTCCCTTTGCGCGGGTCGGTGTGCTGCGAATGGTAGGGGGCCGGGGCCCGCCCGTTCAACGGGAGACGGCGGTTTCCGGTGTACTAGTACATTGGGGCGCTGTGCGACGGAGCAGTAGAAAGGAGGGCCGGCAAGCCGCCAGGAGCAGATGGATATGGGTGGCCATCAGGCAAAATGCGTAGACCTTGATACCGAAGGCATCCTCGAGGTCTTGAGGGTCGGAGAGGTAGCGTTGGTAGTCCTCGTCCTCGGCGAATACCACTTGCCGATTGTGTCCCCGCTGGACCACGTGAAGCGGATAATTCGGTAAAACCACTCGCCCTTGCCTAGGCATCGCGGAGCCTCCTTACGGCGTCTGCGCTGGAGCCTCCTTGCTTAGAAAATTAGAGCAGGGAAAATAGATCTGTCCCCTTTGTTCTCTATCCCGGGCGAGAACCGGGGGGCTTCAAACGTCTGGAATCTCAATGTGAAATGACTTCGCATAAATATACCAAAGCACCCAGCCCGGCCCCGGCTGAACTTCGAGAACCCCCTCTAACAAATACTCTCTGGAAAGAGCATCAATACAAGAACGGGAACCAAACTCTTGAATCACTTTATTTCCAGCAGACTCTTCTCGACCATCTGTATATTCATTAGTTATCCTTTTTGAAAAGTGAGCGCCTTCAAAAACAAACCAGCAACCACCAACAAACTCATGCATAGCGTATTGACTGTCGGCTTTGCTTGAGAAAAAGGGACAGATTTATTTTTACTACTCTAGTTTCGGCGACTGCGCCCACGCCGAACCCAAAGCGAATAACTCGCTAAACCATGCGCCCTTACCTAGGCATGTCGCCCCCTTGACGGAGCCTGCGCTGGAGCCTCCGTGTTCAGAAGTTAGGATAGGGAAAATAAAAACTCTTCCTTTATGTTAATAATTAGAAATAAGTTTATCTACGTACTCTTTACGGTATAAACCCAAATCAGCCTGCTCCATCATAAACTCTCTACTAACGAACTCGCCAAAATCAAAATTCGAATATACAGATCTCGTTTCATCCAACATAACCAAAACCCCTATCTCTTCTAAAACCTCTTCATACAGAACCCATGAGACCATATCTGAAAAAGCTACTATTCTACCTACCTCTCCAACTAAAACATGCTCTTCATATAAAGAAAACAGCCTATTCTCTATCTCAGTAAAATTAACTTCAAGCAGATCAACCTCATAAACCGAGGAGATCTCAAATTTATTTTTTTGGGCTACCAAAAAGCAGAAAAATATTTTTTCGCACCACAATTAACGCTAACAAAAAAATAACAATTTTAAAATACTCAAACTATATAGAGCCGATCTCTCAACAAAAAATGCCATCCCTTTCTTTACCTTAACAACATTATCTGGAAGCTTCTTTGAAAAGTCCATCAAACCACATAAAACATGCTGACAGGAACTATTCATATTACACCCCTAAGGATTTTCAAAACGAATCTTTACAGCAATATTTTTCTTATTATTTCCACCTATCTTTAGTTCCGCAGAAGGTAGCCCCGTAGTTTTTGATCTTGAGTAGAACGTGTATGTTTTATCTCCTTTAAATTAGAGTAGGGAAAATAAATCTGTCCCCTTTATGCTCTGCAGCCCATAACTTGACCAGGGATAGGCCGCCACATCGTCCACCATCCGCGCCCGAATAGGGTTCAGTTCGATGTACCGGCAACACGCCAGTTATAGCGACTTTCCCACAACGTTCCGGAACGGCCCTCCAAGCGATTCCGATATCGTGTCGTGCGCGCCGCCAGCGTTTTCATCAGTTGCGCCAAGCCAGACAGCGAATCACCAGGCGCCAAGAGCAGATGGACATGGTTGGTCATCAGGCAAAATGCGTAGACCTTGATACCAAAGGCATCCTTGAGGTCCCGTAGATCGGAGAGGTAACGCTGGTAGTCCTCGTCCTCGGCGAATACCACTTGCCGATTGTGTCCCCGCTGGACCACGTGAAGCGGATAATTCGGTAAAACCACTCGCCCTTGCCTAGGCATCGCGGAGCCTCCTTACGGCGTCTGCGCTGGAGCCTCCCTGCTTAGAAAATTAGAGTAGGGAAAATAAATCTGTCCCCTTTATGCTTATGAAATTTTAAATTAACTTTAGATCTCGAAGCTTTCTCTCCGTTATAAACTCCAAACCGCCGACTTCTACTTTTGAGCCGTCCGAGTATTGCGAGTGCCCACACACATTGCATTGATAAGCCACTAGGTTATTATACTTCCCTATAAAGACATGCATCCCTTCAGAATTACAATTAGGACATTTTTTATCAACCTCTACAGTTATCAAAGCCTCAATAACATCTCTTAAAAATTGCGCAATATAGTCCACATCCTTAGCCTGATATTTGAAAGTAAATTTCTTAAAATTCTCTAACTCGGATGATGAAAAATTTGAAAAGTTAACAGGCATCTCCTCTCCACTTAGACCCAGGAACTCCTCAAACCCATAAACAGCAAATGAGCCAGACAGGAAAAATTTTCTATTCCTTTTTATCCAATTTAGAATTAAATCAAGAACTTCTTTTGGAGAAGCCTCAGCGCTCAGCAGTCTTACAGCTGATTGAAAGTCAGTCCATACACGTATTGGAAGATAGCTCAATTAATCCACCGCCTTGATTGGGAAGGTTGTGATCAAATTACCAGCTCTGTCAGTAAATATTTTTAATACCGAGGTGGGCACTCCTCCATCCTTTAAATTGGTAGTGCCAATTACTTTACCTACATCAACGGTCCTCACGAATTGCCCATCAGGCAATGCCATAACTGGTGACTTAACAACAGGGCTGCTCTGAAGTACATCCTTCAGTTCACTCGGAGTGATAGTGAACACAGAAAAAAGGGGACAGATTTATTTTCCCTGCTCTAATCTCGGCCGCCCTTGCCCACGCCGCTCTATTCTCACCCCGGCTACCCGCTCGATCTCGTCCACGAACCGTTGATTGCCCGTCAGTTGTCCACGCTGAACCGCCTCGCGAATCAGCCTCAATTCCTCGGCCGGTATCGCCTCTTTCATGAACGTTACGTATCGCCGATATCTCTCTTCGGCCGTCTGACCTAGCTCAATGAAGCAGGGATCCATATCCAACCAGTTTGGCTCCTTCAACCAATCCGCCCGCAGCCCATAACTTGACCAGGGATAGGCCGCCACATCGTCCACCATCCGCGCCCGAACAGGGTTCAGTTCGATGTACCGGCAACACGCCAGCAGGTAGGCATCGCTCTGTACGACACTCGATTTATAGCGACTTTCCCACAACGTTCCGGAACGGCCCTCCAAGCGATTCCGATATCGTGTCGTGCGCGCCGCCAGCGTTTTCATCAGTTGCGCCAAGCCAGACAGCGAATCACCAGGCGCCAAGAGCAGATGGACATGGTTGGTCATCAGGCAAAATGCGTAGACCTTGATACCAAAGGCATCCTTGAGGTCCCGTAGATCGGAGAGGTAACGCTGGTAGTCCTCGTCCTCGGCGAATACCACTTGCCGATTGTGTCCCCGCTGGACCACGTGAAGCGGATAATTCGGTAAAACCACTCGCCCTTGCCTAGGCATCGCGGAGCCTCCTTACGGCGTCTGCACTGGAGCCTCCCTGCTTAGAAAATTAGAGTAGGGAAAATAAATCTGTCCCCTTTATGCTGTTGGCGCAAGATCAACAAACTCTTGCCGTTCGACTAAATGTTTCTGGAACGCGTGGCCATTCGCAACCTCCTCAGACAGGAGCTGAGAATTAAGCCTGCCTTGATTGATAGCACTTTCTGCGCCGGAGCTACCTTTTGCCCCAACTAAATATCAAAAGACTCTCTGCGACGGTATACAACCCTACCCACCTCCGAAAGCCCCGGAAGGCGTTCACGCCCCACGATCAACTCAGACCTGCATCTCAAACTAGAGCCCTGATATGCCGTATATTGGCAAACAACATCCTCAATCTCCTCAACGTCCTCTTCGTTGCTCTCTTCAAGATAAAATCTCAATACCCACTCATCGCCATCCCATAACAATGCAATCATTCTAAAATTGGCAGATATCGCACCTACCAACGCTTGAATTAGCATTAACACTTGAAAATTCCATTCTTCCAACGTTGGCTGGCTACTCATTTGGGACTCCAGTTTGGATTTGTAGGGACAATACTTGGACTCTTTGTGCCCTTGATAATAAATACATTGGTTGCCTGATCAGTTATACCAACACCGAGATTAACGTTAGTTCCAGTAACGCCCTCAAACTTGACTACTGGGAATCCCTGAGCATTTCTCCCTAGGATTTTCACTTGGCCGGTATGGTAGGCATCAAGCACTTTTTGAGCATCAGAGACACTGTTTAAGAAACCACCGCCTCCCCGTGCCTCAAGCTGCTGTGTTCCAGCAATATGGCGAAGCTGCTTCTGGCTTATCTTGGTAGAGACATCAGGAAAATCTTTCAGTGTAAGTATTCCTTTCGGACCATCCGTAACGACGCCCTTGCCTGCCCCTGCCAACCCTCCATCAATGGCCAGCCCAACCTCAACTCCCAATGCAGTCGAACTCGCGGCGTTGTCCCGCACCACGCTGGCACCCTGGCCTTGCATGGTGTGCAAGGCATCCAGATAGCCTTTCATACGGATGTCTTCAGGTAACGAGGCAACCGAGTTCCAAGCGTTCTGGATATCCCGCTCCGCACAGCTTGAACAGGTTAGCGCACCCATCAACCACAAGGCAGTTTTTGAAGGCGCGCTGACGATCCCTTCCAGTGCCAGCCCAAAGCCCGCTTGGCTACCTTCACCTTTGGCATTCAGCACTTCCGCACGGTTCGCGGGGTCCCTCGTATAGCTCGCGGGATTCGCTAGGGCTATGTTTTCCAGAACGCTGGTCAGGGCCTCCTTGTTCTTGAATAGCGCCGTCAGCCCCACCCGCTCGTTGTAGTAGTCAGCCTGGGTCACCTGGAAGAGATTGCTGTCCGGGCCTGTGCCCAGCTCCGTACGCAGATACTGAGCAGCCCGGGCAGCGTTGATGTCTGTGCCGGCCAAGGCCTGGTTCCAGCCATTGTCCACCATCATGGCGGCCGTGCTGAGAAGCTCTTTGCGGGCGGTGTCCTCGCTCAGCCCATTTTCCTGGGCATAACGTTTGACGCGCTCCACATCCGATGCGAATTTGATTTCATCTGGGTGTAGCTGCCGGTTGTACGCCGTCCCGCTTTTGGCGATCTCGGCGCCCAGACTCACATCGCCATTGACCGCACTTGCCGCGGCTACGCCAACGAGTTGCGAGGCCATCAGTTCGAGGTTTTGATCGCCACCTACCATTTTCCCAAGGAGGTTGATCATGGCCTCGTTGGCACCAGCGGCCGCCGCTCCAGTCTTGAAGTCACTGCCGGAGGCTTCGGCCAGCAGACCTCCCATCAGGGCGTGAGCCATGATTTTCGGCGGGCTGCCATCAGGGTATTTGACCGAGTCGCCAATGAAATTGAAACCTACCGCCATTCCCAGGTTGCGCGCCTGACCTGCCATGGCATTACCGAGGTTGTCGATGTAGCTGCCGCCATAGGCGGCCTGCTGCATGACCGATTGAGCAAAGCCTTGGGCAATGCTGTAGGCAGCAAATCCACCGATTCCCTCAACTGTGCTGAGCTTGAATCCTTTGGTGACTTTGTTGATGTTGTCACTGGATACGCCGAATGCCTTGTCCAACTGCGGGCTGACGAGATAAGCCGTGGCCGCTGCGATGGCGTACCCTTTCAGACTGTCAGCGCTGGTGGCCTGTTGCAGCCCCTTGCCAAGGTCACCGCCATTGTTGATGGTGCCAATGGCGAGGTTGCTGGCCATTGCGCCATACACCGGGCCGAGGTAAGCAGCTGCAACGATGGCAATGGCCAGTGACGGCGCAGCCCCCAACCCCGAGTTGCTGTACTTCCAGCTATCGTGCACCTCCTGCACCATGCGCCAGTCCACATCCCCGCGCTGCTCGGCCTCCTTCAGCCACGCCAGTTGCGGATCCGCCTGCACCATCGCGTCGATGGTCTGGCTCACGGTCTTCTGGTCGATATGCTTGAGGTCGATCTTCAGCCCTTCCACGGCCTTGATCGCCAGATTCCCCTGGGCCACGATCTGGCTCTGGCGCACGGTTTCGTCGGTCTGGCCCTTGCCCTTCGACGACTGCCACGCCAGGTCGCCCTTGCTCTTCTCGTGGCTTTCCTGGTGCAGGTCCTTCACCGCCTCGAAGGTCACCGCGCCGCCGCTGACGATGGCCAGGTCGTTGCCCGATTCCAGCTTCGCGCCCTGGTAGGTCTGGTCGCCGCCGCTGAGCAGAGTGAGGTCGCCGCCGCTGCTGATCTGGCTGCCCACCGCCTTGACGTCGGTGACTTCGTCGCGCCGGGTTTCCTTGCGGCCGAAGTCGCCTTTCTTCTTCTTGTCGTACAGGTAGTAGTTGCTGTCGTTGGCGGCCAGCAGTTCCAGCTTGTCGCCGGCCACCAGGTAGGCCTCGTCGCCGGCGCTGGCCTGGCTCGCGATCAGGCGCAGGTCCTGTCCGGCATTGATCGCCAGGTCGCCCCCGGCATCCACGCGGGTGCCTTGCTGGGCGACCTTGTCTTCCTGGTAGGTGACCTTCCTGGTCTTGCTGTAGGCATGCTCCTCGTTCGCCGCCGCCGCCAGGGTCACGTCGCGCCCGGCGGAGAGGGCGATGTCGCGGCGCGCTTCGAGGGCGCTGGCCACTGCGCTGAGGTCGCGCCCGGCGCTGACGTTCAGGTCCCGCCCGGCACTGACTTCGGCGCCGAGCTGGGTCACGCTCTGTAGCCGCGACGTGTTCCAGCGGGTCTGGCCCTGGCGGTCCTCGACGGCGGCGACGGTGACGTCGCGTCCGGCGTCGAGGCTGAGGTCGCCGCGGCTCTGCAGCACCCCGCCGAGGTTGGCGATGTCGCGTCCGGCCTGGACGTTCAGGCTGTTCGCCGCCTCCACCCGCGCGGCGCTGTCGGCGAAGCTGCGCTCCCAGGTGCGGCCGTCGAGCGCGCTGTCGTAGCGGGTCACGCTGCGTTCGTTGATCACGTCGCCGGTCAGCGCGGTGAGGCTCACGTCGCGCCCGGCGATGACCCCGCCCTGGCGGTTGCGGATCGAGTCGCCGGCGAGCAGGTCGAGGCGCTTGCCGGCCTCGATCAGGCCGCTGTTGTCGAGGTTGTCGGCTGTCGCGCTGAGGTCGTTCCGCGCGCGCAGGGTGCCGACGTTATGCAGGTCGCCGCCGCTCACCAGCTTCACGTCGCGGCCCTGGATCAGCGCACCGTTGGGTGCCAGCCGACCCTCCGCCTGGGCCAGGTAGACCACCGGCGCGAGGACCTTCTCGCCGTTCACCTCGACCTCTTCCAACCACACGATGTCGTGGGTCAGCGCCGCCATCTGCTCCGCGCTCAGGCCCACACCCAGTTGCAGGTGCAGTTGGTCCTTGTGGGGCGAGTCGGAAACAGGCAACGCATGCGTTGCCCCGGCGAGCGACCCGCCAGGGATAACGGGGCCGGGGGTTCAGGACTCTGCGGATGTGGCGACAGTGAGGTCTTGCACGGTGCTCTTCTTCTAAATCGAAAATGTAAATTGTTAAAGAGCAAGGAATTACTGAACGGGGAAAACCTACCTGCCTTTTAGCTTTAGAGTAGCAAAAATAAATCTGTCTCCTTCATCTCATTACAGAGACTCAATCGGCTTGAATAAATCTCTTCCAACCTAATAAGGCTCTCTCAAAATCATCAAGCGCAATAGCGGCGGAGCAATCCTCATCATACAAGGAGTATATTCTTGCCATTCCATTTCTCAACTCAACACCCCAGCTATCACGACTCCAGTCAGAACATTCAATAGCACCACGCCTTATCTGATTGACCCTAGACAAGCCTTCATCTAACCAAGCTATGGAGCTTTCATATTTCTGCCCCCCATGATCGACAAATAAACATGCTAATAGGTCTATGCCATCATCACTTAAAACATCAGATTGGCAGCTAGGCTCTTTATTCTCACCTTCCCCAGTCCAAAAATATCTAATCTTCATTTAACCCTTTCACCTATAATTTCGGATAAACCGTAGTCTTAGGACTAAGATAACCTTCGACCCTTACGCCACTTGGCGTAGTTCCATTCCACTTATTTCCTGTGACTGTCCTATTTTGGAAAGCAGCATCAACCTCTACCTTTATCCTATCTGCAGTCCAAGATTTTGGAAACATCGTAGATACTCCGCCATTGTTTGTCTTTGGCAAGTAACTTCCCGGATTTGCTGGGTCTGCCACTTCAATTTTAGCGCTATACACACCTTGAGCGTTCGGCACCGACTCGGTTCCAGGAATAACGCGTACATCTCCCGTAACAGTTGAGTGCCCGCCCACCACATTTCCGTTTGGTTTTACTTCCGCTCGAATAATGTGGCCATCAAAGTCAATCGTGAAAAAAAGGGGACGAAAAAAAGGGGACAGATTTATTTTCCCTACTCTAATCTCGGCCGCCCTTGCCCATGCCGCTCTATTCTCACCCCGGCTACCCGTTCGATCTCGTCCACGAACCGTTGATTTCCCGTCAGTTGTCCACGCTGAACCGCCTCGCGAATTAGCCTCAATTCCTCGGCCGGTATCGCCTCTTTCACGAACGTTACGTATCGCCGATATCGCTCTTCGGCCGTCTGACCTAGCTCAATGAAGCAGGGATCCATATCCAACCAGTTTGGCTCCTTCAACCAATCCGCCCGCAGCCCATAACTTGACCAGGGATAGGCCGCCACATCGTCCACCATCCGCGCCCGAACAGGGTTCAGTTCGATGTACCGGCAACACGCCAGCAGGTAGGCATCGCTCTGTACGACACTCGATTTATAGCGACTTTCCCACAACGTTCCGGAACGGCCCTCCAAGCGATTCCGATATCGTGTCGTGCGCGCCGCCAGCGTTTTCATCAGTTGCGCCAAGCCAGACAGCGAATCACCAGGCGCCAAGAGCAGATGGACATGGTTGGTCATCAGGCAAAATGCGTAGACCTTGATACCAAAGGCATCCTTGAGGTCCCGTAGATCGGAGAGGTAACGCTGGTAGTCCTCGTCCTCGGCGAATACCACTTGCCGATTGTGTCCCCGCTGGACCACGTGAAGCGGATAATTCGGTAAAACCACTCGCCCTTGCCTAGGCATCGCGGAGCCTCCTTACGGCGTCTGCGCTGGAGCCTCCCTGCTTAGAAAATTAGAGTAGGGAAAATAAATCTGTCCCCTTTATGGTAAAGGAGGAAGCCTACCTGCCTTTTAGACTTAGAGTAGTAAAAATAAATCTTTTCTTTTTGGCTTACCCCCCTTTGGGATCCTTTACCCCTTATGGTCATAGTGATTCGTCATCCAAAGGTTTCCTGACGTTTTTTAAAAATACCCGCTTTATCGCTCCATATTTAAAAAAGTTCTCTTTGGCATTGTTCAGACTTATCCCGTTAGCACCACCATCATAATCAGGGTCTTTATTCTGAGCAATGTCATCTTCCCAGTAACACACGGGACATATTTCATAAGTTCCGCACGGCTCCTCATCAAAAGTTAAGTATCCACAGCACGGGCAAGGATATCTCACTGGGCTCTCCTTACTGCCTATTCCAATAGTTAATGCCGTCCTGAAAAAAAGGGGACAGATTTATTTTTACTACTCTAATTTCGGCGACTGCGCCCACTCTGAAACGCTCAAAGCAAATAATTCGCTAAACCATGCGCCCTTACCTAGGCATCGCGAATTTCCTTTACGGCATCTGCGCTGGAGCCTCCATGCTCAGAAAATTTAGAGTAGAGAAAATAAATCTGTCCCTTTCATTCGGTGCAAAAAGACGCGGGCCGTAGGTGCGTCAACACCTACGGCCCGCTAACCACAAGCAGCTAAGAAGGAGCTGACCATGGCTAAGGCCGATCATAGGGCAGTCACGCCCAGAACTGAACGTTTTGCCACCGTCGCCGCCGATTCAATAGCCCCGGGAGTGCCGGGGCTATTTTTATTGAAAACAACACTACTTACCGTAGTTGAATGCAATACCAAATTTCATTTCATCAACGTGTAATTTAATTACACATCCAGACCACCCCCCCTCTCCAGCGGTCAAATTGTTGGCTGAAAAATAATCGCGCAATTGGACCAGCAACTCTGTCAAATCCCCTACAGCACGCCCATCCGGATCAAACCAGTTCAACTCACCAGACTGATCAACATAGTCAAACTCATACTTCCCTCCATCGCCCTCTGAGAAAAGCTCCGCCCGAACTATTATTTCCCTAGCATCCGCTGGGCCAGCATCGACTAAAAGCTGTCCAATTTTCTGATATAACTCTTGATCGCCCATCAAATACCACCCGGTGAGTTTTTGAAATCGACAATGACAGGGCGACCACCATCAATAGAGTATCTGACAGTAAATCTATCAGGACGCACAGATGAGCCAGAATAGACAGGCTCAATTTTCACACTGACCATCTGCCCTTGCTTGAGCGCAGATGACCAAGTGTTCTCCATGGACTTCCAGGCACCTTTATTCAAGTTCCCATTCATGGGAAGCAGGTTCAGCTTCTCACCTGGCCCATTGAAGATACTTGCAATCAGATGGCCACCTTCATCGCCACTAACCCCGCATTTACCAGCAATGCACTGCTGATAAGTATTCCGGTCACTCTTCGTCAGCGAGAGGTTGGACTCAACCTTCTCAACACGCCCAAGACTATCTGTCTGATAGGTCTTGTTCCCGTCCACTTTATAAATCGTGTTCGGCTCTGGTTTGTTGAGTTCCTTAGTCCATGACCCTTTGCTGCCAGAGCTAACTTCTACTTCACGCAGCGCCGTTCCAGTTCCTTTTGGCCCTTGCGGAGCCGGCAGCTTACCCAGTCCCTCGACCAAATCAGCAGCCTCGGATACTTTACCTTCCTTGTAAAGTGCCTTCGCCTTGGCCAGGATCTTCGCAGCGCCATCCCCAATGCCCGGCACCAAGCCTATTCCGGCCATCGTATAGTCGAAGGGGTCTTGCGCTTCGACAAACGCCTTGCCATCGCCATAACCTGGGATGAAGTCAGAACCCAAGCTGGCCATCGCCTCGGCCAGCCGCTTGGAATCAGCTGCCGTTATCGGGTCGTTGATCTGGTAGATGCTGCGCAGCTCGCCCTCAATGGTGTATGCCATCAGTTGCGGGTTCTGCATGGCTTGCCGGTACTGCTCTTGTGCTTCTGGAGTCCAACTGGCCTGTTTCAAACTCTGGGCAGATTCCCAAGCCTCTTTACGCAGCGCTGTACATGTCGTGCTACTACCGTCCGAAGAACAGGCCGTAAGTAGTGCCAGATCGCGACTCCGGTCGAGTTGGTTTAATTCATCGACGCGGCCACAAGCGGTTGAGTCTCCGCCGTTACATGCCTTCTTGGCCTCGAAGCGTTCCTGGTTTTCTTCGTGGTTTAGGTAGTTGTATTGGACAGAATTCCTCGCCGCCCAACTCCCCGTTTCAAGCTCCTTGTAACTGGCACCGGGGTCCTTCGCGACTACCCCGACCAGCCCCGTCAGTTGCGAGGCCATGGCCAGCATCGCCTCGCGATTTTCCGGCGAGTAGCTGCTGACCAGTTTGTCCAGGTCCTTCACCAGTGCTTCGTTGAGTCCTGCACCAATCGCTCCAGCAGCGAAGCTGTCGCCACGCGCTTGGGCGGCCAAGCCCCCCATCAGCGCATGCATCACCACCATTTGCGCGCTTCCGGTTTCCAGCTTGTGGGTCTTGCCGAAGTCACCAATGGCGTTGAAGCCGGCGGCAGCAAAGGTATTGTAGAGACTGTCCTTGAGGGCATCGCCGAAGCTGCCACCCTGTCCCATAGCCTTACCCAAGGCCGTGCTGGTGAGGTTCTGCATCGCCTGGTTGGCGGCGAAGCGACTGGCACCGCTGACGGTACTCAGGTCCACCGTGACCTTGCTGGTATCGACGTTGGTCTTGGTGTCCAGCACCTTGTCGAAGTACTCGGTGGTCAAGTAAGCCGTGGCCGCCGCGATGGCGTAGCTCTTGAGAGCACTGGAGCTGGTGGCGTGTTGCAGCCCTTTGCCAAGGTCGCCACCGTTATTGATGGTGCCAACGGCAAGATTGCTGGCCATAGGGCCATACACCGGGCCGAGGTAAGCAGCCGCAACGATGGCAATGGCCAGTGACGGCGCAGCCCCCAACCCCGAGTTGCTGTACTTCCAGCTATCGTGCACCTCCTGCACCATGCGCCAGTCCACATCCCCGCGCTGCTCGGCCTCCTTCAGCCACGCCAGTTGCGGATCCGCCTGCACCATCGCGTCGATGGTCTGGCTCACGGTCTTCTGGTCGATATGCTTGAGGTCGATCTTCAGCCCTTCCACGGCCTTGATCGCCAGATTCCCCTGGGCCACGATCTGGCTCTGGCGCACGGTTTCGTCGGTCTGGCCCTTGCCCTTCGACGACTGCCACGCCAGGTCGCCCTTGCTCTTCTCGTGGCTTTCCTGGTGCAGGTCCTTCACCGCCTCGAAGGTCACCGCGCCGCCGCTGACGATGGCCAGGTCGTTGCCCGATTCCAGCTTCGCGCCCTGGTAGGTCTGGTCGCCGCCGCTGAGCAGAGTGAGGTCGCCGCCGCTGCTGATCTGGCTGCCCACCGCCTTGACGTCGGTGACTTCGTCGCGCCGGGTTTCCTTGCGGCCGAAGTCGCCTTTCTTCTTCTTGTCGTACAGGTAGTAGTTGCTGTCGTTGGCGGCCAGCAGTTCCAGCTTGTCGCCGGCCACCAGGTAGGCCTCGTCGCCGGCGCTGGCCTGGCTCGCGATCAGGCGCAGGTCCTGTCCGGCATTGATCGCCAGGTCGCCCCCGGCATCCACGCGGGTGCCTTGCTGGGCGACCTTGTCTTCCTGGTAGGTGACCTTCCTGGTCTTGCTGTAGGCATGCTCCTCGTTCGCCGCCGCCGCCAGGGTCACGTCGCGCCCGGCGGAGAGGGCGATGTCGCGGCGCGCTTCGAGGGCGCTGGCCACTGCGCTGAGGTCGCGCCCGGCGCTGACGTTCAGGTCCCGCCCGGCACTGACTTCGGCGCCGAGCTGGGTCACGCTCTGTAGCCGCGACGTGTTCCAGCGGGTCTGGCCCTGGCGGTCCTCGACGGCGGCGACGGTGACGTCGCGTCCGGCGTCGAGGCTGAGGTCGCCGCGGCTCTGCAGCACCCCGCCGAGGTTGGCGATGTCGCGTCCGGCCTGGACGTTCAGGCTGTTCGCCGCCTCCACCCGCGCGGCGCTGTCGGCGAAGCTGCGCTCCCAGGTGCGGCCGTCGAGCGCGCTGTCGTAGCGGGTCACGCTGCGTTCGTTGATCACGTCGCCGGTCAGCGCGGTGAGGCTCACGTCGCGCCCAGCGATGACCCCGCCCTGGCGGTTGCGGATCGAGTCGCCGGCGAGCAGGTCGAGGCGCTTGCCGGCCTCGATCAGGCCGCTGTTGTCGAGGTTGTCGGCTGTCGCCGAGAGGTCGTTCCGCGCGCGCAGGGTGCCGACATTATGCAGGTCGCCGCCGCTCACCAGCTTCACGTCGCGGCCCTGGATCAGCGCACCGTTGGGTGCCAGCCGACCCTCCGCCTGGGCCAGGTAGACCACCGGCGCGAGGACCTTCTCGCCGTTCACCTCGACCTCTTCCAGCCAGACGATGTCGTGGGTCAGCGCCGCCATCTGCTCCGCGCTCAAACCTACGCCCAGTTGCAGCTGGAGCTTGTCCTTGTAAGCGATGGCGTTGTCCATCAGGTAGCGGAACAGTGCCTCGTCGCTGCTCAGCCCGTCGATGTAGCGCTGGCCGGTGCGCGCCACCACCGCGTCGCGGATCAGCCGCTGCTCGTAGAGACCGTCGCCGAGACGCTTCTTGCTATCGTCCGGGTTCATGCCCAGGCCGCTGAGCAAGTAGTCCGAGTTGAGGAACTGCTTCAGCTCGGTGAGCGCCGGGTTGGTCTCGATCAGGTACTTGTGGCTGGCGCTCGGCGTGGCGTTGCCGGGCACGCCCTGGACCCGGGCGACGCCCGGCAGGCTACCGCCGAGCGTGCTGCCGCCCTGACCCTGGACGTTGGCCGCGCCAGCCAGGCCGTCGACTCGCACGCCCTGGCCCTGCCAGGTACCGGCGACGTTGCCGGCGCCTTGCTGGCCGACCGAGACGCCGCTGCCGCCCTGGGTGCGGTCGGCGCCGGCGCCGAGCGCGGCGCTGCCATTGCCGTCCTCGGCGAAGCGCGAGCTGAGACGGAACAGGCCGTTGTCGCCCTGGGGCAGGCTGAAGCCGGGCAGGGTGACCGGGTTGACCTGGCGCCGCGCCAGGTCGGGCGGCAGTTGCGAGGTCAGCGGCACGACCACCGAAACCCCGCTGCCGCCCACCGCGCTGTCGCCCACCTGGCGGCCGCTGCCGACGAAGGTGTAGCCGGGGCGGGTGACGCCGTTGTCGATGCGCGTGCTGGCATTGACCGTGACGTCGCCGGCGGCCTGGATCACCGCTGCGTAGGACTGGTCGCCACTGCTGATCGGGGTCGGCCCCTTGCTCGGGAATTCGTACTCGAAGGACCAGTCGCTGAGGATCGCGTTGAGCGCGGCGGGGATCTCGCCCGCGCGCGCCGGGTCGAAGTTGGCGCTCTGGTACCAGTAGAGGTTGGTGAAGTTGCGCGACTTCTGGTCGATGCCGCCGATATCGCCGCCGCGAGCGGTACGCAGCACGCGGATGGTTTCCAGCTCGCCGGTTTCCAGGCCCTGGTTGTCGAGGACTTCGAGGTTGGCGGTGAGGTTGCCGCCGCTGCCGATCAGACTGGAAAGGTTGTTCAGGGTGCCGCCGTCGATGGCGAAGTCGCCTCCGGCCAGCAGTTGCCCCATGGCGCTGCTGGCGGTGACCTCGGTCTTGTCGCGCTGGGTGATGGTCCAGATGGCGTTGCGCTTGCCGCTGCAGTCGCCCGCGTTGACGCCTTCGATGCAGGCGGTCTGCTCCATCTTCGCGGTGTACAGGCCCGACTTGCTTTCCAGCACGGCGCGACGGTTCTCGATCAGGCTGGCACGCAGGCTGAAGTCCTTGCCGCTCTCGATCACCCCGGAAAGGTTGCGCAGGCTGGCGGCACGGTTGCCGGCATCGTCGCGGGCGATATCCAGCCTGCCGAGGCTGTACACATCCCCGTAGAGGTTGGTGATGTCGCCGGCGCGCAGGGTCATGTCGGCGCCACTGAACAGCAACCCGCGCTCGTTGAGCAGGGCGGGCGCGTTCAATCGCAGGTTGCCGCCGCCGCCCAGGGTGCCGTAGTTGTTCAGGCTCGCGGCGCTGGCCACGAGGTCGCCGGCGGCGGTGATCCGCCCACGGTTGACCAGCAGGTTGCCGGCGCCGAGCGTGACATTGGCGCCGCCGGCGAGGCTGGCGGCGTTGCCGAGGTCGAGGCTGGCGGCGTTCAGGGCGAAGTCGCCGAGGCTGGTGGCGCGGCCGTTGCCACGGTAGCCGCCGCTCAGGTCGAGGCGGAAGCTGCCGTCGCTGGCCAGCAGGCCGTCGTTGCTCCAGTCGCCGCCGCGGCCAGTGAAGGACTGCACCGCCAGCAGCTTGCCCTCGGCCGTCTGGCGGAAGGTGCCGATGTCCAGGTTCAGGCGTCCGGCTTGCAGCACGCTGCTGTTGGTCCATTCGCTGGCGCGGATGTCCAGCAGGCCATTGGTGGTCAGTTCGCCGCCGGCGCGGATCACCTGCCCGGAATCCAGGCCGAAGGTGCCGTTGCCGGTGTGGAGGATGCGCCCGCCGGCGTTGGCCAGGCTGCCCAGTTGCAGGTCGAGGTCCTGGTTGGCGCTTTCCAGCACGCCGTAGGCGTTGTTCAGGTCGCCAGCGACCAGCCGCGTGCTGCCGCTGCGGCCGAGGGCGCGCAGGCTGCCGCCGCTGTTGTCGATCGCGGCGGCGCGCAGGTGCAGCTCGCTTTCGCTTTCCAACTGGCCGAAGCGGTTGGCCAGCGCGCCGGCCAGGCTGAAGTCGATGCGCCCGGCGCCGACCTTGCCGCCCTGGCCCGCCGCCGCGCCCTGATTGAGGAAGCGCTGGCCGTCGAGGCTGAGCAGGCCGCTGGCGTAGAGGCCGCCGCCCTGGTTGTCGAAGTCGGCGGTGACGATGCGGTTGTCGCCGCCCAGCGCCGAGAGATGGCCCTGCTGGTTGCGTACGCCTTGCCCGGCGCGAATCTCCAGCGACTGCGCCTGGGTGACGCCGGCGCTGTTGTCGAACAGCCCGGTGACCAGCTTCAGCCAACCCTTGGCGCTGTTGAGCACGCCGCCGGCGCCGTTGTCGAGGCTGCCGCTCTGCAGGTCGAGGTTGCCGGCCCGGCTGTCCAGGCGGCCGCCCTGGTTGTCCAGCGCGCCGCCGATACGCAGCCGGTTGTCACCCTGGGCCTGGAGCGTGCCCTGGCGGTTGTCCAGGCTGCCGGCCTGCACCTCGAGGGCGCCGGCCTGGCTGAAGATCAGGCCGTCCTGCTGGTTGCGCAGGGCGCCGCCGCCCAGGCGCAGGCTCATGTCGGCCTGGCTGGCGAGGGTGCCGGAGGCGCTGTTGTCGAGGCTGCCGGCGCTGATCTCCAGCAGCCCCTGGCTGACCAGCTTGCCGCCGCGGTTGTCGACGCTGGCGCTGCGCAGCAGCAGGTCGCCGCCGCTGGCCAGGCGCGCCGCGCCGGTGTTGACCAGGGCGCCGCCGAGGATGGCGTCGAGCCGGCCCTGGCTGATCAACTGGCCGTCGCTGTTATCCAGGCTGGCGCCCTTGAGCAGCAGGCTGCCGCCGTTGATCCGGCCGCCGGCGTTGTTCAGCAGCGTATCGTCGCGCTCGAAGCTCAGCGCGCGCTGCGCCGAGACCAGGCCGCCCTGGCCGTTGTCCAGCTTCCCGGCGATGCTCAGGGTCACGTCGCTTTCGCCGGAGACGATGCCCTGGGCGTTATCCAGGCTGGCGGCGTCGATCCGTTGCGCGCCCTTGCTGACCAGGGCGCCCTGGCCGTGGTTGTCCAACGCGCCGCCGAGGCTGATGGCCAGCTCGCCGTCCTTGCTCGAAAGGGTGCCGCCGGCGCTGTTGTCCAGGCTCCCGCCTGTCACCGTCAGGCCCTGCCATCCGGAGAGCAGGCCGGCGCCGGCGTTGCCCAGCGCGTCGGCGTCCAGGCGCAGTTTCCCGGCGCTGATGATGCGCCCCTGCTGGCCGTTGTCGATGCGCCTGGCCAGCAGCTCGAAGCCCTGCTGGCTGGAAATCTCGCCGCCCTGGCGGTTGTCGAGGACGTTCAGCCGCTCGATGCTCAGCGGGCCGCGGGCACTGATCAGGCCGCCCTGGTTGTCCAGGTCGCCACCCCGCAGGTCGAGACTGACGCCGCGCTCGCCGACCAGCCGGCCCTGGCGTTGCACCAGGCGCTCGACCGTCAGGCGCAGGTCGCCCCGGGCGGAGATTTCGCCGCCGTCGGCGGAATCGACGCGCCCTGCCGTCAGTTCCAGTTCGCCGTCGCTGGTGAGCAGGCCGCCACGGTTGTCCAGGTTGGCGGCGCTCAGGCGCAGCGACTGCTTGCCACTGAGGGCGCCGCCACGGTTGTCGAGGTCGGCGCTGCTGACGTCCAGCACGCCCTGGCTGATCAGTTGGCCACCCTCGGCGTTGTCCAGCGCACCAGTGACGACGCTCAGGCCGGCGTTGCCAGAGAGCAGGCCCTTGCCGCTGTTGTCCAGCGAGGCGCTGGCGAGCGTCAGGCGGGCGCCGGAGACGGTGCCTTCGGCGTGGTTGTCCAGCGCGCCATCGACGCGCAGGTCGATGCCGGCGCGGCTGGCCAGGGTGCCCTTGGCGCTGTTGTCCAGGCGAGCGGCCGCGATGTCCAGGCCGGCGGCGCCGGAGATCACCCCGGCCAGGCTGTTGTCCAGGGCCTGGGCGATGCGCAGGGTCAGGCTGTCGGCGCCGATCAGGCGCCCGCCGCGGTTGTCCAGGCTGGCGGCGGCGAGGGTGAAGGCGCGGTCGCTGGAGATTTCCCCGCCGGCGCCGTTGTCCACCGCGCCGAGCTGGCGCAGCAGCAGCGCGCCGGGCGTGGCGATCAGGCCGCCGTCGCGGTTGACCAGCGTGCCGCCATTGAGGTCGAGGGTGACGCCGGTTTCGCTGACCAGAACGCCGCCTCCGCGCTGGTCGAGGCCTTTCAGGTTGGCGTCGAGCAGGCCCTTGGCGCTGATCCGGCCCTGCTGGCCGTTGTCCAGCCGGGCGGCCACCAGGGTGATGCCGGCGTTGCTGCCGATGCCGCCGTTGCGGCTGTTGTCCAGCACGCCGGTGCGGATATCCACCGCACCCTTGGCGCTGATCACGCCGGAACGGCTGTTGTCGAGGCTGGCGCCCTTCAGCGTCACGCCGGCATCGCTGAGCAGCCTGCCGCCCTGGTTGTCCAGCGCGGCCTGGCTGGTCAGCGCCAGCGCACCGGCGCTGGAGAAGGTCCCGCCACGGTTGTCCAGGCGCGCGGCGCGCGCCGTCAGGCTGCCTTCGCTGACCAGCGCGCCGCCCTGGTTGTGCAGCACGCCGCCGAGGCTCACGCTCAGGCTGTTCTGGCTGTCGAGCCGACCGCCGTCGCCGTTGAACAGTTCGCCGCCGTCCAGGCTCAGGCCGTCGCGCCCGGCCAGCACCCCCTTGGCCTGGTTCAGCAGGCGCTGCACGGTGAGGCGCAGGCCGCTGTCGCCGATGACCTTGCCGCCGCGGTTGTCCAGTTGCTCGCGGGCGTTCACGGCGACCTTCGAGGTGCTGGAAATCTCGCCGGCGCGGTTGTCGACCTGCCGCGCCTCGATAGCGATGCCGCCATTCGCGGCGATCAGCCCGGACTGGCTGTTGTCGAGCGTGTCGGCCGCGACCTTCAGGGTCTTTTCGCTGACCAGTTCGCCACCTTGCTGGGCCAGGCTGCCAAGCGTCGCCTGCAGGTCGCCCTTGGCGGCGATACGCCCTCCGGCGTTGCCGACGGCGTTCGCTGCGAGGTCCAGGCGGCCATCGCTGAGCAGCTTGCCACCCTGGTCGTTGCGCAGGCTGGCGACCTCCACGCGCACGCCAGCCTTGCCGCTGGCGCTGCCGCCGTCGCGGTTGTCGAAGGCGCCTCCCGTGGCGCTCAGGCCGGCGTCGGCCACCAGCACGCCGCCACGGTTGTCCAGGCTGGCGCCGTGGACGTTCAACTCGCTGCGGCTCGACAGCAGGCCGCCGGCGCGGTTGTCCAGTTGCCCCACCGTCACGCGCTGCGCGCCCTGGCTGAGCAGGTTGCCTTCATCGCGGTTGTCCAGCAGGCCGCCGAGGCTGACCTCCAGGCCGCCCCGGCTGCTCAGCGTGCCCTTGCCGCTGTTGTCCAGGCTGCGCGCCCGCAGGTCGAGGCGGTTGGCTGCGGAGAACAAGCCGAGGCGGTTGTCGATGGCACCGCTGGCGACCACCAGCAGGTCGTCGCCGATCAGCTTGCCGCCGCGATTGTCGAGGCTGCCGACGCGGGCCTCGACGCGCTTGCCGGAGACTTCGCCGTCCCCCCGGTTGACCAGCGCCTGGGCGCTGACGCGGGTGGACTGCTGGCTGCCGAGCAGGCCTTGCTGGCCGTTGTCGAGCGTCGCCGCGCCGACCTCCAGGTCGTTCAGGCCGATCACCTGGCCGCCACGGTTGTCGAGATCGCCACGGGTCTTGACCACGGCGCGGTCCCGGCTCTGCAACAGGCCGTCCTGGCGGTTGTCCAGGCTGCTCGCCTCGACCCGCAGTTCGCCCTCGGCGAGCAGCTTGCCGCCACGGTTGTCCAGGTGCCCGGCGTCGACCCGGACGGTCGCCCCCTTCAGGCTGCCGCCCTGGTTGTCCAGTGCCAGGCTCGCCTTCGCTTCCAGCGCGCGGCTGGCCACCAGGCTGCCGGCGTTGCGCAGGGTGCCGCTGCGCAGCTCGAGGTCGCCGCGCGCGTTGCGTCGCTCGTCTGGCTCGACGCCGGCTTCGATCACCCCGGCGTTGTCGATATGCGCCGCCTCCAGCGCGATGCGTTCGCGCGCCGCCAGGCTCTGCCGGTTGACCAGTTCCTCCGCGCTGCGAATCTCGGCGCTGCCGCCGGCGTAGGTCTTGCCGTTCAGCTCCACGGCCTGGGCCGCGATCTTCAGGTCACCCTGGCTGGAGGCCTGGGCCAGGCTCAGCTTGCCGCTGGCGTCGATGCGGATGTCGCCGCCGCTGGCGGCCATGTCGCCGGCCAGCTTCACCCCCACGCCCTGCTCGGTGCCGACCAGGCGGATCGCCCCGGCGTACATCCCGCCCAGCGCCGAGCTGTCGATCGCCAGCTGCGGCTTCTCGCTGCCATCGGCGGCGCGCGGCGTGGCCTGCAGGCTGTCGGCCTGGACGTCGTTGCGGCCGGTGACGATGTTGAGGTTCTTCGCGTAGAGCTTGGCGTTGAGCTTGGCGCTGCGGGTGATCAGGTCGAACTGTTCGAGGTTGCCGACGTTCAGTTCGGCGCCTTCGACGACGATGTCGCCGCCATCCACCTGGAAGCGCTCCAGGCGCTGGCCGTCCATGATCGGCTTGCCGGTGGTGAGGGTCGCGCGCGGCGTGTTGATGAAGCCGCAGCCCTGGCAGGTGATGCCGTGCGGGTTGGCGACGATCACCCGCGCCGACTGCCCGGCCACCTCGGTGTAGCCGGCCAGGGTGCTGCGGTTGCCGCCGGTGACCTGGTTGAGGATCACCTGCGCCGCCTGGCCCTTGAGGTTGGGGTTGCCGAGGATGATCCCGCCGAGCTGGGTACCCTGGGTCTTGCCGGTAGCGTTGTTGAGGATCAGCCCGTTGGCGCCGACGTTGTAGTCGCGGAAATGGTTGTTCGACAGCCCGGCGCCGTTGGGCGTGGCGATATTGACGACGGGCACGCCGTTGCCCGCCTGGCCCAGGCCGGTGTTGCCGCCGGCGGCCTTGTCCAGCGCCAGCCCCGCCGCCGCGGCGACGATCGGGTTGAGGAACAGGATGCCGGCCAGGGACAGGGCGATGCACTGGTTCAGCGGGCTGCGGATGTCCATATCGTTACTCCTTGGCGGGTAGGGGCCCGGCGAGGTTAAGCAAGGTTTTCCAAGGAAAGGGCCTCGATGCAGGTAGGCGCTTTCCTAAAGCGTTCAGGAGGTCGCCGCGTCTTCAGAAGAACGCGTCGACCCGGAAATAGATCGGGTGCTCGCGCCGCTCGATGGCGCTGGGCCGCTCCAGCGAGCGGGCGAAGCCGACGCTGGCGGCGAAATAGCGGCCGCGGGCATCCAGTTCGATGGCGTTGCCGCTCATGCGCCCGCTGGCGCCGTCGTTGTAGCGGTCGTGGCGGATCACGCCGACGTCGTAGGCGAAGGCCACGCCGTATTCCTGCAGCCAGGGCCGCAGCGGCGCCCATTCCACCGCACGCCGCCAGCGCAACTGGTTGCGCCAGTAGCCGCCGCTGTCGCCGGTCAGGGTCTGGTCCTTGAAGCCGCGCACCGAGCTGTTGCCGCCGAGGCTGATGCGCTGCGGGCTGAACAGCACGTCCTCGCTCCTTTGCCCGGTGGCCAGGCTGTCGAAGCTGAAGCGCTCGCCCCATAGCTGGAACGGCTGCAGGTAGCTGAGGGTCAGGCTGTACTTGTCGTAGCGCGCATTCGGATCGCCCGCCTGCGGGTGGCCGCGACCCTGCGCGCCAAGGGCGCCGATGCCCTGCTGCCAGCCGAGGTCGAGGTTGACGAAGCCACTGCCGATCCGCCGGCCATGGTTGAAGCCGAGCTGGGTCTCGGTGATCCGCGTGCTCTGGTCTTCCAGGCGGGTGTCTTCGACATAGTTGTTGGTGCGCTGGTGGCTGAGCCCCAGGCTCATGGCGGTCTTGCTCACACCGTCGCGGTGCAGCACGCGTTCGGCGCGGAACTGGTGGCTGCGGCTGTCGCCATCGAGCTTGAAGGGGAAGCCGCTGGCCTCGTTGCGCGTGCGGTAGTCGCTCTGGCTGTAGCCGTAGGTGAAGGTCCACCAGCCCCAGGGCAGGCTGTAGAACAGGCTCTGGCTGTCGGAATGGCGCCAGCGGTCGGTCACCGCGTCGCGGTTGGCGCGCAGGTTGAGCTGGTCGGCCAGGCCCAGCGGGCTGTCCCAGTCCAGGCCCAGGCCCATCTGCTGCTCGCCGGTGCTGACGTCGCCGTCGTTGTTGCGCGTGGCGGAGACCCGCCAGGGCTTGTCGCGCTCGCCCTTGAGACGCACCCGGCTGCCGCCGACCTCGCTGCCGGGCACCAGCTCCAGTTGCGCCTGGCGCGACGGCAGGCGGCTCAACTGGTCGACCAGTTGCTCCAGTTCGCGCAGGTCGAGCAACTCGCCGGTCCTGCCCGGAAAGCTCATCGCCAGTTCGCGCGGGCTGGCCAGCGCGGAGCTGTCCAGGCCCTCCAGGCGGCCTTCGACGACGATGATGCGCAGGGTCCCGGAGGCCAGGTCCTGCTGTGGCAGGTAGGCGCGGGTGGTGACGTAGCCGCGATCCAGGTAATGGTCGGTGACGGCCTTGAGCAACGCATTGAGCTGGCCGACGCCCAGGCAGCGCCCCTGGTAGGGAGCCAGCAGTTGGCGACGCGCGCTTTCGCCGAGGTGCCCGGCGCCTTCCAGCTCGATGCGGCGGATCTCGAAGCAGCGCTCGTCGTCGCCGGAGGCATCCGCAGCGGCGGGCGCTCCCTTGCCGGGCAGTTGCTGGAGTTCCTCCAGGCGCTTGCGCTGTTCGTCCAGCAGGCGCTGCTGGCGGTCGCGGATCAGGTCGCGGTCGCCGGGGGAGGTGAAGGGGGCGGCGCTAGCCATGAGCGGCAGGCACAGGAAGATAAAGGCCAGGCGATGGAGAGCCACGAGTTCATTCCTTGAATTCAGAGAGGCGCGATACTGGCCCAGCGGCTACAGCGGGTAAGCAGGAATATTCCGAAATCCGTCTTCCATGAGTCGGACAATCCGGGAGTAAGGCACAAGGCCATCTGGGCGCGCCGAAAAACCTAACACAGACTTTTGGATTAATCCGTTAGATGGCACGCTTTCTCGACGAACTGCAACAAGACCCATCGTTGGTAGGGTACTCATCGCGGCAAAAAGAAAGGGCCGGCTCCCATGGGAAAGCCGGCCCCGGATACTGCTCGTCGCAGGCGCTGCATCAGCCGCGCTGGTAGACGATTTCCTTGGTGCCGCCGTCGCAGGTGCCGACTACCTTCTTGTCGGTGACGCTGCCCTTGTCGACGATTTCCAGGGTGTAGGCAGGAACGCCGTTGGCCTTGATCTTCGCATCGATCTCGGCTTTCAGTTCCTCACAGGGCTTGGCGGCGAATGCGCTGCCCGCCACGGCAAACAGGCCGACTGCCAACATCAACTTCTTCATGAACACATTCCCTCGTTGCATGGATGAAGACCCGAACGGGTCAGGCTTGCCAAATGCGGCAAGGTTGAGACGAGCGCGCCGCCCATGGAGGCACGCCGCCCTCATAGCCTGTGCATGATCCGGCGAAGCGGAAAGACGCGGTGGCCTTCCCAGGGCGCTGGCGATCGTGGACAGGTTTCCAGGGTGCCATCAGCTATTGGCGATACGGAACCCTACTTTCAGGGTCACCTGGTAATGGCCGACGGCGCCGTTCTCGATGTGCCCGCGGGTATCCACCACCTCGAACCATTCCAGATGCTGGATGCTCTTCGCCGCTTCGGCGAGGGCGTTGTTGATGGCGTCCTCGATGCTGGTCTTGGACGAGCCGACCAGTTCGATCTTCTTGTAGGTGTGGTGATTGGACATGAACTCTCTCCCCGGACGATGCCTGGTTCTTCGCGCCCGACGGGCGCCTCTGTTCAATGGACACTAGCCGAGCCGGAAAAGTGCAGCAAATCGCCAGCGCTCAGCCTGCCAACTGCTCCCGCAACCATTGCGCCAGGCGCCCGGCACGCGGATCGTGCAGGCGCGCCGGTACCCACAGGGCCAGGCGCGCGTCGGTCTCGATGAAGCCCCAGGGCGCCGCCAGGCGGCCCGCGGCGAGATCGTCGCGGACCAGCGCCTCCGGGGCGATGGCCACGCCGAGGCCCGCCACCGCCGCTTCCAGCAGGTAGTAGAGATGCTCGAACCCCTGGCCATAGCGCAGCGCCTCCGCCGCCAGCCCCTGGCTCGCGGCCCAGGCCGGCCAGGCCTGGGGTCGCGAGGCGGTATGCAGCAGCGGCTCCTGCAACAGCCGCGCGGCGGGCGCCTGGGCCAGGCCGGTTTCCTGCGCCAGGCGCGGGCTGACCACCGGGCCCATGCGCTCGGGCGCCAGTTCGAAGACCTGCATGTCCGCCGGCCAGGGCGGCTCGGCGAACCAGAGCATGGCGTCCAGGCCGGGACGACGCGGATCGAACTCGCCCTCGCTGGTGGACAGTTGCAGGCGCAGGTCGGGGAGGGCACGGTTGAGCCGGTCCAGCCGCGGGATGAACCAGCGCGCCAGCAGGCTGCCGGGTACGCCGAGGACGAACGGTGCCTCGGCGGTCTGCCGGCGCAGCTCGGCACAGACGCCACGCAGTCGCTCGAACGCATCGCCGCAGGCGTCACGCAGGCGAACGCCGGAATCGGTGAGTTTTACGCCGCGTCCATCCTTGCCGAACAGGGCCACCCCGAGATCGTCCTCGAGCAACCGCACCTGCCGGCTCACGGCGCCATGGGTAACATGCAGTTCCTCGGCCGCCAGGCTGATGCTGTGCAACCGGGCAGCGGCTTCGAAAGCGCGCAGGGCATTCAGGGAGGGCAGGTCGCGGCTCATGGCTATTCGTGAGTTTTCCTGACAGGTTGGCGCAATCTTATCGGTTTCTTTTGCCCGGCGGGGGGATTAGATTCTGCCCATACGTCATTTCCTGGAGCCCTCCATGACTTCCTATCGCAACGGCCCCGACGCCAAGGGCCTGTTCGGCCGCTTCGGCGGCCAGTACGTCGCCGAGACCCTGATGCCGCTGATCCTCGACCTCGCCCGCGAGTACGAGAAGGCCAAGGACGACCCGGCGTTCCAGGAGGAACTGGCCTACTTCCAGCGCGACTACGTCGGCCGGCCGAGCCCGCTGTACTTCGCCGAGCGCCTGACCGAGCACTGCGGCGGGGCGAAGATCTACCTCAAGCGCGAGGAGCTGAACCATACCGGCGCGCACAAGATCAACAACTGCATCGGCCAGATCCTCCTGGCCCGGCGCATGGGCAAGAAACGCATCATCGCCGAGACCGGCGCCGGCATGCACGGCGTGGCCACCGCCACCGTCGCCGCGCGCTTCGGCCTGCAGTGCGTGATCTACATGGGCACCACCGACATCGACCGGCAGCAGGCCAACGTCTTCCGCATGAAGCTGCTGGGCGCCGAGGTGATCCCGGTGACCGCCGGCACCGGTACCCTGAAGGACGCCATGAACGAGGCGCTGCGCGATTGGGTGACCAACGTCGATAGCACCTTCTACCTGATCGGCACGGTCGCCGGCCCACATCCGTACCCGGCGATGGTCCGCGACTTCCAGGCGGTGATCGGCAAGGAAACCCGCGAGCAACTGGCCGAGAAGGAAGGGCGCCTGCCCGATTCGCTGATCGCCTGCATCGGCGGCGGCTCCAACGCCATGGGCCTGTTCCACCCGTTCCTCGACGACGCCGGGGTGCAGATCGTCGGCGTGGAAGCCGCCGGCCACGGCATCGACACCGGCAAGCACGCGGCCAGCCTGAACGGCGGGGTTCCCGGCGTGCTGCACGGCAACCGCACCTTCCTGCTGCAGGACGCGGATGGCCAGATCATCGACGCACACTCCATCTCCGCCGGCCTCGACTATCCCGGCATCGGCCCGGAACACGCCTGGCTGCACGACACCGGCCGCGTCGAGTACACCTCGATCACCGACGACGAAGCCCTGGAGGCCTTCCACACCTGCTGCCGCCTCGAAGGCATCATCCCGGCGCTGGAAAGCTCCCATGCCCTGGCCGAGGTCTTCAAGCGTGCGCCCAGCCTGCCCAAGGAGCACATCATGGTGGTGAACCTGTCCGGTCGCGGCGACAAGGACATGCAGACCGTCATGCACCACATGCAACAGGAGTCGAAAGCATGAGCCGCCTGCAGACCCGCTTCGCCCAGCTCAAGCAGGAAAACCGCGCCGCCCTGGTGACCTTCGTCACCGCCGGCGACCCGGACTACGCGTCTTCCCTGGAAATCCTCAAAGGCCTGCCGGCGGCCGGAGCCGACGTGATCGAACTGGGCATGCCGTTCACCGATCCGATGGCGGACGGCCCGGCCATCCAGTTGGCCAACATCCGCGCCCTCGAAGGCGGCCAGACCCTGGCCAGGACGTTGCAGATGGTCCGCGAATTCCGCAGCGGCGACAGTGAGACGCCCCTGGTGCTGATGGGCTACTTCAACCCGATCCACCACTACGGCGTCGAACGCTTCATCGCCGAGGCGAAGGAGGTGGGGGTGGACGGCCTGATCGTGGTCGACCTGCCGCCGGAGCACAACGAAGACCTCTGCCACCCGGCCCAGGCCGCCGGCCTCGACTTCATCCGCCTGACCACCCCGACCACCGGCGACCAGCGCCTGCCGACGGTGCTCGAAGGCAGTTCCGGGTTCGTCTACTACGTGTCGGTGGCCGGCGTCACCGGCGCCAACGCGGCGACCCTGGAGCACGTCGAGGAAGCGGTGGCGCGCCTGCGCCGGCATACCGACCTGCCGATCGGTATCGGCTTCGGCATCCGCAGCGCCGAACACGCCGCCGCGGTCGCGCGGTTGGCCGACGGCGTGGTGGTCGGCTCGGCGCTGATCGACCGGATCGCCAAGGCCCGCGATAATGCCCAGGCGGTCAAGGATGTCCTCGCCCTGTGCGGCGAGCTGGCCGAAGGCGTGCGCAACGCACGCTGACAGACCCTGACAGCGGCATTCGCCAGGCGCAGGCAACCCGCTGCGCCTGGCCTTGCGTTGCACGCTGCCAGAACCGTGAGGAAAAATTCACGGTCACTTTCAGAAACGTCTTATTGTCCGCCGACTCTGCCGAAGCCTTGAATAGCGCCTCACCCAAATAGCCAACGCATTCAAAGAAGGTTCGCATGAGTAAGGTGCTGATCGTCGATGATCATCCCGCTATCCGCCTGGCCGTGCGCTTGCTGTTCGAGCGCGACGGTTTCACCATCGTCGGCGAGGCCGACAACGGTGCCGAAGCCCTGCAGGTAGCCCGCAAGAAGTCTCCCGACCTGGCCATCCTGGACATCGGCATCCCCAAGATCGACGGTCTCGAAGTGATAGCCCGCCTGAAGTCCCTGAAGCTGGACACCAAGGTCCTGGTCCTGACCCGGCAGAATCCGGCGCAGTTCGCCCCGCGCTGCCTGCAGGCCGGCGCCATGGGCTTCGTCAGCAAAAGGGAAAACCTCTCCGAGCTGCTGCTCGCCGCCAAGGCCGTGCTGGCCGGCTACATCCACTTCCCCACCGGGGCGTTGCGCAGCATCAACCAGCAGAGCCGCGACAACGAGGCCCGCATGCTGGAAAGCCTTTCCGACCGCGAGATGACCGTGCTGCAGTACCTGGCCAACGGCAATACCAACAAGGCCATCGCCCAGCAGCTGTTCCTCAGCGAGAAAACCGTGAGCACCTACAAGTCACGCATCATGCTGAAACTCAACGCCCATTCCCTGGCCGGCCTGATCGATTTCGCCCGCCGCCACGAGCTGATCTGAGGATCCCATGCGAACGTTCGACCTGACCGCCGCCCTGGGCGACCGCGCCAACCAACCGGAGATCAGCCGCCTGCTCGTCGCGCAGCTGATGACCAGCAACAACGAAGACACCCGCAAGCTGCGACGCGCCCAGGAGCGCGAGCAGACCCAGGAACTCAACGAGCTGGCGCACCGCCTGGCGGGCATGGCCTCGCTGATCCACGCCCACGCCGTGGAACGCGCCTGCCACCAACTGGAGATCGCCTGCGGCGAAAGCTCCGTGCGCAAGCTCGCCGATGCCGTCGACGACCTGGTGACGGCACTGGGCGAGCTGCAATGCGAACTGCACGACTGGATGACGATGACCGCGCCTCAAGGCACGGCGAAGTCATAGCGTTGCGGGCCTTCGTCCAGGATCGACAGGTCCAGCGGGCGAATGGCTCCCATCCAGATGGCTCGGTCGCGATGGTCGAGCAGATCGTTGCCGGTGACCGGGTGGATGAACACCACCAGGTCCTGCCGATGGATGGCCAGCCAGGGCACCAGCTCGCCGAACACCTCGGGAGCGAATGCCAGCTGGCAGCTCCAGTCCGGATGCGGCCCTACCGGCCGCTCATGGACCCGCCCCATCTTCAGCGGAAAGCGCCGCGCCGCCTCTTCGCAAAGGGCGCGGGCTCGCTCGATGCTCTGCGCATCGAAATAGACGTGAGCATGGAAGCCCTGGATGCGGGGGGTGGAATACTCGTTCATCGTCACCTCTTCAAGCGCCGCCGGCCTGCAACTCGGCCTGCAGCCAGTCGACGAAACCGTCGACCAGCCGCTGGCGCCGCTTGCGCTCCGGCAATACCGCATAGTACCCGTATCGCGACAGGCAGCTCTCGCCAATGGGCCGGCAAAGCAGCCCCTGTTCGAGCAGGCCGTCGACCAGGTGGCGCCAGCCGATGGCCACGCCCTGGCCGGCGATGGCCGCCTGGATCAGCAAGGTGTAGTTGTCGAAGCTGAGCACCGCCGGAATCGGCTGCCGATCGATGGCCAACGCTTCGAACAACGCCGGCCAGTCGAACCAGCGGGCGTGCTGCGCCGGCTTCAGATGCAGCATCGGCAGGCGCGCCAGGTGCGCCTTGGCCAGCGGCAACTGCAATCCCTCGACCAGCCGCGGGCTACAGACCGGGAACACCTCCTCGCGAAACAGCCGGTGCGCTTCGCCGTGCTTGGAACGACCGTCGCCGAACAGGATCGCCACGTCGATATCGCCGCGCTGGCCGGCCAGGCCGCGCTCGCTGGTCACCAGGCTCACGTCCAGGTGCGGATGGGCCTGGTGGAAGCGCGGAAGGCGCGGCATCAGCCAGTAGGCAGCGAAGGCGTAGTCGGTGGCCACCTGGAGCACCTCGTGGCGCTGGCGCGCGCCCAGCGCGGCGATGCCGGCATCGATCGTCTCGAGGCCGGCGGCCACGTGGCGGAGCAGGAGCTGGCCGGCGTCGGTGAGCACGATGCCTCGATGGACGCGCTGGAACAGAGGGGTCGCCAGCTCTTTCTCCAGGCGTTTGATCTGCTGGCTGACCGCAGGCTGGGTGGTCCCCAGCTCCTCGGCGGCAGCGGTGAAGCTGAGCTGGCGGGCGGCGGACTCGAATACCCGGAGCAGGTCGAGGGACAGCGGCATGAGGCGTTCTCCCATAAGCCAGGCTTATCCAACGCATCCAGCCCCATGCGGTTTACCAGGGATTTCGATGCACTGATGATCGACGCAGCACTATCGCATAACCCAATCGCATGGGATAAGCCGCCCGATGAAGACCTCGCCGAACATCCTGTTCATCATGGCCGACCAGATGGCCGCGCCGCTGCTGCCGCTTCACGATCCGCGCTCGGTGCTGCGCATGCCTCACCTCTCGCGCCTCGCCGAACGGGCCGTGGTGTTCGACTCGGCGTACTGCAACAGCCCGCTCTGCGCGCCGTCGCGCTTCACCCTGGTCAGCGGTCGCTTGCCTACCCGCATCGGCGCCTGGGACAACGCCGCCGACTTCGCCGCCGATACCCCCACCTACGCCCACTACCTGCGCAACCTCGGCTATCGCACGGCGCTGTCGGGCAAGATGCACTTCTGCGGTCCCGACCAGTTGCACGGCTACGAGGAACGCCTGACCAGCGACATCTATCCGGCGGACTATGGCTGGGCGGTGAACTGGGACGAGCCGGAGGTGCGCCCGAGCTGGTACCACAACATGTCCTCGGTTTTGCAGGCCGGTCCCTGCGTGCGCACCAACCAGCTGGACTTCGACGAGGAGGTGGTGTTCAAGGCCCGCCAGTACCTCTACGACCATGTTCGCCAGCACGCCGGCCAGCCATTCTGCCTGACCGTGTCGATGACCCATCCGCACGACCCCTACAGCATCCCGGCGAGCTACTGGAATCTCTACCGCGACGAGGACATCCCGCTGCCGCGCCAGCGCTTCGCCCAGGAGGAGCAGGACCCTCATTCGCAACGCCTGCTGAAGGTCATCGACCTGTGGGACAAGCCAATGCCCGAGGAGCGCATCCGCGCCGCCCGGCGTGCCTACTTCGGCGCCTGCAGCTACGTCGACGCGCAGATCGGTGCGCTGCTGGCGACCCTGGAGGAATGCGGGCTGGCCGACGACACCATCGTGGTGTTCTCCGGCGACCATGGCGACATGCTCGGCGAGCGCGGCCTCTGGTACAAGATGCACTGGTTCGAGATGGCCGCGCGCGTGCCGCTGCTGGTCCATGCGCCGGCGCGCTTCGCGCCGCGCCGCATCGGCGCTTCGGTATCCACCGTGGACCTGCTGCCGACCCTGGTGGAGCTGGCCGGCGGCCAGGTCGATCCACGCCTGCCGCTGGAAGGCCGCTCGCTGCTGCCGCACCTGCGCGATGGCAGCGGGCATGACGAGGTGATCGGCGAATACACCGCCGAGGGCACCCTCAGCCCGCTGATGATGATCCGCCGCGGCGACTACAAGTTCATCTACTCCGAGCAGGACCCCTGCCTGCTCT
Source organism: Pseudomonas sp. B111 (assembly GCF_026428275.1). NCBI lineage: Bacteria > Pseudomonadati > Pseudomonadota > Gammaproteobacteria > Pseudomonadales > Pseudomonadaceae > Pseudomonas > Pseudomonas sp. B111. Next base: position 5,430,060 of record NZ_CP097857.1, on the reverse strand, counting down.
ACGACCTGCGCAACGACCCGCAGGAGCGCGAGAACCTCGCCGCCAGTCCGGCCTACCGCGGAACGTTCGAGGCGTTCCTCGACGAGGCCCGGCGACGCTGGGACATCCCCGCGATCACCCGCGCCGTACTCGACAGCCAGCGCCGCCGACGCCTGGTGGCCGCCGCGCTGGCGCGAGGGCGGCTGGCCAGCTGGGACCACCAGCCGTGGGTCGACGCCAGCCAGCAGTACATGCGCAACCATATCGACCTGGACGATCTCGAGCGCCGCGCGCGCTTCCCGCAACCCTGAGCACGAGGGCACTTCCATGAACCGGCTTCCCACCTGCCTGCTGGCCGCCACCCTGTTCCTGGGCAGCGCCTCGCTATACGCCGAAGACCCCGCCTGTGCCCGCGTCAGGCTGGCCGATCCAGGCTGGAGCGATATCGCGGTGACCAACGCCACCGCCGCGTTTCTCCTGGAAAGCCTCGGCTACCAGGTGAAGATCGATACCCTGTCGGTGCCGATCATCTATGGCGGCCTGCGCGACGGCCAGGTGGACGCCTTCCTCGGCGGCTGGATGCCCGCGCACCAGGACTATCACGACAAGTTCGTCGCCAGCGGCCAGGTCGAACGCCTCGCTCGCAACCTCGACGGCACCCGCTTCACCCTGGCGGTGCCACGCTATGTCTGGGACGCCGGCGTACACCGCTTCGAAGATCTCGCCGCGCAAGGGCAACGCTTCAACCGCAAGCTGTACGGGATCGGCTCCGGCGCGCCGGCCAACCAGTCGATCCAGAAGATGATCGACGCCAACCAGTTCGGCCTCGGCGACTGGAAGCTGGTGGAGTCCAGCGAGCAGGCGATGCTCGCCGAACTCGGCCGGGCCGAGAAGCGCCAGCGCTGGCTGGTGTTCCTCGGCTGGACGCCGCACCCGATGAACATCCGCCATGACCTGCGCTACCTGGAAGGCGGCGAGCAGTACTTCGGCGACCGCGGCCAGGTCTATACCCTGGCACGCAAGGGCTACGCCGCGCAGTGCCCGAACCCGGCGCGGCTGCTGGCCAACCTGCGCTTCGACCTGGACATGGAGAACCGCCTGATGAGCGACGCGCTGGAAGGCACGGCGACTCCGGCCTCGGCGACCCGCGCCTGGCTCAAGGCCAACCCGCGGGTGCTCGAGGCCTGGCTGCAAGGGGTGACCAGCCGCGACGGCGGCGACGCCCTGGCCGCGGTTCGCAGCCAGCCATAGCGCCATGTGGACGCGCCTGCTGCCGTTCCTCGCCTGGCTACCGGGGCTGCGCCGGGGCACGCTCGGGCGCGAGGCCTGGGTCGGCCTGAATGGCGCGATCCTGGCACTGCCGCAATCGATGGCCTATGCGCTGATCGCCGGCCTGCCAGCGGAGTACGGCCTGTACGCGGCGATGCTGCCAGTGGCGATCGCCTGCCTGTGGGGCTCGTCGCGCTACCTGGTGAGCGGTCCCACCGCGGCGATCTCGGTGCTGCTGTTCAGTTCGGTGGCCCCGCTGGCGCCGCTGGGCAGCCCGCAATACGTCCAGGCCGTGCTGCTGCTGACCTTTCTCGCCGGCGCCTTCCAGTGGCTGCTCGGCGTCCTGCGCGTCGGGTCGCTGGTCAATTTCGTCTCGCATTCGGTGATGCTCGGCTTCACCCTTGGCGCGGCGCTGCTGATCGTCCTCGGCCAACTGCCCTATCTTCTCGGCCTGGCCGCGAGCGGGGAGGGCGCAGCACCGGGAAACGGCTGGCGGCTGCTGGCGCGGTTCGCCGAGTTCGATGGCCCATCGCTGCTGGTGGGCGGCTTCAGCTTCGCGCTCAGCCTGCTGGTCAGGCGCCTGCGACCGCGCTGGCCGGCCCTGCTGCTTGGCTTGCTGGGCGGTGCCACGCTGGTCTGGGCGCTACCCGGGACCTTCGCCTCGGTAGCCCATGTGCAGGCCTTATCGAGTGCACTGCCGGGCTGGAATCCGCTGGTCTTCGAGTCCCGATCGATCCTCGACCTGTTACCTGCGGCGGTGGCCTGCGGCATGCTCGGGCTGGTCACCAGCCTGTCGATCGCCCGCGCCCTGGCCGCGCGCCAGGGAGACGCGTTCGATGCCAACCAGGAGGTCCGCGCCCAGGGTCTGTCGAACCTGCTCGGGCCTTGGCTGTCGGCGAGCCTGTCGGCGGGTTCCTTCACCCGCTCCGGGCTCAATCTGGAAGCTGGTGCACGCTCCCCGCTGGCGGGTGCGTTTTCGGCGCTCTGGGTGGCCCTGCTGGCCGTGCTCGGTGCGCGCCTGATCGAACATGTACCGTTGCCGGCGATGGCCGCAGGCATCCTGCTGATCGCCTGGGGCCTGATCGACCGCCCGGCGCTCCGTGCGCTCTACCGCAGCGGCCGCGCCGAATGCCTGGTGGCCGGCCTAACCGCCCTGGCCACGCTGCTGTTGCCGCTGCAGAACGCCATCTACGCGGGAGTGCTGGCGTCGCTGTTCTTCTACCTGCGGCGCACCTCGACACCACGCGTACTGCGCCAGCGCAACGACGAGGAAGAAGTGCTACGCATCGAAGGCTCGATCTTCTTCGGCGCCTGCGACTACCTGCAACGCCTCATGCGCCAATGCGACAGGCCACGGCTGGTGCTGGACGCCCGCCAGGTGAACTTCATCGACTTCGCCGGCGCAGTGCTGTTGCAGCAGGAAGCCCGGCGCCTGCACGCCGAGGGACGCCGCCTGGTATTGCGCCACGCTCGCCCGCAGGTCCGCGAAGCGCTGGGCCGGCAGGCCGACGAAGGCTGCCGCCTGCACTACGAAGGCTGACGCTCAGGGCGCCGCCGGCGATGTCGGTGCGCTGTCGCCGGGCAGCAGTTGCGGCGATTCCCGCTGCAGCTTGTCGCGCATCATCTCCAACTGTCCAAGGGCGGCGCGAGCCTCGTCGATTTCCTCGGCGCTGCGCTCGCCACCCTGTTCGGCCGCCTCGATCCGCGCGCGGATTTCCGGTATCTGCTGTACGCCGCTGGTGTAGGCCTGTACCAGTTCGCGGGTCTGTCGTTCCTCGAAGGCCTGGTACTGCTTCGGATCGGCCAGCTCCTGAGCCGTCGCGCCCTGGCGTGGTTGCAGGCCGCCGAGCGGCGGGCTGCGCGGGTCGCCCTCGTCGCGCAGCATCTGCATGAACTGGATCGCCTGCTCGCGATCCAGTTCCGCCGCCGGCGGCTCCGCCTCGTACGCCGGTGCCACCGCTTGCGATCGTACCGGCGCCAGCGGCGGCGGACGGTCGTCGACCGCGGGCAGCGCCGCAACCGTCCTGGCTGGCGGCGGAGAAGACGAGGAAGCGGCCATATCGGCGGGCGCCAGCAACACGCCGGCGCAGGCCAGGGCGATCGCCAGCCCGCTGCAGCCGAGGGCAACGCCGAGCCAGCGCTTCACAGGCCTTCCACCCTGGCGCCGGCCAGCAGGTTGCGCAGGCGCGTCTCGAACTGTGCTGCCAGTTGCTCGCGCGCCACCGCCTGGTTCACCTCGAAGCGCACGCTGCGGTCGTCGAGGGGCAACTGGCGATCCTCGCGGCTACGCACCCGGACGATCTCGAACGCGCCGTCGATGCGCATCGGCTGGGAAACCGTATCGGCCTTCTGGATCAGCGCAGTCTTGCGCAGCAGGTCGAGCCGGCCGTCCTGGGGCCGTATCAGGCCTAGGTCGCCGGGCGGGTCGCGGTCCCTGTCGTCGGCCAGGGAATAGCGGCGTACCGCCTCGTCGAAGGCCAGGCCGTTGCGCAACTCGGCGTAGACCTTGTCCGCGCTCGCCTGGTCGGCCAGGCGGATATGCGCCGCCTGCACCTGCGCGACGTTGCGGTAACGCTCCAGGTTGCGCCGATAGTAGGCCTCGGCGTCCTTGTCGCTGACCTTGCCGGCGAGTTCCCGCAGCGCATCGGACTCATGGTGGAAATCACTGTAGAGGCCGATCTGGTGCAGATAGCGATGGCGCACCAGCTTGTCCCGCACCAGGGTCCTCACGCCCTGCCGCTCTGCCGGGCCGAAGCCGTCCCGGGCCAGGCGGTACCAGAGGTAGTCGCGGCGGATGCGGGTCTGGACCTGGCGCGCCAGGTAGGCGAGGTTGCCCTGTTGCAATTCGACCTGGCCCTGGACGTTGTCGCCTTCGTACAGCGATAGCAGGTCGAGGACCTGTGCCGGCTGGCCGGGAAACTGCCAGCCGATCAGCTCGACCCCGGCCGCCTCGCGGCGCTGCGTCTCGTCCAGCAGCAGGCTGTTTTCCACCAGGCCGCGGCTCCTCGGCGCCAGCACCTCGCGCAAACGCTCCGCGCTCAGGGCCCGGGGCTGGCGCAGGTATGGCCCGAGGTCCTCGCGGTAGCGCCTGCCGTATACCTGTTCGAGCAGGTTGCCGGCCTCGATCTCCACGCTGGCGTCGAGATCGGCGCGGCTCTGCGCGGTGAGCTGGTCTTCCACCGCGCGTGCCAGCAGGCGGTTTTCCACCAGGCCACGGCGCAACTGCTGCGGGTCGGTGTTGAACTTGACCCGCGACAAGGCCTGCTCGAGCAGGTCGACGCTTTTCCCCGGCAGCACCTCGCCGTCGATCCGCAGATCCTGCGGCGCCTTGGCGGGGACGCCATGGGCGCTCCACGCCAGCAGCCCGAAGGCGACCCCGCACAGTGCGCGACGCCAGCCCCGAGCGCGGTCAGAGAGCAGTCTGTGCATCGAAGCTGTTGGCGCCCTTGGTCAGTACGGTGACGGTCAGGGCGATGGACTCGGGAATCAGCTCCTTCGCCACCCGCAGGCGCGTCTCGTAGCTGGTGTCGTAGAGCGGCTCGGGACGCGCGTAGGCGACCTGGCCGGTCTGGGTGAGCAGGTCGCGGATGCTCTTGCTCGGATCGTAGCGCCCCACCAGGTTGGCCACCGCCGCCGGGTCGTTGAGCTTCTCGCTGGCGTAGTGGTCGTCGACCCAGCCTTCCCAGCTGGAATGGCCGTTGGCCGAGGTGATCCACACATGGTGCGGCTGGGCCACGTCGCCGGTGGCGTGCAGGGCATAGCCGATGGTTTGCAGCGAAGGCGCGGCGCGGAACTGCTCGAACCAGTAGGTGGCGAGGTTGTCGATCGGCTGGAAGGCGGCGGTCTGGAAGTCGCCGTAGTGCTCCTGCCAGTCCGAGCGGGTGCCCTGGCGGTAGTGCGCCTCGGTGGTGTCGAAGTCCTCGCGCTTCAGCTCGCGGTTGTAGAGATAGACCATGGCGTACCAGTCGACGTCGGCGATGCCGCCGTCGACCTTGTGGTAGCGGTAGTCGTAGCCGCCGTGGGGGTTGCCATGGGAGTCGCCGTCGCGGGCCAGGTTGAGGAAGTGCCAGTACGAGGTGTAGTTGACGATGCCCGAAGCCGCGCCCCACAGCGGCGCGTGTTCGTAGCCGACCCACCAGCCCCCGAGACGGGTGTCCTTGAAGTCGTCCACGTCGAAGGCCGCCTGGCCGAGGATCTCCCCGGCCTGCGCCTCGCTGCCGGCGGCGCTCACGTAGAACCGGTAGGCCTGACGCATCTCCTCGGTGGCGTAGGAGGAGTTCATGAAGGCCAGGGCGTCCTTGACGATGTTCTTGTGGGTCGGTTGCGACCAGGCGTTGGCCTGGCTGGCGATGGCGCAGATGCAGAGACCGGCGGCCAGGCGGGCGAAGGTTTTCATCGGCAGCGCTCGAGAGTGAGTGAAGCCTGAAGTCTTAACCCGGTTTTGTGATTCCTACATGTCAGATGGAAACCGATTTGAGACGTACGTCTCAAATGCGGCCTGACAACTCAGACAGTTGCCAATTGCCGGCGCAGCGTCTCCAACACCGGCGCCGAGGCAGGACGCACGCCACGCCAGAGGAAGAATGCCTCGGCGGCCTGCTCCACCAGCATGCCCAGGCCATCCAGGGTACGCGCCGCACCGCGTTCGGCGGCCCAGCGGTTGAAGGCGGTCGGTTCCTTGGCATACATCATGTCGTAGCAGACGGTACGGCCGGGCTCGATCACGCTCTGCGCCAGCGGCGGCACGTCGCCGGCAAGACTGGCCGAGGTGCCGTTGACGACCAGGTCGAAAGGCCCTTCGACCTCGGCGAAACCGCAGCCGCGCACCGCGCCGAGATCGGCGAATCGCTCGGCCAGGTCCACGGCCTTCCGCGCCGTGCGGTTGGCGATCAGCAACTCCGCCGGGCACTCGCCGAGGAAGGGTTCGAGCACCCCGCGCACCGCACCGCCGGCGCCGAGCAGGAGAACCCGCTTGCCGCGCAGCTCGACCCCGGCGTTCGCCGTCAGGTCCCGCAGCAAGCCCGCGCCGTCGGTGTTGTCGCCGCGCAGGCGACCGTCGGCCAGGCGGATCAGGGTGTTCACCGCCCCGGCCCGGGTGGCCCGCTCGCTCAATTCGTCCACCAGACGATAGGCCTCTTCCTTGAACGGCACGGTGACATTGGCGCCCTTGCCCTGCTCGAAGAAGCGCCGGGCGAACCCGGGGAAATCGTCCAGCGGCGCCAGCTGCGCGTCATAGACCAGCGCCTCGCCGGTCTGCTCGGCGAACAGGCGGTGGATCAGCGGCGACTTGCTGTGGCCGATGGGGTTGCCGAATACGCAGTAGCGGTCCATGGGTCGTTCCTTTGCCGGGGTGGGACGGGACGAGCGGACTCGTCCCCTGCGGGCGGGTCAGGGCTGGCCGGCGAGCCAATCGCGGTCGGCGAGGAAATACTCGGTCAGGCGCGCTTCCTCGCTGCCCGGCTCGGGTTTCCAGTCATAGCCCCAGCGCACCTGCGGCGGCAACGACATCAGGATCGATTCGGTACGGCCGCCGGACTGCAGGCCGAACAGGGTGCCACGATCGAAGACCAGGTTGAACTCCACGTAGCGACCGCGACGATAGGCCTGGAACTCTCGCTGCCGTTCATCGAATGGCGTGTGCTTGCGGCGCTGGACGATCGGCAGGTAGGCGTCGATATAGGCGTCGCCGATAGCGCGGATGAAGGCGAAGCAGGTGTCGAAGTCCCACTGGTTGAGGTCGTCGAAGAACAGGCCGCCGATGCCGCGCGGCTCGTTGCGGTGCTTGAGATGGAAGTAGCGGTCGCACCATTCCTTGTAGCGCGGGTAGACGTCCGCGCCGAACGGCGCGCAGGCGTCGCGAGCGACCCGGTGCCAATGCACGCAGTCTTCCTCGTGGGCGTAGTAGGGGGTCAGGTCGAAGCCGCCGCCGAACCACCAGACCGGCTCCTCGCCTTCCTTCTCGGCGCAGAAGAAACGCACGTTGGCATGGGAAGTCGGCACGTGGGGGTTTTCCGGATGGATCACCAGCGACACGCCGAGCGCCTGGAAACCGCGCCCGGCCAGTTCCGGCCGATGGGCGCTGGCCGAGGGCGGCAGGCTATCGCCGAAGACGTGGGAAAAATTCACCCCGCCCTTCTCGATCAATGCGCCGTCGCCGATTACCCGCGTCCGTCCGCCGCCACCGGCCGGACGCTCCCAGGCGTCCTCGGCGAAGCGGGCCTTGCCGTCCTCCGCCTCGAGGGCGGCGCAGATGCGGTCTTGCAGGTCGAGCAGGTAGGTTTTGACAGCGGCGATACGGTCGGTCACGGAGTTCACCTTGGAGCGGGGAGGCCGCGCGGGGCGCGGGCTGGCGACGAAACGAGGGCGCAAGCATACCACCCTGGATGGGTAGCCGGCGCTTGACGGCCGTCAAGGGGAAGGCTTGGATGAAGGCCTTTACCCAGGGTCGCCCACCCGGCGCGACCGTCCGAAACCCTGACGAAGCAGGAGTTCCAGCATGGCCAAGCGCATCCAGTTCGCTGCCTACGGCGGCCCCGAAGTCCTCGAATACCGCGACTACCAACCCGCCGAGCCGGGCCCCCGGGAAGTCCGCGTGCGTAATCGCGCCATCGGCCTGAACTTCATCGACACCTACTACCGTAGCGGCCTCTATCCAGCCCCCGGCTTCCCTTCGGGGCTGGGTAGCGAAGGTGCCGGCGAGGTCGAGGCGGTGGGCAGCGAAGTGACCCGTTTCAAGGTCGGCGACCGCGTCGCCTACGCCACCGGCCCGCTGGGCGCCTACAGCGAACTGCATGTGCTGGCGGAGGAGAAGCTGGTCCACCTGCCCGACGGCATCGACTTCGAACAGGCCGCCGCGGTGATGCTCAAGGGGCTCACCACCCAATACCTGCTGCGCCAGACCTACGAACTGCGGGGCGGCGAAACCATTCTCTTCCATGCCGCCGCGGGCGGCGTGGGCCTGTTCGCCTGCCAATGGGCCAAGGCCCTTGGAGTGCAACTGATCGGCACCGTCAGCTCGCCGGAAAAGGCGCGCCTGGCCAGGCAGCACGGTGCCTGGGAGACCATCGACTACAGCCACGAGAACGTGGCGCGGCGGGTGCTCGAACTGACCGACGGGAAGAAGTGCCCGGTGGTCTACGACTCGGTGGGCAAGGATACCTGGGAAACCTCGCTGGACTGCGTGGCGCCGCGCGGCTTGCTGGTCAGCTTCGGCAACGCCTCGGGGCCGGTGACCGGGGTCAACCTCGGCATCCTCTCGCAGAAGGGTTCGCTGTACGTGACCCGGCCGACCCTGGGCAGCTACGCCGATACCCCGGAAAAACTCCAGGCGATGGCCGACGAGCTGTTCGGCCTGATCGAGCGCGGTGACATCCGCATCGAGATCAACCAGCGCTTCGCCCTGGCCGAAGCAGCCAGGGCGCATACCGAACTGGCCGCACGGCGAACCACCGGCTCGACCGTACTGTTGCCCTGAAGCGCGTACTCAGGCCGGGCGGATGACCTGCCCGGTCACCAGGTCGCGGATCAGGCTGGGGTTGCGGCGCCCGCCAAGGGCGCCGCCGAGGATAGCGTCCAGCTCGTCGTGGAAGTATTGCTCCACCCGCAGCCGCGTGCGCGCCGCCGGGCGCCCGGCCGGATTGGCCGAGGTGGAGATCAGCGGACCGGTGAGATGGCACAGTTCCTGTACCAGGGGGTGGTCGGTGACCCGCACGGCGACGCTGTCATGGACGCCGGTGACCCACTCCGGCAGGCGCTCCTGGTGCGGCACCAGCCAGGTGTTCGGCCCCGGCCAGGTACCGGCCAGGCGGTCCAGCCAGACGTCCGGCAGGTCTTCGAGAAGGAAGTCGAGCTGGTGGATGTTCGCCGCCACCACGATCAGGCCCTTTTCCACCGGCCGCGCCTTCAGCGCCAGCAGGCGATACACCGCATCCTCGTTCCACGGGTCGCAGCCGAGCCCCCATACCGCCTCGGTGGGATAGGCGATCACGCCGCCCTCGCGGACGACCCGGGCGGCGCATTGCGCACGAAAGCTGCTGATCATCGACTCACTCCAGCGGACAGGGTGCGCGAAGTGTACGGTTTCAGCCGGAGCGATGCACCCAGGTGCCGGCCTCGCAGGCGACCCGGCCGTCGAGTTCCAGTTCGCTGAGCGTCGCCAGCACGTCGGGCAGCGTCATGCCGCTGGCGGCAGCCAGGCCTTCGCTGGTGTAGGGCGCGGCGCGCAGCAGCGCCAGCAAAGGGTGGGGCAGGGGCTGCGCCGGCGCTTCCGCTGGCTCCGCCTGCGCCCAGCCGCGCAGTGCTTCGAGCACGTGCCCGACGCTTTCCACCAGCAGCGCGCCATCGCGAATCAGTTGGTGGCAGCCACGTGCGCCGGGATGGTGGATGGAACCCGGAATGGCGTACACCTCGCGACCCTGTTCCGCCGCCAGCCGCGCGGTGATCAGCGAGCCGCTGGCGGGACTTGCCTCGACCACCAGCACACCCAGCGAGAGTCCGCTGATGATGCGGTTGCGCCGGGGAAAGTTTGCCGGCAGCGGCGGACTGTCCAGCGGCAGCTCCGAGACCAGCGCGCCGCCACCCTCGACGATGCGCCGCGCCAGCGCCTCGTGGCGCCGCGGATAGAGCCTGCGCAGGCCGGTGCCGAGGACTGCCACGGTCGCGCCGCCAACCTCCAGCGCGCCCTCGTGGGCGGCGCCATCGATTCCCAGGGCCAGCCCGCTGGTGATGGCGAAGCCGCCCTGCGCCAGGCTGCGCGCAAAGCTCCGGGCGGTGCCCAGCCCGGCGGGGCTGGCGCGGCGGCTGCCGACCATCGCCAGTTGCGGCCGTTCCAGAGTCTCCGGAGCGCCTTCGACGTACAGCAGCGGCGGGGCATCGGCAACTTCGGCGAGCAGTGCCGGGTATCCCGGGTCGTCCCACATCAGCAGCTGCCTACGCGGACCTTCCAGCCAGCGCAGGGCTTCACTCGCCGCTTCCCGCACCGCCGGGCTGCGCCGCGCGGCGGCGGCCTCGGCAGGCACTCCCAGGGTGCGCCAGGCACCGGCTGGCGCGGCAAGCGCGGAAGAGGCCGAACCGAAGGCCTCGATCAAGCGCAGGAAGCGCATGGGTCCCAGTTCGGGCAGGCCATGCAGGCGCAGCCGTGCTTCCAGTTCGGCTGGAGAATGGTTCTTCATCGCGACTCATCCATAGCAGGCAGGTCCATCGCTGACAGGAAGAGGGGAAGGGTCCGGCTTCCATCCTGGAAACCGTCGTATGAAATTTCCTTCCCCCAGAAACGCGAAACCCCCGCCGAGGCGGGGGTTTCGAGTCAGGGATTCTGCACCCTGTCGGTTACCGAGAGCGGCCTGCTGGCCATCAGAACCAGGGCGTAGCTCAGCTTCTTGTAGGTACGGAACACCATCAGCAGGCCGGCGCGTTCGTCGGGAATCTTCACCGACTCACCGGTAACGCGGTCGCGCACCGTCTCGCCGACCTTGTAGATCGCCAGCACGTTGCCCTCGGCCAGCCCGTCGCGCTGGCCACGGTTCAGGGTGACCACGTCGAACTGGCCGATCTGGGTCACGCCACGCGGTACGTCGATGATTTCGCCCTTCACCTCGCGGCTCGGCTCGCCGGGCATGAAGGTGGAATTCACCGCACGCTCCTCGGTGGGGAACAGGCGGTCGCCCAGGCGCACTTCCTGGGTGGTGCGGGTCAGCGCCAGGGTCGCGACGTCGCCTTCGGTGGCTACCACCTCGCCGCCGCCGATGTCGTCGGCGTTGATGCCGAGGACTTCCTTGGTCTTCGGATCGATGTAGACCTTGCCCTGGCGGAAGATGCCATAGGCCGGCTGGCCGTCGGCGAACTTGCCGCGGGCGTAGATGCGGTCGCCGGTGCCGCTGACGATCCGCTCGGCGTTGCCGGCGACGATGTACGGCGCGCTGGTGAAGGTCTTCTCGTCATCGACGATGCGGTTGGCCAGCAGGAAGCTGTTGATCTTGTCCAGCGGGATGGTCGGGATGGCCTCGGCGATCGGCGTGCTGCGGATCTTCGGCGACAGCTTGATGGTCCCGCGCGATTCGCCACGGTTCAGCACCAGGCGCGGCTGGCCATCGACGTAGACCAGGCTGAGGGTGTCGCCGGGGTAGATCAGGTGGGGATTCTGGATCTGCGGGTTGGCGTGCCAGAGTTCCGGCCACTTCCATGGCTGGCGGAGGAATTTCCCCGAGATGTCCCACAGGGTATCGCCCCTGACCACCGTGTAGCGGTCCGGATGCCCTTCCCTGAGGTCGACCTGGGCCTGCGCCAGACCGCTCGCGGCAAGGAGCAGAAGGGCGACTAGTGATTTCCTCATGCAGTGAATCCCTTTATCATGTCGACATACGCGAAACGCCCGAAGCCCGCGAGAAACGCGGTCTGAAGCCGTTTTCAAGCTGCGCGCCATCTTAGCAGCGGATTTTCAATCGATTCCACAAGTGCATCACAAACGCATATGGCCATCCTGAACATTCTCGAATTCCCCGATCCGCGCCTGCGGACCATCGCCAAACCGGTGGAGGTGGTCGACGACGCGGTGCGCCAGCTGATCGACGACATGTTCGAAACCATGTACGAAGCCCCGGGCATCGGCCTCGCCGCGACCCAGGTGAACGTGCACAAGCGCATCGTGGTCATGGACCTCAGCGAAGACAAGTCCGAGCCGAGGGTATTCATCAACCCCGAGTTCGAACCGCTGACCGAGGAAATGGACCAGTACCAGGAAGGCTGCCTGTCGGTACCCGGCTTCTACGAGAACGTGGACCGACCGCAGAAGGTCCGGATCAAGGCCCTCGACCGCGACGGCAACCCCTTCGAGGAAGTCGCCGAAGGCCTGCTGGCGGTATGCATCCAGCACGAATGCGACCACCTCAACGGCAAGCTGTTCGTCGACTACCTGTCCACCCTCAAGCGCGACCGCATCCGCAAGAAGCTGGAAAAGCAGCATCGACAGCAGGCGTGACCCCATCCCCCAAAGGCTTGCCCCGGCAAGCCTTTTTCTTTTAGCGAGCCCCGCATGAGCCAAGCATTGCGCATCGTCTTCGCCGGAACCCCGGAATTCGCCGCCGAGCATCTCAAGGCCCTGCTCGACACCCCACATCGGATCGTCGCCGTCTACACCCAGCCCGACCGGCCGGCCGGCCGCGGGCAGAAACTGATGCCCAGCGCGGTGAAGAGCCTGGCCCTGGAGCATGGCCTGCCGGTCATGCAGCCGCAGAGCCTGCGCAATGCCGAGGCCCAGGCGGAGCTGGCGGCGCTGCGCGCGGACCTGATGGTGGTGGTCGCCTATGGCCTGATCCTGCCCCAGGCGGTACTCGATATCCCGCGCCTGGGCTGCATCAACAGCCACGCCTCGCTACTGCCGCGCTGGCGCGGCGCCGCGCCGATCCAGCGCGCGGTGGAAGCCGGCGACGCAGAGAGCGGCGTCACCGTGATGCAGATGGAAGCAGGGCTCGACACCGGCCCGATGCTGCTCAAGGTGAGCACGCCGATTTCCGCCGCGGACACCGGCGGCAGCCTGCACGACCGGCTCGCCGCGCTCGGCCCGAAAGCGGTGGTCGAAGCCATCGCCGGCCTGGCCGCCGGCACCCTGCATGGCGAGGTCCAGGACGACGCCCTGGCCACCTACGCGCACAAGCTGAACAAGGACGAGGCACGCCTCGACTGGAGCCGTCCGGCCGTCGAACTGGAGCGCCAGGTCCGCGCCTTCACCCCCTGGCCGGTCTGCCACACCAGCCTCGCCGATGCGCCGCTGAAAGTCCTCGGCGCCAGCCTGGGGCAGGGCAGCGGGGCGCCCGGAACCATCCTCGAGGCCAGCCGCGACGGCCTGCTGGTCGCCTGCGGCGAAGGCGCCCTGCGCCTGACCCGCCTGCAAGTGCCGGGCGGCAAGCCACTGGCCTTCGCCGACCTCTACAACAGCCGTCGCGAGCAATTCGCCACCGGCCAGGTGCTCGGCCAATGAACCCGCGTCTCGCCGCCTGCCAGGCGCTGGCCGCGGTGCTCGCCGGACGCGCCTCGCTGTCTGGCGCGTTGCCGCCGCAACTGGACAAGGTCGCCCCGCGCGATCGCGGCCTGACCCAGGAGCTGGCCTTCGGCGCGGCACGCTGGCAACCGCGCCTGCAGGCCCTGGCCGCGCGCCTGTTGCAGAAGCCGTTCAAGGCCGCCGACACCGATATCCACGCCCTGTTGCTGATCGGCCTCTACCAGTTGCTCTACACGCGGATTCCGCCGCACGCCGCGATCGGCGAGACCGTCGGCTGCGCCGACAAGCTGAAGAAGGGCTGGGCCAAGGGCGTGCTCAACGCCGTGCTGCGCCGCGCGCAGCGCGAAGGCGAGACGCTGCTGGCCGAGGTCGACCGCGATCCCTCGGCGCGCCTGGGCCATCCGCGCTGGCTGCTGAAAGCGCTCAAGCAGGCCTGGCCGGAGCAACTCGACACGCTCTGCGCGGCGAACAACGCACACCCGCCGATGACCTTGCGGGTCAATCGGCGCCACGGCGAGCGCGATGCCTACCTGGCCGAACTCGCCGAAGCCGGGATCGAGGCCCGCGCCTGCGACTACAGCCGCGACGGCATCCAGCTCGCCGCGCCGCGCGACGTACGCGAACTACCGGGCTTCGCGGAGGGCCGCGTCAGCGTCCAGGACGAAGCCGCGCAACTGGCCGCCGAGCTGCTCGAAAGCGCGCCCGGCCAGCGTGTCCTCGACGCCTGCTGTGCGCCTGGCGGCAAGACCTGCCACCTGCTGGAAACCCAGCCGGGACTGGCCGAAGTGGTCGCCGTCGACCTCGAGGAGAGCCGCCTGGTAAGGGTTCGGGAAAACCTCCAGCGGCTCGGCCTGCAAGCCAGCCTGGTCGCCGCCGACGCCAGGGCCACCGGGGAGTGGTGGGACGGCAAGCCGTTCCAGCGCATCCTCCTCGACGCGCCGTGCTCGGCCACCGGGGTGATCCGCCGCCACCCGGACATCAAGCTGGCGCGCAAGCCGGAAGACATCGCCGCCCTGGCGCACCTGCAAGGTGAATTGCTCGACGCACTGTGGCCTACCCTGGAAGTCGGCGGCGTGCTGCTCTATGCCACCTGTTCGGTGATGCCGGCAGAAAACAGCGACAGCATCGCCGCCTTCCTTGCCCGTACGCCCGGCGCCCGCGAACTGGACCTTCCCGGCCCCTGGGGCATGAAACAGCCCCACGGCCGCCAGTTGTTGCCGCAGGTGGAAGGCCACGATGGCTTCTACTATGCCAAGCTGATCAAGATATCCGCCCGTTGATCGAAACCTGACGAGCCGTTCCTGCCATGAAAATCATCATCCTAGGTGCCGGCCAGGTCGGCGGCACACTGGCCGAGCACCTGGCCAGCGAAGCCAACGACATCACCGTGGTCGACACCGACGGCGACCGCCTGCGCGACCTCGGCGACCGCCTCGACATCCGCACCGTGCAAGGCAAGGCCTCGTTCCCCACGGTGCTGCGCCAGGCCGGCGCCGACGACGCCGACATGCTGGTGGCGGTGACCAATAGCGACGAGACCAACATGGTCGCCTGCCAGGTCGCCTACACCCTGTTCAACACCCCGACCAAGATCGCCCGCGTCCGCGAGCCGGCCTACCTGACCCGTACCGGCCTGTTCGACAACGAGGCGATCCCGGTGGACGTGCTGATCAGTCCGGAGCAGGTGGTCACCAACTACATCAAGCGCCTGATCGAACATCCCGGCGCGTTGCAGGTGATCGACTTCGCCGAAGGCAAGGCGCAACTGGTCGGGATCAAGGCCTACTACGGCGGCCCTCTGGTAGGGCAGGAGCTGCGCCAGTTGCGCGAGCACATGCCGAACGTGGATACCCGCGTCGCCGCGATCTACCGCCGCAACCGGCCGATCATTCCCCAGGGCGACACGGTGATCGAGGCCGACGACGAAGTCTTCTTCATCGCCGCCAAGGCCCATATCCGCGCGGTAATGGGCGAGATGCGCAGGCTCGACGACAGCTACAAGCGGATCATCATCGCCGGCGGCGGCAATGTCGGCGAGCGCCTGGCCGAGGCCATCGAGAGCCGCTACCAGGTGAAGATCATCGAGCGCAGCCCGCTGCGCTGCCGGCACCTCTCGGATACCCTGGACAGCACCATCGTGCTCAACGGCAGCGCTTCCGACCGCGACCTGCTGCTGGAGGAGAACATCGGCGAGACCGACGTGTTCCTCGCCCTGACCAACGACGACGAGGCCAACATCATGTCCTCGCTGCTGGCCAAGCGGCTCGGCGCGAGCAAGGTGATGACCCTGATCAACAACCCGGCCTATGTCGACCTGGTGCAAGGCGGCGAGATCGACATCGCCATCAGCCCGCAACTGGCGACCATCGGCACCCTGTTGGCCCACGTTCGCCGCGGCGACATCGAGAGCGTACACTCGCTGCGCCGCGGCGCAGCCGAAGCGATCGAGGTGGTGGCCCATGGCGACGCCAAGTCGAGCAAGGTGATCGGTCGCTCGATCAACGAGATCAAGCTGCCGCCGGGCACCACCATCGGCGCGCTGGTGCGCGACGAGGAAGTGCTGATCGCCCACGGCGACACCCACATCGAGAGCGGCGACCACGTGCTGCTGTTCCTGGTCGACAAGAAATACATCCGCGACGTCGAACGACTGTTCCAGGCCGGCCTGACGTTCTTCTGAGGCACGCCCTATCGCGAACGGCGATAGGGCTTCGGCCTACGAACACGAAGGGGCCGCGTGCCTTCTTCGCAACGGCCGAAGCCCCTGTTCCGTGCAAAGCCTGGCCGGAGCCGGGCACAATAGCCGACATCGTTGGAAGAGGGCAGGGTGATGATCGAAGGTCTGGAAAAGATGCTGGCCAAAGGCGTAGACAATGCGCTGCTGCGCTTCGGCCTGGGCAAGGGCTACCTGGACGCGGGCGACGCCGAACGCGCGACGGAACACCTCCAGCGTTGCGTAGAGCAGGACCCGAAGTATTCCGCTGGCTGGAAACTGCTGGGCAAGGCGCGCCAGGCTGCCGGCGATCTCGCGGGCGCCCGGCAGGCCTGGGAGCAAGGCCTGGCAGCTGCCGCGACGCATGGCGACAAGCAGGCCGAAAAGGAAATGACGGTGTTCCTGCGCAAGCTCGACAGGGCGAGAACCTGAGCGTCCGGCCGAGGCTCCCGCTTCCCCGGCCAGGACGGAGTACAGCGCGTTCTCTCCACCCGTAGGCCGGAGTCCCGGCAGACGGGTCGGGCGTCCTCATCGAGCGCTGGCAGAACGGTTCGAGCACGCCCCGACGACACTTTTACAAAGACCTGTTCCACACATTCGTAGGCAACTTCTGTCAACGATGTAGCCTGCATCCCGAACGCCCAACACCCCTTGAGCGACCGCTGCCGGCCCTCTAGCTTCGACTCATCGCTTCGGTCCAAGCCCGAACGCGACACCTGACTTCAACTACTTTTCCGGAGCCAACATGTCGAAGCACGAGCGTTCAGTCCCGTCCTATGTCGAATACCCATACGAGCAAGCGATTCTCTACGTTCACCGGAACGCCTCCGCCAATGAGATGCTCGAATCCGTACAGGAGCGCCTGAGGGCTCTCCTCGGTCTCCTCCAGGCCTTGGAAAGGATCGAAGTGCGGACAGGGCAGGGCGTTCCCATTCAGCGCGTGGCGCACATCCTGGTCACGCTCGGCGGCGATGCCCTGACGCTGCTCACGGCCGCGCACCGGGCTACCACCTCCTGAACGAAGAAGGGCGCAACGGTCACGGCCGTTGCGCCCTTCCTCCAGACTGCCTCGATGAGCCTCAAGCGTTGCTCTGCGGCCGCCCCGGCAGCATCTTCAGGATGCCGTTGAGTAGCATGCCGTAGAGCGGCACGAACAGCAGAAGGCTGATGCTCAGCTTCACTCCGTAGTCCACCGTGGCGATTTCCACCCAGTGCTGCGCCATGAACGGATTGTCGCTGCGCCAGAACGCCACGAAGAAGAAGGTGAAGGTGTCCAGCAGGTTGCCGAGGATGGTCGAGGCGACTGGCGCGGTCCACCAGTGCCGGGAACGACGGAGGCGGTCGAATACCTGGATGTCGAGGATCTGCCCGAGCACATAGGCGAGGAAGCTTGCCAGGGAGATCCGTGCGACGAAGGTGTTGAACTCGAGCAGCGCGGAGAAGCCACGGAACGCCGCTTCCTGGAACAACACCGAGACCACGTAGGAGGCGATCAACGCCGGGATCATGACCCGGGCGATGACCAGCCGGGCAGGGCCCTTGCCCAGCAGGCGCACGGTGAGGTCGGTAGCCAGGAAGATGAACGGAAAGCTGAAGGCGCCCCAGGTGGTGTGCCAGCCAAACAGGGTGATCGGCAACTGCACCAGGTAGTTGCTGGCGATGATGATGAAGATGTGGAAGGCGATCAGGCCGGCCAGGGTGCCGCGCCAGGCCGCCGGAGAAGAAGCTGACATGTACTGTCCTTTTTGCGCGATGGGGTGAGGGAACCCATGCCCGGCACCATGCCGAGCGGCGCGCATTCTAGCCGATAACCGGCAGCGGTTTCGCCCACTCTGTGATCAGTGGCTCATGCCTGGGGTTCCACGTGGAACATCACCGTTCAGGCTTCGCTGAGAAAGCGCAGGCCGACGCCTTCCGCATCGACTCGCACGACTTCCATCTGCAGGATCGGCGCGTCGATCGGCAGATCCTGTACCTGGCCAGTAACGACACTGCCTGTTGGGAGCTGGGTCAGATCCGGGTGTTTGACATAGACCCCGGTGTCGGAGAGGTCGCGGGTCTGCGCCATCAGCTCGCCAAATAACGGGTGACTGATACGGATTCGGCACTTGAGCGGGGTTCGTGGGTATTGTCGTTGATTATCCATCGAGTCCCTCGGGACCTGCGGAGGAGGCGGCAGAGCTGAGCATAGTACCCGGATATGAAAAAGGCGTCTTCCGACGCCCTTTCCTCAGTACCATTTTTTCTCGCCATCCGGGCGGTTCTTGAAGCGCTTCATGCTCCACATGTACTGGCTGGGATAGGCTCGTACATACTTCGCCAACTCGCGGCTCATGGCTGCTACAGACACTTCCAGGTCCTTGTCGTACATGTCCGCCGGAGCCGCTTCGAGGATCACCTTGTAACCGCTACCATCGGGCAGGCGCACCGCATGGAAGAACACTCCACGCGCCTTGCCGCGTGAAAGCAACTGCGGGACGAACTTGCTGATCAATGCAGTGGTGCCCAGGTAGGGCACGAAGAGCCCAGCGGTACGCGCGGGCTCGGGGTCGGCGGGAATCCCTACGCAACCGCCTTTCTTCACTTCCTTGATGACGCTGAGGATACCCTCCGGAGTGGAAGGTGCGACGCGGTTGCCCAATTGCACGCGTTGCTTCTTCAGCAATTCGTCGACTGCCTTCAGCTTGGGCGGACGATAGAAGATGATCGGCTTGGCGTAGGAGCAATAGAAGTGGTTGAGTACTTCCCAGTTTCCCAGGTGACTGGTAATGCCGACCAGGCCATCGCCGGAAGCCAGCGCTTCCTCCAGCACTTCCATGCCTTCGACCTCGCGGATGTACCTCAGCGACTTTTCAGGCGCCCAGATCCAGGCACAGGCACTTTCGGTGAGGGTACGGCCAATATCCATCAGGCTTTGTCCGACCAGCTTTTCCAGTTCGGTTTCGGACAACTCGGGGAAGCACTTGGACA
Organism: Pseudomonas sp. B111; assembly: GCF_026428275.1. Classification (NCBI taxonomy): domain Bacteria; kingdom Pseudomonadati; phylum Pseudomonadota; class Gammaproteobacteria; order Pseudomonadales; family Pseudomonadaceae; genus Pseudomonas; species Pseudomonas sp. B111. The sequence goes on along the minus strand of NZ_CP097857.1, from coordinate 5,411,134 downwards.
GGTTGATCCGCACTACCTCGCGGGATCGATTCGGCAATTTCCACATCAGCCAGCCTATGCCGGCCCCGACGCCTTGCACGGCACGCCAGGGCAATAGCGCGAACAGGCGTAGGGCCCCCACCACCAGGGCACCTTTGAATTTCTCCACGAAACACTCCTCGCTCGACTCGAACGCGCATTGTACGCCAGGAAGAAGGGCGAGGGCGGCAGCCAAGGAAGCGGGGCGACCAGCTATGCTGCGCGCCGATGTTCCACGTGGAACATCCGAACGCATCCATCAGGGAGCGCCCGGCTAGCCGACGAGTTGGGCGTAACGGTCGCAGTCCTGGGTATGGTCCATGACCATGCCGCTGGCCTGCATGAAGGCGTAGCAGATGGTCGGCCCGACGAAGTTGAAGCCGGCCTTGCGCAGCGCCTTGCTCATGGCCTCGGCTTCCGGGGTAATCGCCGGCACCTCGGCACGACCAGCGAAATGGTTGATCTTCGGCTGGCCGCCGACGAAGGACCAGAGGAACCCAGCCGGGTCATCCAGCTCCAGCCAGGCCTGGGCGTTCTGCCGCGCAGCGTTGAGCTTGGCCCGATTGCGAATGATGCCGGGGTCGAGCATCAGTTCGTCGATCTCAGCGTCGCTCATTTGTGCCACCCGCTGCACGTCGAAGCCGAACAGCACCTCGCGGTAGCGCTCGCGCTTCTTCAGCACGGTGATCCAGGACAACCCGGCCTGGAAGCCCTCCAGCAGCAGAAGTTCGAACAGCGCGTCGGGATCGCGCTGCGGCACACCCCACTCCTCGTCGTGGTAGGCCATGTAGAGAGGATCGTCGTTGCACCAGAAGCAGCGTGGCATAAGGCTTTCCGTGGTTTTCCAGGGATCGGGGGGACGGGCGAGGCGGCGCGGGAATCGGGTATACTTCCGCGTTTTGTATCGAAGCCTCAGCACAGGTGAATTTCGTGAGCCAGACTACGCCCGCCGTGCGCACCTTCCAAGACCTGATTCTCGCCCTGCAGAACTACTGGGCCGAGCAGGGCTGCGTGGTGCTGCAGCCCTACGACATGGAAGTGGGCGCCGGCACCTTCCACACCGCCACCTTCCTCCGCGCCATCGGCCCGGAGACCTGGAACGCCGCCTACGTCCAGCCGAGCCGCCGCCCCACCGACGGCCGCTACGGCGAGAACCCCAACCGCCTGCAGCACTACTACCAGTTTCAGGTGGTCCTGAAGCCGAACCCGGAGAACTTCCAGGAGCTGTACCTCGGCTCGCTGAAAGCCATCGGCATCGACCCGCTGGTCCACGACATCCGCTTCGTCGAGGACAACTGGGAGTCGCCGACCCTCGGCGCCTGGGGCCTGGGTTGGGAAATCTGGCTGAACGGCATGGAAGTCACCCAGTTCACCTACTTCCAGCAGGTCGGCGGCATCGAGTGCTATCCGGTCACCGGCGAGATCACCTACGGCCTGGAGCGCCTGGCCATGTACCTGCAGGGCGTGGACTCGGTCTACGACCTGGTCTGGACCGACGGCCCGTTCGGCAAGGTCACCTATGGCGACGTGTTCCACCAGAACGAGGTGGAGCAATCCACTTTCAACTTCGAGCACGCCAACGTGCCGAAACTGTTCGAACTGTTCGACTTCTACGAAAGCGAAGCCAACCGCCTGATCGCGCTGGAGCTGCCGTTGCCGACCTACGAGATGGTCCTCAAGGCTTCGCATACCTTCAACCTGCTGGATGCGCGGCGCGCCATCTCGGTCACCGAGCGCCAGCGCTACATCCTTCGCGTGCGTACCCTGGCCCGCGCCGTGGCGCAGAGCTACCTGCAGGCCCGCGCGCGCCTCGGCTTCCCCATGGCCACCCCCGAATTGCGTGACGAAGTACTGGCCAAGCTGAAGGAGGCCGAATGATGAGCGCCAAGGATTTCCTGGTCGAACTGGGCACCGAAGAGCTGCCGCCAAAAGCCCTCAACAGCCTCGGCGAAGCCTTCCTCAGCGGTATCGAGAAGGGCCTCAAGGCTGCCGGTCTGAGCTATGCCGCTGCGCGTTTCTATGCGGCGCCGCGCCGTCTCGCCGTGCTGGTCGAGCAACTCGCCGTGCAGCAGCCCGACCGTACCGTCAACCTAGACGGCCCGCCGCTACAGGCCGCCTTCGACGCCAGCGGTAACCCGACCCAGGCCGCCCTGGGCTTCGCCAAGAAGTGCGGCGTGGATCTGCAGCAGATCGACAAGAGCGGTCCGAAGCTGCGCTTCAGCCAGACCATCGCCGGCCAACCGGCCGCCGGCCTGCTGCCGGGCATCGTCGAGGCCTCGTTGAACGAACTGCCAATTCCCAAGCGGATGCGCTGGGCAGCTCGCCGCGAGGAGTTCGTGCGTCCGACCCAATGGCTGGTGATGCTGTTCGGCGACGACGTGGTCGAGTCCGAGATCCTCGCCCAGAAAGCCGGGCGCGAATCCCGTGGCCACCGCTTCCACAATCCGGACAATGTGCGTATTTCCAGCCCGGCAGCGTACCTGGAAGACCTGCGCGGCGCTCATGTGCTGGCCGATTTCGCCGAGCGCCGCGAGCTGATCGCCAAGCGCGTGGCCGAACTGGCCGCCGAGCAACAGGGCAGCGCCATCGTGCCGCCGAGCCTGCTCGACGAAGTGACTGCACTGGTCGAGTGGCCGGTGCCGCTGGTCTGCTCCTTCGAGGAGCGCTTCCTCGAGGTCCCGCAGGAAGCCCTGATCACCACCATGCAGGACAACCAGAAATACTTCTGCCTGCTGGACGCCAACGGCAAGCTGCTGCCGCGCTTCATCACCGTCGCCAACGTCGAGAGCAAGGCGCCGGAGAACATCGTCAGCGGTAACGAGAAGGTGGTTCGTCCGCGCCTCACCGACGCCGAGTTCTTCTTCAAGCAGGACAAGAAGCAGCCGCTCGAAAGCTTCAACGAGCGCCTGCGCAACGTAGTGTTCCAGGCCCAGCTCGGCACCGTGTTCGAGAAGGCCCAGCGCGTCTCCGGCCTGGCCGCCTACATCGCCGAACGTATAGGCGGCAATGCGCAGAACGCCGCGCGCGCCGGCATCCTGTCCAAGTGCGACCTGGCGACCGAGATGGTCGGCGAGTTCCCCGAGATGCAGGGCATCGCCGGCTACTACTACGCCACCCACGGCGGCGAAGCGGAAGACGTCGCCCTGGCCCTCAACGAGCAGTACATGCCGCGCGGCGCCGGCGCCGAGCTACCCTCGACCCTGACCGGCGCCGCCGTGGCGGTGGCCGACAAGCTCGATACCCTGGTCGGTATCTTCGGCATCGGCATGCTTCCCACCGGCAGCAAGGACCCCTACGCGCTGCGCCGCGCTGCGCTGGGCGTGCTGCGCATCCTCATCGAGAAGCAGCTCGACCTGGACCTGGTAGCCGCGGTCAACGCCGCCGTCGAGCAATATGGCGACAAGGTCAAGGCCGCCGGCCTGGCCGAGCAGGTGCTGGACTTCGTGTTCGACCGCCTGCGCGCGCGCTACGAGGACGAAGGCGTGGACGTGGCCGTGTACCAGTCGGTGCGCGCGCTCAAGCCAAGCTCGCCGCTGGACTTCGACCAGCGCGTACAGGCCGTCCAGGCCTTCCGCCAGTTGCCTGAAGCCGAGGCCCTGGCCGCGGCGAACAAACGGGTGTCGAATATTCTCGCCAAGTCCGAGGACGAGGTTCCGCCGAACGTGGATGCCAGCCTGCTGGTGGAAGCCGCCGAGAAGGCCCTGGGCAGCGCCGTGGCGAACGCCGAGAGCGAAGTCGCGCCGCTGGCAGCGGCACGCGACTATCGCGCCGCGCTGGCCCGCCTGGCGGCCTTGCGCGAGCCGGTGGATACGTTCTTCGCCGATGTGATGGTCAATGTCGACGACGCGGCGGTGCGCGCCAACCGCTATGCGCTGCTGGCCAAGCTGCGCGGGTCGTTCCTCGGGGTGGCGGACATCTCGCTGCTCGGCTGAGCCAGTCCCGCCTCGAAGAAAAGGCCCGGCGTCCTCGCGACACCGGGCCTTTTTCACTACAGGACCTTCAGATACTCCAGCAGCGCGCGCTTCTCCTCGGCCGACAGGCTGGTGCCGTACTCATGGCCGCAGCGGCTGTTGCCGGAAGCACGCTGCTCGCAGCCGGTGGTCTTCAGCACATAGCTGCCGAATTGGGTCTGCTGGGCGGCGAGGCCGACCTTGTCCACGTCGTAGGCCGAGCCCACCGGGAAGGATTCCACCCGCTCCGCGGCCGGCTTCAGCAACTCTTCCAGGGTCGGCACCGAGCCGTTGTGCAGGTACGGCGCCGCCGCCCAGATCCCCTGCAGGACCCGCGACTCGTAGGGGTAGGGGTCGGCCTGGGTACGCACTGGCTTCTGGAAGGCGGTCAGCAGTTGCCGGGTTTCGTCGGTCATCACGCTTTCCGGCTTGACCGCCGCCGCCTTGGCATCGTGCTTCTCACCGAGGATCGGCACGAAGTGCTGCAGGATCGAACCGGCCACCGCTACGGCGAGTACATCGAAGGCTCCGTCGGTCGCCTTCAGCGGCTGGCCGAACGGCATCCGCGCGCCCTCCATCACGCCGGTCTGCACCTGGCCATCGAGGATGGCGTGCTGGCGGCTGTCGCTGCCGACGTCCCTCAGCGGAGTGTCCCAAAGCACCAGGTCCTTGATCCGGATGCCGTGGCACTCCACGCAGCCACCCTCGTCGGTCTTGCGGGCGAAGATCAGCGCGCCTTTCCTGGCCAGGTGCTTGTCCACCGCCCAGGGCCACTTCGGCGGGCCGATCTTCTTGATCAGCTCCTCCAGCTTGCCCAACCCGTGGAAGTTGGCCGAGTTGACCTTCAGGTAGTCCATGCCCAGCAGGTGGAACTTGCTCTTCTGCGGGTGGAAGGTGGCGAACACCCCGTAGACCTCGCCGACATTGCGCGCCAGGCCGAGCAGGTCGTTGCCGTTGGCGGCGAAGCCGGGCCACTGGGTCTTGTTCTGCCGCGCCGCGTTCCACAGGAACGGGTAGCGCACCGGCGCATCCGCCGCCTTGATGTTGTCGGGAATCAGATAGGGCGGCGCGGTGCCGATATCCAGCCCGGTAAGGCGGTTGAAGATCATCGATACCGCGTCCAGTCGCGCCGGTCCCCAGGTGTCCTTGGGCAGCGCGCGCTCGATCAGCGTGTGATAGGGCTCGTACCATTCCTTCACCGCCGCGAGCAGGGCGTCACGCGCACCGGGAGGCGGATTGGCCCCGAGGATCTGCTTGGCGAAGGCGTCGAAGGCGGCGTCATCGCTGGTCAGCGGTCCCACGGCCCGATCAAGGTCGGCGAGGAATGCCTGGAAGTCGACGATCGCCGGACCGCCGTCGATCCGATAGGCCGTGCCCTTCACCTCGATCTGCCGGGTATGGCAGGCCGAACAGGTCATGCCGACCATCTGCCGGGCGCCCGTGCCGGCTACGGTGAAGCCCACCGGCAGGCCTTCCGCGGGCGCCTTGGGATTGGGCAAATAGCCGTAGCGGGCCAGGCTGTCGGCGAGGAAAGGCGTTCCATCCGGCTGTCGCAACGCCTTGAGCCAGGGCAGGGGCATCACCTGCGAGCCCTGGTCGCGGCTGTAGAAGTCCTGGCGGTGGCTTTCGGTCCATTCCTTGCCCTGGTCGAGCATGACCGGAGCGGCCGCCAGGGCGGCGGAAGAAAGAGCCAGGGAAACGAGGGACAAGCTTGAAAGGTGCAGTGTCTTTTTCAGGCGTTTCACGGTTACCGTCCTTGGGAACGGGCAGACGCCCCGGAACTCCCCGTCGTCATGCCCGCTCCACCTGTGGTGGAAACACGGCCGGTCGGCCGTGCTGGCATGCGATAGGCGCTTACTGCGTTACTCCGGTGATCCACCCGCCAAGGGTTCGCACGTACTCCGAGACACCCACTGCTGCGTGCCAAATGACTCCCTGGCCTGGGATTGCCATTCCATTGCCATTATTGAATCTAGTACAGATTGTCCAGCGTAGGGGGCTCGTCGATCCATCCGCGATGCTCCGGCTGGCTGAGGTAGAATCGATCCTTTCCGTTCATGGCCAACTGCGCATCGATGTCCCGTTCCCTGCTGATTCTCGACCGCGATGGAGTCATCAACCTCGACTCCGACGATTACATCAAGACCCTCGACGAGTGGATCCCCATCCCCAGCTCGATTGAGGCCATCGCCCGCCTGAGCAAGGCCGGCTGGACCGTCGCGGTGGCTACCAACCAGTCCGGCATCGCCCGTGGCTATTACGACCTGGCCGTGCTCGAGGCCATGCATGCGCGCTTGCGCGAACTGGTCGCGGAGCAGGGCGGCGAGGTCGGCCTCATCGTCTATTGTCCGCATGGACCGGACGAAGGCTGCGAATGCCGCAAGCCGAAGCCGGGTATGCTGCGGCAGATCGGCAAGCACTACGGGGTCGATCTGTCGGGTATCTGGTTCGTCGGCGACAGCATCGGTGACCTGGAGGCGGCGCGGGCCGTCGATTGTCAGCCGGTGTTGGTAAAGACCGGAAAAGGTGTACGTACGCTGGGCAAGCCCTTGCCAGAGGGCACCCTGATATTCGACGATCTGGCGGCAGTCGCCAGCGCATTACTTCAGTAAGGTCAGAATACATGTCGACAGTGCAGGCCATCAGAACCGTCCTCTTTTACCTGCTGCTGTCCGCCAGCGCGTTCGTCTGGGGCACCCTCAGCTTCTTCATCGCGCCGATCCTGCCGTTCCGCGCCCGCTACCGCTTCGTGGTACAGAACTGGTGCCGCTTCGCGATCTGGCTGACCCGCGTGGTCGCCGGCATCCGCTACGAGGTGCGTGGACTGGAGAACATCCCGGAAAAGCCCTGCGTGATCCTCTCCAAGCACCAGAGCACCTGGGAAACCTTCTTCCTCTCCGGCTTCTTCGAGCCACTCAGCCAGGTACTAAAGCGCGAGCTGCTCTACGTGCCGTTCTTCGGCTGGGCCCTGGCCCTGCTCAAGCCCATCGCCATCGACCGCAGCCAGCCGAAGCTGGCCCTCAAGCAACTGGCCAAGCAGGGCGACGAGTGCCTGAAGAAAGGCGCCTGGGTGCTGATCTTCCCGGAAGGCACGCGTATTCCGGTGGGGCAGATGGGCAAGTTCTCCCGCGGCGGCACCGCCCTGGCGGTCAACGCCGGGCTACCGGTACTGCCGATCGCCCACAACGCCGGGCAGTATTGGCCCAAGGCCGGCTGGGCCAAGTACCCGGGCACCATCCAGGTGGTGATCGGCCCGGCGATGCACGCCGAAGGCGAAGGCCCGCGCGCCATCGCCGAGCTAAACCAGCGCGCCGAAGCCTGGGTCAGCGAGACCATGGCCGAGATCAGCCCCATCCAACAGCGGGTCAGCCATCCGGAGCCGTCGGTGGTCTCGTGAAGGGCCGCAAAGCCCCCTGCAAGGTGCACTGTGCGCCGATTCGATAAAAGAAGCCCCGCCATAGCGGGGCTTCTTGTTTTCACGCGAGGCACAAAGCAAGGCCGGTTGGCAACGATCGACCGAATCGACCGGCGTCCGCTGCCCACACATGGAGCCGTGGGTTTATGGAGAGCTAGTGGTTCTCGCCCTCGCAGTCTCGGGATAGATTGGCCTGGTCATGCACCAGAACATTCTGGCCATCCAAACCCTGCTCAGCGGCCAGACCCAGATAAGCGAGCTACGCCTCCGCACGATCATTGGGCTGGAACATGAAAACGCAGAGCTTAAAGCCATGCTTCGAGCCCATGAAGCGCAGTTGATACAGCTTTCAAGACGCATTGAAGTGAGTGAATCCGGCAACGAGCGAGCACTGGCCGTGCAGACAAGAATTTAATGTTGTAGTGGCTGTTTGCCTTTACCTACAAGGTCGGTCTGGATAATGTGATAGACGACACAGGCCCACTCCTATGAGGTAGTGCGCGCCCTACACGCCACGATTTGTGCAGGTCTGGGCTGTGTCCTCACGGAATTGGTATGGAAATGGATTGGGAAGCGCTGTTAGACGAACTGTGGAGCTATGCCGCATCGGATCCAAATGAGCTGGAGACGAAGATTCGCGCGTGCTTGAAAGGTCATTCCTCAGAAGGTCTGCTTCAAGCAGTTGCGCTTCTAATTTCCCAAGGGCAGCACGCCACCGCCCGAACGCTTCTCAGTGAGTTCCTTAAAAGCCACCAGGCAGCAGCAGGTATCGGCCGCCGTCTTGAGCTCATTCTGCATTTCAAGAAAAGTCGCGCCCCCCAACCCCTTTCGCTTAAGAGCAAGCAACACAACAAAGAGACTCTGCTACAAGACGTCAATCACCTCGTCGCCGCTGGCAAATTGCAAGCGGCTGAGTCACTCCTGCTTGAGGCTATCGATACAAGCGAAGAGCCTGACTTTCTGAACCTACTCAGCCGCGTGTACATGCTGCAACGCCGCCCTATTGACGGGGCCAAGGCAATGCAACGTGCACTACTGCTAAAACGCCAACAAGAGGCTTTTGTAGAGCCAGATCTAGATTCAGAAGACGACTTACCGACAGCTAGCGACCTGGCATTTCTAAATGACTCAGCCACGTCATTGGCGACACTGGAACTCCCATCGGTGCCCAGTGCCCAGACCTCGACTGTGGCAGTCGACAACGAGCTCAGTTTCATTCAACAGGCTTCTGCCCAGCTCCCTCCCTTAAACCAGGACGGTTGGTGGGAAAACCATGTTGAACCCGCCTCTATTGAAACGACTGAACTCACCGATGCTGGTGAGGAGACCGACGCTCTTGATGCAGCCCCGGCCATTACAGAAGATGTGGTGGAACAGGTAGATGAAGACGAGACCTCTTCACCAACTCCTAAAAAGCCCCTTCTCAAACTTGGCTTGCCAAGAAAACCCACTGAGCCCGGCGAATCGAAGGCCAGCGTCAAAGTATTCAATAAATCGGGACGACCTCTAAGAATCATCCCTACATCACCGTTGAGCCCACCGGGGCCAGACACTGATGAGCTACCCGAGCCGCCGGATACTGCTCCAGTATCCGAAGAACCTGTCATCCCCTCCGAGGTTCATGACGAGATCCTCGACGAGTACGATGATGATCTTCCTCAAGATGAACTTGAGCTGGACGTACCTAGTCCGGTGCAAATGGGCCTGGGGCTTGAAGACCCTGAAGATGACATCGACTTCGATCATGACCTGCATGATCTGACCATCATCGAGCTGGGCAAAGAACACGACGGGGACACCAACGCCGCTCTGGATGACTTCCGTGATCTAGACGATGACTACGCTGCCTATGCCTTTGACCCGGATGAAGTCTTCGACAATGAGGAGCCGTCAGCAGCCGAATCCACTGATTGGCTGGCAGACAAGCTTTCCCGTGAAGATCGCGCACTTCAGAAAGCTGCGGAACTGATTGGAAAAGCCAACTGGCCACTCAGCACACTGCCCTTGGTTCAGCAGATTTTTGTCATGAGCGGCTGGGGGGCAACTCGTCTTGCATTGGAGAGAGAGATCGAAAAGGGGCTCACTCCTGAGGAGCTGATCCTTGCTGCGCACATCAAAGTGATCTGGGCCGAAAACGATATCTACTGGATCGCCTTCGATAAAACCGGCAGTAGTCGCCTGTCCTACTACGTTCTGTCCTGGCCGACAGCGCTGCTGATCGTGCGCTCCTTTGAGTCGCTTCCCCAGGTAGAAGAGATCGAGGTCTTCCTCGAAAACCTATTTGCGTCCTGGTACGAAAACAGCACATTGCGCCGCGCGTTTAAAGCCTTTGCACGCTACCTATGGTTCAGGTTTGCCAACCTGGAAGGTTGCTTGCCCGCCAGCCAGCACTTTGATTTCCATGATCCTCGCGAGCTACCAGCTGAGGAATACGGTGATCTGGGACTTTGCGACACGCTAGAAATCGAGAAGACCGAGCGCCTGCGGGAATTTGGTGTTTTCCAGACAAAGCATCCCCAGGAGCCCAGTTGCTACTTCAGTGACAAGCCCTATGTCAGAGAAGAAGAGCCAAGCCTTAATGCCTCAGGGAAAAGAAAGCAGGTGAAGGCTGATCCCGCAGACACAGAACCTCTTTCAGATATCGAGGATGACACCGCAGGTATCGACGGTGTTGAAGAGGATTCGGCTGTGCCTCAATGGTCAGCTGCACCGCTCGCATCTGCCTTGCACACACAGAATATCGACCAACCTTCGCCAAGCATTGAGCCGTAAGGATAAAGGACTAGCCCATGAAGCCCCTCAAACTCTCCCACGTTCCTGGTTGCTGGGTCAGCCAGACTCTACCCAGCGGCCAGGGCGAACGCCGGGGTATCGTCAAAATGGCCATTGCTAAAGAAGCCGAAGATCAGCTTCAGGTTCACTGGTTCAGTCCGGAGAAGAAACTGGCCTATGTCGATGCATCTGCCGTGCGCTCAGGCTTTCAAAATGGCATGGACGTAGTCGACGAAACACCTGGTAGCGGTGTTCGCTCACTAGGGCAGGGCGTGATCATGCAGCAACGTACCTTGGCGGGAAGCGAGCAAGTCCTTGTCGACTTTCCTGAGCGAGGCGAACGCCATTGGCTGCCCTATCAGTACCTGCGTCAGGTGAAGGGCGTTAAGCATCGGTTTGTCACTGCCAGTAAAGGCGAAGCGGTCGATGCGGAACGCATGCGACTGCGCATGCTCGCCCATGCCATCAAGGTATGGAATGAAAACACGGGGGCCCTTTCTCACCTAGAGATTGAACCGCTACCTCATCAGATTCACTTGGTACACCACATTATCGCCTCCGGCAACTACAACTGGTTGATCGCTGACGATGTGGGCCTTGGGAAAACCATTGAGACCGGAATGCTCCTGCATGCGCTACGGCAACGAGACCTGATCAAACGCATCTTGCTGGTTACCCCCGCCGGCCTGACCAAGCAGTGGCAGGAAGAGCTGTACCACAAGTTCAAGATCGAAGACTTTGAAATCTATGGTGAGGACTTTTTCATCAACGAACCTCGCCAATGGAAGATGCACGACTGTGTCATTGGCTCCATGGATCGACTCAAGCAGGAGGGTCACTTGGAGAGCCTGCTCCAGGCTGAGCTCTGGGATCTGGTGATATTTGACGAAGGCCATCGACTCAGCCGTCGCCAGTACGGCCAGAAGCTGGACAGCTCTGAGCGCTATGACCTGGCGAAAAGCCTACGTAGTCAAACCGAGCACATGCTTTTGCTAAGTGCGACCCCTCACCAGGGCATGCAAGACAAGTTTGTCGCGCTGCTGGAACTGCTTCGCCCCGAGCGACGCACCGACCTCATGGCTCTCAACATCAAGCCAGAAATCCTACATGACATGGTGTTCCGCAATCACAAGGCGGATGTAACGGATGCAGAAGGGAACTTCATCTTCCAAGGCAAAATTACCAGTGCCTTGCAGGTGCCCAGCAGTAAGGAATCCATCGAATTCGATAAAACCCTTCAGGACTATCTGCGCAAAGGCTATGACGCGGGTGAAGCACTGGGGCGAACCGGTAACGCCATTGGTTTCGTGATGACCGTCTACCGCAAGCTGGCAGCCTCCAGCGCGGCGGCTATTCACCGGGCGTTGTGCAACCGCCTTCAGCGCCTGCTCGACGATGAGGCCAACGGACTCTCGGATGAAGAGCCCAGAGACCAACGTTATCTGGGTGAATGGGAAGAACAGTTCACCAGTGATGCCCGCGAGTTCTTCGCTGGTGAAGTGCAGCTGCTTAAAGACTTGATTGCCGAAGCAGCAGCACTGAAAGCAAACGACCTCAAACTAAAGCTGTTTATCGAGGACATCATCGGCAAGATCCACGCTGCCAATGCCGATGAGAAGGTGCTGATCTTTACCGAATACCGCACCACTCAAAACTATCTGCGCGAAGCACTTGCTGACCACTATGGCAGCGACCAGGTCGAGCTCATCAATGGCTCCATGCAACATGCTGAGCGACGCGAGGCCATCAAGCGCTTCGAGGAGCAAGGCCGCTTTCTGATTTCGACCGAAGCAGGTGGGGAAGGCATCAACCTCCAGAGCAAATGCCACGTCATGGTCAACTATGACCTGCCCTGGAACCCAATGCGCCTCGTACAACGCATTGGCCGCCTGTATCGCTATGGCCAGAAAAAGAAGGTTGTTGTGTTCAACATCCAGCAAACCGACAGCCTGGATCAGAACATCGTCGACCTAATGTATGAGCGCATCGACAGCGTGGTTACCGACCTCGCCGAGATTCAGCGGCATGAGTTCAACGAAGGCTTGAAGGATGAAATCCTAGGCCAGCTGGCCGAGCTAATTGACGTAGAAGACATCCTGCAAGAGGCAACAAAACTCGGCATAGACCGCACCCGTGAGCGCATCGACGAAGCGCTGAAGCAGGCGCGTACTGCTGCTGCTAAACAACGAGAGCTGTTTGCCCATGCCGCCACCAGCGACCCCAATGAACTGCGCGATGAGCTCGAAATTACTGTCGATCATCTCTACAGCTTCGTCCTTGGGATGTTCGATCAATTGGGCATTGAGGTCGCTGAGCGCAGCCACAAAGAGCGGCTTTTGCGTATCAGATTGTCCGAGCAGGTGATGCGCGACATGGGGCTATCCCCGAAGGCCTCGCGGCGTATGGATGTGACCTTGGATCGCATGCTGGCAGCCAATCGCCCAGACACCCACATGCTCGACCTCAACTCCAAGCTGATGCAGTACCTGCTGGGCAAAGCCTGCGAGTACGACTTTGGCGGTCTGGCTGCAATGCTCAAAGCACCAGAACTAGAAGAGGGTGCTCTGCTTGGAGCCATGCTGCGCTGGCAAGGCCCTCAGGGAAAACGGATGCGGCAAGAGTTTGTAGCCATTCAGGTGAACGATGGCAAAGCCAAGCTGAACCCTGCAAAGGCCAGCCAATGGCTGCTGACACCTGCCGAGCACAGCCCCCAGAGCCCCGATACTGATACCTCCAAATTGCTGTTCAAAGTCGCTGAAGAAATGGCTAACCAGCGACTGGCTAATGCCAGTAACCGCTATCTAATACCCGAGAATTTGGACTGGGCCTCCGCAGGATGGACACACATCCACTAGCCCGAAAAGATCTCTTGCCCCTGTAAATCAACAGGTTACTGATGACCTGCCCCCCGATTTCAGTATCACGTCAAACTTAGTAGAGTCCGTTTTCCGAGCAGGAGACGGCAGTGAAAAAGCGTTTTACCGAAGAGCAGATTCTCGACTTCCTCAAGCAGGCGGAGGCCGGTGTGCCGGTGAAGGAACTGTGTCGCCGACACGGCTTCAGTGATGCCTCGTTCTACACTTGGCGGGCGAAGTTTGGCGGTATGACCGTGGCGGACGCCAAACGGTTGAAGGATCTTGAACTGGAAAATAGCCGATTGAAGAAGTTGCTCGCCGAGGCCCACCTCGACATCGAGTCGCTGAAAGTGGTCGCCCGGGGAAAAGGGTAAGCCCGACAGCACGGCGGGAGGCGGTGCAGGAGATGCAGGCGCGAACCGGCATCTCCGAGCGTCGTGCCTGTCAGTTGATCGGGCTGTCCCGCTCGGTGTTGCGCTACCAGCCGCGAGCCAGTGTGCAAAACACCGAGCTGCAAGCCCAACTGGTGGAACTGGCCCAAGAGCGCCGGCGCTTTGGCTATCGCCGCCTGCACATCCTGCTGCGGCGTGCTGGCGTGCAGGTCAACCACAAGCGGATCTATCGCCTGTACCGCGCTGCCGGCTTGATGGTGAAACGGCGGCGCCGCCGCCATGGCGTCGCGGTGGAGCGCGAACGTCTGAGTTTGCCGAGCGCACCAAACCAGGTCTGGTCGATGGACTTCGTCTTCGATGCACTGAGCACCGGGCGGCGGATCAAATGCCTGACGGTGGTCGATGACTTCACCAAGGAGTCGGTCGGCATCCTGGTGGAGCACGGTATCAGCGGCTTTCGCGTCACACGGGCGCTGGACGAGATGGCGCGGTTTCGCGGCTACCCGAAAGCGAGCCGCACCGACCAAGGGCCCGAGTTCACCGGCAAGGCACTCGATCAATGGGCCTATCAGCGCGACATCAAGCTGAAGCTGATTCAGCCTGGTAAGCCCACGCAGAATGCCTTCATCAAGTCGTTCAACGGTAAGTTCCGGGACGAATGCCTCAATGAGCACTGGTTCTGTTCGCTGGCCGAAGCGAGAATCCGCATCGTGGCCTGGCGGCGGGATTACAACGAACACCGACCGCACAGCGCGATTGGCAATCTCACCCCGGCAGAATTTGCTGCAAGTTGGCGAACTCGCCAGCAGCAGCTGAAGCAGGAAAAATTAATATCAACCCCAGGGCCTACTAACTAGGCAGCGGTACTAAAACTGGGGCAGGTCACGCCTGACTGTTGCCTTCTTGGCCGATTGGAACGCAGCCCAGTAGAGACCTCAGCTAAGCAAAAAGCCCCTGCGGACTCGCGTCAGCAGGGGCTTTTACTTTCAAGCTACAGGCAAATTACTTTGGCCGAACCGCTTAACTCTGGCCGAAGTGGCAAATAACTTTGCCCGCCTACAACCTGTCACACGTCCAGGTTCGACACCGCCAGCGCGTTGCTTTCGATGAAGTCGCGGCGCGGCTCCACGGCATCGCCCATCAGGGTGTTGAAGATCTGGTCGGCGGCGATGGCGTCCTCGATGGTCACCTTGAGCATGCGCCGGACGTTCGGATCCATGGTGGTTTCCCACAGCTGCTCAGGGTTCATCTCGCCCAACCCCTTGTATCGCTGGATGCTGTGGCGCTTGGTACCTTCGGCCATCAGCCAGTCCAGGCCGTCCTTGAAGGCGCTGATCGGGCGCTTGCGCTCACCCTTCTGCACGTAGGCGCCGTCTTCCAGCAGGCTGTTCAGCTGGTCGCCGAGCAGCGACACCGAGCGGTAGTCATTGCTGGCGAAGAAGTCACGGTTGAAGGTGACGTAGCTGGACAGGCCGTGGGCCACCAGTTCCACCTCGGGCAGCCAGAGGTGGCGCTCGCGGTCTTCGCGCAGGCTGGCCTTGTAGGTCAGGCCAGACTTCTCGGCGGCGGTCAGGCGCGCCTGGAACTTCTCCAACCAGCCCTGCATGGCCGACTCGTTAGCCAGGTCGTCCACCGACACGGTAGGCAGGTAGATGAAGTGCTCGGTCAGCTCCTGGGGGTACAGGCGCGACAGGCGCTTGAGGGTGGCGATCACCCCGCGATACTCGTTGACCAGTTTCTCCAGCGCTGCCCCGGACAGGCCCGGAGCGTGCTCGTTGACGTGCAGGCTGGCGTCTTCCAGGGCCGACTGGGTCATGTACTCTTCCATGGCCTGGTCGTCCTTGATGTACTGCTCCTGCTTGCCGCGCTTGACCTTGTACAACGGGGGCTGGGCGATGTAGATGTAGCCACGCTCGATCAGCTCGGGCATCTGGCGGAAGAAGAAGGTCAACAGCAGGGTGCGGATGTGCGAACCGTCGACGTCAGCATCGGTCATGATGATGATGTTGTGGTAGCGCAGCTTGTCGATGTTGTACTCCTCGCGGCCGATGCCACAGCCCAGGGCGGTGATCAGCGTACCGACCTCCTGGGAGGAGAGCATCTTGTCGAAGCGTGCCTTCTCGACGTTGAGGATCTTGCCCTTGAGCGGCAGGATCGCCTGGGTCCGGCGATTACGGCCCTGCTTGGCGGAACCGCCCGCGGAGTCACCCTCCACGATGTACAGTTCGGAGAGCGCCGGGTCCTTTTCCTGGCAATCGGCCAGCTTGCCGGGCAGGCCGGCGATGTCCAGCGCGCCCTTGCGGCGGGTCATCTCGCGCGCCTTGCGCGCGGCCTCGCGGGCACGGGCGGCGTCGATCATCTTGCCGACCACGGCCTTGGCTTCGTTGGGATTCTCCAGCAGGAAGTCGGCGAAGTACTTGCCCATCTCCTGTTCCACCGCAGTCTTCACCTCGGAGGAGACCAGCTTGTCCTTGGTCTGCGAGCTGAACTTCGGGTCCGGTACCTTCACCGAGATGATCGCGGTGAGGCCTTCGCGGGCATCGTCGCCGGTGGTGGCGATCTTGAACTTCTTCGCCAGGCCTTCGGCCTCGATGTAGTTGTTCAGGTTACGCGTCAGCGCCGAACGGAAACCGGCCAGGTGGGTGCCGCCGTCACGCTGCGGGATGTTGTTGGTGAAGCAGAGCAGGTTCTCGTTGAAGCTGTCGTTCCACTGCAAGGCGACTTCCACACCCACGCCGTCCTCTTCACGCTGGACGTTGAAGTGGAATACCTCGTTCACCGCGGTCTTGTTGGTGTTCAGGTACTCGACGAAGGCCTTCAGACCGCCTTCGTACTTGAACAGCTCCTCCTTGCCGGTACGCTCGTCGCGCAGCAGGATGCCGACTCCGGAGTTGAGGAAGGACAGCTCGCGGATGCGCTTGGCCAGGATGTCCCAACTGAAGTGGATGTTGCTGAAGGTCTCCGGGGACGGCTTGAAGTGAACTTCGGTACCGGAGCCATCAGTCTCGCCCACTTCGCGCAGTGGGAACTGCGGAACGCCGTGGTGGTAGACCTGTTCCCAGACCTTGTTGTGGCGACGGATGGTCAGGCGCAGCTCATGGGAAAGCGCGTTCACCACCGAGACGCCCACACCGTGCAAGCCGCCGGACACCTTGTAGGTGTTGTCGTCGAACTTGCCGCCGGCGTGGAGGACGGTCATGATCACTTCCGCCGCAGAAACCCCTTCTTCCTTGTGGATATCCACCGGAATACCGCGTCCATTGTCGCGGACAGTGATCGACTCATCCGTATGGATGGTGATGCTGATTTCGCTGCAGTAACCGGCCAGCGCTTCGTCGATGGAGTTATCCACCACCTCGAACACCATGTGGTGCAGACCGGTGCCATCGTCGGTGTCGCCGATGTACATGCCGGGGCGCTTGCGTACGGCATCCAGCCCCTTCAGCACCTTGATGCTGGAAGAGTCGTACGTGTTGTTCTCGCTCATGCTTCACTCCCGATGGTCGTGGTCTGAGAGACTTTTCCATGTTCCACGTGGAACATGGATACCGGCGTATCCGTGCGCCAGCCGTCTTTCAATAGTTGCGGGTCCACGCAGGTGATGAATACCTGGCAACCCAAATCTTCAAGCAAGCGGCAAAGAGCCATTCGATGCTGCTCATCCAGTTCCGAGGGCAGGTCGTCCACCAGGTAGACGCACTGTCCGCGCTTGGCGCGATTGATCAGATGGCCTTGGGCGATGCGCAGGGCGCATACCACCAGCTTCTGCTGACCGCGCGAGAGAATCTCCGCAGCGTTATGACCTGCCAACCGTATGCGAAGATCCGCACGCTGCGGTCCCGCCTGGGT
Organism: Pseudomonas sp. B111; assembly: GCF_026428275.1. Lineage (NCBI taxonomy): Bacteria > Pseudomonadati > Pseudomonadota > Gammaproteobacteria > Pseudomonadales > Pseudomonadaceae > Pseudomonas > Pseudomonas sp. B111. The sequence continues at coordinate 5,393,883 of NZ_CP097857.1, read as the reverse complement.
GTGGCCCATCTGCTGGTCGCGCAACAGGCTGGAAGCCAGGACCTCCAGGAGGTCCCGGTCCTTGTCCCAGCCTCGGTAGTAGCTAAGGGTCAGGTCATCCAGTGAAACCAATTCGGCGAGTGTTTCCTCGAATACCGGTTTCAACGCCTGGATATAGCTTCTGCGGTAGGCATCGATCTCATCGCTGGCCAGGCTCAATTCCCGGTCCCAGGCCGCTTGCGACGCGGGGTCCAGTTTACCATGCCGGAGCCAGGAGTTCCGCTGGCGCAGCGCCTTCTGCAGGCGCTGCCAGACGGGCAGAAACCGAGGTTCCACGTGGAACACTCCCCAATCGAGGAACTGTCGGCGGATCTTCGGCGCTCCCTCGAGCAACCGAAAGCTGTCCGGGTTGATCAGTTGCAGTGGGAGAGTTTCCGCCAATTGAGCCGCACTCCGGGCATTCTGCCCATCGATGCGGATGGTGAACTCGCCCTGGCGCTCACGGGAAATCCCCAGGTTGCTGGCGATGCCGTTGGCCAACATCACCTGGCCGAATACGGTGCAGGCCGCTTCCTCATACTGGATCACCGGCTGCAAGCGCGCACTGCGGAATGAACGCGCCAGGCCCAGCAGGTGGATGGCTTCGAGCACACTGGTCTTGCCGCTGCCATTATCGCCGTAGAGGATGTTGATGCGAGGGGAGGGGGAGAGGGTCACCGGGTGCAGGTTGCGCACCGCGGTGACCGAAACGCGGGTCAGGGACATTCAGCGTGATTAGAGGCGCATCGGCATGACGACATAGGCAGAATCGTCATTGTCGGCCTCGTGGACCAGGGCGCTGCTGTTGGAATCGGAAAGGATGAAGCGGACCTGCTCGGTACCGATCACACCCAGCACGTCGAGCAGGTAACTGACGTTGAAGCCGATCTCCAGGTTGCCGCCGTTGTACTCGACCTGCACTTCTTCCTCGGCCTCCTCCTGCTCCGGGTTGTTCGCCTGGATTTTCAGCAAACCGTTGGAAAGCTGCAGGCGAATGCCGCGGTACTTTTCGTTGGAGAGGATCGCGGTACGGCTGAAGGCTTCGCGCAGTTGCTGGCGGTCGCCGACCACCAGCTTGTCGCCACCGCGCGGCAGTACGCGTTCGTAGTCCGGGAACTTGCCGTCCACCAGCTTCGAAGTGAAGGTGAATTCGCCAGTGGTGGCACGGATATGGTGCTGGCCCAGGACGATGCCGACTTCGCCGTCCTGCTCGGTGAGCAGACGAGCCAGTTCGAGGATGCCTTTGCGCGGCACGATCACCTGGTGGCGGTCCTGCGACGGGATCTGCGCATCCAGCGAGCACATGGCCAGTCGGTGGCCGTCGGTGGCGACGGAGCGCAGGGTGCCACCGTTCACTTCCAGCAGCATGCCGTTGAGGTAGTAACGCACGTCCTGCTGGGCCATGGCGAAGCTGGTGCGGTCGATCAGGCGACGCAGCTTGCTCTGGGCAATGCTGAAGTTCAGCGAGCCGGGACCTTCCTCTACGGTGGGGAAATCGTTGGCCGGCAGGGTGGACAGGGTGAAGCGGCTACGCCCGGCCTTCACCAGGAGTTTCTGCTCTTCGACACGGATGTCGATCAGCACGTCGTTCGGCAGGCTCTTGCAGATGTCCATCAGCTTGCGCGCCGGTACGGTGATCTCGCCGGGTTCGGCGGCATCTTCCAGTACCACGCGACCAACCAGCTCGACCTCGAGGTCGGTGCCGGTCAGCGACAGTTGCTGGCCTTCGACCACCAGCAGGACGTTGGAGAGAACCGGCAATGTCTGGCGGCGTTCCACGACGCCGGCGACCAGTTGCAGCGGTTTCAACAGGGCTTCGCGTTGAATGGTGAAATGCATGGTCTAGTCCCTTGCCTCGTGGGCTGCGTCAGGTTGTCAGGGTACGCAGCAGGTTCTTGTAGTCCTCGCGGATATCCGCGTCGGATTCCCTAAGTTGAGCGATCTTACGACAGGCGTGCAACACCGTGGTGTGATCCCGACCGCCGAAGGCCACGCCGATCTCCGGCAGGCTGTGGTTGGTCAGCTCCTTGGAGAGCGCCATGGCCACCTGGCGCGGGCGCGCCACCGAGCGCGAACGCCGCTTGGACAACAGATCGGATATCTTGATCTTGTAGTACTCGGCGACGGTGCGCTGGATGTTGTCGATGCTGACCAGCTTGTCCTGAAGGGCCAACAGGTCCTTCAGCGACTCGCGAATCAGCTCGATGGTGATCGGCCGGCCCATGAAGTGCGAGTGGGCGATCACCCGCTTCAGCGCACCTTCCAGTTCGCGCACGTTGGAACGGATGCGCTGGGCGATGAAGAAGGCCGCATCGTGCGGCAGCTCGATCTTCGCCTGCTCGGCCTTCTTCATCAGGATCGCCACCCGGGTTTCCAGTTCCGGCGGCTCGACGGCCACCGTCAGGCCCCAGCCGAAGCGGGACTTCAGCCGCTCTTCCAGGCCTTCGATTTCCTTCGGATAGCGGTCGCTGGTGAGGATCACCTGCTGGCCGCCTTCGAGAAGGGCATTGAAGGTGTGGAAGAACTCCTCCTGGGAGCGCTCCTTACGGGCGAAGAACTGGATGTCGTCGATCAACAGTGCGTCCACCGAGCGGTAGAAGCGCTTGAATTCGTTGATGGCGTTGAGCTGCAAGGCCTTCACCATGTCCGCGACGAAACGTTCCGAATGCAGGTAAACCACCTTGGCGTTCGGGTTCTTCTTCAGCAGGTGGTTGCCCACCGCATGCATCAGGTGGGTCTTGCCCAGGCCGACGCCACCGTAGAGGAACAGCGGGTTGTAGCCGTGCTTGAGGTTGTCCGCCACCTGCCAGGCGGCGGCACGGGCCAACTGGTTGGACTTGCCCTCGACGAAGTTCTCGAAGGTGAAGGTACGGTTGAGATAGCTGGTGTGCTTCAGCGCGCCTTCGACCTGGACGTTGCGCTCGGTGCGTACCGCAGGCGCGGCTCCGGCCGGCATGGCGGCGGCCAGCGGATCAATGCTGGGTTCTTCCGCCTCGTAGGGGTCGCTCGACACGCTGGGAGCCGTCGTCACTGGCGGCAGCTCTTCACGTGGCACCACCACGGGCGCGGCCGATACCGGCTGCACTGGCGCCGGCGGCGGAGCAACCGGAGGCGGGGGAGCCACGTGGGTCTGCGATGGGACGATGGCGGCGCGCGGCGTACGGCTACGCTTGCTGCCTATTAATAAGGAAAGGGCGGGCAACTGACCCTCGCCGCGTTCACCGAGCAGTTCCAGAAGCCGACCGAGGTATTTCTCGTTCACCCAATCGAGGACGAAACGGTTGGGTGCATACACACGCAATTCGTCGCCTTCGGCTTCGACCTGCAAGGGACGGATCCAGGTGTTGAATTGTTGGGACGGCAGCTCATCGCGGAGAAGATCCACGCACTGCTGCCAAAGTTCCACGGACACGGATATCCCCCAAAGATTGGAAAGGCGGCACAACGAAATAAGCGCCTATTGTAGCCGGACGGGCCGGACTTATCCACATGCCGATGCGCTGAGGCCCCAAGCAAATCAAGACCTTAATAAAAGCAGGCAGGCCGACGGACGGTCGTCCTGTACTTTGTGGATAACCCTTGCTTTGAAGGGGGTACATCCCTGCGCACAGCCGTGTGGAAAAAACCGCTGTGGATAACCATCTCGTTCATCCCCAGGCTTCGCTCAGGAAGGAAACAGCCTCGACACCGGTTCTCGACAACCTTTTGCCTGCCGGAGAAACACGCAGTTGCTGGGCTTCGTCGAGTTATGCACAGAAAAGCGCCGTCCCAAGAGCATTAACCGTTTCTATCCTTTAAAAGAAAAATGACTTCCTTGTATCTATCTATTACGTCATCGCTGGTTGGAAATTGACCTGCCCGTTCGATTTCACTAGAATCGCCGGTCTCTTTAAACGGGGTCACTGCGACCTCAAGTCGTCAACCCAGGTACCGAATCATGAAACGTACTTTCCAACCCAGCACCCTCAAGCGCGCTCGCGTCCACGGTTTCCGCGCCCGTATGGCCACCAAGAACGGCCGTCAGGTTCTGTCGCGTCGTCGCGCCAAAGGCCGTAAGCGTCTGACCGTCTGATTTATCCGGTACGGGTGGTGAGTCGGGACTTCGACCGGGACAAGCGTCTACTGACAGCCCGGCAATTCAGCGCAGTCTTCGACTCTCCGACCGGCAAGGTCCCCGGCAAGCACGTCCTGCTGCTGGCGCGCGAGAACGGTCTCGATCACCCCCGCCTGGGCCTGGTGATCGGCAAGAAGAACGTCAAGCTCGCCGTCCAGCGCAATCGCCTCAAACGCCTGATCCGCGAATCGTTCCGCCATAACCAGGAAGTCCTGGCTGGCTGGGATATCGTGGTGATCGCGCGCAAAGGCCTGGGCGAACTGGAAAATCCGGAGCTGCACCAGCAGTTCGGCAAGCTCTGGAAACGCCTGTTGCGCAATCGACCTCGCACGGAAAGCCCTGCTGACGCCCCTGGCGTGGCCGACGGTACTCATGCATAGGTCGATGCCCGCGCATCCCGATCCCTGTAGTGTCATCCCCCCTTCGATGACCCGGCACCGTCGTTCCCAGCCAAGTTGTACTTCCCTAGCGTACGAGGCTATCGCGCAGCATGGCCCGCGACGCAATGGTCGCCCGAGTGCGGTTTCCTCCACTCGGCTCCATCACTGGCAATCCCGTAGCCGCGATCTGCTACTGTCAGTTTCCTTCAAGCACCGCCCTTTCTCGATGGCCGAGTAACCATGGACATTCAACGCTCGATTCTCATCGTCGCCCTTGCAGTCGTGTCCTACCTGCTGGTTCTCCAGTGGAACAAGGATTACGGTCAGCCTGAGCTGCCCGCCGCCAGCGCTTCGATGAACACCACGCAAGGCCTGCCGGACACTCCGTCCGCCTCGGGCACCAGCAGTGACGTTCCCACTGCCCAGAGCAGCGCGGCCGGCAGCGAAGCCGCCGACAAGCCGGTTGCGGTCAGCGACAAGCTGATCCAGGTGAAGACCGACGTCCTCGACCTGGCCATCGATCCCCGTGGCGGCGATATCGTCCAGCTCGGCCTGTTGCAGTATCCGCGCCGCCTGGACCGTCCGGACGTGCCGTTCCCGCTGTTCGACAACGGTCGCGAACGTACCTACCTGGCGCAGAGCGGCCTCACCGGTGCCGACGGCCCGGACGCCAGCAGCGCCGGCCGCCCGCTGTTCCACAGTGCGCAGAGCAGCTACCAGTTGGCCGACGGCCAGAACGAACTGGTCGTGGACCTGAGCTTCAGCCACGACGGTGTCAACTACATCAAGCGCTTCACCTTCCACCGTGGCCTGAAAGCCGATTGCTCGGACAAGGAAAAGGCTCAGAAGAAGATCGAGTGCATCAATGAAAACGCCTATCAGGTCGGCGTCAGCTACCTGATCGACAACCAGAGCGGCAAGACCTGGAGCGGCAACCTGTTCGCCCAGCTCAAGCGCGACGGCAGCGCCGACCCGTCCTCGACCACCGCCACCGGGGTGTCCACCTACCTCGGCGCCGCGGTCTGGACCCCGGATTCGCCGTACAAGAAGATCTCCACCAAGGACATGGACAAGGAACAGTTCAAGGAGTCCGTGCAGGGTGGCTGGGTCGCCTGGCTGCAACACTACTTCGTGACCGCCTGGGTTCCGACCAAGGGCGAGCAGCACCAGGTCATGACCCGCAAGGACGGCCAGGGCAACTACATCGTCGGTTTCACCGGCCCGACCCTGAGCGTTCCGGCGGGTAGCAAGGTGGAAACCGACCTGACCCTGTATGCCGGCCCGAAACTCCAGAAGCACCTGAAGGAACTCTCCCCGGGCCTGGAACTGACCGTCGACTACGGTTTCCTCTGGTTCATCGCCCAGCCGATCTTCTGGCTGCTGCAACATATCCACAGCCTGATCGGCAACTGGGGCTGGTCGATCATCGCCCTGACCGTCCTGATCAAGCTGGCCTTCTTCCCGTTGTCCGCCGCCAGCTACCGTTCGATGGCGCGCATGCGCGCGGTGTCGCCGAAGATGCAGGCGATCAAGGAACAGCACGGCGACGATCGGCAGAAGATGTCCCAGGCGATGATGGAGCTGTACAAGAAGGAGAAGATCAATCCGCTGGGCGGCTGCCTGCCGATCCTGGTCCAGATGCCGGTCTTCCTCTCCCTCTACTGGGTACTCCTGGAAAGCGTGGAAATGCGCCAGGCGCCGTGGCTCGGCTGGATCACCGACCTGTCGGTGAAGGATCCGTTCTTCATCCTGCCGATCGTCATGGGCGGCACCATGCTGATCCAGCAGATGCTCAACCCGACCCCGCCGGACCCGATGCAGGCCAAGGTGATGAAGCTGATGCCGATCATCTTCACCTTCTTCTTCCTCTGGTTCCCAGCCGGTCTGGTGCTGTACTGGGTGGTCAACAACTGCCTGTCGATCGCTCAGCAGTGGTACATTACCCGCAAGATCGAGGCAGCCGCGAAGACCGCCTGACGTCTATCGCGAAAACTGTCCACAACAAGACGCCCCCTCGAGGGGCGTCTTGCTATCCGGAGATATCCACATGCAAGCCGCCACCGAAACCATCGTCGCGATAGCTACTGCCCAGGGCCGCGGCGGCGTGGGAATCGTCCGCGTCTCCGGCCCCCTCGCCGGACAGATGGCCGTGGCCGTGAGCGGACGCCAGCTGAAAGCCCGGCATGCGCATTACGGACCGTTCCTCGATGCCGGTGGGCAGGTGATCGACGAAGGCCTGTCACTGTATTTCCCCGGCCCGAACTCGTTCACCGGCGAAGACGTACTCGAACTGCAGGGGCACGGCGGCCCCGTGGTACTCGACCTGCTGGTGCAGCGTTGTCTGGAACTGGGTGCCCGCCAGGCGCGACCGGGCGAGTTCAGCGAGCGCGCGTTCCTCAACGACAAGCTCGACCTGGCCCAGGCCGAAGCCATCGCCGATCTGATCGAGGCCAGCTCGGAGCAGGCCGCGCGCAATGCATTGCGTTCCCTGCAGGGCGAATTCTCGCGCCGGGTACATGCATTGACCGAGCAACTGATTTCCCTGCGCATCTATGTCGAAGCCGCCATCGACTTCCCCGAGGAAGAAATCGACTTCCTCGCCGATGGCCATGTACTGGGGCTTCTGGAAAAAGTACGCACAGAATTATCCACAGTGCAGCGCGAAGCTTCCCAAGGCGCCCTGCTGCGCGACGGCATGACCGTGGTCATCGCCGGACGACCGAATGCCGGCAAGTCCAGCCTGCTGAATGCCCTGGCCGGTCGCGAGGCGGCCATCGTCACGGACATAGCCGGCACCACCCGCGATGTACTGCGCGAACATATCCACATCGATGGCATGCCCCTGCATGTGGTGGACACCGCAGGCCTGCGGGATACCGAGGACCATGTGGAAAAGATCGGCGTGGAACGTGCGCTGAAAGCCATCGGCGAAGCCGATCGCGTGCTGCTGGTGGTGGACGCCACCGCCCCGGAAGCAGCGGACCCGTTTTCCCTATGGCCGGAGTTTCTCGACCAGCGACCGGAACCGGGCAAGGTCACCCTGATCCGCAACAAGGCGGATTTGTCCACAGAGTCCATTGGCCTCGAGGAAAGCGCGGACGGCCACGTCACCATCACCCTCTCGGCGCGCACCGGCGCCGGCCTGGAGCTGCTGCGCGAACACCTGAAGGCCTGCATGGGCTTCGAACAGACCGCGGAAAGCGGTTTCAGCGCCCGCCGGCGCCACCTGGAGGCGCTGCGCCAGGCTGGCCAGGCGCTGGAGCATGGCCACAGCCAACTTATCCACAATGGCGCAGGCGAGCTGCTGGCCGAGGATCTGCGCCAGGCCCAGCAGCACCTGGGTGAAATCACCGGCGCATTCACCCCCGACGACCTGCTGGGTCGCATCTTCTCGAGTTTCTGCATCGGCAAGTAATGGGGCTCGGCCCACGCCGAGTTGTGGATAACCAGGGCAAGGTTCGCTCCGGTTCTGCGTACTTTCCTTTCACTGTGCCCCTTGCCGCCGACACTCAACCACGCAGGCATGGATTGCCGGCGCGCCGCTTCGTCCCCGAGAAAACCATCTGCGCCGATGTCGGTCTGCATGGGATGGATATCCACCTGGGAGAGGTTTATGCACAGGCACCGCGCTCCGATCCGGAGTCCGCGAAGGCGCTGCGCTGTGGTCAATCTCCCTCTCGAACGGCGTATCTATCCCGTTGTCTCGCCTGGCGCTATCGCCACGCGCCGGGACGTTCCGTGCACGCAAGACAACCCGGTAAGCGATTTACCCACAAGCCTGGAAGAGATTCTGCGAAAAGAGCTGTTGCAGACCCTGGACTCCGTCGATACCGGCCAGGCGCGGCCCTCGCCTTCGGCTCCCAAGGCGTCCCAGGGCGAGCACTCGGACACTACAACATGGAGATCGTAGCCAACCTGGCGGTATGGCTCGGCGGCGAATGCCATGTCGGACAGATGATCGACTGGTTCGGCAGTTACGACCGCACTAGCGGGCTCAGTGCTCGGCTACTGCTGCGCAAACCCGCTAACGAGGGCTCCGAGCGGGATTTCCAGGTCTCCGCCAAGCGCCGCTTCGAGCGCCTGTCGTCATCCATCGATACGCTGGAAAGCGGCAACGACTGAGCCTTTCCCACGCCTTTCCACCTCCTTCTTCCTACCTGGCTGCGGTCCTGCCGCGGCCCGGATACGCTCGCCTGAAACCTGTGGAAAACCCCAGGGACAGGAGAGTAGATAAACCCGCCGAAGCTCTGTGCATAACTCCACATGTTGATAACGAGCCATTCCATCCACAGCTAAAAAACGCTTATCAACAGGGCCCAGATAGGGTTTGGGACAGCCTTATCATTCGCTACAGGCTATGTCTTTACTGGGCTCGACGTACTTATCAACAGAAAAGCCGCTGCTAAGTAATAAACACAAGTTCTAAAAAGATATAAACATTCCTTTCCTTTTATTTTTTGTAAGCCCGCCGAGCCGTTTTGCTCCCTCGATCTGGATTGGCTATTTTTTGTCCAGGAGTCTTCATTCAGGTTCGCTAAATCCTTATACTGTCCGGCTTTCCTGAATTCCTGCTTCTGAACAGGCCGAGGTGCGTGGTGGATTTCCCTACCCGTTTTGACGTAATCGTGATCGGCGGTGGCCATGCAGGCACCGAAGCCGCACTCGCGGCTGCGCGCATGGGTGTGAAAACCCTGCTGTTGACCCACAATGTGGAAACCCTGGGGCAGATGAGCTGCAACCCCGCCATCGGCGGCATCGGCAAGAGCCATCTGGTCAAGGAAATCGACGCCCTTGGCGGCGCCATGGCCGAAGCCACCGACAAGGGCGGTATCCAGTTCCGCATCCTTAACAGCCGCAAGGGGCCGGCAGTGCGCGCCACTCGTGCACAAGCCGATCGCGTGCTCTATAAGGCCGCTATCCGCCATACACTGGAAAACCAGCCGAACCTGTGGATATTCCAGCAGGCCTGCGACGACCTGATCGTCGAGCAGGATCAGGTCCGCGGCGTAGTGACCCAGATGGGACTGCGCTTCCATGCCGACAACGTGGTCCTGACTACCGGCACCTTCCTCGGCGGACTTATCCACATCGGCCTGGAGAACTACTCAGGCGGACGCGCCGGCGACCCGCCGTCCATCGCACTGGCGCGTCGTCTGCGTGAATTGCCGCTGCGGGTCGGCCGGCTGAAGACCGGTACGCCGCCGCGGATCGACGGGCGCAGCGTGGACTTCTCGGTGATGACCGAGCAGCCGGGCGACACGCCGATCCCGGTGATGTCCTTCCTCGGTTCGAAGGAACAGCATCCCGAGCAGGTCAGTTGCTGGATCACCCATACCAACGCCCGGACCCACGAGATCATCGCCGCCAATCTCGATCGTTCGCCGATGTATTCCGGTGTGATCGAAGGCATCGGCCCGCGCTACTGCCCTTCGATCGAAGACAAGATCCATCGCTTCGCCGACAAGGAAAGCCACCAGGTCTTCCTCGAGCCGGAAGGCCTGACGACCCACGAGCTGTATCCCAACGGCATTTCCACGTCCCTGCCGTTCGACGTGCAACTGCAGATCGTGCGTTCCATCCGTGGCATGGAAAACGCCCACATCGTGCGGCCGGGCTATGCGATCGAGTACGACTTCTTCGATCCCCGCGATCTCAGGTACAGCCTGGAGACCAAGGTCATCGGCGGCCTGTTCTTCGCCGGCCAGATCAACGGCACCACCGGCTACGAGGAAGCTGGCGCCCAGGGCCTGCTGGCCGGCGCCAATGCTGCGTTGCGTTCGCAAGGCAAGGACAGCTGGTGCCCGCGCCGCGACGAGGCCTACATCGGCGTGCTGGTGGACGACCTGATCACGCTCGGCACCCAGGAGCCGTACCGCATGTTCACCTCGCGGGCGGAATACCGCCTGATCCTCCGCGAGGACAACGCCGACCTGCGTCTCACCGAGAAGGGACGCGAGCTGGGCCTTGTCGACGATCGGCGCTGGGCTGCCTTCGAAGCCAAGCGCGAAGGTATCGAACGCGAGGAACAGCGGCTGAAGAGCACCTGGGTGCGGCCGAATACCCCGCAGGGCGACGCCATCGCCGAGCGCTTCGGTACGCCGCTGACCCATGAATACAACCTGCTCAACCTGCTGAGCCGCCCCGAGATCGATTACGCCGGCCTGGTGGAGATCACCGGCGACGCTGTGGATAACCCCCAGGTGGCCGAGCAGGTGGAGATTCGCACCAAGTACGCCGGCTACATCGACCGCCAGCAGGAGGAAATCGCCCGGCTGCGCGCCAGCGAAGATACCCGCCTGCCTGTGGATATCGATTACCTGGGGATTTCCGGCCTGTCGAAGGAAATCCAGAACAAGCTGAACCAGGCCCGTCCGGAAACCCTCGGACAGGCTTCGCGAATCCCCGGCGTCACGCCGGCTGCGATTTCGCTGTTGTTGATCCACCTGAAGAAGCGTGCCTCTGGCCGCCAACTGGAGCAGAGCGCTTGATGTCTGCGGTAACCCAACACCACGCCGACGAACTCGCGCGCGGTGCTGACGAGCTAGGCGTCGCCCTCGACGCCGACAAGCAACGCCAGCTGCTGGCCTACTTGGCCCTGCTGATCAAATGGAACAAGGCCTACAACCTGACCGCCGTACGCGACCCGGACGAGATGGTTTCGCGCCACCTGCTCGACAGCCTGAGCATCGTGCCTTACGCCGAGGCTGGGGATAACTGGCTGGATGTCGGCAGCGGCGGCGGCATGCCCGGCGTGCCGCTGGCCATCCTGTTCCCGGAAAAGCGCCTGACCTTGCTCGACAGCAACGGCAAGAAGACCCGCTTCCTGACCCAGGTGAAGCTCGAGCTGAAGCTGGCCAACCTCGAAGTCGTGCACAGCCGGGTGGAAGCCTTCCGTCCCGAGAGCCCCTTCGATGGCATCGTTTCCCGCGCTTTCAGCAGCCTGGAGGACTTCGCCAACTGGACCCGCCACCTCGGTGGCCAGGAAACCCGCTGGCTGGCGATGAAGGGCGTGCATCCGAACGAAGAGCTGGCGGCACTCCCGGAGGATTTCCGGGTCGAAGCCGAGCACGCGCTGGCGGTACCCGGTTGCCAAGGTCAGCGGCATCTGCTGATACTGCGGCGCACAGCATGAGGGGGAACAGGGATAACCATGGCTAAGGTATTCGCGATCGCCAACCAGAAAGGCGGTGTCGGCAAGACCACGACCTGTATCAACCTCGCGGCCTCCCTCGTGGCGACCAAGCGCCGCGTCCTCCTGCTGGACCTGGATCCCCAGGGCAACGCCACCACCGGCAGCGGCATCGACAAGCACAACCTGGAGCACTCCATCTACGACGTGCTCACCGGTGAGTGCAACCTCGCCGAGGCCATGCAGTTCTCCGAACACGGCGGCTACCAGTTGTTGCCGGCCAACCGCGACCTGACCGCCGCGGAAGTGGTGCTGCTGGAAATGGACATGAAGGAAAATCGCCTGCGCAACGCGCTGGCGCCGATCCGCGAGAACTACGACTACATCCTCATCGACTGCCCGCCGTCGCTGTCGATGCTCACCGTCAACGCGCTGACCGCCGCCGACGGCGTGATCATCCCCATGCAGTGCGAGTACTACGCGCTGGAGGGGCTGACCGACCTGATGAACAGCATCCAGCGCATCGGCCAGTTGCTCAACCCGACGCTGAAGATCGAGGGGCTGTTGCGGACCATGTACGATCCGCGCATCAGCCTGACCAACGATGTCTCCGCGCAGTTGCAGGAGCATTTCGGCGACACCCTCTACAGCACCGTCATCCCGCGTAACGTGCGCCTCGCCGAAGCCCCCAGCTTCGGCATGCCGGCGCTGGTTTACGACAAGCAATCCCGCGGCGCCATCGCCTACCTGGCGCTGGCCGGCGAGCTGGTCCGCCGCCAGCGCGCCAAAGGCCGCGCCGCAACCGCATAAGGAACCCGCATGGCAGCCAAGAAACGTGGACTGGGACGCGGGCTCGATGCCCTGCTGGGCGGCTCGAGTCCCGCCAAACTGCAGGAAGAAGCCGTACAGGCCGACCGCCGCGAGTTGCAGCAGATCCCCCTCGACCTGATGCAGCGCGGCAAGTACCAGCCGCGTCGCGACATGGACCCTCAGGCGCTGGAGGAACTGGCGCAGTCGATCAAGGCCCAGGGCGTGATGCAGCCCATCGTGGTGCGGCCGATCGCCAATAGCCGCTACGAGATCATCGCCGGCGAGCGGCGCTGGCGGGCCAGCCAGCAGGCCGGACTGGAAAAGATCCCGGCGCTGGTGCGCGACGTGCCGGACGAAGCGGCCATCGCCATGGCGCTGATCGAGAACATCCAGCGCGAGGACCTCAACCCGATCGAGGAAGCCGCTGCCCTGCAACGCCTGCAGCAGGAGTTCCAGCTGACCCAGCAGCAGGTCGCGGAAGCGGTCGGCAAGTCGCGCGCGACCATTACCAACCTGCTGCGCCTGATCGGCCTGCCGGAAGAGATCAAGACCCTGCTTTCCCATGGCGACCTGGAAATGGGCCATGCCCGTGCGCTCCTCGGTCTGCCGGCAGAACGGCAGGTGGAAGGGGCGCGACATGTTGTCGCACATGGGCTGACCGTACGTCAGACCGAAGCCCTGGTTCGGCAGTGGACGCATGCCCCGAGCAAGCCTGCGGGACCGGTCAAGAGCGACCCGGACATCGCCCGCCTGGAACAGCGCCTGGCCGAGCGCCTGGGCGCTTCGGTGCAGATCCGGCATGGTCAGAAGGGCAAGGGACAGCTGGTCATCCGCTACAGCTCCCTGGATGAACTGCAGGGCGTTCTCGCCCACATCCGTTGACACACTTTGGGTTGTAGCGGGTAGTCGGAAATCACTACCAGCCAGTTGAACAGGGGGGACTCCCCCCCTATACTCTGCGCGCTATTTTGTGGGCACTTTTTATGCCAAGTCGTTGATTTGGCAGTGCCGACACCAGAAGACTGAGAGCGCGATGGAGTCCCGCATGCCAAGTCGCCTGCCGGCATTCAGATTGCTGCTCGTCCAACTGGTAGTAGTGCTTGTTGCTGCGATCTCCCTGTGGATTTCTTGGGGACCGGTAGCCGGATATTCCGGACTGCTGGGAGGGATGATCGCCTGGTTGCCGAATTGTTATTTCGCCTACAAAGCGTTCCGTTTCAGCGGAGCGCGGGCTGCCCGGGAAATCGTTCGCTCTTTCTATGCGGGCGAAGCCGGGAAACTGATTCTGACGGCGGTGCTCTTCGCACTGGCGTTCGCAGGCGTGAAGCCACTGATGGCGCCGGCTCTGTTCGGTGTCTATCTGCTGACCCTGATGGTCAGCTGGTGCGCACCCCTGCTGATGGGAAAAACATTTACAAGACCTTAGAGCGATTGAGGCAAACATGGCAGCAGAAACCGCTTCGGGTTACATCCAGCACCACTTGCAGAACCTGACCTTCGGGCGTCTGCCTAATGGTGATTGGGGGTTCGCCCACACCGCCGAGCAAGCCAAGGAAATGGGCTTCTGGGCATTCCACGTAGACACCCTGGGCTGGTCGGTACTGCTCGGCGTGGTGTTCCTGTTCATCTTCCGCCTGGCAGCCAAGAAGGCCACCAGCGGCCAGCCGGGTGGACTGCAGAACTTCGTCGAGGTGATGGTCGAGTTCGTCGACACCAGCGTCAAGGACACCTTCCACGGGCGCAACCCGTTGATCGCGCCCTTGGCCCTGACCGTGTTCGTCTGGATCTTCCTGCTCAACCTGATCGACCTGGTTCCGGTGGACTACCTGCCGATGCTGGCCGCGAAGATCACCGGCGACGAGCACCTGTTCTTCCGCGCGGTGGCCACCACCGACCCGAACGCCACCCTCGGCCTGTCGATCTCGGTGTTCGCCCTGATCATCTTCTACAGCATCAAGGTCAAGGGCATCGGCGGCTTCCTCGGTGAACTGACCCTGCACCCCTTCAGCAGCAAGAACATCGTCGTTCAGATCCTGCTGATTCCGGTGAACTTCCTGCTCGAGTTCGTGACCCTGATCGCCAAGCCGGTTTCGCTGGCGCTGCGTCTGTTCGGCAACATGTATGCCGGCGAACTGATCTTCATTCTGATCGCCGTCATGTTCGGTAGCGGAATGTTCCTGCTGAGTGCCCTGGGCGTAGCCCTGAACTGGGCGTGGGCTGTGTTCCACATCCTGATCATCACCCTGCAGGCCTTCATCTTCATGATGCTGACCATCGTCTACCTGTCGATGGCGCACGAAGACAACCATTAATCGATTCGCTTCAACCTTTAACCAACACGACAAAAAGTCGGGAGGAAAAATGGAAACTGTAGTTGGACTGACTGCTATCGCCGTTGCTCTGCTGATTGGCCTGGGTGCCCTGGGTACCGCCATCGGTTTCGGTCTGCTGGGTGGCAAGTTCCTGGAAGGCGCAGCTCGTCAGCCTGAAATGGTTCCGATGCTGCAGGTGAAAATGTTCATCGTCGCCGGCCTGCTGGACGCCGTGACCATGATCGGTGTGGGTATCGCCCTGTTCTTCACCTTCGCGAATCCCTTCGTTGGTCAAATCGCCGGCTAATCACTCGAATCATTCGATTTGAGTGTTTGACGGACAACGAACGAGCGAGGTGTTGGCGTGAACATTAATGCAACCCTGATTGGCCAGTCCGTTGCGTTCTTCATCTTTGTGCTGTTCTGCATGAAGTTCGTGTGGCCTCCGGTCATCGCGGCTCTGCAAGAGCGTCAGAAGAAGATCGCTGACGGCCTGGACGCTGCCAACCGCGCGGCTCGTGATCTGGAGCTGGCTCATGAGAAAGCGGGCCAGCAACTGCGCGAAGCCAAGGCTCAGGCAGCCGAAATCGTCGAACAGGCGAAGAAACGCGCTAACCAGATCGTCGATGAAGCCCGCGACCAGGCCCGTACCGAAGGCGAACGCCTGAAGGCCCAGGCCCAAGCGGAAATCGAACAGGAACTGAACAGCGTCAAGGACGCCCTGCGTGCCCAAGTGGGTGCCCTGGCCGTCACCGGCGCAGAGAAGATCCTGGGTGCTTCGATCGACGCAAACGCGCACGAGCAGCTGGTTTCCAAACTGGCAGCCGAGATCTAAGCGAGGGCGCTATGGCAGAACTGACCACGTTGGCTCGTCCCTACGCAAAGGCGGCTTTCGAGTACGCCCAGGCTCATCAGCAACTGGCCGATTGGTCGGCTGCGCTGGGTGTGCTGGCCGCAGTGTCGCAGGACGACACCGTGCGCCAGCTGCTCAAAGAGCCTCAGCTGACCTCTTCGGCCAAGGCCCAGAGCCTGATCGATGTGTGCGGCGACAAGCTGAATGCACCAGCCCAGAACTTCGTCCGGACTGTGGCTGAGAACAAGCGGCTCGAACTGCTGCCGACCATCGCTGAGATGTACGAGCAGTTGAAGGCCGAGCAGGAAAAGTCGGTCGAGGTAGAAGTCACCAGTGCCTTCACCTTGAGCAAAGAACAGCAGGACAAACTCGCCAAGGCTCTCAGCGCCCGGCTCAGTCGCGAAGTGCGGCTACATGCGTCGGAAGACGCGAGCCTGATCGGCGGCGTGATCATTCGCGCCGGTGACTTGGTAATCGATGGCTCGGTGCGCGGCAAGCTCGCGAAACTGGCCGAAGCGTTGAAATCTTGAGTTTGAAGGGGCAGCGGCATGCAGCAACTCAATCCTTCCGAAATTAGTGAAATCATCAAGGGGCGCATCGAGAAACTCGACGTCGCCTCCCAAGCACGAAACGAAGGCACCATCGTCAGCGTGTCCGACGGTATCGTGCGCATCTACGGTCTGGCCGACGTCATGTACGGCGAGATGATCGAGTTCCCGGGCGGCGTCTACGGTATGGCGCTGAACCTGGAGCAGGATTCCGTGGGTGCCGTGGTCCTGGGTGAATACCAGGGCCTCGCCGAAGGCATGAACGCCAAGTGCACCGGGCGCATCCTGGAGGTTCCGGTCGGTCCGGAACTGCTGGGTCGCGTAGTCGACGCACTGGGCAATCCGATCGACGGCAAAGGCCCGATCGACGCCAAGGCCACCGACGCGGTCGAGAAGGTCGCTCCGGGCGTGATCTGGCGTAAGTCGGTAGACCAGCCGGTACAGACCGGCTACAAGTCGGTCGACGCCATGATCCCGGTAGGCCGTGGCCAGCGCGAGCTGATCATCGGCGACCGCCAGATCGGCAAGACCGCCCTCGCGGTTGACGCCATCATCAACCAGAAAGACAGCGGCATTAAGTGCGTCTACGTGGCCATCGGCCAGAAGCAGTCCACTATCGCCAACGTCGTACGCAAGCTGGAAGAGAACGGCGCCCTGGCCAACACCATCGTGGTCGCCGCCAGCGCTTCCGAGTCCGCCGCCCTGCAATACCTGGCGCCGTACTCCGGTTGCACCATGGGCGAATACTTCCGCGATCGCGGTGAAGACGCCCTGATCGTCTACGACGACCTGTCCAAGCAAGCCGTGGCTTATCGCCAGATCTCCCTGCTGCTGCGCCGTCCGCCGGGCCGCGAAGCCTACCCGGGCGACGTGTTCTATCTCCACAGCCGTCTGCTGGAGCGCGCTTCCCGCGTTTCCGAAGAGTATGTCGAGAAGTTCACCAACGGCGCCGTGACCGGCAAGACCGGCTCGCTGACCGCGCTGCCGATCATCGAGACCCAGGCCGGCGACGTTTCCGCGTTCGTTCCGACCAACGTGATCTCGATCACCGACGGCCAGATCTTCCTGGAATCCGCCATGTTCAACTCGGGTATCCGTCCGGCCGTCAACGCCGGTATCTCGGTATCCCGCGTAGGTGGCGCGGCCCAGACCAAGATCATCAAGAAGCTGTCCGGCGGCATTCGTACCGCTCTGGCCCAGTACCGTGAACTGGCGGCCTTCGCCCAGTTCGCCTCGGACCTGGACGAAGCGACCCGCAAGCAGCTGGAGCATGGTCAGCGCGTTACCGAGCTGATGAAGCAGAAGCAGTACGCGCCGATGTCGATCGCCGAGATGTCGCTGTCCCTGTATGCCGCCGAGCGTGGCTTCCTGCAGGACGTCGAAATCGCCAAGGTCGGTAGCTTCGAGCAGGCGTTGATCTCCTACTTCCAGCGCGAGCATGCCGCTCTGCTGGCGAAGATCAACGAGAAAGGTGACTTCAACGACGAAATCGACGCGGGCATCAAGGCCGGCATCGAGAAGTTCAAGGCCACCCAAACCTGGTAAGCCGCAGCGGGAGCCGCGAGGCTCCCGCCTGCTAACCCGATAGGTGTCAAATGGCAGGCGCAAAAGAGATTCGCAGCAAGATTGCGAGCATCAAAAGCACGCAAAAGATCACCAATGCCATGGAAAAAGTGGCGGTGAGCAAGATGCGCAAGGCACAAATGCGCATGGCGGCCGGCCGTCCCTACGCGGAGCGTATTCGCCAGGTGATCGGCCATCTGGCCAACGCCAACCCGGAATACCGTCACCCGTTCATGGTCGAGCGTGAAGTCAAGCGCGTCGGCTACATCGTGGTGAGCAGTGACCGTGGTCTGTGCGGCGGTCTGAACATCAACCTGTTCAAGTCCCTCGTCAAGGACATGAGCGGCTACCGCGAGCAAGGGGCGGAAATCGACCTTTGCGTGATCGGTAGCAAGGGCGCTTCGTTCTTCCGCAGTTTCGGCGGCAACGTCGTGGCAGCTATCAGCCACCTCGGCGAAGAGCCTTCGATCAACGACCTGATCGGCAGTGTCAAGGTGATGCTCGACGCATACCTCGAAGGCCGTATCGATCGCCTGTTCGTGGTCTCCAACAAGTTCGTCAACACCATGACCCAGAAGCCGACCGTGGAACAGCTGATTCCGCTGGTGGCCGATGACGATCAGGAGCTGAAGCACCACTGGGACTATCTCTACGAACCCGACGCCAAGTCGCTCCTCGACGGGCTGCTGGTGCGTTACGTGGAATCCCAGGTGTACCAGGCCGTGGTTGAGAATAACGCCTGTGAGCAGGCGGCCCGGATGATTGCAATGAAGAACGCTACCGACAACGCCGGCGAGCTGATCAGCGATTTGCAGCTGATCTACAACAAGGCGCGTCAGGCGGCGATCACCCAGGAAATCTCGGAAATCGTCGGCGGCGCTGCCGCGGTGTAAGAACAGGTTCAAAATTCAGAGGAACCAGACATGAGTAGCGGACGTATCGTTCAAATCATCGGCGCCGTGATCGACGTGGAATTCCCGCGCGATGCCGTGCCGAGCATCTATGAAGCCCTGAAGGTTCAGGGCGTTGAAACCACCCTGGAAGTCCAGCAGCAGCTGGGCGACGGCGTGGTTCGTTCCATTGCGATGGGTTCCACCGAAGGCCTCAAGCGTGGCCTGAACGTGGACAGCACTGGTGCTGCCATCTCCGTGCCGGTCGGTAAAGCGACCCTGGGCCGGATCATGGACGTACTGGGCAACCCGATCGACGAAGCCGGTCCCATCGGCGAAGAAGAGCGCTGGGGCATCCACCGCGAAGCTCCGTCCTATGCCGACCAGGCTGGCGGCAACGAGCTGCTGGAAACCGGCATCAAGGTGATCGACCTGGTCTGCCCGTTCGCCAAGGGCGGCAAGGTAGGCCTGTTCGGCGGCGCCGGCGTGGGCAAGACCGTCAACATGATGGAACTGATCCGTAACATCGCCATCGAGCACAGCGGTTATTCCGTGTTCGCGGGTGTGGGCGAGCGTACTCGTGAGGGTAACGACTTCTACCACGAGATGAAGGACTCCAACGTACTGGACAAGGTAGCCCTGGTATACGGCCAGATGAACGAGCCGCCGGGCAACCGTCTGCGCGTCGCACTGACCGGCCTGACCATGGCCGAGAAGTTCCGTGACGAAGGCCGTGACGTTCTGTTGTTCATCGACAACATCTACCGTTACACCCTCGCCGGTACCGAAGTGTCCGCACTGCTGGGCCGTATGCCGTCCGCGGTGGGTTATCAGCCGACCCTGGCCGAAGAGATGGGCGTTCTGCAGGAGCGCATCACCTCCACCAAGAAAGGCTCGATCACCTCGATCCAGGCCGTATACGTTCCCGCGGACGACCTCACCGACCCGTCCCCGGCGACCACCTTCGCCCACCTGGACGCGACCGTCGTACTGTCCCGTGACATCGCCTCGCTGGGTATCTACCCCGCGGTCGACCCGCTGGACTCCACCTCTCGCCAGCTCGATCCGCTGGTGATCGGCCAGGATCACTACGACACCGCTCGCGGCGTCCAGTATGTTCTGCAGCGCTACAAGGAGCTGAAGGACATCATCGCGATCCTGGGCATGGACGAACTGTCCGAAGCCGACAAGCTGCTGGTGGCGCGCGCTCGTAAGATCCAGCGCTTCCTGTCCCAGCCGTTCTTCGTAGCGGAAGTCTTCACCGGTTCGCCGGGCAAGTACGTTTCCCTGAAGGACACCATCGCTGGCTTCAAGGGCATTCTCAACGGCGACTACGATCACCTGCCGGAGCAGGCGTTCTACATGGTCGGCGGAATCGAAGAAGCGGTCGAGAAAGCCAAAAAACTGTAATCCTGTGCGCCCGGCGACGGGCGCTCATGTGAGGCAAGCGTATGGCCATAACAGTCCATTGCGACATCGTCAGCGCCGAGGCGGAGATCTTCTCCGGCCTGGTCGAGATGGTTATCGCGCACGGCGCTCTGGGTGACCTGGGTATCGCCCCGGGCCACGCGCCGCTGATCACCGACCTGAAACCGGGCCCCATCCGCCTGGTCAAGCAGGGCGGCGAGCAGGAGGTGTACTACATCTCCGGCGGTTTCCTCGAAGTCCAGCCGAACATGGTCAAGGTCCTCGCCGACACCGTGGTTCGTGCCGGCGACCTCGACGAAGCGGCCGCCCAGGAAGCCCTGAAGGCTGCCGAAAAGGCGCTGCAGGGCAAGGGCGCCGAGTTCGACTACAGCGCCGCTGCCGCGCGTCTGGCCGAAGCCGCAGCCCAGCTGCGCACCGTCCAGCAACTGCGCAAGAAGTTCGGCGGCTGATTTCCAGCCGGTACTTCTAGCGGTGTCAGGGAAAAGGGTAGCCTGTGGGCTACCCTTTTTTCGTTTTGCATCTTCACTCACAGGTTTTGCCTGTGACCACCAGGAACGGTAGTCCAGTCCATGTCCCTTGAAATCGTGATTCTCGCCGCCGGCCAGGGCACCCGCATGCGTTCGGCCCTGCCCAAGGTCCTCCATCCCATTGCCGGCAAGCCGATGCTCGGCCACGTCATCGACTGCGCGCGCCAGTTGCAGCCGGAACGGATCCACGTGGTGATCGGCCACGGCGCGGATCTGGTGCGTGAGCGGATGGCCGCCGACGACCTGAATTTCGTGCTCCAGGCCGAACAGCTCGGTACGGGCCATGCGGTGGCCCAGGCCCTGCCGTTCCTCAGTGCAGACCAGGTGCTGATCCTCTACGGCGACGTGCCGCTGATCCAGCTGGACACCTTGCAGCGCCTGCTGGCGCAAGTCACCCCGGACCAGTTGTCGTTGCTCACCGTCGACATGCTCGACCCCACCGGCTACGGCCGCATCGTCCGTGACGACCAGGGCGCGGTGCAGGCCATCGTCGAGCACAAGGACGCGACCCCGGCGCAGCGCCAGATCGGCGAGATCAACACCGGCATCCTCGCGGTGCCGGGCAAGCGCCTTGCCGACTGGCTCGGCCGCCTGTCCAACGACAACGCACAGGGCGAGTACTACCTGACCGACGTGATCGCCATGGCGGTCGGCGACGGCCTGGTGGTGGCCAGCGCCCAACCGCTGGACGCGATGGAAGTGCAGGGCGTCAATGACCGCATGCAACAGGCCCAGCTGGAGCGTCACTACCAGCGCCTGCGCGCGGAGGAGCTGATGCGCCAGGGCGTGACCCTGCTCGATCCGCAGCGCCTGGATGTCCGTGGCGAAATCTCGGTCGGCCGCGACGTGCTGATCGACGTCAACGTGGTGCTGGAAGGCCGCGTGGTGATCGAGGACGACGTGCGCATCGGACCGAACTGCGTGATTCGCGACAGCGTCCTGCGGCGTGGCGCGGTGATCAAGGCCAACAGCCACCTGGAAGGCGCGGAGCTGGGCGAGGCTAGCGATGCCGGTCCGTTCGCCCGCCTGCGTCCGGGCAGCGTGCTCGGCGCTCGGGCCCATGTCGGCAACTTCGTCGAACTGAAGAATGCCCGCCTCGGCGAGGGCAGCAAGGCCGGCCACCTGAGCTACCTGGGCGATGCCGAGCTGGGCGCCAACTGCAACATCGGCGCCGGCACCATCACCTGCAACTACGATGGCGCGAACAAATTCCGTACCGAGCTGGGCGACGATGTGTTCATCGGCTCGAACAACTCGCTGGTGGCGCCGCTGAAGATCGGCGATGGCGCGACGACCGCGGCCGGCTCCACCATCACCCATGAGGTTCCGGCGAAGAACCTGGCCTTCGGCCGCGCCCGGCAGAAGAACCTGGAAAACTGGAAGCGCCCGGAAAAAATCAAGAAGTAACGGAGCGGCACGGATGCCGAAGCCTGCGAAATGGATCGTGCTGGGGCTGCTCATAGCCGGGGCGGTGCTGCCCGAATGGCCGCGGATACCCGTCGAAGGCGCCAGTGCCCGCGACTGGAATCCGCGAACCTTCTGGTTCGAGCCCTGGGGGCGCTCCGGAGTGCACAAGGGCATCGACATCTTCGCCCGCAGCGGCACCCCCGTACGCTCCGCCAGCTACGGCCTGGTGCTCTATCGCGGGGAGATCGCCCTCGGCGGCAAGGTCGTCCTGGTGCTGGCGCCCAAGTGGCGCCTGCATTACTACGCCCATCTCGATAGCCTCGACACCTATCCGGGCCAGCCGGTCCTCGCCGGTTCCCGCCTGGGTGCGGTCGGAACCACCGGCAACGCGCGCGGCAAGCCGGCCCACCTGCACTACGCGATCATCACCTTGCTGCCCTATCCCTGGCTGGCCGACGCCAGCACCCAGGGTTGGAAGAAAATGTTCTACCTCGATCCCAATACGGTGCTGCCGAGCCGATGAAAAGTCATTGACGGGAATCGCCGGATAAGTTTTGATTCGCACACTTTTCTTTCGAAACGAAACTTAAGTGATCTCGAAACGTAATACGCCGCAACGTCGCCATGCCATCCTCGCGCTGCTTTCCGAGCAGGGCGAGGTCAGCGTGGACGCACTCGCCAAGCGCTTTTCCACCTCGGAAGTGACCATCCGCAAGGACCTCGCCGCCATGGAAAGCCACGGCCTGCTGTTGCGTCGCTACGGCGGTGCGGTGCCGATGCCGCAGGAACTGATCGGCGAAGCCGCACAGCCCGTCTCGCCCTACAAGCAGGCTATCGGTCGCGCCGCCGCGGCGCGCATCCGCGAGCATGCGCGGATCATCATCGACAGTGGCAGCACCACCGCGGCGATGATCCCCGAACTCGGGCACAAGCCGGGCCTGGTGGTGATGACCAACTCACTGAACGTGGTCAACGCCCTGCGCGAACTGGAGCACGAGCCGGTGCTGCTGATGACCGGGGGGACCTGGGATCCGCATTCCGAGTCGTTCCAGGGGCAGGTTGCCGAGCAGGTGCTGCGTTCCTATGACTTCGACCAACTATTCATCGGTGCCGACGGCATCGATCTCGAACGCGGGACGACCACGTTCAACGAATTGCTGGGCCTGAGCCGGGTGATGGCCGAGGTCGCCCGCGAGGTGATCGTCATGGCCGAGGCCGACAAGGTCGGTCGGCGCATTCCCAACCAGGAATTGCCCTGGAGCAGCATCCATACCCTGATTACCGACGAGCGCCTGGAACCTTCCGCGCGCGAACAGATAACCGCCCGGGGCGTCACGCTGATCTGCGCCCCGGTCGAGGCCTGAAAGGAGAAAGACCCCATGTGTGGAATCGTAGGCGCGATCGCCGAGCGCAACATCACCCCCATCCTCATCGAAGGCCTCAAGCGCCTCGAGTATCGCGGCTACGACAGCGCCGGCGTGGCGGTCTTCGATAACGAAGGCAGGCTGCAGCGCTGCCGCCGGGTCGGCAAGGTCGCCAGCCTGGAGGAAGGCCTGGCCGGTACGCCGCTGCTCGGCCGCCTGGGCATCGCCCATACCCGCTGGGCGACCCACGGGGCGCCAACCGAAGGCAACGCCCACCCGCATTTCTCCAGCGACGAACTGGCGGTGGTGCACAACGGCATCATCGAGAACCACGAACCTCTCCGTGAGCGGCTCAAGGGCCTGGGCTACGTGTTCACCTCGCAGACCGACACCGAGGTCATCGTCCACCTGCTGCATCACAAGCTGCAGTCCATCGGCGACCTGACCCTGGCGCTGAAGGACGCGGTCAAGGAATTGCACGGGGCCTATGGCCTGGCAGTGATCAGCGCGGCGCAGCCGGACCGCATCGTCGCCGCCCGCAGCGGCAGCCCGCTGGTGATCGGCCTCGGGCTTGGCGAGAACTTCCTCGCTTCCGACCAACTGGCGCTGCGCCAGGTGACCGATCGCTTCATCTACCTGGAAGAAGGCGACATCGCCGAGATCCGTCGCGACAGCGTGCGCCTGTGGGATGTCCAGGGCAACGACGTGCAGCGCGAGACCGTGCAGTACCACGAAGGCGCCGAAGCCGCCGACAAGGGCGAGTACCGGCACTTCATGCTCAAGGAAATCCACGAGCAGCCCAGCGTCGTGCAGCGCACCCTGGAAGGCCGCCTCGGGCAGAACCAGGTAATGGTGGAAAGCTTCGGCCCGCAGGCGGCGGAGCTGTTCGCCAAGGTTCGCAACGTGCAGATCGTCGCCTGCGGTACCAGCTACCACGCCGGCATGGTCGCCCGTTACTGGCTGGAAAGCCTGACCGGGATTCCCTGCCAGGTGGAGGTTGCCAGCGAGTTCCGCTACCGCAAGGTCGCGGTGCAGCCGGATTGCCTGTTCGTCACCATCTCCCAGTCCGGTGAGACCGCCGACACCCTGGCTGCCCTGCGCAACGCCAAGGAGCTGGGCTTCCTCTCCAGCGTGGCGATCTGCAACGTTGCCACCAGTTCGCTGGTGCGCGAATCCGACCTGACCCTGCTGACCCAGGCCGGCCCGGAAATCGGCGTGGCCTCGACCAAGGCCTTCACCACCCAGTTGGTCGCCCTGCTGCTGCTGACCCTGGGCATCGGCCAGGTGCAGAAGCGCCTGGCCGATGGCGTCGAAGCCGAGCTGGTGGACGAACTGCGTCGTCTGCCGACCCGGCTGGGCGAGGCGCTGGCGATGAACCGGACGGTGGAGAAGGTTTCCGAGCTGTTCGCCGAGAAGCACCACACCCTGTTCCTCGGCCGTGGCGCGCAGTTCCCGGTGGCCCTGGAAGGCGCGCTGAAGCTCAAGGAAATTTCCTATATCCATGCCGAAGCCTACCCGGCCGGCGAACTCAAGCATGGCCCGCTGGCGCTGGTGGACAGCGACATGCCGGTGGTTACCGTGGCGCCGAACAACGAGCTGGTGGAGAAGCTCAAGTCGAACCTGCAGGAAGTCCGCGCCCGCGGCGGCGAACTGGTGGTGTTCGCCGACGAAGGCGCGGGCATCGAGGCCGGCGAGGGCACCCATGTGGTGGGCATGCCGCACATCGGCGACGTGCTCTCGCCGATCCTTTACACCATCCCGTTGCAATTGCTCTCGTACCATGTCGCCGTGCTCAAGGGCACCGACGTCGACCAGCCGCGCAACCTGGCCAAGTCGGTCACCGTCGAGTAACGCCGGCCGCGTACCCGAGAAGCCGGGGCAGGCATGCGGCCCCGGCGCTCGCGACGCCCGCCGTCAATCGCGCAACGGCAGCGCCTCGTCGCTCCTGCGGCTGGCGAACCAGTCCAGCACGGTGAACCAGGCGCCGATCCCCAGGCCGATGCCCAATACCCACAGGGTGGCGGGCGGCCCCTTCAGCTCCAGCAGTCGCACAGCCAGGGGCACGCTGGCGAGAATGGCGATGTTGTTGAACGTCTCGGCGAACGACAGCACCATGCCCTTGTCCGGCCCGGAGCGCGAGGCGAGTACCACCGTGCCCGCCGGCGCGCCCAGGCCCAGCGCGGCGCCCCAGGCGCCCAGGCAGAAGAGCGCCACGGGCAACGGTAGCGGCAGGAGCATGAAGGTCGACATCGATAGCACCAGGAGCGCCAGCACCAGCAGGAGCATGTCTTCGTCGCGCTTCAGGTAGCGCCGCAGGTAACCCGCGGCGAGGTTGCCCACGGCCAGGCCCACGCCGAAGGCGGCGATGCTGATGCCTATCTGCGCGGTGCTGAAGCCGTAGCGCTGGCGCAGCACCTCTCCCGAGAGAAGCAGGCCGGCGACCCCGGTGCCGTTCCAGGCACCCTTGGCGATCAGTGGCCTGAGGATGCTCCATTGCCTGCACCAGCCCAGCGCGTGGCCCTCGGCGCGCGGTGCCACGGCTTGCACGGGAAGGCGCTGGCGCGCCATCAGGAAGACCAGCACGCAACCGCACGAGACCATCAGGAAGGGCGCCGCCCAGCCGAAGAAGTCCGAGAGGAGGCCGGCCAGTGCCGGGCCGGCGGCAATGCCGAGGGTCATGCCGAGCATCACCTGGCCCATGGCACCGGCCTGTCTTTGCGGGGCGACCACTTCCGCGACCAGGGCGAAGGTGGTCGGGATGATGATTGCCGAGGCGATGCCCCCGATTACCCGCAGGACGACGGCAATTTCCAGGGTCGGGGCGATGACGATGGCCAGAGTATCGACCGCGAAGAGGATCAGGGCGAGCAGCAGCAGCTTCCTGCGTTGCATGCGGTCGGAGAAGTAGCCCAGCAACGGCGCGGCGATCGCATAGGAGAACGCGTAGCTGGAGATCAGCCAGGCGGCGCCGCTGGTGGTGGTGTGGAACGCCTGCGCCAGCGGCCCGAGCATGGAGGACAGCATGAACTCGGTCACGCCGACGAAGAACACGGCCATCGACAGGGCCAGCAGGAACAGGCCGTCGAGCTTCTGTGAAGGCGGGGAAATTTTCTGGTTCATGATGTTCTCTTTGGCTGAATGAGCGGACGAACGCCAAGGGGGCGCCGGCTCGCGGAGCCGGCGCCAGGGCCAGGGATGAACCGCTCGGGCTATGGAAGGGATGGTTGTGTGGCTGGTGCGGGAACGGCGGGGAGAAAAGAAGGGAACGAAGCGAGATTCCGGGCGCCAGTGCACGATTTCATCGAAGAAGGCTTCGGAGTATCGCCGCAAGCGGAACCGCCCGGGCTTGGGAGCGCAGGAGAAACTACCCTATCGGAACGTTAGCCGAATTCTGCTCTCCTGCCGGATATCGCGACATTCGCCCCGGTTTGATTCCCACTTTGGATTGATACTCGGACCAGACCATACCCGGCAACAGGTCAGCGGAACGGTTTCCAGAAGCGCTCCAGCGCCGCCGCCAGCAGTTCCGTATCGCCGCGCGAGTCGCCCCAGGCGCGCAGGGAGTATTGGGTCAGCGGACCGTAGTGCCGCTCCAGGCGGCAGACTTTCTCGTCGCGCCGGCAGTTGCGGCCGACGATCCTGCCGGTCAGTACGCCGTCTACCACTTCCAGCTCGGTGGCGATCAGGTGCACGCCGAGCTTCTCGGCGAACGGCCTGAGTAGCAGCGAAGGGGAGGCGGAACAGATGGTCACGGTGCTGCCGCTGCTGACCTGGTCGGCCACCGCGGTCAATGCGTGGGGACGCATCAGTGTTTCCCAGAAGCGGTTCTGGTAGGCCAGCGCCCGCTCTTCCAGCACATGTACGGGCACATCGGTGAGGAAGGTGGCGATCAGGCGCGCCTTCAGGTCGTCGCGGCCGATACGCCGGCAGAGATAGGCCAGGCTGGGTCCTGCCATGCGCAGCATGCGGCGGACGAACACTCGGTTGCCGAAGGCGAAGCGCAGGAAGGGCACGAAGCTGTCTCGGTATGTCAGCGTACCGTCGAAGTCGAACACGGAGAGAAAGCGTACTTCGCGTGTTTCGAGGGACACGGTCTCGTTCATCGGCGTTCCTTATATCGCTTCCTTTCCTTTGACACGGACTATGCGTCGTTCCGTTATTGCAGCAAGGGAAAGTTTGTATATCAAAACTGTCAATTATTCATAGGCAGACTGGCTGCTAACCTGAATCCGAGTGTTCAGGGGTTTTGCATCGATAGATAGGAGGCTAAGTAGCCGATAGCAAAACTCTATCAAGGTACTGGAC
This sequence comes from Pseudomonas sp. B111, assembly GCF_026428275.1. Classification (NCBI taxonomy): domain Bacteria; kingdom Pseudomonadati; phylum Pseudomonadota; class Gammaproteobacteria; order Pseudomonadales; family Pseudomonadaceae; genus Pseudomonas; species Pseudomonas sp. B111. The sequence continues at coordinate 5,366,235 of NZ_CP097857.1, read as the reverse complement.
TATAGTGATTCCGTCTTGTGACCAGGAGGTTTGGCATGATTGCACAGCTCCCCTCTGAGTTGCTGTCCCTGCAACTGCCGTTGCGGATCCGCATCGGCGATGCTCAGGCGTTCGATCTGGGGCCGGATCCACAGGTAACCATGGTCATTCGCGATCCCTCGCTGCTAACCGAGATCACCCATCCCAGCCTCGATGCGCTGGGCAAGGCCTACGTCGAGAAGCGTCTCGACATCGAAGGACCGATCAGCCAGGTCATCGGTATCGGCGATGCCCTCAGCGAAGCGCTCGGCGAACCCGATGGCGGCGCGCCGCCGGTTCGCGAAAGCCACGACAAGGACACCGACGCCGAAGCCATCCATTACCACTACGACCTGTCCAACGATTTCTACCAGCTCTGGCTGGATCCGGAAATGGTCTATTCCTGCGCTTATTTCGAGACCGGCAAGGAAGACCTCGCCACCGCGCAACTGGCCAAGCTCCGTCACCTGTGCCGCAAGCTGCGTTTGCAGCCGGGCGAGAAGCTGCTCGATGTCGGTTGCGGCTGGGGGGGCCTGGCGCGCCTGGCCGCTCGCGAGTTCGGCGTCGAGGTCACTGGCATCACATTGAGCAAGGAGCAGCTGGCGCTCGGGCGGAAGCGGGTCAAGGCCGAAGGCCTGGAGGACCGGGTCACCCTCAAGCTGCTGGACTACCGCGACCTGCCGCGCGATGGTCGCTTCGACAAGGTGGTCAGCGTCGGCATGTTCGAGCACGTCGGGCACGCCAACCTGGGGCTGTACTTCCAGCAACTCTACGATGCGGTGCGTCCCGGCGGCCTGGTGATGAACCACGGCATCACCTCGCGCTACACCGACGGCCGCCCGGTGGGCAAGGGGGCCGGCGATTTCATCGATCGCTACGTGTTTCCCCACGGCGAGCTGCCGCACCTGTCGCTGGCGGTGGCGCGGATGAGCGAAGCCGGGCTGGAAGTAGTCGACGTGGAAAGCCTGCGTCTGCACTACGCCCGGACCCTGGACTTCTGGAGCGCCAACCTGGAGGCCAGGCTGAAGGAGGCGGCTCGCCTGGTGCCCGAGGAAACCCTGCGGATCTGGCGGCTGTACCTGGCCGGATGTGCCTACGGCTTCAAGCGCGGCTGGATCAACCTGCACCAGATCCTCGCCATTCGCCCCCACGAGGATGGCTCCCACGAGCTGCCCTGGTCGCGGCGCGACCTGTACGCCTGAACGCCGGCGACCGGCTCCCTTGCGGAGCCGGTCGCGCAATCGGTCCTTGCGGATTGTCCTGCGTGGCGGGGCGGTCTAGTCTGCACGAAGTCCTGCGCGGTCGAGGGAAGCCGGGACGCTTCCGCGACAGCGCGACAACAACGATAAGAACAGGAGACTTCCCATGTCGCTGAGCAGACGCTTCGGTCTTTTCACGCTTGCCGCAACGGTGACCTTCAGTACCGCGGTCTTCGCCGCGCCGACCTTCATCAATATCCTCACCGGCGGCACCAGCGGGGTCTATTACCCCATAGGGGTCGGCCTCTCGCAGATCTACGGGCACGATATCCAGGGCGCGAAAACCTCGGTGCAGGCCACCAAGGCCTCGGTCGAGAACCTCAACCTGCTGCAGGCCGGGCGTGGAGAACTGGCGCTGGCGCTGGGCGACTCGGTCGCCGACGCCTGGAACGGGGTCGCCGACGCCGGCTTCAAGGCGCCGTTGAAGAAGCTGCGGGCTATCGGCAATACCTATCCGAACTATATCCAGGTAGTGGCCAGCCAAGCCTCGGGCATCAAGACCCTGGCCGACCTGAAAGGCAAACGCATCTCGGTGGGCGCGCCCAAGAGCGGTACCGAGCTGAACGCCCGGGCGATCTTCAAGGCCGCCGGCCTGAGCTACGAGGACATGGGCAAGGTGGAGTACCTGCCCTACGCCGAGTCGGTGGAGCTGATCAAGAACCGCCAGCTCGACGCTACGCTGCAATCCTCCGGCCTGGGCATGGCGGCCATCCGCGACCTGGCCTCGACCATGCCGATCACCTTCGTCGCGATCCCGGCGGACGTGGTGGCGAAGATCGACAGCCCGGCCTACCACGCCGCGAGCATTCCCGCCGGCACCTACGACGGCCAGGAGCAGGACGTGCCGACGGTGGCGATCGACAATATCCTGGTCAGCCACTCCGGGGTCAGCGACGAGCTGGCCTACCAGATGACCAAGCTGATGTTCGACAACCTGCCGCGCCTGGTCACCGCCCATGCTGCCGCCAAGGACATCGCCCTGGACAAGGCGGCGAAGAACCTGCCGATTCCGCTGCATCCAGGCGCCGAGCGCTTCTACAAGGAGAAGGGCGTACTGCCCGAGTGAGGCCCGTTTCTCCGTAGCCCCGGTCCGTGCGGCGGACTGGGTTCCCCGCGTTTCCGGCTGTAGGGAGTCGATGCATGAGCGATCATCAGAACGGGCTGCACCTCGAGGCGGAAAACTGGCCGCGCGCGCTGTTCGCCGTGGCCCTGGCCTTTTCCGTGTTTCAGGTCGTCACCGCGGCCTTTCCCCTGATTTCCACCCAGGTCCTGCGGGCAATGCACGTCGGACTGCTGTTGCTGGTGGTGTACATCAGCTATCCCGCCTTCGGCATACGTCGCCCCTGGCAGCCGTTGGCCTGGTTGCTGGGCATGGCCGGCCTGGGCACGGCGGTCTACCAGTGGGTTTTCGAGGCCGACCTGATCCAGCGCTCCGGAGAGCTGACCCAGGCCGACATGGTCGTCGGCGTGGTGCTGATCGTCCTGGTCTTCGAGGCGGCGCGACGGGTGATGGGCATCGCCTTGCCGATCATCTGCGCGCTGTTTCTTGCCTATGGCCTGTTCGGCGAACACCTGCCGGGCGACCTGGCCCACCGCGGCTACGGCTTCGACCAGATCGTCAACCAGCTGTCGTTCGGTACCGAAGGTCTCTACGGCACGCCGACCTACGTGTCGGCAACCTACATCTATCTGTTCATCCTGTTCGGCGCCTTCCTCGAGCAGGCCGGCATGATCCGCCTGTTCACCGATTTCGCCATGGGCCTGTTCGGCCACCGGGTCGGCGGGCCGGCCAAGGTCTCGGTATTCTCCTCGGCGCTGATGGGCACCATCACCGGCTCCGGCGTGGCCAACGTGGTCACCACCGGACAGTTCACCATCCCGCTGATGAAGCGTTTCGGCTACAAGCCGGCGTTCGCCGGCGGCGTCGAGGCGACCGCGAGCATGGGCAGCCAACTGATGCCGCCGGTGATGGGGGCGGTGGCGTTCATCATGGCCGAGACCATCAACGTCCCCTACGTGGAGATCGCCAAGGCGGCGCTGATCCCGGCCTTGCTGTATTTCGGCTCGGTGTACTGGATGGTCCATCTCGAGGCCCGCCGGGCCGACCTCAAGGGCCTGCCGCGCGAGCAGTGTCCGAGCGCCTGGGGTGCCGTCCGCGAGCGCTGGTTCCTGCTGATTCCGTTGCTGGTGCTGATCGCGCTGCTGTTCTCCGGGCGCACGCCGCTGTTCTCCGGAACCATTGGTCTGGCGCTGACCGCCATCGTCATCCTTGGTTCGGCGATCATCCTGCGGGTGTCCTCGCTCGGCCTGCGCATCGCCTTCTGGGTGGCGCTGGGGCTGCTCTGCGCGGGGTTCTTCCGCCTCGGCATCGGAGTGATCTTCGTTGTGATCGCGGCCCTGGCCCTGGCCTGCTGGTTCGTCCGTGGCGGCCGGGAAACCCTGCGCATCTGCGTCCGCGCCCTCGCAGAAGGTGCGCGACATGCGATTCCGGTGGGCATCGCCTGCACCCTGGTGGGAGTCATCATCGGGGTGATTTCGCTGACCGGCATCGCCACCACCTTCGCCAGCTACGTGCTCGACCTGGGACGGGAGAACCTGCTGCTGTCGCTGGTCCTGACCATGGTCACCTGCCTGGTCCTGGGAATGGGCATCCCGACCATCCCCAACTACATCATCACCAGCTCCATCGCCGCGCCGGCGCTGCTGGAACTGGGGGTGCCGCTGATCGTCTCGCACATGTTCGTCTTCTACTTCGGCATCCTCGCCGACCTCACCCCTCCGGTGGCGCTGGCCTGCTTCGCGGCGGCGCCGATCGCCAAGGAAAGGGGATTGAAGATCAGCTTCTGGGCGGTGCGCATCGCCCTGGCGGGTTTCGTGGTGCCGTTCATGGCGGTGTATTCCCCGGCGCTGATGCTGCAGGAAGGCGGTTGGGGGGCGACGCTCTATGTCACCTGCAAGGCGGTGCTGGCCATCGGCCTGTGGGGCATGGCTTCCATCGGCTACCTGCAGGGGCCGCTGGCCTGGTGGGAGCGCCTGGTGGCGTTCGCCGCGGGAGCCAGCCTGGTCCTGGCCTTGCCGATCAGCGACGAGCTGGGCTTCGTCCTCGGCGCGCTGGTGATCGGCTGGCACCTCTGGCGCCAGCGTGCGCGCGAGGCGGTGGCGTGATCGCGCTGTGCCTGGGCATGGCCGGCAGCGTCTGGGCGACGCTGCCGCTGCAGTCGTTCACCCTGGCCTGGCAACATACGGTCGAGAAGGTGCTCTGGGAAGAAGACTATCGCCTGAGCGAGCGCGGCCTGCTGCTGGAAGAGGCCCGGGTGCGGGGCAGCGGGGCGGGGATGGAGATTCCCGAGGGCGCCGTGCTGCGTGACGGCGCCTGGCATTACCGCCGTGTGTTGCCGCCGCTGCAACCTTTGCGACTGGGGCGCACGCCGGAGGCCGGCGACTACCGGATCTGCCGTCAGGGGCGCTGCGATGCGCTGGCGCGCTGGATCGGTCCGCCGGACCCTGAGCGCCCGGCGGTCGAACTCTGGGCGTGTCCGATACGGGACCCGAGCGACTGAACGTCCTGTGGATAACCCTGCGACGCCAGTCCACATCCATAAAAACGACGAAGCCGGAGCTGCTTCCGGTCATAAGGAAAACGTCCATGCGTAGCTGTATATCCGTCTTCCGGCCGGCCCTGCTGGCGCTGTTCGTCTCGGCAAGCGGCTCGGCCGGCGCCGACGCGGCTGTGGAAAACCCGCGGATCGGCCGTGCTGCCGATCTCTATGAACTGATCCCGGAATACCAGCCGGACACCTATCGGAACATGGACAAGGTCTATCCGACCCGGGTTATCCACAAGGGGACCAAGGTCCGTCCGCTGCCGGCGGGTGCGGCCATCGCGCCGCGCTACCGGATCGGCGGCGAGGAATACGGCGTCGACGATTTCATGCGGCGCAACCGCGTTGGCGGCGTGCTGGTCCTCAAGGATGGCAAGGTCGCCCTGGAGCGCTACGGCCTGGGCAACGACGAACGCACGCGCTGGACCTCGTTCTCGGTGGTCAAGTCGATCTCCTCGACCCTGGTGGGCGCCGCCGTGCAGCAGGGCCTGCTGGCTCTCGACCAGCCTGTGGACAAGTACCTGCCGAGCCTGGCCGGCTCCGCCTACCAGGGGGTGACTGTGGAGCAGGTCCTGCAGATGAGTTCCGGGGTCCGCTGGAACGAGACCTATCGCGATCCGAAGTCCGACCGCCGGCAGATGTTCGACGCCCAGCTCGCCGAACGTCCCGGTGGCATCCTGCGGCTGCTGGCGAGCCTGCCGCGGCAGTACCCGGCCGGTACCCACTTCACCTACAGCACCGGAGAGTCGCACCTGCAGAGCGAGCTGCTGCACGCGGCGACCCGCATTCCGGTGAGCGACTACCTGTCCGAGCGGATCTGGGCGCGGATGGGCATGGAGAGCGACGGCTTCTGGCAACTGGAATCGCCGGCCGGGCAAGAGATCGGCAGCAGCGGCTTGAGCGCGACCCTGCGCGACTATGGCCGCTTCGGCCAGTTCGTCCTCGAGGATGGGGTGATCGATGGCGAACGTATCCTTCCCGAGGGTTGGGTCGATCGTGCCAGTCGCGTCGAGGCTTCTTCCCACCTGGCCCCGGGCAAGCTCTACGATGGCGAATACGCGCTCGGCTACGGCTACCAGTGGTGGACCTTCCCGGTGGGCGCCAAGGCCCTGCCCGAGCATGACGGCGGCGCCTTCGAAGCCCAGGGCATCTTCGGCCAGTACCTCTACATCAACCGCAAGGAGAAGATCGTGGCGGTGGTCTGGAGCGCCTGGCCGAAGCCGGAGATGGACGATCGCGAGGAGGAGACCTATGCCTTCCTTGGCGCGGCGGTGAAAGCCCTGCGCTAGGGCCGTGGGCGAGCGGATATCCACAGCAGGCTGTGGACAAGTCTTCAGCGGGAAAACCGCAGGGGCAGTCCCTGGCAATCGTCGGACAGGCGTCCCGCGTGCCAGGCGAGCTGCCCGGAGACGATGGTGGTATCGATCCGATGGTGGAATGCCCGGTGGCGGAACGGCGTCCAGTTGCAGCGCGACAGCAGCGGCATGGCGCTGGCCAGCGCCGGGTGCTCCAGTTCGCTGACCAGCACCAGGTCGGCCCAGTAGCCTTCGCGGAGGAAACCGCGATCGGCGATGGCGAACAGTTCGGCGACCCGGTGGCTGGTCTTCGCCACCAGGGTGGCCAGCGACAGCCAGCCTTCGCGGACCAGCTCCAGGAGTGCCGGCAACGCATGCTGGACCAGTGGCAGGCCGGCCGGCGCCTGTGGATAAGCCTGCTGCTTCTCGGCCCAGGCGTGCGGCGCGTGGTCGGTGCCGATCACGTCCAGGCGGTTGCCGGCCAGCGCCCTGCGCAGGGCGTCGCGGTCCTCGCGGCTCTTGATCGCCGGGTTGCACTTGAGCAGATGGCCGAGGCGGGCGTAGTCGCTGTCGTCGAACAGCAGGTGGTGGACGCAGACTTCCGCGGTGATGCGTTTCTGGCACAGCGGCTTGTCCTCGAACAGGGCCAGTTCGCGCGCTGTGGATAAGTGCAGGACATGCAGCAGCGTGCCATGTCGTTGCGCCAGTTCCACCGCCAGGGCGGTGGAACGGTAGCAAGCCTCGGCGTCGCGAATGCGCGGGTGGGCGGCTGCCGGAATACGTTCGCCGAAGCGTTGTCGCCAGCGCGCCAGGTTGGCTTCGATCCGCGGCGTGTCTTCGCAATGGCTCAGCAGCAGGGTCGGAACGCTGGCGAACAGGCGCTCCAGGGTCGGCAGGTCGTCCACCAGCATGTCGCCGGTGGAGGCGCCCATGAACACCTTCACCGCGGCGACCTCGCGTGGATCGAGGGCGGCCACGGTGTCGAGGTTGTCGCGGCTGACGCCGAAGTGGAAACCGTAGTTGGCCACGCTATGGGCGGCGGCGAGGCGCTTCTTTTCCGCCAGCGCTTCGAGGCTCAGCGTCGCCGGGCGGGTATTGGGCATGTCCATGAAACTGGTGATGCCGCCCGCCACGGCGGCGCGGGATTCGCTGGCGATCGAGCCCTTCTGTGGATAACCCGGCTCGCGGAAGTGCACCTGGTCGTCGATCATTCCCGGCAGCAGGTAGCGTCCGGCGGCATCGATCTCCCGGCTGGCGCCGCAGTTCTCCAGGCAGCCGGCGATGCGTTCGATGCGACCGTGGCGGACCAGCAGATCGCCTTCGCGTACCTGCCCCTCGTTGACCATCCGGGCATTGCGGATCAGCAGGCTTTGCATGTTCAGAACTCGTTCTGCAGCGACTTGTAGCCGCGTACCAGGTCGACGTTGGTGCGCGCCACGTCTTCCGAGAACTCGCTGGCGGAAACGCTGACCCGCGGCATGCTCGCCAGGTCGGTGCGCGGACCGATGCGCTCGGTGGACGGGACGTAGAAACCCGCTGGCAGGTCGCAGCCGTCGACCACCGCGTTGTGGCGGACCACGCAGCCATCGCCGACCCGGCAGTTGAACAGCACGCTGTTGAAGCCGATGAAGACCCGGTCGCCGACTTCGCAAGGACCGTGGACGATGGAGCGGTGGGCGATGGAGCTGTGCTCGCCGATGGTCACCGCGGCACCCGACTTGGAATGGATCACCACGCCGTCCTGGATGTTCGAGTTGGCGCCGATCACGATCGGTTGCATGCCGCCGTCGGCGTCGACTTCGTCGGCACGGATCACCGCGTAGGGACCGACGAAGACGTTGGCCTGGATGATCACCTTGCCGCAGATGATCGCGGTCTTGTCCACATAGGCCGATTCGTCGATCACCGGCAGGTCGCCGGAGGGATTCTTGCGGATCATGCGGCACCTCGCTGCCAGTGGCTTTCGGCGACGGCGTCGTGGGCATGCAGGCTTTCCGCATGGACGACCCGTATGGAGAACCGGCTCGCCTGTGGATAACCCAGCAGGGCGCGGTGCAGCCGGCGCACCGCGTCTTCGCAGAACATCAGGTTCTGCCCGTTGGCGAGGGCGAAGGCCTGCTCGTCGGCGCGTTTCACCGCAGTCTGCACCGCGGTGCCGAGGGCGCTTTCGCCGAGATCCGCCAGCTCTTCCAGGGGCAGTCCGACGCAGTCTTCCGCCAGGCCGATGCGCAGGTGCGCGCTGCTGCGCTGGCTGTGCGGGGTGGCGACGATGCCGGCGCTGCTGCCGAGCCAGGCGAGCACGCTGGCATGATCGAGCGGCTGTCCGGCGAAGTCCTGGTCGAAGCGCTCCTGGATCAATTGCCGGGCCAGTGCCGCCGAACAGGGGCAGGTCGAGGAGTAGGTCAGCTCGAGATGGACTTCGGCCTGGAAGTCATCGCCTTCCAGGCGCGTGTCCAGCACCAGTGGATAACGTTTCCAGCCGCTCAGCGGGCTGACCAGCGCCGGACGCCGCAGCAGCGGCGCGAGGCGCAGGCGCAGGTAGGCGCGACGCGACAGGCCGGCGTGGCTGTCGAGGAAGCGTTGCAGGACGGCGCGCAGGCGGGAAAGGTCCAGCTCGCCCTGTTCCAGTTCGGCCAGCGCCAGGTAGAGGCGCGACATATGGATGCCGCGGGCCTGCGGGTCGTCCAGGCTGACACCGGCATCGGCTTCGGCGGCGACCCTCTGCCCGCCGATCTGCACGGGGAGGGCGATGCCCTGCATGCCGACCCAGTCCAGGGGAAGATCGGCGGTGGTGGTCTGGCGGGCAATATCGGGAAGCGTCAAGGCATTCATGGAGAACTCGAAGAAGGGCAGGCAAGGCCTGGAAATGGCTTGAATGTTATAATATAACGTATTAGCTAATGCCGACCCTTGCAATCGGGTATTTCGTCGATGAAGCGCCGTCGCCTCCTGCAAAGCCTGCTCGCCGGCCTGGCCCTCCAGCCGTTCCTGGCCGCCAGCGCCAATGTACGAATCCGCCAGGCCCGGGCCTGGAATTCCTCGGAAAGCTGGCGCCTGGTGCTGGAACTGGACGGCCCGCCGCGTTATCGAACCTTTTCCCTGCAGGCCCCCGAGCGGTTGATCCTCGACCTGCCCGACGCGCAATTGCTCGCAACGCTCTCCGAGCTGCCGCTGGACGGCCCCGTGCGCGCCATCCGCAGCGGCCAACTGGGTGGCGGCGGGACGCGCATCGTCCTCGACCTGCGCCAGGCGGTCAGGCCGCGCAGCTTCGCCCTGGAACCGCAGGCAGGAAAGGGCCATCGCCTGGTCCTGGACCTTTATCCACAGGCGCTGGCGGCTCCCCCCGAGCCGATGCTGGCGCTGGCCCGCCCGCTACCCTCGACGGGCCGCGACATCCTCGTGGTGGTCGATGCCGGCCATGGCGGCAAGGACCCCGGCGCGGTCGGTAGCAAGGGCGAGCGCGAAAAGGACGTGGCGCTGGCCATCGCCCGCCTGCTGGCGCGGCGGATCGACCGCGAGAAAGGCTTCAAGGCGCGCCTGGTGCGCAACGGCGACGTGTTCGTCCCGCTGCGCAAGCGGCCGGAAGTGGCTCGGCGCTACAACGCCGACATGTTCGTCTCGGTGCACGCCGACGCGGCGCCGCGACTGACCGCCTCCGGCGCATCGGTATATGCCCTCTCCGAGCATGGCGCCAGCTCGACCATGGCGCGCTGGATGGCCGACCGCGAGAACGGCGCCGACCTGATCGGCAACAGCGGCAACCTGCCGCTACAGGGCCGCGACAAGGTACTCGCCGGGGTGATCCTCGACATGGCCCTGAGTTCGACCATCGCCAGCAGCCTGGACCTCGGCCACAGCGTTCTCGGCCAGTTGTCGGACGTCACCGCGCTGCACCAGAAGCGTGTCGAGCAGGCCGGCTTCGCCGTGCTCAAGTCGCCGGACATCCCTTCGATCCTGGTGGAGACCGGCTTCATCTCGAATCGCGGCGATTGTCGCCGGTTGATGGACGAACGCCATCGCCAGCGCCTGGCCGAGGCGATCTTCGCTGGCGTGCAGGGCTACTTCCGGCAACGCCCTCCCGCCGGCAGCTACCTGGCGGCGCTCAGCGCGCAGCCTCCCGGCTAGGGCCTTCGCTGCAGCCGCTGACCCGCCCGCAGGTCAGGCGTTGGCGCTGGCCCGATGAACTGCTCAGGCGGCTGACGCTGGTCCAGCCGATGTTGCGGCTGAGGCCGACCCAGATTTCCCCGTCGCTGGCGATGCCGCTGAAGAAGGTCAGGCGCCCGTAGCGCGTATTGGTCTGGGCCCAGCGTCGTCCGCTTGCCGCGTCGTATCCGCGCAGCCAGGTGTCGTTGCCGCCGGTGGCGACGCTGTAGTGGTTGCCCAGCCGATCCATGCAGGCCAGAACGGTGCGCAGGTAGGCGCATTCCGCCGGGCGGGTGCCGGGAAGAAAGCCCTGCGCCTGTGCCGCCGGAGCGAGCAGCAGGAGGGCCAGGCAGTAAAGGCGGAGGACGCGGCGCATCGGTGGATCCCGGGATGACGTGGGCCCAGGGTAGCCGGAAGGCGATTGGCGGGCCATCGATTGTGGTGTTAATTGTTATAGTATAACGTTTTAAATTTCCCAGGTTCAGCCTATGACCGAACAGGAACTGCTTGCCCAGCCCGACGCTGCCTACATGGACGAAGCCCAGCAGGACTTCTTCCGCGACCTGCTGCTGCGCCAGCGCCAGGAACTGCAGGCGCGCATCGAAGGCGAATTCGGCGAGCTGCGCGATCTCGAACGCCCCAGCGACGAGGCCGACCTGGCTTCCCGCGAGGAACAGCGGCAATGGCAACTTCGCCTGCTGGAGCGGGAGAAGAAGCTGCTCGACAAGATCGACGAAGCGCTGGAGCGCCTGGCCCGCGGCGACTACGGCTGGTGCCAGGAAACCGGCGAGCCGATCGGCCTGCGTCGCCTGCTGTTGCGTCCCACCGCCACCCTCTGCATCGAGGCGAAAGAGCGCCAGGAGAAGCGCGAACGCCACGTGCGGCACAACTGAAGAGGTTACCAACCGTGAACCAACGCCTACCTGTCACCGTGCTGTCCGGCTTTCTCGGCGCCGGCAAGAGCACGCTGCTCAACCATGTGCTGAAGAACCGCGAGAACCGCCGGGTTGCGGTGATAGTCAACGATATGAGTGAAATCAATATCGATGGCAGCGAAGTCCAGCGCGATGTCAGCCTGAACCGCGCTGAAGAGCGCCTGGTGGAGATGAGCAACGGCTGTATCTGCTGCACCCTGCGCGAAGACCTGCTGGAAGAGGTTGGCCGTCTCGCCCGGGAAGGCCGCTTCGACTACCTGCTGATCGAGTCCACCGGGATTTCCGAGCCGATGCCGGTGGCCGAGACCTTCACCTTCCGCGACGAGCTGGACCGCAGCCTGTCCGACGTGGCGCGACTGGATACCATGGTCACGGTGGTCGACGGGATGAATTTCCTCCGCGACTACCAGGAGGCCGCCAGCCTGGCCAGCCGTGGCGAAACCCTCGGTGAGGAGGATCAGCGCTCGATCACCGACCTGCTGATCGATCAGGTCGAATTCGCCGATGTGATCCTGGTCAGCAAGATCGACCTGATCTCCAGCGAGCAGCGCGAGGAACTGCTGGCGATCCTGCGCCAGCTCAATGCCGAGGCGGAGATCCTGCCGATGGTGATGGGTCAGGTGCCGCTGGCGAAGATCCTCGATACCGGTCGCTTCGATTTCGATCGCGCGGCGTCCGCGCCGGGCTGGCTGAAGGAACTGCGCGGCGAGCACCTGCCGGAAACCGAGGAATATGGCATCGCCTCCATGGCCTACCGGGCGCGCCGTCCGTTCCACCCCGCGCGCTTCCACGCCTTCCTGCACAATCCGCTGAAGCAGGGGCGGCTGCTGCGCTCCAAGGGCTTCTTCTGGCTCGCCAGCCGGCCCCGCGAGGCCGGCAGCTGGTCGCAGGCCGGCGGCCTGATGCGCTACGGCCTGGCGGGCCGCTGGTGGCGCTTCGTGCCGACCGGACAGTGGCCACAGGACGAAGAGGGTCTGCGGGCGATCATGCGGCACTGGGAGGAAGGCGTCGGCGACTGTCGCCAGGAGCTGGTTTTCATCGGCCAGAACCTGGACTTCACGGCCCTGCGCGCAGCCCTCGATGCTTGCCTGCTGGATGACGCCGAGATGAACCTGGGCATCCCGGGCTGGCAGGGCCTGGACGACCCCTTCGAGGACTGGGGGCACGCCGCATGAGCGTACTGCCACAGGAAAGTCCGTTGCCGCGCCAGGCGTTCGGCGAAGCCCCCCAGGTGCTGGCCGAGGTGCTTCGCGACGGGGTCAACCTGGCGGTCTGGACACGCCGGTTGAACCCGGCGCTGCGCGACTTCGCCGCCGCCCTGGTACGCAACCGGCCGGGACTGGCGCTGAGCCAGACGCTGGAGATGGAAGAGGAACGGCTACCCGCCTTGGACGGTCTGCTCGACGCGCAGCAACTGCCGGGACAAGCCGATTTCCTCGACGACCTGGGCTGGCTGGTCGAGGCCTTCTTTTGCCTGACCGGGGCGCGGCGTATCGGCCTGCGCCTGCGCGTTCTGGATAAACCGATGTGCCCGCGTTTCCACGTCGACCACGTGCCGCTGCGGCTGGTCACCACCTACCAGGGCGCTGCCAGCGAATGGCTGGACGAGTCCGGCCTGGACCGTCGGCTGCTTGGCGGAGCACAGGCGGAAGTTGTCGATGAACAGCTTATCCATAGCTTGTCCACAGGCGACGTGGCGCTGCTCAAGGGCGAACGCTGGGAGGGTAACGAAGGTGCCGGCCTGGTGCATCGCTCGCCGCGAGCGGAGCCCGGGCTGGCGCGCCTGCTGTTGACCCTGGACTGGCTTGCCTGAGCCTGTGGACAAGTGTCTTTCGAGGAATAAAAAAAGGCCATCCGCAGATGGCCTATCACCAAAAAGTCGTCCTACCTTGGGGATGGGGACGAAGGGTGCTGAGGTACCCGACTCCCATTTAGCCCGGACGCTGTGACAGGCTGATGACGCGCTCAGGGCTTTTTCGCGGCGCTAGGCTCTTCCCAGCGGCCTTGGCTCTGGCTGGCGCAGAACGGCTCCAGGTAGCGTGCGTCGGTCGCGATGCCGTAGTAGAAGATGTCCTGCCGATAGGGCGCGTTGGGTACCCTGGCGTCGCGGCAGACACCGAAGGCGCCCGTCGGACACTCCTCGGCGAACGCCACCTCGACCTTCTGGCCCTGCAGTTGTGGCTGGCAGAAGCCTTCGCGGAACAGCTTGGCCGGGATGCTGCGGTTCTGCTGGCAGACCTTCACATCGAGATTCTTCGCCTGGCTATGGACGATGCAGGCTTCGGCCAGGGCCAGGCCCGGCAGGCAGGACAGGAAGAACAGGAACGGACGCATGCGAGGACTCCATTGCAGACGGGCGCGACTCTAGCACGGGGCCTGGCTCCCCGCAGGCAAGGACCGCATTGATCCACAGGCTTTCACATTCCGGTTGCGCAGATGCTTCGAGAGATACCCACACACCTGATCGGCGGCCCCCTGGGGGCCGGCAAGACCAGCCTGATCCGCTCGCTGCTGGCGCAGAAGCCGGCGGGCGAGCGCTGGGCGGTGCTGGTCAACGAGTTCGGCGAGATCGGCCTGGATGCCGCGCTGCTGGCCACGGACGTCGACGGCGTGGCCATCGGCGAGGTGGCGGGCGGGTGCCTCTGCTGCGTCAATGGCGTGCCGTTCCAGGTGGGGCTCGGTCGCTTGTTGCGTCGGGCACGACCGGACCGGCTGTTCATCGAACCCTCCGGGTTGGGACATCCGCTGGCGCTGTGGAAGCAGCTGCAGGCTCCTCCCTGGTCCGGCGTCCTGGCCCTGCAACCCCTGGTAGTGGTGCTGGATGCCGCCGCGCTGGCCTCCGGCCAACCGCTGCCGGAGGCACAGGAACAGGCGCTGGAAGCGGCCGGCATGTTGCTGCTGAACAAATCCGAAGCGCTCGACGCGACGCAGCGCTGCGCCGTGCGCGCGCGCCTGCCGGTCCTGCCGTTGCGCTGGAGCGTGCGCGGCCACCTGGCATTGCGCGATCTGCCGACCAGCGTTGCCGGGGAAGGTAGCGCGACGACCTGGGCGGCCCTGCCGGACGCGCCTGCTCAGTTGGGAACGGTGCTGCCCGCCGAGCGACCGCTGCGCGCCGTGCGCGAGCAGGACGGCCAGTTGGCCATCGGCTGGCGGCTGGCGCCGTCGGTGCGTTTCGATCGGGTCGCAGTGGACGCCTGGCTGAGCCGTTTGTCCGGACTGCGGCGGGCCAAGGCGGTGCTGCATTGCGCGGACGGTTGGTATGCAGCGAATGCCGCGCCGTTTGTGGATAACTGGGGCAAGTCCTCGTGGCGGCGGGATAATCGGCTGGAACTGATCCTCGCCGCAGGCGCGGATGAAGAGGCGCTCGAAGAGGCGTTCCTGGCGTGTCGGATGGTCGCGGAATGATCCGCCAAGGTTGCCCTGAGGACGCGACTGAATGATAATAATTATCAGAAGACTCTACTTCCTTACCTTTCACTTCTCCGCAGGTCGCCCTCATGTCGCCACAGCCTTCACGGTCGCCTGACCGTTTTTCGCTGGCCGCGCTCGCCGAAGACCACCCCACCGCTCCCGCCCAGGGAGACGAAAGCGAGTCCCTGCCATGCGTGAATGCCCAGCGCGGAGAACCCAACCTGCGCGTGGTGGACTGCTCCGGTGCGCGCCGCGACGAGGAAGTGGCGGTCGAGGAAGTGCTGATCCCCTACGCCCATGGCAGCGATCCCGACGACGTCCCCGGCGAGCCGCCCAAGTCGCGCTGGTGGCTGTCTTCCGGCGCGGCGGTGGCGATGCATGTGGCGATCATCGGTGCGCTGGTGTGGGTGATGCCGACCCCGGCCGAACTCAACCTTGGCCACGGCGAACTGCCGAAGACCATGCAGGTGAATTTCGTCCAGCTCGAGAAGAAGGCCGAGCCGACCCCGCAGCCGCCGGCTGCCGCGCCGGAACCGACGCCGCCGAAGATCGAGGAACCCAAGCCGGAGCCGCCGAAGCCGAAGCCGGTGGAAAAACCCAAGCCCAAGCCGAAACCCAAGCCCAAACCGGTGGAAAACGCCATTCCCAAGGCCAAGCCGAAGCCGGAACCCAAACCCAAGCCGGAACCCGAGCCGAGCACGGAAGCATCCAGCCAGCCCAGCCCGTCCAGCGCCGCGCCGCCGCCCGCGCCTACCGTCGGGCAGAGCACGCCCGGCGCGCAGACTGCGCCCAGCGGCTCGCAAGGCCCGGCCGGCCTGCCCAGCGGCAGCCTCAACGACAGCGACATCAAGCCGCTGCGCATGGATCCTCCGGTCTATCCGCGGATGGCCCAGGCGCGGGGTATCGAAGGCCGGGTGAAGGTGCTGTTCACCATCACCAGCGATGGCCGCATTGACGACATCCAGGTGCTGGAGTCGGTGCCGTCGCGCATGTTCGACCGCGAAGTGCGCCAGGCCATGGCCAAGTGGCGTTTCGAGCCGCGTGTCAGCGGTGGCAAGATCGTCGCCCGCCAGGCGACCAAGATGTTCTTCTTCAAGATCGAGAAGCGCCGCTGAGGCGGTTCGCCGACAACGAAAAGAGCCGCGCCTTCGAGCGCGGTTTTTTTATTCCCGGTAGGTCTCGCAGACGGGGCCTCGCTGCCTGGGGACGGCAGGCCCCTTGCGCTGTTCCGCCGTGGGAACGCGAGGAGATCGGCGTTTACGCGCCAAGGTTCCAGCCCCGCCGGAATGACGAGCCGCAGGGTGAATAACCGCTTGCGGTTATCCGCCGTGGAACGCAGGGGCACCGGCGGATTACTCCGCCGGCGTTGCGTGCCCTAGGGTTCCGGTCGGGATGCCGTGCCGTGGACCAACAGCCGGCGGGTGTGGGGAAATCGGTTGCCGCGCCAAAAAGCAGGACGGCGACCCGAAGGTCGCCGTCCTGTGGATAAAAAGGCCCGGAGTGTGTCGGGGCCATGAGCACGAGGCTCAATCAATCGGTCGTGATCTTCGAGTGCTTCTGGGTGTCCTTCATGAACACATAGACCAGCAGCGAGCAGGCGATACAGGCGGTGACGTACCAGTAGAAGCCGCTCTCCAGGCCGACGCTCTTGAACCACAAGGCAACGTATTCGGCGGTGCCGCCGAAGATCGACACGGTCAGGGCATACGGCAGGCCGACGCCCAGGGCGCGGATCTCGGTGGGGAACAGTTCGGCCTTCACTACCGCGTTGATCGAGGTGTAGCCGCTGACGATCACCAGCGCCGCCATGATCAGGAAGAACGCGCCCCACCAGCTGTCGACGCTGTGCAGGGTGCTGAGGATCGGGTAGGTGAAGACGGTGCCGAGTACGCCGAAGGCGATCAGGATCGGCCGCCGGCCGATCTTGTCGGAGAGGGCGCCGACGATGGGCTGCAGCAGCATGAAGAGGAACAGGGTGGCAGCCGAGATCATGGTCGAATCGGTCTTGCTCATGCCTACCGTGTTCACCAGGTACTTCTGCATGTAGGTGGTGTAGGTGTAGAAGGCCAGGGTGCCGCCCATGGTCAGGCCGACCACGGTCAGCACTTCCTTCGGGTGGCGCAGCAGGGTGCGCAGCAGGCTTTCCTTCGGCTCTTCCTTCTTCTTCGAGAAGGACTCGGTCTCTTCCATGCCGCGACGCAGGAACATCGCCACCACTGCGCACAGCGCGCCGATGAAGAAGGGTACGCGCCAGCCCCAGCTTTCCAGTTGTTCTACGGTCAGGGTCTGTTGCAGGACGATCAGCACCGCCAGGGCGATGAGCTGGCCGGAAATCAGGGTCACGTACTGGAAGCTGGAGAAGAACCCGCGCTGTTCCTTGTTCGCCATCTCGCTCAGGTAGGTGGCGGAGGTGCCGTATTCGCCGCCGACCGACAGGCCCTGGAGCAGGCGCGCGACCACCAGCAGGATCGGCGCGGCGACGCCGATGGTTTCATAGCTGGGGGTCAGGGCGATGATCAGCGAGCCAAAGCACATCAGCAGCACCGAGGCCAGCAACGCCGCCTTGCGGCCCTTACGGTCGGCATAGATACCCATCAGCCAGCCACCGATCGGGCGCATCAGGAAGCCCACGGCGAAGATAGCTGCGGTGTTCAGCAGTTGGGCGGTCATGTCGCCCTGGGGGAAGAATGCCTTGGCGAAGTACAGCGAGAAGGCGGCGTAGACGTACCAGTCGTACCACTCGACCAGGTTGCCGACGGAACCGCTGAAGATCGACTTGATGCGTTGCGAAGTGGTGCGGGGCTGGGCAGACGCGGAAATGGCGTTGGCGCTTTCCATCGTGTTTCCTCTTTTCGTTGTTGTCTTGGATGTGCTGATCAGGGCGCAGCACACCGGCACATCGCGAGGGCGACGTATTGGATGGCTCGATAGCAGGTGCCGTGCCAACGCGGGAAAGCCGCGTGGGGACTGGGTTGGAAGAGGAGCGGGGTGGTCTTGGCCGAGCGGGAGTCCGCCGACCGGGAGAGTGGATAAGCGGAAATCCGCCGATCCTTCAGGGCAAAGGGTCCGATAGCGACATCAGGTGCAGGCGAGGGCGAATAACCGCAGCGTGGTTATCCGCCGATTCGACGGCAGGCCGGGATCGCTTGGCTCTCAGTGGCTGCCCTTTTCCTGGTCGAGGGTTTCCATCAGGGCGATCTGCATCCGCGAATGCACGCGGATCAGCCAGCGCCAGAGCACTGCGATCACCAGGCCGGCGACCAGCGCCACCACGATCAGCAACTCGCCCGGCGGCAGGATGCTCGAGCTGAGCGCAGCCAGCAGCACCATCATGCCGGCCAGCGACAGCAGCGGGATGATCTCGGAGATCACCCGACGTACCCGCGCCGTATGGCGTCCGGCTTTCTCCGGCTTGACCCCGAGTTCGGCCAGCAGCATCGACAGAGCCTTGAGCTTGCGGTACGCGGCGATCAGGAAGGCCAGCGAGACCAGCAGCGCGCCGCCCCAGATCAATGCCTTGTGCAGTCCATCGTAGGCGACCCACTGGCTCATCCAGGCGGAAAGCGTATCGGCGAAATAACCGCCGGCGAGGAAGATCGCGATCACCAGCGCCAGGTTCACCCCGACCTGCAGCAGGATGCGCCGGATCATCGCCGCCAGCACCGCACGGTCGCCCTGCGGCTGGATGCTGCGCAGCCAGTCGCCGTAGTGGCCGAAGATCCTCGCCATGCGCTGCGGCATGGCGTTGGCCAGGTGCTGCGAGAGCGGATCGGCGGCGCGGATCAGGTACGGGGTGAGCAGGGTGGTGATGGCCGAGACCGCTACCGCCACCGGGTAGAGGAAGTCGCTGGTGACTTTCAGGGTCATGCCCAGGGCGGCGATGATGAAGGAGAACTCGCCGATCTGCGACAGGCCCATGCCGACCCGCAGCGAGGTGCGTCCATCGTTGCCGGCGATGAACGCGCCCATGCCGCAGGAAAACATCTTGCCGAGCACCACCGCGACGGTGATCAGGGCGATCGGCCAGGCGTACTCGACGAGGATCTTCGGATCGATCAGCAGGCCGATGGCGACGAAGAAGATCGCACTGAACATGTCACGGACCGGCTCGATCAGCCGTGCGATCTGCACCAACTGGCGCGACTCGGCCATGATCGCGCCGATCAGGAAGGCGCCGAGCACCATGCTGTACTCCAGCTTCACCACCAGCAGGCAGAAGCCGAAGCACAGGCCGAGCACGGTGACCAGCAGCATCTCGTTGCTCTCGAACTTCGCCACGTAGGCCAGCAGGCGCGGCACCAGGAGGATGCCGACGACCAGCGCGACGATCATGAACAGGCTGAGCTTGCCGACCGTGGAGAACACCTCGCCGGTTTCCACCGAACCGCTCACGGCGATTCCCGACAACAGGGCGATGATGCCGATGCCGAGGATGTCCTCGACGATCAGCACGCCGAAGATCAGTTGGGCGAAGCGCTCGTTCTTCATCTTCAGGTCGCCGAGCGCCTTGACGATGATGGTGGTGGAGGAGATCGCCAGGATCGCGCCGAGGAACAGCGAGTCCATGGTGCTCCACTCGAAGAAGCGACCGATCTCGAAGCCGATCCAGATCATCAGGACGATTTCCAGGAACGCCGCGATGAACGCCGTGGCGCCGACCTGGAAGAGCTTGCGCAGGCTGAATTCCAGGCCGAGGCAGAACATCAGGAAGATCACCCCGAGTTCGGCCAGGGTCTTGATCGTGTCTTCGTCGTGGATCAGCCCGAAGGGCGGGGTGTGCGGGCCGATGATGAAGCCGGCGACGATGTAGCCGAGGACCACCGGTTGGCGCAGGCGGTGGAAGAGAATGGTGACCACGCCGGCCACCAGCATGATCACGGCGAGGTCCTGGATGAAATCGACGGCATGCATGGCGGCGGTCCTCGCTCGAGTGGGAATGGGTCGGCAAACGCGCGACCGGGAAGCCTCGCAGAGCCGCAGACTAGCACTGGCAAGTGCTTGATCGGGGTACTGAAAAAAACTGTAACAGACCTTTCTGCAAGGCTTTGCGCTGCGCCTTTCCAGCCGCCGGGCGGGCGTTCGTCCGCCGATCCGGGATAGCGCCTGTCATCCTCGTCAACGACGGTGTACCCTGGCGCCGACCCGCGAGCCAGACGCGGCGGGCGAAAAAACGGCGGCCGGGGAGCAATAGCCCGAAACAAAATCCGGCTGGTCCTGTCGCCCGTACCGCCGCAACATGGCGCGCGTCGATTCCCCCAAGAGAGAAAGACTACAATGCAGCGTGTTCTCAGCATCGCCCTCGCCTTCTGCCTGGCGCTGACCGTCAGCCTGGATGCCAATGCCAAGCGCTTCGGCGGCGGCAAGAGCCTCGGCTCGGCACCCAGCCACCAGACCCGCCAGGCGCAGCCGGCCACTGCGCCGAACGCCACTGCTGCCGCCCCCAACGCCGCTCGTCCCGCCGCTGCCGCCAGCGGTGCTTCGCGCTGGCTCGGCCCGCTGGCCGGTATCGCCGCCGGCGGCCTGCTCGCTTCCATGTTCATGGGCGACGGCTTCGAGGGCATCCAGATGCTCGACATCCTGTTGATCGCCCTGGTGGCCTTCATTGCCTTCCGCTTCATCGCCGCTCGCCGGCGCCAGCAGAACCAGGGCCAGCCGGCGATGGCCGGGCACGCGCCGATGCAGCGCGAAATGCCGGCCCAGGCGCCGATCTTCGGTGGCGCCGCCGCTGCTGCCGCTGCGCCGAGCCCGGTGATCAACGCGCCGAGCTGGTTCAACGAGGAGCGCTTCGTCGGTGCCGCTCGCGAACACTTCATGTCCCTGCAGCAGCATTGGGATGCCAACGAGATGGACAAGATCGCCGAGTTCGTCACCCCGCAGATGTTGCAATGGCTGAAGCAGGAGCGCGCCGAGATCGGCGACGCCTACCAGTCCACCTACATCGACAATCTGGTCGTGCAACTGGACGGCGTCGACGACCAGGCCGACAAGACCATCGCCACCCTGACCTTCAGCGGTGTGTCGAAGACCTCGCGCTTCGACCAGGGCGAAGCTTTCAGCGAAAGCTGGCGGATGGAGCGCGCCCAGGGCGAGAACCAGCCATGGCTGGTGGCCGGTATCCGGCAGAACTGATCCCGAGTGGTTGCGGTCCCTTCGGGGGCCGCCGAAACCCCCGCTCCCGCCAGGGAGCGGGGGTTTTTCATTTCCGTTGGCGGGTTGACCGACCATTCGTCCGGCGCCATGGCCGAAGGCCAGCCACGACACTTTTCTTGCGCTCGGTGCGGCTACTGTATAAAAAGCGCGCCACCCGTTGCGAGAGAGCCTGTCGTGGAAGACGTCATCGAAAAACTGCGTGAACTCAACGAACCGGTTCCGGTGCCCCTGGAACTGCCGGAAGAAGAACTGCTGGTGGAAATCGAGGAAGAGCTGCTGATCGGCATTCCCGCCGAATTCCGCGAATTCCTCCTGCTGGTCAGCGATGTGGTCTACGGCCGCCTGGAGCCGGTGACCGTGACCGATCCGCACTCGCACACCTACCTGCCCGAAGTGGCGGCCACTGCCTGGGACCTGGGCGTTCCGCGCGAGCTGATCCCGCTTTGCGAGGACGACGGCAGCTACTACTGCGTGGCGGAGGACGGCGAGGTGGTGCTCTGGGCCGATGGCGACCTCACCGATGAAAGCTGGGATTCGGTGTGGGTCTGGGCTCGCGACGTCTGGCTGGAGAGCTGAACCTGAACCGCCGCAAAGGCTCTGCAACGTGCCTTTTCGGCTGACTTCCCGACGTCGCGCGAGGCTGCCTGGAGGCCCTGCGCGCCGCCGTCGGCGCTTCGTCTCCGACAAAGCGCCGCTGCGCTAAGGAATTTCCCTCGATTGCCACGGTCACAAGGGCAATTCCGCACTTGTCGCTCCGGATGTAGGCAAGTGCGCTGCCCCGTGTGGAGATTCTATGAAGTTCAAAGCTCTGTTCGCTGCATTGCTGCTGACCAGCCTGGCGGGTTGCGCCAACCAGGCGGTGGTCACTTTGCAAGATGGCAGCGAGGTCCTGGTCAAGGATCAGTCGGATTACGACAAATACAATGACTACTACGAGTTCGAACAGCTGAATGGCGACACCATCCTGATCAAGAAGGACAATGTGCGCACCATTCGCCCGCAGTAGCGGCGCTTATCTCCCGTCAGGCGTGCTCGCCGGAGCGGTGTCGCTTTCGTGGCCGGGCCTCCAGCTCCAGGAGGTTCAGCAGGTACTGGCCGAAGTAGGCCAGGTCCTGTTCGATCGCCGCGCGCGCGGCCGGGCCGTCGCCGCGGCGTAGCGCGTCCAGGGCGTCCTCGTGGAAATCGTTCAGGCGTAGGGAGAGGTCGGCCTCGGTGAACAGCCGGTTGAAGAACGGCCCGACCTGTAGCCAGAGCGTCTCGATGAGACGCAGCAGCACCGGGTTGCCGCAGGCGCGGTAGAGCGTCAGGTGGAATTCGCTGTTGGCTTCCAGGTAGGCCTGTACCTCGCGTCGGCGCAAGGCGTCCTCCATTCGCCGCAGACATCCTTCGAGCCCTTCCAGTGCCTGCTCGTCCAGCCGGCCGCTGGCGCTTTCGGCCGCCAGCCCTTCGAGGGACAGGCGCACCTGGAGGATCTGCAGGAAACGCTCGCGGGTCATCAGCGGCACCCTGAGCGAGCGTTGTGCCTCGCCCTCCAGCGCCCCTTCCGCCACCAGCCGTTGCAGGGCGGCGCGAACCGGCATCGGGCTGGTGCCCCACTGGTTCGCCAGGTCGCGGATCTTCAGTCGCTCGCCGGGCTGGAAACGTCCGGCCAGCAAGTCTTCCCGCAGTCGTTGGTAGAGTCGTTCCTGGAGATTCTCGGCCATGGTCAGCTCCGGGTCGCCGGTGGCGCCGGAAGCTGGGAAAGCGTCAGGTTGCAGTTGCGCATGTTCAGCTCCGTTTGTTTTCGATCAGGCAGTTGCCGCCGTCCACCACCAGCAGTTCGCCGTTGACGAAGCTGGCTTCGGGCGAGGCGAGGAAGGCCACCGCGGCGGCCACCTCTTCGGGCCGGCCGGCACGTCCGCTGGGGCTGGCCAGGGCGGCCTGGCGTTCTTCGGCGGTGCTCGAGGCGGTGGCGATCCAGCCCGGCGCGACGCTGTTCACCGTGATGCCGCTCTTCGCCACCTCCAGCGCCAGGCCCATGCTCCAGCCGACCAGACCGGCCTTGGCCGCGCTATACGCGGCTTCGCCCGGGTTGCTGCCGCGGGTTCCGGTGGTGGAGGCGACGTTGACGATCCGCCCGTAGCCGCGCTCGCGCATGCCCGGCAGCAGGCCGCGGGTGAGCAGGAAAGCACTGGTCAGGTTGCGCGACAGGGACAGTTGCCAATCCCGCAGCGAGGTCGCTTCCACTGCGCTGAAGGGCTCCGCGCTGTCCAACTGGGCCATGCCGGCATTGTTCACCAGGATGTCGACCCGTCCCCACTGGGCTTCGGCCCAGTCCAGCAGACCCTGCACCTGGGCTTCGTCGGTCAGGTCGGCGCTCGCGGCGCGCACGTCGTGACCACATGCGCTCAGTTCCTCCGCTCGTTGCCTAATCCGCTCGCTGCTGGCGGTGATCAGCAGGCGCACGCCTTCGCGGGCCAGCCGCCGGGCAATGGCGAAACCGATGCCGAGTTCGCTGCCGGCGCCGCTGATGAGCGCGACCTGGCCTGTCCACTTCGGAAAATCGTTCATTTTTGTGATCACAAAATTGACATGGAAAACAGATTATCAGTGCTTTCAAATACTGTATTGACTTTTTTGTGATCACAAATGAAAGTTGTGCGAAATAAAAAACGAGGTGTTCGAAATGACCGCCAGTGGCATCGCCGAAGCCGCCGTGGAAACCTTCATGGCCCGCGAGCAGCAACGTTTCCTTGCGCAAAATCCACAGTCCGTCGCGCTCGCCGAGCGAGCCCGGCGTGCGTTGTTCGACGGCGTGCCGATGCACTGGATGAGCGATTGGTCGACACCCTGTCCGCTGTTCGTGGAGCGTGCCCACGGCGCGCGTTTCCATGATGTGGATGGCCACGTCTACGTGGACTTCTGCCTGGGCGACACCGGCAGCATGTTCGGTCATTCTCCGGCGCCGATCGCCCGGGCACTCGCCGAGCAGGGCGCGAACGGCCTGACCACCATGCTTCCGGGGGAGGATGCCATCGTCGCAGGCGAGCTGCTGGCGCAGCGCTTCGGCCTGCCGTTCTGGCAGGTAGCGACCACCGCCACCGACGCCAACCGCTTCGTCCTGCGCTGGGCGCGCGCGATCACCGGTCGCAAGGTGGTGTTGGTATTCGACGGCTGCTACCACGGCACGGTCGACGACACCCTGGTTCGCTGCCGCGACGGCCGCACCGTGCATCGCTCCGGCCTGCTCGGCCAGGCCCACGACCTCACCCAGTTCAGCCGCGCGGTGCCGTTCAACGACCTCCAGGCCCTGGAGCGGGCGCTGGCCAGCGAAGACGTGGCCGCCGTGCTCTGCGAGCCGGCGATGACCAACATCGGCATGGTCCTGCCGCAACCCGGCTTCCACCAGAAGCTGCGCGAGCTGACCCGTCGTCACGGCACGCTGCTGATCATCGACGAGACCCACACCATCTCCACAGGTCCTGGCGGCTGTACCCGCGCCTGGAAACTCGAGCCGGACTTCATCACCCTCGGCAAGCCGATCGCCGGCGGCGTACCGTGCTCGGTGTATGGTTGCAGCGCGGCGATGGCCAGCGCCATGCAACTGGCCAGGACACGCGCCAGCGAGCAGAGCGAAGGCCACGGCCACAGCGGCATGGGTACCACGCTGTCGGCCAACGCCCTGGCGATGCGCTGTATGCGCGCCAACCTGGAAGAAGTGATGACCGATGCCGCCTACGCCCACATGCTGCCCCTGGCGGCGCGTCTGGCCGAGGGCTTCCGCAGGATTATCCACAAGCACGGCCTGGCCTGGTCGGTGACCGAGCTCGGCGCGCGCAGCGAGTTCCAGTTCTGCCCGCACCCCCCACGCGACGGCGCGGCCGCCGAGGCGGCGTTCCACGACAGCCTGCAGATGGCCTTGCACCTGTATCTGATCAACCGCGGCATCCTCATCACGCCGTTCCACAACATGACCCTGTGTTGCCCGGACACTCGCGAAGAAGACGTCGACCGCCTGCTCTCCAGCCTCGACGAGGCGCTCGGCGAGTTGCTCGCCATACCCGGCGCGCGGGAGGCCTGAGATGCATTTCGCCGATCCGCGGGAAGCCCGCGAGTTCCTCGCCGCACACCCCGAGGTGCGCAGCATCGAGCTGTTCCTGATCGACGCCAACGGCGTGCCGCGCGGCAAGCTGCTGCATCGCGACGAGCTGCTGGCGGTCTACGAAAGCGGGCGGCCGCTGCCGAGCACCATCCTCGGCCTGACCATCAATGGCGATGACGTCGAGGAGACCGGCCTGGTCTGGGACGTCGGCGATGCCGATTGCTGGACCTTCCCGCTGCCCGGCAGCCTGACCCTGCAACCCTGGCGGCGGTCACCGACCGGACAGGTGCAGGTCAGCATGCATCCCGAGTTCGGGCTACCGGCCGCGGCGGGCGATCCCCGGCATGTGCTGCAGCGGGTTATCCACAGCCTGCAGGCGGAGGGTTTCCACCCGGTGATGGCGGTGGAACTGGAGTTCTACCTGCTCGACCGCGAACGCGACAGCGACGGCCGGCCGTTGCCGGCGTTGCAGATGAATGGCCAGCGGCCGCGGGCGACCCAGGTCTATGGCGTCTACGAGCTGGAGCAGTTGCAGCCATTCCTCGATGACTTGTATGCCGCCTGCGAGGCCCAGGGCCTGCCGGCGCGCACGGCGATCTCGGAGTACGCGCCGGGGCAGGTGGAGATTACCCTGCAGCACCGCTTCGACGCGCTCCAGGCGATCGACGAAGGCGTGCGCTACAAGCGCCTGGTCAAGGGTGTGGCGAATCGCCATGGGTTGCAGGCCTGCTTCATGGCCAAGCCGTTCGCCGATCTATCCGGCAACGGCCTGCACCTGCACGTCAGCCTGGCCGACGCCGCTGGCAACAATCTGTTCGCCAGCGAGGACCCGGCCGGGACCCCGCTGTTGCGCCAGGCCATCGGTGGAATGAAGGCGTGCCTGCTGGAGTCTTTGGCGCTGTTCTGTCCGAACGCCAACTCGTTCCGCCGCTTCCAGGCGAACAGCTACGCGCCGCTGGCGCCGACCTGGGGAATCAACAACCGCACCGTGTCGCTGCGGGTTCCCGGCGGCCCGCCGTCCAGCCGGCACATCGAGCACCGCATCTGCGGCGCCGACGCCAATCCCTACCTGGCGGCGGCGGCGTTGCTCGCGGCGGTGCGCCTGGGTATTCGCGAGCGACTCGACCCCGGTGCGCCGATCACTGGCAACGGCTACGCTCAAGCCACCCAGGCGTTGCCGAGCGACTGGCTGACTGCGCTGCGCGCGCTGGAGGGCTCGGCCTGGGAGCGCGAGGCGCTCGGCGAGGATTTCCTGAAGATCTACCTGGCGATCAAGCAGGCCGAATACCGTGCCTTCATGGGCGAGGTCGGCGAGCAGGACTGGCGCTGGTATCTCAACCAGGCCTGAATGAACGGCTGCCGGCGTTGCCGGTCAGTCATTGAAGCGGGCGGCCGATTGGCCGTCGGTGTTTTCCACGCGGCACAGGAGTAAGGAAAAGCAGATGAGCACGCCCGTCGTTCTTATCACTGGTGCAGCCGGCGGCTTGGGCCGGGCAATCGCCAAGCGTTTCGCCCAGAGTCATTGGCGCATCGCCGCCACGGATGTGGATAAGGAGGGCCTGCACGCGCTGAACGCGCAGGTGCCGTTGGACGCCAGCGGGGTCGCCGACCTGCGCAGCGCGGATAACTGCCATACCCTGATGTCGAAGATTCTCGCCCGTACCGGACGTCTCGACGCCCTGGTGAATGCTGCGGGCGTCTGGCGCGAGGGGCCTGTGGAAAACTTCACCGAGGAGGATTTCGACCTGGTCCTGGGAGTCAACCTCAAGGCCTCCTTCTACATGTGTCAGGCCGCGATACCCTACCTGAAGGAAAACCAGGGCAGCATCGTCAACATCTCCAGCGACTCCGGACGCCAGGCCTACCGGGGGTCGGCGGCGTATTGCGCGAGCAAGGCGGCGCTGACCATGCTGAGCAAGACCCTCGCGCTGGAACTGGCCGAGCAGGGCGTGCGGGTCAACGCCGTGTCGCCGGCGGATATCGCCACGCCGATGCTCGACTACCAGGCCGAACGCTATGGGATGGGCAATCCGGATGGCTACAAGCGCGCGCTGCTGAAGGATTATCCACAGGGCAAGGCGGCACGCTTCATCCGCCCGGAAGAAGTCGCCGAGCTGGTCTGGTATCTCTGCGGCCCTCAGGCCGAAGCGATCACGGGCGCCGACCTGGCGGTGGACTTCGGCCTGTCCGCTGGCCGCTGAGTGGATTTTCCACGGGTCGCTCCGCTGGAGCGGCCTGTGGAAAAGTTTCAGTCGTCCCTGGCCTGACTGGATATCTTCACCCAGTTACCGGCGGCGGCGATGCCCATGCCGCCGTAACCCTGGCAGTCCCCGCCAAGGCTCTCCACCACTCGCAGGTCGATGCCTTCCTGCCATACCAGCAGGCTGCAGCCGGCGCCCAGGCCTTCGCTGCGCAGTCGGTAGAGGGCGCCTTGCCCCTCCAGCCGACCGGACAACTCGCCGACCGCCGCGGGCCCATATTCCATCAGTTTCTCCGGATTGCCGATGCGCATCAGGGCGAAGCTCGCCCGGTAGCCGCCCTTCACCGGTTCGATCTGCAGGCTTTCCCATTCGGCCTGCCCGGCGTAGCGCAGGTAGTGCCCGGCGAGGCCCTGGAGGGACGTAGTCGACTTTCAGGGCAACCTGTTCCAGGTTGTAGCGCGTGGCCTTGCCGCTGTAGCCGCGATCCAGCGCCAGGTTCATCCAGGCGCGGGCGTGTCCCGGTTGCCCGGCCTTGAGGCTGGTCAGCGCGAGATTGTTCAGCGCCTGTTCCGAGTCGGCTCCGCCCTGTTCCTGGCGTTCGGCCAGGCGCAATTGCCAGGCGAAGGCGTCCAGCGCCTGTGGATAACTCCCCTGTCGATAAGCCTGGGTGCCGCGCGTGTTGCATTCCGCGGCGGTGGCGCAGGGCGTATCCTCGGCCTGGATGGCAGCGGCACCGATGCCGGCAAGCACGGCCAGGGCCAGGAGAAGGATGCGAATGGCGGCAGGCATTGGCGCGATTCCCGGTGGAAAAGGGCCAGTCTAGAAAAGCCCGCGGATGTCTGCACGACCCGGCGCGATTTCGATCATGACGATTGAAAATTTGTGGCCGCTGCCGTCTTCGTTTGCGTCTATGGTGTCCCCCGCCCGTCCTGATGAGAGAAAAAGCGCTATGCAACCCGGAAACAACCAACTGTCGATGACCGTGCTGATGACCCCGGACATGGCCAATTTCTCCGGCAATGTCCATGGCGGTACCCTCCTGAAGTATCTCGACGAAGTCGCCTATGCATGCGCCAGTCGCTATGCCGGTCGCTACGTGGTGACCCTGTCGGTGGATCAGGTGATCTTCCGCGAGCCGGTGCATGTCGGCGAACTGGTGACCTTCCTCGCTTCGGTCAACTACACCGGGCGGACTTCCATGGAGATCGGCGTCAAGGTCATCACCGAAAACATCCGCGAGCAGTCCGTGCGTCATACCAACAGCTGTTTCTTCACCATGGTCGCCCTGGATGACGAGCGCAAGCCGGTGGCCGTCCGTCCGCTGGAGTTGGAAACCGCCGAGCAGAAGCGCCGCTTCGCCCAGGCCCAGCAACGCCGCCAGCTGCGCGCGGAGCTGGAGGCCCGCTACCAGGCGATTCGCGAAGACGGATGAAGAAGGCTGCCGGTGTCCGGTCGAGCCCGCTTCGGACCTGATGCCGTTTCGCGAATTTTCGCAGCTTTTCATAAGAAAACGCAGAAGTTTGCCTCTGCTGGCGTCCATTCCTGACATTTCTTGATAAGAAACCGGCGTGCCTGTTAAAACTCCAGCAAC
This sequence comes from Pseudomonas sp. B111, assembly GCF_026428275.1. Taxonomy (NCBI): domain Bacteria; kingdom Pseudomonadati; phylum Pseudomonadota; class Gammaproteobacteria; order Pseudomonadales; family Pseudomonadaceae; genus Pseudomonas; species Pseudomonas sp. B111. The sequence continues at coordinate 5,337,549 of NZ_CP097857.1, read as the reverse complement.
GTCAACGGGTTAACCTGTCGGTATCGCGCCGGGTTTCGCCAGGAACCATAGCCGCCGTCGGGTCGCTCGAATGCCATGGGCCGGTCGCTCTGCCCGGCTCCGTTGGCGGAAAACCTTTCCGCCTTGCCGTCACGGGCGCGGGTCCGTGATCCATTTCGAACGTCGTCGTCCGCCGGCCAGGCCGCGGAGGACGCGTTCCCCGTGTTGCCGGGAGTCCTGATGCACCATACGCCGTTACTCACCACACTCGCCGCGGGGTTCGTCCTCGCCTTCCTCTTCGGGGCCCTGGCCAATCGCCTGCGCATTTCGCCGCTGGTCGGCTACTTGCTCGCAGGTGTTCTGGCCGGGCCGTTCACTCCCGGTTATGTCGCCGACCAGGCGCTGTCGCAGGAAATCGCCGAACTCGGCGTGATCCTGCTGATGTTCGGCGTCGGCCTGCACTTCTCGCTCAAGGACCTGCTCTCGGTGAAGGCCATCGCCATTCCCGGGGCGCTGGTGCAGATCGGCGTCGCCACGCTGCTTGGCATCGGCCTGGCCAAGCTGCTCGGCTGGAGCTTCGGCGGCGGCCTGGTATTCGGCCTGAGCCTGTCGGTGGCCAGTACCGTGGTGCTGTTGCGCGCCCTGGAGCAGCGCCAGTTGCTGGACACCAAGCGTGGCAGGATCGCCATCGGCTGGCTGATCGTCGAGGACCTGGCGATGGTCCTGACCCTGGTACTCCTGCCGGCGCTCGCCGGCACCCTCGGCGGCAAGACCGACGGCGGCGACGCCGGTCTGCTCTGGCCGCTGCTGATTACCCTGGGCAAGGTCGCCGCCTTCGTCGCCCTGATGATCTTCGGCGGTCGCCGGGTGGTGCCCTGGGTGCTGGAGAGGGTCGCCGCCAGCGGTTCGCGGGAGCTCTTCACCCTGGCCGTGCTGGCCATTGCCCTGGGCATCGCCTATGGCTCGGCGGTGCTGTTCGGGGTGTCCTTCGCGCTAGGCGCCTTCTTCGCCGGGATGATTCTCAACGAGTCCGAGCTCAGCCACGAGGCGGCGGAGAACTCGTTGCCGCTGCGCGACGCTTTCGCGGTGCTGTTCTTCGTCTCGGTGGGGATGCTGTTCAATCCGATGATCCTGTTGCAGGAGCCGCTGACGGTCCTGGCCACTTTCCTGGTCATCGTCTTCGGCAAGTCGGTGGCCGCCTACCTGATCGTCCGCGCTTTCGGCCATCCGAACAGCACCGCACTGGTGATCGCCGCCAGCCTGGCGCAGATCGGCGAGTTTTCCTTCATTCTCATCGGCCTGGGCATCGGCCTCGAACTGGTGCCGGAGCAGAGCCGCGACCTGGTGCTGGCCGGGGCGATCCTGTCGATCCTGGTCAATCCGCTGCTGTTCATCGCCATCGATCGCCTGCAGCAACGCAAGGAGCAGCGCCTGGCGGAGGCCGCTGGCGGGGTCCGCGAGATGCCGGCGCAGGACCTGCCGCCGCCGATCCTGGAGCGCGAACATGCGGTGCTGATCGGTCATGGCCGGGTTGGCGGGTTGGTCAGCGCTCGCCTGCGCGCCGCCGGGACGCCCTTCGTGGTGGTGGTGGACAAGCGCGACAAGGCCGACGAACTGCGCGAACAGGGCTACAGCGTGGTCCTCGGCAATGCCGCCAGTCCCGGCGTGCTGGAACTGGCCAACATCGCCGAGGCGCGCTGGTTGCTGATCGCCATTCCCAACGGCTTCGAGGCCGGGCAGATCGCCAGCCACGCCCGCGCGGTGAACCCGCCGCTGGACATCGTCGCCCGGGCGCATTTCGACGCCGAGGTGGACTACCTGGAGCAGAACGGCGCCAACCTGGTGATCATGGGCGAGCGCGAGATCGCCTGCGGCATGGTCCATCGCCTGGGACTCGACCGTGACGAGCGCGGCGCCGACGCACCGCTGCCGCAGTCGGCCTGACATGTTGCGCCGTCTCTACGACTGGACCCTGCGCCTGGCCGGCCATCCCCGCGCGGAGCTGGCCCTGGGCGGGGTGACCTTCGCCGAAAGCTCGTTCTTCCCGATTGCGCCGGACGCCTTGCTGGTGCCGATGGTCCTGGCCAACCGGGCCAAGGCCTGGCGCTACGCGACGATCTGCGCGATCAGCTCGGTGCTGGGCGGCATCGCCGGCTATTTCATCGGCTTGCTGCTGTTCGAGAGCGTGGCCATGCCGATCCTGGCGTTCTACGGCTTGCTGGAGAACTTCGAACAGGTCGCCGAACGCTACAACGAACTGGGCTGGCTGATGGTGCTGCTGGGCGGCGGCTTCACGCCGCTGCCGTACAAGGTGATCACCATTACCAGCGGAGTGACCCAGCTCGACCTCTGGCTGTTCGTCGGCCTCAGCCTTGTCGCCCGCAGCCTGCGCTTCGCCGCTACCTGCGCTTTGCTGTTCTGGGCTGGCCCACGCCTGAAGACCCTGATCGAGCGGCGCCTGGGCATGGCTTTCGTGCTGATGGCGGTGATGGTGGTCGGTGGGTTGATGCTGGGGAAATACGTTCTTTGAGCTGCCTGTGGATGATTTTCACCCACTGGGATGGAGACTAAAGGCGCACTGCGTCGAAACGAACCCTTGGGTGTGCGATCCGATCCTGCGCCCGCACCAGCTCCAGCTCGTAGCTGCCGCAGGCCTGGGTTTCCAGCAGCACTTCATGGACCGCGGCGCCGGTGAATTCGAAGGCGTTACGCAAGTCGTCGCCGAGCAGCAGGCGAGAGAGGAACAGCCCCGAGGCCAGGTCGCCGACTCCGACCGGTTGCCGCGGGAAGGCCAGCAGCGGGCGTTGCAGGTGCCAGGCCTGATCGGCGGCCACCAGTAGCATCTCGAAGGTGTCGCCGGCCTTGCCCGGATAGTTCAGGTGCTTTACCAGGATTGCCCTGGGACCGCGTGCCAGCAGGCTCCGTGCCATTTCCACGCAGTCGGCGAGGGAGTTCGGCTGGCGGTCGCAGAAGCTGTCCAGCTCCAACTGGTTGGGGCACAGGTAGTCGGCGACCGCGGCGGCTTCTTCCAGCAGGAAGTCGCTGACTTCCGGGGCCACGATGCAGCCTTTTTCCGGGTGGCCCATGACCGGGTCGCAGAGGTACAACGCCCGAGGGTTGGCCTGTTTGATCCGTGCCACCACGTCGAGAATGGCGCGGCCCTGGGCGGCGCTGCCGAGATAGCCGGACAGCACTGCGTCGCAGTTGCCCAGTTCGCCGATGCCGGCAATACCGTCCACCAGAGCCGGAATCTGCTCCGGCGGCAGCACCTGCCCGGTCCATTGACCGTACTGGGTGTGGTTGGAGAATTGCACCGTGTTCAACGGCCAGACGTTGATTCCGATGCGCTGCATCGGGAACACCGCCGCGGCATTGCCGGCGTGGCCGAAGACCACATGGGACTGGATGGCGAGCAGGTGGGGCGTACGTGGCATGAGACGACTTCCTACAGCTGAGTCGGCGCAGTATGGGGGCTAATTCACATGGCGAAAACACCCCCCACTCGCTGCCTGCCGGGAGAACGGGTAAGCTGGCCGTCCCCCTACACCGGATTCCGCTCGTGACCCTGGGTAACCTTTTCGTCATGCTCCTGTTGGGCGCCGCCGCAGCCTGGTGGTGGCGCGCCCATGGCGTGCGCGAGCGGGCGTTGCTGCTGGCCAAGCAGCATTGCGCCAAGCAGGGCGTGGAACTGCTCGACGAGAATGTCGCGCGCCGGCGCCTGCGCCTGGCCCGTGACCACCGTGGTCAGTGGCGGCTGAGCCGCGAGTTCGGTTTCGAATTCACCGTCAGCGGCGAGGAACGCTACGCCGGGCGCATCGTCATGTATGGCTATCACCTCGGCGCCATCGAATTGGCCCCGCATCGCTTCGAGGCGGCCGCCGAGGTCGACAACCCGCCGGTGCATAGCGCCGAGGTGATTCGCCTCGACGAGTGGCGGCAGTCCCGGCAGAAAAAGGTCGGCGACTGAGGCGGCAGAGCGTCAGGGCAGTATCCCGAGAGCCTTGAGACTGGCCTTGCCCAGTTCGACGCGCTTGCCGATGTCGGCCTCGCCGCCGGGCATGTCGATGTTCAGGGCGAAGCCGTAGAGCCGCTCGTTGCGCTTCACCCAGCCCACCCACCAGCCGAGTTCCGGCGTGCAGTCGAAGCACCAGCCGGTCTTGCCGTGCAGCTCCCAGCCCGGGCCGCTTTCCAGCAGGGTCATGGCGCGCACGGTGGACTGCACCGGGGCGGGGAATGGCAATTCTCCCTGCGCCAGTCGGAGCAGAAAGCGGGTCTGTTCCATCGCGCTGATCTTCAGCGGTCCCACCAACCAGAAGTTATCCACAACCTGGCCGATTTCCGCGTTGCCATAACCCAGGTGCGAGACATTGGCGCGCATCCGCTCCAGGCCGATGCGCCGCGCCAGTTCCTGGTAGACCGGTACGTTCGATGCCTTGATCGCGTCGCGCAGGCTCATGTCGTGCTCCCAGGCCTTGAAGCGCTGGGGCTTGCCGCCATAGGGAAGAACCTCGTCGGCGGATCTAACCGCCCCTGTGGATAAGCCAATCAGGCTGTTCGCCACCTTGTAGGTGGAGGCAGGAACGAAGCGAGTTTCCGCGCGCTCCCGGTCATGGCCGACATAGCGCTGCCGCTGCACATCGTAGAGGACGAAGGTGCCTTTCACCCCGGCCGCGCCGAATAGCTTGTCCACGGCGTGGCTGTCGTTCCATTCGCTGGCCTGGGCATGCCCGGAGAGCAGGAGAAGGGCGCTGAAGAGGAGAGGGCGCATGGCTCGGTCCTGTGGGGGTCATCCTCCCTGGGACCGATGGATGAGCGCCGGATTCCCCACGGAAGGAGCGTTCATGGATTGGGCAGGAGAAAGTCGCGTACGCGTTCGGCGGCATCGGCCGGGTCTTCCTGCATGAAGCAGTGGCCGCCGACCACCGCGTGGGCGCTGACCTGGGGGTTGAGCGAGCACCAGCGCGCCACCGACTTGGCGACGAAAGGGTAGGTGCGGTCACCGTAGAGCACGCGGGTCGGCGTGGTGATCTTGCCCAGCGACGGCCACAGCCGCCTGGGGAAGGAACTGAAGATCTCCGCTTCGCGGCTTGGCCGGCACTTCAGCTCGACTCCGCCGTCGCTCTCCTTCAGCGCATATTCCACGTAGGCCCACAGCGCCTCGTCGGTCCAGCCCTTGAAGATACCGCGGCCGCGCAAGCCGGCGTAGGCGGCTGCGCGATCCGGCCACTGGCTGCGGCGCAGGCGCGCCTTCTTCGCCAGGCTGCCGCGCAATTGCAGGCCGAGGGTCTCGGAAAGCGCCATCACGCCGATCATCGCCGGGGTGAACAGTACCGGGTCGAGCAGCACGGCGCGGGCGAACAGGGTGGGATGGCGGGCCAGGACGAGGCTGCTGAGGACGCCGCCGAAGCTGTGCCCGCAGGCCAGTCGCTGGACATCGCCATAGGGACCGCGCCCGGCCTCGAAGGCCTCCACCGCCATCTCGGCGTTGCGGTTCCAGCCGTGGAAGCGGCCGCCATGGTCGCTTTCGCCGTGGCCCTGGATGTCGCACAGCCAGAGGTCGAAATCCTCCGCCAACAGACGCAGCATCGGTTCGTAGGTGCGGCCGCAGAAGCCGTTGCCATGGAGGAAATGCAGCAACGGCTTGCCGCTCGGTTCGCTGCGCCAGCCGCGCAGGGTGAAACCGGCGGAGCAGGAATGGGACCAGGGGGATAGCGACATGGGCAGACTCCTCGTACGGCGCGCAGTGTAACCGGGCGCCGTGCTATCGTCGCCGCTTCCCGCCGCCGTTTCGATCCGCCGATGTCCTTGTCCCGTCCGCTGCGCCTGTTCCTGCTGTTGTTGCCGCTGCTCGGCGGCCTGCTGCTGTCCATGGACTGGGCGGGACGCCAGGCGCGGCAGCAGGCGCTACGCGCCGAGGGCGAACAGGTGCGCAAGCAGCTGGACCTCTACGCCGGCTCGCTGCAGACCCTGATCGAACGCTTCCGCAGCCTGCCGGCGGTACTGGCGCTGGATCCGGATCTGCGCGCGGCGCTGGCCGGGCCGATCGACGGCGAGTTGCAGCAGCGCCTCAACCTCAAGCTGGAAAGCATCAACCTGGCCGCCCGCTCCTCCACCCTGGAGCTGCTCGACCGTACCGGGCTGGCCGTGGCGGCGAGCAACTGGAACCTGCCGACCAGCTACGTGGGCCACAACTACGGTTTCCGTCCCTATTTCCGCCAGACCATCGCCCAAGGCTCCGGACGTTTCTATGCGGTCGGGGTGATCAGCGGGATTCCCGGTTATTTCCTGTCCCACGCGGTGCGCGCTGAGGACGGCAGCTTCCTGGGCGCAATCGTGGTCAAGCTGGAGTTTCCCGATCTGGAACGGCAGTGGAACCAGACCCCCGACCTGGTCCTGGCCAGCGACGCCAAGGGCATCGTGTTCCTCGCCAACCACGCCGGTTGGCGCTACCGCGAACTGGAACCGCTGGATACCGTGGACCGCTTCGAACTGGCGGAGACCCGGCAATACGATCGCCAGCCCCTGACACCCCTGCGCCACCAGACCTTGCGCAGCTACGGCGAAGACAGCCGTCTGGCGCGGGTGGAAAGCGCCGACGGCGAGAAGGACTACCTCTGGCAATCGCTGGACCTGCCCAACGACGGCTGGACCCTCCACTTACTGCGCGACACCGCGAGCATCCAGGACGACGTCGCCACCGCGCGCCTGGCCGCCGCCGGCACTTGGCTGGCGCTGGTCTTCCTCGGCTTGTTCCTGCACCAGCGCTGGCGTATCGCCCGCCTGCGGCAACGTAGCCGGGAGGAGCTGGAGCGCCTGGTCGAGCAGCGCACCGCCGACCTGCGTACCGCGCAGGACGGCCTGGTGCAGGCGGCCAAGCTGGCCGCCCTGGGGCAGATGTCGGCGGCCCTGGCCCATGAGATCAACCAGCCGCTCACCGCCCAGCGCATGCAACTGGCCAGCCTGCGCCTGCTGCTCGACGCCGGACGCCACGACGAGGCGCGCCAGGCGTTGCCGCGCATCGACCAGATGCTCGAACGCATGGCCGCGCTCACCGGCCACCTGAAGACCTTCGCGCGCAAGAGCGCCGGCGGCCTGCGCGAGCGTATCGAGTTGGGTCACGTGGTCGAACAGGCGCAGCAGTTGTTGCTGCCGCGAATCCGCGCCGAACGGGTGGAGATCGAGCAGGCGCTGCTCTGGCCGGCCTGGGTGATGGGTGACGCGATCCGCCTGGAACAGGTGCTGGTCAACCTGCTGCGCAACGCCCTGGATGCCGTTGCCGGCCAGGAGCGGCCATGGATCCGCCTGGCCCTGCAACGGCTTGGTGGCGACTGGGTGCTGAGCGTCGCCGACAACGGCGGCGGGATTCCCGCCGAGCACCTGGGCAGCGTCTTCGATCCGTTCTTCACCACCAAGCCGGTGGGAGAGGGACTCGGCCTCGGCCTGGCGGTATCCTATGGGATCGTCCACGAACTCGGCGGCCGCCTGCAGGTCGCCAATGCCGAAGCGGGAGCGGTGTTCAGCCTGATCCTGCCGGCGGCCCCCGATGACACGAGCGTAACGACATGAGCGACCAGGTGATCTTCGTCGACGACGAAGCGACGATCCGCGAAGCGGTGCAGCAATGGCTGGAGCTGTCCGGCTTCGAGGTGCGCCTGTGCCTGCGCGCCGAGGAATGCCTGGAAGCGTTGGACAAGTCCTTCGCCGGGGTGGTCATCAGCGATGTGCGCATGCCCGGCATGGACGGCCTGCAACTGCTCGCCAACCTGCAGGCGGTTGATCGCGACCTGCCGGTGATCGTGGTCACCGGGCACGGCGACGTGCCGATGGCGGTGGAGGCCATGCGCCAGGGCGCCTACGACTTCATCGAGAAACCCTTCACGCCCGAGCGCCTGCTCGGCAGTTTGCGGCGCGCGCTGGAAAAGCGCCGCCTGGTGCTGGAGAACCGGCGCCTGAAGGAGCAGGCCAGTCTCAAGGACCAGGTCGATGCGCGTCTGCTCGGCGTGTCCAAGCCGATGGAAGCGTTGCGCCGGCAGGTTCTGGCCCTGGCGCCGACCCCGGTGAACGTCCTGATCCGTGGTGAGACCGGCAGCGGCAAGGAACTGGTTGCCCGCTGCCTGCACGACTTCGGGCCGCGCGCCGACAAGCCGTTCGTGGCGCTGAACTGCGCGGCGATTCCCGAGCAACTGTTCGAGAGCGAGCTGTTCGGTCATGAGAGCGGTGCCTTCACCGGCGCGCAGGGCAAGCGCATCGGCAAGCTCGAGCATGCCCATGGCGGCACCCTGTTCCTCGACGAGATCGAAAGCATGCCGTTGGCGCAGCAGGTCAAGCTGCTGCGCGTCCTGCAGGAGCAGCAACTGGAGCGGCTCGGCTCGAACCAGAGTATCCACGTCGACCTGCGGGTGATTGCCGCGACCAAGCCCGACCTGCTGGCCGAAGCACGTGCCGGACGCTTCCGCGAGGACCTGGTGTATCGCCTGAACGTCGCCGAGCTGCGCCTGCCGCCGATCCGCGAGCGTCGCGAGGACATCCCGCTGCTCTTCGAACATTTCGCCAGCGTTGCCAGCCAGCGCCTCGGCCGCGAGCCGCAGCCCGCCGCGCCGGCGGAACTGGCGCGGCTGATGGCCCACGACTGGCCGGGCAATGTACGCGAGCTGGCCAACGCCGCCGAGCGTCATGTCCTCGGCCTGGAGCGCGGGGACGCGGAGGAAGGCGGCGGCCTCACCTCGGGGCTGGCGGAACGCATGGAAGCCTTCGAGGCGGAGTGCTTGCGCCAGGCGCTCGGCCAGTGCCGCGGGGACATCAAGGCGGTGATGGAGTTGCTGCAACTGCCGCGTCGGACACTCAACGAAAAGATGCTGCGGCATGGCCTCAGCCGCAGCGATTTCGTCGGTGAAGAGCCGGCCTGAAGCAGCCCTCGCGAGGCGTCAGAGATCCTTGGCCAACTCCGTTGGCGCCTGGCGCCCGCCGCGTTGCAGCAACGCCAGGTAGACCAGCCCCACCGCGATCCAGGCCAGTCCGAGCAACTGTGCGTCGAGGCTCATGCTGTACAGCACGTAGGCGATGATCGCCAGGCCCACCAGCGGGAACAGTAGATGCCGCAACCACTGGCCGGAGCGCTGGCGGCGGTAGTAGTGGTTGATCACGCTCAGGTGCAGCAGGCAGAAGCCGGTGAGGGCACCGAAGTTCACCAGTGAGGTGAGCACGTCCGGTGCGTCGAGGAAGGCCCAGCCGATTCCCAGCGACAGCACCGCCACCAGGTACAGGCTGACGTGCGGCGTCTGGTAGCGCGGATGGACCCTGGCCAGCGCGCGCGGCAGCCTGCCGTCGCGGGCCATCGAGTAGAGCAGGCGCGAGACCGCTGCCTGCGAGGTGATCGACACGGTGACACCCCAGGCCAGCGCGGTGGCTACCGCTGTCAGCATCGACAGCCACTGGCCACCGGCCGCTTCGGCGATCTCGTAGAAGGCGGTGTCCGCCGACTTGAAGTTCATCCCGGCGGCGAGGTCGGTGGCCAGCCAGGTCTGCGCGATGAAGATGCCGCCCATGATGAACAGCGCGATCAGCGCGGCGCGGCCGATCTGTCGCGCGGGATCGCCCTTGACCTCCTCGGCGAGGGTGGAGATGGCGTCGAAGCCGAGGAACGACAGTACGGCGATCGAGGCGGCCTTCATCACCAGGCCGAGATCGAAGGCCTCCGGGCGATACAGCGGCTCGAGGGTCAGCCGGCCGTTGCCCAGGCCGCCTTCCAGCGCCTGGTAGCCGACCACCAGGAAGATCGCCAGGACCACCAGCTCTCCGATCAGGAACAACAGGTTGGCGCGGGCGGCGAAGGTGATGCCGCGCAGGTTGACCAGGGTCGCCGAGACCAGGAACAGCAGCATCCAGGCCAGCTTGGGGATCGCCGGGAACAAGTGGTTCAGCGCCAGCGCGCTGAACACGTAGAGCAGCGGCGGGATCAGCAGGTAGTCGAGCAGCAGCACCCAGCCGGCGATGAAGCCGACATGGGGGTGGATGCCGCGCTGGGCGTAGGAATACACCGAGCCGGCAATCGGAAAGGCCTTGGCCATGGCTCCGTAGCTGAGGGCGGTGAAGAGCATCGCCAGCATGCCCACCAGGTAGGCCATCGGCACCATGCCGTGGGCGTCGGCATGGACCCAGCCGTAGACCCCGAACGGGGCGATGGGGATCATGAAGATCATCCCGTAGATGATCAGGTCGCTCAGGGACAGGCTGCGGCGCAGCTGTTGCCGGTATCCGAACTGTTCGATGGCCATGACGGGCTCCTCGGGAAAAGGCAGCGTATTGTCGTTATCGGCGCCGCACGCGAAGCGGGCCTCTTTCTCGTTATTGGCGACCGGCGGCGCCGGTCATCGCATCAGAGCCAGGGATACAGACGCTCGGCCCAGGCGCTCACCGCATCCGGCGTGCGCAATCCATCGTTGCGGATCTCCAGCAGCACCGCTTCCAGACCGCGTGCGTCGCCATGCACCGGAACGGTAGTGTCTTCCGCCGGGTCGATCGCATAGGGCTGGTTGCCGGCGACTTCCAGGCCGTGCCGGCGCAAACCGTCGAGGATGCGCCCGGCGTAGGCGCCGGCGTTGCGATAAAGCACCCCGGCAACCAGCGGGCGGGGTCTGCCGTGGTACACCGGGGTAAAACTGTGCACGCCGACCACGCGGGTCGGCACGCCGGCGGCCTGGCGCTCGTCGAGCAGTTGCGTCAGGCGCTGGTGGAACGGATGGAACAGGCAATCCTGGCGATAGCGGCGCACCGTCTCGGACAGCTCGCGGTTGCCGGGAACCGGGTAGATCTCGCTGTGCGGCGGAATGCTGTCGGGTGCCTCCAGCGGTCGGTTCAGGTCGATCAGCAGGCGCGAGTAGCCGGCCGCCAGCAATGGCGCGTCGAGCCGCCGGGAAAGCTCTTCGGCCAGCGCCAGGGCGCCGATATCCCAGGCGATGTGTTCTTCCGCCGCGGCCTGGTCCAGGCCGAGGCGCTGCAACTCCAGCGGGATGTGCCGGCTGGCGTGCTCGCAGACCAGGACCACCGGGCTGCGCCCTTCGGGGTTGAGCAGGCGGTAGGGTGGCAGCTGGTAGATGCCGAGTTCGGGGTTGTCAGTAAAGCTCGGCATAGTGGCGGCACAGGTCGTCGTCGGAAAGGCCCGCCGTCAGTGCCAGTTCGTGGCGCTTCATGGCGAGGTAAGTGTCCAGCAGCGGATTTGGCAGCTCGGCGCAGAGCGTCTCGTCGCGCTGCAGGCAGTCGAGCGCATCGCCGAGGGTCGCCGGCAGGGCCTGGATGCCGCGGGCCTGGCGCTCTTCGTCGCTGAGGCCGTGCGGATCGACATCGGCCAGGGCGCGCAGCGGCAGACGTCGTTCGATGCCCAGGCGGCCGGCGATCAGCACCGCGGCCATCGCCAGGTGCGGACAGGCGGTGGCGTCCATCGGCCGGAATTCCAGGTTGTACTGCTTGCCCAGCGGCTTGCCGCCGACGCTCACCACCGGGCAGATGCGCAGCGCCGCTTCGCGGTTGCGCAGTCCCAGGCAGGCGTAGGCGGCGCTCCAGTGGTGGGGTTTCAGGCGCAGGTAGGAGGCGGCGGTAGGCGCGGTCAGCGCGCACAGCGCTGGCAGGTGCGCGAGCACGCCGGCGGCCCAGTGCTCGCCGAGTTCGGAGAGATCGTTGGGTCGACCGGGCTCGTACAGCAGCGGGCTGCCGTCGGCATGTTGCAGGCTCAGGTGCAGGTGCACCCCGTTGGTCACCGCGCCGGGTGCCGGCAGCGGTGCGAAGCAGGTACGCAGGCCCATCTGCCGCGCCACTTCGCGAGTGACCTCGCGGACGTTCACCGCGCGGTCGGCGGCGACCACGCCCTGCGCCGGGCGGCAGGTGACCTCGTACTGGCGCTGGCCGTATTCGGGGAGGAACATCTCCGGCTCGGTGCCGGCCTGGGCCAGGGCGCTGACCAGCCAGCCGGGGAACTGCCCGGCGGCACGCTGGGCCTGCAGCGAAAACGCCGCGGCCGGACGCTCGCCGGGCAGGCCGAGCAGGCTGAATTCGTGTTCGAACGCCGCGATGACCTGCAGGCCGCTGTCGCGATAGCGCTCCACCTCGGCCAGCAGCAGGCCGCGCGGGCAGGCCGGCCACGGCTTGCCGTCGGTTTCCACCAGGTTGCCGTGCAGGTAGTCGAGCGCCGGCGCAGCGGCGTCGGGACCCTGCTCGACGCGCACCCGGCTGTTCGGGTCGGGCAGCAGGCGCAGGTCGCCGTGGCTGCCCCAGGGGCTGCTCTCGTCGATCAGGTCCTGCGGGGTCAGCGAGCTGTTCGCCGGTACCCAGCCGCAACCGCTGGCCAGTTGCTCTTCCAGGGTCGCCAGGGGCAGCGAGCGCCCGCGGGTGAAGCCGGCCAGGTCGGTGGTGACGAAGCTGACCAGGCGTACCGGCTGCAGGCGGTTCACAGGTTGCTCCGGCCGAGGGCGGCGATGCGTTGCAGGACGGTCTCGGTGTCGCTGATCCAGCAGTAGCCCTTGATCGCTTCCAGGCAGGCCTGGTGGCGTTCCGGGGTATGGGTGGCACAGGCATCCTCGACCAGGGTGACCAGGTAGCCGCGGTCGGCGGCATCGCGCACGGCCATGTCCACGCACTGGTCGGTGACCACCCCGCAGACGATCAGGTGGCGGGTGCCGAGGTTGCGCAGTACGTAGTCGATGGCGGTGGAGTTGAAAACGCCGGAAGAGGTCTTCGGCAGCACGATCTCGTTGGCGGTCGGCTCCAGGGCGTCGATCACCCTGGCGTCCGGGCTGCCCTTGGGCAGGTGCATCTCCGACAGCTTGTGATCCAGCGAGCGGTCGCGGCCATCGGCGGTGAGGCTCTCGATGATGGTGTGCAGGACGTTCTCGTCCACTGCGCGCATGGCCCCGAGCAGGCGCTGCTGGTTGGGGATCACCTGGTTCTGCACGCGCTCGTAGAAGTAGCCGGCCGCCTGCGGATCGACGTGCGGGTCGCGCCCCGGCTCGACCCAGGCGCGCTGCATGTCGACGAACAGGATGGCGGTCTGCCGGCGGCCGAACGGCAGGTCGCGCGGCGAGTGGTGGGGCAGGCTGAACATCGGGTCATTCCTCCAGAAGATGACTGCTGAACGCGTTGCGGAGCTGGTCGATGCCCTCCAGGCGTTCGTCGAGCGGCGCGCCCATGCGCGCCACCAGGGTCGCTACCAGTGCCTCGACCTGGGCCATGGCCGGCACCAGCGAGTCGAAGGGCGAGGCGGATTCCACTGGCGAACTGACGATCAGGTCGGCGTGTTCGCGCAGCGGCGAGGCGTAGATGTCGGTGAACAGCACCAGCCGTGTGCCGCGTGCCTTGGCGGCCTGGGCCACGTGCTGGGCCTGGCTCTGGTAGCGGCGATAGTCGAACAGGACCAGCAGGTCCTGGCGGCCGAGGTCGTAGAGCTGGTCGGGGAGCAGGGCGCCGTCGTCGAGCAATCGGCATTGCGGGCGCAGCAGGCGCAGATGGGTGACCAGGTAGCCGGCGAGGAAACGGCTGAAGCGTCCGCCGTGGCAGTGCACGCGCAGGCGGCTGTCGAGCAGCCAGTCGGCGAGGCGCTGGATGTCATCGGGGCGGGTCAGGCCGAGGGTCTGTTGCAGGCTCTGGCCAGCCTGGTCGAGGTAGCGCGCCCAGGTGTCGTCGCGGCCCATCCGCTCGCGGCGTTCGGCGAGCAGGGTGCGCGGCGAGCGCAGGCGGTCGTCGACGTCGGCCAGCAGCGCTTCCTGGAAGTCGCCGTAGCCGGCGAAGCCGAGCTTTTTCACCAGGCGCATGATCGTCGGGTCGCTGACTCCGGCGTGCCGGGCCAGGCGCGTCATCGGGCCGAGGCCGAGGCGCGGGTAGTCATCGAGCAGGGCACGCACCACCTTGCGCTCCGCGGGCGTCAGTTCGGCGGGCGGGGAGGCCAGGCGTTGTTTTAGTTCTTGCATGGGGCATCCTCGAAGGTGGGTCGATTGTGTAGTGAATTTTTCAGATTGTTCAATATGTGACGGAATGTTTTTTTCACTACATTCCCCGAAAACGACCGAATGACCGCTGTCGTGGCACGGCAGGCAGACGTGCGGCCGGGCCGGAAACGAAAAAGCCCGGTCGAAGACCGGGCTTTTTCCAGGGGCGGTTACGCAGCGTGGCTCAGAACGCCGGCACCACCGCGCCTTTGTATTTCTCCTGGATGAACTGCTTGACCTCGGCGCTGTGCAGGGCCTTGGCCAGCTTCTGCATGGCGTCGCTGTCCTTGTTGTCCGGCCGCGCGACGAGGATGTTCACGTAGGGCGAGTCGCTGCCTTCGATGGCCAGCGCATCCTTGGTCGGGTTCAGCTTGGCTTCCAGGGCGTAGTTGGTATTGATCAGCGCCATGTCGACCTGGGTCAGCACGCGCGGCAGGGTCGCGGCTTCCAGTTCGCGGATCTTGATGTTCTTCGGATTGTCGACGATGTCCTTCGGCGTGGCGGTGATGCTCTTGTTGTCCTTGAGCTTGATCACCCCAGCCTTGTCCAGCAGGAGCAGGGCGCGGCCGCCGTTGGTGGCGTCGTTGGGGATCACCACGGTAGCGCCGGAAGGCAGTTCGTCGAGCTTCTTGTACTTGCTCGAGTAGGCGCCCAGCGGCTCGATGTGTACGCCGGTCACGGCGACCAGGTCGGTGCCCTTGGCCTTGTTGAACTCATCGAGGTACGGCTGGTGCTGGAAGAAGTTGGCGTCCAGGCGCTTTTCCGAGACCTGCACGTTCGGCTGCACGTAGTCGGTGAACTCCTTGACCTTCAGTTCCACGCCTTCCTTGGCCAGCAGCGGCTTGACCACATTGAGGATCTCCGCGTGCGGCACCGGGGTGGCCGCGACGGTGAGGGTCTCGGCGGCCTGGGCGGCGGTGAGGCCGAGCGCCGCGACAGCGGAGAAAGCAGCAAGCAGTTTTTTCATCTTCAACTCCTTTCGAGGTGTTCCTGGCGGCTGTGGATAACCGCGGCGCTCAGGGTTTTGGGCTTGGCCGGCAAGCTTACTTGCGCGAGAAGTGCACCACCAGCTTGTCGCCCACGGTTTGCAGAATCTGGACGAGGATCAGCAGCATCACCACGGTGACCACCATCACGTCGGTCTGGAAGCGCTGATAGCCGAAGCGGATCGCCAGGTCGCCCAGCCCGCCGGCGCCGACCACTCCGGCCATCGCGGTGTACGAGACCAGGGTGATGGCGGTGACGGTGATGGCGGCGATGATGCCCGGCCGGGCTTCCGGCAGCAGGGCGTTCCAGATGATCTGCCGGGTGCTGGCGCCCATCGCCTGGGTTGCCTCAATGATGCCCTTGTCGACCTCGCGCAGCGCGGTTTCCACCAGGCGCGCGAAGAACGGCGTGGCGCCCACCACCAGCGGCGGGATGGCCCCGGCGACGCCCAGCGAGGTACCGGTGATCAGTACGGTCAGCGGGATCATCACGATCAGCAGGATGATGAACGGCAACGAACGGAGGATGTTCACCACTAGCGAGAGCAGGGTGTAGACCGCCTTCTGCTCGAACATCTGCCGTGGCCCGGTAAGGAACAGCAGGACGCCGAGGGGCAGGCCGAGGACCACCGTGAACAGCAGCGAACCGCCGAGCATCCAGAAGGTGTCGACGCTGGCCAGCCAGATTTCGTACCAGTCGATGTTGGCGAAGCTCATGGTTTCGAAGAAGTCCATCAGCGCAGTACCTCCACATGTACGTCAGCGGCGTTCAACTGGCTCATGGCGGCTTCCAGGTCACCGCCGACCAGGGCCAGGGTCAACTGGCCGTAGGGCGTGTCCTTGATGCGGTCGATGCGTCCGGAAAGGATGCTGTAGTCGACCCCGGTCTGCCGCGCCACGGTGCCCAGCAGTGGCGCATAGGTGGCTTCGCCGCGGAAGGTCAGGCGCAGGATGAGACCCGGCACGTGGGCGAAATCGTCGTGACGCTCGTCTTCGTCGACCCGTTCGGCCTCGAACACGAAGCGGCGGGTGGTCGGGTGCTGCGGATGGAGGAAGACATCGGCGACATCGCCCTGCTCGACGATGGCGCCGCCGTCCATGACCGCGACCTGGTCGCAGACACGACGGATCACGTCCATCTCGTGGGTGATGAGGACGATGGTCAGCTTCAGCTCGCGATTGATTTCCGCCAGCAGTTGCAGGACCGAGGCGGTGGTCTGCGGATCGAGGGCGCTGGTGGCCTCGTCGCAGAGCAGGATGCTCGGCCGGCAGGCCAGGGCGCGAGCGATGCCGACGCGCTGTTTCTGTCCGCCGGAGAGCTGGGCCGGATACTTGCGCGCGTGGTCGGACAGGCCGACCCGTGCGAGCAGCTCGGAGACCCGCGCATCGACTTCGGCACGGCTGAAGCCGCCGGCCAGGCGCAGGGGCATGGCGATGTTGTCGGCGACGGTCTTCGAGGACAGCAGGTTGAAGTGCTGGAAGATCATCCCGACGCGCTGGCGGAAACGGCGCAGGCCTTCGGCGTCGAGGGCGGTGACGTCTTCGCCCTCGACCAGGATGCGGCCGCCGCTGGGCTCCTCGAGGCGGTTGATCAGGCGCAGCAGGGTGCTCTTGCCGGCACCGGAATGGCCGATCAGGCCGAAAATCTGCCCGGCCTGGATGTTCAGGCGGGTCGGTTGCAAGGCGGGGATTTCCCGACCGGCAACTCGATAGGTCTTGTGGACGTCGTGGAATTCGATCACTGGGCGAACCTTGTGGGTGCGGCGATGCTGTTACGGCTGGAGCACGGGCTTGGCGGGAAGCATGGGCGGTCAGCTAAACCGAACATTTTACCTTGCTTTCTTATGCATTATTAATATTTATTGGTGATGAAAAATCATTGAAATGGAATAAGCGTCTGGCTCGCTCCCGACAAGCGCTTTCTGCTGTGGCCGGGACTGGACCGGCCTCAATTCCGGGGGGTAAGTATCAATCGGGTCGGCTTGTCGGCCTGTACGACATGGCTGAGATGCAGGTCGAAATCGGGTGAGAGCTTCTTCACCCGCGCCAGGAGCTGGTCGGAAACCAGCGGATAGTCGCTGTCCCGGCGCACTTCGATATGCACCCTGCAACGGTAGGCGACGACATCCGCGGCCACCGCATCGAGCACCGCACCGAGGCCGCCCTGGCCGGTGCCGTCGAGCATCGGCAGGGGCACGGCGCTGCTGGCCGCTTGCGGATCGATCAGGTGGGGAGCGCCGGGCAGCGGCTTCAGCTCGCCGTCGGGCGGCGTCTGGATGATCTGCTGCATCTGCTGCTGGGCCGCCTGCTGCATGCGTCGGGCCTGCTCGGCACGGGCGGGATCGACCTTGGCGCGGTTGATCGCACCGTCCAGCCCGGCGGTCAGCGCCGGCGCCTTGGGCATCAGTCCGCGGGCATGGCCGAGGGCACTGGTGGCGGTGTTGAGGTCTCCTTGGCGCAGCGCGGTTTCCCCGCGCTGCATGTAGGCCTCGGCCAACTGGCGGCGGAATGCTTCGACGCGCTCGTCGCCGGCGGCTGCGCTGCGCAGGGCCAGCCATTGTTGCTCGGCCTGTTCGAGCTTGCCGGCGGCCAGGGTTTCCTGCAGTTCGGCATAGGGATCGGCGGGCTGCGCCTGGGGCGCGACCACCGGCGTCGGTTGCGACGACGCATTGCCCTGGCAGGCGCTGACCAGCAGCGCCGCCGCCAGGACGGACAGCAGGCGAAAGAAGGACGACATCATTCCTGCGGGTTCTCGTTTGGTCAAAAAATCGCCAGATTCTACACCGTGCGGCGGGGCAGGACAAAACTCAGCAGGAACAGGCCGGCGGCGCTGACCACGATCGAGGGGCCGGCGGGGGTATCCTTGAACCAGGACAGGGCCAGGCCGGCGCACACCGCGACCAGTCCCAGCAGGCTGGCGCCGACCGCCATCTGCTCGGGACTGCGGGCATGGCGCTGGGCGGCGGCGGCGGGAATGATCAGCAGCGAGGTGATCAGCAGTACGCCGACGATCTTCATCGCCACGGCGATGACGATGGCGATCAGCAACATCAGCGCCAGGCGGATCGCTCCGACCGGCAGGCCTTCCACCTTCGCCAGTTCCTCGTGCACGGTGATCGCCAGCAGCGGCCGCCAGAGGAAGCAGATCAGTGCCAGGACCAGCGCGCTGCCGGCGATTATCCACAGCAGGTCGCTGGCGCTCACCGCCAGTAGATCGCCGAACAGGTAGGCCATCAGGTCGACCCGCACTTCCTTCATGAAGCTCAGGGTGACCAGGCCCAGCGACAGGGTGCTGTGGGCGAGGATGCCCAGCAGGGTGTCGGCGGCCAGCGGCTGGCGCTGCTGCAGGGTCACCAGCAGCACCGCGAGCAGCACGCAGCCGACGGTCACTGCCAGGGTCGGGCTGACATCGAGGAGGAAACCCAGGGCTACCCCGAGCAGTGCGGCGTGGGACAGGGTATCGCCGAAATAGGCCATCCGCCGCCAGACCACGAAGGAGCCCAGGGGGCCGGCCACCAGGGCCAGGGCGAGGCCGGCGAGGAGGGCGTTGAGCAGGAAGTCAGCCATGGTTGCAGTCGGGGCCGTGCTTGTGGACAGGAGTGAAGCGGGTGCCTGGAGGCAAGGCGCCGGGACCGGCCTTGACCACCTCGCCGTGGAGGTCGTGGGCGTGATCGTGGTGGTGGTGGTAGATCGCCAGGCTGCGAGCGTCCTGGCCGAACAGCTCGACGAAGGCCGGGTCGCCGCTGACCTGCTCGGGGTGCCCTGAGCAGCAGACATGGCGGTTCAGGCAGACCACCTGGTCGGTGGCGCTCATCACCAGGTGCAGGTCGTGGGAGACCATCAGCACACCGCAGCCGTAGCGGTCGCGCAGTTTGCCGATGAGGCGGTAGAGTTCGGCCTGGCCGGCGACGTCGACGCCCTGCACCGGCTCGTCGAGCACCAGTAGCTCGGGCTTGCGCAGCAGAGCGCGGGCCAGCAGCACGCGTTGCAGTTCGCCACCGGAAATGCTTTGCAGCGGGCGCTCCAGCACGTGCGCCGCGCCGACCTCGCGCAACGCCGCCAGCGCCTGCTCGCGCCTGACCCCGGGTACCAGGCGGAGGAAGCGCAGTACGCTGAGCGGCAGGGTGGCGTCGACGTGGAGTTTCTGCGGCATGTAGCCGATGGTCAGCCGCGGCCGTCGCCAGACCTCGCCGACGTGCGGCTTGAGCAGGCCGAGCACGCTGCGTACCAGGGTGGTCTTGCCGGCGCCGTTGGGGCCGATCAGGGTGACGATCTGGCCGGGCTCGATGGCCAGGTCGACATCGCTCAGCACCGCCTGGCCGTTGAAGGACACGCCGACCTGGGTCAGCCGCACCAGCGCGTTGTCCATCAGGCGTCCTTCTGGTCCCGGCAGGTGCCGCAGAGGCCGACCACCTCGACGGTCTGGCTTTCAACGGCGAAGCCGACGCTGTTCGCTCCGGCGACGATGGCCCGGCTGATATCCGGCTGTTCCAGCTCGATCGCGGTGTGGCAGGTGCGGCAGATGAGGAACTGGCCCTGGTGGCTGTGCTCCGGGTTGTTGCAGCCGACGAATGCGTTGAGCGAGGCGATGCGGTGCACCAGGCCGTTCTCCTGGAGGAAGTCCAGCGCGCGGTAGACGGTCGGCGGCGCGGCGCGGCGGCCGTCGGTTTCGCTGAGCACCGCGAGGATATCGTAGGCCCCCAGCGGCTTGTGGCTCTGCCAGACCAGTTCCAGCACGCGCCGCCGCAGTTCGGTCAGGCGCACGCCCTGGCGCGCGCACAGCGCATCGGCCTCGGCCAGCGCGGTGCTGACGCACTGGCTGTGGTCATGGGGCTGGCAGGCCAGCGGGGTCTTGGGCGCAATCTTGTACATGGGCTGCGACGCTCGAGGGTAGAGACGTTATTATATTACCCGCTAACCACCTTTCATGTGAGTGCCGCCGTGACCCTGCGTCCCTTTGCCCTGCTGTCCGCCTGCTTCGCCCTGTTCCTGCTGGCTTCGCCGGCGCGCGCCGAGGTCAGCGTGCTGACCAGCATCAAACCGCTGCAACTGGTCGCCGCGGCCATTCAGGACGGCGTCGGCCAGCCGGACGTACTGCTGCCGCCGGGCGCCTCACCACACCAGTACGCCCTGCGTCCTTCCGACGTACGGCGGCTGCGCGAGGTGCAATTGTTCTACTGGATCGGCCCGGACCTGGAGAACTTCCTGCCCAAGGTGCTCGCCGGCCGCCAGGGTACCAGCGTCGCGGTGCAGGACCTGCCGGGCATGCACCTGCGCAAGTTCGTCAATTTCGAGGAAGAGGAGCATGCCGGGCACGACGAGCACGACGAGCACGACCATGACCATCGTCCCGGCATGCTCGACGCCCACCTCTGGCTGTTGCCGGCCAACGCCCGCACCATCGCCGCGCGGATGGCCGAGGACCTGGCCCAGGTCGACCCGGCCAACGCCGGGCGCTACCGGGCCAACCTGAAGGCCTTCGAGGAGCGCCTCGGCGGGCTCGACGGGAAACTCCGCGAACGCCTGGGCAAGCTTGCCGGCAAGCCTTTCTTCGTCTTCCACGAAGCCTTCGACTATTTCGAGGAAGCCTACGGGTTGCGCCATACCGGCGTGTTCGCGGTATCCGCGGAGGTCCAGCCGGGAGCACGCCATGTCGCCGCCATGCGCGCCCAGCTGAAGGCCGCCGGTCCGGCCTGCATCTTCAGCGAGCCGCCGCTTCGACCGCGGCTGGCCGACACCCTCAGCGAAGGCCTGCCGGTGCGCCTGGCCGAACTGGACGACCTGGGCGTGAACGTGACCGTGGACGCCAACGGCTATGAGAATCTTCTGAACAACCTGGCAGGCGAATTTGCCGGCTGTCTGGAAAAGCTCTGAAAACCCGTGACTGATGGCCGCGCCCTCTTGCGCGCGGCGTCCCGATGACTAAGGTTGTCTGTTGCTGCCTGACACAAGATATTGATTCCCGTCAGGTACGGATAACTAGATGTTGCGTACGGTGGCCGGCTTCGGACGCCCCAACAACCATCGGGAGGTTAATCAGCGGATGGCCAAGACAGACGCACGCAGTCCCCGCACCGAACGCGGGACCATCGCCCTGCAGGACGCGTCGCAGGATATCTGGGACAAGAAGTACCGGCTCAAGAGCAAGGACGGTACGCCGGTGGATGCCAGCGTCGACGGTACCTGGCAACGCGTCGCCCGCGCCCTCGCCGATGTCGAGGACAAGGCCTCCCGCGAACACTGGTATGGGCGCTTCCTCTGGGCCCTGCGCAACGGCGCCATCCCGGCCGGCCGGATCATCTCCAACGCCGGCGCCCTGGGGCACAAGCCGGCCACCTCGACCATCAACTGCACGGTGTCCGGGACCATCCAGGACTCCATGGACAACATCCTCGAGAAAGTCCACGAGGCCGGGCTGACGCTCAAGGCCGGCTGCGGCATCGGCTATGAGTTCAGCACCCTGCGCCCGCGCGGCGCCTACGTTTCCGGTGCCGGTGCCTACACCAGCGGGCCGCTGTCGTTCATGGACATCTACGACAAGATGTGCTTCACCGTCAGCTCCGCAGGCGGCCGCCGCGGCGCGCAGATGGGCACCTTCGATGTCAGCCACCCGGACGTCCGCGAATTCATCCGCGCCAAGCGCGAGGACGGGCGCTTGCGCCAGTTCAACCTGAGCCTGCTGATCACCGACCAGTTCATGCAGGCGGTGGAACAGGACGCCGACTGGCCGCTGGTGTTCCCCGTGCACGTGAAGGAACGCGACGAGATCGACCTCGACGACCCCAACGCGGTGGTCTGGCGCGAATGGCCGATCCAGGACGACTACGTCCAGCGCGCCGACGGGCTGGTCGCCTGCAAGGTCTACGGCCAGGTCCGCGCCCGTCACCTGTGGGACATGATCATGGTCTCCACCTACGACTATGCGGAGCCGGGCTTCATCCTCATCGACCGGGTCAACGAACTGAACAACAACTGGTGGTGCGAGGCGATCCGCGCCACCAACCCCTGCGGCGAGCAACCGCTGCCGCCGTACGGCTCGTGCCTGCTCGGTTCGGTCAACCTCACCTGCTTCGTCGAGCAGCCATTTGGCGACGAGGCGCGCTTCGACTGGGACCGTTTCCGCGAAGTGGTGCGGGTGTTTACCCGGATGCTCGACAACGTGGTGGAAATCAACGGCCTGCCGCTGGAACAGCAACGCCAGGAAATTCTTGGCAAGCGCCGGCATGGCATGGGCTTCCTCGGCCTGGGCTCGACCCTGACCCTGCTCAAGCTGCGCTACGGCAGTCCCGAGGCCTGCGTATTCACCGAGGAAGTGGCGCGGGAAATGGCCCTGGTGGGCTGGGAAGTGGCCCTGGAGCTGGCCAGGGAGAAGGGCCCGGCGCCGATCCTGGCGCAGGACTACGAAGTCACTGCGGAAATGCTTCGCAAGCGTCCGGAAATGGCCGCCGATGGCTATAAGGCCGGCGACCGCATCCGCGGCAGCGTGCTTCACGCCAAGTATTCCCGCTACATGCAACGGGTTGCCGAACATGCTCCGGAACTGATCGAGGCGTTGGCTGAAACCGGCGCGCGCTTCACCCACCACAGCTCCATCGCGCCGACCGGGACCATCAGCCTGAGCCTGGCCAACAATGCCTCCAACGGCATCGAGCCGAGCTTCGCCCACCATTATTCGCGCAACCTGATCCGCGAAGGCCGCAAGACCAAGGAAAAGGTCGAGGTCTACAGCTACGAGCTGCTGGCCTACCGGACCCTGGTCAACGCCCAGGCCCTGCCGGACAGCGACGACCCGGCGCGACGCCTGCCGGACTACTTCATCACCGCCGACAGCGTCACCCCGGCGCAGCACGTGGACATCCAGGCGGCGGCGCAGAAGTGGGTCGATTCGTCGATCTCGAAGACCGCCAACGTGCCCACCGACTACCCGTTCGAGGACTTCAAGGACATCTACCGCTACGCCTGGCACCAGGGACTCAAGGGCTGCACCACCTTCCGCTTCAATCCCGAGGCGTTCCAGGGCGTGCTGGTCAAGGAGTCCGACCTGGAGAAGACCCGCTACCGCTTCGAACTGGAGGACGGCAGCGTGGTGGAGTTCAAGGGCAACGAGCAGGTCGAGTACGACGGTGAGATCCATACCGCCGCCAACCTCTTCGACGCCTTGAAAGAAGGCTATTACGGCAAGTACTGAGGCCGGGGGAATCGATATGTCAGCAGTCAAGATCACGCAGAAGATCAAGGGCTTCAAGGTCGTCAACGAAGCCGAGGAGCAGGCCCTTGCCGCCGCCGCGGAAGCCGCGTCGGTGGTGCAGATGGACGAGACCCTGGAGCGCCCGGATACCCTGATCGGCGCCACCTACAAGATCAAGTCGCCGCTGTTCGAGCACGCGCTCTACGTGACCATCAACGACATGGTCCTCAATGCGGGCACGGCGCACGAGCAGCGGCGTCCCTTCGAGATCTTCATCAACTCGAAGAACATGGATCATTTCCAGTGGATCGTCGCACTTACCCGCATCATGTCCGCGGTTTTCCGCAAGGGCGGCGACTGCACCTTCCTTGTCGAGGAACTCAAGGCGGTATTCGACCCGCGCGGGGGCTACCTGAAGAAAGGCGGCATCTACATGCCTTCCATCGTCGCCGAGATCGGCGGCGTGCTGGAGCGCCACCTGACGGCCATCGGCCTCTTGCGTGGCCCTGAACTGGACGAGGAACAGCGCCTTTTCCTCGCGGAAAAACGCGCCGCCTACGAGGCCGCCCAGGGCACCAGCAAGGTCGAGCCGGGCGAAGGCTTCCCCGCCGGCGCGCAACTGTGCGGCAAGTGCAACAGCATGGCGGTGGTACAGATGGACGGCTGCGCCACCTGCCTCAACTGCGGACACTCGAAATGTGGGTGAGCACTTGAAAAACGCATGCGTTTTTCAATGCGAACGACCGGCCAGGATGGCCGGGCCGGGGGTGGGCTGAACGACGAAGCCTCGACAGGATGTCAGCTCGGCCTTACCCAAGACGCCGAACCGCATGCGTTTTGAAGGGCGAACGACCGGCCAGGATGGCCGGGCCGGGGGTAGGCTGAACGACGAGGCCTCGACAGGATGTCAGCTCGGCCTTACCCAAGACGCCGAACCGCATGCGTTTTGAAGGGCGAACGACCGGCCAGGATGGCCGGGCCGGGGGTGGGCTGAACGACGAGGCCTCGACAGGATGTCAACTCGGCTTCACCCAAGACGCCAAACCGCATGGGTTTTGAAGGGCGAGCGGCCGCAGGACGGCCGTACTCCTGCGGTTCCTGCCTATAACGCAAACGGCAAATGAATCTCCACGTTCTGCCGTTGCGCCAGGCGCATCTCGAACTCCGCCGGATCATGGATCAGCACGTCCTGTCCGGCGAACGCCTCGGCGGCGATCAGTCGCGACAGCCAGAAGCGCACGCAGGCAACCCGCAGCATGCTCGGCCAGTGCTCGGCTTCCAGCGCGGTGAACGGCCGGCGGTTGGCGTAGGCGGCGAGCAGGGCGCGGGCGCGGGCCGGGTCCAGGCTGCCGTCGGCATTGGAGCACCAGTCGTTCAGGGTGATCGCCAGGTCGTAGAGCATCCAGCCGGAGCAGGCGTTGTAGAAGTCGATCAGACCGGCCAGGTGCGGGCCGTCGAACAGCACGTTGTCGCGGAACAGGTCGGCATGCAGGTTGGCGCGCGGCAGCGCAGGGCGCTCGGCATCCAGCGCGGCGATCTCCGCCAGGGCCGGGGCGAGCAGGGCGCGGGCCTGTTCCGGTAGTCGCGGGGCGAGGTTGGCACCTTGTTCCAGCATCCAGGGCAGACCACGGTCGCTGGGGCGTTCGAGGATGCGCCCGCGGGTGGCGGCGTGAAGGTGGCCGAGCAGATCGCCCACTTCCTGGCAGTGGTGGGCGTTCGGCTGCCGCTCGTGGCGGCCGGCCAGGCGCGGTTGCAGCAGCGCCGGCTTGCCTTCGAGACGGCGCAGGGCCTCGCCGTCGCGGGTGCGCAGGGCGTAGGGCACCGGCAGGCCGTCCTCGTGGAGCACGTCGAGCAGTTCGATGAAGAACGGCAGGTCCTGCACCGGGCCGCGCTCGACCAGGGTCAGGACGAACTCGCCGTGTTCCAGGCTGACGAAGAAGTTGCTGTTCTCGGAGCCTTCGGCGATGCCACGGAAATCCCGCAGGCGGCCCAGGTCGTAGGGGGCGAGGAAGGCTTCCAGGGTCGAGCGTTCGAGTGGGGTGAACACCGACATGTCAGCGCGGCCTCGCCAGGTTGGAAGTGCACATCACCAGCTGAAGATCTCCCATTGTGGAATCAGCTTGTCCGGCTGGTCGGAGCGAATGAAGTTGCCATCGCTGCCGTCGGCGCGGACCAGGAAATAGGGTTTGCCATGCTTGGGAACCACCTTGATGGCGTAGAGGAAGCCATTCACGCGGTATTCCTGGATGGTCTTGTCGCCCTCCTGGCGGATGGTTACGTCGGGCTCGCCGGAGGGCGCGTCGTCGTCCGCCGCCATCGCGACGAGCGGGGCGAACGCCAGCAGTCCGGCGAGCATCAAGCGGTTCAGCGTACGCATGGTAACCTTGCTCCTTTATCGAATCGTCCAGGGTTCATTCTACACGCCCTGGTCTCCGGAAAAGGTTGATTCCCCTCATGAGCCAAGCGCCCCTCGTCCTGGTGGACGGTTCCTCGTACCTGTACCGCGCCTTCCATGCCCTGCCGCCGCTGACCACCTCGACCGGCAAGCCCACCGGTGCGGTGAAGGGCGTGCTGAACATGCTCCTGAGCCTGCGCAAGCAGTACCCGGACAGCCCGTTCGCGGTGGTCTTCGACGCCAAGGGCCCGACCTTCCGCGACGAGCTGTTCGCCGAGTACAAGGCCAACCGGCCGTCGATGCCCGACGACCTGCGGGTCCAGGTCGAGCCGCTGCATGCCAGCGTCCGCGCCCTCGGCCTGCCGCTGCTGTGCGTGGAGGGGGTCGAGGCCGACGACGTGATCGGCACCCTGGCGCGCAGCAGCGCCGCGGCTGACCGCCCGGTGGTGATTTCCACCGGCGACAAGGACATGGCGCAACTGGTCGACGGGCACATTACGCTGGTCAACACCATGACCGGTAGCCGCCTCGACGTGGATGGCGTGAAAGAGAAATTCGGCGTCGGTCCTGAGCTGATCATCGATTTCCTCGCCCTGATGGGCGACAAGGTCGACAACATCCCCGGCGTTCCCGGCGTCGGCGAGAAAACCGCGCTGGGCCTGCTGACCGGCGTCGGTGGCGGCCTGGAGGTGCTCTACGCCAGCCTGGACAAGGTGCCCGAGCTACCGATCCGCGGCGCCAAGGGTTTGCCGGCGAAGCTCGAGGAAAATCGCGAGCAGGCGTTCCTGTCCTATCAGTTGGCGACCATCAAGACCGACGTCGAACTGGACGTGGAGATCGACAAGCTGTATCCCGGCGAGCCGCAGCGCGAAGCGCTGATCGCCCTGTACCGCGAGCTGGAGTTCAAGAACTGGCTGGACGACCTCCTGCGCGAGGCCAAGGAGGCCGGCGAGAACGGCGAGGCGGAAACGCCTATCCAGGCCGAGGTCGACTACGACGTGGTGCTCGACCAGGCCGGGTTCGACGCCTGGCTGAAGAAGCTGGAGGAGGCCGAGCTGATCGCCTTCGATACCGAGACCACCAGCATCGACGCCCAGCAGGCGCAGGTGGTGGGGGTGTCCTTCGCCGTGAAGGAGGGCGAGGCCGCCTACGTGCCGCTGGCCCACAGCTACATGGGCGTTCCCGAGCAACTGGACCGTGACGCGGTGCTGCGTGCGTTGAAACCGCTGCTGGAGGATCCGAAGAAGCTCAAGGTCGGCCAGCATGCCAAGTACGACATCAATGTCCTGGCCAATGCCAGCACCCCCATCGCGCTGCGGGGCGTAGCCTACGACACCATGCTCGAGTCCTATGTGCTGGACTCCACCGCCACTCGCCACGACATGGACAGCCTGGCCCTGAAGTACCTCGGCCACAGCACCATCCGTTTCGAGGACATCGCCGGCAAGGGCGCCAAGCAACTGACCTTCGACCAGATCGCCATCGAACAGGCCGGGCCCTATGCGGCGGAGGACGCCGACGTGACCCTGCGCCTGCACCAGGCCCTGTGGCAGAAGCTGGAGGCGATCCCGTCCCTGGCCAGGGTCCTGACCGACATCGAGATGCCGCTGGTACCGGTGCTGGCGCGGATCGAGCGCAACGGCGCGCTGGTCGACGCCAACCTGCTGGGCATCCAGAGCCGCGAACTGGGCGAGAAGATGGTCGCCCTGGAGCGCCAGGCATACGACCTGGCGGGGCAGGAATTCAACCTCGGCTCGCCCAAGCAGCTCGGCGCGATCCTCTACGACAAGCTCGGCCTGCCGGTGCTGAGCAAGACCGCGACCGGCCAGCCGTCCACCGCCGAGGCGGTGCTCGCCGAACTGGCCGAGCAGGACTTCGAGCTGCCCAAGGTGATCATGCAGTACCGCTCCATGAGCAAGCTCAAGAGCACCTACACCGACCGCCTGCCCGAGCAGATCAACCCGCGCACCGGGCGCATCCATACCTCATACCACCAGGCGGTGGCGGCTACCGGGCGGCTGTCGTCGAGCGACCCGAACCTGCAGAACATCCCGATCCGCACCGCGGAGGGCCGGCGCATCCGCCAGGCGTTCGTCGCGCCGCAGGGCTACAAGCTATTGGCCGCGGACTACTCGCAGATCGAGCTGCGGATCATGGCCCACCTGGCCAAGGACGACGGCCTGCTGGATGCCTTCCGCCACGACCTGGACGTACACCGCGCCACCGCGGCGGAAGTCTTCGGCGTGCCGCTGGAAGACGTCAGCGGCGACCAGCGACGCAGCGCCAAGGCGATCAACTTCGGATTGATCTACGGCATGAGCGCCTTCGGCCTGGCCAAGCAGATCGGCGTCGAGCGCAAGGAGGCCCAGGCCTACATCGACCGTTACTTCGCCCGCTACCCCGGCGTCCTGGCGTACATGGAACGGACCCGCGCCCAGGCCGCGGAGCAGGGCTTCGTCGAAACCCTGTTCGGCCGTCGCCTGTACCTGCCGGAGATCCATTCGAAGAACGGTGCCATGCGCAAGGCCGCCGAGCGCACCGCGATCAACGCGCCGATGCAGGGCACCGCGGCGGACATCATGAAGCGCGCCATGGTCGCTGTGGATAACTGGCTGCAGGAAAGCGGCCTCGATGCCCGGGTGATCCTCCAGGTGCACGACGAACTGGTGCTGGAAGTGCGCGAGGACCTGGTCGAGCAGGTGCGCGAGGGAATCCGCCCGTTGATGAGCGGTGCGGCGACCCTGGACGTACCGCTGGTGGTCGAGGCGGGTGTCGGTTCGAACTGGGACGAAGCCCACTGATGAACGGTTGCGAGGCCCGTGTGGCGGGCCTTGCGAGCAGGTCCGGAGTGCCCGGTGAGGGTGCCGTGGAAAAGTTTTTCGCGGTGCGCTGAACTTTCCCGTTTTGCCGACAGTCAGAACACACGAATGGCTTCTTGAGCCCTTCGATGCTCCTTTGCAGTGTTTAGTGTTGGCAGATTCCTGGACCCCGCCCTAGCGGTCCGGACTTGAACCCCGAACTTCCCCCTCCCCATACGAAGCTCGGGGTTTTTTTTGCCTGGAATTCAGGCTTCCTCGAACGCCTCTTGTTCCTCGTCCAGCAGGCCCAGCCATTGCGCCAGGACCATTTGCGCCTCGTCGACGCCCTGGCGCTTGGGCGCGGAGAACAGTTGCAGGGTGGCGACGTCGCCCCAGCCTTGCTGGACTTCCCGGCGTACCTTGAGCAGGGCGTTCTTGGCCGCGCCGAAGGCCAGCTTGTCGGCCTTGGTCATCAGCACATGGATCGGCAGCTGGCTGGCCTGTGCCCAATCCAGCATCAGTCGGTCGAAGTCGGTGAGCGGATGGCGGATGTCCATCATCAGGAACACCCCGGCCAGGCTTGCGCGGCTGCTCAGGTAGGCTTCCAGGTGGCGCTGCCAGTGCTGCTTCAGGGGGATCGGCACCTTCGCGTAGCCGTAGCCGGGCAGGTCCACCAGGCGCCGCGAGTCGTCCAGGGCGAAGAAATTGAGCAGTTGGGTACGTCCCGGGGTTTTCGAGGTGCGCGCCAGGTTGGCGTGGGTGAGGGTGTTCAGCGCGCTCGACTTGCCGGCATTGGAGCGCCCGGCGAAAGCGACTTCCAGGCCTTCGTCGGGGGGGCACTGGTCGACCTGGGCGGCACTGATGAGAAAGCTGGCCTTCTGGCACAGGCCGACGATGGGGTTCTTCTCTGACATGGGTTATCCACAGGGGTGCGACTCGGTGTCGCGGGGGGCTGTTTCGTTTCCGTTTCGGTATCGGAAGTATATAATGCCGCGGATTTTGTGTGCGCTTTATCCCCCAGGGTCGAGCGCGCGCGGGAACGGACAGAGCATTTTCCGCGCGGTAGAACGCGGGCGTTCCCCCTGATGAGGACGATCATGAAGAAACTGCTGCTCGCAGCGACAGTCGTTGCGGTGGCCGTTACGGCGCAGGCGGCGCAGGACCCGGAAGCAGTGTTCAACCGGACCTGTGGCGCGTGTCACGACGGCCAGCTGCCGATGGCGCCGAAAAAGGGCGACCATGCCGCCTGGGAGCCGCGGCTGGCCAAGGGCATGCCGACCCTGGTCCAGCATGTGACCAACGGATTCAACGCCATGCCGCCCCGCGGCCTGTGCACCGACTGCAGTGCCGAAGACTACCAGGCAACCATCCAGTGGATGGTGAAGAAGTAGCCGAAGCCCACTATCTTTCACCCTTAGCCGTAATTGGATTAGCTGATGAACAAACTTCTCGTGAGTCTGCTGTTGACCCTGGGTCTGACCGGCCTTGCCCATGCCGCTGGCGATGCCGCCGCGGGCCAGGCGAAAGCCGCGGTATGCGGCGCCTGTCACGGTGCGGATGGCAACAGCCCGGCGCCGAACTTCCCGAAACTGGCCGGCCAGGGCGAGCGTTACCTGCTCAAGCAGATGCATGACATCAAGGACGGCAAGCGTACCGTGCTGGAAATGACCGGCCTGCTGACCAACCTCAGCGACCAGGACCTGGCCGACATCGCCGCCTACTTCGCCAGCCAGAAGATGAGCGTCGGCATGGCCGATCCGAACCTGGTGGCCCAGGGCGAAGCGCTGTTCCGCGGCGGCAAGATCGCCGAAGGCATGCCGGCCTGCACCGGTTGCCATTCCCCGAGCGGCGTCGGCATCGCAACCGCCGGTTTCCCGCACCTGGGCGGCCAGCACGCGACCTACGTGGCCAAGCAGCTGACCGACTTCCGCGAAGGCACCCGCACCAACGACGGCGACACCAAGATCATGCAGTCCATCGCCGCCAAGCTGTCGAACAAGGACATCGCCGCGATTTCCAGCTACATCCAGGGTCTGCACTGATCGCTGCGTAGCACGGCAAAAAAGATGTATGAAAAAGGGTGGCCTCGGCTGCCCTTTTTTGCGTCCGCCATCGCTACAATGCTGGAACCCGTGACCGCTCCCCCCGGTCGAACTGACCGGGCCGAACCCGGCCGGAGAGCGGCACTGACCTCGCCTAGGAGTGAACGATGCGTAACCTGATTCTCACCGCCATGCTGGCCATGGCCAGCCTGTTCGGCATGGCCGCCCAGGCCGACGACTATACCGCCGGCAAGGAATACGTCGAGCTGAGCAGCCCGGTGCCGGTGTCCCAGCCGGGCAAGATCGAAGTGGTGGAACTGTTCTGGTATGGCTGCCCGCATTGCTACGCGTTCGAGCCGACCATCGTGCCGTGGAGCGAGAAGCTGCCGGCAGATGTCCATTTCGTGCGCCTGCCTGCCCTGTTCGGCGGTATCTGGAACGTCCATGGGCAGATGTTCCTGACCCTGGAAAGCATGGGCGTCGAGCATGACGTCCACAACGCCGTGTTCGAGGCGATCCACAAGGAGCACAAGAAGCTCGCCACTCCGGAAGAGATGGCCGATTTCCTCGCCGGCAAGGGCGTGGACAAGGAAAAATTCCTGAGCACCTATAATTCCTTTGCCATCAAGGGCCAGATGGAAAAGGCCAAGAAGCTGGCGATGGCCTACCAGGTCACCGGCGTACCGACCATGGTGGTCAATGGCAAATACCGCTTCGACATCGGCTCCGCCGGTGGTCCGGAGGAAACCCTCAAGCTGGCCGACTACCTGATCGAGAAAGAGCGCGCAGCGGCCAAGAAGTAGGCAAGGTGATTCGGCATGTTGCGCCGCTGGCAGCGTGAACCTCGGGTCGCAGGCAGCTGCGACCCGCGAGTGAACCCCTCCTGTGACGATTCGCGGGAGCTGCCCGACGACGGCCGCCTGCGCCTTCTCAGCTTCAACATCCAGGTCGGTATCAGCACCGAGCGCTACCGCCACTACCTGACCCGCGGTTGGCAGCACCTGCTGCCCCACGCGGGGCGGGCGACCAACCTGAAGCGGATCGGCGAACTGCTCGCCGACTACGATCTCGTCGCCCTCCAGGAAGCCGACGGCGGCAGCCTGCGTTCCGGCTACGTCAACCAGGTCGAGCACCTGGCCCAGTTGGGGGCGTTCCCCTACTGGTACCAGCAGCTCAACCGCAACCTCGGGCGTATCGCCCAGCACAGCAACGGCCTGCTCAGCCGCTGGCGGCCGACCCTGCTGGAAGATCATCCGTTGCCCGGTCCGCCGGGGCGCGGCGCGATCTTCGTGCGCTTTGGCGAAGGCGCCGACGCGCTGGTGGTAGTGATGATGCATCTCGCTCTCGGCGCTCGCACCCGCACTCGCCAGCTCGCCTATATCCGCGAGCTGATTGGCGACTACCGCCACCAGGTGCTGATGGGCGACATGAACACCCACGCCGTCGATCTTCTGGAAAACTCGCCCCTGCGCGACCTCGGCCTGATGGCGCCGCAGGTCGAGGCGACGTTTCCCAGCTGGCGGCCGCAGCGCAATCTCGACCATATCCTGCTCAGTTCCGATCTCGCTCTCGAGCGGGTCGACGTGCTCGACCAGCCGATCTCCGACCATCTGCCGGTATCGGTGGAGATTCGCCTGCCGGACAACCTGCGCGACAAGGCCTTGGTCGTGCGCGGGGATGCCGGGAGTCCGCCATGAGTCGCGACGACGTCCAGCGCTGGAAAGACAAGTACCTGGAGAACATCGAGCAGCAGGAGCGCCTGCAACGGCGCTGGGATGCCCGCATCGACCTGCTGCGTCGCGGCCTGGTGCGTAGCAGTCTGGCGGCCGAAGGCAGCGACAAGGCGGTCGACCAGTGCATGAAGGAGCTGCGCGAGATCCTCCGTCGCGACGACATGGACGCCGGCCTGTCGGGCCTGATTCCGCGCCTGGAAAAGGCCGTGCTCGACTCCGAACAACGCCGCCAGCAACGCACCCAGCAGAACATCGATGCCCTCGGCGAACTGGCCCAGCAGTTGCTGGCCCTGAACCTGCCGCGGGAACTGCGCAAGCCGCTGAAGCAGTTCGCCCGCGATATCGAGGAGCGCGCCCGGCAGTCGCGCGAGATTCCGATCCTGCTCAGCGAGCTGAGCAGGCTGCAACGCCAGGCGCTGGCCGAGCGCAAGGGCGGCGACGCCGAAGACGGTCGCCCGAGCCTGTTGCAACGCCTGTTCGGCGGCAAGGAGTCGGAAACCGCCGCGGAGCCGAGCGCATCGGTGCCGTCCGTTGTGGCGGCAAGCAATACACCGATCCAACCGGCGGCGGCCACGCCGTCCCTGCCGGTCGCCGAGCACGACGAGGCGCCAGGCGGCCAGCCGCAGCCGTTGCCCGCCAGCAGGGTCGCCGCCATCGAAAGCGCGCCAGCGGGTTGGGTCGGGGTCGCCGAGCGTGGCGAGCCGAACCAGATCCTGCTGGATGAGCCTCGGGAAATCTGGCTCGACAGCCTGCCGCTACCGGCAGGCCTGAGCTTTAGCGAGACGCTGGAAGACGCGGGTGCGGAGTCGCCGCCCGCAGTGCTGGCGGACGTTGAAAGCGCGCCCGAAGCTCCGGTCACCCCTGTGGATAACCTCGACGGGCAGGCGGTAGACGAGGCCTACGAACTGCCGCCGCCGATACCGGAGCCCGGCTACAGCGCGGTGGCGCCGCACATCGAGGCCAGCCTGCTGCGGCTGCTCGACGGCCTGTCCCTGCCGAGCAGCCACCAGCCCCAGGCCGAGGCGCTGCGGGAGCGGATCGATGGCAGCCTGAACTGGTATGAGCTGGTGCCGGTACTCGACGACCTGGCGGTGCTGGTGCTGTCCCTGGCGGACAGTGGCCAGCGCGACTTCGAGGAATACCTGCGGCAACTCAACGAGCGCCTGGAAAGCTTCCTCGGCCACCTGGGCGACGCCCACGCCGGCTATACCGACGTGCTGGACAACGCGCGCGGCTTCGACCAATCGCTGCGTGAGCAGGTCAGCGGCCTGCAGGCCAGCGTGCAGCAGGCGACCGACCTGAACAGCCTCAAGCTGGCGGTGGACAGCCGGCTGAACGGCCTGCTCGCCTCCATGGACGAACACCAGCGCGAACAGGCCGAGCACGAACAGGAGGTGTCCGGCCGCCTGCAGGCGCTGATGGAGCGGGTCAACAGCATGGAGCAGGATGCCAAGGCGTTCCACAGCCACCTGGAGGACCAGCGACAGAAAGCCCTGACCGATCCGCTGACCGGCCTGCCCAACCGCGCGGCGCTCAGCGAGCGCCTGGAACAGGAAGTGGCGCGCCGGCACCGGGACGGCGGCGATCTGCTGCTGGCGGTGCTGGACATCGACCACTTCAAGCGGATCAACGACGACTTCGGCCACCTGGCCGGGGACAAGGTGCTGAAGATCATTGCCGGCGAATTGCGCAAACGGTTGCGGCAGGCCGATTTCATCGCCCGTTTCGGCGGCGAGGAGTTCGTCGTCCTGCTCCCGGCCACGTCCCTGGAAGCCGGCCGGCAACTGCTCGAACGGCTGCGCGCGGCGATCGCCGCCTGTCCGTTCCATTTCAAGGGCGAGCCCCTGAGCATCACCTGTTCCGCCGGCATCACCGCGTTCGAAGGCAACGAGGCCGGCGAAGTGGTTTTCGAGCGCGCCGACCAGGCGCTGTATCGAGCCAAGCGCGCCGGCCGGGACCGCCTGGAAGTGGCCTGAAGGGCGACCAGCGCACATTCCGACGACTCGGGACGGGCTCGCCTGCAGGTGTTGCCGCGGCTCGCTAGAATGGTCCCGCCCGGTAGAATGACCGGCTGTCCCGCTCTGGAAATTCCCATGGATATGTTCGGCGTCGCCGTCCTGATCTTTCTGGTCACCGATCCCTTCGGCAACATCGCTGTGTTCCTCGCCGCGCTGAAAGGCGTCGCCCCCGGGCGCCGCCTGCGCGTGGCGTTTCGCGAGCTGGCCTTCGCCCTGGGCCTGCTGCTGCTCTTCCTCACCCTCGGCGAGCACATCCTCAGCGGCCTCGGCCTGTCCCGCGAGGCGACCGGGATCGCGGGTGGCATCATCCTGTTCGTGATCGCCATGCGCCTGATCTTCCCCTCGC
The DNA here is from genome assembly GCF_026428275.1 of Pseudomonas sp. B111. Lineage (NCBI taxonomy): Bacteria > Pseudomonadati > Pseudomonadota > Gammaproteobacteria > Pseudomonadales > Pseudomonadaceae > Pseudomonas > Pseudomonas sp. B111. The sequence continues at coordinate 5,303,091 of NZ_CP097857.1, read as the reverse complement.
CCCAAGGGCTGCTCGGCGAAGTGCCCGACGGCGAGCCGCTGCTGGTGCCCCTGGCCACCCCGGCGGTGGCCGGGCCCTCGGCGCTGGCGATGCTGATCACCCTGCGCACCACCTTCGACGGTCCGCTGTGGGAGCTTTACCTGGCGGTGGTGCTGGCCTGGGCCGCTACTGCGCTGATCCTGCTGCAGGCGGCGTTCCTCCAGCGTTTCCTCGGCCCGCGCGGACTGACCGCCATCGAGCGCCTGGCCGGCATGCTGCTGATCATGCTCAGCGTCGATATGCTGTTGGACAACCTGCGCAGCGTGTTGCACATCGCCGCCTGACCGCGCTGCCCATTTTTTTCGGAGTCATCATGCGTTCGTTCGTTCTACTGGCTATCACCCTGTCGCTGCTGGCCGGCTGCTCCAGCGGCCCGCGCCTGAATACCGACTACACCTCGGCGAACCAGGACAGCCGTGTCCAGTTCATCGTCCTCCACTACACCTCCACCGATCTGCCGCATTCGCTGGGCATCCTCACCCACGGTGGCGTCAGCGCGCACTACCTGATCGGCGACGACGAGCCGGCCACCGTCTACCGCCTGGTGGATGAGAACCGCCGCGCCTGGCACGCCGGGGTCAGTGAATGGCAGGGCCGGACCTGGCTGAACGCCACCTCGATCGGCATCGAGATCGTCAACCAGGGCTATCGCGATACACCCCAGGGGCGGGTCTGGTATCCGTTCAGCGAAGCGCAGATCCAGGCGCTGATCCCCCTGCTGAAGGACATCGCCAAGCGCCACGGCATCACTCCGGACCGGATCATCGGACACAGCGATATCGCGCCGGGCCGCAAGGTCGATCCGGGTCCGCTGTTCCCCTGGAAGCGCCTCGCCGACGCCGGCCTGGTGCCCTGGCCGAAGCCCGGCGAATTGGCGCACCGGCTCGCCGAACTGAACGGCCAGCTGCCGGATGTGCGCTGGTTCCAGCAGCAGTTGGCGCGGCACGGTTACCTGGTGCCGCAGACCGGCGAGCTGGAGAAGGACACCCGCGACGTCATCGGCGCTTTCCAGATGAAATACCGTCCGGCCCGCTTCGATGGCGAGCCGGACCTGGAAACCGCCGCGCTGCTGCTGGCGGTGCCGACTTCCTGAGGCCTATGGAAAAGCCTGCCGGGAGCGGCCCCGGTCACACCGGCAGCAGCATGTAGAAGCGCGCGCCCTGGCCCGGTTGCGAGCGCACCGCGATGCGCCCGCCATGCAGCTGGATGATTTCCTTGCACAGCGCCAGGCCGAGGCCGGCGCCGCCCTTCTTGCGTCCGACCTGGACGAAAGGCTCGAAGATCCGTCCTTGCTGGCTGAAGGGAATGCCTTCGCCATTGTCTTCCACCGCGATCAGCACCCGGTCGCCCTGGCGCCGGGCCTGCAGGTGGATCTGCCCGCCTTCGCTGCTATGGCGCAGGGCGTTTTCCAGCAGGTTGTCGATCACCCGCTCGATCTGCAGGCGGTCGAGCTGCAGGCGCGGCAGTTCATCGCCCAGCTCCAGTTGCAGCGAGACCCGGCGGGCCTCGCCCTTGGGAGTGAAACGCTGCTGCGCCTGGGTGAGCAGGTCGACGAGGTCGCAGGACGCCAGTTCGAGCTTCTGCATGCCGGTCTGGTAGCGCGAGAAGTTCAATAGGTCGTTGATCAGCAGGACCAGTCGCGACATCTCTTCGTCCACCGTCTGGATCAGGTCCGCTTCCCGCGACTCCGCGGGGAAGTCCAGGCGTTCGCGGAGCAGGCTGAAGGCCATCTGCATGCCGGTCACCGGCGTACGCAGTTCGTGGGAGGCGCGCAGGACGAATTCGCTGCGGACCCGTTCGAAGGCGCGCTGCTCGGTCACGTCGCGGACCACCAGCACCGCGCCGACGCTATGCCCGCCGGGATGGGTGACCGGATACAGCGACCAGGCCAGCAGGCGCGACTCGCCGGCGACGTCCACCACCAGGTCGGGCATCGCCTCGTCCTGGACTTCGCCGAGCAGGGCCTTTTCCACCGCCTCCTGGACATCTACATCGCTGAGTATTTCGTCGATCCGCTTGCCATGGGGGTCGTTGGAGACGAACAGCTGGCGGATCGCGACCGGGTTGGCGTGTTCGATGCGTCCCTGGTTGTCGAAGATCACCAGGCCGTCGTCGATGCTGTCGAGTACCGCCTGCAGGCGCCGCTCGCCGGAAAGCACCTCTTCGACGCTGGTCTTGCGGTACTGCCGCAGGGCCTCGGCCATCAGGCCGAAACGCCGGGTCAACTGGCCGACCTCGGCGACGTTGGTCATCGGCAGGGTCACGTCGAAATCGCCTTCGCCGATCCTGTCCGCCGCCCGCGCCAGGGTTTCGATCGGTGCGCCGAAGCGCCGGGCGATGCTGTGGGCGGTGACGAAACCGATCAGCAGGATGGCGACGCCCACCAGGCCAAGCAGGCCGGCGACCAGGTAGGCTCGGTGGCGGGCGCTGGTCTCGGCGTCGCTGATGCCGGCCAGCGCCAGTTGCTGCAGGTCCTGCAGGCGTAGGCGCAGGGTATTGAAGGCTTCGCTGAAGCCGTCGTTGTCGGCCATGGGCGCCTTGAGCAGCGCCGGGGTGTGCGCCTGCAGTTGCAGGTAGGCGTCGCGAACGCCATCCAGGGCGGCCTGCTCGGCGTCGTCGACGGTATTCGCCCGACCCTGTTCCAGGACCCGTCGGAAATCGTTCTGCGAGCGCTCCAGGGCCTGCCCGTCGGGTTTTTCGCGGAGCAGTATGACCAACTGGTCGCCGAGCAGCTGGCGCAACTGCTGGCTCACCTCGATGGTCGCGTGGTGGTGCGACATCCGTTGCTCCTGAGCGCGGCCGAGCTGCATCACGCTGAACAACCCGAGCAACAGGCCGAACAGCGAGACGGTGATCAGCGCGGAAATGCTGAGGAACAACCGGGTCCGGAGCTTCATCGGCAGCGGCATGCTCATAGGCCGTACTGCTTGCGCTTCCGGTACAGGGTCGAGGCATCGATACCGAGGGTCTTGGCGGCCTGGTCGAGGGTCGCGCTGGAGGCCATCACCGCCGTGATATGGGCTTTCTCCAGGTCTTCCAGGCTCAGCGATTCGCCGATCCGCGGCGCGCTGCTGGCAGATTGCGCAGCGCTGAAACCGAGGTGGTCGACATCCACCCGTTCCTGGTTGCAGATGATGCTGGCGCGCTCGATCACGTTGCGTAGCTCGCGTACGTTGCCCGGCCAGGGGTATTGCCGCATGGCCTCGCGGGCGGCTTCGCTGAAGCCGCGGGCGGGGCGGCCGTAGTCCTTGACGAAGCGGGCGAGGAAACGTTCGGCCAGGCCGAGGATATCCTCGGCGCGTTCGCGCAGGGGAGGCAGGTTGAGCACGATCACGTTGAGGCGGTAGAGCAGGTCCTCGCGGAACTGGCCCTGGGCGACCATCGCGCCCAGGTCGCGGTTGGTCGCGGCAAGGATGCGTACGTCGGCGCGGCGGGTCACCGGATCGCCGACGCGTTCGTATTCCTTGTCCTGGATGAAGCGCAGCAGCTTGGGTTGCAAGGTCAGCGGGAAGTCGCCGATCTCGTCGAGGAACAGGGTGCCGCCGTCAGCCTGGCTGACCCTGCCCAGGGTGCTTTCGGTGGCACCGGTGAAGGCGCCGCGACTGTGCCCGAACAGTTCACTTTCCATCAGTTCGGCGGTCAGCGACGGGCAGTTGATGGTGACCTGGGGCTTCTTCGCGCGTTTGCTCCAGGTGTGGATGGCGCGTGCCAGTTCGCCCTTGCCGGAGCCGGATTCGCCGAGGATGAGGATGTTGGCGTCGGTCGCCGCGACCTGGCGCGCGGTCTCCAGTACCGCGGCCATGGCCGGGCTGTGCGATTCCAGGCCGTCGCCCTGGCGGCGCACTTCGTCCTCCAGGGCCTCCAGGCGCGCGGTCAGTTGGCGCACCTCCAGTTGCTTGGCGGCGGCCAGGCGCAGTTGGTCCGGGCTGCAGGGCTTGACCAGGTAATCCACCGCGCCGGCCTGCATGGCGTCGACCGCGGTATCCACCGCCGAATGCGCGGTGACGATCACCACGCGCATCCATGGCGCCTGGACGCGCATCTGGGCGAGAACGTCGAGCCCGTTGTCTTCGCCCAGGCGCAGATCGAGGAAGCACAGGTCGAATACCTGGCGCTGCAACAGGGCCTCCGCCTGCGGCGCACTGCTGGCGGTGGCCACGCTGTAGCCTTCGTCTTCGAGGCAATAACGGAAAGTGCGCAGGATCGCCGACTCGTCATCGACCAGCAGGATGCGCCCCTGTTTTTCGGAAGTGGTTTCCATCGTTGCTTTTTATCCTCTAGGGAATTCACTGCCATTCGGCTTCTGGGTTAGTCCCCGGAAAGCCCATGCAAGTTGCAGAGCGCCCCGCCGCCCATCCGGGCGGCGTGCAACCTGCCGATGTTGCTGTTCTTGGGTTTTCGGGAAGCCGTGGCGGCTCCACGGATGGCTCCGGGTAGCAGGTGCCGGGTCGCTTCCCTGTTGCATGTGACAGCGTACCGCGCCGATCGTGCAAAACGCCCGGAATAATTTGTCGCGTCGTGCAGGATGAACTGCGCAGACTACCTGGGTTGTTTTATAACTTATTGAATTAAAAGTATTTTTATTTTTCAGAAAGGCTGGCATGGGGCGTGCAATGAGGTAGTCACGGTCTCCCTGAAGAAAAAATGGACACAGGCCGGTTCGCTACCCCGATGGGCCCGGCCCCGAGGCGGTACCGACAGTTCCGAAGGCACACAGGAGAAAACATCATGCTTAGTTGGGCTATCACCTTTCTGATCATCGCCATCATCGCTGCCGTCCTCGGGTTTGGTGGCATCGCAGGTGCCGCCACCGGAATCGCGAAGATCCTCTTCGTGCTGTTCCTGGTGCTCTTCGTGGTCTCGTTCTTCTTCGGACGCCGTCGCGGCTAGCCGGATGCCAAGGAGAAAGCGATGCGACTCATGCGTAACCTGATGAACGCACTGCTGCTCGGTGCCGCCGCCAGTTCGCTGGCGGTGGCGGCCGACAGGGACGGTGAATACCGCTTGAACGAATTGCAGAGCACCGATGCCGGATACCGCGAGGCCTGGCAGAACCTGGTGGAAGACGAGAGCCGCTTGCCCGACTGGGTGATGAATCTCTCGGGAACCGCTACACCGATGCATGCCGTCGACGACCAGGGCGACAAGTATCTGGTTGGCGGTCTCTGCGAGAAGTCCGATTGCAAGGGCCAGCGCCTGCTGGTCGCCTTCGATTGGGACAAGAGCCATGCCTACGGGCTCTACGTGCAGGTGCCCGAAGGGCTGCCGCAGGACAAGTCGCCGAGCAAGCACGCCAGCTTCCGCTGGCTGGGCAAGCCGGAGCCGGCGGTACAGAAGATCCTCGACGAACAACTCAAGGCCGATCCGAACTGGTACTGAGGCGGAACGGGCTTGCGTGACACCGCCCCGCCCGCAGCGGGGCATGGCCAGGGGACCGGGATGCGCTGGGTGAGGTCGATCCGGCGGGTTCCAGGGGTACAGGGAGTACCTCCTTCGGGGTCGGGCCAGGCGAAAACGCGCCGGAGGGGAGCCACCGATGTCTCGCTGCCTTCCGGCGCGCTTCTATATATAGAAGGGGTACGACGCTCCGCCGTCCGGCGGAGCGTCGGCTTCCGCACCGATACTCCGCGAACTTCCCTGATATCGATCAATGCCTGTGGATGGCGGAGTCGTTTTACAATCGACCACCCGCGCGTTCCGAGGCGCCCTCCCAGAAGGGCTTTACCGCGCGGTTATCCACAGAACGCCGCTTATCCACAGCCGGCGATGGCGTGCCGGACGGCGTTGCGTGTCCTGTGACCATCCATCGCAGCGATGATGAGCGACTTTCAACTTCCCAGGATGGGCACGAGGCTCCCAGGCCTTGCACGGAGTGCCTTCCGCTCCCTGTTCTTGTACGAAAATCAAGGGCAATTTCCTGTGGGACGGACGTTTCATTAGTGATTTCTCATGCCGATTCGGCATGGGGCAGTCACTTACGGCATTAGACGGGGTAGGGGAGCGCATGAATCATTGCGCCCTTTCGCCTGTCGGGAGCGACTCTCCCGTTGGAGCGACTCCCGACTTCCACAAGAATTAAGGGTGACGAAACATGGGTAAAGCCAAGCTAAGCCTCGCCTGGCAGATCGTGATCGGTCTGGCACTCGGTATCGCCGTCGGCGCAGTGCTCAACCATTTCAGCGCCGAAAAGGCCTGGTGGATCGCCAACGTGCTGCAACCGGCCGGCGACATCTTCATCCGTCTGATCAAGATGATCGTGGTGCCGATCGTGATTTCCTCGCTGGTGGTCGGCATCGCCGGCGTCGGCGACGCGAAGAAGCTTGGCCGCATCGGCCTGAAGACCATCATCTACTTCGAGATCGTCACCACCGTCGCCATCGTCGTCGGCCTGCTGCTGGCCAACCTGTTCCAGCCCGGCACCGGCATCGACATGAGCACCCTGGGTACCGTGGACATTTCCCAGTACCAGAAGACCACCCAGGAAGTGCAGCATGACCATGCGTTCATCGCGACCATCCTCAACCTGATTCCCTCCAACGTCTTCGCCGCCATCGCCCGTGGCGAGATGCTGCCGATCATCTTCTTCTCGGTGATGTTCGGCCTCGGCCTGTCGAGCCTGCCCAACGACCTGCGCGAGCCGCTGGTGAAGGTGTTCCAGGGCGTTTCCGAGACCATGTTCAAGGTCACCCACATGATCATGAAGTACGCCCCTATCGGTGTCTTCGCCCTGATCGCGGTGACCGTCGCCAACTTCGGCTTCGCCTCGCTGCTGCCGCTGGCCAAGCTGGTGATCCTGGTCTACGTGGCCATCGTCTTCTTCGCCCTGGTGGTGCTGGGCCTGATCGCGCGGATGTTCGGCTTCTCGATCATGCGCCTGATCCGCATCTTCAAGGACGACCTGGTCCTCGCCTATTCCACCGCCAGCTCGGAAACCGTGCTGCCGCGCATCATCGAGAAAATGGAAGCCTACGGCGCGCCGAAGGCGATCAGCAGCTTCGTGGTGCCCACCGGCTACTCCTTCAACCTCGATGGCTCGACCCTGTACCAGAGCATCGCGGCGATCTTCATCGCGCAGCTCTACGGCATCGACCTGTCCATCGGCCAGCAGATCATGCTGGTGCTGACCCTGATGGTGACTTCCAAGGGTATCGCCGGCGTGCCGGGCGTATCCTTCGTGGTGCTGCTCGCCACCCTGGGCAGCGTCGGCATCCCGCTCGAGGGCCTGGCCTTCATCGCCGGCGTGGACCGCATCATGGACATGGCGCGCACCGCCCTCAACGTGATCGGCAATGCCCTCGCGGTGCTGGTCATCTCCAAGTGGGAAGGCATGTACGACGCGGCCAAGGGCCAGCGCTACTGGGATTCGCTGCCGCACCTGCGGCAGGCGGTCGGCGAAGCCAAGGGCAAGCAGGCCACCCTCGAATAAGGCGGCTTCCCGCCCAGGAGGCCCCGGCATCGTCCGGGGCCTCGGCGTTTCTGGCGCCGGCACCGCCTGCGCCGCTATCATCCGCGCAACGCGGGGGATTCTGAATGCTGAACGGCTTGTGGTTGGGTTTTTTCCTGGTGGCGGCGGCGAGCGCGCTGGCGCGCTGGTTGATCGGCGGCGATGCGACGGTGTTCGCGGCGATGGTGGAGAGCCTGTTCGCCATGGCCAAGCTGGCGGTCGAGGTGATGGTCCTGCTGTTCGGCACCCTGACGCTCTGGCTCGGCTTCCTGCGCATCGCCGAGAAGGCCGGTCTGGTGGAGCGCCTGGCGGTGCTGCTCGGTCCGCTGTTCCGTCGGCTGATGCCGGAAGTGCCGCCGGGGCATCCGGCGATCGGCCTGATCACCCTGAACTTCGCCGCCAATGGCCTGGGTTTGGACAACGCCGCCACGCCGATCGGCCTGAAGGCGATGAAGGCGTTGCAGGAGCTCAATCCCAGCAGCACCACCGCGAGCAATGCGCAGATCCTCTTCCTGGTGCTCAACGCCTCGTCCCTGACCTTGCTGCCGGTGACCATCTTCATGTACCGCGCGCAGCAGGGCGCGGCCGATCCGACCCTGGTATTCCTGCCGATCCTCCTGGCCACCAGCGCCTCGACCCTGGCCGGCCTGCTGTCGGTGGCGCTGATGCAGCGCCTGCGCCTGTGGGACCCGGTGGTGCTGGCCTACCTGATCCCCGGCGCGTTGCTGCTGGCCGGCTTCATGGCGGTGCTCGGCACGCTCTCGGCCACCGCGCTGGCACAACTGTCCTCGCTGTTGGGCAACCTGACGCTGTTCAGCCTGATCGTGCTGTTCCTGATCGTCGGCGCGCTGAAGAAGGTGCCGGTCTACGAGAGCTTCGTGGAGGGGGCGAAGGAAGGTTTCGACGTCGCCAGGAACCTGTTGCCGTACCTGGTCGCGATGCTTTGCGCGGTTGGCGTGCTGCGCGCCTCCGGGGCGCTGGAAGTGGTACTCGGCGGGATACGCTGGGCGGTCGAGGGGCTGGGCTGGGACAGCCGCTTCGTCGAGGCGCTGCCCACCGCGCTGGTCAAGCCGTTCTCCGGCAGCGCGGCGCGGGCGATGCTGCTGGAGACCATGCAGACCCACGGCGTCGACAGTTTCCCGGCGCTGGTCGCCGCCACCGTGCAGGGCAGCACCGAGACCACCTTCTACGTGCTCGCCGTCTATTTCGGCTCGGTCGGCCTGCAGCGCGCGCGCCACGCGGTGGGCTGCGCGCTGACCGCGGACCTGGCCGGGGTCATCGCCTCCATCGGCGTGTGCTACTGGTTCTTCGCCTGAGGTCGCCAGGCTTCGACGTCACTGGGTGACGTCGAAGCGCAGGGTGCCGATCATCTGTCCGGCCTCGGTGAGTACCTTCACCTGCCAGTGGCCGACCGGGTCGCCGGGGAAGTTCTGCTTGTGGGTCCAGGCCCGGTAGCCCTCCTTGCGGCCGCCGTGGATATCCAGGGCGATGCGGTCGAACTCCTTCCCGTTGAACATCCACACGTGATAGATGCGCTCGTCGAGGCCGCGCGGCGCGTTGATCGCGGTATAGGCGAACAGGCCCTGGCTGCGCAACTGGCTGGCGCCGACCTGCTCCAGGCTGTCGCCGGGCGTGCGGCTCTGGTCGTCGAACTGGCTGCTCACCGCCACTTCGGTCAGCCACAGGGTGGCCGGCGGCACCCAGGTACGGCCGAACCAGCCGGCCAGGCCTACCGCCAGGGTCAGGCCGAGAAGCAGGAAGCCGCGCCACCAGTGCTGTAGCGGGAAGGTCACGAGCAGGCTGGGGAAGGACAGCACGACGGCGATGCCCAGCGACAACCGGTAGCTTTCCGGGGTGGTCAGGTGCAGCAGGATCGGCAGCGAGGTCAGCAACACCGCAAACAGGGTCAGGGTGTGGTAGGCGAGGAACACCCAGCGACGCCTGGACAGCCAGCGATAGTAGAGCGGATCGGTGATGGAGATCAGCGCCGCGGCGGCCAGCGTCCCTGTGAACAGCGCCTGACCGCTGTTCCAGGTGGTGGTGATGAGAAAGAACGGCAGGACGAAGAACAGGCTTTCCTGGTGGATCAGTTGGGTCGCGTAGCGCAGCAGCGGCGCCGGGATCTCCCAGCCGAAGCGGCGGGCGAAGGTCTCCCGCAGGAGGTTCTCGAGGATCAACCAGACCCAGCTGACCAGCATGATGATTGCCAGTACCTGGGCGAAGCCCTTCTGCCGGTCGACCATGATGAAACTGAACACGCCCGAACAGAAGCCGAACAGGGCGATGGTGCGTGGATAGCGGGCCATCAGGCCGCCGACCAGGGCGATCAGTTGCTCCAGGCGGGCCTTGAGGATGGGGCGTTGTTGGTTGGGCATGGGGAACAGCGGGTTCTCGATCGGATCTGCTCGGCCAGCCGGCCGGGGCGCGCAGCATAACCCCGGCCGGGTTTCCTGGGTATGAACGAAGGACAGCTACCGCGCGGCGAATGTTTCCTTCGCCCGACAGAGGCTCCGTTCTCCTTTCGCGGAGGGCGACCAGGGAAAAAGGCGTCGCTTTCCCGACCGATGGTCGCGAAGCTTTCGGCAGCCTTTCAAACCCCTTCAATTCGCACCTTTCGGGCAATTTTAGATTGTTCGACAGGAGTTTTTACACATATGGTTACAACTCGGTCGATGGATGACGTACCCGCCTGCGTGGCCATCGACGCCGCCATGGACCGCTTCCCCGTGTCTGCCTGAGTGTGTGTCCCATGGCCTCTAATAAATCCAAAGGCGTCGCCATTTTCCGTGTGGTCAGTGGCAACTTCCTCGAGATGTACGACTTCATGGTGTATGGCTTCTACGCCACCGCCATCGCCAAGACCTTCTTCCCCGGCGACAACCCGTTCGCCTCCCTGATGCTGTCCCTCGCCACCTTTGGCGCCGGCTTCCTGATGCGGCCGTTGGGTGCGGTGTTCCTGGGCGCCTACATCGATCGCCACGGCCGCCGCCAGGGCCTGATCATTACCCTCGGCCTGATGGCCATGGGCACCCTGCTGATCGCCTTCGTTCCCGGCTATGCCACGCTGGGCGTGGCGGCGCCGTTGCTGGTGCTGTTCGGCCGGCTCCTGCAGGGTTTTTCCGCCGGCGTCGAGCTGGGAGGGGTTTCGGTCTACCTGTCGGAGATCGCCACGCCAGGACGCAAAGGCTTCTTCGTCAGTTGGCAGTCGGCCAGCCAGCAGGTCGCGGTGGTCTTCGCCGGCCTGCTCGGCGTGCTCCTCAACCAGTGGCTGAGCCCGCAGGACATGGGCGAATGGGGCTGGCGCGTACCGTTCTTCATCGGCTGCCTGATCGTTCCGGCGCTGTTCGTCATCCGTCGCTCGCTGGAGGAAACGCCGGAGTTCGAGGCGCGCACCCACCGACCGTCGCTGTCGCAGGTGCTGCGCTCCATCGGGCAGAACTTCGGCGTAGTGCTGGCCGGTACCGCGATGGTGGTGATGACCACCGTATCGTTCTACCTGATCACCGCCTACACGCCGACCTTCGGCAAGAATGAGTTGCAACTGTCGGACCTCGACAGCCTGCTGGTGACCATGTGCATCGGCCTGTCCAACTTCATCTGGCTGCCGGTGATGGGCGCGTTCTCCGACCGCATCGGGCGCAAGCCATTGTTGCTGGGTGCCTCCGCGCTGGCACTGCTGACCGCCTACCCGGCGCTGTCCTGGCTGGTCCGCGAGCCGAGTTTCGCCGGCCTGCTCGGCGTCGAGTTGTGGCTGTCGTTCCTCTACAGCAGCTACAACGGCGCGATGGTGGTGGCGTTGACCGAGGTGATGCCGGCGGACGTGCGCACCACCGGTTTCTCCCTCGCCTACAGCCTGGCTACGGCGACCTTCGGTGGTTTCACCCCGGCGGTCTGCACCTGGCTGATCCATACCCTGGACAACCGCGCGGCTCCGGGCATCTGGCTCAGTGGCGCGGCGCTGCTGGGGCTGCTCGCCACCCTGGTGCTGTTCCGCCGGCGCGGCAAGGAGATCGCCGAGGCCGAGCTGGCCAACGCCTGAGGCGTTTCGCCGCATGCCGTGCGTCGGCTCCCGCCGGGGCTGCGGCGGCGGCGTTGATGTCGATCAACCGGAGCTGCGCCAAACCGCGTAGACAGGAAGGAAGTGGTTGTACCGACTTCCTTCCCTTCCTGGAGATCGCATCATGTCCAATGTACAAAATGCCAGCCGGTCTTCCGCGTTCGCGGCGGTGGAGGGCGACCATTGGGTCGAGTCCCTCGACGATGGCCGCCACGTGCTGATCCGTCCCCTGCGCGAGGAGGACCGGGAGCGCGAACGCCAGTTCATCAACCGGCTGTCCCCGGCAACCCGCCACTTCCGCTTCCTCGGCGAGATCAAGGAAGCCAGCCCGGCGCTGCTCGACCAACTGATGGACATCGACTACCAGCAGAGCATGGCCTTCGTTGCCCTGGTGCACGAGGACGGCGAGCTGCGCGAGGTCGGTATCAGCCGCTACGCCGCCTGTTGCGAGGAAGGGCAGTGCGAATGCGCGGTAACCATCGCCGACGACTACCAGGGGCTGGGCCTCGACGCCGTGCTGATGCGCCATCTGATCGACGTGGCGCGGCGCAACGGCTTCCGCCAGATGTATTCGGTGGACTCGGCGGCCAACCGGGCGATGCGCGACCTGTGTTGCGCACTGGGCTTCGTCGGCCAGCGCGACCCGGACGACTCGACCCAGGTCATCCACCGCCTGGCCCTGTAGCCCGCTCAGGCGCGCCGGCGGCGCAGGCCGAACCAGAGCAGGCCGCTGGCCAGGAGACCGGCGGCGAGTAGCAACGGGTAGAGCATGTCGTCGTCGAACAGCGGCTTTTCGATGCGCAGGTAGCCTTCGCCGTCGAACAGCCGCTTCGCCAGCGCGTTCGCCTGTTGCAGGCTGACCTTCGCCAGGCGGCGCTCCTCATTGGGGAAATGGCCGTCCTCGTAGTCGGCCAGCGAGCCCCAGTAATAGTCCGCCAGCGCCGCGTTGCCCTGAGTGCTCCAGGCCAGCCTGGCGCGCTCGGCGAATTGCACCCGCTTGAAACGCCCCGGGTCCAGGCCATGCTGGCGGATGCCGTCGAGCAACTCGCGCAGGGCGGCCTCGGTGGCGGGCAGGTCGCTGCGCTCGACATCCGCGTCGAGGCTGAAGAAGCCCTGGTTGGCGAACACCTGGCGATCGGTCGATGGCCCGTAGGTGAGTCCGCGACGCACACGCAGGTCGGCGTACAGCGCGTCGTTCATATAGGCCTGGAGCAGGACCATGGCGTCCGGGTCGGCGTCGTCCGGCTCCGGATAGATCCAGTGCAGCATCGCACCTTCGCCGAATGGCCGGGTGATCAGGGTGCGCCTGGCCTCGGCATGCCCGTTGGCCGCCGGCAGCTCGCGGCGCTCGGGGAGCTCGTGGTCTTCCAGGGTGCCGAAGGTCCGGGTCAGATAGGCCGGCAGGCGCGGATCGAGGTCACCGACCAGGACCAGGGTCATGTTGCCCGGTACGTACCAGTCGCTGCGCAGCCGCTCCAGCTGCTCCGCGCCAAGCGGCGCCAGCGGCGCGCGCTGGGAGCAGGCCAGGCCCAGTTCCACCGCCAGTTGGTCCATGGCGCCACGGCCCAGGTTCTCGCGGTCGAGCCAGCGCTGCAGGTGCGAGTAATGGCCACCGCCTTCGCGCTCGATCACCCGCTTGGCGGCGGCGATGCGCGGCTCGTCCAGTTCGGTGCGGGTGATGGTGTCCAGCAACAGGTCGAGGACCTGCCGCTGGGTGGCGGCAGGCGCCTCGATGACGAAGGTGGTGTCGCCTTCGCTGGTATAGGCGTTCCATTGCCCGCCGAGGGCCTGCATGCGGGCTTCCAGGTCGGCCTCATCGCCGCCGTCCAGGCCGCTGAAGAACAGGTGCTCGAGCAGGTGCGGCAGCTGCTTTTCACGGCACGAGAAGTCGGCGAAACCGACCCCCACCACCAGCCGGATCGAGACGTGCCGGCGCTGCTCGGTGGGCTTGAGCAGCACGCCCATGCCGTTTTCCAGCTGGAAGGCTTCGACCTCGCTGCGCTGGTCGGCGTACGACCAGGGGCAGAGCAGGCAGAACAGCAGCAGGGTGGACAACGAACGCATGGGCCGAGCCTGGAACTGAAAATACCGAGAATAGCGGATGCTTCATGACGAACCTACCCGCAGAACGGCTAATGTCGCGAACGGCGTGTTTCCGCACGCTCCTCGACGAGCGCTGGCTCGGCCAGCGGCGCCGAGGTCATGTCGTCGACCTCGTCGGCCCAGTCGTCCTCGTCCTGGCGAACGCCCTCGTCGGCCGCGCTGCTCGGCGCGTCAGGGTTGTCCAGCACGGCGTAGGCGATGGCGCAGAACAGCGAGTTGAGACGCTTCATGTCGCTGATCAGGTCCAGGTGCAGCGAGCTGGTCTCGATGCTCTGTACCACCTGCTGGTGCAGGCGGTCGACATGGGCATGGGCGTAGCGCCGTTCCTGCAGGCGGAAGCGCTGCTTGGCCCGGCGCAGGCGCTTGGCGCTGTCGAGGTCGCCGTTGAGGAACACTGAGAGACCCAGGCGCAGGTTGGAGACCAACTGCTGGTACAGGGTGCCGATCTCTTCCAGGCCGGTGTCGGAGAACGAGCGGCTGCGCGAGGTCTTCTTGTCCTGCACGGCGGCGAGCATGTGCTCGATGATGTCGCCGGCCTGCTCCAGGTTGATCGCCAGCTCGATGATCTCCGCCCAGCGCCGGCTGTCGCGTTCGGACAGGTCCTCGCGCGGCATCCTTGCCAGATACAGCTTGATCGCGGTGTAGAGGGCGTCGACGTCGTCGTCGAGCTTGCGGATGTCCTTGCCGAGCAGCGGATCGCCGCCGCGGATGATCTGCATCAGATTGTTCAGCATCTGCTCGACGGTATCGCCCATGCGCAGGGTCTCGCGCACCGCGTTGGCCAGCGCCAGGCTCGGCGTGTCGAGGGCGGCGGGATCGAGATGGCGCGGCCGGGCGACGTCGTCGGGAAGGGCGCGGTCGGGCATCACCCGGGTGCAGAAGCTGGCCATGGCGTTGGTCAGCGGCAGGCAGGCGAGGCAGCGCGCGGCGTTGTAGAGCACGTGGAAGGCGATCACCAGTTCGGCTGTGCTGAACTGCCAGTGATCCATCCAGTCCGCCAGTGGCCCCACCAGGGGCAGCACCAGCAGGCAGCCGGCGACCTTGAACAACAGGCTGCCGAGGGCCACCCGGCGACCGGCGGCGTTTTGCGCGGTGGCGCTGAGCATGGCCAGGATGCCGCTGCCGAGGTTGGCGCCGACCACCAGGCACAGCGCGACTTTCAGCGAGATCACCTTGGACGCGGCGAGGGTCGCGGTAAGCAGCACGGCGGCCAGGCTGGAATAGGAAATCATGGCGAACAACGCGCCGGTCAGCGCGTCGAGCATGATGTCGCCGGTCAGGCTGGAGAACAGTACCTTGACGCCCTTGGCTTGGGTCATCGGCTCGGCGGCAGCGACGATCAGCTGGAGCGCCAGGATGATCAGGCCGAGGCCGATGAATACCCGGCCGAGCTGGCCGAGGCGGGTCTGTTTGCGGCTGAGGAAGAAAATCACGCCGAAGAAGATCAGCAATGGCGAAAGCCACGACAGGTCGAGGGTCAGCACCCGCGCCATCAGCGCGGTGCCGACATCGGCGCCGAGCATGATCGCCAGGGCCGGCGCCAGTGCCATCAGGCCCTGGGCGACGAAGGAGGTGGCCAGCAGGGCGGTGGCGTTGCTGCTTTGCACCAGAGCGGTGACGCCGATGCCGGCGGCGAACGCCAGCGGGCGTTTTTCCACGCTGCGACTGAGGATGCGCCGCAGGTCGGCGCCGTAGACCCGGAGAATTCCGGTGCGGACGATATGCGTGCCCCACACCAGCAGGGCGACGGCAGAGAGCAGGTCGAGCAGTTTCAGCATGGCGTGGCCCCCCTGGCACTACGACGAATGGCCAACCTCGCGCCAGGTTCCGCGTGCGTTGCGCCGCAGAGCCCGGACAACGGCGCCAACGGCCACGATGGAAAGGCAGCGTTCAGGCGAGTTGTAACACGAACGTCATATTTGGACAGGCGCCCCCCGCGGGAGTTCGTCCCGGCAGCCCGAGCGGCAGGGCGCCTACCCTTCATTCAAGCGTGCGCGCCGCGAAACGGCGAAGATTTTTTCGCCTTCCGTGCGATGCATGCGTTTGCGCCACAGGCCATGGAATTAGCCGACAGGAAGGGTATCCTTTGCACCTTTTGAAAAGCCCCGGTCTAGAGGGATACAGAGGAGTGGTGCGGATGCGATTTGCGGGGATCAGTGGCTGCCTCTCGGCGGCGGTGTTGGCGCTCGGGGTAGGGGGAGCGCCGGCGGTTCGGGCCGATGCGCTGGGCGATAGCCTGGAGCAGGCGCACATCCGCAAGGCGACCTTCGCCGCGCCGGCCTGGGAAGGCTATACCAACGCCGACGGCAGCGGTCTGTACTGGGACCTGCTGAAGCAGGTCTATGCGCCCTACGGGCTCGACGTGAAATTCATCAACATGCCCTGGAACCGCGCCAACAAGCTGATGACCGCGGGCTCCATGGTCGATGGCGTGCCGGGCGAGATCCCCGGCGTTGAGGGCAAGCTGTACGCCCAGTTGCCGATCGACATCGAGTACCACGGCGTGATGCATGCGGCGAAGACGCCCTTTTCCGGCCGCGCCAGCCTCACCGGCAAGCGCGTCGGCTGGCGCCACAGCTACAACCTGATCCCCGCGGAGCAGCGCGACTTCACCCTGGTCGAGTGCGTCCGCCCCGAGCGTTGCACCGAGCAGGTCCAGAACGGCGAGCTGGATTTCTTCCTCGACGAGCCGGACGAACTGGAAAAGCAGCGCAGCGAAGCGCACCTGGCGGCCGATGCCTATCCGATCGCGCAACTGCCGCCCGGCAAGGAGTCCTTCATGACCTTCGCCGACAGCGCCAGCGGCCGGCTCCTGCGCGAGGTCTATGACGCGCGGGTACGGCAGATGGCGGCGTCCGGCGAGCTGCGGGCGCTCTACCAGCGCTGGAACAGCGAGGTGCCCGGCGCCGTGCAGGCCCTTTCGGCGCAGTGATGCGCCGCTCATTTCCACCGCGGAGCCTTTCCGGGGCTTGCGCGGTGGGAATGAAACGCCTAGGATTCGCCCTTCATTTCCCCCACTCACGCACCGCAAAGGAGGTTACATCGATGATTCAGTTCTCTACCCTTTGCAGGCTGCGCCTGGCCTAACGGCCACCGAAACCTACCGCTCGACCCCCTGCACCGCTGAACGATTCCCGCCCTTGCGTCCGCGCAAGCTTCCGGCGAGAGGTCATCGGCTGCCGCGGTCACCGCTCCCCAGGTTTTCACTTCTCCGTTAGACGCCCTTCGCCCTTCCGCGAGTGCCCGCTCGGCTTCGGTCTGCCCCCCGGATCTACCGTTTCAATCACATGGATTGGATTATGGGCAACTACATCAAGCCTTTGTCCGCGGGCGTCGCACTGATCGCCTCGGACAGCACCTGGATCGAAGGCAAGGCGATCCAGCAACTGCAAACCACCGCCGAGCTGGACGGCATGCGCCGCGTCGTCGGTCTCCCGGACCTGCATCCCGGTCGCGGCTATCCGGTCGGCGCGGCGTTCTTCTCCGTCGGCCGCTTCTACCCGGCGCTGGTCGGCAACGACATCGGCTGTGGCATGGCCCTGTGGGAAACCGGCCTGGCCCCCGGCAAGCTGTCGGCGGACAAACTGGAAAAGCGCCTGGGCAATCTCGAACTGCCGCTGGACGAGACCTGGAACGATTGCATCGAAGCCCTGGAGCTGCCGGCCCGCGAGCACTGGCGCGCGCTCGGCACGATCGGTGGCGGCAATCACTTCGCCGAACTACAGCAGGTCGAGACCGTGTTCGACCAGGCTGCCCTGCACGCCCTCGGCCTCGATGCCGATCGCCTGCAACTGCTGGTGCATAGCGGCTCGCGCGGGCTCGGCCAGGCGATCCTGCAAGAGCAGGTCAGCCTGCACGGCCACGCCGGCCTGCTCGACGGCAGCCTGGAAGCTTCCGCCTACCTGGCGCGCCACGCCGATGCGTTGCGCTTCGCCGAGGGTAACCGCCAGCTCATCGCCCGGCGCATTCTCGAACGCTTGCGCTGCGACGGCCTGGAACTGCTCGACGTCAACCACAACCTGGTGGCGCCGGCACAGGTCGATGGCGTCGACGGCTGGCTGCACCGCAAGGGCGCCACCCCGGCCGACCAGGGCGTGCTGGTGATCCCCGGCTCGCGCGGCGACTACAGCTACCTGGTGGAGCCTGTGCCGAGCGCGCAGAGCCTGTTCTCCCTGGCCCACGGCGCCGGTCGCAAATGGCAGCGCGGCGAGTGTCGGGAGCGTCTGGCGGCGCGCTTCAGCGTCGACCAGTTGGGCCGTACGCGCCTTGGCAGCAGGGTGATCTGTGGCGACCGCCAACTGATCTACGAGGAAGCGCCGGAAGCCTACAAGGGTATCGACTCGGTGGTCGGCGCGCTGCTCGAAGCCGGCCTGCTGCGCCTGGTCGCCCGCCTGAAGCCGGTGCTGACCTACAAGACCCGTGGGGAGTGCTGCCGATGATCCTGCTGCAACTCTCCGCGGCCCAGGGGCCGGCGGAATGCTGCCTGGCGGTGGCGAAGGCGTTCGAGCGGCTGTGCCTCGAGGCGGCGCAAGCCGGCGTCGAGGTCGAGGTAATCGAGGAGGTGGCCGGCGAGCGTTCGCGCACCTGGCGTTCGCTGCTCCTGGGGCTGCGCGGCACTGCCGCCGAAGCGCTCGCCGAGCGCTGGTGCGGCGGTATCCAGTGGATCTGCCCCAGCCCCTACCGGGCAAGGCATGCGCGCAAGAACTGGTTCATCGGCGCGGAGCGCTTCGCCGCGCCGCCGGCCAGTCTGGAGGGCGAGATCCGTTTCGAGACCCTGCGCTCTTCCGGCCCCGGCGGCCAGCATGTCAACACCACCGACTCGGCGGTGCGCGCCACCCACCTGGCCAGCGGCATCAGCGTCAGGGTGCAGAGCCAGCGTAGCCAGCACGCCAACAAACGCCTGGCGATCCTGCTGATCGCCCGGCGCCTCGCAGACCAGGCGAGCAGCGCGGCCGACGCGCTGCGCGCGGAGCGCCGCCAGGCCCACGGTCGGATCAGTCGCGGCGCGGCTCGCCGGGTATTCCGCGGCGAGCGTTTCGAGCCGGCCTGAGCGGCTCAGTCGCCGAGCACTTCCTTGCGCAGCTTCACTGGCTCTTCGCCCCGCTTGCGCGCAGCGGCGCCGCGCATGCGGATGTTCAGCGCCTCCACGGCCAGGGAGAAGGCCATGGCGAAGTAGACGTAGCCCTTCGGCACATGGACTTCGAAGGCTTCGGCGATCAGCACCGTGCCGACCACGATGAGGAACGACAGGGCGAGCATCTTCAGCGACGGGTGCTTGTCGATGAAGTCGCTGATGGCGCCGGCGCAGAGCATCATCACCAGTACCGCGACGATGATCGCCGCGACCATCACCGGCACGTGGGAGACCATGCCGACGGCGGTGATCACCGAGTCCAGGGAAAAGACGATGTCGATGATCGCGATCTGGATGATGGTGCCGATGAAGCCGCCCGCCGAACCCTTCGGTTCCTCGCCGCTTTCTTCCTCGCCTTCCAGGCCCTGGTAGATCTCCGAGCTGCTTTTCCAGAGCAGGAACAGACCGCCGAAGAACAGGATCAGGTCGCGTCCGGAGACGCCTTGGCCGAACAGGTGGAAGAGGTCGGCGGTCAGGCGCATGACCCAGGTGATCGACAGCAACAGCAGGATCCGCGTCACCATCGCCAGGGCCAGGCCGAAGAAGCGGGTGCGTGGCTGCAGGTGCTTCGGCATGCGCCCGACCAGGATCGAGATCATGATGATGTTGTCGATGCCGAGGACGATCTCCAGGGCGGTCAGGGTGAAGAACGCAATCCAGATTTCCGGGCTGGTCAGCCATTCCATGAAGCGGTCACTCGTCTCGGTCAGTTACTGAACAGGGGGAACAGGCCCAGCAGCAGGGCCATGGCGAGGATTGCCAGGCACACCAGCACGGCCCATTTCAGGGTGAAGCGCTGGTGGTCGCCGAAGTCGATCTTGGCCAGCCCCACCAGCAGGTAGGTGGAGGGCACCAGCGGGCTGAGCAGGTGCACCGGCTGGCCGACGATCGAGGCGCGGGCCATTTCCACCGGGGTGATGCCGTATTCGGCGGCGGCCTGGGTGAGGATCGGCAGGACGCCGTAGTAGAAGGCGTCGTTGGACATGAAGAAGGTGAACGGCATGCTCACCAGCGCGGTGATGGTCGCCAGGTATGGGCCCAGCGCCGGCGGGATCACCGCCAGCAGGCTCTTGGACATGGCGTCGACCATCCCGGTGCCGGAGAGGATGCCGGTGAACACCCCGGCGGCGAAGATCAGCGAGACCACCGCGAGAATGTTCTCGGCGTGCGCGCCGATGCGCTTCTTCTGCTCCTGGATGCACGGGTAGTTGACGATCATGGCGATGCCGAAGGCGATCATGAACAGCACCGGCATCGGCAGCAGGCCGGCGATCAGGGTCGCCATCAGGACCACGGTGAGAATGGCGTTGAACCACAGCAGCTTGGGCCGGCGCGCCTCCGGATACTGCGACACGCTGATCTCCGCCAGGTCCTCATGGTCGGTGGGCAGGTGCAGCTCGCCGAGGCGGGCGCGCTCGCGCTTGCCGTAGATCCAGGCGATGGCGAAGATCGCTAGCAGCCCGGCGATCATCGCCGGGATCATCGGCACGAAGATATCCGCGGGGTCGACGTGCAGGGCACTCGCCGCGCGGGCGGTGGGGCCACCCCAGGGGGTCATGTTGAGCACGCCGCTGGAGAGCATGATCAGGCAGGCCATCACCAGCGGGCTCATGCCCAGGCGGCTGTACAACGGCAGCACGGCGGCCACGCAGATCATGTAGGTGGTCGAGCCGTCGCCGTCGAGGGAGACGATCATCGCCAGCGCCGCGGTGCCCAGCGAGACCTTCAGCGGGTCGCCCTTGACCAGCCGGAGGATCTTGCGCACCGCCGGGTCGAACAGCCCGGAGTCGATCATGATGGCGAAGTAGAGGATCGCGAACATCAGCATCACCCCGGTCGGCGCCAGGGTGCGGATGCCGTCGAGCATCATCGGGCCGAGGCCGGCGGCGAAACCGCCGATCAGGGCGAAGGCGATCGGGACCAGGATCAGCGCGATCAGCGCGGACAGGCGCTTGGTCATGATCAGGAACATGAAGGTCGCCACCATGGCGAAGGCGAGCAGGGTCAGCATGGATTCACTCCGGGGAAGACGGCGGACGGGCGTGCGGCGTGCGGTCAGCAGGCGGCGGGCGGGAGGCGTCGCGCGGACGGAGTGCGGCTGTAGGCGTGTGCGGAACGGGGCATGGCAATCACCATTGTTGTTTTTGTACGGGTAAGCGGGCGTCTCATGGACGCGCCGTCGTGACCGGTCTTCTGCCGGTGGTGGGCGGATGCTACGGCGGGAAGCTTTCAGGCAGCTTTCGCTGGATAACGGCGGGAAACGTGCGGGTAATTTCGGATATGTGGTCGATCAGGGCTGCCGCGCGAGGAGCGCCGCGGCCAGTTGCAGGTCGCTGTACCCAGCGTTTTCCGGGGCCTGGCGCAGGACCTGCAAGGCCGCCTGGAGGTACGCGCCATGGATCGCACCGTCGCTGGCGACGAAGCTGGCGGCGTCGTCCCGCGCCTGGACGAGCTTGTCGCCCTCGTCAGCGCTGGACTCCTGTGCGCTGACGGTGCTGCCGATGAACGGGCCGACGGTGGTGACGGCCGCCCAGAAGAAGGTGGCGGCGCCGGGTTCGTCGTCGAATTCGGGAAACACCTTGATGAAACCGAAGGCCGGTTGGCAGAGCAGGCAGAGCGCCGTGAGGGCGGCGGCCACGCGTCCTGTCGTCATGGGCTTCCTTGCAGCACGAGGAGTACGCCGACCAGGGTGGCGCCGGAAAGCAGCGTTTGCAAGGTGATGATGCCCGCCATCAGGTGGCCGTCGCCGCCCAGTTGGCGGGTCAGCACATAGGCGGTGGGCGCCGTCGGCAGGGCGAAGAACAGCACCAGCACGGCGTTTTCCATGCTCGGCAGGCCCAGCCCGCGAGCGATGGCGAAGGCCAGCAGGGGCATCGCCAGCAGCCGCGCCGCGCAGTTCCAGCCAAGGGCCGCGACTTCGCCGCCGAGTTCCTGGGGTTTCAGCGCCGCGCCGACGCACAGCAGGCCCAGCGGCAGGCTGGCCACCGCCAGCAGGTTGAGCAGGCGATCGCTGCCGCCGGGCAGGCCGACGCCGGCCAGGTTGACCAGTGCGCCGGCGAGGCAGGCGAGGATCAGCGGGTTCTTCAGGATCGGCAGCAGCAGCGCGCGCAGGCTGATGCCGCGCTCGGCGGTCAGCGCCCAGACCGACATCACGTTCACCGTCGGCACCATCAGCGCCAGCATCAGCGCGGCCAGGGTCAGGCCCGGCTTGCCGTACAGGCTGCCGACCGCGGCCAGGCCGAGATAGGTGTTGAAGCGCAATACGCCTTGGGCGATGGCGCCGAAGCGCCCGGCGTCCCAGCCGCGCCAGCGCTTGCAGAGCAGCAGGGCGAGCCAGGCGACGCCGAGCCCGAGCAGTACGGCCAGGGCCTGGCGGGCCAGGCCGGGGTCGTCCAGCGGCGCGGTCGCCAGGTTGCTGAACAGCAGCGCGGGAAACAGGATGAAGTAGTTCAGGCGTTCTGCGGCAGGCCAGAAGGCTTCGCCGGGAAAGTCCCAGCGGCGCAGGGCGTAACCGCCGACGATGAGGGCGAACAGCGGCCAGAGGGAGTAGAGCAGAGCGGTCACGGGCACCCCCGGATAGTGGAATCCGCTCATCTTGCGAGGTGGCTGCGGCACAGGGCAAGTCCGGCTTATGCTGGCACTCCCGCGAGGAGGATTCGCCATGCCCGAGACCCATACCGGCGGTTGCCATTGCGGCTATCTGCGCTACGCCGTCGCCGCGCCGCTGGACGATGTCGCTCACTGCCACTGCTCGATCTGCCGGCGCACCACCGGCGGCATCGTCACCACCTGGGCCACGGTGCCGCGCGCGGCGTTCCGCTGGCTGGCGGGCGAAGCGGCGGAATATGCCTCGTCGGCCAGCTGCACGCGCTACTTCTGCCCGCGTTGCGGGGCCAACCTGGCGTTGTTCACCCGGCTCAGCGCCGATACCCTGGACTTCACCGTGGCCAGCCTCGACCATCCCGAGCGCGCCCCCGCCAACCGGCACATCTGGGTCGGCAGCCGCCTGCCATGGCTACACCTCGACCCGCAGTTGCCCGAAGAGGACGAGGAGTTCATCGCCGGAGCGGACGCCCCGTGAGCGAAGACCGGAGCTGGCACCTGTAGGGCGAATAACGCAGAGCGTTATCCGCCGTCTGCGAGGCGCTGGAAGAGCGCCCGGGACGCGTCCTGCAGGCGCCTCCCTCAGGGCAGCATCAGCCCGCCGGCCGCCTTGTGCAGCTCGCGCAGGTGCGCGCCGACCTCCTTGATGTTGGCCTCGTTGGCTTCCAGCTCGGCGCGGCGCTCGGGATCGAGCAGGGCGCGGACCTCGCGGTCGAGGTCGTCGCTGAGCCGGCGCAGGCGCGCCTGGCGTTCGCGGGTCTGCTCTTCCAGGTGCTTCCACTCGGCGGCCTGCGGCAGGCCGTAGCCGCCCTCCAGGAGTTCCGCCGGACGACTGAGGAAGCCGCTGTCGTCGAGGATCTGCTGGAAGGTCTTGCCGGCCACTTCCAGGCGCTGGTCGCCGGCCGGCTTGTCCAGATGGCCGAGGTACAGGCGCTTCAACTCGTCCTGGGCGAGCAGCAGTTGGCGCCGCAGCGAGGCCTGCTCGAGCAGCAGCAGCGCGGCGCTGGCGCGCAGGTCGGCCTTGGCGAACCAGGGCTGGCGCTCCCTGGCCGGCAGCGCCAGCCAGTCCTCGACCTTGTCCTGGGGAATGTGCAGGCGCTGCTTGAGCACATCGAACATCGCCTGGTAGCGGTCGCGGAAGGAGTCGAAGCGGTAGCCCAGGCGCAGGGCTTCCTTGGGGTCGTCGAGCACGCTGGGATCGGCCAGCTTGCGGTTCTCCAGCATCTCGAGCACGCCGTAGGGGGTGATGCTGTCCAGGCTTTGCAGCGGTCGCCGGGGGATGCCGCTGCGCAGCAGCTTGAGGGTTTCCACCGCGCAATTGTTGGAGATGAAGTAGTACTGACCGTCGTAGCTCCAGTGACTCTGCGCGGCGCGCTCGACCAGGCTGGCGACCTCCTCGCGGTCCAGCTTCAGCGGCACCGAGGCGAGGCTGCGCAGCTCGACCTTGGTGTATTCCTCTATCACCTGCGACAGCGGCAGGACGAACAGGCGCGACGGATAGGCGCCGGTCAGGCCGTCCCAGCTGGACAATTGCAGGTCGCCGACGAAGGCGCGGTAGGACAGCACCAGATGCTGGTCGAGGTCCAGCCGGCAGTCCGGCCCGCGCGGCCGGCCGGGGGCGCAGATCACCAGGCGGAGCATGGTGTGGCCCCAGCGGCTGACCAGGTTGTCGTTGGCCTCGGCCAGCAGGTAGTCGACCTCGTAGACCCGCTCGGGGTCGAGCTGGCCCAGCGGCTGCTGGCCGAAGTCGCGGCCGGCGTTGAGGTAGGCGAAGCTCTGCGCACAGGCGCTGTGTTCCGGCGCCCAGCCGAAGCGTTGCTGGTAGTAGCGGTAGAGCGCCGGGCGGCGGCAGGCGTAGCTGGGATCGAGAAGGAAGTACTCCATGTTCACCGCGACGAACTCGCGCGGATTGCTCAGCTCGTAGACGTCCGGGCTGCGCAGTACGAAGCCATTGTGCGCCTCGCGCCGCCCGCGCTGGCCGGCGCGCTGCGGCCAGCCGGCGAGATCGAGCAGGCGCGGGTCGTCGGAGAGCGTGAAGCGGCGACCGCTCTGCCCGCGGCAATCGGTGGGCTGGGCGATCCGGCCGAGGGTTTCTTCCTGGCGCGTGCAGCGGCGGATCTCGCGTTTTTCCTCCGCCGACCACAGGCGCGCGCGATCGTAGACGTGGGTCAGCTCGTGCAGCAGGGTCGCCAGCAGCTCGCGCCGCTCGGTGCCGTGCACGCGCCCGGTCTGGCGGCTGGCGGCGCTGCCGTCGGTGAGATCGGCCAGGTACTTGCGGTTCAGCGCGATGCGCTGCGGGCCACGGGCCTGGCCCATGCCGTTGGCGGGCAGGTCGTCGCGCCACTCGACCTCGATCTCGCGGTCCAGGCGTTCGCGGAAGGCCGGCGGCAGCTTGTCCGCGGCTTCGTCCAAGAGTTGCTGGCTGGCCTCGCGCTGCGCAGGGTCCAGCCCAGGCGCGTCGAGTTTCAGGCGCAGGGCCGCCGTCGCGTTGCCGGCTCCGCAGAGGGCCAGCGCCAGCAGCCAGGCGCAGGCCTTCCTCACAGGGCGAGAATGGCTTCGGCAAGTACCTGGTCGGAGGCTTCACGGGCTTCCGGCAGACGGCTGCGCAGGGTCCGCATCGCGGCTTCCAGCTGGGCGCCGCGAATGGCGCCGTCGCTGGCGACGAAACTGGCGGCGTCGTCGCGCGCCTCGGTGACCACTTTCATGTCGCGCACGGAAGTGGTGGTGTCGGAAGTGAAGTCGATGCTGCGGTCGAGGGCGCGGACGATGATATTGCTGGTCGCGACCACCGAGCGTGCTTCCGCGGCCGTGGCGCAGAGCGCCAGCAGCAGGGCGGCGAACAGGGGGCTATGACGCATGGAGCTACGGCGCATGGAGGTTCTCCGGAACGGTGGTGATCGCCTATTGGGCAAGAATTGCTTCGGCCAGTTCCTGATCGCTGGCCGCCAGCTCGGGGTGCGCGACACGCAGCCAGCGCAATGCCGCTTCCAGGCGCGCACCGCGGATGCTGCCATCGCTGGCGACGAAACTGGCCGCATCGCCCCGGGCATCGCGTAACAATTTGTTCTCGAACGGCGTGCTGGTCAGCTTGCTGGTGACGTAAAGAGACTTCGCGGTGAACGCCGTCGTGGTATCGAAGGCGTGCGCAGCGGGCGCCAGCAGGCAACAGAAGAACAACGAGAACCGGTAACGCATGGGGTTGAGCGGAATAGGACTGGAACAGCCGCCAAGGCTAACGGAATGTGCGGCGCGGAGCCAGTGTGGCCGGTCGGCCGGGTCATCGCCGCAGCCGGGCGGCTGCGGCGGCGGGGCGGGCGACTCAGATGGTCAGGATCGCCTGGGCCAGTTGCATGTCGTTGGCGGCCAGGCTCGGCAGCTTGCCACGGATGTGGCGCAGTGCGGCTTCCAGGTGCGAGCCGCGGATGTCGCCCTGGCTGGCGACGAAGCTGGCGGCGTCGTCGCGCGCTTCGAGGACGATCTTGTCGTCGCGGAAGGAATTGGTGATGTCCGAAGTGGCATTGGAGGTCATGCCGGTGGCGCGGACCAGGGTATCCGTGGTGACCACGAAGCTGCTGGCGAACGCGCTGGAGGCGCAGGCGAGCAGGGCAGCGGCACCGATCAGGCGCAGACGTTTCATGTGAGTTGCTCCGAACGAAGTCAGCGTAGACGGCCGCATCCGCGCGGCCGTGTCAACGCTGAGACTAACCAACTGTGCGCCACGTCACCAGCGGCTCAGCGCCAGAAAGGTTTCGAAATCTCTACGTAGCGTTCGCTCGGGCTGATCGCCAGGTCGGCGAGGTCGTGTTCGGACATTTGCGCAAGATGCTTGCGCGATCGAGCGTTTTGTCGCCAGGAATTCAACTTTTCCAGCAGGGCGGCGAGATGTGGATGGGCGGCCGGGAGACCGCTGGAACTCCCGGCGTGCGGGTGCGGGGATGTCCTCATCGTGCGTTCCTTCCCATCCCGGGGATGGGGGCGGGGTGTGGAACCTCATGATGCGCCGGGACCGCTGGCTTGCTCAGGGGCAACCACGCGGGAGTTGGACGGAACAGTTCGGTGGCCCCGGCAACTGTTCCGCCCGGCTGTAGCGGAACTGTTCCGGTGGCTCTACGCCTGGGCGGGCTTGCGCGCGATGATCACCTGGCTCTTGGCGACCACGGCGTCCAGGGCCTGCTTGATGGCCGGGCCGCGCGGCGAGTCGAGCAGCGCCTGCCAGGTCCTGGCCCAGTGTTCGAGGAGGGGATGGTCGGGATTGCCGAAATCGACCTTGGCCTCCCAGAACAGCAGCATCCACAGCGACCAGTAGAAGCCGTAGCGGCTGTGGCTGAGGATTTCCAGCCCGGCTTCGCGCACCAGTGCGGCGAACTGCTCCTCGCCGAGCACGCGGATGTGGTTGGGCTTGCGGAAGTATTCGTCGGCGGCGAAGTCCTTCTGCAGGTCTTCCGACGTGGGATGCGGCACGCTGAGCAGATAGAGTGCGCCGGGCTGGCCGACCCGTACCAGCTCGGCGAGGAACTGCCGCGGATCGTCGACGTGCTCGATGACCTCGGTGGAGACCACCCGGGTGGCCGTGGCGTCAGCCAGGGGCAGCGGGTCGCAGTCGCTGACCAGGCATTCCAGTTCGCGGGCCGGGGTATCGGCCAGGCGCTCGCGGGTCCTGGCGATCTTTTCCGCGTCGATGTCGGCGATGATGATGCGAGCGCCGCGCATGGCGCAGAAATGAACGTTGCCGCCGTCGCCGCACCCCACGTCGAGCACGGTGTCCTCGGCGGAAATCGGAAAGCCGCTGAACAGCTCGTCGGTCTCCTGGTTGAACCAGCCGCTGAGCACCGCGTCGCGCAACCCGAGCATGTACGGGTCGACCGGCGCGGGGGCGGGTGGCACGGCGACGGGCTCGGTGGCGGGGCTGGGCGGCGAGACGATCTTCTTGAGGAAGTTCAGCATGAGGTGGCTCCGGAAGTGGTGGCGACGCGGCGGGCGGCGCTCAGGCGCTTGACCAGGCGGGAGCCCAGGTCGCGGCAGGGGCTCTCGACGAAGCGGTAGTTGAGCTCGCTGAGTACGACGATCAGGACCAGGCTGGTGCCGAGCAGCAACAGGGGCCGCTCGCCGGCGTCCCAGCCCAGGCGGAAGCAGAGTTCGCGACTGAGATAGAACGCCGGGATGTGGATCAGGTAGATTGCATAGGAACGCGCGCCGACCCAGACCAGCAAGCGCTTCAGCGGCCCGTTGGAGAGCAGGTAGTCGCGGTCGTAGGAGGCTATCCACACCAGCAGTCCGCACAATAGCGCGATGGCGCCGATCCGCACGGCGACCAGGCTGTACGCTTCGCTGGCCAGCACGCCCAGGGCCGCGGCCACGGCGACCAGCAGCAACGGCCCGCTCCAGGCGCGGCCCAGCAGGGTGGGGTTCCAGCGGGCATAGCCAGGCTGCAGGGAGGCGAGGGCGAGCAGTACGCCGATGGCCAGGGCGTCAGTGCGCAATACCATCAGCAGCGGCGTGCGCAGGCTGAAGAACTGAACCAGCACCAGCGCCAGCAGGGCCCAGCCCAGGTAGCGACGCAGGCAGAGGACCAGCAGCGGCAGCAGGAGGTAGAACTGTTCCTCCAGGGAAAGGCTCCAGTAGACGAAGCTGGCACCGTATTCGTAGCGGTAGAAACTGTCGGCGAAGCGGAAGTTGGCGACCTGGAGGAAACCGGCGAGGCTCGCCGCGAGGTTGGCCGACAGGCTGCCGAAGGCTCCGGAGCGGTTCAGCAGCAGGCAACAGGCCAGGATCAGCGCCAGCCACAGCCAGGCCGAGGGCAGCAGGCGGAAGGCGCGGCGGATCCAGAAGTACCGCGCCTGTTCCCAGAATGCCTGGCGTGTGGGCGCCTCGCGCAGTTGCGGGATGAGGGTGCGGGCGATGACGAAGCCGGAGATGGCGAAGAACAGGTCCACGCCCCACCAGAACTGGACGCGCTGGTTGATGCCGTCCAGCAGTGCCGGGGAGCCGCTGAACAGGTTGCCGTGCAGATGGTGGAATACCACGCCGAGCACGGCCAGCCCGCGCAACAGTTCGATGTCGAGGATGCGTTTGCCGCTCATGTCCGCGACGGTCCGGGGTCGAGCGGCTTGCGCGCGATGATCACCTGGCTCTTGGGCATGAAATGGTCGAGCAGGTGCTTGATCTCCAGGCCGTCGGGACGGGCCAGGAGGTTTTCCCAGAGCCGTGCCCAGTCTTCCATCAGCGCCGGGTAGGGCGGTTGGATACGGTCGCGGACGGCGCCGCCGAGCTCACGGCCGGCGGCCCGTTCGCTGGCCCAGAAGAAGATCATGCCCATCACCCAGAAGAAGCCGCTGGCCTGGCGGTGCTCGATGACCAGCCCGGCGTCCTGCACCAGGCGCGCGAAGTCGTCGCGGGAGAAGATGTGGATGTGGTTGGGCGCCCGGAAGTAGTCGGCCGGGGCGATGCCCTGCTGCAGGTGTTCGCCGACCGGGTCCGGCACGCTCAGCAGGTACTGCGCGCCAGGGCGCCCGAGACGCACGAGTTCGGCCATCACCCGCGCTGGGTTGGCCACGTGTTCGAGCACTTCCATGCACACCAGCTTGTCGGCGCAGGCGTCGCGCAGCGGCAGCGGGTCGCTGTCGCTGACCAGGCCGGTGAAGGGCCGCCGGGCCACTGCCTCGACCTGCTGCGCCAGGCTCCGCACCTTGTCTTCCTCGCTGTCGGTGAAGATCACCGAAGCGCCCTGGCGGGCGGCGAAGAGGGTGGCGACGCCTTCGCCGCAGCCGAGATCGAGCAGGGTGTCCTGGGCGCCGATGGCGAAGCCGGCGAGCAGTTCGCCGGTTTCGCTGCGGAACCAGCCATCCAGCACCGCATCGCGCAGACCGCACATGCGTGGCGACACCGGTTCGCTCGCCGCAGCGGGACGGGAACGCCAGCGTTGGAGCAGGGCGCGGATCATGCCGGGATGCTTTGCAAGGCGGCGGGGTCGCCTTGTGCCGCTTCTTCGAGGAAGCGACGCAGGCGCTCCACGGCCAGCTTGCGGCTGCAGAAGCGTTCGAGGCTGGCGCTGGCATGCGCGGACATGCGTGCGTAGCGCTCCGGTTCCTGGCGAGCGACCTCGAAACTGGCCCGGTAGGCCCGGCACAGCGACTCCCAGTCGGTGATGTAGCGCAGCGTGCGGTAGGCCGCGCGCGGGTCGTGGGGCCAGGCGGTGGCTTCTTCCGAGGAGTCGACGATGAAGGCGTTGTCGGCGTCGATGTAGTCGATCATCGCGGTATTGCGCGGAGCCACGGCCGGCTTGCCGCTGGACATGAATTCCATCAGCGGCAGGCATTGGCCTTCGCCGTAGGAGGTGTTCACCACGTAGCTGGTGGCCTCGACCAGCCGTTCGTAGTCCGGGTCGGCGAGGTAGCCGTGGATCAGCACGATGCGGCAGCGGTAGGACTGGTTCTTGTACAGATGGTGAAGCATGTCGGCCAGCGCTTCGCCGACGTTGTGGTGGGTCAGTTTCAGCACCAGGGTGGCGTCGGGCTCGTCGCGGAAGGTGGCGCAGAACGCGCTGATCATGTCCTGCCAGTTCTTGCGCCCGTCGTAGGGGTTGAACACCGAGGTGTAGATGACCCCGTCGAGGCTCAGCTCGACCTGTTTCGCCGCGCGGTCCGGCAGGGCCAGGACCTCCGCCGACGGCTCGGGGTCGGCATGGACGGCCAGGTCCAACTGGCGGCTGTCCACCAGCAGGCCGTCCAGGTGCAGGCGCACATCCCGGGCTTCGGGACGGCCCGCCTGCTGCGAGGCGCGGTTGGCGAAGCGATCCCAGACCGGCGCCGGCACGCTCAGTACCGGGTAGTCGCGACCCATGGTGGCGCGCACCACGTCGACCGTGAAGCTGGAGTGGGTGATGGCCCGTCCGCTGTGGCGCAGCACGTGTCGCCAGTCGTGGCGCGGTTCGCCATGCCAGGTTTCGCTGGGCAGGGTGCTGAACTCCCAGGCGAACACCGGGATGGTTGGGCAGGCATGGTGGATCGGCGTGCGATGGGGCGGCGAGAAGGAGAGGAAGACGCAGGGTTCGCCGCGCTTGCGGCAGTCGTGGTAGAGGCGGTCCACCAGTTCGTCGGGATCGCTGACTTCGACCACCTGGCCGATCTCTTCCAGCAGCGGACGGAATTCCTTGAGGACGAAGTAATAGCTGTACTCCGGGCGCCCGAGGTTCTGCCGGATGGTGGTCTTGTTGGTCTCGGAGTGGATGATGATCAGCATGGAACGTTGCCTGTGGCGGTGGCCGCCAGTTCGACGCCGGGCGCAGGGGTTGCCTTGCGGGCGGAAAGGAAGGGTTCCAGGCGCTGGCGGACCACGTCGCCGGCGCAGTAGCCGCGCATGCGTTGGTTGGCCGCGGCGGACAGCTGCCGATAGCGCTCCGGCTGTTCCCGGGCCACCCGGTAGCTCTCCAGGTAGGCCTCCTTCAGGGACTCCCAGCTCGGCCGGTAGCGCCGGGTGCTGTACAACCGGCGCGAATCCTGCGGCCAGGCCGCGGGCTCCTGGCTGGAGCGGACCACGAAGCCCACCTGGGCGTCCATGTAGTCGGCCATCGCCGAATGGTCCGGAGCGATCGCCGGGGTGCCGCAGGACATGAATTCCATCAGCGGCAGGCACAGGCCCTCGCAGCGCGAGGCGTTCACGTAGTAGCTGGCGGCACCGTACAGACGGGCGTACTCCGCGGCATCGAGATAGCCGTGCAAGGCGATGACCCGGCAGGCGAACGGTGACAGTTGGGAAAGCAGGGTGAGCAGTTCGACGTGGTAGGTCGTCAGGTCGCTCTGGGTCATCTTCAGCACCAGCGTGGCATCGCTGGTGTCGCGGAATGCCCAGCAGAAGGCGGTGATCAGCTGATGCCAGTTCTTGCGCCCGTCCAGCGGATTGAACACCGAGACGTAGACCACCCCGTCCACGACGACCTGCTGGTGCTGGTCGACGTCCGGCAGCAGCGCCGGCGGATGCTCGGGCTCGGCGGGCGGCATCGGCTCGGTGGCCTGGGGCAATGGTTCCGGCAGCGTTTCCAGCGCCGTTGGCGGGGGCGGCAGCGGCCGGCGCAGGTGACGGAACAGCCAGCGGCGTACCGGCATGGGTACCAGGTCGCTGACGGCTTCCCGGTACCACAGCAGCAGGTAGTGCTTGCTGATGACCAGTCGGCGCCTCCAGTCGAGAGGAACCGGCTCTGGCTCTGGTTCTGGCTCAGGGACCGGTTCGGGCTCGGGCTCGGCGGGCGTCTCGGGGAGGACCTCGAGGATCTCGTCCTCGGTCTCTTCCATGATAGGTGCGATGAGGCCGTCGGCGGAAAGGCCCAGCAGGCGGCTGTCGATGACGCAGCCCTTGAGTTGCAGGGTCTCGCCGGACTTGACCGGATTCCGCTCGCCTTGCTGGCGGATCGCGGCGAACTCCTCCCAGATCGGCGTCGGCAGCGCCAGTACCGGAAAATCTTCGCCCAGCACCCGGCGAACCGCGTGGGCAGTCTGCTCGGAGAGGGTGATGGCTGCGCCATGGCCGGCCAGGACCTGGCTCCAGTCCTGCGCCGGATCGCCGTCCCACGCCACGTCGGGAATCGACTCGAACTCCCAGGCGACCACGCACAGCATCGGGCATTGCAGGCCCCGCGCCGCCTTGTGCGGCGGGGTGAAGGAGAGGAACAGGCAGTCTTCGCCCTGTTCATGCAGTTGCCGATAGAGCGGGTCGACTTCGTCCGTGCTCTGTACCAGGTGGACCTGTCCCAGCGATTCGAGGATTGGCCGGTAGGCCTTGAGGACGAAGTAGTAGCTGTATTCGGGGCGACCGAGGTTGTGGCCGATCGAGCGCTCGTTGATATCCGAGTAAAGGATGAAATTCATGGCATCTCGTGATGAAACTGCCCGTTCGACAGCTTGGTGGTGATGAGCGAGGCCAGGCGCTGCTTCGTTGTCCGGAAGCCTTCCCGGCGGACTGGTCGACCCATCGTGTTCTTGTTCTGTTATCGCAGCCGCGACCTGTTCGATCAACAGAACAGGAGGCAGTCAAGCACGAAATCGAGAGGCATTCTAAACATACCTTTCGCAAAAACGTGAAGGCTGACGGAGAAAACGTCATGCCGTTCGAGTGAGAACCTACCGGTCACGAATAAGCGGTTGAAATTGGCGCATTCTTGGCACAGATTGGAGCGCGATAATCAGAACAACACGCTATCCGGCATGACCTCTGGAACGTCGTATTCCTAGGAAGAGCGTCGCCGAGCGTAGCATCAGATAAAAGGCCCGCTTCCTTGACTCAGCGTCTGTTCGTCACCGGGCTCTCCGGTTTCGTAGGCAAGCATCTTCAAGCTTATCTGGCAGCGGCCCACACGCCGTGGGCGCTCCTTCCCGTACCGCATCGTTACGATCTGCTGGAGCCGGATTCGCTGGGCGACCTCTGGCCGGAGCTGCCGGATGCGGTCATCCACCTGGCCGGGCAGACCTATGTGCCGGAGGCCTTCCGCGATCCTGCGCGGACCCTGCAGATCAACCTCCTTGGCACCCTGAACCTGCTCCAGGCGCTTAAGGCGCGGGGCTTCTCCGGTACCTTCCTGTACATCAGCTCCGGCGACGTCTACGGCCAGGTGGCCGAGGCGGCGTTGCCGATCCACGAGGAACTCATCCCCCACCCGCGCAATCCCTATGCGGTCAGCAAGCTGGCGGCCGAGTCGCTGTGCCTGCAGTGGGGTATCACCGAAGGCTGGCGGGTGCTGGTGGCGCGGCCGTTCAACCATATCGGGCCGGGGCAGAAGGACAGCTTCGTGATCGCCAGCGCCGCGCGGCAGATCGCCCGGATGAAGCAAGGCTTGCAGGCCAATCGGCTGGAAGTGGGGGACATCGACGTCAGCCGTGATTTCCTCGATGTCCAGGACGTGCTGTCAGCCTATCTGCGCCTGCTCTCCCACGGCGAGGCGGGCGCCGTCTATAACGTCTGTTCCGGGCAGGAGCAGAAGATTCGCGAGCTGATCGAACTGCTGGCGGACATCGCCCAGGTCGAGCTGGAAATCGTTCAGGACCCTGCCCGGATGCGCCGGGCGGAACAGCGTCGGGTTCGCGGCAGCCATGCGCGACTGCACGACGCCACGGGCTGGAAGCCTGAAATAACCATAAAACAGTCCCTGCGGGCGATCCTGTCCGACTGGGAGTCACGGGTACGAGAAGAATGACAAGAAGTGCACTGGTAACTGGGATCACCGGTCAGGATGGAGCGTACCTGGCCAAGCTGCTGCTGGAGAAGGGCTACCGGGTCCACGGCCTGGTGGCGCGGCGCAGCAGCGACACGCGCTGGCGCCTGCGCGAACTGGGGATCGAAGGCGATATCCAGTACGAGGACGGCGACATGGCCGATGCCTGTTCGGTGCAGCGCGCGGTGATCAAGGCGCAGCCGCAGGAGGTCTACAACCTGGCGGCACAGAGCTTCGTCGGGGCTTCCTGGAACCAGCCGGTGACCACCGGCGTCGTCGACGGCCTGGGCGTGACCCACCTGCTCGAGGCGATCCGCCAGTTCAGCCCGGAAACGCGCTTCTACCAGGCTTCCACCAGCGAGATGTTCGGCCTGATCCAGGCCGAGCGCCAGGACGAGAACACGCCGTTCTACCCGCGCAGCCCCTACGGCGTGGCCAAGCTCTATGGCCACTGGATCACCGTCAACTATCGCGAGAGCTTCGGCCTGCATGCCTCCAGCGGCATCCTGTTCAACCACGAGTCGCCGCTGCGCGGCATCGAGTTCGTCACGCGCAAGGTTACCGACGCGGTGGCCCGCATCAAGCTCGGCAAGCAGCAGGAATTGCGCCTGGGCAACGTCGACGCCAAGCGCGACTGGGGCTTTGCCGGGGACTACGTCGAAGCCATGTGGCTGATGTTGCAGCAGGACAAGGCCGACGACTACGTGGTGGCCACCGGTGTCACTACCACCGTGCGCGACATGTGCCAGATCGCTTTCGAGCATGTGGGTCTGGACTACCGCGACTTCCTCAAGATCGACCCGGCGTTCTTCCGGCCCGCCGAGGTCGACGTGCTGCTGGGTAATCCGGCCAAGGCCCAGCGTGTGCTCGGCTGGAAGCCCAGGACCAGCCTGGACGAGCTGATCCGGATGATGGTCGAGGCGGACCTGCGACGCGTTTCCCGGGAGTAAGCCATGCTGATTCCCGTGGTGCTTTCCGGCGGCGCCGGTACCCGCCTTTGGCCGGTGTCGCGTGAAGGACAGCCGAAGCCGTTCATGCGCCTGCCCGATGGCCAGACCCTGCTGGGCAAGACCTACCGACGTGCCGCCGGGCTCCTGGCCGGGCATGGCGAAATCGTCACGGTGACCAACCGCGAGCATTACTTCCAGAGCAAGGACCAGTTCCAGGCGGCCCGCCTGGGGCGGCACCGGGGACATTTCATCCTCGAACCGACCGGGCGCAACACCGCTCCGGCGATTGCCGTCGCCGCCCTGGCGCTGCAAGCCGAACATGGTGACGCGGCGGTACTGGTGGTGATGCCGGCGGATCACCTGATCCGCAACGAGGAGGCCTTCCGCGAGGCGGTGGGGCATGCCGCGCGTCTCGCCGTCGCCGGGCACCTGGTTACCTTCGGCGTGGTGCCGGACGCAGCGGAAACCGGTTTCGGCTATATCGAGCTGGGCGACCGGCTGGACGAGCAGGGGGCGGCCAAGGTGCGCCGCTTCGTCGAGAAACCCGATGAGGAAACCGCCCGTCGCTACGTGGAAAGTGGCGGTTTCCTGTGGAATTCCGGGATGTTCTGTTTCACGGCCTCGACCCTGGTCGACGAGCTGGCGCAGCATGCCCCGGCCCTGCTGGAGCAGGCCAGGGCCTGCCTGGCCGCCAGTGCGGCGGTGAAGATGGCCGATGGCATCCAGCATGAGCTGGCGGGCGAAGCCTTCGCCGCGCTGCCGGACATTTCCATCGACTATGCGCTGATGGAGCGCTCCGCGCGGGTCGCCGTGGTGCCGGCGGCCTTCGACTGGAGCGATATCGGTTCCTGGGGCGCGATGAGCGCGCTGCTCGACGCGGACGCAGAGGGCAATCGCGGCAGCGGCGACACCCTGTTCGTCGACACCCGTAACACCTTCGTGCAGAGCGACGGGCGCCTGGTCGCCACGGTCGGGGTCGACGACCTGGTCGTGGTGGATACTTCCGATGCGCTGCTGATCGCCCGCGCCGACCGGGTCCAGGAGGTGCGCAGGGTGGTGCAGCGGTTGAAGGACGAGCGGCACGAGGCCTATCGGCTGCACCGGACCGTCAACCGTCCCTGGGGCAGCTATACCGTCCTCGAGGAAGGGCCGCGCTTCAAGATCAAGCGAATCGTGGTCAGGCCCGGAGAGCGCTTGTCGCTGCAGATGCACCATCACCGCAGCGAGCACTGGATCGTGGTGCAAGGCATGGCCAGGGTCACCAATGGCGATGGCGCGCGGCTGGTCAACAGCAACGAGTCGACCTACATTCCCGCGGGCCACCGGCATCGCCTGGAAAACCCGGGGGTCATCGACCTGGTGATGATCGAGGTGCAGAGCGGCGAATACCTGGGAGAGGACGACATCGTCCGCTTCGAGGACCAGTACGGCAGGGTGGTCTGATGCTTCTTGGCTTGTCTCGTTCCTTGTGGGGCTATCGTGGCTTCGTTCTCGGCAGCGTCAAGCGCGAGTTCCAGTCGCGCTACCGCGGATCGCTGTTCGGCGCGTTGTGGACGGTGCTCAATCCGCTGTCGATGATCGTCGTCTACACGGTGATCTTCTCCCAGGTGATGCGCGCGCGCCTGCCGGGGGTCGACGACGGCCTGGCCTACAGCGTCTATCTCTGCGCCGGCCTGCTGACCTGGGGCCTGTTCGCGGAAATCACCTCGCGCAGCCAGAGCATGTTCATCGAGAACGCCAACCTGCTGAAGAAGATCAGCTTCCCGCGCATCTGCCTGCCGGTCATCGTACTGCTCAACGCCGGGGTCAATTTCGCCATCATCCTCGCCTTGTTCCTCGGCTTTCTCGCACTCAGCGGGCGCCTGCCGGGCGCGGCATTGCTCGCGCTGGTGCCGCTGCTGGCGATCCAGGTGCTGTTCGCGGCGGGACTGGGGATGATCCTCGGGGTGCTCAACGTGTTCTTCCGCGACGTCGGCCAGTTGTTCGGCATCTGCCTGCAGTTCTGGTTCTGGCTGACGCCGATCGTCTATCCGATCGGCATCCTGCCCGAGGGTATCCGCTCGCTGATCGAACTCAACCCGATGACCGCGCTGATGCGCAGCTACCAGCAGCTGTTCCTCCACGGGCAATGGCCGGACTGGCCTTCATTGCTGCCGATCACCCTGCTGGCGCTGCTGCTGTGCGCGCTCGGCCTGCGTCTGTTCCGCCAGCGGGTCGGCGAAATGGTGGATGAACTCTGATGGGACAGATACGCGTATCCGGCCTCGGCAAGGCCTACAAACAGTATCCCAATCGCTGGAGCCGGTTGTTCGAATGGCTGGTGCCTTTCAGCCCTCCGCGCCACCACCTGCACTGGATCCTGCGCGAGGTCGAGTTCACCATCGAGCCGGGCGAAGCGGTCGGCATCGTCGGGATCAACGGCGCCGGCAAGAGCACCTTGCTGAAGATGATCGCCGGCACCACCCAGCCGACCTGCGGCGAGATCCGCGTGGCCGGCCGGGTCGCCGCGCTGCTCGAGCTGGGCATGGGCTTCCACCCGGACTTCACCGGCCGGCAGAACGTCTTCATGGCCGGGCAATTGCTGGGCATGCAGGTCGAGGAAATCCAGGCGCTGATGCCGGAGATCGAGGCCTTCGCCGAAATCGGCGAGGCCATCGAGCAACCGGTGCGCACCTACTCCAGCGGCATGCAGATGCGCCTGGCGTTCAGCGTGGCGACTGCCCGGCGGCCGGACATCCTGATCGTCGACGAGGCCCTGTCGGTTGGCGATGCCTATTTCCAGCACAAGAGCTTCGAGCGCATCCGCAGTTTCCGCAAGGCCGGCACCACCCTGCTGATCGTTTCCCACGACCGCTCGGCGATCCAGTCCATCTGCGACTCCGCGATCCTCCTGGAGCAGGGACGGATGGCCATGCGCGGGCGGCCGGAAGAAGTGATGGACTACTACAACGCCCTGCTCGCCGAGCGCGAGGGGCAGACCGTGCGCCAGGAAATGCTCGCCGACGGCCAGGTGCGAACGATTTCCGGCACTGGCGAGGCAGCGATCCTCGACGTACGGATGGTCGACCAGCGGCAGCGCGCGCTGGAGGTGGTCGAGGTAGGCCAGGCGGTGACGCTGGAAGTCGAGGTCGAGGTTCGCCAGGACATCGAGCGGCTGATCCTCGGCTTCATGATCAAGGACCGCCTCGGCCAGCCGATGTACGGGATCAATACCCACCGCCTGGACAAGGCCCTCACCGACCTGAAGGCCGGCGAGCGCATCACCTACCGCTTCGCCTTCGACATGCGCCTGGGCAAGGGGCACTACTCGGTGGCGCTGAGCCTGTCGCGGCTGGACTCGCACCTGGACCGCAACTTCGAATGGCGCGACTACGGCCTGGTCTTCCATGTCATCAACAATCGCCAGGAAGACTTCGTCGGTTGCTCCTGGCTGGGCGCCGAAACCCATATCAGCCGCTCCGGCGAGGCGGCTCTGGACCCCACTTCCGCGGAGAGCACTCCATGACGCGTCTGTTGGTCGAATGCACCTATGTGTTCGAGCATCCCAAGGTCAATTCCGGTATTCAGCGGGTGGTGCGCAACGTCATCCGCGAGTTGCCGGAAGCCGACGAGACGGTGGAGTGCATCCCGGTGGCAATGCTCGACGGCACCCTGTATCAGGTCCACAGCCTGGCGCCGCTGGACCCACGGCCGCATTCGCCGCTGGTACGCCTGCGCATCCTGGTGGAGCGAGCCGCCAACTACTTCTGGCTGGGCCAGCGCACCCTGGAAAAGCGCCGCCCGTTCCGTTCCTCGCCGTGGGCCCGGCGCCTTCTCTATGTAGCCTGCCGCCTGTTCGCCTTCGCCTTCCTCAGCATTCCGCTGCGCCTGCTCGACCGCATCCTCGGCAAGCAGCAGCCTGCACCCGTGCGCGCGACCCCGCTCGAACATCGGGCCGGCGACCAACTGGTCTTGCTGGACTCCTCCTGGCACGCCGATTTCTTCCCGCTGGCGGAACGCCTCAAGAGCGAGGGCGTGGGCATCGTCTCGGTGATCTACGACCTGATTCCCCTGACCCATCCGCAATTCTGCGATGCCGGACTGGTCAAGGTGTTCAACCACTGGTTCGACTGGATCGCGGCCACCGCCGACGGCTACGTCGCGATTTCCGAGACCATCCGCGACGAAGTGCGCGCGGAGATGCTGCGGCGCATCGGCCCGGAGAAGGTCGCGCAACGCTGGTTCGATTATTTCCACCTGGGTTCGGAGCTGGACCTGGTGGAGGACGGCGCCTCCGTCGAGCCCGACCTGCTGCGCATGTTCAAGGCCAAGGCGCCGGTATTCCTGATGGTCAGCACCATCGAGCCGCGGAAGAACCACGGTTACCTGCTGGATGCCTTCGAGCGTGCCTGGGCCCAGGGTTCGCAGGCGCGGTTGTGCATCGCCGGACGCATCGGCTGGAAGTGCGAGGCGCTGGTGGAACGGGTGCGGCAGCATCCGGAGCTGAACAAGCGCCTGTTCATGTTCAACGACCTCTCCGACAAGAGCCTGGAGTACGCATACTCCCATGCCGCATCGCTGGTCTTCCCGTCCTATGTGGAAGGTTTCGGCCTGCCGCTGGTGGAGGCCATGCAGCGCGGCCTGCCGGCGATGGGCAGCGACATCCCGGTGTTCCGCGAGATCGGCGGCGAATTCATGGCCTACTTCGACCTTGCCGATCCGCAGACCCTGGCGAACCTGGTCACCCGCTTCGAAGCCACGGGCGAGTTCCCGGCCGAGCGACCGGTCGGCGAATGGCGCTGGATCGGCTGGCACGAGGCGAGTCGGCAACTGATCGCGCGGATCCTGCTCGCCCTCGGCAAGGCCCCGGCGCATGGCGAGGCAGTACATGCGGATTGCGGTTAACGCGCGGATTCTCCAGGCGCCGCGGACCGGCATCGGGCATTACCTGGTCGAGTTGCTGGGCGCGTTGCAGGCGCACGCGGACTTCGAGTTTTCCCTGTTCCATGGCTGGGGCTGGAGCGGCGACCTGCCGGCGGCGGCGCTGCCCGGCTATTCGCGTCTGTCGCCCTGGCTGCGCAACCTGCCCGGAGCCTACCGGGCACGACGCTGGCTGGAGCAGCGGCGTTTCGATAGCGGTCGGCCGCCGGTCGATCTCTACCATGAGCCCAGTCTCTGGCCGCTGGACTTTGACGGGCCGATGCTGATGACCCTGCACGACCTGACCCACCTGCATTATCCGGCGACGCAACCCGCCGCCCGCTTGCGCGAAATAGAACGCCGGCTGGCGCGCGGGATGGAAAAGGCGCGGTTGATCCTGACCGACTCGCAGGCGATCGCCGACGAGGCGCAGGCGTATTTCGGCCTGCCGCACGAGCGCTTCGTGGTGGCGCCCCTCGGCCATGCCGCGCGGTTCCGTCCGCGAGACCGGGAGTCCCTGCGCGAGCCCTTGCGCGCGCATGGCCTGGTGCCGCGCGGGTACTTCCTCTGCGTAGGAACCCTCGAACCGCGCAAGAACCTGTCGCTGGCCCTGCGCGCCCATGGGCAACTGCCGGCGGCGGTCCGCCAGCGTTTTCCGCTGATGATCGTCGGCATGCCGGGATGGGAAAGTCGCTCGCTTGACGACGAACTGCGCCAGGCGCTGGCTTCGGGGACGGTGCGGCTGCTCGGCTACCTGCCGGACGAGCGGGTCGCCGAGTTGATGTCGGGCGCTCGGGCGCTGGTCTTCCCCTCGATCTACGAAGGCTTCGGCCTGCCTGTGCTGGAAGCCATGGCCAGCGGCACGCCGGTATTGCTCACGCGACTCTCCGCAATGCCGGAGGTGGCCGGCGAGGCGGGCAGCTATATTGACCCGGATGATGCCAATGGGCTATCTGACATGCTGGTCCGCATGACCGAGGATACCGTCTACTGGGAGTGCTGCCGGGAAGCCGGCCTGCGACGGGCGGAGCAGTTTTCCTGGAAGCGTTGCGCGAATCTCACCGCTGCAGCCTATCGTCGTGCCGTGGAGGGCTGAATGCGGGTACTGCACTTCTACAAGACCTACCTGAGCGAGACGGTAGGCGGGATCGAACAGGTGATCTTCCAGCTTTGCGAGAGCAGCGGGTCGTGGGGGATCGACAACCACGTCCTGACCCTGAGCAGCGACCCGCATCCGCCTGTCGTGCCCTTCGGCGGACATGTGGTGCATCGCGCCAGGCTCGACCTGCAGCTCGCCTCCACCGGTTTTTCCCTGAGCGTGTTCAAGCAGTTCCGCGAGCTGGCGGCGGAGGCGGACGTGGTCAACTACCACTTCCCCTGGCCGTTCATGGACCTGGTGCATTTCCTCACCGGTATGAACAAGCCGAGCGTGGTCACCT
Source organism: Pseudomonas sp. B111 (assembly GCF_026428275.1). Lineage (NCBI taxonomy): Bacteria > Pseudomonadati > Pseudomonadota > Gammaproteobacteria > Pseudomonadales > Pseudomonadaceae > Pseudomonas > Pseudomonas sp. B111. The sequence continues at coordinate 5,262,223 of NZ_CP097857.1, read as the reverse complement.
ACCATTCGGACATCATCCGCCAGCGCGTCCTGTTGAAACTGTACCGGCCGCTGATGAGTCGTTTCCTCCACAGCGTGGATCGCATCGTCGCAGCCTCGCCCAACTACTTCAGTACCAGCGACGTGCTCCGCCAGTACCGGGAAAAGACCCGGGTGATCACCTACGGCCTGGACAAGGACGGCTACCCGAAGCCTGCGGCACAGCGTCTGGAGCACTGGCGAGAGAAACTCGGGCCGCGGTTCTTCCTGTTCGTCGGGGTGATGCGCTACTACAAGGGCCTGCATATCCTGCTGGATGCGTTGCAGGGCACCGATTACCCGGTGGTGATCGTCGGTGCCGGGCCGTTGCAGGCCGAGCTGTATGCCCAGGCCGCGGCGCTGGGGTTGCGCAACGTGCACTTCCTCGGGCGGGTGGACGACGAGGACAAGGTCGCCCTGCTGCAACTCAGCTACGCCATGGTCTTTCCGTCGCACCTGCGTTCCGAGGCGTTCGGCATTTCCCTGCTGGAGGGCGCGATGTACGGCAAGCCGATGATCTCCAGCGAGATCGGCACCGGCACCAGCTACATCAATATCCATGGCGAGACCGGCCTGGTCGTGCCGCCCAGCCAGCCGGCCGCGTTTCGCCAAGCGATGCGCTGGCTCTGGGAGCATCCGCAGCAGGCGGAGGAAATGGGCAGGAACGCGGAGGCCCGCTATCGGCAACTGTTCACCGCCGAAGAGATGGGGCGTCGCTGGAGCGAGCTGTACCGTGAACTGCTGGAGGAAAAGGCTTCTTCCAGATACGTGAAGGCCGCTCGGTAAGGAGCGGCCTACGGTACAGTTCAGGCTGGGTCGAACCGGGGCGTTACAGTATCGCTTAGCGCCAGAACGGCTTGTTCAGCTCGGCGTAGCGCTGGGCTTCGCTGATGCCGGCGTCGGCGAGCAGGCGGGAGTCCAGGCGGGCCAGCTGGCGACGGCTCTGGATGCGGCGCTGCCACAGTTTCATGGTGCCCAGCAGGCTGCTGCTGCGGCGGTTGGAGCGAGCGATGTCGAAAGTGTTGGAACCGAGGGTACGTTCCATGATGTGTCGATCCTTCCCACTTGTGGTGGGTAGTCAGGTTGCTAGTGATTAACTGAGCAATATGATCTGACTAACAGGTCAACAAGAATAGGAACAGTTGCGGAGAATTGCGTTGGATCACCGGGGTGTGTTTCCGAACTGTATGGGTTGTTTCGGTGCGTAACTGTACCGCTCTGCACCGTCATGGTGCGTTACCGAAAGAAACAGCGAAGTGTTACAGCAGGAAAAGCGAAAGGGCTGGGTGGGCGTGTTGCGATGGCGGCAAGAGAAAAGGCCGCCGAAATATGTTTTTACGTGGTTTTTTCTGCCCTGTCCAGACGCCCGGAAGAATTAATCGTCCGGGCGCTGGAAATAGTTGCGGATGAAACGGTTCAGCCTCAGCCGGCCAGCATGTGTCCACGTTCTTCCAGGTTCAGGTGCCAGGCCAGCGCCTCGCGCAACAGATGCGGCGTGTGGCCGCCTTTCGCGCAAGCCGCCTCGAAGTAGTCCAGCAGCGGTGCCTGGTAGGACGGGTGGACACAGTTCTCGATGATCACCCGGGCCCGTTCGCGAGGCGCCAGGCCGCGCAGGTCGGCGAGGCCCTGCTCGGTGACGAGGATGTCGACGTCGTGCTCGGTGTGGTCGACGTGGCTGACCATCGGCACCACGCTGGAAATGTTGCCGCCCTTGGCGATCGACTTGGTGACGAAGATCGCCAGGTGCGCGTTGCGGGCGAAGTCGCCGGAGCCGCCGATGCCGTTCATCATCTTGGTGCCGCCGACGTGGGTCGAGTTGACGTTGCCGTAGATGTCGAACTCCAGCGCCGTATTGATGCCGATGATGCCCAGGCGACGGACCACCTCGGGGTGGTTGGAGATTTCCTGCGGGCGCAGCACCAGCTTGTCCTTGTAACGCTCCAGGTTACCGAACACGTCGGCGTTGCGCCGCGGCGACAGGGTGATCGAGCTGCCCGAGGCGAAGCGCAGCTTGCCGGCGTCGATCAGGTCGAAGGTCGAGTCCTGCAGCACTTCGGAGTACATGGTCAGGTTCTCGAACGGCGACTCGATCAGGCCGCACATCACCGCGTTGGCGATGCTGCCGATACCGGCCTGCAGCGGGCCGAGGCTGTTGCTCATGCGTCCGGCGTCGACCTCGCGCTTGAAGAAATCGATCAGGTGGTTGGCGATGGCCTGGGTCTCGCCGTCCGGCGGCAGCACGGTGGATGGCGAGTCCGGCTGGTCGTTGATGACGATGGCGACGATCTTCTCCGGCGGGATCGGGATCGCCGTGCTGCCGATGCGGTCGTCGACGCGGGTCAGCGGGATCGGCGTGCGGGTCGGCCGGTAGGTCGGGATATAGATGTCGTGCAGGCCTTCCAGGTTGGTGCTGTGGGCCAGGTTGATCTCGACGATGACCTGCTTGGCGAAGATCGCGAAGCTCGCCGAGTTGCCCACCGAGGTGGTCGGCACGATGTGGCCCTGCTCGGTGATCGCGGCGGCTTCGATGACGGCGATGTCCGGCAGCTTCAGCTGGTGGTTGCGCAACTGCTCGACGGTTTCCGAGAGATGCTGGTCGATGAACATCACTTCGCCGGCGTTGATCGCCTTGCGCAGGGTGCTGTCGACCTGGAACGGCATGCGCCGGGCGAGCACGCCGGCCTCGGTGAGCTGCTTGTCGAGGTCGTTGCCGAGGCTGGCGCCGGTCATCAGGCTGATACGCAGCGGACGTTCCTTGGCGCGCATGGCCAGCGCCTGGGGTACGGCCTTGGCCTCGCCGGCGCGGGTGAAACCGCTCATGCCGACGGTCATGCCGTCCTGGATCAGGTCGGCGGCTTCGGCCGCACTCATCACCTTGTCGAGCAGGGAGGGCAGGCGCACGCGATCACGGTACATGGAACGAACCTCAGACGACGAATTATTAGAGGCCGCCAGTCTAGGGTTTCCGCGATTTTTCGCCTTTATACCAAGGTCGAAGCGCCATTCAGCGGGCTTATGGGCGGATTGCCAGGACCACCACGCCCGCTGTCACCAGGGCTACGCCGAGCCATTGGCGCAGGTCCAGGCGTTCGCCGAGGAAGGCCACGCCGAGCAGTGCCACCAGCACCACGCTGAACTTGTCCAGCGGCGCCACCAGCGACGCCGGGCCGAGCTTGAGGGCGCGGAAATAGCAGGTCCAGGAGGCACCGGTGGCCAGCCCGGAGAGCACCAGGAACAGCCAGCTGCGCGGCAGGATGCTGCCCGGGGCCTGGAACTTGCCCAGGACCGCGAGGATGCCGCCGAGGGTGACGAGGATCACCAGGGTGCGGATGAAGGTGGCGAAGTCCGAATCGACCCGGTCGAGGCCGATCTTGGCGAAGATCGCGGTCAGCGCGGCGAACAGCGCCGAAAGCAGTGCCCAGAAGGCCCAGGATGCCAGCATGTCGTCCTCCTCCGGGCCTTCTCCACGGGCTGCGCCGCTACAGGGCTTCCAGCTTGGCGTAGCCGAGCATCAGCCACTTGCTGCCTTCGCTCTCGAAATTCACCTGCACCCGGGCCTGGGCGCCGGCGCCTTCGAAGTTGAGGATAGTCCCTTCGCCGAACAGCGCGTGGCGCACCCGCTGGCCGAGGGAGAAGGGCGTCTCCGGCACCCCGGCGCCGCTGAAGAGGTTGCCGCCGGCACTGCGCGAGGTGCCGCCGTAGGGGCGGCTGACGGTATTGGACAGGCGCACTTCCTGGATCAGCGCCGGCGGGATCTCGCGGATGAAGCGCGAAACCTTGTTGTAGGTCTCGCTACCGTAGAGCCGGCGGGTCTCCGCGTAGGTCAGGACCAGTCGCTGCATGGCGCGGGTGACGCCGACGTAGGCCAGGCGGCGTTCCTCTTCCAGGCGGCCGGATTCCTCCAGGCTCATCTTGTGCGGGAACAGCCCTTCCTCCATGCCGACCAGGAACACCAGCGGGAACTCCAGGCCCTTGGCGCTGTGCAGGGTCATCAGCTGGACACTGTCCTCGTGGGCGTCGGCCTGGGTTTCCCCGGCCTCCAGGGAGGCGTGGCTGAGGAAGGCCTGCAGCGGGGTGAGGTCTTCCTCTTCCTCGCTGTTCTCGAAGGCGCGGGCGGCGCTGACCAGTTCCTCGAGGTTCTCCACCCGGGCCTGGCCTTTCTCGCCTTTTTCTTCCTTGTGGTAGCTGATCAGTCCGGACTGCTCGATCACCGTCTGGGTCATCAGGTGCAGCGGCATGTCCATGACCTTCGCCGAAAGATTCTCGATCAGCTCGACGAAGCCGGTCAGGGCGCTGGCGGCGCGGCCGGGCAGGACCTTGTTGGCGATCATCAGGCGGATCGCCTCCCACATCGACACATCGTTGCCGCGGGCGAATTCGCGGATGCTCTCCACGGTCTTCTCGCCGATGCCGCGTGCCGGCACGTTGACCACCCGTTCCAGCGCCGCGTCGTTGCCGCGGCCGTCGAGCAGGCGCAGGTAGGCCATGGCGTTCTTGATCTCGGCACGCTCGAAGAAGCGCTGGCCGCCGTAGATGCGGTAGGGAATCTTCTCCCGCAGCAGGGCTTCCTCCAGCACCCGCGACTGGGCGTTGGAGCGGTAGAGGATGGCGATCTCGCTGCGCGCCAGGCCGCCCTTGAGCGCGCTCTCGATCGATTCGACCACGTAGCGCGCCTCGTCGTGCTCGTTGAACGCGGCGTACAGGCTCAGCGACTCGCCGTCCTCGCCGTCGGTCCACAACTCCTTGCCCAGGCGTCCCTGGTTGTTGGCGATCAGGGCGTTGGCGGCCTTGAGGATCGACGCGGTGGAACGGTAGTTCTGCTCCAGGCGGATCACCTCGGCGTCGGCGAAGTCGTCGCTGAACTGCTGGATGTTCTCGATCCGTGCGCCACGCCAGCCGTAGATCGACTGGTCGTCGTCGCCGACCACCATCAGGCTGTCGCCGCCCTTGGCGAGAATCCGTAGCCAGGCGTACTGCACGGCGTTGGTGTCCTGGAACTCGTCCACCAGGATATGGCGGAAGCGCCGCTGGTAGTGCTCGAGCACGCCGGGATGGTCGCGCCAGAGGTCCAGGGCGCGCAGCAGCAGCTCGGAGAAGTCGATCACCCCGGCGCGGGCGCAGGCCGCCTCGTAGGCTTCGTAGATCTTCAGCATGGTGGCGAGGAACAGGTCGCCGCCGGGCTGGATGTGTTGCGGCCGCAGGCCCTCGTCCTTCTGCCCGTTGATGAACCACTGGGCCTGGCGCGCCGGCCAGCGCTGCTCGTCGAGGCCGAGTTCGCGGATCACCCGCTTGACCAGGCGTTGCTGGTCGTCGCTGTCGAGGATCTGGAAGTTCTCGCTCAGCCCGGCCTCGCGCCAGTGCGCGCGCAGCAGGCGATGAGCGAGGCCGTGGAAGGTGCCGACCCACATGCCCGCCGGATTGATCCCGAGCAACTGCTCGATGCGGTGGCGCATCTCCGCCGCCGCCTTGTTGGTGAAGGTCACCGACAGGATGCTGTAGGGCGAGGCGTGCTCGACCTGGATCAGCCAGGCGATCCGGTGCACCAGCACGCGGGTCTTGCCCGAGCCGGCGCCGGCGAGGACCAGTTGGCGGCCCAGCGGCGCGGCCACGGCCTGGCGCTGCGGGTCGTTGAGGGAGTTCAGCAGGAGGGAGAGGTCGTCGTTCATCGCGGCATTCTACCGGGGCGGGGAAAAGCCGGGCAAACCGGGCCGCCATTCGGCGCAGGCCGGCGCAGCGTCGGGCCTGGCTGCGGAAAAATGCTCTGTCTGTCCCGGCCTTGGGCAGCCTGCCCCTGCTCGGTTATGCTCCGGCCACTTCAAGGCAAACCACTACAAGAACAAGCGCCTATGACCGTCCATGTCGAGCCCTTGGCGCTGCCGGGCGGCAGCACCGATGTACTGCGGCTCTACGCCCGCGAAATTGCCATCGAGCGTACCCGGCTCCTTTATCTCGGCTCGCGCACGCCGACCCTGCTCATGCTGCTCGGCGGCGTGACCAGCGCCTGCCTGGTGTGGGGCAAGGTCAGCAGCTGGCTGCTCGGTGGCTGGCTGGTCTGGCTGGTGTTGCTCGCCGTCCTGCGCCTGCTGCAGGTCGCCGCCTTCCAGCAGGCCGACAGCCGTCGCCAGGCCAGCCGCCACTGGCGGCGGACCTTCCTGTGCGGCGCCGGCGCCTCGGGCCTGACCCTGGCGTTCGCGGTGATCATGCTGGTCCCGGCCGATGCCTTCCTCCAGCAGGTGCTGGTGTTCGGCCTGGTGGCGGCGGCGATCCTCTCCGCCAGCGTCGCCTATGCGGTGAGCCTGCCGGCCTTCCTCACCTTCGCCTTGCCGGGCCTGCTGCCATCCATCGTTTTCCTGCTGTTGCAGCCGCATAGCCTGTTGCAGGGCTGGGGCGTGCTCGGCCTGATCCTGCTGGTGGCGCTGCTGGTGGTCGCCGGGCAGATCCACCGGCTGGTGCAGGGCGCGCTGTTGCGACGCTTCCAGACCCAGGCGCTGAACCTGCACCTGGAACGCGTCAACGCCGAGGCCGAAGCGCTCAATCGCAAGCTCGCCCAGGAGGTCGGCCAGCGACGCCTGGTCGAACGCGAGCTGCGCGCCGCCCGCGATGCCTTGCAGCGCCGGGTGGAGGCGCGCACCGAGGAGCTTGGCGTGACCAGCCAGGCGCTCAGCCAGAGCGAGGCGCGCCTGGCCATGGCCCTGGAGGCCAGTGAGCTGGGGTTGTGGGACTGGAACCTGGAGAGCGGCCGGGTCCAGCATTCCTATCTCGAGGCGGTCTTCAGCGACGCCGGGGACGGTCCCGAGGACTATCGCAGGCTGATCGAAAGCATCCACCCCGGCGACCTGCCGCGTATCCGTCGCGCCCTCGCCGAACATCTCAAGGGGCGCAGCGAGCTGTACCGGGTGGAGTACCGCGTGCGCGACCGGGAGGGCGGCTGGCGCTGGCTGGAGGATCGTGGCCGGGCCATGGCTCGCGACCCGCGGGGACGGGTGACGCGGATGCTCGGCACGCGCAGCGACATCAGCGCGCGCAAGCGCCTGGAAGAGCAGCAGCAACTGGCCGCGACAGTGTTCGAGGCGGCCAGCGAGAGCATCGTGATCCTCGATCCGGCCTACAACCTGCTGGCGGTCAACCAGGCCTTCAGTCGCATCACCGGCTATCGCCGCGAGGACGTGGTCGGGCGCAACGCCAGCCTGCTGGTGAATACCCCCGAGGCCCAGCGCCACTACCGGCAGATCCGCGCCGAGCTGCGCCAGCATGGGCAGTGGCAGGGCGAACTGGTGGATACGCGGAAGAATGGCGATCCCTATCCCCAATGGCTGCAGCTCAACCTGCTGCGCGATGGCAACGGCGAGGCGACCCACATCGTCGGTTTCTTCACCGATCTCAGCGCCCGCCGCGACGTCGAGGAGCGCCTGCGTCACCTGCTGCACTACGACGAACTGACCGGCCTGGCCAACCGCCGGTTGTTCCGCGAGCGGCTGCACGAGGCGGCCCAGCGGGCGCGCCAGGAGGAAGGCGGGCTGGCCCTGCTGCTGATCGACCTGGACCGCTTCAAGCTGCTCAACGACAGCCTCGGCCACGAGGTCGCCGACCAGTTGCTCAGGGAGATGGCCCAGCGCCTGCGGCGCACCGCGCCGGAAGCCAACACCCTGGCGCGTCTGGCCGGCGACGAGTTCGCCATCCTCCTCGATGGCGGCACCGGCGCCGCGGCCCTGTCGCGCCTGGCCGAACGCCTGCTGGTCCAGTTGCGCCAGCCGGTGAGCGTGCTGGGCCACGAGCTGATCCTCGGCGCCTCGCTGGGGATCAGCCTGTTTTCCGAGCAGGCGCGGGAAATCTCCGTGCTGATGAGCCAGGCGAACCTGGCGATGCAACATGCCAAGCAACTCGGCGGCAACACCTTCCAGTTCTTCCGTGACAACCTGCAGGACAGCACCCTCGAACGCCTGCGCCTGGAAACCCGGTTGCGCAAGGCGGTCGAGGAGGGCCAGCTGGACGTGCATTACCAGCCCAAGCTGTGCCTGGCCAGCGGCTGCGCGGACTCGGTCGAGGCGCTGGTGCGCTGGCACCATCCGGAGGAGGGCATGATCCCGCCGTCGACCTTCATCGGCCTCGCCGAGGAGTGCGGGTTGATCGGCGAGATCGGCGAATTCGTCCTGCGCCGGGCCTGCCTGCAGGCCGCCGAGTGGAGCCAGCGGGGCCTGAACCTGCGGGTCTCGGTGAACCTCTCGGTCCACCAGTTGCGCCAGGGCGACCTGCTCGACGTAGTGCGCTCGGCGCTGGCCGACAGCGGCCTGCCGGCGGCGCAACTGGAGCTGGAGTTGACCGAAAGCCAGTGGCTGGACGCCCTCGACAGTGTCCTGGCGACCTTCCGCCAGTTGCGCGAGATGGGGGTGAAGCTGTCGGTCGACGACTTCGGCACCGGCTATTCCTCGCTCAGCTACCTGAAGCGCCTGCCGCTGGACTACCTGAAGATCGACCAGTCGTTCGTCCGCGACCTGACCCAGAACAGCGAGGATGCGGCGATCATCCGGGCGATCATCGCCATGGCCCACAGCCTCGACCTGAAGGTGGTCGCCGAAGGCGTGGAAACCATCGAGCAGCGGGACTTCCTGGTGGCCCAACGTTGCGACGAGCTGCAGGGCTACCTGATCGGCCGGCCGTTGCCGGCCCATGCCCTGGAGGAAGGTTTGCGCCAGGCTCGTTGAACGCGATCCGGCGGAGTATGCTGTAGCACTTTCGACTCCCACGAATTAAGGACGATTCATGCGCTCGAAGCCGCTTCTTCCTGCCCTCCTGCTGGTGGGCGCCGGTCTCTCCCCGCTGGCCCAGGCCAGCAGCGACGACTCCTGCTATCCCGATTGGTCGCTGGTCGGCGGCGGTGTCTGCGATACCCTGCCGTTCCTCGCCCCGGGCAACGACACCCGCGCCAACCTGCGTCTGCTGCTGGCCGACGCCGGCCACTGGCGGCTGGTGGAGGCGCCGCCGTCGGAGGAAGAGAAGCTCGAAGGCTACGGCCTGGTGCCGTTCGGCCTGTTCCGCCTGCTGCCCGGCGACGGCAGCCAGCCGCCTGCGCCGGCGGCGAGCGAGGCGGAGACACCGCCGCCTGCGCCAGCGCCCTCGCCGCTCGCCGAACTGGCCCGGCAGATGGGCGCCGCAGCGCTACCGGAAAAGATCGCCGGCGCCGAATTCTTCGAGGGCGAGGGCAGCCGCTGCCGCAGCAACGACCAGGACAGCGCGCTGGCGTTTCTTCGCCAGGTGCGTGACGCCGGGCTGGGCGAGGCGGAGACCAAGGCACTGGCCAACAGCCGCCTGGAGCTGCTCGGTGCCTGCGGCTGGGAACAAGAGGAACTGGGCGGTGTGCTCGCGCAAGGCGTCGAGTCGGCCGCAGGCAAGGCCTTCGCCACGTACCTGGAGGCTGCGGCCAACTTCTACAGCGGCCGCTTCGACGAAGCCGAACAGGGCTTCAAGGCGTTGCAGGACGTGTCGCAGCCCTGGCTGAAGGAAACCGCCCTGTACCTGCAGGCGCGCACCCTGCTCAACGCCGCCCAGCAGAACGCCTTCGACGACATGGGCTTCCCCGAGTTGCAGAATGTCGACAAGGCTCGCCTGGAACAGACCCGCAGCGCCCTCGATGCCTACCTGCAGGCGTATCCGAAGGGGCTCTACGCCGCCTCTGCCAAGGGCTTGCAGCGGCGCGTGCATTGGCTGGCCGGCGACCAGAAGCTGCTGGCCCAGGACTATGCCGCGCAATTCGCCGAAGCCGAGCAAGGGCAGCGCAACATGGCCCTGGAAGACCTGGTCCAGGAGGTCGACAACAAGCTCCTGACCGGTATCCAGCTCGGCGACATCCAGACCCCGCTGCTGCTGGCGGTGGCCGACCTGGTGCAGATGCGCGCCCACGATCCGTCGACCCCGCGCAGCTTCACCTGGGAAACACTGCAGGCCCAACAGGCCAGCTTCGCCGCGCATCCCGAACTGTTCGCCTACCTGCAGGCGGCCTATCGCTTCTATGTCGACCAGGACCCGGCGAAGACCCTCGAAGCGCTGCCGCAAAAGGTCGGCAGCCTCGACTACGTCGGCTTCAGCCAGCAGACCCTGCGCGGGCTGGCGCTGGAGCGGCAGAAGGACTGGAAAGCCGCCGAGGCGCTCTGGCTGGAACTGTTGCCGCAGGCCGCGCAGCCGTACCAGAAGGGCCAGTTGCAGCTGGCCCTGGCGCTCAACTACGAGCGCAGCGGCCAGCTGGAAAAGGTCTTCGCCGAAGGTTCACCGGTCCAGGAGCCGCTGCTGCGCAGCATCCTCCTGCGCAACGTCGCCGACGCCGCGCTGTTGCGCCGCCAGGCCAAGCAGGGGGCGACGGCGGAAGAGCGCGACAGCGCGCTGTTCACTCTCCTTTACAAGGACCTGCGCCGCAGCCGCTTCGCCGACTTCGGCAAGGACTTCGCGCTGCTCGGCGAAACCCCCTCGCAGACCAAGCTGGGCACCAGCCTCGGCTATGTCTACGGCGCCGGCAACAGCCTGGAGCTGTTCCGCTGGACGGGCGACAAGGCCGAGTCCGGCTACGTTTGCCCGGCCATCGCCGAGTCGGCCGCGGCGCTGGCCGCCGATGACAAGGACCCGAAGGGCCTGAACTGCCTGGGCGAATTCATCCTGCGCAACGGTCTCGACGGCATGCCGCTGGACAGCCAGCCCGAGGCCAACGAGCTGGGCGGCACCCCGAGCGGCTTCAAGGGCGCGGTGTACTCCCGGCTGGATGGCTATCGCCTGGTCATGGACAACCCCAAGGCACCGCGCGAAGACAAGGCCTACGCGCTGTTCCGCGCGATCAACTGCTTCGCCCCGGCCGGCTACAACACCTGCGGCCAGCAGGACATCCCGCAGGCCGAGCGCAAGCAATGGTTCCGTTCGCTCAAGTCGACCTACGCCGACAGCTCCTGGGCCAAGGAACTGAAGTACTACTGGTGAGGCGCTGGCGAGCCTGGCTGGCGGGCCTGTTGCTGGGCCTGCCGCTGTTGCCGTCCGTCGAGGCCGCGGTGCGCGCCGAGGACTACGGCGCTTTCTGGCTGTGGAGCGGCGTCGCGCCGCAGCCGGTGCTGGCGCGGGCCGAGACGCTGTACATCCTGCAGGGACAGATCAGCCAGTCGCGCCGGCGCCCCGGCGAGGGCGTGCGGCTGATCGCCCAGGGCATCTCGGTGCCGCGCCTGGCGCGGGGTGAGGTCTGGGTGGTGTACCGCGCCCATACCCTGCGCTGGACGCCGCAGATCTACCAGGCCGTGCTGAACCAGGTGCAGCGCTGGAAGCGTGCCGGCAACCCGGTGGTCGGCATCCAGATCGACTTCGATGCGCGTACCCGCTACCTCGACGAGTACGTCGATTTCCTCCGCGACCTGCGCCGGCGCCTGCCCCGCGAATACCGCTTGAGCATCACCGGGTTGCTCGACTGGGGCAGCAACGCCGAGCCGGCGGCGATCAACCGGCTCAAGGGCGTGGTCGACGAAGTGGTGGTGCAGACCTACCAGGGGCGCCACAGCATTCCCAACCACGCCGCCTACCTCCCGCGGGTCAGCCGCCTGCAACTGCCGTACCGGATCGGCCTGGTCCAGGGCGGCGACTGGCAAGCCCCCGACTACCTGGAAAAGAGCCCCTGGTTCAGGGGCTACGTGGTGTTCCTGCTCAACCCTCAGTGAGCGCAGCCGCAAGCGCCCTTGCCGGCACACCCGCCGCTGCGTTCGGCCTGCGGCTGGCGGGTGTCCTGGCCGGGCTGGAGATCGCGCATCAGTAACGCGTAGCGCAGGTCCAGGCCTTCCGGCAGCGCCAGGTAGACCACGTGGCCATTGCCCGGCGCCACCTCGATGGCTTCGCCGGCGGCGTTGCGCAGGTCCTCCACGCGCAGGCTCAGGTTGCCTCGCGGAGTCATCAGTTCGACGCTGTCGCCGCGCTGGAAGCGGTTCTTCACCTCCACCTCGGCCAGTCCGTCGCGGCGTTCGCCGGTGAGTTCGCCGACGAACTGCTGGCGCTCGGACAGCGAATGGCCGTGCTGGTAGTTCTGGTACTCGTCGTGCACGTGGCGGCGCAGGAAGCCCTCGGTGTAGCCGCGGTGGGCGAGGGACTCCAGGGTGTCCATCAGACCGCGGTCGAACGGCTTGCCGGCCGCCGCGTCGTCGATCGCCTGGCGGTAGACCTGGGCGGTGCGCGCCACGTAGTAGTGGGACTTGGTACGGCCCTCGATCTTCAGCGAGTGCACGCCGATCCGCGCCAGCCGCTCGACGTGCTGCACGGCGCGGAGGTCCTTGGAATTCATGATGTAGGTGCCGTGTTCGTCCTCGAAGGCGGCCATCGGTTCGCCGGGACGGTTGCCTTCCTCGAGGAGGAATACCTGCTCGGTCGGCGCGCCGCGTCCCAGGGTCGGCTCCCGCGCCACTACGTTGCCCAGCTCGTCCTCGCGGCCCTCCACCGCCTTGTACTCCCAGCGGCAGGCATTGGTGCAGGTGCCCTGGTTGGGGTCGCGGCGGTTGATGTAGCCGGACAGCAGGCAGCGCCCGGAATAGGCCATGCACAAGGCGCCGTGGACGAACACTTCCAGCTCCATGTCCGGTACCTGCTGGCGGATTTCCTCGATCTCCTCCAGCGACAGCTCGCGGGAAAGGATCACCCGGGTCAGGCCCTGCTGCCGCCAGAACTGCACCGCGGCCCAGTTCACCGCGTTGGCCTGCACCGACAGGTGGATGGGCATCTGCGGGAAATGCTGGCGAACCAGCATGATCAGGCCGGGATCGGACATGATCAGCGCATCCGGACCCATGGCGACCACCGGCTCCAGGTCGCGCAGGAAGGTCTTCAGCTTGGCGTTGTGCGGGGCGATGTTGACCACCACGTAGAAGCGCTTGCCGAGCGCGTGGGCCTCGGCGATGCCTTCGGCCAGTTGGGCGTGGTCGAAATCGTTGTTGCGCACCCGCAGGCTGTAGCGCGGCTGCCCGGCGTAGACGGCATCGGCGCCGTAGGCGAAGGCATAGCGCATGCTTTTCAGGGTGCCGGCGGGGCACAGCAGTTCGGGGCGGAGGGCGGTGGCGGTCATGGTTCGGGCTCGCAACGACGTGGGCGCGCGACTCTAGCCGAGCGCGCGCCGGGCGATCCTGAGCCGGATCAATGTCCGCGTCATTCCAGCCAGCGTCGACCCTGCAGTTCCAGCAGCAGTTGCGCCTGTTCCGGGCCGTTGCTGCCGGCCGGGTAGGGCCGCGGGCTCTGGTAGTGCTCGCGCCAGCCGGCGAGGATCGGGTCGACCCAGCCCCAGGCGGCCTCTACCTCGTCGCGGCGCATGAACAGCGTCGAGTCGCCCTCGATCACGTCCAGCAGCAGGCGTTCGTAGGCGTCCCAGCGCCGCTTGTTGCGGCTGAGGGCCTCGGCCAGATTGAGGTCCAGCTCCACCGGTTCCAGTTGCATGCCCTTGCCCGGGGTCTTGGCCATCAGTTGCACGCTGATCCGCTCCTCCGGCTGCAACCTTATCCACAGGCGGTTGGCCGGCCCGCCGCCGCCGTCGATCAGGCTGTGCGGCACCGGCTTGAACTGGATGACGATTTCCGAGCACTTGCGCGCCATACGCTTGCCGGTGCGCAGGTAGAACGGCACCCCGGCCCAGCGCCAGTTCTCGACCTCGGCCTGGAGCGCGACGAAGGTCTCGGTATCGCTGTCGTTGTCGACGTTCTTCTCGAAGTAGTACGCCGGCACCTCCTGGCCGCCGATCCTGCCGGCGGCGTACTGGCCGCGTACCGTCTTGTCCTGCACGTCGAGCCCGGAGATCGGTTTCAGCGCCTGCAGCACCTTGAGCTTCTCGTTGCGCACCGCCTCGGCGTCGAAACGCACCGGCGCCTCCATCGCCACCAGGCAGAGCAACTGGAGCAGATGGTTCTGCACCATGTCGCGCATCGCCCCGGCGTGGTCGTAGTAGCCGCCGCGGTTCTCCACGCCAAGGGTCTCGTTGACGCTGATCTGCACATGGTCGATGTGCGCCGCGCGCCAGACCGGCTCGAACAACACATTGGCGAAGCGCAGGGCCATCAGGTTCTGCACGGTTTCCTTGCCCAGGTAGTGGTCGATGCGGAACACCCGCGACTCGTCGAACACCCGGCCGATGGACTGGTTGATCGCCCGCGCCGAGTCCAGCGAATGGCCCAGCGGTTTTTCCAGCACGATGCGCGCTTGCGGCCCGGCGAGGCCGGCGATGGACAGGTTCTGCGCGATCGGCGCGAACAGGCTCGGCGAGGTCGCCAGGTAGTGCACCAGCACCCGGCCCTCGCTGCTCTTCAGGTGCCGCGCGAGACGGCCGAAGTCGGCGCTCTGCGAGGCGTCCATGGCCAGGTAGTCGAGGCGCGCGGCGAAGCCTTTCCATTGTTCGGCGGCGAACTCGCTGCGCGCCACCACCGCGCGGACGTTGCGCTCGGCGAGGGCGAGGAAGGCGGCGTTGTCCAGCGCGCTGCGGGCGAGGGCGAAGATCCGCGTATCGGCCGGCAGGCGGTCCTCCCGGTGCAGGCGATAGAGCGCCGGCAGCAGCTTGTGCAGGGCCAGGTCGCCGGTACCGCCGAAGACCAGGATGTCGCAGGACGTTGGAGTGGCTGGTGTACTCAAAGCAAGCTCCCGACGGCGTTGGCTGGGCGTGGCTGACTGTTTGTAGTATAACTACAAGGTTACTACAGAGAATCGAGTCCAGCCTGTGAACCTGCTGCAGCACATAGCCCAGTCCCGCCAACAGCTCCGCAAGTCGGAACTCAAGGTCGCCGATCACGTTCTCAACGATCCGGCGTCGGTCATGCACAGCTCCATGGCCGAACTGGCCCATGGGGTCGGGGTCAGCGAGCCGACCATCGTGCGTTTCTGCCGCGCCATCGGCTGCAGCGGCTTCCAGGACCTCAAGCTGAAGCTGGCGCAGAGCCTGGCGGCCGGCGCCAGCTTCGGCCAGTTCTCGATCCACGAGAGCGACTCGGTGGCCGACTTCAGCCTGAAGATCTTCGACACCACGCTGCACAGCCTGATGGAAGTCCGCGAGCACCTGGACACCCACGCCCTGGAGCGCGCCATCGCCGCCATCGCCCACGCCCAGCGCGTGGAGTTCTACGGCTTCGGCGCTTCCGGCGCGGTGGCCTCGGATGCCCAGCACAAGTTCTTCCGCCTGCTGCTGTCGGCGGCGGCCTACTCCGACCCGCACATGCAGGCGATGTCGGCGGTGACCCTCAAGCCCAGCGACGTGGCCATCTGCATTTCCCAGTCGGGTCGCTCGAAGGACCTGCTGATCACCGCCAACCTGGTGCGCGAGGCCGGCGCCACGCTGATCACCCTGTGCCCGAGCCAGACCCCGCTGGCCGACCTGGCCACGGTCAACCTGGCGATCGACGTGCACGAGGACACCGACATCTACACCCCGCTGACCTCGCGCATCGCCCACCTGGTGGTGATCGACGTGCTGGCGATGGGCGTGGCCATGGCCCGCGGCCCGGACCTGGTCAACCACCTCAAGAGCGTCAAGCGCAGCCTGCGCAGCCTGCGCCTGTCGCCGAAGGTGATGAAGAACCAGGAAGAGCGCGGCGAGCCGTCCTGAGGCGCCGCCGGGAAGGCATAACGCAGTCTTCACCGGCCTGCCGCCAAACCGTCACATTGCTGCGCGATGCTCGCGACTCCAGCCAGTCGGCCATGGGAGACGCGAGATGCCCCGTCATAGCGATGCCAATGCCCAGCACGTGGATTCGAAAACCCGCCGCAAGCTCGAAGACCAGCGGCGCATGCAATTCCGCCGGGCGATCGAGGACCACTGCGAAGAACTGCGCCTGCGCCAGGAACTGGCCGACTACCCCGAGCTGGTAGCCGCCGCCTACCTCAGCTCGAACCGCCAGGGCCGGCGAAGCGCCCAGCGAGCTGGCTGATCAGCGCCCGCTCCTCGCGGACGAAGGCGACGAACGCCTGGGCCACCGGGCTCAGGCGCTTGCCCTTGGCGTGCACCAGGCACCAGCTGCGATAGAGCGGCAATTCCTCCACCGGTAGTTCGCGCAGCAGGCCGTTGGCCAGTTCCTGGTGCGCCGCATGGCGCGGCAGCAGGGCCAGGCCGAGGCCGGCGATCACCCCTTCGCGCAGGGACTCCAGCGAGGCGATCTCCTGGATCTGCGAGAAGTGCGCGCGGCGTTGCTGGAAGAACTCCTCGCAAGCCTTGCGGGTGCCCGAGCCCGGTTCGCGGACCAGTAGCGGGAAGGGCTCCAGGTCCTTCAGGGCCAGCTTCGCGGCGTTGCACAGCGGATGGTCCGGCGGCGCCACGGCGATGATCGGGTTGTTCAGGAAGGGCAGGAACTCCAGGGCCATGTCCTGCGGTACCAGGGACATGATCACCAGGTCGTCGCGGTTGTCGGCCAGGCGCTTGATCACCTGGGTGCGGTTGACCACCGTCAGGCTCAGGCTGACTTCCGGATGCAGGTTCTGGAACGCCTTGAACAGGTGCGGGGTGATGTACTTGGCGCTGGACTCCACCGCCAGGCGCAACTGGCCCTGCAGCGAGCCCTTCAGGTCCGAGAGCTGCATGTCCAGGCTTTCCAGGCGCTGGAACAGGTCGGTGCTGGTCTTCAGCAGGGCTTCGGCGGCATCGGTCAGGTAGAGCTTCTTGCCGACGTACTCGAACAGCGGCTGGCCGACCAGCTCTTCCAGTTGGCGGATCTGCAGGCTGACCGCCGGCTGGGTCAAGGCCATTTCCTCCGCCGCCCGGCTGTAGGAGCGGCTCTCGCATACGGCACGGAAAACCTGAAGCTGCCGTAATGTCATACGCATCAACGACTTACGCATTCCAGTCACACTCTGACCGAGATCGGTCGGGCGACTATAAAGCTTTTCTAATGGCTATCCCAATAATTATTGATTTTTGTTAATCACCCTCGCGGGGGTAGGGTAAAAGTGCGACCGGGAGCTGCCTGCCGGTCATGCAGCGACCGGAATATCCGGATCGACCGTACCAGGTTCCCAACCCCGAAGAGGGAGACCTCCGTGATCAAGAAGATCCTGATCGCCAACCGCGGCGAGATCGCCGTCCGCATCGTGCGCGCCTGCGCCGAGATGGGCATCCGCTCGGTGGCCGTCTACTCCGAGGCCGATCGCCACGCGCTGCACGTCAAGCGCGCCGACGAAGCCCACAGCATCGGCGCGGACCCGCTGGCCGGCTACCTCAACCCGCGCGCCCTGGTGAACCTGGCGGTGGAAAGCGGCTGCGACGCCCTGCACCCCGGCTATGGCTTCCTCTCGGAAAATGCCGAGCTGGCGGAAATCTGCGCCGAGCGCGGTATCAAGTTCATCGGCCCGTCGGCGCAAGTGATCCGCCGCATGGGCGACAAGACCGAAGCCCGCCGCAGCATGATCGCCGCCGGCGTGCCCTGCACCCCCGGCACCGAAGGTAACGTCGCCGATCTCGCCGAGGCCCTGCGCGAAGCCGAGCGGATCGGCTACCCGGTGATGCTCAAGGCCACCTCCGGCGGCGGCGGCCGTGGCATCCGTCGCTGCAACAGCCGCGAGGAGCTGGAACAGGCGTTCCCGCGGGTGATCTCCGAGGCGACCAAGGCCTTCGGCAGCGCCGAAGTATTCCTCGAGAAGTGCATCGTCAATCCCAAGCACATCGAGGCGCAGATCCTCGCCGATTCCTTCGGCAACACCGTGCACCTGTTCGAGCGCGACTGCTCGATCCAGCGCCGCAACCAGAAGCTCATCGAGATCGCCCCGAGCCCGCAGCTCACCCCCGAGCAGCGCGCCTACATCGGCGATCTGGCGGTGCGCGCGGCCAAGGCGGTGGGCTACGAGAACGCCGGCACCGTGGAGTTCCTGCTCGCCGACGGCGAGGTGTACTTCATGGAGATGAACACCCGGGTCCAGGTGGAGCACACCATCACCGAGGAAATCACCGGCATCGACGTGGTCCGCGAGCAGATCCGCATCGCTTCCGGGCTGGAGCTGTCGGTCAAGCAGGACGACATCGTCCATCGCGGCTACGCCCTGCAGTTCCGCATCAACGCCGAGGACCCGAAGAACAACTTCCTGCCCTCGTTCGGCAAGATCACCCGCTACTACGCCCCCGGCGGCCCCGGCGTGCGTACCGACACGGCGATCTACACCGGCTACACCATCCCGCCGTACTACGACTCGATGTGCCTGAAGCTGATCGTCTGGGCGCTGACCTGGGAAGAGGCCCTCGATCGCGGCCTGCGCGCCCTCGACGACATGCGCGTGCAAGGGGTCAAGACCACCGCGCCGTACTACCAGGAAATCCTCCGCAACCCGGAATTCCGCAGCGGCCAGTTCAACACCAGCTTCGTCGAAAGCCACCCGGAACTGACCCAGTACTCGATCAAGCGCAACCCGTCGCACCTGGCCATCGCCATCGCCACCGCCATCGCGGCCCACGCCGGCCTGTAAGGGAAGGAGCAGAACATGAGCAACACCATCCAAGCGAAGAAGACCGGCGTCACCGATACCATCCTGCGCGATGCCCACCAGTCGCTGCTGGCGACCCGCATGCGCACCGAGGACATGCTGCCGATCTGCGACAAGCTCGACCGCGTCGGCTACTGGTCGCTGGAAGTCTGGGGCGGCGCGACCTTCGACGCCTGCGTGCGCTTCCTCAAGGAAGACCCGTGGGAACGCCTGCGCAAGCTCAAGGCAGCGCTGCCCAACACCCGCCTGCAGATGCTCCTGCGCGGGCAGAACCTGCTCGGCTACCGCCACTACAGCGACGATGTGGTGCGCGCCTTCGTGGCCAAGGCGGCGGTCAACGGCATCGACGTGTTCCGCATCTTCGACGCGATGAACGACGTGCGTAACCTGCGCGTCTCCATCGAGGCGGTGAAGGCCGCCGGCAAGCACGCCCAGGGCACCATCTGCTACACCACCAGCCCGGTGCACACCATCGAGGCCTTCGTCGCCCAGGGCAAGGCGATGGCCGACATGGGCGTCGACTCCATCGCCATCAAGGACATGGCCGGCCTGCTCACCCCCTATGCCACCGGCGACCTGGTCAAGGCCCTGAAGGACGCCCTGCCGCTGGACGTGGTGGTGCATTCCCATGACACCGCCGGTGTCGCCAGCATGTGCCAGCTGAAGGCCGTGGAAAACGGCGCCGACCGTATCGACACGGCGATCTCCAGCATGGCCTGGGGCACCAGCCACCCGGGCACCGAGTCGATGGTCGCGGCGCTGCGCGGCACCCCCTACGACACCGGCCTGGACCTGGAGCTGATCCAGGAGATCGGCATGTACTTCCACGCGGTGCGCAAGAAGTACCACCAGTTCGAGAGCGAATTCACCGGCGTGGATACCCGCGTGCAGGTCAACCAGGTGCCGGGCGGGATGATTTCCAACCTGGCCAACCAGCTCAAGGAGCAGGGCGCGCTGAACCGTATGGGCGAGGTGCTCGAGGAAATCCCGCGGGTCCGCGCCGACCTCGGTTTCCCGCCGCTGGTGACGCCGACTTCGCAGATCGTCGGCACCCAGGCGTTCTTCAACGTGCTCGCCGGCGAGCGCTACAAGACCATCACCAACGAGGTGAAGCTGTATCTGCAAGGCCGCTATGGCAAGGCTCCCGGCGAGGTCAACGAGCAACTGCGGCGCCAGGCCATCGGCAGCGAGGAAGTCATCGACGTGCGCCCGGCCGACCTGATCAAGCCGGAGCTGAACAAGCTGCGCAGCGAGATCGGCAACCTGGCCAAGTCCGAGGAAGACGTACTCACCTACGCGATGTTCCCGGACATCGGGCGCAAGTTCCTCGAAGAGCGTGAGGCCGGCACCCTGAAGCCCGAGGAACTGCTGCCGATTCCCACCGGCAAGGGCGTCGCCGCCGCCGGCGCGGAAGGCACCCCGACCGAGTTCGTCATCGACGTGCACGGCGAGACCTACCGCGTCGACATCACCGGGGTCGGCGTGAAGAGCGACAACAAGCGGCACTTCTACCTGTCCATCGACGGCATGCCGGAAGAAGTGGTGTTCGAGCCGCTCAACGAATATGTCGCCGGCTCCGCCAGCGGCCGCAAGCATGCCAGCGAGCCGGGCCACGTCAGCACCACCATGCCGGGCAACATCGTCGACGTGCTGGTGAAGGAAGGCGATAGCGTCAAGGCCGGCCAGGCGGTGTTGATCACCGAGGCGATGAAGATGGAAACCGAGGTCCAGGCCGGCATCGCCGGTACGGTCAAGGCGATCCACGTGGCCAAGGGCGACCGGGTCAACCCGGGCGAGATCCTGATCGAGATTGCGGGCTGACCGCGACAGACGGTTAAAGTCCCTGGGGGAGCATGATGCTCCCCTTTTTTTATCGGCATCGGTTGCCGCGTCGGCCGGCTGTTCGCCCTGCCAGGGTGCGCCCGGCGCGCGCGCCGCCTAGAATGCCGCCTCTGCCAACGGCGCGTCGCGCCGCAGGCGCTGACTATCGGGAAGTCCAGGTGTCGTCCTCTCCAGCTCAAACGCCCAGCCGCCGGCCCTCGCTGCTCGGCGGTTCGATGATCATCGCCGGCACCGCCGTCGGCGCCGGAATGTTCTCCCTGCCCATCGCCATGTCCGGCATCTGGTTCGGCTGGTCGGTGGCGGTGTTCCTGCTCACCTGGTTCTGCATGCTGCTGTCGGGGATGATGATCCTCGAGGCCAACCTCAACTACCCGGTGGGCTCGAGCTTCTCGACCATCACCCGCGACCTGCTCGGCCAGGGCTGGAATGTGGTCAACGGGCTGAGCATCGCCTTCGTCCTCTATATCCTCACCTATGCCTATATCTCCGGCGGCGGCTCGATCATCGGCTACACCCTGTCCAGCGGCCTCGGCGTGACCCTGCCGGAAAAGCTCGCCGGGCTGCTGTTCGCCCTGGCGGTGGCGCTGGTGGTGTGGTGGAGCACCCGCGCGGTGGACCGCATCACCACGCTGATGCTCGGCGGCATGATCATTACCTTCGGCCTCTCCATCAGCGGCCTGCTCGGGCGCATCCAGCCGGCGATCCTGTTCAACAGCGGCGAGCCGGACGCGGTCTACTGGCCCTACCTGCTGGCGACCCTGCCGTTCTGCCTGACTTCCTTCGGTTACCACGGCAACGTGCCGAGCCTGATGAAGTACTACGGCAAGGACCCGCAGCGGATCAGCCGTTCGCTGTGGATCGGCACCCTGATCGCCCTGGCCATCTACCTGCTGTGGCAGGCCAGCACCCTGGGCACCATCCCGCGCGAGCAGTTCAAGGGCATCATCGCCGGCGGCAGCAACGTCGGCACCCTGGTGGAATACCTGCACCGGATCACCGCGTCGGATTCGCTGAACGCGTTGCTCACCACCTTCTCCAACCTGGCGGTGGCCAGCTCCTTCCTCGGCGTGACCCTCGGCCTGTTCGACTACCTGGCCGACCTGTGCAGGTTCGACGACAGCCACTTCGGACGTTTCAAGACCGCGTTGCTGACCTTCGTCCCACCGACCATCGGCGGGCTGCTGTTCCCCAACGGCTTCATCTACGCCATCGGTTTCGCCGGGCTGGCCGCGGCGTTCTGGGCGGTGATCGTTCCGGCGCTGATGGCGCGGGCCTCGCGCAAGCGCTTCGGCAGCCCGCTGTTCCGCGCCTGGGGCGGCACGCCGGCGATCGTGCTGGTGCTGCTGTTCGGCGTGGCCAACGCGGTCGCGCACATCCTGGCCAGCCTGCACTGGCTGCCGGAGTACCGTTGAGCGACCGGCAGTCCCTGCCAGGGGCTAGTCGCGCAGCGCCTCCAGCGTCTGCCGCTGGCGGCCTTCGGCGTCGAAGTTGGAAGGATCGAGCCAGCGCTCGAACGCCGCCTGTCGCGCCGGCCATTCGCTGTCGAGCAGGGAGAACCAGGCGGTGTCGCGGTTGCGCTGCTTGACCACCATGTGCTGGCGGAAGGTGCCTTCGTAGGTGAAGCCCAGGCGCTCGGCGGCGCGCATCGAACGGGCGTTGCCGGCATTGCACTTCCACTCCAGGCGGCGGTAGCCGAGGCGGCCGAGGGCGAGTTCGGCGAGCAGGTAGACCGCCTCGGTAGACCCCGGTGTGCGCTGCATCGGCGCGCCGAAGGCGATATGGCCGATTTCGATGACGCCATCCTTCGGCGTGATCCGCAGGTAGCTGAGCAGGCCGACGGCGCGCTGCGTGCGCCGCTCGCGCACGGCGAAGAACAGCGGGTCGCGGCTGGCCGCCTGGCCGGCCAGCCAGGCGTCGAACGCCGGGCGCTCGGCGAACGGGCCGTAGGCCAGGTATTCCCACAGCAACGGGTCGGCGCCAGGCCCTTGCAGGGCGTCCCACAGGTCGTCGCCGTGGCGTTGCGGATCGAGCGGTTCGAGCTTGACGAAGCGGCCGTCGAGCGGGGCGTGGGGTGGAGTGGCGACGGGGCGCCAGTTCAAGGGTTCGCGCATGGTGGGCCTCAGAGAATCCTGCGGTACTGAAGGAAACCGGACTTGTCGGCGATGCGCTCGTACAGCTTCATCGCGTCGCTGTTGCTCTCGTGGGTCAGCCAGTGCACCCGCGAACAGCCAGCGGCGCCGGCCTCGGCGTAGACATGCTCGATCAGCCGGCGCCCTATGCCCTCGCCGCGCAGGCCCTCGGCGACGAACAGGTCCTGCAGGTAGCAGTAGTCGCCGACGGTCCAGCAGGAGCGGTGGTAGATCCAGTGCACCAGGCCCACGGCGCGCTCGTCGAGCCAGGCGAGGGCGGCGTTCATCGGTTCGTCGGCGTCGAGGAAGCGCTGCCAGGTGGCGTCGCTGGTAGCGGCGGCGATCTCGGTCTTGTAGAAGCGCTGGTAGCCCTCCCACAGCGGCAGCCAGGCGGCGTGGTCGGCGGCGCCGACGGGACGAATCTGCAGGGACGTGCTCATGGCTCGGTTCCATGTCCGGGTAAAGGTGCCTCCAGACTAGGCCGGGAAATGGTCCGCTAGAAGATCCATTGCTGGTCAATTCCACAGGTCCAATCCACACTGGCGCTTTCTTCCCTCCGAGACCGCCATGGCCACCGTACTGCCCTTCGACGCCGCCGGCATCCACCTCGACCCCGCCCAGGGCCTGGCGCGCCAGCTCTACGCCGCGCTGCGCGAACGGATCCTCGACGGCCGCCTCGGCAGCCGCACGCGGATGCCCGCCAGCCGCGAGCTGGCCCAGGCCCTGAAGGTCTCGCGCAACACCGTGGTGCGGGCCTATGAACAGTTGCACGCCGAGGGCTATATCGACGGGCGCACAGGCGACGGCACCTACGTTGCCGAGTTGCAGGAAATCCCAGGCAGGGCCCCTGCCGTCGCCCCGAGCGCTCCCGCGCCACGCGGCCCGGCGGCCCTGGCGCCGCCTCCGGAAGGCGCGCCGCGAGCGTTCCGCGTCGGCGTGCCGGCCTTCGACCTGTTCCCCTTCGACACCTGGGCGCGGCTACAGGCGCGCTTCTGGCGCAACCCGCCGGCGGACTGCCTGGGCTACGGCGACCCGGCCGGCGAGGCGCGCCTGCGCGAGCTGATCGCCGCCTACCTGCGCAGCGCGCGCGGCCTGCGCTGCGAGGCGGAACAGGTGATCGTCACCCATGGCGCGCAGCAGGCCATCCGCCTGTGCGCCCAGGTGTTGCTCGAGAACGGCGATCCGGTGGCTGTGGAAAACCCCGGCTACCGCGCGGCGCGCCTGGCCTTCGCCGCGACCGGCGCGGTACCGCACGGGATCGACATCGACGCCGAGGGCCTGCGCAGCGACCGGCTCGCGGGCATTGCCGGCTGCCGCCTGGCCTATGTCACGCCGTCGCACCAGTACCCCACCGGCGTCACCCTGTCGCTGGCGCGGCGCCTGGAGCTGCTGGAGTGGGCCGAGCGCGCCGACGGCTGGATCGTCGAGGACGACTACGACGGCGAGTATCGCTACAGCGGTACGCCGCTGGCGCCGCTGGCCGCGCTGGACCGACAGGGCCGGGTGCTCTACGTCGGGACCTTCTGCAAGATCGCCTTCCCGGCGTTGCGCCTGGGCTACCTGGTGGTCCCGCCGGCGCTGGTCGAGCGCTTCCGCCAGCGGCGGGCCATCGAGGTACGCCATTCGGAGGTGGGCACCCAGCGGGTCATGGCCGACTTCATCGCCGAGGGGCATTTCCAGCGCCACGTCCGCCGCATGCGCCGCGCCGCCCGCGCCCGCCGCGACGCCTTGCTGCGGGGCTGGCCAGAGGCGCCGGGTTGCCAGCCGTTGCCGGCGGTGGAGGCGGGGCTGCACCTGTGCGTGCGGGTCGACAGCCTGGCGCGCGAGCGGGCCCTGATCGCCGCGGCGGCAGCCGCCGGGGTGGAAGTCAGCGCCTTGAGCGACTACTGGATGGACGACTCCAGCGTTGCGCCAGACGACCGCGCGGGCCTGGTGCTGGGCTTCGCGGCAGTACCCGAGGCGCGTATCGACGAAGCGCTGCGGGCGTTGCGCAAGGCCTGGCGGCGGGAGGCCCTGGTTGGACCCGTCGTCGCGACTGACTAGAATGCCCCCGGATCACCCTCGCGCCCAGGAGTAGCCATGAGTGTCGCCCTTTCCGCCGCGCCCGAGCGCAAGCTCGCCGCCCCCCTGATCGCCTTCGCCCTGCTGGTGCTCGGCGGGCTGTTCCTGTTCAACGCGGTCAGCGCGCGCCAGGCCATCCTCTTCATCGTCGGCGGCGCCCTGGGCCTGACCCTCTACCACGCCGCCTTCGGCTTCACCTCCGCCTGGCGGGTATTCATCCGCGAACGGCGCGGCGCCGGGCTGCGCGCGCAGATGGTGATGCTGGCGCTGGCGGTGCTGCTGTTCTTCCCGGCGCTGGCGGCGGGCAGCCTGTTCGGCCAGCCGGTGAGCGGTTTCGTCTCGCCGGTCGGCACTTCGGTGATCGTCGGCGCCTTCATTTTCGGCATCGGCATGCAACTGGGCGGCGGCTGCGCCTCCGGCACCCTGTTCACCGTCGGCGGCGGCAACGCGCGGATGCTGGTGACCCTGCTGTTCTTCATCCTCGGCTCGCTGATCGCCACCCAGCATGTCGGCTGGTGGTTCGCCCTGCCGTCGCTGCCGCCGATCTCGCTGGTCGCCGAACTGGGCCTGGCACCGGCGCTGGTGTTGAGCCTGGCGGTGTTCATCGGCATCGCCGGGGTCACGGTGCGCATGGAGAAGGCCCGCCACGGCACCCTGGAAACCCCGCCGAGCGCCGAATGGCGTGGTTGGCGGCGCTTCCTCCGCGGCCCCTGGCCGCTGGTCTGGGGGGCGCTGGCGCTGGCGCTGCTCAACTTCCTCACCCTGTACCTCGCCGGACGCCCCTGGGGCATCACATCGGCCTTCGCCCTGTGGGGCGCGAAGATCGCCCAGGGCGTGGGCCTGGACGTCGGCGCCTGGGCCTTCTGGCAGACGCCGGCGAACGCCAAGGCGCTGGCCGTGCCGCTGTGGGAAGACATCACCAGCGTGATGGACATCGGCATCGTCCTCGGCGCGCTGCTCGCCGCCGGCCTGGCCGGACGCTTCGCGCCGAACCTGGACATCCCGCGCCGTTCGCTGGCGGCGGCGGTGATCGGCGGGCTGCTGCTCGGCTACGGCGCGCGCCTGGCCTATGGCTGCAACATCGGCGCGTATTTCAGCGGGATCGCGTCCGGCAGCCTGCATGGCTGGTTGTGGTTGGTGGCGGCGTTTGCCGGCAACAGCGTCGGGGTACGGGTATTGAGGCCTTATTTCTTCCCGGAGGAGCGGCGGGAGTAAGGGTTGACGGGGTGTTGAGAGGGGATATGCCTTCGTAGGACGTATGACGCGGACGTTATCCACAGGTGAGCGCAGCCACACAACACCTCGGCAACGGGGAAGATCTGCGGGCCGTTAGTGGATGGTGAAAAAAAGAAGGGACACCGCAGGTCGCCGTGTCCCTCAGAGTGTAGAGAGGGAAAGTTGGTATCCCTCTCGACCGGTGAGCGTGGCGCCGCGGCTGGGCCGGGGCGCCGGGTATAAAAGAAGGGATGAAGGGTATCCATCCCTAAAGGTCGAGGGGGTAGTACTCCCCCTCTACCGGTGAGCCTTCTTCGATCGGCTGCGCTGCGGCCCGGCTGCGTCGACAGCCGGACCTGGGCGCGCTCGATCTCGTATCGGATCAGGCGCGCAGCGGAATCAGGCGCGGCGCGATCATGTTTTCCGGCAGCAGGATGTCGGCCAGGGTGGCTTCGTCCAGCAGCTTTTCCTCGCGTACCAGTTCCAGTACGCCGCGGCCGCTCTCCAGGGCGGTCTTGGCGATCCGCGTGGAGTTCTCGTAGCCGATGTACGGGTTCAGCGCGGTGACCAGGCCGATGCTGTGCTCGACCAGTTCGTGGCAGCGCTCGACGTTGGCGGTGATGCCGGTGATGCAGTGCTCGCGGAGCATGTCCATGGCGCGTTGCAGCAGGCGGATCGAGTCGAAGATCTTGTAGGCGATCAGCGGCTCCATCACGTTCAGTTGCAACTGGCCGCCTTCGGCCGCCAGGGTCAGGGCGAGGTCGTTGCCGATCACTTCGAAGGCGACCTGGTTGACCGCTTCCGGGATCACCGGGTTGACCTTGCCCGGCATGATCGAACTGCCCGGCTGGCGCGGCGGCAGGTTGATCTCGTTGATGCCGGTGCGCGGGCCGCTGGAGAGCAGGCGCAGGTCGTTGCAGATCTTCGACAGCTTGACCGCGGTGCGCTTGAGCATGCCGGAGAACAGCACGAAGGCGCCCATGTCGGAGGTGGCTTCGATCAGGTCGGCGGCCGGTTTCAGCGGCTGCCCGCTGATGGCGGCCAGGCGCTCGACGGCGAGCTTCTGGTAGCCGGGGTCGGCGTTGATGCCGGTGCCGATGGCGGTGCCGCCGAGGTTCACTTCGGTGAGCAGCTCCGGCGCCAGGCGACGCAGGCGGTCGAGGTCTTCGCCGAGGGTGGTGGCGAAAGCGTGGAATTCCTGGCCGAGGGTCATCGGCACGGCGTCCTGCAACTGGGTGCGGCCCATCTTCAGTACGCCGGCGAATTCGACGCCCTTGGCGGCGAAGGCCTGGATCAGGCTGTCGAGGCTGGCCAGCAGGGTGTCGTGGCCGAGCAGCAGGCCCAGGCGGATGGCGGTCGGGTAGGCGTCGTTGGTCGACTGCGCCATGTTCACATCGTTGTTCGGGTGCAGGTACTTGTACTCACCCTTGGTGTGGCCCATGGCTTCCAGCGCGATGTTCGCGATCACTTCGTTCGCGTTCATGTTGGTGGAGGTGCCGGCGCCGCCCTGGATCATGTCCACCACGAACTGCTCGTGGAAATCGCCGCGGATCAGGCGGGCGCAGGCCTCGCTGATGGCGGCGTGCTTGTCTTCCGGGAGATGGCCGAGCTGACGGTTGGCGTCGGCGGCGGCCTGCTTGACCATGGCCAGGGCAACGACCAGCTTCGGGTAGTGCGACAGCGGCACCCCGGAGAGGCGGAAGTTGTTCACGGCGCGCAGGGTCTGGATGCCGTAGTAGGCGTCAGCGGGCACTTCGAGGGTGCCGAGCAGGTCTTTCTCGATACGGGAAGATGCAACGGGGGACATGACGGGATTTGTCTCAGAGGGACACGGCCAGTGCCGCGATGCCCACTAGACTAAGGATGTGACGATTTCGTGGCCAATGCTGTTAAACGCTGCCTCATGCACAAACGGCATAATGTTGGATGTGACGCTGGTATGATGGCGGACGTGTCGTCGCATTACCGGAGCCTTTCCCGTCGTGAACCTCGAACTGAAGTGGCTGGAGGATTTCATCGCCCTGGCCGGCACCCGCAGCTTTTCCCAGGCGGCGGAGAAGCGCTTCGTCACCCAGCCGGCCTTCAGCCGGCGCATCCGCAGCCTGGAGGACGCCCTCGGCCTGACCCTGGTGAATCGCCAGCGCACGCCGGTGGAACTGACCGAGGCCGGGCAGCTGTTCCTGGTCACCGCGCGCAGCGTGGTCGAGCAGCTCGGCCAGGTGGTGCGCCACCTGCACCACCTGGAAGGCGGGCAGGGCGAGGTGCTGCAGTTCGCCGCCGCCCACTCGCTGGCGCTGGGCTTCTTCCCGCAGTGGATCGCGCGGCTGCGCAACGAGGGGCTGAACATCGCCAGCCGGCTGATCGCCACCAACGTCGGCGAGGCGGTGCATTCCCTGCGCGAGGGTAGCTGCGACCTGATGCTGGCGTTCTACGACCCTGACGCCGCGTTGCAGATGGATCCGGAGATCTTCCCCTCGCTGCACCTGGGGCGCACCGAGATGCTGCCGGTCTGCGCGGTGAACGCCGAGGGCCTGCCGCTGTTCGACCTGGAGAACGGCCAGAGCGTGCCGCTGCTCGCCTACAGCGCCAGCGCCTTCCTCGGCCGCGGGGTCAACCTGCTGCTGCGACAGCGCAACCTGCGTTACACCACGGTCTACGAGACGGCGATGGCCGACAGCCTGAAGAGCATGGCGCTGCAAGGCATGGGCGTGGCCTGGGTGCCACGGCTGAGCGTGGTCAACGAACTGGAGCGCGGCGAGCTGGCGATCTGTGGCGGGCCGCAATGGTTCGTGCCGCAGGAAATCCGCCTGTACCGCTGCGCGCTGGTACGCAAGGCGGCGATCCGCCTGCTCTGGCGCAAGCTGGAAGGCGGGCTGGGCAGCGTCGAGTAGACAGGCAAGGGCGGCGCCGGGACGCCGCCCCGCAGGTCACATCTCAAGGACGATGCGCCCCTCGATCTGCCCGGCGCGCATCTGGTCGAGAATCTGGTTGATGTCGTCCAGCTTGCCCGGATGGATGGTCGCCTTGACCAGGCCTTCGCCGGCAAAGTCGAGGGCTTCCTGCAGGTCCGCGCGGGTGCCGACGATGGAGCCGGCGATGTGCAGGCCCTTGAGCACCACGTCGAAGATCGGCGTCGGGAAGTCGCCCGGCGGCAGGCCGACCAGGGCGATGGTGCCGCCGCGGCGGGCCATGCCGATGGCCTGGCCGAAGGCGCTGTTGGATACCGCTGTGACCAGCACCCCGTGGGCGCCGCCGATGTCGCGCTGGATCGCCTCCACCGGGTCTTCCTGCCGGGCGTTGACCGTCAGGCTGGCACCGAGCTTGCGCGCCAGTTCCAGCTTGGCGTCGTCGATGTCGATGGCGGCGACGTGCAGGCCCATGGCCCTGGCGTACTGCACGGCGACGTGGCCGAGGCCGCCGATGCCGGAGATCGCCACCCACTGGCCGGGGCGCGCGTTGGTCTGCTTGAGCCCCTTGTAGACGGTGACGCCGGCGCAGAGGATCGGCGCGATTTCAGCGAATTCGACGTTTTTCGGCAGAATTCCGACGTAGTTCGGGTCGGCCAATACGTATTCGGCATAGCCGCCGTTCACCGAGTAGCCGGTGTTCTGCTGGCTCTCGCAGAGGGTCTCCCAGCCGGTCAGGCAGTGCTCGCAGCAGCCGCAGGCGGTGTACAGCCAGGGGATGCCGACCCGGTCGCCTTCCTTCACCCGGGTCACTCCGCTGCCCACCGCGGCGACGTAGCCGACGCCTTCGTGACCGGGAATGAACGGCAACGGCGGCTTCACCGGCCAGTCGCCCTCGGCGGCGTGCAGGTCGGTGTGGCAGACGCCGGAGGCTTCGATCTTCACCAGTACCTGCCCGGGGCCGGGCAGCGGAACCTTGACTTCCTCGATCCGCAGCGGCGCGCCGTAGGCGTGCACGACCGCGGCTTTCATGGTCTGTGGCAGGGTCATGGTCATCTCCTTGGACGGGGCTGAGCGCCTGTCGCGGTGCCTTTGACGGGCACCGCGACAGGCTGCGGAACCGGCGCGGCCGCCGCTCCCTCGGAGCGCACCGCGACAACCAGTCTGGCCGCTCGTGGCTGGCGCGCATTGAGTTGCGGCAAGTTTCCCGCCATGGCGCGAAAAAACGGGACGGACGGTAGCCCCCGGCGCGCGCCCGGCCTGCCTTTGCGGTATACTGCGCCGCCTTCGAACCGGCACTGCCCGCCGGCTCGGCCCAGTACAAGCCACGCCCCTCGACGAAGCGTGGCTTGTTGGTTTCTGACGCGCCGGACGGCGCATTTGAGAGAGGCACGACGATGAGCGCACTGGTTGGCGTGATCATGGGTTCCAAATCGGACTGGAGCACCCTCAGTCACACCGCGGACATGCTGGACAAGCTGGGCATCCCCTACGAAGTGAAGGTGGTTTCCGCCCACCGCACCCCGGACCTGCTCTTCCAGTACGCCGACGAAGCCGAAGGCCGCGGCCTCGAAGTGATCATCGCCGGCGCTGGCGGCGCCGCCCACCTGCCGGGCATGTGCGCGGCCAAGACCCACCTGCCGGTGCTCGGCGTGCCGGTACAGTCGTCGATGCTGTCGGGTGTCGACTCGCTGCTCTCCATCGTGCAGATGCCCGCCGGCGTACCGGTCGCCACCCTGGCCATCGGCAAGGCCGGCGCGGTCAACGCGGCGCTGCTCTCGGCGAGCATCCTCGGCGCCAAGCACCCGCAGTACCACGAGGCGCTGAAGCAGTTCCGCGCCAACCAGACCGAAACCGTGCTGGACAATCCCGACCCGCGCGATGCGTGAGACAGGCTCTGAGAAGGTAAGGCTCGAACCATGAAAATCGGTGTCATCGGTGGCGGCCAACTGGGCCGCATGCTGGCCCTGGCGGGAACCCCGCTGGGCATGAACTTCGCTTTCCTCGACCCGGCGCCGGACGCCTGCGCGGCCTCCCTGGGCGAGCACATCCGCGCCGACTACGGCGACCAGGAGCACCTGCGGCAACTGGCCGACGAGGTCGACCTGGTGACCTTCGAGTTCGAGAGCGTGCCGGCGGAAACCGTGGCCTTCCTCTCCCAGTTCGTGCCGGTCTACCCGAACGCCGAGTCGCTGCGCATCGCCCGCGACCGCTGGTTCGAGAAGTCGATGTTCAAGGACCTCGGCATTCCCACCCCGGACTTCGCCGACGTCCAGTCCCAGGCCGACCTCGATGCCGCCGCGGCCGCCATCGGCCTGCCGGCGGTGCTCAAGACCCGCACCCTGGGCTACGACGGCAAGGGCCAGAAGGTCCTGCGCCAGCCGGCCGACGTGCAGGGCGCGTTCGCCGAACTGGGCAGCGTGCCGTGCATCCTCGAGGGCTTCGTGCCGTTCACCGGGGAAGTCTCGCTGGTGGCGGTGCGCGCCCGCGATGGCGAGACGCGTTTCTACCCGCTGGTGCACAACACCCACGACAGCGGCATCCTCAAGCTCTCCGTGGCCAGCAGCGGGCATCCGTTGCAGGCGCTGGCCGAGGACTACGTCGGCCGCGTGCTGGCACGGCTCGACTACGTCGGCGTGCTGGCCTTCGAGTTCTTCGAGGTGGACGGCGGCCTGAAGGCCAACGAGATCGCCCCGCGCGTGCACAACTCCGGGCACTGGACCATCGAAGGCGCCGAGTGCAGCCAGTTCGAGAACCACCTGCGCGCCGTCGCCGGCCTGCCGCTGGGCTCGACCGCCAAGGTCGGCGAGAGCGCGATGCTCAATTTCATCGGCGCGGTCCCCCCGGTGGATCAGGTGGTCGCCGTCGCCGATTGCCACCTGCATCACTACGGCAAGGCCTTCAAGAACGGCCGCAAGGTTGGCCACGCCACCCTGCGCTGTGCCGACCGGGCGACGCTGCAGGCGCGCATCGCCGAGGTCGAGGCGCTGATCGAGGCGTGAGCGATTGCCGTCCGCCCATCCTTGGGTTGGCGGGCGGCACTGAACCCAAGGCTTTTCTACACTGTCCCATGGCAGGCGCAATACATGCGCATACACCCGTAAGGAGGGACTGTCATGGGATTAATCGGAACCATCATCGTCGGACTGATCGTTGGTCTCGTTGCACGCTTTCTGAAGCCAGGTGACGACAGCATGGGCTGGATCATGACCATCCTGCTCGGCATCGGCGGTTCGCTGCTGGCCACCTACGGCGGCCAGGCGATCGGCTTCTACCAGGCCGGCCAGGCGGCCGGTTTCATCGGCGCGGTGGTCGGCGCCGTCGTACTGCTGGTCATTTACGGCCTGATCAAGAAGAATTGATGGCTCTGGCCGGCCCCCGCGGGGGCCGGCGTTTCCTCACTTCGCCGGTATTCCCGCCATCATGCGCCGCTTCCCGTTCGCCCGCCTGTTGTTGCTCGCCCTGTTGTCCTCACCCCTGGCCCACGCCGAACTGCCCGAGACCGACTGGCTGGAACTGATGCCGCCGGCCGACCGCAAGGCGCTGGAAGAAATGCCCGACATCGTCCACGACACCCCGGAGGCCGCCGGCACCTTCACCAGCAAGGGGGGCCTGAAGCAGTCGGACCGAAAGATGCCGGCGGTGATGTATTCGGCCAAGACCGTCGCCAGCCTGGATGGCAAGGCGATCCGCCTCGGCGGCTACCCGGTGCCGCTGGAGAACGACGCCAAGGGCCGCGTCACCGAATTCTTCCTGGTGCCCTATCCGGGCGCCTGCATCCACGTGCCGCCGCCGCCGCCGAACCAGATCGTCCTGGTGCGTTATCCACAGGGGCTGAAGCTGACCGATATCTACACGCCGCTGTGGGTCAGCGGCACGCTGAAGATCGAGCAGGTGAGCAATGACCTGGCCGATGCCGCCTACGCCATCGACAAGGCGCGGGTGAAGGTGGTGGAGGAAGCGGACCTGTAGGGCCGGCACCTGCGCAACGGCCCATGGCGGACGACGCGAGCCGCCCCGTCCGCTCGCCGTCCCGCTCAGGGCCGTTTCAGCGGCTCGCTCCAGATCTGCACGCCAAAGCTTTCGCTGCGCCCGGGGGCGACCACCATGAGGTCGTCCCAGACCCGCCCGGTCTCGATGCAGAGCATCTGCTGCCAGGCGTCGTCGGCGAACTGCGAGAGACGCCGGGACTTGTCCACCCAGGGATTCCAGACCACCGCCGAACGCGAGTCGAGGGCGTGCAGGTGGATGCTGCGTTCCCAGCGCGGGTCCTTGATCAGCAGGTCGCGTTCGAGACCGAGGTAGATGCGGTCCAGTTCGCCTTTGACCCGTACCGCGCCGTGCTGGGTGCGTTCTTCCCAGTTCTCCAGGGTCTCGATGTAGCGCGCGCCTTCCAGGCCCTCGATGGCGATCTCGCGGCTGTCGCTGACCGCGAAGTAGGTGTGCAGTGCCTGGCTGAGCACCAGCGGCTTGCTGCCTAGGTTCTCGCTGGTGAGTCGTAGGGTCAGGCGCTCGCCGAAGCGGAACAGCATGCGCAGCGCCGCCGGGTGCGGCCAGCCGGGGAGGCCATCGGGGGCGTCGAGGCGGAAGCTGACGCAGAGGTCGCCGTCCTCCTCGGCGATGTCGTCGATTTCCCAGTCGACCGCCCGGACCAGCCCGTGGGCGGGCGCCTTCAGGCCATCTTCCACCTGGCCGCGGACTTCCTGCGGGTTGCGCTCCAGCGGACCGAACCACGGCCAGCACACCGGCACCCCGCCGCGAACCGACTGCCCGCGCCGGTAGCCGGCCTCGTCGCTGAGCCAGACCAGCGGCGGCTGTTCGTGGGGCTGGTAGCTGAGCAGTTGCGCGCCCTGCTGGGCGATCAGCGCCTCGCCATGGGCGGTGTGGATGCGCCAGCAGGCCAGGTCGTCGACCTGTACCTGTTCGACGCGATTGATCGGGCTATCGGTGCTCATGGCGGTCTCCGGGACGCGAATGGATGGCAGCAGTATCACCGATCCATTTTATCGCCGGCAGTTCCCCCGGATAGCGCCAACGAAGACGCGGCCCGTAGGCCGCGTCGGTTGTTGCCGGTGGTTCAGGCCGCGCGGAACAGGTTGTGCGGGTCGATGACGAATTTCTTCGGCACCCCGGCGTCGAACTCGCCGTAGCCTTTCGGCGCATCGTCGAGGGTGATGACTTCCACCCCGACGATGTCGGCGATCTTGATCCGGTCCCACATGATCGCCTGCATCAGCTGGCGGTTGTACTTCATCACCGGGGTCTGGCCGGTATGGAAGCTGTGCGACTTGGCCCAGCCCAGGCCGAAGCGGATGCTCAGGGCGCCGTGCTTGGCGGCCGCGTCCACCGCGCCCGGGTCTTCGGTGACGTACAGGCCGGGGATGCCGATCTTGCCGGCGACCCGGGTGATGCCCATCAGCGAGTTGAGCACGGTGGCCGGGGCTTCCTGCTGCGAGCCCGAATGGCCGTGGCCGCGCGCCTCGAAACCGACCGCGTCGACCGCGCAGTCGACCTCCGGCTCGCCCAACAGAGCGGCGATCTGTTCGTGCAGCGGGGTGTCCTTGGACAGGTCGGCGATCTCGAAGCCCTGTTTCTTGGCATGGGCCAGGCGGGTCGGGTTGACGTCGCCGACGATCACCACCGCCGCGCCGAGCAGGCGTGCCGAGGCCGCCGCGGCCAGCCCGACCGGACCGGCGCCGGCGATGTAGACCGTGCTGCCCGGGCCGACGCCAGCGGTGACCGCGCCGTGGTAGCCGGTGGGGAGGATGTCCGAAAGGCAGGTCAGGTCGCGGATCTTCTCCATCGCCGCTTCGCGGTTGGGCAGTTTCAGCAGGTTGAAGTCGGCGTAGGGCACCAGCACGTATTCGGCCTGGCCGCCGACCCAGCCGCCCATGTCGACGTAGCCGTAGGCGCCGCCGGCCCGCGCCGGATTGACCGTCAGGCAGACGCCGGTGTGCTGTTCCTTGCAGGTACGGCAGTGGCCGCAGGCGACGTTGAACGGTACCGAGACCAGGTCGCCGATCTTCATGGTTTCCACGCCACGCCCGATCTCCACCACCTCGCCGGTGATCTCGTGGCCCAGCACCAGGCCTTCCGGCGCGGTGGTGCGGCCGCGCACCATGTGCTGGTCGGAGCCGCAGATGTTGGTGGAGACCACCCGCAGGATCACCCCGTGGTCGATCTGCCGGCCCTGCGGGTCCTGCATCTTCGGATAGGGAATGTTCTGCACCTCGACCTTGCCCGGGCCGAGATAGACCACACCACGATTGCCAGACATACGCGTTTCCTCTTTGTCGTTGTGGGTACAAATGCGCGGCGTCCACGGCCGCGCGGCTTTGCACTGGAAAGTCGTCTGTTGCGCGACAGGGCCGGAGAATGCTGGCAGCCGGCGGGCTGTCGGTGTTGCTTGGGACGCGAGGCCGTGCGAAGCGCCCCTCTCCCTGGCGCTCTTCCTTCAGCGAGGGTTGGGGAGAGAGGGCGCGCTTACAGCACCACGGTCCGATTGGCGTTGAGGAATACCCTCCGCTCGATGTGGTAGCCCACCGCCCGCGCCAGGGTCAGGCACTCGATGTCGCGGCCCTTGGCGATCAGGTCCTCGGGGTAGTGGGCGTGGTCGACCGTCTCGACGCCCTGGGCGATGATCGGCCCTTCGTCGAGGTCGTTGTTGATGTAGTGGGCGGTGGCGCCGACCAGCTTCACGCCCTTCTGGTAGGCCTGGTGGTACGGCTTGGCGCCCTTGAAGCCGGGCAGCAGGGAGTGATGGATGTTGATCGCCCAGCCGTCCAGGCGTCGGCACAGTTCCGGCGACAGCACCTGCATGTAGCGAGCGAGGATCACCAGCTCGGCGCTACTCTCTTCGAGCACCTGCCAGACCCTGGCTTCCTGGGCCGACTTGTCGTTCGGGTCGAGCGGGAAGTGGTGGTAGGGAATGCCGTGCCAGCGCGCCAGCGGCTCCAGGTCCGGGTGATTGGAAATCACCGCCACCACGTCCATCGGCAACTGGCCGATGCGCTGGCGGTAGAGCAGGTCGTTCAGGCAGTGGTCGGCCTTGGAAACCATGATCGCCACCTGGCTGCGGTAGCCCGGCGCGGTCAGCTCGGTACGCATGCCGAACGGTGCCACCCGTTCGGCCAGTCCGGCGCGGAAGGAGGCTTCGTCGAAGCCGTCGCCGGCGCGGAACTCCACGCGGATGAAGAAGCGTTGCGCCAGGCGGTCGTCGAACGAATGGTGCTCGGTGACGTAGCAGCGCTGCTCGAAGAGGTAGCGCGTCACCACGTCGACGGTGCCCAGCAGGCTGGGACTGTCGGCGGTGAGGATCCAGGTGTCGGGGGTACGGCTCATCGCGAGGCTCCGGGTCCGGTATCCCCTCTCGGGGAGAGGGGAAGGCTGCTCATGCCGCTACCTGCAGGCCGTATTCGGCGCTGGCGTCCTGCAACCAGAGCCAGAAGTAGTCGGCGAAGCTGCGGCGCACGACCAGCTCCCAGGTGTCCTCGCCGGTATGGCGGATCACGCATTGCGACTTGGCGAAGATGCTGCCGACCGCCTTGCCCACCGGGAAGTTGCTCGGATGCACGTCGTAGCTGGTGGATTTCATCAGCAGTTCGCGGACGTTCGCTCCGCTCAGTTCGAGCAGCGTCTGCCCGCCGCTGACGTTGACCACCGCGTAGTGCAGCTCCTCGCCCAGGGCCTGGCGCAGGCGCTGTTCGACGGCGTATTCCTCGCCGCCGGGGACGATCAGCAGCCATTCGTCCGGGGCCAGCCATTGCAGCGAGGTCTCGCCGCTGGCGACCAGGGTCAGGGCCACCGGCAGTTCCAGGCCGAGGGCCTGGTGCACGGCGGCGGCGAAGGCCGGGTCGGCGGCATCGCCGCGCAGCACCAGGTGGCCGAGCAGCTTCTTCTCGCGCAGGACGATACCGGCCTTCGCGGCGGTCTTGCCGGCGAGCTTGTGCAGCTCGGCATGGTGCAGCGGCGATTCGGCGTGGACGCCGGGTTCGGGGCGTTGCTGGTAGACGTTTGCCTTGCTCATTCGTTTTCACCTTGGGGCGCCGCGCGCCCTGGTAGCCTGTCTGCCTTCTCCCTTCGGGAAGAGGGCCGGGGAGAGGAGCGCATCCCTCTCCGGTCAATCCACGTTCTGCCGCTCCCCTTTGGGGTCGTAGAACACCGAGGAGCAGATCTCCGCCTCGATGAAGCGGCCGTCCGCCAGCGGCGCGTAGACCTTCTGGCCCATGCGCTTGAGGCCGCCTTTCACCACCGCCAGGGCGAAGCCGTGGCCGAGGCTGGCGCTCATGTAGCTGGAGGTGACGTGGCCGACCATCTTCATCGGGATCGCCTGCTGGGTGTCGAACACCAGTTGTGCGCCTTCGGGCAGTACCTCCTGCGGGTTGCTCGGCCTGAGTCCGACCAGTTGCTTGCGATCCTCGCGCAGGCAGTCGGCGCGGTTCATGCCGCGCCAGCCGATCCAGGAGAACGGCTTGCTGCGGCCCACCGCCCAGCCCATGTTGAGATCGTCCGGGGTGACCGAGGCATCGGTGTCCTGGCCGACGATGATGAAGCCCTTCTCGGCGCGCAGGACGTGCATGGTCTCGGTGCCGTAGGGCGTCAGGCCGTACTTCGCGCCGTGCTCGGCGAGCGCTTCGAGCACGCCCATGGCGTAGTCGGCCTGGACGTTCACCTCGTAGCTCAGCTCGCCGGTGAAGGAGATGCGGAACACCCGCGCCGGCACCCCGGCGACCTTGCCTTCCTTCCAGGTCATGAAGGGGAAGGCGTCCTTGTCCAGGTCGATGTCGGTGACTTCGGCGAGCAGCTTGCGGCTGTTCGGGCCGGACAGGGTGAGGGTCGCGTAGTGGTCGGTGACCGAGGTGAAGTACACCTTCAGCTCCGGCCATTCGGTCTGGTGGTACAGCTCCAGCCACTCCAGTACGCGGGCGGCGCCGCCGGTGGTGGTGGTCATGACGAAGTGGTTGTCGGCCAGGCAGGCGGTCACGCCGTCGTCGAAGACCATCCCGTCTTCCTTGCACATCAGGCCGTAGCGCGCCTTGCCGACGTCGAGCTTGGTCCAGGCGTTGGTGTAGACCCGGTTGAGGAACTCCCGCGCGTCCGGGCCCTGGATGTCGATCTTGCCCAGGGTCGAGGCGTCGAGCAGGCCGACCGCCTCGCGCACCGCGCGGCATTCGCGGGCCACGGCGGCGTGCATGTCCTCGCCGCGGCGCGGGAAGTACCACGGCCGCTTCCACTGGCCGACGTCCTCGAACTCGGCGCCGTTCTTCACGTGCCAGGCGTGCAGGGCGGTGAAGCGCACCGGTTCGAACAGGTGCCCGCAGTGGCGGCCGGCGACGGCGCCGAAGGTCACCGGGGTGTAGTTCGGACGGAACATGGTGGTGCCGGTGTCGGCGATGCTCTTGCCCTGGGCCCGCGCGGCGATCGCCAGGCCGTTGATGTTGCCCAGCTTGCCCTGGTCGGTGCCGAAGCCCAGCGCGGTGTAGCGCTTGACGTGCTCGATGGACTCGAAGCCCTCGCGGCAGGCCAGTTCGATGGCGGCGGCGGTGACGTCGTTCTGCGGATCGACGAACTGCTTCGGCGCGCGCGCCGTGGGCTTCTCGTGGGGCACCTGGAACAGCGCGACGGGTGCTTCCTCGCGGCGCGGCTGGACCTTCGGCAGGCTGCCGGCGGCGGTCTTGTAGCCGGCGTCGAGGGCGGCGCGGCTCCCGGCCTGGTAGCCGTCGACGAGCACCTCGGCGAGCCCGAACACGCCGTTCACGGCGCCGGCGCAGATGCGTTTCTGCAGGCCTTCGCCGGGGACGAAGGCGAGGATTTCCTCGCGCCATTCCGGCTTGCCGCCCAGGTGCGAGGCCAGGTGCACGACCGGGCTGTAGCCGCCGGAGCTGGCGATCAGGTCGCAGTCCAGCCATTCGCCGCCGCTGGCGCGCATGGCCTGCAAGTCGATCCGGGCGACCTTGGCGCCGCTGACCCGCTTGCCGCCGCGAGCCTCGATCACCGAACTGCCGGTGATCACCCGCATACCGCGTTGGCGTGCTTCCTCGACCCACTCGCCGCGCGGATTGGCCCTGGCGTCGGCGATGGCCACCACTTGCAGGCCGGCTTCCTGCCAGTCGAGGGCGACGCGGTAGGCGTAGTCGTTGTTGGTGGCCAGCACCAGTTTCTTGCCCGGTGCCACGCCGTAGCGCCGTACATAGGTGGAAACCGCGCCGGCGAGCATGTTGCCGGGCAGGTCGTTGTTGCCGTAGACCAGCGGCCGCTCATGGGCGCCGGCGGCCAGTACCACGCGCTTGGCGCGCACGCGGTGCACGCGCTGGCGGACCTGGCCGAGCGGGGCGACCTCGCCGAGGTGGTCGGTGCGCCGCTCGTGGATGGTGAGGAAGTTGTGGTCGTGGTAGCCGTTGACCGTGGAGCGCGGTAGCAGGATGACCTCCGGCAGGCCTTGCAGCTCGGCCACGGCGTCCGCGACCCACTCGGCGGCGGGCTTGCCGTCGAGGGTCTCGCGGGTGTCCAGCAGGCTGCCGCCGAACTCTTCCTGCTCGTCGGCGAGGATCACCCGCGCGCCGCTGCGGGCGGCGGCGAGGGCGGCGGCCAGGCCGGCCGGGCCGGCGCCGACCACCAGCACGTCGCAGTGGTGGTTCATCCAGTCGTAGCTGTCCGGATCGACCTCGGTCGGCGCGCGGCCCAGGCCGGCGGCCTTGCGGATGTACTTCTCGTAGGTCATCCACATCGACTGCGGGTACATGAAGGTCTTGTAGTAGAAACCGGGCGGCATCAGCTTGCCGCCGACCTTGCCGAAGATTCCCATCAGGTCGTTCTGCACGTTCGGCCAGCCGTTGGTACTGGTGGCCACCAGGCCGCCGTAGAGGGCCTGCTGGGTGGCGCGTACGTTGGGGATCTGGGTGGCTTCGCGGGAGCCGATCTGCAGGATCGCGTTGGGCTCCTCGGCGCCGGCGGCGACGATGCCGCGCGCCCGCGAGTACTTGAAGCTGCGGCCGACGATGTCGACGCCGTTGGCCAGCAGCGCGGCGGCCAGGGTGTCGCCGGCATAGCCCTGGTAGTGCTGGCCGTTGAAGCTGAAGGTCAGCGGGCGGTTGCGGTCGATGCGGCCGCCGCTGGACAGGCGATTGATCTGGCTCATGCCGGTTCCCCTTGTACGGCGGGTTTCTTCTCACCGTCGGCGACGACGCTGGGCTGCTCGCCGATCAGGTAGGTCTCGAGGATCTCGTAGGTCACCGTATGGCGGGTGACGTTGAAGTACTTGCGGCAGCCGGCGGCGTGCACCCACAGCTCGTGATGGAGGCCGCGCGGGTTGTCGCGGAAGAACATGTAGTCGCCCCATTCCTCGTCGCTGCAGGCGTTCGGGTCGAGCGGGCGCGGGATGTGGGCCTGACCCTTGGCGTGGAATTCCTCTTCGGAACGCAGTTCGCCGCAGTGGGGGCAGAAGATATTCAGCATTTTGTAGCCTCCGGAAACTGTTCTTGCCGGTTGACCGGCACCCTCTCCCTGAAGGGCGAGGGGCAGCGGATTTCGCCCTTCGGGCGGCTTTTGTCAGTGCGCCACTGCCGCCGCGCCGTGCTCGTCGATCAGCGCACCGCTGTGGAAGCGTTCGATGGAGAAGGGCGCGGCCAGCGGATGCGGTTCGCCCTTGGCCAGGGTGGCGGCGAAGACGTTTCCGGAGCCGGGAGTGGCCTTGAAGCCGCCGGTGCCCCAGCCGCAGTTGAAGAACAGGTTCTGCACCGGAGTCTTGCCGATGATCGGGCAGGCGTCCGGGGTGGTGTCGACGATGCCGCCCCACTGGCGGTTCATGCGTACCCGCGAGAGCACCGGGAACATCTCGACGATGGCTTGCAGGGTGTGCTCGATCACCGGGTAAGAGCCGCGCTGGCCGTAGCCGTTGTAGCCGTCGATGCCGGCGCCGATGACCAGGTCGCCTTTGTCCGACTGGCTGATGTAGCCATGCACGGCGTTGGACATGATCACGCTGTCGATGATCGGCTTCAGCGGCTCGGAGACCAGCGCCTGCAACGGGTGCGACTCCAGCGGCAGGCGGAAGCCGGCGAGCCTGGCCATGTGCCCGGAGTTGCCGGCGGTGACCACGCCGACACGGCGCGCGCCGATGAAGCCGCGGTTGGTCTCGACGCCGATCACCGCGCCGTCCTGCTTGCGGAAGCCGGTGACTTCGGTCTGCTGGATCAGGTCCACGCCGAGGGCATCGGCGGCGCGGGCGAAGCCCCAGGCCACCGCATCATGGCGGGCGACGCCGCCGCGACGCTGGATGGTCGCGCCCATGATCGGGTAGCGGGTGTTCTTGCTGCAGTCCAGGTAGGGAATCTCCTCCGCCACCTGCTGCGCGTTCAACAGTTCGCCGTCGACGCCGTTGAGGCGGTTGGCGCTGACCCGGCGCTCGCCGTCACGCATGTCCTGGAGGGTGTGGCAGAGGTTGTAGACCCCGCGCTGGGAGAACATCACGTTGTAGTTGAGGTCCTGGGACAGGCCCTCCCACAGCTTCATCGCGTGTTCGTAGAGCAGCGCGGACTCGTCCCACAGGTAGTTGGAGCGCACGATGGTGGTGTTGCGCGCGGTGTTGCCGCCGCCCAGCCAACCTTTCTCGACTACCGCCACGTTGCTGATGCCGTGTTCCTTGGCCAGGTAGTAGGCGGTGGCCAGGCCGTGCCCGCCGCCGCCGACGATGACCACGTCGTAGACCGGCTTCGGCGTGGGCGTGCGCCACATGCGTTGCCAGTTCTCGTGATGGCTCAGTGAATGCTTTAACAGGCCGAAGCCGGAGTAGCGTTGCATGTGGATGCTCCTGAACTGTTGCTCCCTCTCCCGCGGAGAGGGTTGGGCCGGGGCGCGTCGGGCTCCCCGACCGTCTTCGGGGGGCTCAACGATAGACCGGGAAGTCCGCGCAGAGACCGGCGACCTGGGTGGCGACCTTGGCCTCCACGTCGGCATCGCCGAGGTGGTCGAGGATGTCGCAGATCCAGCCGGCCAGTTCGCGGCTCTGCGCTTCCTGCAGCCCGCGGGTGGTGATGGCCGGGGTGCCGATGCGGATGCCGGAGGTGACGAACGGGCTCTGCGGATCGTTCGGCACGGCGTTCTTGTTCACCGTGATGCCGACCCGGCCGAGGGCGGCGTCGGCTTCCTTGCCGGTCAGGCCCTGGCGCACCAGGCTGATCAGCATCAGGTGGTTGTCGGTGCCACCGGAAACCACGTCGTAGCCGCGCCCGATGAACACCTCGGCCATCGCCTTGGCGTTGCGGATCACCTGCGCCTGGTAGTCCTTGAAGCCCGGCTCCAGCGCTTCCTTGAAGCACACCGCCTTGGCCGCGATCACGTGCATCAGCGGGCCGCCCTGGGCGCCGGGAAATACCGCGGAGTTGAGCTTCTTCTCGATCTCCTCGTTGGCGCGCGCCAGGATCAGGCCGCCGCGCGGGCCGCGCAGGGTCTTGTGGGTGGTGGTGGTGACCACGTCGGCGAAGGGGATCGGGTTCGGGTAGAGGCCGGCGGCGACCAGCCCGGCGACGTGGGCCATGTCGACGAACAGCAGCGCGCCGACCTTGTCGGCGATGGCGCGGAAGCGCGGGAAGTCGAGGGTCTTGGAGTAGGCGGAGAAGCCGGCGACGATCATCTTCGGCTTATGCTCCACGGCCAGGCGCTCGACTTCGTCGTAGTCGATCAGCCCGGTAGCGGTGTCCAGGCCGTACTGCACGGCGTTGTACAGCTTGCCGGAGGAGGACACCTTGGCGCCGTGGGTGAGATGGCCGCCGTGGGCCAGGCTCATGCCGAGGATGGTGTCGCCGGCGTTGAGCAGCGCCAGGTACACCGCGGCGTTGGCCGAGGAACCGGAATGCGGCTGGACGTTGGCGTAGTCGGCGCCGAACAGCTGCCTGGCGCGGTCGATGGCCAACTGCTCGACCTTGTCGACGTGTTCGCAGCCGCCGTAGTAGCGCTTGCCCGGATAGCCCTCGGCATACTTGTTGGTCAGGCCGCTGCCCTGCGCCTGCATGACCCGCTTGCTGGTGTAGTTCTCCGAGGCGATCAGTTCGAGATGGTCTTCCTGGCGGGCCTCTTCGGCGTCCATCGCGGCGAGCAGTTCGTCGTCGTAGCCGCGGATCTGGTCATGCTTGCTGAACATCGCTGGGTCTCCCTGCGGCGCCGGAACCGCGCCGGAATGGCTGCAACGGGACACGCGGTCCCTTTGCCAGCGATGGTATGACCGGCCCTGCCGGCCCAGATGCCTATGCACGCCACGGGGAGGTGCGTTTGCGACATGGCGGTGGGATTCGGCAACCGATGCGGAACGCCCCGGGCTGGCGCTAAACTGCGTGCTCTTCGTCTTGCGAGAACACCATGAAACGCCCGCTGATCTTCCTTTCCGCCGTGCTGCTCGGCGCATCCCTGCAAGGGTGCGGGGGCGGCGATGAAAAGCAGGCCGCCGCGCCTGCGCTGCCGGCCGATTCCTGCACCGGCCATGAACTCGAAGTGGCCTTGCCGCCGGCCGGCAAGCCACTGTTCGGCTACGACTTCCTCTCCCGCCAGTGCGGCTACAACGATGCCACCGTGGTCTTCGGCGCCGCCGACGGCAGCAAGCGCCTGGAGATCGTCCTCACCGACACCGGCCTGCCGGCGCCGCCGACCGAGGGCGACGCGGTGGCCTATCGGGCGGCGCAGGACAAGCTGCGCGAGATGACCCAGACCAACCTGACCCTGCTCCACAAGACCCGCGAGACCGCCCTGAAGAACGGCACCGCCGAGCGCTTCGGCGGCGAGGACTACCTGCCGCTGATCGATACCACGCGAATGGGCGACCCGTTGGGGGTGATGGTCCCGGCCAAGGGCGAGGAGGGCGTCTCGACCCTCAGCGGAGTGATCAAGAACCGCTACGTACTGACCCTCAGCACCCGCGACATGCCCAATGGCGGCAGCGCCACGGCGATGCGCCAGGTGCTGGTGCCGTTCGTCGAGCAGATGAAGCTGACCAAGCTACCCTGACAGACTGTGCCGGCACCTACCCGTACCGGCGCGACCGCACGGAGCCCCACGAGGGCTCGGCAACCGTTCCATCCGAGGCCCACATGACCGATAACACCCAACAGTTCGCCAGCGACAACTATTCCGGTATCTGCCCCGAAGCCTGGGCGGCGATGGCCGAAGCCAACCGCGGCCACGAGCGCGCCTATGGCGACGACCAGTGGACCGCGCG
Source organism: Pseudomonas sp. B111 (assembly GCF_026428275.1). NCBI lineage: Bacteria > Pseudomonadati > Pseudomonadota > Gammaproteobacteria > Pseudomonadales > Pseudomonadaceae > Pseudomonas > Pseudomonas sp. B111. Next base: position 5,218,407 of record NZ_CP097857.1, on the reverse strand, counting down.
CGCTTCGGACTACTTCCGCCAGTTGTTCGAGACCGATTGCGAAGTGTTCTTCGCCTTCAACGGCACCGCCGCCAACTCCCTGGCCCTGGCCGCGCTGTGCCAGAGCTACCACAGCGTGATCTGCTCGGAGACCGCCCACGTCGAGACCGACGAGTGCGGCGCGCCGGAGTTCTTCTCCAACGGCTCCAAGCTGCTGCTGGCGCAGACCGAGGTCGGCAAGCTGACCCCGGCGTCGATCCGCGACATCGCTCTCAAGCGCCAGGATATCCACTATCCGAAGCCGCGCGTGGTGACTCTCACCCAGGCCACCGAGGTCGGTACGGTGTACCGCCCGGACGAGTTGAAGGCGATCAGCGCCACCTGCAAGGAACTCGGCCTGCACCTGCACATGGACGGCGCGCGCTTCTCCAACGCCTGCGCCTTCCTCGGCTGCTCGCCGGCGGAGCTGAGCTGGAAGGCCGGGGTCGACGTGCTCTGCTTCGGCGGCACCAAGAACGGCATGGCGGTGGGCGAGGCGATCCTGTTCTTCAACCGCGACCTGGCCGAGGACTTCGACTACCGCTGCAAGCAGGCCGGCCAACTGGCCTCGAAGATGCGCTTCCTCGCCGCGCCCTGGGTCGGCGTACTGCAGGACGATGCCTGGCTGCGCTACGCCGATCACGCCAACCGCTGCGCGCGCCTGCTGGCCGAACTGGTGGCCGACGTTCCCGGCGTCAGCCTGATGTTCCCGGTAGAAGCCAACGGCGTGTTCCTGCAGCTTTCCGAGCCGGCGATCGAAGCCTTGCGCGCGCGCGGCTGGCGCTTCTACACCTTCATCGGTGAAGGTGGCGCGCGTTTCATGTGTTCCTGGGATACCGATATCGAGCGGGTCCGCGAACTGGCGCGGGACATCCGCCTGGTGATGGGCGCCTGAGTCCACTCTCGGCCGCCTCCATGAACCGGGGCGGCCGCTCTTTCCTCATCTCCTGTGGATAACTCTGTGGGCTAACTGTTCGGGAGCTATGCAAAAGTGCCCCCGGCAACACCCTCCCTATCTCCGCCGGGGGTGTTGAAAGCCTTTATCCACGCGGTTCCACTCCCATGGCAGGAGAACCTGGCCAATCCACAAACACTGTGGAGTCGAATGTGAATAACGTGTTCGCAGTCGCTTCCGCGCGGCGCCCTGCCGGGCTCTTCGGAGGTTGGTCGGTTTTGAGCGAAAACAGCCGTTTGTGAAAGGACGATGAAGGTTCAGGTGAAAAGCGCTGACGAAACGGTGACGGGCATTGTCCCTGCGGGACCCAGACAGGCCTGTGGATAGAAAAGCAAGGAGCGAAGTGGGGGCAAATGCCGCAAACCCCCTGCGCGGACGTAACGGCTTGAGGAAAAAGACAAAATTCTCCCGCTCCGATGGCGGTGGAACAGCGGTTGCGGCCGCCGCCGGGAATTTCCCCCAATTCCTGTTGAGGTCAGTGTGCAGAGCCTGTTTATAGAATGCTGGGAGCCAGAGGGCCCGCGCCTTCCAGGCTATTGGTCAAGAATTGAGCGGATTTTCTGTCAACAGGCTGCCGGCTTGCTTTAGGGGGCATGTGCACAAACGCAGGGTTGCTCACAAAAGGCCTGGAAAGCCTTGTGGACAACCTGTATGGATAGTTCTGTAAGCCTTATAAGGTAAGGCCTGCATGGAGTTGGTCAATAAATGGTCAGGCCGGGCGGGAAGGGATGAAGAGCCAGAATAGGCCAGGTTTTTTCTTCATCCTGTGAATATTTTTCTGGTTTTCCCCAAGGGGAGTGTAAAGCCCTGTGGAAAAATTGTTCGCTCACGCTTGGGGCGGCCGGACGGCGGGGTCTCTGGCGGATTGATCGTTAAATGAGCAGGAGACTGCGCCTAGCGCGAGCGGAGGAGAAGCGCGATTCACCCGGAGGGTAGGCGGATGTGCTGGCGGAGCCCATGCGCCAGGGCGAGTGGACATCGTCGGTATAGCGATCGTTGACCCGCGGGGTATCAGGGGGTCTCATGGACCACACGGTCTGTGGATAAGTCTGTGATCAACCTACCCTCGAAAGGCCTCTCCAGAGATCGGCAAGGGCTTTGTTCCTGGAGCCTGAAACCAACTTGAAGTTGTCGTTTTTACCTTTAATTTCAAATGCTTACAATCGATCGTCGAGAACGCCAAGGTGGCGAGAAGACACCTGTATGGAATTCCAGTCCGAATGTGGACAACCTTGGCGCCCTGGTGTTTTCAAGTATGAGAAGGACAGAGCTGCGCGATGGCTCTGGTGGTTGGCCGGAGCCTTGATTACCCTTGGCTTTTGCCAGGAAAGTGGGATGGATCATGGATGATCGGATGTCAGACAAGCCGCTCGGCCGCTTGTTGCTCGAAGGCCTCGGCGAGATCGCCTGGATCGCCGTGCTGGTGGCCCTTGGCGTCCTCCTGCCGTTGCCGCTGGTAGCGCTGGGTTGGGCGCTGCTGCTGGGCGCCGAGTGGGCCATGGATCGTTGGCGCGGCAAGGTGCCGTATCGCCTGCAACAGGCGCTGTTCTTCTGGGTTCTGGGTGGCGGCATCGCCCTGGGCCAGGCACTGCCGGGCTTCTGGCTGGGACTGGGCGGTGGCTTGCTGGCGGTGATCGGCGGCGTGCTGCTGCAGATCCGTTTCGAGCGTGGCCTGCGCCTGGAGCGCCAGGCTCCGCAGGCGCTGGACGTACCGCTGCCGGCGGGAGGTAGCGCCTGGGGCGGCGAAGCGCCCGAGCGAACCCCCGAGGGCGAGGCGATCCGCCTGTTCGACGGCGGCGAGATCGCCATGGGCGGCCCGCTGGTATGCCACTACCTGATGCCCGACGGTTGCTTCATCCCCGACTGCAATCCTTCGGCACGCTTTTCCAGCGATGGCCGCCACTTCGTTTCGCCGATACCGAGCCGAGGCGCGTGGGGCCTGGCGATCTTCGACCGGCAGGAGCGGTTGCTCTACCGCTGTGCCGTGGACAACTTCTGGGAGCTGGACAGCGTCACCGAGCGCGAGGTGATCGGCCGGCACAGCCCGCTGACGTCCAACGCACCGCAGCGCCTCGAGCTGCAGGCGCTCAAGGCCGGCAGCGAGGCCGAGGCCTTCGTTGCCATCGGTGACCTCTGGCTGCCCGAAAGCGAATGGCAGCGCTGGAGCGGGGATCTGCGCGCGCAACCGCTACCGTCCCCGCTTGGCGGGCCCGCGCTGGAAATCCGCCCCTGGCTGCCGGCCAGCCTGCTGGCCCTGGACGATCCTTTCGCGCCGCTGCGCGCCAACCGCGGCGAGCTGTGGATAAACGGCGAGGCCAGCGGCCTCTACCTGTCGCGGGAAGCGCCGCCATTGGCTTGGAACGATGACGGCCGGGCGCTGGCGCTGCAGGCAGCAGGCGAGCCCCTGGGGCAGGATACCTACTGGCTTTGGCGAGAGGACGGCGGCCTGCGTGCGCTGGGCGCGCCGTGGTCGGCGTTGCCCGCCGAGCCCCATGCCGGTGGACCCGAACTGCTCGGGCTGGAGGATGGCTGGCTGCGTTTCGGCCTGGACCTGGCGCAACCCTGCCTGACCTACGAACGCTACGGCACGCTGGGTTCGTACAGCCATTCCAGCCTCTACCTTCTGCACGCTCGCGATGCGGACGACCGGCCGCGCTGGCGCGAGGCCGACATGCCGCGCCTGGACCTGTTGCTGCCCCTGGATGGCGCGGCCGGCAGGCCGGGATGCCTGTTGCAGAGCGCACCGCTGGCCGATGGCAGCCGGGCCGTCTGGGAGTGGTTGCGCGACGATCAGGAGGCGGAGCGCGGCGCCTATGCCTTGCGCCTGGGCGACTGGCGCCTGGATGGCGAGTGGACGCTCGACCACCGCGTGTCCGATTGCGGTCGCTACCTGGCCGTGGTGGCCTTCGCCGAGGCGCCGACCCTGCCGCAGCGCCTGGCCATACTCGATAGCCGGGAGCGGCGCCTGGAGTGGCTCGCCGAGCCGCTGGCCGATCTACACCTGCAAGGTTTCATCGATGGCCAGGTGCATCTGCTCCACCTGCTCGGCCGCAACGCCTACCAGCCGCCGGGCGGGCCGGGCGAAGGCGACCCCGGCTTGTTGCGCCGCTTCGACGAAGGCTTGCCCGAGCCCGGCGCCTGGCACGCATTCGGCCGCTTCCACGACGACTGGCGGCATTACTACGAGCAGGCGCGGGTGGCGTTCGATGGCACGGCCTGGCGGCTGTGCCCCGCGTCGCGCTGGCTGGACGCACCGCCGCGGCCCTGGAGCGACGGCGACTTCGTCTTGCCGTCGGTGGGCGCGAAGGACGCCGCCTGGGGCTTCGGTTTCCACTACGAGGGCATGCACCGCGACGAGGACGTGCGCGCCGGGTTCAGCCGCGACGGCTACCTGCTGACCGCGTCGGGCATCGGCTTGGGCAACCTGGCGGCGCCAATGATCTGGTCGGCGGACGGTCGCTACCTGGCGCTGACCCGGCACGTCCAGCGCTACGAGGAAAGCGAGCTGGAGCGGGACCAGTGGCGCCTGCTGCTGCTCGACGTGCAAGAGCGGACGTTGCGTCGCTACCGCGACGACCTCGGCGAGTACCCGTGCTTCGACAGCTTCGACGACGACCTGTGCTTCCGCTGCGCGGGGACGGGGCGCTACGTGCTGGCCCTGGACTCGCTGCTGAAGGCTCCCGCCGAGCCGCTGCAGGCCTGCGCCGGACGCTGGCTGCCGGCCGAGGAACTGCCGCGGCGGCGCTACTGGGAGCGCCTGGCGTTTCCCTCGCGCCCTCAGTAGTCGATGACCACGTCGCCCTTGGGCACGCTGCAGCAGGAGAGGATGTAGCCTTCGGCGACATCCTCGTCGGTGATCCCGCCGTTGTGCTCCATCTCCACCTCGCCGGCGGTCTTCATTACCTTGCAGGTGCCGCAGATGCCCATCCCGCAGGCCTTCGGAATGTGCAGGCCGAGCTTGGCGGCGGCGGCGTGCACGGTTTCCCCGGGGCTGACGCGGATGCTCTTGCCGGTGGCGGTGAATTCCACCTGGTGCTGGTCGGCGACCGGTACCTCCGGCGCCTCGGCGGCTTCCGCGGCCAGTTCCCTGACGTCGGCGCGGACCTCCGGCGGAGTCGGCCCGAAGGCTTCCTCGTGGTAGCGGCTCATGTCGTAGCCGTGGCCCTGCAGCAGGTGCTTCACCGCGCTCATGTAGGGCGTCGGCCCGCAGCAGAAGATTTCCCGCTCGAGGAAGTCCGGGGCGATCAGTTCCAGCATGCGCAGGTTCAGGTAGCCACGGTAGCCGGTCCAGGCTTCGCCGAGGCCGTGGCGCTCGCAGATGATGTGCAGGCTGAAGTTGTCGATCCGCGAGGCCATGTGCTCCAGCTCGCGGTGGTAGATGATGTCCTTCGGCGAACGGGCGCTGTGGACGAAGACCATGTCGACGTTGGCGTTGGTATCGAAGAACCAGCGCGCCATGGACATCACCGGGGTGATGCCGACCCCGCCGGAGAGGAACAGCACCTTGTCGGCCGGGAAGTCGATGGCGTTGAACAGGCCGACCGGACCGTGCACCGGTAGCTCCTGGCCTTCCTTGAGGTTGTCGTGCAGCCAGTTGGAAACCCGCCCGCCCGGCACCCGCTTGATGGTGATGGAGAAGCTGTAGGGCACCGAGGGCGAGCTGGAGATGGTGTAGGAGCGCATCACCGGCTCGCCGTCGATCTCCAGCTCCAGGGTGACGAACTGGCCCGGCTTGAAGAAGAACAGGATCGGCTGGTCGGCCATGAAGCAGAAGGTGCGCACGTCCCAGGTTTCCTGGATGACCTTGACGCAGCGCACGAGGTGCCGGCCGTTGGCCCAGGTCTGGGTGGTGACCGGATTGAGGAAGTTGCTCGACATGATGATCTCTCCGTGCGCACGGGGCCGAACGATGATGGCCTGATGGGGCGGATTGTGCGCATCGCCGTGGCCGCTCATTTACCTGCCAGCGACATTTACATGCTTATCGCGACCTGCCTGCTGGGGCGCGGCCCGGAGCGTCGGAAACGGATGCGGTCATGTCGCCCATGGATAAGGTCGGCGACGGGCGCGGGCCCACACTCCAGACCAGCCGAGACGAGGGTTTGCATGAACCCCGGGAGGGTAGAGCCCGGACGTGTAGAGCGACTGACCTTCATTCCCGCCACGGCGGGGCCCGTCCATCGGCAGGGCGGGATTCCGGACGCCGCGCCGGGATGAGGAAGGCTGTGAACGCCACCTTGCGTAGCAACCGTATCAGCCACTTTTTCCGCCGCCACCCGCGCGGGGGCGGCATGAGGAGTTACCGATGGACGTCACTTCCACCCTGAGTCTCGGCGATCCCCTGGAACCGGCCCGCAAGGCCACCGCCGACATGCTGCGCAGCCGCGACCACAGCTTCTCGCTGCCGCAGCCCTTCTACTGCGACCAGCGCCTGTTCGAGATCGACATGCAGGAGATCTTCCACAAGGAATGGCTGATCGCCGGCATGACCTGCGAGATTCCCGCCAAGGGCAATTTCCTCACCCTGCAGATCGGCAAGAACCCGGTCCTGGTGATCCGTGGCGCCGAAGGCCAGGTGCATGCCTTCCACAATGTCTGCCGGCACCGCGGCTCGCGCCTGTGCGTGAGCGAGAAGGGCAAGGTGGCCAAGCTGGTCTGCCCCTACCACCAGTGGACCTACGAGCTGGATGGCCGCCTGCTGTTCGCCGGCACCGAGATGGGCGCCGACTTCGACATGAAGGAGTACGGCCTGAAGCCGATCCAGGTGAAGACCGCCGGCGGCTACATCTTCATCAGCCTGGCGGAGAACCCGCCGGCCATCGACGACTTCCTGGCGACGCTCGAGCACTACATGGAGCCGTACGACATGGAGAACGCCAAGGTGGCGGTGCAGACCACCATCCGCGAAGCCGCCAACTGGAAGCTGGTGATCGAGAACAACCGCGAGTGCTACCACTGCAACGGCTCCCACCCGGAACTGCTGAAGACCCTGCTGGAGTGGGACGACGTCACCGACCCGCGCGCCAGCCAGGCGTTCAAGGACCAGGTGGCGGCCTGCACCAGCGCCTGGGACGCCGAGAAGATCCCGTACGCCCACGCCAGCTTCGGCCTGCGCAATCGCATCGTGCGCATGCCGCTGCTGGACGGCACCGTGTCGATGACCATGGACGGCAAGCAGGGCAGCAAGAAGCTCATGGGCCGGATCAAGAACCCCGACCTCGGCTCGATGCGCATCCTGCACCTGCCGCACTCCTGGAACCACTGCATGGGCGACCACCTGATCGTCTTCACGGTGTGGCCGATCAGCGCCCAGGAAACCCTGGTCACCACCAAATGGCTGGTGCACAAGGACGCGGTGGAAGGCGTCGACTACGACGTGGCGCGCCTGCGCGAGGTATGGGACGCGACCAACGACCAGGATCGTCGGCTGGCCGAGGAGAACCAGCGCGGGATCAACTCCGACGCCTACCAGCCTGGTCCATACTCGAAGACCTACGAGTTCGGCGTGATCAATTTCCTCGACTGGTACAGCGAGCGCATGCTGAACAACCTCGGCGAGGAGTCCGCCCACGTGCGCAAGGTGGCCGGCAGCTGAGCCGGACGAGGCGCCCCCTGGCGGGGCGCCGCTGCGGAGGAAAGGTCATGGACAACCTGCTGTTCTACGTCAGTTCCGCTTTCGTCAGCCTGCTGCTGGCCTGGAACCTGTTCGCCTGCTGGCGCCGCCAGCGGCCGCCGGAGAAGTCCCGGCCCTGAGCCCGCGCGCACGCCTTGCCTCCCGCCTCCGCCCCCTGACAGCCTCCCGGCAAAAGGACTAAGGTGGGAGGACTCAACCTGAACGGGCCGCTCAAGGGCGCCCTCTGGAGGCAAGCGTGGAAAACAATCCCCTGTGGGCCGAACTGGGCAAGCACTGGAAACTGGTGGCCCTGCGCGGCGTGGCGGCGCTGGTGTTCGGCGTCCTGACCCTGCTCTCGCCGGCCCTGGCGCTGACCGTGCTGGTGCTGTTCTGGGGCGCCTACGCGCTGGTGGACGGGGCGTTCGCCCTGATCGCCGCGTTCAACATGCGCAGCGATGGGCAGTTCAACTGGCCGCTGGCGCTGGTCGGGGTGATCGGCGTGGCGGCCGGCCTGGTTGCGTTCTTCTGGCCGCAACTGACCGCCATCGGCCTTCTCCTGATCATCGCCGGCTGGGCGCTGGCGATGGGCATCTTCCAGATCGTCGCGGCGATCCGCCTGCGCAAGTCGATCCAGAACGAGTGGTGGATGATCCTCTCTGGCGCCATCTCGGTGCTGTTCGGCGTGCTGATGATCGCCAACCCCGGCGCCGGGGCGCTGGCGGTGGTCTGGGTGATCGGCGCCTACGCGGTGTTCTTCGGCGTGCTGCTGGTCATGCTCGCGCTGCGCCTGCGCAAGACTTCGACCCTGAAGGCCTGAGGCGGTGGCGGCGAAGCCGGCGGAGGAAACGCGCTGGTGCCTGTGGCGCCAGGACGACAACGGCAATGCCTTCGTCATGCGCCGCGACCTGACGCGCGACGAGGCCTGCGCGCTGGTCAAGGACTACCAGGCGCGCGGGCATCGGCAGCTGTATTGGGCGAGTCCGCAGGCGCGCGACTAGCTCGATGTCCCGGCGATCCGCTCGACCAGCGCCTCCAGGCGCTGCTCCACCGCCCGCAGGCGCGGCGACTCGCCGTCGTTCGCGCCGAGCTGGCGGGCGCAGAGGTTGAGCGCGGAGAGCACCACCAGCTCGTTGCTGGTGACGTAGGGAAACTTGCGCTTGTTGGCGTCCACTTCCGCCTGCAGCAACGCGGCGGCGTCCGCGAGGGCCCGCTCCTCGCCGGCCGGCACGCGGATCGAATAGTCCCGGCCGAGGATCGACAGGACCTGGACGCCGTCGCGGCTCATGCGCTAACCGGTTGCTGCGCGCTGAGGCGCTCGACCAGGGCTTCCAGGCGGGCCTGGGTGCCGCTCTGCTTTTCTTCCTGCTCGAGCATGGAGAGTTGCAGGGTTTCGTTTTCCTCGGTGGCCTGGCGCAGCTGCTGCTGAAGCTGGTCGTGGCTGTCGCGCAGGGCCTGGTTCTGTTGCAGTAGCTCGGCTACCAGGGTTTCCAGGCGTTCCAGGGTGTTCTCCAGCATGATCTCGTCCCAGTCGTTCAAAGGGCGCGCAGGATAAAGAAAAGCGCCTGCCGAAGCCAGGTCCGTGGTCGGTTGCCAGGCTTCGGCACCCGGCTTCACCAGTGAAAGCTGCCGCCCAGCGAGTAGTGCCCGGGGTCGGCGACGAAGGGATCGCGATCGGTGGCCGGCGGGCAGTTGCGCCGCTTCAGGCAGTCATCGGCGCGCTCGGCGTAGCTGCGTTCGTCGCCGCTGACGCGGAAGTCCGGAAGGCTGCCGGAGAAGGAGGGGTAGCCCTGGGCGCAGCCGACCAGGAACAGGAACGGCAGGAAAGGGAAGAGGCGTCGGCTCATGGGGATACTCCGGTGGGTGGGGATCATTGGGGTTGCTCGACGATGCGGCGGATGGTGCCGCCGCAGATGTCGGTGAAGCAGCGGTCGTAGTCGGAACCGCAGTTGAAGTTGCCGGAGCCGCCGAAGCCGTTGTAGCCGAACGAGGAGGAATAGCCTGGTGCCAGGCATTCCTTGCGCGCCTGCTTCTTGCTCTTGCCCTGGCTGCAATAGTGGTAGCTGCGCCGTTCCGCTTCGCGCAGGCGGTTTTCGTTCTGCCATTCCAGGCGCGCGAGGCTTTCGCACTGGCTCTGTTGCGTGCGGCACTGGGCGACGCAGGTGCGTCCCGCCTCGCTCGGCGGCATCACGTACTGGTAGCGGACGGAGGGGCCGCAGCCCGAGATCAGGGCGAGCGCGAGCGCAACGCCCGAGAGGTTCAGGTGTCTGTTCATGGTTTCTGGTTGGGAAAGGGTGGAGCGGGGATCAGTCGTCCGCGACGTATTCCAGGATGTCGCCCGGCTGGCAGTCCAGGAAGGCGCAGATCTTCTCCAGGGTGTCGAGGCGGATGCCCTTGACCTTGCCGTTCTTCAGCAGGGACAGGTTCTGTTCGGTGATACCGATGGCTTCCGCCAGCTCCTTGGAGCGGACCTTGTTCTTCGCCAGGATGACGTCTAGTCGGATGATGATCATGGGGTCGTCATATGAAGGCTCTTACTTCTTCGTCCAGTTTCCTGGCTTCGCTCATCATCAGGCCGAACGAGCAGAGAAAGATCGCCTTGAGGAACTCGTAGGCCGCTTCGGAAGTGAGTCCTATCGAAACGCTCAGGACACGCTCGCCGTCGGGCAGGTCTAGAGATAGTACAAGACCTTGCAGCGTATTGATAAATGGCTGGAGCAAGAGTGCCAGGAAGGACAGCAGGCCGATGTGCACCAGGGTCCTGGCGTTGCGCTGCGACCAGCGTTCGCCCTTGGCCAGGCGGCGGAAGAACAGGCCGGTGAGCGCCAGGCCGAACGCGGAAAGCAGGGTCGGCAGGTAGTCCAGCAGCATCAGCAGCGCCCGGCTGCTCCAGGACAGGACGAAGCCGTCGCTGGCCAGGCGCGGCATTTCATCGCTCCAGGCCTGCAGGTAGCCCTGCTCGCTGAGGCCGGAGAACCAGAGGTGGGTGTTCGCTCCGAGTTCGATGCAGGCCATGCCCCAGGCCAGGATGGCGCAGAGCATGCCGAGCAGATAGAGCTTGTGGTTGCTGAGATGCGTGGACAGCGCCATGCCGGGTTCCCCTGTGTGTTTCGCGTCTGGATGGCGAAACTAGGGAATAAATTATCGTAATACAATAATTTATCGTCACTACGTCATAACTTGTGATCTGGCGCACAGTGCGTTCTGACCCGCTTCAGCGGATCACGCCTTCCTCGCGCAGGAGCTTGAAGATGGCTTCGGCGCCGGCTTCCGCCGAAAGATCCTTGAGTACCTGCCCGGTACCGCCGGAGGCCTTGGCGGTGGCGGCTTTCATTCGCTCGGCGCCGGTCTTCGCCTTGATTACCTTGAGCCGCTTCGGTCGCGGCCGGGCCGGTTGCAGGCTGTCTTCGGCGAGCAGTGGGTCGTCGACCACCTCCACCTCATGGGCCTCGATCTCGCCACGCCTAGCCGGGCCGAAGGCGCTCTGCCGGGCCACCGGCGCGGCATTGTCGACGCTGGCGACGAACGGCAGGCGTACCCGCAGTCGGCGTCGCTGGCCGCGAGGCAGAGCCTGGAGGACCTGGGCGCTGCCGTCTTCGACCTTCTCGACCTCGGCCAGGCCGACCACCAGTGGCCAGCCCAGGCGCTCGGCGAGGAGGAAGGGCAGCATCCCGGAGCCTTCCCCGGTTTCCGCCTGGCTGCCGGTGAGCACCAGTTGCGCGCGGGAGTCGCGCAGGTGCTCGGCCAGTGCGGGCAGGGCGTCGGCGCCGGCCGGCTGTTCCAGCACGGACAAGCGTTCCAGGCCCATGCCGAGATAGCCGCGCAGCGCCTCGGCGTGCGGGTCGCCGGCGTGCAGCACTTGCAGGCGCGGGCCGCTCAGGCGCAGGCCGAGTTCCACCGCGCGGGCGTCCTGTTCGGCGCGGCGCGGGCGTCCGGAGGCGGGGTGGGCGCCGATGGAGACCAGCGCGACGATGTTCAGCTCAGTCATGGTTCGATACCGATGAAAGGTACGTGGAAGCGGGTTCAGGCCGCATCGCGGGCGGCGCCGTTGCGGTGTGCCTCGGCCAGGCGGATCAGCGCGCGGAGGATTTCCGTCGAGTCGCCGATCACCGAGAGATCGGCGCGCTTGATCATGTCGCAGCCGGCGTCGCGGTTCACCGCCACCACCTTGTCGCAGGCGCCGATGCCCTGCAGGTGCTGGATCGCCCCGGAGATGCCCACTGCCAGGTAGACCCGCGCGGTGACCCAGGTACCGGTGGCGCCGACCTGACGGTTGCGCGGCATGTGCCCGTCGTCCACCGCCACCCGCGAGGCGCCCTCGGTGGCGCCGAGGGCGGCGGCGGCCTGGTGGAACAGCGCCCAGTCCTGCACGCCGTTGCCGCCGGAGAGAATGAATTCGGCCTCGGCCATGGGGATCCGCGCCGGGTCCACGGCCACCGGGCCGAGGTCCTCGATGCGTGGCAGGTTGCGCGCCACCTGCGCGGCCATGTGCAGTTCGCGAGCCTCATGGCGGGTTTCGCTGACCGGCTCGGCGCATTCCGCCGCGGCCAGCAGCAGGCGCGGCAGGGCGCGCTGGATGTCCTCGCGGCCGGCGCCGGCGCGGCCGATGCAGCGGCCGTCCTCGACCTGCCAGACGCGTCCGGCCGGCCGTTCGCCGAGTGCGGCGGCCAGGCGCCGGCCCAGTTCGCCACCGCCGTTGCGACTGTCCGGGAACAGCCAGTGGCGCGGGGCGAGCTGGTTCTCCAGGTTGCGCAGGGCGAGTATTCGCTGCTCGGGCGCGTAGCCGTCGTACTCGCCGCCGGCGAGGTGCAGCAGACGGTCGACGCCGGCGCTGTCGAAGGCGCTTTCCTTGTGTTCGCCGAACACCACGGCGAGCACCGCGCCGTCGTTGCCGGCGAGCTTGCGGGCCAGTCCGAGGAGGTCCTTGTCGTGGCTGGAGAGACGGCCGCCGACCATGTCCGGGACCACCGCGACGAGGAATGCCGGTTGCTCGACCACATGCAGCGGCAACTGCGCTTCCTGCACTGCGCTGGCGCGGCGCGCGCCGCTGCCCTGCTGGCCGCCGGAGCGATCGATGCGGCGGATGCCGTTGGGGCCGACGAAGCCGACGGCGTGCGGGTTCTTGCGGACCACGCCGTGGGGGCCCATCCAGCGCACCTCGCCGCCTTGGGCGGAGTGCATGGCCGCATGCAGCGGATGCAGGCGGTTGCGGGCGATCCATTCGGCGCGTGGATCGCGACGGACGATGTCGTTCATGCGGAATGCTTCCTGTGGCTGCGGCTACCCGATCCCGCGGCCCCCTCCCTGGAGGGAGAGGCCGCTATCCGTACTGCCCCGGTCAGCAACGGATTCGATGTGACGCTCGACACTCTCATCAATGCACCTCCGCCACGGCTTCACGCCGCACCGGCTTTTTTGCCGGCGCTTCCGCCTGCTCTATCAGCGCTTCCGCCACCAGCTCGGCGATGTCCTTGATCTCCGGCCGCGGTGCCACCACGCCTTCGAGCATCGCGGTGCACTGCGGGCAGCCGACGGCCACCAGCTCGGCGCCGGTCTCGCGGATGTCGGCCATGCGCATGTCGGGAATCCGTTGCTTGCCGGGGATGTCGGTGATCGGCGCGCCGCCACCGCCGCCGCAACAGCGCGAGCGGAAGCCGGAGCGTTGCATTTCCTTGACCTCGATGCCGAGTGCGCGCAGCACGTTGCGCGGCGCCTCGTACTCGCCGTTGTAGCGGCCCAGGTAGCAGGGGTCGTGGTAGGTGACGCTGCCGGCCTTGCTGCGGCCCGGTTGCAGTGTGCCGGCGCGCAGCAGTTCGTCGATGAAGGTGCTGTGGTGCAGTACCTGGTAGTCGCCGCCGAGGGCGCCGTATTCGTTCTTCAGCACATGGAAGCTGTGCGGGTCGCAGCTGACGATGCGGGTGAAGCGGTATTTCGCCAGGGTTGCGATATTGCGCCTGGCCAGGTTCTGGAAGGTCGCCTCGTCGCCCAGCCGGCGCGCCACGTCGCCGCTGTCGCGCTCCTCCAGGCCGAGCACGGCGAAGTCCACCGCGGCCGCCTTGAGGATCTTCACGAAGGCGCGCAGGGTGCGCTGGTTGCGCATGTCGAAGGCGCCGTCGCCGACCCAGAACAGCACGTCGGCGCTCTTCTTCTCGCTCATCAGCGGCAGGTTCAGGTCGGCCGCCCAGTTCAACCGGCCGCCGGGGGCGAAACCGCCGGGGTTGTCGGTGGCGATCAGGTTGTCCAGCACCTCGGCGCCCTTGTTCGGCGTGGCGCCTTTCTCCAGGGTCAGGTGGCGGCGCATGTCGACGATGGCGTCGACGTGCTCGATCATCATCGGGCACTCCTCGACGCAGGCCCGGCAGGTGGTGCAGGACCACAGGGTGTCGGCGTCGACCAGGGCCTTGCCATCCAGCGCGACGATCGGCTGGTGCGGGCCGCCGCCGTGCTCGCCCAGCGGTTTGCCTGGATAGGGGCTGCCGGCGAACTTCGCGTCGTTGCCGCCGGCCAGGCCGATGACCATGTCCTGGATCAGCTTCTTCGGGTTCAGCGGCTGGCCGGCGGCGAACGCCGGGCACATCGCCTCGCACTTGCCGCACTGCACGCAGGCGTCGAACCCGAGCAACTGGTTCCAGGTGAAGTCGCTGGGCTTTTCCACGCCCAGCGGCGCCTGCGGATCGGCCAGGTCGAGCGCCTTGAGGCCGGTGGAGCGGCCGCCGCCGAAGCGTTCGGCGCGGCGGTGCCAGGCCAGGTGCAGGGCACCGGCGAAGGCGTGCTTCATCGGCCCGCCCCAGGTCATGCCGAGGAACAGCTCGGACACGCCCCAGGCCACGCCAATGGCGAGGAGGCCGGCGAGGAACCAGCCGCCGAAGCCTTCCGGCAGGATCCCGGCCACCGGCAGGGTGGCGAGGAAGAAGCTCGCGGCGAACGCCAGCAGGCTCTTCGGCAGGCGCATCCAGGGGCCCTTCGACAGCCGCGACGGTGGGTCGAGGCGGCGGCGGGCGACGAACAGCGCGCCGACGAACATCAGCGCCGTGGCCGCCAGCAGGGCGAAGCCGAGGATCCGGCCGTGCAGCCCGAAACCGTGTACCAGGATCGCCAGCAGCGCCGCCAGGACGAAGCCGCCGGCGGTGGCGACGTGGGTCCTGGACATGTACCTGTCGCGCTCTACCACATGGTGCAGGTCCACCAGGTAGCGACGCGGCATCTGCAAGAGGCCGCCGATCCAGTCGACCTTGGCGGGTCGGCCGCGGCGCCACATGAGGAAGCGCTTCGCGGCGCCGAGCACGGCAAGTGCCAGGGCGGCGAAGAGCAGGACGGGAAGGAGGGTGTCGAGCATTTCTGGTCTCCCTGCGGGACGTCAGGCGGCGCTGGATCGGCCCCCTCTCCCGCTTGCGGGAGAGGGGGGGCGGCCGTGCCGGTCGGATGCCACGAGGCGTGTCTTAGAAATCCTTGCACAAGCGCAGCGCGTCATAGATCGCCGCATGGGTGTTGCGCTGGGCCACGCAGTCGCCGATGCGGAACAGCAGGTAGCCTTCTCCGGGCTGGCTGAGGCAGGGCTGCGGCTGGATCGCGAACAGCGCCTCGACGTCGATCTGGCCCTTGTTCCGCGAGCCCTGCTTGAGCGCGTAGTAGAGGCTCTCGTCGGGGCGCACGCCGTTTTCCACCACCACCTGGTCGACCACCCGCTCTTCCCGCGCGCCGGTGTATTCGTTCTCCAGCACCGCCACCAGCTTGTCGCCCTCGCGGTAGACCTTCTCCAGCATGAGGTCGCCGGTCATGATCACTTCCTTGGGATACATGCTGCGGTAGTAGGTGGGGAAGGTGGTGCCGCCGATGGCCACGCCCGGCTTGATGTCGTCGGTGACGATCTCCACCTGGGCGCCCTTGTCGGCGAGGAAGTCCGCCACCGACATGCCGCTGAACTCGCAGATGGTGTCGTAGACCAGCACGTTCTTGCCTGGCTCGACCGTGCCGTCGAGCACGTCCCAGCTGCTCACCACGAGGCCGTCGGCGGCGCCCCAGTGTTCGTTCTGCTCGAGGAACGGATGTCCGCCGTTGGCCAGCACCACCACGTCCGGGCGCAGGTCGAGGATGGTCTCGGGGTCGGCCGCGGTGCCCAGGCGCAGGTCGATGCCCAGGCGCGCCAGCTCCAGTTGGTACCAACGGGTGATGCCGGCGATCTGGTCGCGTTGCGGCGCCTTGGCGGCGGTGGTGATCTGGCCGCCGAGCTGCTCCTTCTTCTCGAACAGGGTCACGTCGTGGCCGCGCTCGGCCGCCACGCGGGCAGCTTCCATCCCGGCCGGCCCGCCGCCGACCACCACCACCTTGCGCTTCGGTCCGGCGGACTTCTCGATGATGTGCGGCACGCCCATGTATTCGCGGGAGGTCGCGGCGTTCTGGATGCACAGCACGTCCAGGCCCTGGTACTGGCGGTCGATGCAGTAGTTGGCGCCGACGCACTGCTTGATCTGGTCGACCTGGCCCATCTTGATCTTGGCGATCAGGTGCGGGTCGGCGATGTGCGCGCGAGTCATGCCGACCATGTCCACGTAGCCGCCTTCGAGGATCCGCGTAGCCTGGTTCGGGTCCTTGATGTTCTGCGCGTGCAGCACCGGCACGTCGACCACTTCCTTGATGCCGGCCGCCAGGTGCAGGAACGGCTCCGGCGGGAAGGTCATGTTGGGGATGACGTTGGCCAGGGTGTTGTGGGTATCGCAGCCGGAGCCGACCACGCCGATGAAGTCGAGCATGCCGGTATCGCTGTAGTACTTGGCGATCTGCTTCATGTCCTCGTGGGACAGGCCGTCCGGGTGGAACTCGTCGCCGCAGATGCGCATGCCGACGCAGAAGTCCTCGCCGACCTCGGCGCGCACCGCCTTGAGCACCTCGAGGCCGAACTTCATGCGCCCCTCGAAGCTGCCGCCCCATTCGTCGGTGCGCTTGTTGACCCGCGGGCTCCAGAACTGGTCGATCATGTGCTGGTGCACGGCGGACAGCTCGACGCCATCCAGGCCGCCTTCCTTGGCGCGGCGGGCGGCCTGCGCGTAGTTGCCGATGACCCGCCAGATCTCCTCCACCTCGATGGTCTTGCAGGTGGCGCGGTGCACCGGCTCGCGGATACCCGACGGCGACATCAGGGTCGGCCAGTGGTAGCCGTCCCAGCGCGAACGGCGCCCCATGTGGGTAATCTGGATCATGATCTTGGCGCCGTGCTTGTGCATGGCGTCCGCCAGGTTCTGGAAGTGCGGGATGATCCGGTCGGTGGACAGGTTCACCGAACTCCACCACTGCTGCGGGC
This sequence comes from Pseudomonas sp. B111, assembly GCF_026428275.1. Lineage (NCBI taxonomy): Bacteria > Pseudomonadati > Pseudomonadota > Gammaproteobacteria > Pseudomonadales > Pseudomonadaceae > Pseudomonas > Pseudomonas sp. B111. The sequence goes on along the minus strand of NZ_CP097857.1, from coordinate 5,201,526 downwards.
TGTCGATGGCGACCACCGAGGAGCCGCCACAGATGGCCAGGCCGATGCCGCCCTTGGCCTTTTCCTCGTAGTACTTCACGTAGCGCTCGGTGGTCATCCCGCCGTCGGTGGCGTAGACCTCGGCGTGGGCGGTGGAGAGCACGCGGTTGCGGATGGTCAGCTTGCCGATCTGGATCGGCTGGAACATTGCTTCGAAGGCCATGACCCTTTCCTCGGCTTACAGGGGTTTGACGACGAACAGGCCGTCTTCGTGACCGTCCTCGGCGCCGCTGTAGACCTGTTCGGCCACGGTGCGCAGGCTGCTGCCGCGGGCGGCGAGGATCTGGTCCATGGCGCCGGCGAACCAGCCGGTGAACATGTAGTCGACCTTGCGATTGACCTTGCCGTAGACGTAGACGAAGGCGGAGTGCCGCAGGCGGACCTCGGCGGTGCCTTCCTCGAGGTTGATCCGCTCGATCTCGAACAGGCCCCAGCCGCGCTGGGACAGGCGCTTCATGTAGTGCTCGAACACCGCCACGCCCTCCAGGCCGTGACATTCGGCTTCCTTCTCGCACCAGTGCCAGGCGGACTTGTAGCCGGCCTTGTAGAGGATCTCGGCGTAGGCGTCGGCGCCCAGCACTTCCTCGATGCCCATGTGGTTGTTGACGAAGAAATGTCGCGGCACGTAGAGCATCGGCAGGGCGTCGGTGGTCCAGACGCCGGTCTCGCTGTCGACCTCGATGGGCAGTTGGGGGGCATGTTTGGCCATGGTGTAAGCTCCGATTCTTTTGACTCCCTCTCTCCCTTCAGGGAGAGAGGCGGGGAGAGGGAAGATGGGTGCGATGCAATGCCCCTCCCTTGAGGAAGAGGCGACGAGTCGGGAGTGGGCCGGGAGTTACTCGCCCCAGACGTCGCGCAGGACCCTTACCCAGTTCTCGCCCATCACCTTGCGCACCACGCGCTCGGGCATGCCGCGCTCGAGCAGGGTCTCGGTGAGGTTGGGGAATTCGCCGACGGTGCGGATGCCCAGCGGGTTGACGATCTTGCCGAAGTTGGTCAGGCGCCGGGCGTAGCCCTTGTCGTGGGTCAGCCACTCGAAGAAGTCGTGGCCGTGGCCCTGGGTGAAATCGGTGCCGATGCCGATGGCGTCCTCGCCGACGATGTTCATCACGTACTCGATGGCCTCGGCGTAGTCGTCGATGGTCGAGTCGATGCCTTTCTTGAGGAACGGCGCGAACATGGTCACGCCGACGAAGCCGCCATGGTCGGCGATGAACTTCAGCTCCTCGTCGGACTTGTTGCGCGGGTGTTCCTTGAGGCCGGACGGCAGGCAGTGGGAGTAGCAGACCGGTTTCTTCGATTCGAGGATGACCTCTTCGGAGGTCTTGCTGCCGACGTGGGAGAGGTCGCACATGATGCCGACCCGGTTCATCTCCGCGACGATCTCCCGACCGAAGCCGGAGAGCCCGCCGTCACGCTCGTAGCAGCCGGTGCCGACCAGGTTCTGGGTGTTGTAGCACATCTGCACGATGCCCACGCCGAGCTGCTTGAACACCTCGACGTAGCCGATCTGGTCCTCGAATGCGTGGGCATTCTGGAAGCCGTAGAGGATGCCGGTCTTGCCCTGCTCCTTAGCCTTGCGGATGTCCGCGGTGCTGCGCACCGGGATCACCAGGTCGCTGTTGTCGCGGATCAGCTTGTTGCTGGCGACGATATTGTTCACCGTCGCCTGGAAGCCTTCCCATACCGATACGGTGCAATTGGCGGCGGTCAGGCCGCCCTTGCGCATGTCCTCGAACAGTTCGCGGTTCCACTTGGCGATGATCAGACCGTCGATGACGATGCTGTCGGCGTGCAATTCGGCTGGGCTCATCTGGCATACCCCTTTCAGGCTGGGCGCGCCGGGACTTGTGCCGACGCTTTGGGGGCAGCATATCGTCGGGGCCCGGCGCGACCCGGCCCGAAAACGACCAGGGTCGTGCCGAAAGCGTCAAGCGTGCGACCGCAACGACGGAGGGCAATGTCGCGGATGGAACAGGCGCTGGCCGCCCGGGGCCGCCAACGGGGAGTGCGCGCGCCCTGCCGGCGCGGGTTCAGAGGCCGAGTTCGCCGAGCGACGGATGGTCGTCCGGCCGGCGCCCCAGCGGCCAGCGGAACAGCCGCTGGTCCTCGCGGATCGGCAGGTCGTTGATGCTGGCGTGACGTTCGTACATCAAACCCTGCTCGTCGAACGCCCAGTTCTCGTTGCCGTAGGAGCGGAACCAGTTGCCCGAGTCGTCGTGCCATTCATAGGCGAAGCGCACGGCGATGCGGTTGCCGGTAAACGCCCAGAGTTCCTTGATGAGCCGGTACTCCTGCTCGCGCTGCCACTTGCCGCTGAGGAATTCGACGATCCGCTCGCGGCCGCGGACGAAGGTCGAGCGATTGCGCCAGACGCTGTCGGGACTGTAGGCCAGCGAGACGCGCTGCGGGTCGCGGCTGTTCCAGCCGTCCTCGGCGGCGCGGACCTTCTGCGCGGCGGTTTCGGCGGTGAAGGGGGGAAGCGGGGGACGGACGTCGCTCATGGCGGGCTCCTCGGTCTGCGGTGGTTTTCGATGGGAACAGCGTAGGGCAGGGCGAGCGCGGCCGAATGACGTAGATCCCACGGATCCTGCCAATCCCGCCTCGCCCCCTGGCTGTTTGCCAGGCTGGCCAGACCTACCCCGGAGAGGGCTATGATGGCCGCCACCGGAGTGGACAAGGATCGACCTCGCGCAATGACCTCCACCACCTACCTCGGCCTGCTGCTGGTCGGTATCCAGGTACTCGGCTTCGTCGCCGCCATCCATGCCGTGCTCACCGTGCGCACCGCCCAGGGCGCGATCGCCTGGGCCACCTCGCTGGTATTCATGCCGTACCTGACCCTGCTGCCGTACCTGGTGTTCGGTCGCAGCCGTTTCGACGCCTACATCGAGGCGCGGCGTCAGGCCAACCGCGAGATGCACCTGGCGGCCGCCGAGCTGGACTGGCGTCCCTGGGTCGAGGAGGCCCTGGCGGCCCGCCAGGTCAGCGGCTACAAGGGGCTCAAGGCGCTGGTGCGGATGACCCGCACGCCGACCCTGGCGAACAACCGGGTGCGCCTGCTGGTCAACGGCGAGGCCAGCTTCGAAGCGATGTTCAAGGCGATTTCCGCCGCCCGCCAGGTGATCCTGGTGCAGTTCTTCATCGTCCGCGACGACGCCCTCGGCCAGCGCCTCCAGCAACTGCTGCTGGAACGCGCGGCCAACGGCGTCGAGGTGTTCTTCCTCTATGACGCCATCGGCAGCCACGCGCTGCCGCACCGCTATGTCGAGCGGCTGCGCCAGGGCGGCGTGCAGGTGCACGGCTTCAGCACCGGCAGCGGCATGCTCAACCGCTTCCAGGTGAATTTCCGCAACCACCGCAAGGTCGTGGTGGTGGATGGCGAGTGCGGTTTCGTCGGCGGGCATAACGTCGGCGTCGAGTACCTCGGCGAGAAGCCGCCGCTGGCGCCCTGGCGCGACACCCACATGGAACTGCGCGGGCCGGCGGTGGCGTGCCTGCAGGAAAGCTTCGCCGAGGACTGGTACTGGGCGACCCACAGCCTGCCGCCGCTGATCCTGCCGCCGCAGTACGACAGCGAGGGCGCGCTCTGCCAGGTGGTCGCCAGCGGCCCGGCGGATGCCCAGGAAACCTGCTCGCTGTTCTTCGTCGAGATGATCAACGCCGCCCACGAGCGGGTCTGGATCACCTCGCCGTATTTCGTTCCCGACGAAGCGGTGATGGCCGCCCTGCGCCTGGCGGTGCTGCGCGGCGTCGACGTGCGCCTGCTGATCCCCTCGCGCCCGGACCACCGCACGGTGTATGCCGCGTCCAGCCTCTACGCGCTGGAAGCGAGCCGTGCCGGGGTCAAGGTGTTCCGCTACCAGCCCGGCTTCCTCCACCAGAAGGTGGTGCTGGTGGACCGCGACACCGCCGCCGTCGGCAGCGCCAACCTGGACAACCGTTCGTTCCGGCTGAATTTCGAGGTGATGGTGGTGACCGTCGACGAGGGCTTCGCCGGCGAGGTGGAGGCGATGCTCGAGGCGGACTTCGCCGAGTCGCTCGAATTCACTCCGGAAGACCGCCGCAGCGTGCGCCGCCTGCAGCAACTGGGGATGCGCGTGGCGCGGCTGGTCTCGCCGATCCTCTGAAAACCTTCGCGGACTCTGTACGTCGGCAAAACCGCGTTGGAAACGGCTTCGGAAAACTCGGTTGCCGTTCGGAGACTCCGCTTCCCCGGCTGTTTTCGCCCGGTTTCTCCAGCTCGCCAGATCGTCGGCAGGTCCTGAGCGACGCCTCTGCCGCCCGCCGACCGCGCGGGCGTGCAGCTTTTCCCTAGCCAGCGACTACAAAAATCATAATTTCGCTATTCCCCGGCTCTGAACAGAATGCGGCCATCACGCAACCGCAGAACAAGAACGACCAGAGTCCGAGGAACCGAGCCATGACCGACCTGAATCGCACCGCCTTGCCCTCGCGCACGGACGGGACCGTGGAAAAGACCGACACCCTCGTCGTCGGCGCCGGCCAGGCCGGCGTGGCGATGAGCGAGCACCTGAGCCGGCTCGGCGTGCCGCACCTGGTCCTGGAGCGCAACCGCATCGCCGAGGCCTGGCGCAGCGGACGCTGGGACTCGCTGGTGGCCAACGGCCCGGCCTGGCACGACCGCTTCCCAGGAATGGAATTCGACATCGATCCCGACGGTTTCCCCGGCAAGGACCAGGTGGCGGCCTATTTCGAGGCCTACGCGAAGAAATTCGACGCGCCGATCCGTACCGGCGTCGAGGTGAGGAAGGTGGTGCGCAATGTCGGCCGCCCCGGCTTCACCGTGGAAACCTCCGCAGGGACCATCGAGGCCAACCGCGTGGTCGCCGCCACTGGCCCGTTCCAGCGTCCGGTGATCCCGCCGATCGCGCCGCGCGACGAGCGTATCCGGCAGATCCACTCGGCCCACTACTACAACCCGCAGCAGCTGCCCGAAGGTGCGGTACTGGTGGTCGGCGCCGGTTCGTCGGGGGTACAGATCGCCGACGAGCTGCAACGTGCCGGGCGCCAGGTCTACCTCTCGGTGGGCGCCCATGACCGTCCGCCGCGTTCCTACCGCAACCGCGACTTCTGCTGGTGGCTGGGCGTGCTCGGCGAATGGGATGCGGAAGTCGCCAAGCCCGGGCGCGAGCATGTGACCATCGCCGTGAGCGGTGCCCGCGGCGGACATACCGTGGACTTCCGCGCCCTGGCGCATCAGGGCGTGACCCTGGTCGGACTGACCGAATCCTTCGTCGACGGCGTCGCGACCTTCCGGCCGGACCTGGCGGAGAACCTGGCGCGCGGCGACGAGAACTACCTGGCGTTGCTCGACGCCGCCGACGCCTATGTCGCCCGCAACGGCCTCGACCTGCCGGAAGAGCCCGAGGCGCGCCGCCGGCTGCCGGACCCGCAGTGCGTGACCGATCCGATCCTCGAACTGGACCTGGCCGAGGCCGGGGTGGGCAGCATCATCTGGGCCACCGGCTATGCCGTCGACTTCGGCTGGCTGCAGGTCGATGCCTTCGACCGCGACGGCAAGCCGCGCCACCAGCGTGGCGTGTCCAGCGAACCCGGCGTGTACTTCATCGGCCTGCCCTGGCTATCGCGGCGCGGCTCCTCGTTCATCTGGGGCGTCTGGCACGACGCGCGCCATGTCGCCGACCACATCGCCATCCAGCGCAAGTACCTCGCATACCGCGACGCCGCCCAGCGCCAGGAACAGGACCGCGCCTCGCAAGCTCCGCAAACCAGCCTCCAGGAAGTCAGCTGATGCCTACCCATACCCGCATTCGCATGTTCAACACCAAGGACACCTACCCCAACCAGTCCCTGGACAACGATCTCTGCCAGGCCGTGCGCGCCGGCAACACGGTGTACGTGCGCGGCCAGGTCGGCACCGACTTCGACGGCAACCTGGTCGGCCTCGGCGATCCGCGCGCCCAGGCCGAGCAGGCGATGAAGAACGTCAAGCAACTGCTGGAGGAAGCCGGCAGCGACCTCTCGCACATCGTCAAGACCACTACCTACCTGATCGATCCGCGCTACCGCGAGCCGGTCTATCGCGAAGTCGGCAAGTGGCTCAAAGGGGTGTTCCCGATCTCCACCGGACTGGTGGTCTCGGCCCTCGGCCAGCCGCAGTGGCTGATGGAGATCGACGTGATCGCGGTGATTCCCGACGACTGGCAGCAATGAGGAGGCGCGCGCCATGACCTTTTCCATCGTCGGCCGCTGCGCCGAAACCGGCCAGCTGGGCATCGCCATCAGCTCGTCGAGCATCGCCGTCGGCGCCCGTTGTCCCTGGCTGCGCGCCGGCACCGGCGCGGTGGCTACGCAGAACATCACCCTGCCGGCGCTCGGCCCGCAGATCCTCGACCGCCTCGACCAGGGCCTGGCCCCTGGCGAAGCGCTGGACCAGGCGCTGAGCAGCAACGGCTATGGCCAGTATCGCCAGGTCACGGTGATCGACCAGCACGGCCGCACCGCGTTGTTCACCGGCCGCGAGGCGCTCGGCGTCCACCATGCGCGGGCCGGCGAACAATGCGTGGCGGCCGGCAACCTGCTGGCCGCGCCGGAAGTGATCGAGGCGATGGTGGATGCCTTCGAGAACGCCGAAGGCCTGCTCGCCGAGCGCCTGCTGGCGGCGATGGGTGCCGCGCTGGCCGCTGGCGGCGAAGCCGGGCCGGTGCATTCGGCGGCGCTGTCGGTGGTCGGCGACCTGCTCTGGCCGGTGGTCGACCTGCGCGTCGACTGGGCCGAGCACGACCCCATCGGCCAGCTCGAGCGACTGTGGCTCGCCTACAAGCCGCAGATGCAGGACTATGTGACCCGCGCCCTCGACCCGACCCGTGCGCCGAGCTACGGCGTGCCCGGCGACGAGTGAGCGGGTCGTTCCCTTCCTCGACGGCGCAGCGCGAGACCTGCGCCCTGGAGCCCGACATGCCCGGCAGCCGCGACATCCTCGCCGACCTGGTGGCCTTCGACACCGTCAGCCGCGAGTCCAACCTGGCGCTGATCGACTACGTCCGCGACTACCTGGCGGGTTTCGGCGTCGACAGCGAACTGTTCTTCGACGCCGACGGCCGCAAGGCCAATCTCTACGCCACCATCGGCCCCAGCGACCGTGGCGGCGTCTGCCTTTCCGGGCATACCGACGTGGTGCCGGCGGACGGCCAGGCCTGGAGCGTGCCGCCGTTCCGGCTCAGCGAGCGCGATGGTCGCCTCTACGGGCGTGGCACGGCGGACATGAAGGGCTACCTGGCCTGCGTGCTGGCGGCCGTCCCGGCGTTCCTCGCCGCGCCGTTGCGCCTGCCGGTGCACCTGGCGTTCTCCTACGACGAGGAGGTCGGCTGCCTGGGCGTCCGTTCGCTGCTCGCGGCGCTGGAGCGGCGTCCGCACAAGCCGTTGCTGTGCATCATCGGCGAGCCCACCGAGCTGAAGCCGGTGCTCGGCCACAAGGGCAAGCTGGCCATGCGCTGCGAGGTGCACGGCGCGGCCTGCCATTCGGCCTACGCGCCGCAGGGGGTGAATGCCATCGAATACGCCGCGCGGCTGATCGGCCGCCTCGGCGAGATCGGCGCGCGCCTGGCGGCGCCGGAGCGCCACGACCGGCGTTTCGACCCGCCCTACTCGACGGTGCAGACCGGACTGATCCAGGGCGGCCGGGCGCTGAACATCGTGCCCGCCGAGTGCCGCTTCGACTTCGAGGTCCGCGCGCTGCCGGCGGACGACCCGCGGCAGGTCGCCGAGGAACTCCGTGACTATGCCGAAAGCGAACTGCTGCCGCGGATGCGTGCGGTAGAGCGAAGTACCGATATCCGCTTCACGCCGCTATCGGCCTATCCCGGCCTGCTCACCGCAGACGACAGCCAGGCGGCGGAGCTGATCGGCCTGCTCAGCGGTTCGACGGATTTCTCCACCGTGGCCTTCGGCACCGAGGGCGGGCTGTTCCACCAGGCCGGTATCCCGGCGGTGATCTGCGGTCCCGGCAGCATGGACCAGGGCCACAAGCCGGACGAGTTCGTCAGCCTCGCTCAGCTCGAGGCGTGCGACGCCCTGCTGGCGCGCCTGGCGGCGTGGCTGCGGGAGCCTTGAGCGGCAGCACCGCGCGGTCCTGGCTGGGACTGGCGGCGAAGCGCGCGCGGTAGCTGCGGGAGAAGTACGACGGCGACTCGAAGCCGCAGGCCAGGCTCACCTGTAGCACGCTGAGGTCGGTCTGGCGCAGCAACTGGCGGGCCTTGTCCAGGCGCAGGCCGAGATAGAAGTTCGAGGGCGTGTCGTCCAGGTGCACGCGGAACAGCCGTTCCAGCTGGCGGCGGGTGACCTGGATGCGCTCGGCCAGCTCCAGGGTGGTCAGTGGCGGCTCGGTATGCCGCTCCATCTCGCCGATCACCTGCACCAGCTTGCGGTTGCTCACGCCATAGCGGGTCGCCACCTGCAGGCGCTGGTGGTCCTGGCGCGGGCGGATGCGGCCGAGCACGAACTGCTCGGAAACCTGCACCGCCAGTTGCGGACCGTGGGCCTGGGCGATCAGGTCGAGCATCAGGTCGATGGAGGCGGTGCCGCCGGCCGAGGTGATGCGCGGTCCGTCGATCTCGAACAGCTCCTGGGTCACGCTCAGTTGCGGGTAGGACTCCTGGAAGGCGTCGATGGCTTCCCAGTGCAGGGTCGCGCGGCGCCCGTCGAGCAGACCGGCCTCGGCCAGCACCACGCTGCCGGTATCGATGCCACCGAGGGTCACGCCGTTGCGGTCGAGCTTGCGCAGCCACTGCACCAGTGCCGGGGTGACCGCCCGCAGCGGCTCGAAGCCGGCCACCACGAACAGCAGGTCGCCTTTCTTCAACGGCTCCAGCGCGCCGTCGCTGTTCACCGACATGCCATTGCTGGCCAGCACCGGACCGCCGTCGGCGCTGAGCACGTGCCAGCGGTAGAGGTCGGCGTGGAAGCGGTTGGCCACGCGCAGTGGCTCCACGGCGGAAACGAAGCCCATTACCGAGAAGCCGGGCAGCAGGAGAAACCAGAAGTCCTGGGACATGGGGCGCTCCGGGGTTGAGGTTGCGCAGCCTGTGTGTAGCGCAGGCCCGCCGCGCTTGGCAATGGCCAGGTCGCTGCAGTGCAAGAGCTGGTCGCCGCAGTGCGCTTCGCCGCCGTCCCGGCTGCGTACCTTGGTCGCCAGGGTCGGTCTCGCAAGGGGCCGGCGCCCACCTCGCAGAAAAACAATCAATAGCCGCACGAGGGGAGACCGATGAAGACGACGATTCGCCAGCTGGGCTGCGCCCTGCTGATCCTGGCCAGTGGCGCCGCCCTGGCCGCCGAACCCGAGCAGTGCCGCACGGTGCGCCTGGGCACGGTGAACTGGACCGACGTGGTCGCCAGCAGTGCCGTGGCCGAAGCCTTGCTCGACGGCCTGGGCTACCAGGTGAAGCAGACCAGCGCCTCGCAACAGATCGTCCTGGCCGGCCTGGCCGACAAGCAGCTGGACCTGTTCCTCGGCTACTGGCAACCGACCATGCAGCCGGTCGCCAGGCCTTACCTGGACAAAGGCCGGATCGAAGTGATCGAGCCGCCGACCCTGGCCGACGCGCAGTCCACCTATGCGGTGCCGAGCTACGTCGCCGAGGGCGGGCTGAAGACCTTCGCCGACATCGCCCGCTTCAAGAACAAGCTTGGCGGCCGCATCTACGCCATCGAGCCGGGCAGCGGCTCGAACCGCATCACCCGGAAGATGATCGACGACAACCGTTTCGGCCTGAAGGGCTTCCAGCTGGTGGAGTCCAGCGAGGCCGGGATGCTCACGGCGGTGAAGCGGGCGATCAAGCGCAAGCAGTGGGTGGTGTTCTTCGGCTGGAAGCCGCATCCGATGAACCTGCAGATTGACATGACCTACCTCACCGGCAGCGAGGATGTGTTCGGTCCCGACGAGGGCGCGGCCACCGTCTCCACCATGACCGCCGCCGGCTACCAGGCGCAGTGCGGCAACGTCGCCCGGCTGCTGCACAACCTGCGTTTCAGCAGCGCCCAGGTCAGCCAGGTGATGGCGCCGATCCTCGATCGTACCCAGCCCCTCGACGCCGCGCGCCAGTGGCTGAAGGCCAACCCCGAGCCGCTGAAGGCCTGGCTGGATGGCGTGAGCACCTTCGACGGCAAGGACGGCCTGGCCGCGCTCCAGGCCTCGCTGAAGTAACCCGCACCTATCCGTTCCGCCCGGCGCGGCCGGGCGGGGCTTCGTACACCCCCGAATACAGGAAGCTACCACCGTGAACCATGAAGTCATCGTCACCTGCGCGGTGACCGGCGCCGGCGATACCGTCGGCCGGCATCCGGCGATCCCGGTCACCCCGAAACAGATTGCCGAGGCCGCCATCGAGGCGGCCAGGGCCGGCGCCACCGTCGCCCACTGCCATGTCCGCGACCCCGCCACCGGCAAGCCCAGCCGCGACGTGGCGCTGTACCGCGAAGTGGTCGAGCGTATCCGCGAAAGCGACACCGACGTGATCATCAACCTCACCGCCGGCATGGGCGGCGACCTGGAGATCGGCAAGGGCGAGCAGCCCCTGGAGTTCGGTGCCGGCACCGACCTGGTCGGCCCGCTGGAGCGGCTCAGGCATGTCGAGGAGCTGCTGCCGGAAATCTGCACCCTGGACTGCGGCACCCTCAATTTCGGCGACGGCGACTACATCTACGTCTCCACCCCTGCGCAACTGCGCGCCGGCGCCCGGCGCATCACCGAGCTGGGGGTCAAGGCCGAGCTGGAAATCTTCGATACCGGCCACCTCTGGTTCGCCAAGCAGATGCTCCAGGAAGGGCTGCTGGAGGATCCGCTGTTCCAGATCTGCCTGGGCATTCCCTGGGGCGCGCCGGCCGATACCACGACCATGAAGGCGATGGCCGACAACCTGCCGCCGGGGGCGACCTGGGCCGGCTTCGGCATCGGCCGCACGCAGATGCCGATGGTCGCCCAGGCCATGTTGCTGGGCGGCAACGTGCGGGTCGGCCTGGAGGACAACATCTGGCTGGACAAGGGCGTGCCGGCGAGCAACGGCAGCCTGGTGGAGCGCGCCATCGAGATCATCGAGCGCCTCGGCGGGCGCGCCCTGAGCCCGGCGGAAGGGCGCCGCAGGATGAACCTGAAGCCGCGCTGATTTCTTCCTCCCCGCCCCGTCGGGGGCGGGAACAACCTCTGGAGATGTCCATGTCCTTCGTCACCGAGATCAAGACCTTCGCCGCCCTCGGTAGCGGCGTCATCGGCAGCGGCTGGATCGCCCGCGCCCTGGCCCACGGCCTCGACGTCGTCGCCTGGGATCCGGCGCCGGGCGCCGAAGCGGCGTTGCGCGCGCGCGTCGCCAATGCCTGGCCGGCCTTGCGGAAACAGGGCCTGGCGCCCGGCGCGGCGCAGGAGCGCCTGCGTTTCGTCGCGAGCATCGAGGAATGCGTAGGCGACGCCGATTTCATCCAGGAGAGCGCCCCCGAGCGGCTCGACCTGAAGCTCGACCTGCACGCCAGGATCAGCGCCGCGGCGCGGCCCGACGTGCTGATCGGTTCGTCCACCTCGGGCCTGCTGCCCAGCGAGTTCTACGCCGAGGCGAGCCACCCCGAGCGCTGCCTGGTCGGCCACCCCTTCAACCCGGTCTACCTGCTGCCGCTGGTGGAGGTGGTCGGCGGCGAACGCACCGCTGCCGAGGCCGTGCGGGCGGCGATGCGAGTCTACGAGTCGCTGGGCATGCGTCCGCTGCACGTACGCAAGGAAGTGCCCGGCTTCATCGCCGACCGCTTGCTCGAGGCGCTCTGGCGCGAGGCGCTGCACCTGGTCAACGACGGCGTGGCCACGACCGGCGAGATCGACGATGCGATCCGCTTCGGCGCCGGCCTGCGCTGGTCGTTCATGGGCACCTTCCTGACCTACACCCTGGCCGGTGGCAACGCCGGCATGCGCCACTTCATGGCGCAGTTCGGCCCGGCGCTGCAATTGCCCTGGACCTACCTGCCGGCGCCGGAACTCACCGAGGCCCTGATCGACCGGGTGGTGGAGGGCACCGCCGAGCAGCAGGGTGCGCGCAGCATCGCTGAGCTTGAGCGCTACCGCGACGACTGCCTGTTGGCGGTGCTCGGGGCGATCAGGGAAACCAAGGCCCGGCACGGCTTCGCCTTCGCCGAGTGACATGACGCGCCTTCCGCCCCGCCGGGCGGAGCGCAACCACGGAGCATGCCATGAGCCAAGCCCTGACGACCTACGAGACGCCGGTCCTGCCCGAGTGGGTGGACTACAACGGCCACTTGCGCGATGCCTTCTACCTACTGCTGTTCAGCTACGCCACCGATGCGCTGATGGCGCATATCGGCCTGGACAGCCAGAACCGCGACGCCAGCGGACACTCGCTGTTCACCCTGGAATGCCACCTGAACTTCCTCCACGAGGTGAAGGAGGGCGCCAGGGTCGAGGTGCGCACGCAACTGCTCGGTCACGATCGCAAGCGCCTGCATATCCACCATGCCCTGTACCTGCCTGGCAGCGGGCAGGCGCTGGCGCTGAGCGAGCAGATACTGCTCCACGTCAGCCTCGACGGCCCGCGCTCGGTGCCGTTCGCAGGCGAGGTGCTGGCGCGGGTCGAGGCGCTCGCCGAGGCACATCGCGCGCTCCCCGTGCCGGAAGGTGTCGGTCGGGTGATCGGCCTGCCGCCGCTGCGCTGAGCGCGATGGCTGCGAAGTATCCGCTGTCTCCGGCGATGTGGCGCTTCGTCGAGCACAGCCGGGCGTTCGCCAGCGACAGTCCGCGCCTGGATGCGCAACGTGCGGCCTACGCGCGGATGTGCCAGGCGTTCGCGCCGCCGCGCCCGGCCGGTTTGCGGGTGCTCGACTCCTGCTTGCCGGCCGCGCCGCCGGTGCGCGTGCGCCGCTATCGCCCCGACCGCCCGGCACCGCCCGGCGGTTGGCCGGCGCTGCTCTACCTGCACGGTGGTGGCTGGATGCTCGGCGGCCTCGATTCACACGATTTCATCTGCGCCGACCTGGCGGCGCGCCTGGGCCTGCTGGTGCTGGCGGTGGATTACCGACTGGCGCCGGAGCATCCGTTCCCGGCGGCATTGCAGGATTGCCTGCGTGCCTGGCAGGCGCTGAGCCTGGGCGAGCTGGACGAAGCGCTGGATGGGCGACGCCTGCTGGTGGCCGGCGACAGCGCCGGCGGCAACCTGGCGGCGGCGCTGTGCCTGGCCCTGCGCGATGGCGGCGCGCCGTCGCCGGCTGCGCAGATATTGCTCTATCCCTTGCTGTCCGCCGCGCCATCGCCCTCGCGGATCGACTGCGTCGACGCGCCGTTGCTCGGCCTCGGCGATGTGCAGGCGTGCCTGGACGCCTACCTGCCGCTGGCGGCGCTGCACCGACAGCCGCTGGCGCTGCCCCTGGAGGCCGCTGATTTCACTGGCCTGCCGCCGGCCTTCGTGGCGGTCGCCGAATTCGATCCGCTGCGCGACGACGGCGAGCGCTATGGCGCAGCGCTACGCGCGGCGGGTGGCGAGGCAGGGTTCTATCCGGGAAACGGGCTGGTCCATGGCTGCCTGCGCGGCCACGGCATCGACGAGGTGGAAGCCCTGCACGAGGCCTTGCGACGGGCCGTGCAGGGCTTCCTGGCGGAGGACTCAGGCGAGCGCCAGGCGGGTGAGTAATCCACCGCCGAGCACCAGCCAGGCGAATAGCAGGGCGGCCAGCAGCAGCGGCTTGAGGCCGGCGCGGCGGATCGCCGAGAGGTGCGTGCCAAGGCCGAGGCCGGCCATTGCCATGGCCAGGAGGAAGGTGTCGAGGTCGTTGACGTGGCTGACCAGCGCCGGCGGCAGGCTGACCAGCGAGTTGAGCCCGGCGACCAGTACGAAGCCGACGGCGAACCAGGGAATGGTGATCTTGGTCGCGCCGCTGTGCTGCCGGCGGTGCGCCTTGTCGCGTGCCAGCCAGGCCGAGAGCAGGATCAGGAAGGGCGCCAACATCATTACCCGGACCATCTTGGCGATCACCGCGGTATCCGCTGCCTCTATGCCGATCGAGCGACCCGCGGCGACCACCTGGGCCACCTCGTGCACCGTGGCGCCGATGTACACGCCCCAGGTGCCAGGGTCGCGTGGCAGCAGCCCCCAGTCCTGGTCGAACTGGAACAGCGCCGGATAGAGGAAGATGCCCAGGGTGCCGAACACCACTACGGTGGAGACCGCCACCGCGACCTGTTCGGCGCGGCCGCGCACCACCGGCTCGGTGGCCATCACCGCGGCGGCGCCGCAGATCGAACTGCCGGCGCCGATCAGCAGGGTGGTGGTGCGGTCCAGGCCGAACAGCCGGGTGCCGAGCAGGCACGCCAGGCCGAAGGTGCTGGCGAGCATCAGGGCGTCCAGCAGCACGCCGTGCAATCCGACGCCGGCGATGTCCTGGAAGGTCAGGCGCAGGCCGTAGAGGATGATCCCGGCGCGCAGCAGGATCTGCTTGGAGAAGCCGACGCCGGCGGCGCTGCCGGCGGCGATCCGAGGGTACAGGGTGTTGCCGACGACGATGCCGAGCACGATGGCCAGGGTCAGCGCGCTGATGCCGTTGTGCTGCAACCATTGCGAACGACCCAGGAGGATCGCCGCGCCGGCCAGGGCGGCGCTGAGCAGCAGGCCGGGGATGAGTTTCTGGACCTGGGCCAGGGGTCTGGTACCGGTCTTGACGGGGAGGGTGTGCATCCTTCGCTCCTCAGGTGAGGTCACGGGACGCAGGTTAGGTAGCGGGCATGAATTTGTGAAACGAATAGTTTCTGTATTAAATACCTGAAAAACAGGTAGGTGAGTCCATGGCCCTCAGTTTCCGTCAGCTCCAGATCTTCTGTGCGGTGGCTCGCTGCGGCAGTACCACGGCGGCGGCGGAATCCATCTCGCTGTCGCAGTCGGCCACCAGCGCTGCGCTCAACGAGCTGGAGTCGCAGCTTTCCACGCGCCTGTTCGACCGGGTCGGCAAGCGCCTGCAACTGAACGAGGTCGGCCGCCGCTTCCTGCCCCAGGCATTGCGCCTGCTCGACGGGGTGGCGCAACTGGAGCAGCAGTTCGCGGTTTCCGCCGCGCCCCAGGCGAGCCTGACGGTGGCGGCCAGCAGCACCATCGGCAACTACGTGCTGCCACGCCTGCTGGCCTCCTTCGAGCGGGAGCAGCCGGGGGTGAGGGTCAACGCCAGCATCGGCAACACCGGTTCGGCGGTGCAGGACGTGGTGACCTTCGCGGCGGACATCGGCCTCATCGAAGGCCCCTGCCACGAGCCGGGCCTGCGGGTGGAGCCCTGGCTCGAGGACAGCCTGATCGTGGTGGCGGCGCCCGGCCACCCGCTGGCCTTGCGCACCCAGGTCTCCCGCGAGGCCCTGCGCCGTGCGCGCTGGCTGCTGCGCGAGCCCGGCTCGGGCACGCGCGAGGAGGTCAGCCACGCCCTGCTGGGCCACCTGCATTACCTGGAAGACAGCCTGGACCTGGGCAGCTCCGAGGCGATCAAGCACAGCGTCGCCGCCGGGCTGGGCATCAGTTGCCTGTCGCGCTGGGTGGTCGAGGAACAGTTGGCCTCCGGCGCGCTGGTCGAACTGCGCAGCAGCCTGCCGCCGTTGCGCCGGCGTTTCTACATGCTGCGCCAGCGCGACAAGTTCCTCTCGCCGGGCTTCGAGCGCTTCTGGGAACACTGTCGGGCGGGACTCGGCGCCGGCTAGCCGGCTCCCGGTAAAAAGATCCCCCTGCCGCGCCCGACGCGCGGAGGGGGATGAAAAAGGAGCCAGGAACGGCCCTCAGTGTGAGTCTGGCGTTTTCCGGAAGCCGTCCGCTGCATTCCGCAAGCCGCTGGAGGTGATTGTGGCGGTGTCGCTGACGGTCGAATTAGCCGAAAACGACCTGCCCATGTCCAGGCGGGACAGCCCCCTTGCCGGGAGCGACGTGGGCTCAGCAGAATCGATGGCAATCCCCATCGAAGGAGCTGCCGCGATGATGCACGCCGATCTGATCGACCAGGACGATTTCCGCGAACGCCTGCAGGCGCTGGGCTTCAGCGTGCCGCCGGACTCGACTCCGGAGCAGGCCTGCGAATACGCCGTGCGCGGCCTCAGCCCGGAGCGCGCCCAGGCGCTGCGGCGGCTGGTGGAGGACATGCTCGGCGGGCACGCCACGCTGCTGCCGGCGGTGCGCGAGGCGATTTCCCGGCAACTGCTGCCGGCGCTGGTGCCGCGGGGCTGACAAGGCCCTGCCCGCCCCCGTGGACGGGCGGGCAGGGATGCGCGGTCAGATCCGCACGCTGGCGAAGGTCGACTCGCCCTGCGCCTGGCTCAGGGCCGACAGCGCCGAGGAGTTGGGCATCAGCGCCAGGTCCTGCGGGATCGGCATCAGCACCACCGGCTGGCCCAGCGGCTGACCCTGGCGCTCGTCGCGCGGCGGGATGCCGAAGTACTCGCGGTAGCACTTGGAGAAGTGCGGGGTGGAGACGAAGCCGCAGACCGAGGCCACCTCGATGATCGACATGGACGTCTGCTTGAGCAACTGGCGGGCGCGGATCAGGCGCAGCTTCAGGTAGTAGCGCGACGGCGAGCAGTGCAGGTACTTCTGGAACAGCCGCTCGAGCTGGCGACGCGAGACGTTGACGTAGACCGCCAGTTCGTCGAGGTCGATCGGTTCCTCCAGGTTGGCCTCCATCAGCGCGACGATCTCCTGCAACTTCGGCTGGTTGGTGCCGAGCATGTGCTTGAGCGGCACGCGCTGGTGGTCCTGCTCGTTGCGGATGCGCTCGTAGATGAACATCTCGGAGATCGCCGCCGACAGCTCGCGGCCATGCTCGCGGCCGATCAGGTGCAGCATCATGTCCATCGGCGCGGTGCCGCCGGAAGAGGTGAAGCGGTTGCGGTCGATGGAGAACAGGCGGGTGCTCATGGCCACCCGGGGGAAGGCTTCCTGCATCGCCGCCAGGCATTCCCAGTGCACGCTGCAATCGTAGCCGTCGAGCAGGCCGGCGCGGGCAAGCGCCCAACTGCCGGTGCACACCGCGCCGAGGCGCCGACCCTGGCGGGCCTGGGCCTGGAGGAACGTGACGTGCTCGCGGGTGACGCTGCGCTGGATGCCGACGCCGCCGCAGACGATCACGCAATCCACTGCCGGGGCGTTGTCGGTACCGGCGTCGGGGGTGATCTGCAGGCCGTCGCTGGCCCAGACCTGGCGGCCGTCCAGGCTCAGCGTATGCCAGCGGTAGAGTTCGCGTCCCGAGAGCTGGTTGGCCATGCGCAACGGTTCCACCGCCGAGGCCAGGGAGATCAGGGTGAAGTTATCCAGCAGCAGGAAGCCGATGGACTGCGGATTTCGGTTCTGTGGCGGAACTCCGGGCGCGTACGTGGTCATGGGTGTATCTCCTCACGCTGAGCAAGCAGGCCTCTCACGAGGCTTTTTTTATGATTGTTGGAATTTCCGGGTGGCTGCTTGGGCCACGCCGTCGGCGTTGCTTGTAACCAGAGCAAGGCAAATGCCATGCCTATATTGATTGGTCGTTCAATCAAAAAAGCCGGAAGGCTTTAGCCCGGCATTTCCACTCGGGCCTGGCACAACGACAGCATGGGCGACGGCTGGCGGCGCGCCGCGCGCCTGGGCATTTCGGTAGCACCAGGGCGGCCCCCGGCGAGAAGGCGGGGCAGCGGCCGTGGCGACAAAGGTAACGACGGGCGGCGAGCCGTTACCCCGCAGTGTGACGGATGGCGACCGCCCGGTCACGCGTCATATGCGCCAAAAAGTGGCGTCTCGATCGTTTCGTGAGCAATTCCGGTTCAGCACTCGATGGCGTTCACCGCCAGGCCCCCGCGCGAGGTTTCCTTGTACTTGTCGTGCATGTCGGCGCCGGTGTCGCGCATGGTGCGGATCACCTTGTCCAGCGAGATGAAATGCTGGCCGTCGCCGCGCAAGGCCATTTGCGCCGCGTTGATGGCCTTCACCGCGGCGATCGCGTTGCGCTCGATACAGGGCACCTGGACCAGCCCGCCAACCGGGTCGCAGGTCAGCCCGAGATTGTGTTCCAGACCGATCTCGGCAGCGTTCTCGACCTGCGCCGGGGTGGCGCCGAGGACTTCCGCCAGGCCGGCGGCGGCCATCGCGCAGGCCGAGCCGACCTCGCCCTGGCAGCCGACCTCGGCGCCGGAGATCGAGGCGTTCTTCTTGCACAGGATGCCCACCGCGGCGGCGGCCAGCAGGTAGTCGACGACGTCGCGGTCCTGGGCGTCGGGATTGAACTTCATATAGTAGTGCAGCACCGCCGGGATGATCCCCGCCGCGCCGTTGGTGGGCGCGGTGACCATGCGTCCGCCGGCGGCGTTCTCCTCGTTCACCGCCAGGGCGAACAGGTTGACCCATTCCATGGCGCTGAGGGTCGAGCCGATCACGTTGGGCTTGCCGATCTCCTGCAGGTTGCGGTGCAGGCGCGCGGCGCGGCGTTGCACGTTGAGCCCGCCGGGAAGGATGCCTTCGTTGCGCAACCCGTTGTCGACGCAATCGCGCATCGCCTGCCAGATGCGCCGCAGGCCTTCGCGGATGTCGGTCTCGCTGCGCCAGATGCGTTCGTTGGCCAGCATCAGCTCGGATACCCGCAGGTTGTGGCGCTTGCACAGCAGCAACAGTTCCTCGGCGCTGGAGAAGTCGTAGGGCAGCACCGTGTGGTCCTGGTCGAGCTGTCCCGAGGCGGCCTGTGCCGCATCGACCACGAAGCCCCCGCCCACCGAGTAGTAGGTCTCCTGGTGCAGTTCGCCTTGCTCGCCGTAGGCGACCAGGGTCATGGCGTTGGGGTGGTAGGGCAGGTTCTCGTCGAGCAGGCGCATGTCGCGCACCCAGTCGAACGGTACCGCCACGCGGCCGTCCAGTTGCAGCAGGCCGCTATCGAGCAGCGCGGCCATGCGCGGGGCGATCTGGGTCGGGTCGATACGATCCGGCCATTCGCCCATCAGGCCCATGATCACCGCGCGATCGGTGCCGTGGCCGACGCCGGTGGCGGACAGCGAGCCGTACAGGCGCACTTCGAGACGCCGCACCGCCGACAGCGCCTGGCGTTGGCGCAGGGCAGCGGTGAACAGCGCGGCGGCGCGCATGGGGCCGACGGTATGCGAACTGGACGGGCCGATACCGATCTTGAAAAGGTCGAACACACTGATAGCCATGCCGGCCTCCGGGATTGCCGCGGCATCCGTGCCTGCGTAGTGGGGGTGGCGGCTCCTCCGCCCGCGATTCCTGCGCATCATCGGGCTTTCCCCGAGGCGGGCCGCATCCGCCACCGACCCGGCCATGTCCAAAAGCGCCGCGTCCGCGCCCGGATCGGGGAACCTCTGCGGCCGGGGGGCGTCTGCACCTGCACGGCGTCGGAATGAGAACGGGCTCGCGCCGCTCCGAAAACGGCATCCGCTGGTCGCCGGCAAAGACCACTATGATTGAATGCGACACAGCGGGTACTGAATGCGACCCCGCCTGCACTGGTTGCGACCCACCCTGTAGGCGACGGATGCGTCCTGTTTCATGATCGTTCACGAATTGCCCGCTGAGGGCCGCTACCGGTCGGCCCGATACAGACAGACCGCCGCGCCCTTCGGGGTAGCGCCGGCGCCTTACCCTGCAGAGGAGTTCGCTATGAAAGGTTGCAAGTCTTGGCTGCTGGCCGTGTCTCTGTGCGCACCGCTGGCAGCCCAGGCCGCGGAGCCCGAATCCTGTGCGTCGGTGCGTTTCGCCGACGTCGGCTGGACCGACATCACAGTGACCACCGCGGTCACCCGCCAGGTCCTCGAGTCCCTCGGCTACAAGACCAAGGTCAATCTGCTCTCGGTGCCGGTGACCTACCGCTCCCTGGCCAACAACGACCTCGACGTATTCCTGGGCAACTGGATGCCCACCATGACCAACGACATCAAGCAGTACGCCGAGAAAGGCACGGTCGAGACGCTGCGCGCCAACCTGGAGGGCGCCAAGTACACCCTGGCGGTTCCCCAGTACGTCTACGACGGCGGCCTGCGCAGCTTCGCCGATATCGCGAAGTTCTCCGACAAGCTGGGCAACAAGATCTACGGCATCGAGCCGGGCAACGACGGCAACCGCGTCGCCCAGAGCATGATCGACAAGAACGCCTTCGAACTGGGCAAGTTCAAGTTGGTGGAATCCAGCGAGGCGGGCATGCTCTCGCAGGTGCAGCGGGCCATCCGGCGCAACCAGTGGGTGGTGTTCCTCGGCTGGGAGCCGCACCCCATGAATACCCGCTTCCAGATGAAGTACCTGGAAGGCGGCGACGACTTCTTCGGCCCCAACTATGGCGGCGCGACCATCTACACCAACGTGCGCAAGGGCTACGCCCAGGAGTGCGCCAACGTCGGCCAACTGCTGAAGAACCTCAGCTTCACCCTCGAGATGGAGAACAAGCTGATGGACGCGGTACTCAACGAAAACAAGAAACCCGAGGAAGCCGCTAAGGCCTGGTTGAAGGATCACCCGGAACAGCTGGATGCCTGGCTGGCCGGTGTCACCACCCGCGACGGGCAGCCTGCCGCAGCCGCGGCCAAGCTGGCGTTCGCCAAGTAGGCGACCGGTCGTTCATTTCCCGCTCTTGATGGACCCTGATTATGTTCCTGACTGATCACAAGCTCCCGCTGGGAGAGCAGATCGCCGGTTTCGTCGACTGGCTGACCCTGCATGGCGCATCGTTCTTCGACAAGATCTCCGACACCCTGGAGTTCCTCATCCATGGCGTCACCAACGGCTTGCTCTGGTTCAACCCGCTGGTGCTGATCGCCTTGCTGGTAGGGCTGGTGCATTTCATCCAGCGCAGCTGGGGGCTGACCGTGTTCGCCCTGGCCTCGTTGCTGCTGATCCTCAACCTGGGCTACTGGCAGGAGACCATGGAAACCCTCGCCCAGGTGATATTCGCCACCCTGGTGTGCATCGCCGTGGGCGTGCCGCTGGGCATCGTCGCCGCGCACAAGCCGTGGTTCTACACCGCGCTGCGGCCGTTGCTGGACCTGATGCAGACGGTACCGACCTTCGTCTACCTGATCCCGACCCTGACCCTGTTCGGTCTCGGCGTGGTGCCGGGCCTGATCTCCACGGTGATCTTCGCCGTCGCCGCGCCGATCCGCCTGACCTGCCTGGGTATCCAGGACGTGCCGGCGGAGCTGCTCGACGCCGGCAAGGCCTTCGGCTGCTCGCGCTGGCAACTGCTGACGCGCATCGAGCTGCCGCACGCGATGCCGAGCATCGCCGCCGGCATCACCCAATGCATCATGCTCTCCCTGTCGATGGTGGTGATCGCCGCGCTGGTCGGCGCCGATGGCCTCGGCAAGCCGGTGGTGAACGCGCTGAACACCGCCGACATCTCCCTCGGCTTCGAAGCCGGCCTGGCCATCGTCCTGCTCGCCATCCTGCTCGACCGGGTGTGCAAGCAGCGCGCCGTGAAGGGGAAATAAGCCATGACCGCGATCCGATTCGACCATGTGGACGTCATCTTCGGCACCCACACCAAGGAAGCCCTGAAGCTCCTCGACCAGGGCCTCGGCCGCGCCGAGATCCTCAAGCGCACCGGCCAGGTGCTCGGCGTCGAGGACGCCTGCCTGGACGTCAACCGCGGCGAGATCTGCGTGCTGATGGGACTTTCCGGCTCCGGCAAGTCGAGCCTGCTGCGCTGCATCAACGGCCTGAACAAGGTCAGCCGCGGCAAGCTGCTGATCGAGCACGAAGGTTCGCAGGTGGACATCGCCAACTGCTCGCCGGCGACCCTCAAGGCCATGCGCACCAAGCGCATCGCCATGGTGTTCCAGAAGTTCGCCCTGATGCCCTGGCTGACGGTGGCCGAGAACGTCGGCTTCGGCCTGGAGATGCAGGGCCGTCCGGCCGCCGAGCGGAAGAAGCTGATCGACGAGAAGCTCGAGTTGGTCGGTCTCTCGCAGTGGCGCGACAAGCGTCCCGACTCGCTCTCCGGCGGCATGCAGCAGCGCGTCGGCCTGGCTCGCGCGCTGGCGATGGATGGCGACATCCTGCTGATGGACGAACCGTTCTCCGCCCTCGACCCGCTGATCCGCCAGCAATTGCAGGACGAACTGCTGGTGCTGCAACGGCAACTGCACAAGACCATCGTGTTCGTCAGCCACGACCTCGACGAGGCGCTGAAGATCGGCACCCGCATCGCGATCATGAAGGACGGCCGGATCATCCAGCACGGCAAGCCGGAAGAGATCGTGCTGAGCCCGGCGGACGACTACGTGCGTACCTTCGTCGCCCATACCAACCCGCTCAACGTGCTGTGCGGCCAGAGTCTGATGCGTGGCCTCGACCAGTGCATCCGGCAGAACGACGAGATCTGCTTCGACCAGGGCCGCGACTGCTGGATCGGTCTCAGCGAAGGCGACGTGCTCAAGGGCGCGCGCCAGGGCAGCAACGTCATCGATCTGCAACGCTGGCGCCAGGGCGACCCGGTGGAGAAGCTGCGCCGCGAACCGACCCTGGTGGATGTCAGCATCCGTATGCGCGATGCCCTGCAGATTCGCTACCAGACCGGCCACAAGCTGGTTCTGCAGGAGCAGGACAGGGTGGTCGGGGTGCTCGGCGACAGCGAGCTGTACCACGCGCTGCTGGGCAAGAACCTCGGCTGACCCCCAAGGCCCGCTCGGGACCGCTGCGAATGCCCGGCGCTGCCGGGCATTCGCGTTTATCCTCCGCGCTTTTTCCGTCTGTTCTTCCTTTCGCACGCTCCCGCGCGCCGGTTCCTGCGGCATGCGCCGGGCGCCGGGCGCCGGGCGGCAGAAAAGAAAGGCCCGGCGAAACGCCGGGCCAAGTACGCACCTGATTGGCGAGGGCGCCCTAGCGGCGCCGGATTCAGGTCTGGTGCTGGGTTGGCGCCGGCACTGGCTGGTAGGTGCGGCGGTCGCCGACCTGGGCCTCGTAGTCGGCGCGCATGGCCTTGTGCAGGCCGAACATGAACAGGATCAGCACCGCCGAGAACGGTAGCCCGGCGAGCACCACGACGGTTTGCATCGCCGTGAAGTTGCCGGCGAACAGCAGGCCGATGGTGACTAGCGTGACGACGGCCGACCAGAGAATGCGCAGCCAGTTCGGCGCGTCCTCGTCCAGCTCGCCGCCGCTGCGCGAGAGATTGGCCAGCATCACCGAGCCGGAATCCGCCGGGGTGAGGAACAGCACGAAGCCGACGAAGATCGACAGGCCGATGACGATCTTCGACAGCGGATAGTGTTCCAGCAGCAGGTAGATCGACATCGACGGCTGTTCCAGCGCGGCCTTGCCCAGGTCGGTCGCGCCGTGGTTCATCACCAGGTCCAGGGCGCTGTTGCCGAATACCGACAGCCAGGCCAGGGTGAAGCCCAGCGGGATCAGCAGCACCCCGCAGACCAGTTCGCGCACGCTGCGACCGCGGGAGATGCGGGCGATGAACATACCGACGAAGGGCGCCCAGGAAATCCACCAGGCCCAGTAGAACAGGGTCCACAGGCCCAGCCATTCCTCGCTCTTGCCGGTGCCGGCACCGGTGTAGACGTAGAGGTCGAAGGTCTTCAGCACCAGGCCGTCGAGATAATCGCCGAGGTTCTGTACGAAGCCGTTGAGCAGTTCCAGGGTCGAACCGCAGACCAGCACGAACAGCAGCAGCGAGCTGAACAGCACGATATTCAGGTTGGACAGCCGGCGGATGCCTTTCTCGACACCGGAGACCGCCGCCAGGGTGGCGACCAGGCTCATCACCAGGATCACCGCCAGCAGGGTGCCTTTGCTGTGTGGCATGCCGGTCAGGTACTCGAGACCGGACGACACCTGCAAGGCGCCGATGCCCAGGTTGGTCACCAGCCCGAGAAGGGTGACGAAGATGCCGAAGCAATCCACCGCGTGGCCCGCGGCGCCTTTCACCCAGCGCTCGCCGAGGATCGGATAGAGCGCCGAGCGCAACGCCAGCGGCTGGCGATGGCGGTAGGCGAAATAACCGACGGCGAGGCCGACCAGGGCATAGATCGCCCAGCCGTGCAGGCCCCAGTGGAGGAAGGTCAGTTGCAGCGCCTGGCGCGCCGCCTGAGGGCTGCCGGGAACGCCTTCGGGCGGGTGGTAGAGGTGGTCGATCGGCTCGGATGCGGCGAAGTAGAGCAGCGAGATGCCGATCCCGGAGGAGAACAGCATGCCGGCCCAGGCGCCGTAGCTGAAGTCCGGCTTTTCATGCTCCTCGCCGAGCTTGAGGGTGCCGAAGCGCGAGAAGGCCACCCAGGCGACGAAGAACAGGTAGGCGCCGATGGCCAGCATGTAGTACCAGCCGAAGCTGTGCGACAGCCACGCCTGGATGCGGCCGAGCAAGGCTCCGGCGCTGTCGGGATAGAGGATGAGGGCGGCGGTCAGAACCAGGATCAGTGCGGTCGAGCCGAAGAACACGATCGGATTCAGACGTACCTGCTCGTTTGTTTTTATTGGCGAAGCAGTACTCATTGGAGGATGACCCCATGGCAGTGAAAGCATGGCGGCTTATGGCCGCGGACTACAGACACAGCATTGCCACCCCACTTGAAGCCCGGATTCTGCGATCCTTGGCGGACTTCGGCGACGAGGTGATGAACGGCGCGGGCCAGGTTGCACGCAGGCTGGGAGCCGCTCATGGACGCCGAGCTTATTCTTAGTTGATTGAACGTTCAATAAAAACAAAATAGACTGGCCACCAATGACGTCGGTCGGTGCCCGCACGCACCTATCGACGAGAGGAGATAGCAATGCCCAAGGTCGGTATGCAGCCCATCCGCCGCTCGCAACTGATTCACGCCACCCTGGAGGCGGTCGATCAGGTCGGCATGGGAGACGCCAGCATCGCCCTGATTGCCCGCCTGGCGGGTGTTTCCAACGGCATCATCAGCCACTACTTCCAGGACAAGAACGGCTTGCTGGAAGCGACCATGCGGCACCTGCTCAGCGCCTTGAGCAAGGCCGTACGCGAACGCCGCGCGGCGCTCTACGACGACAGTCCGAGGGCGCACCTGCGAGCGATCGTCGAAGGCAACTTCGACGACAGCCAGGTCAATGGTCCGGCGATGAAGACCTGGCTGGCGTTCTGGGCGACCAGCATGCACCAGCCGGCACTGCGTCGATTGCAGCGGGTCAACGACCATCGCCTGTATTCGAACCTGTGCTACCAGTTCCGCCGCCAGCTCTCGGCGGTCGACGCCCGCGCCGCGGCACGCGGCCTGGCGGCCCTGATCGACGGCCTGTGGTTGCGTGGCGCGCTGACCGGCGACGCCTTCGATACCGACGAGGCCCTGAACATCGCTTACGACTACCTCGACCAGCAGTTGGCAAAACAGTCGGGGTAGGGACGAAAACCCCCGCGGCGCCGCCTTGCGCCTGCGATACCGATAAGAGAGGACTGCAACATGGCCCGATTCGAAGAACAGAAGCTCTACATTGGCGGTCGCTACGTGGAGGCCAGCAGTGGCGCCACCTTCGAGACCATCAACCCGGCCAACGGCGAAGTGCTCGCCAAGGTCCAGCGGGCTTCCAGGGAAGACGTCGAGCGGGCCGTGCAGAGCGCCGTCGAGGGGCAGAAGGTGTGGGCGGCGATGACCGCCATGCAGCGCTCGCGCATCCTCCGTCGCGCCGTCGACATCCTCCGCGAGCGCAACGACGAACTGGCCGCCCTGGAAACCCTGGATACCGGCAAGCCGCTGGCGGAAACCCGCTCGGTGGACATCGTCACCGGCGCCGACGTGCTCGAGTACTACGCCGGCCTGGTCCCGGCCATCGAAGGCGAGCAGATTCCCCTGCGCGAAACCAGCTTCGTCTACACCCGCCGCGAGCCGCTGGGCGTGGTCGCCGGCATTGGCGCCTGGAACTACCCGGTGCAGATCGCCCTGTGGAAATCCGCCCCGGCCCTCGCTGCCGGCAACGCGATGATCTTCAAGCCCAGCGAAGTCACCCCGCTGACTGCCCTCAAGCTGGCCGAGATCTACACCGAGGCCGGCGTGCCGGACGGCGTGTTCAATGTGCTCACCGGCAGCGGACGCGAAGTCGGCCAGTGGCTGACCGAGCACCCGCTCATCGAGAAGATCTCCTTCACCGGTGGCACCTCCACCGGCAAGAAAGTCATGGCCAGCGCTTCCAGCTCGTCGCTGAAGGAAGTGACCATGGAGCTGGGCGGCAAGTCCCCGCTGATCATCTTCCCCGACGCAGACCTCGACCGTGCCGCCGACATCGCCGTCATGGCCAACTTCTTCAGCTCCGGCCAGGTCTGCACCAACGGCACCCGGGTGTTCATCCACCGTTCCCAGCAGGCCCGCTTCGAAGCCAAGGTACTGGAGCGCGTGCAGCGCATCCGTCTCGGCGACCCGCAGGACGAGAACACCAACTTCGGCCCGCTGGTCAGCTTCCCGCACATGGAAAGCGTGCTCGGCTACATCGAGTCCGGCAAGGCGCAGAAGGCTCGCCTGCTGTGCGGCGGCGAGCGTGTGACCGATGGAGCGTTCGGCAATGGCGCCTACGTCGCGCCGACCGTGTTCACCGATTGCAGCGACGACATGACCATCGTCCGCGAGGAAATCTTCGGCCCGGTGATGAGCATCCTGGTCTATGACGACGAAGACGAGGCGATCCGCCGCGCCAACGATACCGAGTACGGCCTCGCCGCCGGCGTCGTGACCCAGGACCTGGCCCGCGCCCACCGCGCCATCCATCGCCTGGAAGCCGGCATCTGCTGGATCAATACCTGGGGCGAGTCGCCGGCGGAAATGCCGGTCGGCGGTTACAAGCAATCCGGTGTCGGTCGCGAGAACGGTCTCACTACCCTGGCTCATTACACTCGCATCAAGTCCGTGCAAGTGGAGCTGGGCGACTACGCCTCGGTGTTCTGAGCCTCGACGCAGCGCTCGAACCCCTAACCAGGCCGGTCCCAGGCAACGCTCCCTGACACCGGCCATTCCGAACTTCCAGACACCGGCGCGCCAGCGTCGCGGCCGGTGTCATGCCGAGAAAAGAGGAAGGCCTGCATGTCCCAGGAATTCGACTACATCATCATCGGAGCCGGCTCTGCCGGTAACGTACTCGCTACCCGCCTCACCGAAGATGCCGACGTCAGCGTCCTGCTGCTCGAAGCTGGCGGTCCCGACTACCGCTTCGACTTCCGCACCCAGATGCCGGCGGCCCTTGCCTTCCCGCTGCAGGGGCGGCGCTACAACTGGGCCTACGAAACCGACCCCGAGCCCTACATGAACAACCGCCGCATGGAGTGCGGTCGCGGCAAGGGCCTGGGCGGCTCCTCGCTGATCAACGGCATGTGCTACATCCGCGGCAACGCCCTGGACTTCGACGGCTGGGCCAAGGAGCCGGGCCTCGAGGACTGGAGCTACCTCGACTGCCTGCCGTACTTCCGCAAGGCGGAAACCCGGGACATCGGCCCCAACGACTACCATGGCGGCGACGGCCCGGTCAGCGTGACCACGCCGAAGGCCGGCAACAACCCACTGTTCCATGCGATGGTCGAGGCCGGCGTGCAGGCCGGCTACCCGCGAACCGATGACCTCAACGGCTACCAGCAGGAAGGCTTCGGCCCCATGGACCGGACCGTCACCCCGGAGGGCCGTCGCGCCGCCACCGGGCGCGGCTACCTGGACCAGGCCCGCGGCCGGCCCAACCTGACCATCGTCACCCACGCCCTGAGCGACCGCATCCTGTTCAGCGGCAAGCGCGCCATCGGCGTCTCCTACCTGGTGGGCAACGGCGACAACCCGGTCACCGCCCACGCCCGCCGCGAAGTATTGGTGTGCAGCGGCGCGATCGCCTCGCCGCAATTGCTGCAACGCTCCGGCGTCGGCCCGGCGGCCCTGCTGCGCGACCTGGACATCCCGGTGGTGCATGACCTGCCGGGCGTCGGCGCCAACCTGCAGGATCACCTGGAACTCTACCTGCAGTACGCCTGCAAGCAGCCGGTGTCGATCTACCCGGCGACCAAATGGTGGAACCAGCCGGCCATCGGCGCCCAGTGGCTGTTCCTCGGCAAGGGCCTCGGCGCCAGCAACCAGTTCGAGGCTGGCGGCTTCATCCGAACCCGCGAAGCGTTCGAATGGCCGAACATCCAGTTCCATTTCCTCCCGGTGGCGATCAACTACAACGGCAGCAAGGGCGTGCAGGAGCACGGCTTCCAGGCGCACATGGGCTCGATGCGCTCGCCGAGCCGCGGGCGCATCCACCTGAAGTCCAGGGACCCGCGCCAGCATCCGAGCATCCTGTTCAACTATATGTCCCACGAGCAGGACTGGCAGGAGTTCCGCGACGGCATCCGGCTGACCCGCGAGATCATGAACCAGCCGGCGCTGGACCCCTATCGGGGCCGCGAGTTGAGCCCAGGGGTGAACGTGCAGTCGGACGCCGAACTCGACGAGTTCATCCGCAACCATGCGGAGACCGCTTTCCACCCATCCTGCTCGTGCAAGATGGGCAGCGACGACATGGCGGTGGTCGATGGCCAGGGACGGGTCCACGGCATGGAAGGACTGCGAGTGGTGGATGCGTCGATCATGCCGCTGATCATCACCGGCAACCTCAATGCCACCACCATCATGATGGCCGAGAAGATCGCCGACAGGATCCGCGGTCGCCAGCCGCTGCCGCGCAGCACGGCGAAGTACTACGTGGCCGGGGATGCGCCGGTACGCGGCAACCCCGTGCGAGCCTGAGGAACGCGCAAACAAGAACGCCGGCGATAGCCGGCGTTCCTGCGTCTAGCCCCGGCGTGGCGGGACTGGGCGGGTGCGCCCGCTGCCATCGATGGCGACGAACACGAACACCGCCTCGGTGACTTTGCGCCATTCGCTGGACAGCGGGTCGTCGCTCCACACCTCGACCAGCATGCGGATCGAGCTGCGACCGACTTCCAGGGTCTGGGTATAGAAGGAAAGCTGGGCACCTACCGCGACCGGCACCATGAAGGCCATGCGGTCGATGGCGACGGTGGCGATACGGCCGCCGGCGATCTTGCT